>NZ_LGYZ01000081.1 GCF_001310275.1 Nocardia arizonensis
GGCCCGCCGCCGCGCCCGACTCCGCCCGGGCGCGGACCCGCGCCGCCGCCGCCCACATAGCCGGGCGAGCCCGCGCCCGCGGTGGCGCGCACCGCGACCGCCTTGGTGCCCATCGCGCCCAGCGCCGCGGCCGCGACGAGGGTGCCGCCCGCCGCGGTCAGACCGGAACCGCCGGAACCGACGATCGCCACGGCCGGGGTGACCAGTCGCATGAGGGCGGGCAGGACGAAGGCGACGCTGCACAACAGCACGATGGCGACCAACATGCGCTGCGCCTCCTCACCTTCGGGCAGTCCGCTGGTGGAGGTCATCGAGTCGACATGGCCAGCGGTGGTGAACGCGATCATGTAGACGATGGCCGCCACCGGCTTGTACAGCATGAAGGCGATGATCCAGCCGACCAGTTTCTGATAGGACGACTTGCCGATATTCATCCCGGACGCGGCGGCCGCCAGTGGCAGTACACCCGCGGCGACGAGCAGCAGACCCTGGCGCACGATGGCCAGCACGATCTGCGCCAGCGCGCCGAGCAGGCCGACGATCGCGATGATCAGCACCAGCCCCGGCGAGAACGCCTGCAACTTGCTGGTCTTCACCATCAACTCGGCGAGATCCTTGGCATTGCCGTTGGTCGCGTCCTGGATCACCCACTCCGAGAAGCGGTCCGATGCCTGCGTGCCCGCGACGATCACCGCGCCGAGCATCCAGGAACTGAACACCACCCGCGCGAACATGCGGAACGATTCGGCCGCCTCGCTCACCGCCGCGCCGCGTCTGGCCTCGGCCAATCGCGCGCCTGTCAGGATCACCGAGGCTATGAGCAACAGTATCTGTATCTGATACGTGTAGTCGTTGATCTTGGTGAACAGCGAACCGTTGTCGCTGGCCGCCTCGTTGGGCACCTTCATCCAGAAGGTCAACGCCAGGATGATGGCCTCGCCGAGACCCTTCATCAGCGAATCGACCACCTTGCCGAAGGTGGAGTCCCACGCCTTGTCCTTGATGGCGGTCGCCGCGTCGCTCGGATGCGACGCGGCATTGCCCGCCTTGCACGCCGCCGAGGCCGCGTCGCCCAGCGAGACACCGGGCAGGCCGACGTTGTCGAGGGTGTCGTGGATCTCGTTGCAGGTGTCGTCGAAACCGTAGGTCTGGCCGTAGGCCACCGTCGGTGTCGCGATCATCACGGTGAAGATGACCGCGAGGATCGTCAGAAGCCGCCTCACCATTGTGTCCACCCCTCGCTGCGTCGCAGGGACCCGATCCGTAGCCGCTGTTCGCCTGCCACCGGCCCGAATGTCCGATCGTCTTCTCGCCGAACGACCGTCCGGCCCGCGCCCACCGCATCCGGTCGGCTGTTCATTGTCTCCCGTACCGGTGGCGGGTCGGCGGCGATCGCGGAATCCGGTGCACCACCGAAGATATGTTCCGCGTCACGCTCGTTATCCGCTGCCGCGCCGTCGATCCGGCGCGGCGCGAGCGGTCTCGGCATGCGGGACAACGGATTCGGCATCACAATGCGATTCGGCGGACCGATACGGCCTGCCCGGCGACGGATCACCACGCGGTCCACCCTTCGATCGATTCGATGTACTCGGTCTGGGAGCCACTGGTGGTCGAGGGCTTCAGGCGCCAGTCGCCCGCGTCCCAGACCATGACCAAACGCAGTGCCGCCCACAGTTGTTTGCCGTCAACGGACGGTCCCCGGGAGGCCAGCCGGATGATCGCGAGATCATCGGCGTAGTTCTCCACCTTGAACGCGTCGGAGGCGACGAAATAGCGGGTGACCCGCTCCGGCTGCTGTTTGGGCAGCCGATTCTCCTCCAGCGCCTTATCGTAGGCCGCGATCTGCGTCGCCGAGACCCGCACCTGCCGCAGATACAGTTCCCGGTCGGCCGGGCGGGCGTTGAGCCGGTAGGTGATCTGCGCCGCGGCCAGCACCGCGCCCTGCGGGGTGTGCGAATAGCCGACAGCCAAACCGTCTTCGATGCGGGTCGGCCCATCGGAGGTCGAGAACGGCACCGATGCGCCGTAGACGCGCTGCCAGCCGAACGGAGAGCGGGTGCCCTCGGGCGCCGCGGTCAGCCAGTCGCTGTCGGTGGGCTTGCGCTGACGCGAGGGATCCTGCGAAAGAGGTTGTCCGGCAGCGTTGTTAGGGATATCGATGCGCCTGCCGAGTATGTCCACCTCCGGCGAGGCGAATCCCTCACCGCCGGCCGCGGCCGCGGCGCTACCGCCCGCGTCCGCGATTTCCGAATCGTCACGCCCGAAATACATCACGATGCCGACCACCAGAATCAGTGCCAGCAGCGCCGCGGACGCGATGACACCGAAGGAGACGCGCTCGCGCGCGTAGGGCTCCTTCTGACTCACTTCGGTGCCTCCAATGTCACGATGTCGTCGGGTAGTTCATCGATGGCCTCGACGGGCCGCGCTGTCGATTCCGGATCGGGCAGTCGTAACCTCCAGTCCTGCTGGAACCATTCGACGGTGGTGTGGTTCACCGCCTTCGAACCGTCGGAGTACTCGGTGTAGACGTCCACGGCGGTCCGGTCCTCGGTGTACTCGGTGATCCGGTATCCGAGCAGCCGCGGCGCGTATTCCGGTGCGGCCGGACCGGTTATCGACAACTGCAACCGGTTGACCGACCACTCGTCGCGGGCCGGACCCGGGACGACCTCCCCGGCCACCACCTTCGGCCACTGATCGTCGGTGGCCACCGACAGGCGCACCGTATGGGTGATCGCGGCCACCGCGGCCCCCGGCGGGGAATGCTCGAACTCGACGGCGGCGCCGTCGGTGATCGACTTCGGCCCCTGCGCGGTCCGCGGCAGGGCGACGCCATGGAAGTCCTGCCAGCGCACCTGCGTCGGCGCGGCCGACAGGTCCGGCGCGGCGGGACCGTCGCCGCCCGCGCCGCATCCCGACACCGCCAACAGCGCGGCGCCGACCACACGCACCGCGTGCGACCGCATCACTGTGGAGTTCATCTCGCAACCGTCCCCATCAGGTACCGATCGCTCACGCCGGCAGGATGGCCAGCGCGATCGCGGAGGCCGTACTGGCCACCGTCGCGCCGATCAGACTCATCACAACCCCGTGGGTGGCGTCGTTGACCGCCATATCGCTGCGAACGGCGTTCCACAGCCTGCCCGCGGACAGGATCATCCACGCCAGGCAGACGAGCAGTACGAACCACAGCAGCCAATTCAGCAGCTGCATCAGCGGTTCGAGGACATCGGAGGGCATCTGTTTGTAGGCGAGCAGCTCGCTCGCGGTGATCCGCGCAGTGGACATGGCCGCCCTCAGGTTCCGATGACGGCGTTCATGATGGTGCCCGCGCTGGTGGCGACGACACCGCCGATCATCGCGCCCGCCACCATCTTCGGCGATTCGAGGCCGCCACCGGACCACCTCTCCCACGCGAACTTGCCGCCCGCGTAGACGATGCCGCAGATACCCGACAGCAGCACGAACCAGGTCAGATACCTGACCAGTTGCAGGATCTTCTCCGACCCGGGAGGCGCCTCCGGCGTCGGATTACCGACCTGGGCGAGAACGGTGCCGTACGTGTCCTGCACGGCGAGGAGAATCATGCTCATCGGCAACCCTTCTCGTTGGTGTGCGTCAACCCGGTGCTGGCCATTACGGCTCCTCCTCCTCGAAAGACGAACGGGCGTCGAGCTTTTCGCGGACCACGGCAACGATATCGGCGCCGAGTTCGCGAACCTCGACCGGGACCTCCTCGAGCGGATCGATCTTGCGCTTGCGCTCGGGCATGGGGTCGCCGGGCGACCAGACCGGCAATTGTTCGGCCTCGACCAGCGTCCATTCCTCGTACCACGGGACCTGCCACATCGGACCCGCCAGCGATCCCACCACATCGCGGTAGCGGCGGATCTCGGCCGGAATCCGGCCCGGTCGCGCGGCCACGGTGAGCAGGCCGATCACCTGCGACGGCCCCCCGAAGCCGAAATGGTGCTGGCGCAGCAGATCGTGCGCGCGGGTGAGCCCCGGGATCGTCTCCCTGGCCACGAGCACGACAAAGGGGGATTCACGCTCGAAGACGCCGGGCCAGCGGCGGCTCGAATCCGCCGCGGGCGCAAGCACATGCGCGAGCGTAGTGGCTCCGGCTCCGCCGTGCACACCGAGCAGCCAGACCAGCGGCGCGCGGCCGACGCCGGGCACCGGACGCTCCCACACCGGGGCGCGACGGGACTCCGGCGGCGCCACCACACCGACGGGCCGGGGATCGTGTTTGCGGGGAAGTCTCATGGCGGCGGTCATGATGCCACCCCCGCCAGCAACTCCGCGTACGCCCGCCTGGTCGACTCGGCGAGCGAGGTGTGCCGGACGAGTTCGCCGCGCGCCAGATGCGGATCGTAGGGAATCTCGCGAATATCGCGCACCCAGCCGGACAGATGTTCTCGCAAATGTTCGGCTACCCGATTGTCATCCCCCGGATACTGATGGGAGATGACAATCGTGGTGTCACCGACGATTCCGTCGCCCTGCCCCTCGACCGCAGACCCGTACTGGTCGTCCAGCCACTCCAAGCTCACCCGCAACCGATTGGCGGCATCGGTGCGTGCCGGGATCGCCAGCACCAGCGCCACGTCCGCGTCATCGAGCAGGGGTCGCAGTTGCTGTCCGGCAATCGGATTGCCACCGTCGTAGACCGCGGTGTAGCCCGCCTCGGTGACCGCGCGTGCCACCGTCAGATAGGTGGCGCGGCGACGCAGCGGCGCGGCGTCGCGCCACAGCAGTCCGATACCCGAGGTCGCCAGCGACAGACATTCCTTCAGCGGCGCGGGTTCGTCGCCACCGCGGCCGTAGAGCCAGGACTGGAGGCTGATCGGATGCAGATGTTCGTCGGCGCCGCGCAGAGCCAGATCACTGCCCGCCGCGGTCGCGTCCACCGCCACCGTCGGCGTACCCGCGAGTCCGAGTTCACCGGCGATGCCGAGCGCGGTCGTGGTGGTTCCCGCGCCGCCGCAGCCGCCGACCACGAGGATCGGCCGTTGAGCCACCTCGGCGTCGTCGTCTCGTCTGCGCCGCAGCCGCACCACCGGAGCCTTGGACCGCACTTGTCGGCCCGACGCCGCGCCCCGTTCCCGGGGCGCCTCGTCGAGCCAGCGGCTCCAGTCCTCTCCCATCGTTCTCAGCTCTCCTTATCCGGCCGCGATACCCGTGATCAGGGTGCGACCGCCGATCACCGCGGTGGTGACCGTCTGCCTGTTGTACGTGGCCGGTGCGCCGCCCGGCCGGTATTCGGTGACCTCGACCGAATACCTGTTGTCGGTGATCGTGACCACCCGCACGCAGTGCGTGGTCCCGGGCGGAATGCTGTCGATTCCGCGCTGGATCACCGCCGCCGCGGAGATCGGCGCGTCGGGTGCGACCACCTCGCGCGCCTGTTCACCCGAACGTGCGACGTAGTAAGCGTATTGGAAAGCGAGCACGGCGTCCGGCCCCGATTCGGTGCCGCCCGCCTCGGCGCCGCGCACCACCCCGACCGAGCGTTCGGTGGGGCAGTCCGCGGCCGCGTCGGCGCGGACGCTGCCCGCGGTGAACTGCATCGGCCGCGGCGCCGCGGTCTCACGTCCGCCCGCGCGCAGCAGCCACAGCACACCGAGACCCGCGACGACGAACAGCAGTACGATCACGAGCAACACCATCAGAAACCGCGCGCGCCGCGCCGCCGGATGCCTGCGCGCCGCGGTACGCAGCGCCGGATGCGCACCGGTGTGCGAGCGTTCGAGGGGACCGTCATCGATGTCGTCGTCCTCGGGCCACGGGAAGCGCACCGGACCGCTCGGGCGGGGTTCGTAGTCGTCGTCGGGTCCGGGCGCGTGGTCGGCGGCCACCCAGTCCGACCAGCCGCCGACGAATTCGCTGCGCCGCGCGGGCAGGTCGGTGGGCACCTCGACGGGACCGCGTGAGCGCTCGGGATCGTCCTCGCCGATGTGGGCCGGATGGCGGGCCTGCCCCTCGTCTCCGGGTTGCGGCGGCGACGCGCTCGTCGTGTCCTCGGCGGACGGGGCGGACGTCGAGTCCGGTTCCAGCGCGCCGTACCAGCGCGACAGTTCTTTGTACGGCTTCAACATTCCCCCATTCCCGCAGCGCAGGGCACGTGGTGTCGCATCGTCGGACCTCTCGGCGATCAGTTCGTGGCGAACGGGTAGACGTTGTCGGCGGTGCCGGGTCGCTCGGTGGGCGGGTTCGAGGTCGCGCCGCCGGATGCGGCGCCACCGGCTCCCGTCCCGAACGGAAATTGTCCCGTACCGGACGAATTCGGTGTAGCCGACGCGCCGGTTCCGTCACCTGAGAATCCGGCCACTCGCTTGCTACCCTGTACGACGGCACCCGTGCCGTAACTGCGGGCCAGATCCCTGGCGAGTGCGGCGAACCAGTCCGCGACGAACCGGGTCGGCGCCTCGCCGTTGGTCACGGCGGCCCCGGTGCTGTAGGCGCCGTGCCGCTGCACCGTGTCCCAGTAGCGCACCCATGTCGTGAGATCGAGCAGTTCGCGATTGTCGGTGAAGTTCTGCTCCACCGCCCGGTATGCCTGGTTCACCAGGCGCGAGACCGTCGTCGGCGGCACGAGTTCCGGGATCGCCCCGGCCAGTTTCGTGCCGAGCAGCGTCATTCCGGCCGCGGGATTCGCCAGTCCGGCGGTGGCCAGCTCGGAGATCGCGGCCGGGCTCAGCACGGTGCGCACGACGGTGGCGACCGCGTTCAGCCCGATCATCCCGACCCGCAGCAGCGCCCGCACCGCGGCGGCGGCATCGAGCGGCGCGCGCGGATCGGAGGCGTCGGCGATGCGCTGGGAGATCGATTCGCGCGGGCTGATGGACAGATTCGACAGCGTGGTGCCCTGCACGTCCTGGGTGGCGACCGCCGCCACGGTCTTGATCGAGGTGTAGGCCAGTGCCTGGGAGATCGAGACCAGCGAGGCGATCGGATCACCGCCGCTGAGCGTGGTCTGCCCGGCGACATTGGCGACCGCGCGCAGGATCGGCGAGCCGGTCGGCGCGTCGCAGGCCAGATCGCCCGCCGCGCAAAAGCTGGCGACCCGTCCGGTGAGCGCCGCGAAATTCGGCGCCTTGTCCCGTTCCGGGCCGATTCCGCCGCCCGCCGCCGGGGCGACCGGCAGCGCCGCGACCTCGGCCATATCCGCGCCGTCGGTGCCGGGCGCCGGATCGGGACTCTGTTTGCCCGGCGCGCCGGGGAACAGCGGCGCACCGGGATTGCGGGTCGGATCGGCGAACAACGCCACCGCGGCGACGCGATCGGCCGGGATCACCCCGGAACCCTTGCCCACCTCCTGGGCGAACATCGAGGCGACGTGGGCTCCCTGCGAATAGCCCACGATGGCGAATCGGGTGGCGGCACAACGATCGGCGACCTGTTTGGCCATGGTGCGCAAGCGCACGAGTCCGCCCGCGACCGAGTCGACGTACGGGGTGACGCTCTTGGCGTCGACGCCGCCGAAGGCGGATTCGTATGGCACGTAGGCGCGGTCGACGAGTCCGGGTTGCGGCGCCGCGGCCATCATCGGACGAAAGACCGTGGACAGCATGCCCGTGTCGGTCGTCGGCGCGGCGTCCGGTGAGGACTCTCCCGTGCCCTGCACACCGAGCGCGTAGAGCGCGGGACAGGTCTCGATGACCAGATCCGTCGACGGCGCTGACGGCGCAACGGGATTCGAGGGTTGCGCGAAGGCCGGAGCCGCCGTCGGGATCGCCACAGCAACGGCGATTGCGACGAGCATCCCCGGTATTCGCGCGGTGTAATCAGTCATAGCGATCCGCAATCAATCTCGTGTTGCCGCAGTTACCCTCAACGCCATGAAACGCAATAGACGGTAACAGATTCCGGCTATGACCGGTGACACGACGAAAACTTTCCGCGAAACGCCGATGCGGACCACGCGCGCGGCGGCGCGCCAACCGTGTAGTGTCGGCAAGTTTCCGATCGATTCGCCCGTGACGCAACAGAGTCGTCAAGCGCCCGAAACATCATGCGCCGGCGGCCGTCGGACACTCGCGGGGCCGGTCACCGCGAATCGGCTGATCTCCGGCGACTCCGCAATGCGCGGCGAATCCTTCGCGCGCACGCGAGATCACCGAGAGTCGTTACCGCCCCGAGCGATTCACCGCCCACACACCGCACCGCGGCGCGCGGCGCACCCGCCGCGCGGCGGTCAGGTCGCCGAGGTGACGCGGTAGACGTCGTAGACGCCCTCGACATTGCGCACCACGTTGAGCAGATGCCCGAGATGTTTCGGATCGCCCATCTCGAAGGTGAACTTGCTGATGGCGACCCGGTCGCCGTGTGTGGTGACCGAGGCGGACAGGATGTTGACCCTCTCGTCGGCCAGCACCTTGGTCACATCGGAGAGCAGCCGGGTGCGGTCTAGCGCCTCGATCTGGATCGCCACCAGGAACACCGACGACGGCGAGGGCGCCCACTCCACGTCGATGATGCGCTCGGACTGGTCGCGCAGCGATCCGGCGTTGGTGCAGTCGGTGCGGTGCACGCTCACCGCGCCGCCGCGGGTGACGAAGCCCATGATCTCGTCGCCCGGCACCGGGGTGCAGCATTTGGCCAGCTTCGCCACCGTGCCCTGGGCGCCGGGAATCAGCACGCCCGCGTCGCCGATGGTGCGCTGCCGGGCCGGGGTGGTCGAGGGTGTCGACCGCTCGGCCAGTTCGTTCTCCACGTCGCCGATGCCGCCGAGTTGGGCCATCAGCCGCTGCACGACATGATGCGCGGAGACCTGGTGCTCGCCGACCGCGGTGTAGAGGGTGGAGATGTCGGAGTAGTGCAGTTCGTGGGCGACCGCGGTCATGGCGTCGACGCTCATCAGACGCTGCAACGGCAGACCGACCCGGCGGACCTCCTTGGAGATCTGCTCCTTGCCGTTCTCCAGCGCCTCCTCGCGGCGCTCCTTGGCGAACCACTGCCGGATCTTGGCCTTGGCGCGCGGGGAGACCACGAAGTTCTGCCAGTCCCGACTCGGACCGGCGTTCTGCGCCTTGGAGGTGAAAACCTCGACCACTTCACCGTTTTCGAGCTGACGCTCCAGCGCGACCAGCCTGCCGTTGACCCGCGCCCCGATGCATTTGTGCCCGACCTCGGTGTGCACCGCGTACGCGAAATCGACCGGAGTCGACTTCTGCGGCAACGTGATCACGTCACCCTTGGGCGTGAAGACGAAGATCTCCGGCGACTTCAGGTCGAAACGCAGCGACTCCAGGAACTCCGCCGGATCGGCGGCCTCCCGCTGCCAGTCGAGCAGCTGGCGCATCCAGGCCATGTCGTCGACTTCGGTGCTGTCGGTGGAGTGCTTGCCGCGGGTCTCCTTGTACCGCCAGTGCGCGGCGATACCGAACTCCGCGGTGCGGTGCATGTCCTGGGTGCGGATCTGCACCTCCAGCGGTTTGCCGTCCGGCCCGACCACCGTCGTGTGCAACGACTGGTAGACGCCGTAGCGCGGTTGGGCGATGTAGTCCTTGAACCGGCCCGCCATCGGCTGCCACAGCGAATGCACCACGCCGACAGCGGCGTAGCAGTCGCGCACCTCGTCACACAGGATGCGAATGCCGACCAGATCGTGGATGTCGTCGAAATCCTTACCCTTGACGATCATCTTCTGATAGATCGACCAGTAGTGCTTCGGGCGACCCTCCACGATCGCGTTGATCCGCGACGCGGCCAAGGTGTTGACGATCTCGGCGCGCACCTTGGCCAGATAGGTGTCACGCGATGGCGCGCGATCGGCCACCAGACGCACGATTTCGTCGTACTTCTTGGGATGCAAGATCGCGAACGCGAGATCCTCGAGCTCCCACTTGACCGTCGCCATTCCGAGGCGATGGGCGAGCGGGGCGATGACCTCGAGTGTCTCCTTGGCCTTCTTGGCCTGCTTCTCCGGCGGCAGGAAGCGCATGGTGCGCATGTTGTGCAGGCGGTCGGCGACCTTGATGACCAGTACGCGCGGATCGCGCGCCATCGCGATGATCATCTTGCGGATGGTCTCGGCCTCCGCGGCCGCGCCGAGGTTGACCTTGTCGAGTTTGGTCACGCCGTCGACCAGATGGGCGACCTCCTGACCGAAATCGGCGGTCAGCTGCTCGAGCGAATAGCCGGTGTCCTCGACGGTGTCGTGCAGCAGCGCGGCGACCAGCGTCGTGGTGTCCATGCCGAGTTCGGCGAGGATATTGGCGACCGCGAGCGGATGTGTGATGTAGGGATCGCCGGATTTGCGGAACTGGTGCGCGTGCCGCTCGTCGGCCACGTCGAAAGCGCGTTGCAGCAGCGTCAGATTGGCCTTCGGGTACAGCTCGCGGTGCACCGTGGCCAGCGGTTCCAGCACCGGCTTGACCGCGGCGATACCGCGCTGACCGGTCATCCGGCGGGCCAGCCGTGCCCGCACGCGGCGCGAGGCCGAGGTGGGCACGGCGGCCGAGGCGCCCGCAGGCCGCTGTGGCGCGGTGTCGGCGGCCGGACGCGACGCGGACGGTATCTCGGGGGCCGCCGCGGCGGGCTCGGACCCCGCCGATTGCTCGACGTTCACCTCATCCAGATGCTGAGTCATGCCACCGCCTCTCCACACCGCGATCGGACCACCGTATCCGAACGCTGCAACCGCCCAGACCACAACTTTAGTCCGGTGCGCGGACATGCGTGGGCCCGCGGTTGCCGGAGCGCGATACTAGCGGCTCGCCACCGGTCGCAGGGCGGATCGGCGCAGGAAGGACCGGCCCTCGAGGGCTGGGTCCGGCGGGAGCTCGAACAAGTCGAGCACGGTCGGGGTGATATCGACCAAGGTGATGTCGGTCGCGGTGGCGCCCGCCGCGAAATCGGGTCCGCGGGCGATGACGAAGGTGGCGGTCTCGTCCGGGGTCGTCCCGCCGTGCCCGCCCGCCGGGCGGTGGCCGTGATCGGTGGTGACCAGGATCGTCCACGCCTCCTCCGTATGGGCGGCGGCGCGGGCGTCGACAGCGGCCACGATCCGCGCGACCTGCGCGTCCACCCGGGAGATCGCGTCGAGATAGGCGGCCGAACGCGCGCCGCCCGCGAAGTGGCCCGCGTGATCGACCTGGTCGAGGTGGGTGAAGAGGAGATCGGGGGCATAGCGGGTGATGGCGGTGACGACCCCGTCGGCGGTCGCGGCGTCGGTGCGCGATTCGTCCCCGTCGCCGGGCACCGGCGCGGTGGTGACGACGACATCGGCGCGTGGATCACCGCTGCCCGCCATGACGGCGATCATGTCCCAGGTCGCGACGCAGTGCGTCTTCGATTCGGGGCGCGCCTGCGCGAGCCGGGTGAAGACGGTGGGATGGGCCGCGAACGGGCGGGCGTCGAACGAGTTGCCGGTGATGCCGTGCGTGCGATCCCAGACCCCGGTCAGCACGGTCGCCCAGGACGGGCCCGAGACGCTGATGTGCGAACCGAGCGAGCCACGCGCCAGCAAACCCTCCTCCGCCAGGCGCGGCAAGGCGGTGGCGCCCGCCTGCCGCACCCGGGTCCACAGCATTCCGTCGATGCCGATGAGCACGACCTTCGCGCAGCGCGCGGCGGCGCGGACGGGCGCGGCGGGCAGGAGTGCGGCGGTGGTCACCGCGACCGATCTCGCCAGCAACTGCCTGCGTTTCATACCGTGCACCATGCGGTGCGCGGCCGTGGCGGCGACAGGGTCCGCGCGGGGAGTTCATGGACGTTTCACCGCCCGCGTGAGCGCGCGTCGCCTCGCTGAACGACATTTGAACAGGCGATAGCGTCCGGCTATACCCACACCTCACACGCGGGTGCACGACTGGTGAACGCGAGCGGTCCCCGAGTGCGGTTCGTCTGCGCGAGCACGGGCGGGTCCGCTATCGGGCCGCGAACGCCCAGACCGCCGCCGGGCGTCCGGTGGCCTTGGTGCGGCGGCGTTCGGCGGTGCGCTCTAGTCCAGGAATCGTCGCCAGCGTGCGATTGAGATTGGCCGGATCGGGCCGCGCGCCGACGAGTGCGGCGCTCAGTTCGACCGCGCGGGTGGCGGGGAATTCCTCGCCGGTGAGCGCACGGGTGAACGGCAGGTCCTTCCACAGCAGCCGGGCCAGATACCCGCGCGCGACCTCCACGATGCGATTGTGGTCGAAGGCCAGCGCGGGCACATCGTCGAAGGGCACCCACCGCGCCGCGCCGTCCCGGTGCGGTGCCACCACGGCCCACATGGCGATGGACAGGGTGGGACCGCGCGGGTCGCGCGCGGGTTCGTCGAAGGTCACCAGCTGACCGACCGCGCCGATGGCCGCCTCGGGCACCCCGAGTTTGGCGTGCACCGCGCGGCGGGCCGCCAGCGCCAGCCGTTCACCGCGGCCGAGCAGCACACCGGGCAGGGCGAGCTCGCCGGCGAACGGCGCGTGCGCGCGGGGTGCGATGCCGAAGGTGACACCGGAATCCTCGGGCCAGTACCGCAGTGTCACGACATCGACCGAGACCACCGATTGCTCCACGGCGCACCATCCTGCCGTATGGACGCGCCCGCCCGCCGCCCCGCCTCGGACACCGACGGGTCCGCCCGGCTCAATGCCCGGGTTCGGTCGAGGATTCGGCGAGTATCCGCGCGCGGCGATCGGTGCGGTCGGGACCGTCGGAGACGAGCAGAACCGGAACTCCGGTTTGCTTCTCCAGCCATCCGACGCGATCGGCGGGCAGGTCCGCCAGCACGGGTTCGGCGGTGCGCAGTACCTCGGTGAGCAGGCTCTGGTGGCTCAGATCGCGCCACCGGCCCAGCGGCAGGTCGGTGCGGATTCCGGTCGGCGTGCGGTATCCGGTCGCGGCGCGCACCGTATCCGGTGCGTCCAGATGGGTCAGCGCGAGCCCGTCGATGCCGCCGCAGGCCGCGACGGCGTAGCGCAGCAGGATCGGGTCGGCGTGACCGACCCGGAAGGGGCCCTGATAGGGGCCGTCGACATTGTGGGGTTCGGCAATCTCGAGGGCGGCGTCCTCGGTCGGGAACGGGCCCGCGCCGTGCCGGGTCGCGTAGGTGCGGGTCACGCCGAGAATGTGTGCGGTCGCGCCGATCTCGGCGAGCACGGCACGGGCGCCGCTCGGTTCGACCGTCGACCAGGTGGTGTGCGGGTGGAACCCGCGCCATTCGTCCAGCAGCACGCCCTGGGCGCCCTCGAAGATCAGGCGCCCGCGTGCGGCGAGGGCGGCGAGCTCACCCGGTCCGACTATCCTTACCGCGGCGGCGAATTCGCGATACGCCGCCACCAGAGCGGCGACGGGCTCGTGTCCGTACGGGCCGTCGCCGATGAGATCCGCGTACCACGCGGCGAGCAGATCCAGCTTCCGTTCGAGCACCGCGGGCCGCAGACAGTCCGCGACCCGCGGCGCGTCGTGTTCCAGTGCGTAGCGGGCCGTTTCACCGATCCCCCGACCGCACGACCCGTGTCGCGCCGCGCCACGCGCCGCTTCGCGGGCACGGTTGGCGGCGATATGGATCGGCGTGGTGAGCAGGGCGCGACCGTCGACGCGCAACAGCCGCAGCGGATTCGCGACACCCAGGTCGGACAGTCGCCGCGCCTCGGCGGCCAAGGCGATGGGTTCGACGAGCATGTACCGCGAAAGCAGGGTCGGCACGTCCGCGAAGGTGCCGGAGCCGAATTGGGCGAAGGTGTGGCATCGACCGTCCGCGATCACCGTGTGCGCCGCCTGCGCACCGCCGTTGAAGCGGACCACGGCCGAGACCGGCACCGGGGCGGGGGCGGCGCAGAGCCAGTCCACCGTCGCCCCCTTGCCCGCGTCTCCGAAGCCGAGATCGACCACGACGACGTGCCCGTCGAGCAGCGAATTCACGCCGCCCCGCCCGGTAGTGCCCGCGGCGCGCCGACACCGTTGCCGCCCAGCGCCTTTCCGACCGCGGCGGCCTCGGCGGTCGAACCGACGTCGCGCAGATCGGCCAGGCCCGTGGACAGGTCGACGCGGTCCTCCCCCAATCCGATGGTCAGCGCGATGAGTTCGCAGACGGCGGCGGGATCGTCGAGCTTCATGAAATTCTGCCCGAGCAGATCGCGCCAGTGCCTCTCGATCTCGGGATCGTCGTAGTAGCTCGACTGGTCGGGCAGGATGTAGTACACGTGCCATCTGTCGGCGAGTTGCCGGTAGATCGAGCTCACCTCGACATCGGTGCGGACATGATCGCCGATGACACCGCGAATATGCCGCGACGCCAGCCGCGCCTTGTTCATCTCGTCGCCGATCAGGAACAGGTAGCCGCGGCGGCGGCGCTTCTCCCAGGCGTCGGTGACGACATGTGTCGCCATGAAATACGCGGCCAATTCGTAGCTTTCGGATTTCTGACCGCCACCGCCGCCCTCGAGCAGGATGCGGCGCAGTTGTTCGTCCATCCGGTTGTCGGATTCGAACTGTCCGACCTGCAAGGGCACCCGGTCGGTATCGGCGTCGCCGATCGCCCCGAACAGGATCTGCGGATCGTCGGCATAGCCCTTGGCCCGCAGCAGTCCGTGCAGTCGCCCGAGTTTGGCCTGCATGATGATCGGCACCTGCCCCATCGAGCCGGTGACGTCGAACAGCACCGCGACCGGCAGCGCCGCACCGTGTTCGGCCGAGTCACGGCATTCGCGCATCCCCACCCCGAGCGGGTCGAGGTCGGGATGCGCGGTCCACGCGGCGCGCGGCGTGTCGCGCATCTCGGCGGTGTAGCCGAAGTCGTCGAGCCCTCGGCTGGCGCGGTAGGTCTTCGCCGCGTGATACGCCGTGTCATCCCAGTATCCGTATCCCATCTCGGTTCTCCTCGCCTCGGGATGATTTTAGTGTAAAGGACTAAAACTCACGGGTCAAGGGAGCCGGAGGTCCCGACGGCACGACACCGCCGGGTGGATTAGCGATCACCGAAGCGGTAGTGAACAATTCAGCGGTGCGAGAACTGTGGGACCGGACCTACCTGGCACTGCTGCCGTGGACCGACATTCCGCGACGTGAACTCGACGCGCAGTGCAGGCATGCCGTGCTGGCCGCGTTGACCCTGCTCTGGGACGGCTGCGGAGCGGAATTGCTGGACGGTGCGGCGACCGACGAACAGGTGCACGCGATCGTGGCCGCGCAGACCGCCTACGGAATCGGCTGGCGCGACGCCGTCCTCGGCGATATCGCCACGCGCGCCCACGCCGCCGGACTCGGCGACGGTCCCGGCCGGCTCTGGGCACCGCCCGATCGTTGGAATCTGGGACGGGGACGCGCCTTTCGCGCGACTCTGCGCGACAACCTGAGCTTCTTCGCCCGCCATCCCCGCTCCCAGGAACTGCGTCTGGTGCGCACCGTGCGCGCGGCCGTGGCCGCCGCCGACGCCGATCCGCGCACCGCGCTCACCCTGCTCTATCGCGCGGCCTGGACCGAACACGCCACCGAACGCCTCGGCTGGAGCGATGCCGAATGGTGGCAGTACCTCGGCATCGATGAACTCACCACCTGGGCCGTGATCGCCCTGCGCATTCCGATGGACGAACCCGATCGGGCCGGCTGGGCGGTCGAGGAGGTCGCCGAGGCGGTCAGCCCGGCGGACTGGACCTGGTCGGGCACCGGACTGCCCGACGAATTCCTCGAGGCCGCCTTCGACACCCTCGCCCTGCCGGTACGCGAGTTCTGAACTGCCTCGATCAGGCGTCGGCCCGCTCGACCAGTCCTTCCGCGGTGAGCTCGAGCCGCCGGGTCACCCCGATCTCGTCGAGGAAGCGCGGATCGTGGCTGACCACGACCATGGCGCCCTCGAAACCGGCCAGCGCCTGGGTCAGGTGCTCCAGACTCGGCAGATCGAGATTGTTGGTCGGCTCGTCCAGCAACAGCAGTCGCGGCGCGGGTTCGGCGATGAGCAGCATCGCCAGGGCCGCACGCAACCGCTCACCGCCCGACAATGTGCCCGCCGCGACATCGGCCGCGGCGCCGCGGAACAGGAAGCGGGCCAACTGGGCCCGGATCCGCTCCGGCGGAGCGTGCGGCGCGCTCGCCGCCACATTGTCGAAGACCGACCGCTGTTCGTCGAAGATGTCGAGACGCTGGGCGAGCATGCGCCACGGCACCTCGGGCGGCGCGTCGGCGATCCGGCGCAGCAGCGTGGACTTGCCGACACCGTTGCGACCGATGACGGCGACGCGCTGCGGACCGGTGATCCGCAGACTCACCGTCGGACCGCAGGCCAGTTCCACCGCGTCGAGCTCCACCACGTTCTGACCGGGATACAGCCGCGTATCCGGCAGCTCGACGCGGATCTCGCGATCCTCGCGCACCAATTCCTCGGCCTGGGCCAAATGCTCCCTGGCGGTATCCAGTTTCTCGATGTGGTTGTTGCGCAGTTTGCCCGCCGACACCTCCGCGGCCCGTTTCCGCATACCCATCACGATCTTCGGTTCGCGCTTGTTCTCCGCCATCTTGCGGCCGTAGCGCTGACGCCGGTCGAGTTTGACGCGGGCCTCCACCAATTCCCTCGCCTGCTTGCGGACATCGCCGCGGGCATCGCGCACCGCGGCGCGCGCGGACTCCTGTTCGGCCGCCACGATGTGCTCGTAGGCGCTGAAATTGCCGCCGAACAGCCGCAATTCACCGTGTCGCAGTTCGGCGATGGTGCCCATGCGCTCGAGCAGCTCTCGGTCGTGGCTGACGGTGAGCACGGTCCCGGGGAACTGGACGATGACCTCGTAGAGCCGTGCCCTGGCGACCCCGTCGAGATTGTTTGTCGGCTCGTCGAGCAGCAGCACCTGCGGTTCGGACAGCAATTGGGCCACCAGGCCGAGCAGCACCGTCTCACCGCCGGAAAGGGTTTCCAACGTGCGGTCCAATTGCGGTGCCGAATCGAGGAGATAGTGCAGCCCGAGGCGGCCGAGCAGCGCGATCGCGCGCTCCTCGACATCCCACGCGCTGCCGACCACCTCGAAATCCCGTTCGTCGCCGGTGCCGGATTCGATGCGGTGCAGCGACGCGCGGATCTCGGCGATGCCGAGCACCGCGTCCACGCGCTGCCCGGGAGACAGTCCGAGATCCTGCCGCAGATACCCCAGGCGACCGGTGACCGTGACCGAACCGCGCGTCGGGGTCAGTTCGCCCGCGATCAGGCGCAGTAGGGTCGATTTGCCCGCGCCGTTCCCGCCGACAAGGCCGATATGCCCCGGTCCGAATGTCGCGCCGAGTCCGTCGAGGACGGGGGTGCCGTCGGGCCAGGAAAACGTGAGATCGGAAAAAGACAGATAGGTCATGTGATACCCCAGAGGTCGCGACGGATACGCGGCGCGCGGATCGCGGGCCGCCCGAAGGCGCTACCTCATGAGAGCAACGGCATGACTCCGATCAACGGGAACAGGACTCGTCCAGGGTAAACACAACGACCGGGTTCACGCCAGTGATTTTCCGACCACGACGGTGACCGGCGCAGGCCGGGCGAACTAGACGCGCACGATGGAGGTCAGTGGATGATCACCCTGACGCTCGCGGCCGTCGAGGAAGGTGAGTTCCAGAACCACTGCCGCGGCGACGATCTCGGCGCCCGCCTGGGTGAACAGGCTCGCCGCCGCGGCCAGGGTGCCGCCGGTCGCGAGCACGTCGTCGAGCAGCAGCACCCGTTTGCCCGCGAGGGCGATGCCGTCACCGGGGATCTCGAGCGCGGCCGTGCCGTATTCGAGGGTGTATTCGCGCGAGATGACCGGCGGGGGCAGCTTCCCGGCCTTGCGCACGGCGAGCACACCGGTGCCGAGAGTGGCCGCGACGCCCGCGCCGAGCAGGAAGCCGCGCGCGTCGACACCGGCGACCAGATCGGCGTCGGGAGCGCAGGCGGCCAGGCAGTCGATGACCGCGCGGAAACCCTCGGGATCGGCGAAAACCGGTGTGAGATCGGCGAACCGGACGCCCGGTGTCGGGAAATCGTCACGCCAGCGGGTCAGACGCTCGACCTGCTCGGCCGCGTTCGCGGTCCGTTCGGCGACTGCGTCATCCGATTCGATCGCCGCGTGCTTGCTCATCGACACCTCTCCATGATCACTCACCCACATACACCTATCACCTCTTCAGCACCCAGCGGTCCATGTTCCAGCCCGTTCCGGCCTGGTCGGGGGCGGCGACACCGTTCTGCAAACCATCCGCGAAACCGATGGTCCTCGGGGTCGCGAACAAGGGAATGCTCGGCATCTCCGACCACAGCAGGTTCTCGCCCTCGGTGAGGAGCCCCATCTGGTTGGCCGAGTTGTCATCGGCCGCAAGCTGATCGGTGATCGCATCGTAACGGCCGTTCCCGAACCGCCCGAAATTGAGTCCGCTACCGGTGCGCAACGCGGCATACGCGGCGACACCGCTCAGCGATCCCGCCGGACCCGGCGCCGACGCGGTGGAGCCGAGGATCGCGTCCACCTTGCCCTCGGTGAGCTGCCGGGGCGTGAAATCGGGTGAGCCCGCGTCGATCACGGTGACGCCTGCCGGTTTGCACGACTGCGCGATGGCCGCGACGGTGCGTGCGCGGCGCTCGTCGGGCCCGAGATAGCCGATCCGCACCGTGGGGTTGGGCGTTCCCGCAAATCCGGCCGTCGCACCGGCGATATCGACGCTCCGATAGCGATCCGACGCACCGGTGACCGCGCCGTAGAACAGTGAATCCTGCTGGACGGTGCGCGAATTCAACGGCCCCGACCCCAGCCCCGCGGAAGGCGCGTCGGGCACCTTGCCGACGCGGTCGAACAATTCCTGACGCGGGACGCACAGCGCGAATCCGCGCCGGGCCTGCGCCGAACCGAATACGCCCCCGCTCGCGAGCACCAATTGCTCGGCGCCGCGGCCCGCGACGGTCTTGGTCGAGAAGCCGCCGAGATCGAGATCCTTCACCGAATCGGCCCCGATGTCGACCACGCTCACCGCGTTGTCGCCGACCTTGGCTCGAAGGTCGGCGGTCTTGCCGAAGACCACGATCCGGCCGGTCTCGGCCTTGTTGCCCCACCAGCGTTCGTTGGCGACCAGGACGAGACCGTTCTCGGGATCGAAGGATTCGATCCGATAGGGCCCCGAAGAGGGGAACAGCGAGATGTCGACGCCGCCGCCCAGATTCCATCCGGTGTTCCAGAAGTCGGCCAGCCGCTGCACCGCACCGGGATCGGTGCCCTGCAACGCCGAGACCACATTCGCCACATTCGCCGCGCGCGCCGCGACGTGCGCGGGCATCAGCTCGCCCGCGGCGAACAAGGTGCGCCACGGCAGATACCGGTGGTCGGGACGGAACACCACGGTCGCGTCCTTGGAGCCGGGCTGGCAGTCCACGCGCTCGATGTCGGCGTAGCCCGCGGTGGTCGCCGCGTCGAAGGCGGGCACCGGGCCGCGGTCGCCGGGTTTGGTGAACCGCCCGCTGCGCGCCGCCCACGCCAGCACCAGATCGTCGCACGAGGTCGGGACGCCATCGGAGTACACGCCGTCGGGATTGAGCCGGTACTGGATGGTCTGCGACTCCCCCGGCACCTCCTTGGCGGTGCCCGCGTCGGTGTCGGCGACCTGCTGACCGTCCGGTCCGGTGTAGAAGAACCCGGTCAGCACCCTGCCGAACACCGCGGGCGCTGCCCCGTTGGCGCCCGCGGTGGTACCGCCGTTATAGGTGGTGATGGCCGCGTCGACCGCGTAGCCGATCGAGGGCACCTGATTCTTGGTCGAACACCCGGCTGCCACGCCGACGGCCAAGGCGCCCGTGGCAACCGCTGCGATCAGACGCGCCAGCGCGCCGGGACGTGCTCGCATCGAACGAACTCCCTACGTCGGGGGGATCAGTGCCTGCGCTTGTGCCGCTTTCCGCTCGGGCGCGCACCGGGGCGCGGTGCGGAGTCCGTCGGCGCTCTGACGTCGTCCTCGGGCAGACGGCGACCGGTCGCCGCGATGACCCGCCGCTCCGCCTCGGCCCGCGCGCGCGCCGAGGCGGCGCCGGACCGGCGCGCCAGCACCTTCTTGGTGTGCGCGGCGACCGGGCCGTAACGCTCCTTGATCGACACAAGCACCGGCACCGCGAAGAAGATCGAGGAGTACGCGCCGACGACCATACCGACGAGCTGGACGAGCGCGAGATCCTTCAGCGTGCCGACGCCGAGCAGCCACACCGCGATCACCAGCATGCCGATGATGGGCAGGATGCCGATGACGGTGGTGTTGATCGAACGCATCAGGGTCTGGTTGGCGGCCAGGTTCGCCTGTTCGGCGTAGGTGCGCTTGGTCAGGTGCAGTACGCCGCGGGTGTTCTCCTCGACTTTGTCGAAGACCACGACATTGTCGTAGAGCACGTAGCCGAGGATGGTGAGCAGGCCGATCACCGCTGCCGGGGTCACCTCGAAGCCGACCAGCGAATACACGCCCGCGGTGACGACGAGGTTGAACAACAGCGAGGCGATCGCGGCGATCGACATATCGCGTTCGAAGCGGATCGCGATGTAGATCATGGTCAGCGCCACGAACACGGCCAGCGCGATCAGTGCCTGCCGGGTGATCTCGCCGCCCCAGGTCTCGCTGATCTCGGCGATACTGATGGCGTTGCGGCTGACGGCGCCGCTGGAGTCCTTCGGCTGGAAGGCGTCGAACAGCGCGTTCTGCAACTGCGCGGTCTGCTGGGCGTCGAGGGTGTCCGACCGAATCTGAATGGTCGCGGCCGAACCGGAACCGACCTGCTGCACCGACACCGGATCGTGGCCGAAGGTGGTCGAGTAGACGTCCTCGACCTTCTGGGTGGTGACGTTGCCGGCCGCGGGCAACTGGATGCGCGAGCCGCCCGCGAAGTCGATGCCGAGGGTGAAGCCGCGAATCGCGATGCTCAGGATCGAGATCAACAGGAAGGCCGCGGTCAGCGCGTAGTACACCCGGCGCCGGGAGACGATCCCGAACCCGCCGGTACCGGTGTAGAGACGTTCGAAGACGCTGTGATGGGGGGCGCTCGCGCGCTCCGGCTCGTCCTCGAACTGTTCCAGGGTGGGAGTGCTCATCGGGAAGTCTCCTTCACCGGGACGCCGCCCGCGCCGCGTTCCCGGGCTATCTGTTGCATGGCGCCGAGTCCGTTCACCGAGGGCTTGGACCACCACGGCGAGCGTGAGGCCAGCATCATGAGCGGGGCGGTGACGAGGTAGAGCACGATCACGTCGAGCACGGTGGTGATACCGAGGGTGAACGCGAAGCCCTTCACCTGTCCCGCGGCCAGGATGTAGAGCACCACCGAGGCGATCAGGCTGACCGTCTTACCGGACAGGTTGGTGCGCTGGGCGCGCGCCCAACCGCGCGGCACCGCCGAGCGGAAACTGCGGCCTTCGCGCATCTCGTCCTTGATGCGTTCGAAGAACACCACGAACGAGTCGGCGGTCAGACCGATACCGATGATCAGACCGGCGATACCGGCCAGGTCGAGGGTGAAGCCGATCCAGCGTCCGAGCAGCACGATGATGCCGTATACCGCGAAACCGGAGGCGATGAGCGAGAAGCCCGCCAGGAATCCGAGCATGCGATAGTAGGCCAGGCAGTACAGCAGCACAACGATCAAGCCGATGGCACCTGCCAGCAGACCCGCGCGCAGCGAGGACAGGCCCAGCGTCGCCGAGACCGTCTCGGCCTCGGAGGTCTGGAACGACAGCGGCAGCGAACCGTACTTCAGCGTATTCGCCAATTCCTTGGAGCTCGCGGCGGTGAAGTTGCCCGAGATCGTGGTCCGTCCGCCCTGCTGCGGACCCTGCTGCACCACCGGCGCGGACACCACACGCGAGTCGAGCACGAAGGCGACCCGCTGGTTGACCATCTCACCGGTCAGCGCGGCCCACTGGTCGCTGCCGTTGCCCTTGAACTCGAGATCGACCTCATGGCGGGCCTGCTGCGAGTTCAGTCCGGCCTTGGCGTCCTTGATCTCCTGGCCGTCGATGCGGCTCGGACCAAGCAGGTACACCTCGGGGTTCTGCGCGCCCGGCACCGAGCAGGTGACCAGCGGCAGGGTCGGATCGTCGTTGCCCGCGAGCGGATCGGGCTTGGTGCAGTCCATCGCGAGCATCGCGGCTTGCTGCACGGCTTGATCGGTGCTCTGACGGGTCGCCTTGGCGTCGGCGATTTCCTTCTGCGCCTGCTCCTGCGGGGTCTGACCGGACTTGCCGCCGGGTGCGGCGGGAGGCGAGGTCGGGGCCTGGGCCGGGAAGACGCGCTGCTGCGGCGCGGGTTCCTGCGCGGGCGCCTCGACGGGCGGGGCCGCGGGCGCCTCGACGGGCGGCGGCGTCTCGGCAGGCGGCGCGGGCACATCACCCGCTGGAACGGCGGGCGCGGTCGGCGTCGCGGCAGGGGTCTGCGGCGTCGCGGCGCCGGTGCCGATACCGGTCCCGGTGCCGGCCGTCGCCTTCCCGTTCTGCGCGGGCAGTGCCTGCACCACCGGGCGGATGTACAGCTTGGCGGTGGTCGCCAGCGACCTGGCCTGCTGACTGTCGTCGCCGGGCACCGTGATCACCAGGTTGTCGCCGTCGATCAGGACCTCCGAGCCGGAGACGCCGAGACCGTTGACCCGGCTCTCGATGATCGACTGGGCCTTGCGCAGGCTGTCCTGGGAGGGCTTGCTGCCGTCGGGGGTGCGGGCGGTCAACGTGACCCGGGTTCCACCCTGTAGGTCGATACCGAGTTTGGGTGTCGGGGAGTTGTCACCGGTGAAGAACACCAGCGCATAGATCACGGCCAGCAGCGCGGCGTAGACGCCGAGCAACCGGAACGGATGCGCCGATCCCTGGGAAGGTGGCACAGTAGGTATCTCCTAGGCGGGAAGTCGAGGGTGGAACTGACGGGCGCGCGCCGCCGTAGCGCCGATGCGCCCCGCGGACGGGGCATGGCGATACGGCCGCGAAGCCTACCGCCTGAGACGGAATCCGCACACGGCACCGGCGCCGGGTACTCCGGCGCTCGGTGCGGGGGCGGCGCTCAGTCCTTGGTCAGCCGGGTCTCGGTCTGCGCGGCGGACTCCTCGACCACGGCGGTCGAGGGTTCGTCGGTGGCGGTCTCGTCGCCACGAGCCTCGGCGGGTGTTACGCCGGTCTCGTCGGCGGGCGCGTCCACGGTGCGCACATCGCGAATGGCCGCCCGCAGCCAGGTGGTGACGACGTCCTCGGCGATCTCGAGATCGACGGTGTCGTCATCCAGCTCGACCACGGTGCCGAAAAGCCCCGACGTGGTGGTGACCATGTCGCCGATCTTCAGGTTTTCCTGCATCGATGCGGTCTTCTCGGATTCCCGCTTCTGACGGCGGACACCGAGGAACATCGGCACGAGCAGGGCTACCAGCAGCAGCGGAAACAGGAGTTCCATCGTCGAAGTCAGTCCCTAGTGTCGGTGGGTGGTTGGACAGGTACCCACACAGTCTGCCGGCTACCATCGTGCGCGCCACACCCGCACACCCTCGCCACTCTCGCAGGTCGGGCCGCATGCCCGCACCACGGCGCATTTCCCGTCGCCCGGCCATCCCGCGTCCGGTCCCGATGCGGGATGGCCGGGGCCCGGATCAGCGGGTTCGGGTTCGCGCCGGGTTCGCCGAGCCGAAGGTGTAGTCGTCGAGCGGGAAGCGCACCGCCTGCCGGTGCGTGCCGACCGTGCTGTTGGGGCGGAGCAGGGCGGCCTCGCCGTGCGGGTTGAAGTAGTAGCTGCGCGCGCTCGCACAGTCGCCGCCGTAGAAGACCGAATCGTCGAGGCGCTCGGTGACCTCGGCCAGGAAGCGGTCGTTCGCCTTCTCGGTGACCTCGAAGGTGGTCTCGCCGCGGCGCGACATCTCCCCGAACAGCCTGCCCATATGCTTCATCTGCGCCTCGATGGTGGTGAAGTAGGACAGCCCGCTGTAGGAGTAGGGACTGTTGAGGCTGACGAAGTTGGGGAACCCGGGCACCGTGATGCCCTCGTACGCCTGGAAGCGGTTCTCGCGCCACCACTTCCCCAGGTCGCGGCCATCGCGGCCGATGATCTCGATGGCCGGGAAGTTCACGTCCCACAGATTGAAGCCGGTCGCCAGGATCAGGGTGTCGATCACCGTCTTGCGCCCGTCGACGGTGACGATGCCGTCGGCCTCGATGTGGTCGATGGTTTCGGTCTCGAGGTGCACGTCGGGCCGGTTGAAGACCGCGAAGTAGTGATTGGAGAACGTCGGGCGCTTGCAGCCGAAATCGTAGTGCGGGGTCAGGCGCGCGCGGATGTCCTTGTCGCGCACCTGTGCCCGCAGATGCGCCTTGGCCACCGCGCTCGCGGCCTTGTTGAGCGGTTTGGCCTGGCGGAAGTGCAGCACACCCACCACCATCAGCGCCTCGAGCAGACTCGTGTTCGCCAGTCGCGCGAGGCGCTGGGTGGCGGGCACCCGGGCGAAGAGCTTCTGCACCGCGGCCGGGATGCGGGTGTCGATCTTGGGCACCACCCAGATCGGCGTGCGCTGGAAGACGGTGAGTTCGGCGACCTCGCGGGCGACCTCGGGCACCAGTTGCACCGCGGTCGCGCCGGTGCCGATGACGGCCGCACAGCGGCCGGTCAGATCGAGGTCGTCGGGCCAGGCCGTGGTGTGCACGATGGTGCCCGCGAAGGTGTCGATACCCGGGAAGGGCGGAGTGTAGGGCTGGGACAGGAATCCGGTGGCGGTGAGCAGATATCGGCCGGTGATGGTCTCCCCGCCCGCGATCGCGACCTCCCAGTGATGGTTCCGCTCGTCCCAGCGCGCGCTCACGACGCGCACGCCGAAGCGCATCCGGCGGCGCAGACCGTATTTGTCGGCCACGTGTTCGGCATAGCGCTTCAGTTCGGCGCCGGGGGCGAAGAGCCTGGACCAGTACGGGTTCGGCTCGAAGGAATACGAGTAGGTGACCGAGGCGATGTCGACCGCCAGACCCGGATACCGATTGACGTGCCAGGTGCCGCCGAGATCGTCCTCGCGCTCCAGGATCACGTAATCGCTCAGGCCGAGACGGTCGAGCTCGATGGCCGCGCCCATTCCGCCGAATCCCGCACCGACCACGACCGCGTCGTACCGAGGCGCCACGTCGAACCTCCAGATTGTGAATCGCTTGTCACAGAATGACATATCATTCCGTTTGTGACGACTGTATCATCGGACGGGTGACGGAGTCATCCACGCGGACACCCCGGACGGCCGGTGCGGCACGCGCTCAGCAGCGCAAGGCCGAAATGCGCAAGGACATCATCGACACCGCCTTCGTCTGCTTCGCCGAGAAGGGCTATCACGCCACCGGCATCGCCGATATCGCCGTCCGCCTCGGCATCGGGCACGGCACCTTCTACCGCTACTTCAGCAATAAGCGCGACATCATCGACCACGTCATCGATGAACTCTCCGAACGCGTCATCACCGCACTCGGCACCGACAACTCCCCCGACGCCGCGACCACGCTCGAGGAGTACCGGGCCCAGACCGACCGCATCGGCGCAGCGCTGACCCGCATCCTGCTCGAGGACCGGCGCATACCGCAATTGCTGCTGTTCCACGCGACGGGCATCGACGACGAACTGACCTCACGGCTCTACGGCCTGCTCGACACCGCCGACGCGCTCACCGCCGCCTACCTCGAGCACGGTGTCGAACTCGGTTATCTGCGCGCCGATCTCGACACCCGCAATACCGCCCGCGCGGTCACCGGCATGCTGCTCGCAGGCGTCGTGCACGGTCTGCGCGATACAGACCGTGCGCAGATCGAAGCGCTGACCGAGGCGATCCGGCGAATGCTGATCGACGGTGTGCGCAACGACTGAAGAACACGCCGGGGTGGACGCTACAGTGTGGGCACACCAGCCGATTCGGTTCCTCGGGGGCGCGACGTGTTCGGGAGAAACCGCACGGGACGAGACGGAGACGACCCGACCGCGCGCGTCGACGCTCCTGACACAATGGCGCGCGTGACCCCCGACGACGCGCGCCGCGTCCATTTCGCCACGCCACAGGTCGGCCACCGCGGCTACGACGCCGACCAGGTGGACGCCTTCCTCGACCGCGTGACGGCGACCCTCGCGGGGCAGCGGATCCTGACCGCCGACGAGGTCCGCCGGGTCGCATTCGAGCCGCCGGGTTTCGGGAGCCGCGGCTATCGGGCCGATCAGGTCGATGAATTCCTCGACCGCGTGCGCGTCGAACTGGACAATCGCCAGCGCGGCATCCGTCCCGGCCCCACCGGCGGGGTCTCGGTGGCGTCGGGCACGGCTCCGCTCACCCCCGAGGACGTGCGGCGCGTGCGGTTCTCGGTGGCGCCCACCGGACGGCGCGGCTACGACGTGGACGAGGTGGACGCGTTCCTCGACCTGGTCGCCGCGACCCTCGCCCACGACGGTCCTGGCACTCTCACCGTCACCGACGTGCGGTCGGTGCGGTTCACCGAAGCGCGGCTGAGCAGGCGCGGATATCAGACCGACGAGGTGGAGGCGTTCCTCGACCTGGTCATCACCGCATTCGAATTCGCTCGGTGATTTCGGCCGCGCCTTCGGCACGGCGGATTCGCGGACGGGGTGTCCGGCTCGGCCTGGACCAGGATCAGCCCTGGATGCTGTGGAGTTCGGCTTCCTCCAGGTCGTCGGGGAAGACGTAACGCCGGAACGCCCAGAATCGGAAGACCATCGCCAGGAGGACGCCGAGGATCTGGCCGGTGATGAAGTTCGCCACCGCCTGGGTGACCGGATCGACGTGCGGCACCCGGATGTCGAAGACGTAGAGCGAGATCGCCTGCGGCAGCAGCGTCACACCGATGCCGAGGGCGCTGATGGCGAAGAACAGCGCCGCCTCGTGGTGGCGCTGCCGCCCGCCCCGGGTGCGGAAGGACCATTCCCGGTTCAGCACATATGACGCGATGGTTGCGATCAGCACCCCGAGAAGCCGTGCGGTCAACGGCTTTTCCCCCAGTACCGTCAGCTTGGTCGCGTAAACCACGCCGGTATCGATGAACCACGTGATAGCCCCGACCATCGCGAACTTCAACTTCTCCCGATGCTGGATCAGTTGGGAACGGTACGGTTCGGGCACTCGCTCGAGAACAGTCTGGACCAATGCCACCCGACCGACTCTATCGCTCCCCGGCGCACTCGGCTGCCCGGCCGGACTTTCCACAGGAACCCGGCCGCCTGCTTCGGCGATCCGACCGAGCGCGGTCGGATCAGTCGAACAGGTCGAGAGTCGGGTGCGGTTCCCGACCGCGCACCTCGAGCGCGCCGAACACCAGATCCGGCGGCGGCACCAGCCCGAGATGCTCCCAGGCGGATGCGGTCGCGACCCGCCCGCGCGGCGTGCGCGCGACCATGCCCGCGCGCACCAGGAACGGCTCGCACACCTCCTCGACCGTGGCCGCCTCCTCCCCCACCGCGACGGCGAGGGTTGAAACACCCACCGGCCCACCGGCGAAACCGCGTACCAGGGCGCCGAGCACCGCGCGGTCGAGACGGTCGAGGCCGAGCGAATCCACGTCGTACACCTCGAGCGCCGCGCACGCGATGGCCCTGGTGATGTGCCCGTCTGCCTTGACCTCGGCGTAGTCGCGCACCCGGCGCAGCAGACGGTTGGCGATGCGCGGGGTGCCGCGGGAGCGGCCCGCGATCTCGGCGGCGGCGTCGATCTCGATGTCGACCCCGAGGATCTGCGCCGAGCGCCGCAGAATCCGCAGCAGTTCCTCGGGTTCGTAGAAGTCCATATGACCGGTGAACCCGAAACGATCCCGCAGCGGACCGGTCAGCGCACCCGATCGCGTGGTCGCACCGACCAGGGTGAACGGTGCGATATCCAAGGGAATCGAGGTCGCGCCCGGCCCCTTGCCGACCACGACGTCGACCCGGAAATCCTCCATCGCCAGATAGAGCATCTCCTCCGCGGGCCTGGCGATGCGGTGGATCTCATCGATGAACAGCACATCGCCCTCGACCAGATTGCTCAGCATCGCGGCCAGGTCGCCCGCGCGTTCGAGCGCGGGTCCCGAGGTGATGCGCAGCGCGGTGCCGAGTTCGCCCGCGATGATCATCGCCATACTCGTCTTGCCGAGTCCCGGCGGACCCGAGAGCAGGACGTGGTCCGGGGTCGCGCCGCGCTGCTTGGCGCCGCGCAGCACCAGCGCGAGCTGTTCGCGCACCCGCGGCTGCCCGATGAAATCGTCCAGCGATTTCGGGCGCAATCCGGCCTCGACCTCGCCGTCGGAACGCAGATACCGCGCGGTGACCGGGGATTCGTCGCTGTCGTCGGTGTCCACGCCAACCCCTAGCGATTACGGCCGAGCCGGCCGAGGGCGGCGCGCAACACCGTCGAGGTGTCGGCGGCGGGCAGTTCGGCCAGTATGCCGTCGACGGCCTGTTCGGCCTGCTTGAGCGGGAAGCTCAGACCGGTGAGCGCCTCGACCACCTGATCGCGCACCGGCGCCACGGCGGGCGGCGCCGATCCCGGCGGACCGGATTGCACGGGGACCAGGTTCACCTTGTCGCGCAATTCGACGACCATGCGTTCGGCGCCGCGCTTGCCGATGCCGGGCACCCTGGTCAGCGCGGCCACATTGCTCTCGGCCAGCGCTTTGCGCAGCGCCTCCGGTTCGAGCACCGCGAGGACGGCCATGGCCAGCCGGGGACCGACCCCGGACACGGTCTGGAGGAGTCCGAACAGGTCGCGGGCCTCGGTATCGGCGAAACCGAACAGGGTCATCGAATCCTCACGCACGATCATCGCGGCGAACAGGCGGGCCTGCTCGCCGCGGGTCAGCGTCGCCAGGGTCGCCGGGGTGGCGTTGAGCCGGTAACCGACTCCGGCCGCCTCGATCACCACGTGATCCAACGCGACCTCGAGCACCTCACCGCGTACCGACGTGATCACCCGCGCACCGCCTTTCGTTGTCCGCCCGTCCGCCGTTGCTCCGCCAGCCGCTCGGCGTAGCGGCGCTTCGCCTCGGCGGCCTGCGCCTCGACCCTTGCCATCCGCTCGAGCAGTGGCGCCCGCCAACAATGACAGATCGCCAGGGCCAGCGCATCGGCCGCGTCCGCGGGCTTGGGCGCGGCCGACAATCGCAGGATGCGCGTGACCATCGCCGTCACCTGTGCCTTGTCGGCCGAACCATTGCCGGTCACGGCGGCCTTCACCTCGCTCGGGGTATGGAAGGCCACCGGGATCCCGCGCCGCGCGGCCGCCAGCGCGATCACCCCGCCCGCCTGCGCGGTGCCCATCGCCGTGCGCACATTGTGCTGGGCGAAGACTCGTTCGATCGCCACCGCCTCGGGCCGGTGGGTATCCATCCATCGCTCGGCGGCGTCGGCGACGCGCAGCAGCCGGTGAGCCAGATCCAGATCCTGTGGGGTGCGCACCACGCCGACGTCCACGGCGGTCACCGTGCGGCCGTGTCCGCCGTCCACCACGCTGAGTCCGCACCGGGTGAGTCCGGGATCGACGCCCATCACCCGCACGAAATCCCCTCTCACAGACACGAACAACTGTTCGAGAGTCTAGTGGACGGATCAGACGGGGCCGACCAGCGACACGGTATGGCGAAGCGGCACCGCGGCGACCTGGCGATGCTGAGGGCGATGAATGCCGCCCGCTGAGTGAGGGAGTCGGTGTGCCGCAGGCGCGTGCCTCGGCGATGGCCAGACCTTCCGGTGTCGGCCGCGGCCACCGTCGACACGCGATGCTCGACCACCAGCGTCCGCGCCCGCAACGACGACGACACGGGGCGATCCGCATCGCGGACCGCCGTGGCCGCTCAGTCCTCTTCGAGCTGAGCCAGCACCTCGTCGGACAGGTCGACATTGGTGTAGACGTTCTGCACGTCGTCGCTGTCCTCGAGCGCGTCGACCAGCTTGAACACCTTGCGCGCGCCGTCGACGTCCACGGGGACGCTCACCGACGGCTGGAAGCCGGACTCCGCCGAGTCGTAGTCGATGCCCGCCGTTTGCAGTGCCCGGCGGACCGGGATCAGATCGCCCGGCTCGCTGACCACCTCGAAGGTGTCGCCGAGGTCGTTGACCTCCTCGGCGCCCGCGTCGAGCACCGCCATGAGCACATCGTCCTCGGACAGTCCGTTCTTCTCCAGGGTGACGATGCCCTTGCGGTGGAACAGGTAGGCGACCGAACCCGGATCGGCCATATTGCCGCCGTTGCGGGTCATCGCGACCCGGACCTCACCCGCGGCGCGGTTGCGGTTGTCGGTGAGACATTCGATCAGCACGGCGACGCCGTTGGGACCGTAGCCCTCGTACATGATCGTCTGCCAGTCGGCGCCGCCCGCCTCCTCGCCGCCGCCGCGCTTGCGCGCGCGCTCGATGTTGTCGTTCGGGACCGACGACTTCTTCGCCTTCTGGATGGCGTCGTACAGCGTCGGGTTGCCATCCGGGTCACCGCCACCCGTCCGGGCCGCCACCTCGATGTTCTTGATCAGCTTCGCGAAGAGTTTGCCCCGCTTGGCGTCGATCGCGGCCTTCTTGTGCTTGGTGGTGGCCCATTTGGAGTGGCCGCTCATTCCCTACTTCCTTCAGGTCGGTTGCACGTGTGACGTGAGTACGTTACCCGCGGCGCGGCGGCGCCCCCGAGGGGTTTCGGCCATGCCGACCGAGCGGACAACTCCACCAGCCTAGTGGACGCCGTCCGCACCGATCCGACCGCCGTGTGCGGCGACGGCGGCGCGCACGATATCGACGAACATGGCGTGCACCCGCAGATCACCGGTCACCTCGGGGTGGAACGAGGTCGCGAGCACATCGCCCTGCCGTACCGCGACGATCTTGCCCGCGCCCGCTCCGGCGGGCACGGTGGCCAGCACCCGGACATCGGGGCCGACACGTTCGACCCACGGCGCGCGGATGAACACCGCGCGCACCGGTCCGCCGTCGAGTCCGCCGAAGTCGAGATCGGTTTCGAACGAGTCGACCTGACGCCCGAAGGCATTGCGGCGCACGGTCATATCGATTCCCGACAGATGCTGGGCATCGGCGCGAGTGTCGAGCACCTCGGAGGCGAGCAGGATCATGCCCGCGCAGGAGCCGAAGGCGGGCATGCCGTCGCGCAGCCGGGCGCGCAGCGGTTCCAGCAGGTCGAAGGCGCCGAGCAACGTGGAGATCGCGGTGGATTCCCCGCCGGGCAGCACCAGACCGTCGACGGCCGCGAGTTCCGCGGCGCGGCGTACCAGGACGGGTTCGGCGCCGCACCTGCTCAGTGCCGCGATGTGCTCGCGCACATCGCCCTGCAGCGCGAGCACACCGATCACGGGACGCTCGACGTCGGCTTCGGCCTGGGAGGAGTTCACCGGCCACAGCTTACGATTCGCGCCGCTGTGGCCGCGCTCACGCACCGCCGCCCGCCGCGGTCAGTCCTCGCGCAGGGCGCGGATCAGGCCCTCCTGCACCACCGCGGCCACCAATTCGCCACGGCGGTCGAAGATCTTGCCGCCGGTCAGCGCGCGCCCGAAACCGGCCGAGGGCGAGGACTGGTCGTAGAGCAGCCAGTCGTCGGCGCGGAAGGGCCGCAGGAACCACATGGCGTGATCGAGGGAGGCGTTCTGGGTCTGCTCATCGGGATGGATGACCTTGGACGAGCCGAGCAGGGTCATATCGCTCATGTAGGCGAGGGTGCACACGTGGAACAGCGGATCGTCGGGCAGTGCGTGCCGGTAGCGGAACCACACCTGCTGCTGGGCCACCGCGCCGTCGCGTACCGCGACCTCCTCCTGGGGAATCGGGCGGATATCCCAGTGCTCCCATTCCCGCATCGCCCAAAGCCGCTCGGGATCCATGCTGGTCTGCGCGTCGGGTAGATCGTCGGGCGGACGCACCACGGGCATCACGTCCTGATGCTGCGGACCCGCGTCGCCGACGTGGAAGGACGCCGACATGGTGAATATCGCCGCCCCGTCCTGTACCCCGGTCACCCGCCGGGTGCAGAAGGACCGGCCGTCGCGGATGCGTTCCACCAGATACACCGTCGGCTGAGCCGGATTGCCCGGCCGCAGGAAGTAGCCGTGCAGCGAATGCACCTCGAAGCGCGGCTCCACGGTACGCACGGCCGAGACCAGCGCCTGTCCGGCAACCTGCCCGCCGAAGGTGCGCGGCAGCTGCGTCTCTGTGGACGCGCCGCGGAAGATGTCCCGTTCCAGCCGTTCGATCTCGAGGGCCTCTTCGATTGTCGCCATGAGGCTGAGGTTATCCCGCAGCGCCGGATTCACCCCGTGGGGCCGGTCGTTCGGCGATCACACCGCTACCGGAGAGCGGGCCGGACGACATCTGCTGTGATGGATACCGTGCCGAAGTTCCTTGCGATCACCCAGGATCGGCTCGTCGCGTCGATAGCCGACGATCTCGACGCGCGCGACGGCCATCGCGTCGTCGCCGTGGACGGCCCCGACGCCGCCGATCCGCTCGCCTTCGCGCGGCGTCTGGTCCGAGAGTTCCACGACCGCGGCGAGGCCGCCGAGGTGGTGTCCATGCACGACTACGTCCGGCCCGCGTCACTGCGCCTCGAGTTCGGCCGCACCGACGAGATGTCCTATCGCACCGCCTGGTTCGACTTCGCCGCGCTGCGCCGTGAGGTCCTGGACGCGGTCCGCGAACACGACCGCTGGCTGCCCGCGCTCTGGGACGAGGCGCAGGACCGTTCCGCCCGCGCGGCGATGCGCCGCGCGCCGGCGCGGACGGTCCTCGCGGTCGCCGGCCCGATGCTGCTCGGACGCGGACTCGACTTCGATCTCACCGTCGGCCTCGAGATGTCGGAGGCCGCGCTGCGCCGCCGCACCCCCGCCGATGAGCAATGGACGATCGAGGCGCTGTCACGATTCGCGCGGGAGAATATCGATCCCGCCGACTATCGCGTGCGCTGGGACCACCCCGACCGTCCAGCGCTGCTGCTACCGGAACCCTAGGCGCGCACGGGCCCTCACCCACTTGCGCGCCGCCGTCAGCTACAGGCCGCGGACTGCTGTCCGAGTGTGGTCAGCATCTGGCAGGCCCACGCCTTCTGGACCTTCCACTTGCCGTTCTCCGCCACGAACGGCACATCCGCGAGATTCTCCTGGCCGTTCAACAACACCTTGGCCTTGGCATTGATCGTGTCACCGAAAGCCGTCACCTCGGTCACCGTCACCGACGCATTGGTCTGCTTGTACGCCTCCGCCAGACGACCCGGAAGTTCGGGATCGGCCTGCGCGCCCTGCACCATGTCGAGCTTCTCGCCATTGGGCACCGACGGATCCAGCGCCTTCTGCAACTGCGTGTTCAGCTCCGCCGCGGTCGGGACCGCGGGCAGATTCGCCGCGGCCGCCTTGGCGCTGGTCGTCGTGCGGGTCGGTTTGGCATCGGCGGCCTTGTCGTCGCTACCGCACGCGGTGAGACTCAGCGCGGCTGCGATCGCAGGCACCGCGATCACGATGCGTACGGACCTGGGAAGCTTCAACTACTCGTCCTAACCTTCGAATCGATCCGATCTTCCGGCGCGCCGTGGCGACCGAATCCTGAAGCTAACCAACGGTTCTGTGGGAACGGTAAGACCACTGTGAGCCGGCTCGAAGAGTCGAACGGACCGGTGCGCCCGAACGCACCGGTGCGCGAAGCGCGTACGCCATCAGCCGAGGACATCACTCGGGCACGCGGCAATCCGGCCGTGTCACCAGCCGCGTTCGGCGAGTCGGTGCGGCTGGGCGATCTCCTCGACGTTGATGCCGACCATGGCCTCGCCAAGACCGCGCGACACCTTGGCGAGCACGTCGGGATCGTCGTAGAAGGTGGTGGCCTTGACGATGGCGGCGGCCCGCTGCTCCGGGTTACCGGACTTGAAGATGCCGGAACCGACGAAGACGCCCTCGGCGCCGAGCTGCATCATCATGGCGGCGTCGGCCGGGGTCGCGATGCCGCCCGCGGTGAACAGCACGACCGGCAGCTTGCCCGTCTCGGCGACCTCGCGGACCAGCTCATAGGGCGCCCGCAATTCCTTGGCCGCTACATACAGTTCGTCCGCGGGCAGGGCGGCGAGCCTGGCGATCTCCTGCCGAATGCTGCGCATGTGCGTGGTGGCGTTGGAGACGTCGCCGGTGCCGGCCTCGCCCTTGGACCGGATCATCGCCGCACCCTCGGTGATACGCCGCAGCGCCTCGCCGAGATTGGTGGCGCCGCACACGAAGGGCACGGTGAAGTTCCACTTGTCGATGTGATTGGCGTAGTCGGCCGGGGTGAGGACCTCGGATTCATCGACGTAGTCGACGCCGAGGCTCTGGAGGATCTGAGCCTCCACGAAGTGACCGATCCTGGCCTTCGCCATCACCGGGATGGACACCGCGGAGATGATGCCGTCGATCATGTCGGGATCGCTCATCCTGGACACGCCACCCTGGGCGCGGATGTCGGCGGGCACCCGCTCGAGCGCCATGACCGCGACGGCGCCCGCGTCCTCGGCGATCTTGGCCTGTTCGGGTGTGACGACGTCCATGATCACCCCGCCCTTGAGCATTTCGGCCATACCGCGCTTCACGCGGGCGGTGCCGACGGTGGTGGCGGTTTCGGACGTGGTCACGGCAAACTCCTGGGTCATTGGCGCCAATCGGGCTCGCTCGGATGAAATCGACCCAATTCTAGGCGCGGCCCGAATGCCACTTGATAGCCAGTTGAGGGGCACTGGTCTGGTCGGACCGAGCCTGTGACCCACGACATTCCCGGACCGCCGCGTGCGCGGCCGCAGCCGTGTACACATCGTCGCTGTCCGTGCCGCGGCGGCGACCGCGTGGCCGCGGGCCGGCAAGTCCAGGGCGAATCGCCCGCCCTCGGAGCGGGTCACCGCGGGGACGGCCGCGCTCAGATGGGATCGATAACCAGCAACTGCGCCCAGTACTGCGCGGCGGAGGGGCCGACGAGCGGCGACAGGAAATCGAACAGCAGATACGACATGCGCTACCTCCACACCTGACCGGACATTCCGGCGGACAACCTGTTTCCAGACCTACCCCCGGTGCGGTATCCCAGTCCCGACCTTGTCGCGATAGTGAAATAGATCACAGATATTCGGTCAGCGCTGTGTCCGGGCTCGCGGCCTCACCGAATCGAGCGCACCTGCGGCTCCGCGCCACCCGCGGCGACCGCCGCCGCCTCGGCCAGCAGTTCATCGAGGTGATACGGGTAGACGGTCTCCCCCGACGCGTCGAGGGCGAGGATGTCGGCAGCCGCGCACCAGCGGTGACCCGTCACCGAACGGCGTTCCACCGCGGTCAGATTGCCCGGCTGCGGTTCGAACGACGGCACCCGCAGCACGAAGAACAACTCCTCGGCGCGGATCAGCTCGCCATTGAACGGGAACACCGCGACCCGCCGCCACAGCGGCCCGCGCAGCGCCTCGGGATCGGCCCGATGCCCGGTCTCCTCCCACAGTTCCCGCACCGCGGCGCCGCGCAGCGTCTCCCCCGGATCGACGCCGCCGCCGATGGTGAACCAGAACGACACGTCCGGGGTCTGTGGATCGTGACCGCGCATGAGCAGCACCCGATCGCGTTCGTCGAGCAGCACCACCCGAGCCGAGGTGCGGATGGTGTCGACCGCCAGACCCGTCGAGGCCGCGGGTGTGGCCCGCTCCGTGATCTCGAAATATGTCGGCAGCGGCGCGGTACCGCCCAGATGCAGGACACGCACCGGCCGGCGCGTGCGCAGCGCCAAGGTGTCGCGCACCGCGTCGTTGTGGAAACGGCGCGCGATCAGCACCCTGGCCTCGGCATCGGCGAGCTCGGCCACCAACTGCGGGTGCAACTGCGCGATATCCACCGCCGACAGCGCCACCGACAGCTGATTCTCGGCCGTCTCGCGTCCCGCCCGATCCGCCCGCTCGGCCCGGTCGGCCAGGGCGGTCAACCGTTTGGCCTGGTCGGCGGCCACCGGATCGGAAGCCGAGCCCGCCATCGCCATGGCGACCGACCGGGCCACCACCGCGCGCCGGGCCAACGCCCCCTCGAGGGCGTGCCAGGACTGATCCGATCGCACGTGCAAGCGGTCGAGTCGGTTCGCGGTGGAGTAGGCCCACACGCCGATCGCGAAGATCACCGCGGCGACGAGCGCGAGAACGAGGATCGTGGTGGCGGAGAAGGTGATCATCCGGCGGCACGCACCCGCACATCGCCCACGGTCACCGTCTCGTAGACCCGCAGGATCTGCTCGGCGACCACCGGCCAGTCGTATTCGCCGACCACCTGGGTGGCGGTGCGCACCAACTCGGCGCGACGCCGGTCGTCGGTGAGCACGCTGTCCACGGCCTCGGCCAGCCGCGCCGAATCCCCCACCGGCACCAGCACGCCCGCGGCGCCGTCGCGCAGCACCCGGCGGAAGGCATCGAGTTCGCTCGCGACCACCGGGGTAGCCGCGGCCATCGCCTCGATGAGGATGATGCCGAAACTCTCACCGCCCAGATTGGGTGCGACGTAGACGTCCGCGCTGCGCATCGCCGATGCCTTCTCCGCATCGGAGACCTGACCGAGGAAGCGCAGGTGCGCGGCGAGCGGACCCGCCTCCCTGCGTAGTCGCTCCTCGTCGCCGCGGCCGACGATGAGCACCTCGAGGTCACGGTGACGGCGCACCAACTCGGGTAGTGCGCCCAGCAGCACGGCCATGCCCTTGCGCGGTTCGTCGTAGCGGCCGAGAAACAGCACCGTGCGGCCCGCGCGCGGATAGCCTTCCAACATGGGCGCGCGCGCGAACGCGGGCACGTCGACCCCGTTCGGAATCTCCACCGCGTCCGAACCCAACGCCTCCACCTGCCAGCGCCGCGCCAGTTCCGATACCGCGATCCGGCCGCTGATCTTCTCGTGGTACGGCCGCAGCACGCCCTGAAAGGTGCTCAGCACCAGCGATTTCGTGGTGGAGGTGTGAAAGGTCGCAACGATCGGCCCCTCGGCGATCTTGAGTGCGAGCATGGACAGACTCGGCGCGTTCGGTTCGTGTATGTGCAGCACGTCGAAGTCGTTGCCGTCGATCCAGCGCCGAATCCTGGTGTAGGCCATGGGCCCGAAGGACAGCCGCGCCACCGACCCGTTGTACGGAATCGCGACCGCCCGCCCCGCCGAGACCACGAAATCCGGCAGCGGCGTGCCCTCGGAAGCGGGCGCGAGCACGCTCACCCGGTGGCCGCGCTCGATGAACACCCGGGCCAGTTCGACCACGTGGGCCTGCACGCCGCCGGGGACGTCGAACGAATAGGGGCACACCATGCCGATCTTCACGGCGCCCCCTCCTCGGCGGTGACCCGGCCGTGGTCGATTCGCTGCTGCGCATCGGCGATGCGGGCCAACCGCTGCGGGGACAGATCCGATTCCCACAGCGGTTGCAGCATGTGCCAGTCCTGCGGATGCTCGGCGATATTCGCCGCGAAGCGATCGGCCAGCGACTGGGTGGCCGCCGTCACCCCGCCGGACACGTCGATCGGCCGTTCGGTCTTCAGACCCCAGTTCTCGCTTCCGTCGGCCTCGACGGTGAACCACGCGTGCACCGGCACCAGGGCCGCCCCGGTCTCGATGGCGAGCTTCGCCGCCCCCGCGGGCATCCAGGTGCGCTCCCCGAAGAAGGTGACCGGCACTCCCTTGCCGGTGAGGTCGCGCTCCCCCATCAGGCACACGATCCCGTTCTCCCGCAGCCGCGCCGCCAACCGCGGATACGGCGGCTCGGCGCCGCCGGTCAGCGGGAACACCTCGAAGCCGAGGCTCTCCCGATAGGCCACGAACCGCTCGAACAGCGACTCCGGTTCCAGCCGTTCGGCCACCGTCGAGAGCTTCTGGTAGTGCTGCACCAGCCAGACGCCTGCCATATCCCAGTTCCCGGAATGCGGCAGGACAAGGACGACCCCACGTCCGCGCGTGAGCGCGGCGTCGAGGAACTCGAGGCCGTCGACGTGGAAGTCGATCGCCGTGTGATCCATCGAGGGCAGGCGGAACGCCTCGCGCCAATACCGCGCGTAGGAGCGCATACTCGCGCGCATCAACTCGTCGGGCACCGCGTCGGGGACGGTGCCGAGCACCCGGGCCAGATTGCGCCGCAACTGCTCCGGTCCGCCCTTGCGGACGGCCCGGTCGGCGCCCATGTCGAACAGCCGTCGCGCCGAGGACTCCGGAAGTGCGCGCACCACCCGCCAGCCCGCCGCGTACGCGCGATCGGTCAGCGCCGATCTGAAAGCGCTCATCCCCCGAACCCTCCCGTCACGCCGATCCGAGACGATCTCACGACGGCTGCTCCGCCGCGTCGGCCCCCGCGGCCGGGCGGCCGGGCCGCGGCGCCGGGGTGATGACCTCGCGGGCGCCGGCGGAGCGGCGCACGGCGAGCACGCGTTGGAAGACGGTCACGATGCTGAGTACCGCCAGCATCCACATCGCGACATGGACGGCCCAGGTGAGCCATTCGATATCCCAGTATCCGCCGATTCCGGTGAGGCCCGCGCCCACCAGCACGATGACGAGTCGGTCGGGCCGCTCGATGATGCCGCCGTCGGCCGACAGCCCGCTGGCCTCCGCGCGCGCCTTGGCGTAGGAGATGACCTGAGAGGTCACCAGCACCACCAGGGTCGCGCCGAACAGCGCGCGGTTGTTCTCGTGGTAGACCGACCACCAGGCCAGACCGCCGAAGATCGCGCCATCGGCCAGCCGGTCGCAGGTGGCGTCGAGGACGGCGCCGTATCGGGTGCCGCCGCCGCGCGCCCGCGCCATCGCGCCGTCGAGCATGTCGAACATGACGAACAGCCAGATCACGATCGTTCCCCAGAACAGATGTCCGGTCGGGAACAGGGTGACCGCGGCCGCGATCGAGGCGACGGTGCCGATGACGGTCACCGCGTCCGGGGTCAGTCCCGTCTTCACCAGCGCCTTGCCCAGCGGCGCAGTCGCTTTCGCGAACGTCTCGCGGCCGAAGAAGCTCAGCACGACCGGTCGGTCCCCCGCTGTGCGGCGCGGAACGCGGGCACTGCGCTCATTGCGTCTCCTTCCAGGCCGCCGCGAGCAGCGCCCGGGTCTCCCGGAGTAGTTGCGGCATGACCTTCACCCCGCCGACGACGGTGATGAAGTTCGCGTCACCGCCCCAGCGCGGCACGATGTGCTGATGCAGGTGGTCGGCCAGCGATCCGCCCGCCACCCCGCCGAGATTGAGACCGACATTGAATCCGTGCGGTCTGGACACACTCTTCATGACCCGGATCGCCCGCTGGGTGAACGCCATCAACTCGGCGCTCTCGGCCTCGGTGAGATCCTCCAGATTCGCCACGACGCGGTACGGGACCACCATCATGTGACCGGGGTTGTAGGGGTACAGGTTCAGCACGGCGTACACCAGTTCACCGCGCGCGATGACCAGGCCGTCCTCGTCGGACATGCGCGGAATGTCGGTGAACGGGTGGCCGGTGGAATCGGCGGGGCGATCGATGGCCGCCTCGGCGATGTAGGACATCCGGTACGGCGTCCACAGCCGCTGGAGGCGGTCGGGTTCGCCCGCGCCGCGGTCCACGATGCCCTGATCGGACGTGGTCGGCTCGCTCATATCCGCTCCGGGGAGACGATCTCGAAACCTTCGGCCGTCGGCGAGGCGTTCTCCCGGTTCGCGATCCAGGTGACGACCGTCGCGATCGCATCGGCCACCGGCACCTCGTTGACCTGGGTGCCGTCGCGGAAGCGGAAGCTCACCGCGTCGGCGTTCACGTCGCGCTCGCCCGCGATCAGCATGAAGGGCACCTTCTGCGCGGTGTTGTTGAAGATCTTCTTCTGCATGCGGTCGTCGCTGCGGTCGACCTGCGCGCGCACGCCCGCGTCGCGCAGCCGCTCGATCACCCGATCCAGGTGCGGGACAAAGGTTTCCGCTACCGGGATGCCGACCACCTGCACCGGCGACAGCCAGGCCGGGAACGCGCCGGCGTAGTGCTCGGTGAGCACGCCGAAGAACCGTTCGATGGAGCCGAACAGCGCGCGATGGATCATGACCGGACGCTGTTTGCTGCCGTCGGAGGCGGTGTACTCGAGGTCGAAGCGTTCGGGCAGGTTGAAATCGAGCTGGATGGTCGACATCTGCCAGGTGCGTCCCAGCGCGTCCTTGGCCTGCACCGAGATCTTCGGGCCGTAGAACGCCGCGCCGCCGGGATCGGGAACCAGATTCAACCCGGAGGCCGAGGCGACCTTCGCCAGGGTCTCGGTGGCCTCCTCCCATATCTCGTCGGAGCCGACGAACTTCTTCGGATCCTTGGTGGAGAGCTCGAGGTAGAAATCGTCGAGGCCGTAATCCGCGAGCAGATCGAGCACGAACTCCAGCGTGCCGGTCAGCTCGGCGTGCATCTGCTCCTTGGTGCAGTAGATGTGCGCGTCGTCCTGGGTCATGCCGCGCACCCTGGTCAGACCGTGCACGACGCCGGACTTCTCGTAGCGGTACACCGACCCGAATTCGAACAGCCGCAGCGGCAGTTCCCGGTAGGACCGCCCGCGCGCCCGGAAGATCAGATTGTGCATCGGGCAGTTCATCGGCTTGACGTAGTAGTCCTGGCCGGGTTTGCGGACGGTGCCGTCCTCGTTCAGCTCCGCGTCCAGGTGCATGGCCGGGAACATGCCGTCGCGGTACCAGTCCAGGTGGCCGGAGACCTCGAACAGGTGCCCCTTGGTGATGTGCGGGGTGTTGACGAATTCATAGCCCGCGTCCACGTGCCGACGCCGCGAGTACTCCTCGAGCTCCTTGCGGATGATGCCGCCCTTGGGGTGGAACACCGGCAGACCGGAGCCGAGCTCGTCCGGGAAGCTGAACAGGTCGAGTTCCAGGCCCAGTTTGCGATGGTCGCGGCGCTCGGCCTCGGCCAGCAGATGCAGATGCTCGTCCAGCGCCTCCTGGGATTCCCAGGCGGTGCCGTAGATGCGCTGGAGATCCTCGCGATCCTGGTCGCCGCGCCAGTAGGCGGCCGAACTGCGGGTCAGCTTGAAGGCGGGGATGAACTTGGTGGTGGGAATGTGCGGTCCGCGGCACAGGTCGCCCCAGATCCGTTCGCCGGTGCGGGGGTCCAGGTTGTCGTAGATCGTCAGCTCCGCGCCGCCGACCTCCATGATCTCGGCATCATCGATGCCGGACTTGTCGCTGATCAACTCGAGTTTGAACGGCTCACCGGCCAATTCCGCCCGCGCGTCATCGACTTCGACCACCCGACGCGAGAACCGTTGCGCGCCTTTGACGATCTTCTTCATCCGGGATTCGAGCTTGGCCAGATCCTCGGGAGTGAACGGCCGGTCGACCCGGAAGTCGTAGTAGAAGCCGTCCTTGATCGGCGGTCCGATGCCGAGCTTGGCCTCCGGGAACTCCTGCTGCACGGCCTGTGCAAGCACGTGCGCGGCGGAATGGCGGATCACGCTGCGGCCGTCCTCGGTGTCGGCGGCCACCGCCTCCACCTCGACGTCGGTGTCGGGAGTCCAGGACAGATCGCGCAGCGCGCCCTCGGCGTCACGCACCACGACCACGGTCTGCGGACCCTTCGTGGCCAAGCCCGCTTCCCGCACCGCGGCGCCCGCCGTTGTCCCGGCCTGCACCCGGATGAGCGCGGCGGGGCTGATGGGAGCTGAGGTCGTCACGGCGGAGCTCTCCTTGGCGTTCTCGTCGGCGGGTCTGATCCCGCGCGTCATGGGCCGGAACGGTGTTTGCTCCGGCGCGACCATGCTAACCGTCCGGCCCCGGCCGACATTCACGCCGTACGGGTGCGCGGCGCACGGAATGGCATCGCGACGGGCGGCCGGCGCGCGGCGAAGTGGATCGGGTCACCCGCGGTTATCCCGCCGTTCACGCGGATCCCGGGTCGCCGACGGCCGTTCACCGACCGGCGGCCAACCCCTCCAGCAGCGAAGTGCGTTCGGCGGCGGGCCGTTTGGGGCAGCTCGTGCACATCTGGGCGCCGGGGACCTCGTAGACCAGACAGCAGGACACGCGCCGGACGAAGGTGCGCCCGCCGACCTCGACGAAACGGGGAGCCGGGAGTTTGCCGCCGACCTCGTCGGCGAGCGCGCCGCCCGCATACGGATCACCGGCATCCAATGCCCGGTTGCCGATGGCGTCGGCGACGACCGCCCACAGTGCCGCCGGACTCGCGCCCGACACCCGCGCCACCGCGGGGAGCACCGCGGCCAGTGTCTCGCGCAGCGCCTCGGCGGGCTCCGCGGACGGCGCATCGGCCGGGCGGGCGAGGACGCGGACCCGGTCGACGCCGCCGTCGGGACGCACCTCGCACTCGAGCCGATCCAGCGTCGCCGCGGGCGCGGGCGTGCCCGCGGCGTAGGCGCGGACGACCGGTTCGATCAGCGCCGACGACGCCATGCACCACCACAGCGTGCCCGCGATACGCGGCGTCGTCGTCCCCCATGAGCGGCCCATCTCCGCCATACGGTCGCGCAGCCACCCGGCCCGCGTGAGCGTGACCCCCGGTACGGAATTCACCGCGCGAGGGGACTGCGTACCCATGTCTGTTCCACTCCGATCCAATCCGTGACCACACCGAACGTCCCCAGTACCCATAATGTCGCGACGACCAGTACCGCGGTCGCCACCGCCGCGACGACGCGCGCGACCGGTCCCCGGGCCGAGTACCAGGCCATGAGATGCCGGTAACGATCCCGCAACCATCTCAGGGCGCGGTGCGCCCAGGCGAATTCGGTGGCGAGGATGCCGAGACCGGCGAATACGATCGCCCAGCCAGGTCCGGGATAGGGAATCGCGAGTACTCCCAGAACCAGTACCGCGACCCCGGCGACCGCGACCCCGATCCGGTAGGCGAGGTTCAGCGTAGGCCGTGCCGCGATCGCCGCACGGAAGGCGCGCCGGCCCGTCGGCTCGGAACCGGATTCCAGCTCGGTACTCACTCGGCCAGCCTACGGACGAACGTGCCCGCCCTCCGGCGCACGCGACCGGGGGGCGGGCTCGGCCTGTCCATCAGACCAGTTCGGGCGCCGAGGCGCGCACCGGCTCGTCATCGATGTGGGCCAGCCCGTCCACCGTGACCTCGATGACGCGGGCACTGGCGATATCGAAGAACAGCCCCGAAACCGTGACACCCCGTTCGGCCGCGGCGGCGCGCACCGCGGGATGCCGGTGCAAGGTCTCCAACTGGAGGGCGACGTTCACCATGCTCAGCTGGTCGACCTCACAGAATCCGGCGGCCTCGGCGGCCACCGCGACCGGATGGCCTTCCCGGAACCGTTCCAGGCTCGGCGCGGCGTTGGCCAGCCAGGCGGTGATCCCCGGATCGGCGTCGGCCCCGGAATGCAGGGCTGCCATGGCGCCGCACGAGGAGTGACCGCACACCACGATCGAGCGCACGTTCAGTTCCTGGAGCGCGAACCGCAGCGCCGCCTCGACCGAGGCGTCGCCCTCGGCGGGGACGAGATTGCCGACATTGCGCACGGTGAACAGGTCGCCGGGACCGCTGTTGGTGATGACGTTCGGCACCACTCGGGAATCGGCGCAGGTGAGGAAGAACGAATCAGGATCCTGCCGGTCACGCAGTTCGTCGAGGTGCGGGCGCACGACGTGGGCGTGGCTGCGGTGGTAGGCCGCGACACCGGCCGCGAGCGGGTCGGGATGGCGATCCTCGCGCCGCCACGGCCCCAGGATCTCGTCGAACACCGCGCGCCCGAAACCGCGTGAGGGCGGCCCGGCGACCGCGTCGGCCATGCGAACGCTGCCGATCTCCACGAATTCCACGCTGCCGCCGTTGCCCTCCTGGTGGCGCACCCATTCCTCGATGGCCTCGAAGGCGGCGTGGTCGAGGAAGTCGACGGTCATCTCGACGGTGACGTCGGCGTCCGCGGGCACCCTGGCGAATTCGGCCGACAGTTTCGGCAGCGCCAAGAAGGTGCACGACCCGTCGATGGTGACCAGCCAGCGCTGTGAGCCCGGAATCTGCTTGGCCACGATGGCAACCCGGACCACCCGCCACAGCAGCAGACCGAAGGCGAGCACCAGACCGATGACGACACCCTCGAGCAGGTTGAGGAACACCACGCCGAGCACGGTCACCGCGTAGACCAGCAGATCGCCGGTGCGCCGGGCCATCTTGATGTGGGCCAGTTTCACCAACTGGATACCGATGACGATGAGCAGACCGGCCAGCGCCGCCTTCGGAATCCGTTCCACGACGCCGACCAGCGCCACCGAGAACAGCAGCACCCACACGCCGTGCATGATCGCCGAGGCGCGGCTGCGCGCACCGGCGGTGACATTGGTGGCGCTTCGCACGATCACACCGGTCACCGGCAGACCGCCGACCAGGCCGGACAGCACATTCGCCGAACCCTGACCGATGAGTTCGCGGTCGAAGTTGGTGCGTGGGCCGCTGTGCATCTTGTCGACCGCGACCGCCGAGAGCAGACTCTCCACGCTGGCGATGAGCGCGATGGTCAGCACCATGACCGCCACCGCCGACCAGCCGCCGTCGGGAATCTCCGGCAACGCGAGCGCGTCGAACAGCGATCCGCTCAGCACCAGCCGTTCCGCGCCGGTGGGCAGCACCATCGCCAGCACGGTCGCCACCACGACCGCGACCAGCGGACCCGGCACGACCTTGACCTTGGCCGGTACATGCCGCCAGCCCAGCATGATGGCGATGACCACCGCGCCGACGAAGGCGTCGCCGCCGTGCAGCGACATCAGCTGCGACGGCAGTTCGGTGAGGTTGTTCCACGCCGAACTGCGCGAGGAGCCGCCGAGCAGCACGTGGATCTGCTGCAACGCGATGGTGATGCCGATACCGGCGAGCATGGCGTGCACCACCACCGGCGCCACCGCCAGCGCCGCGCGCGCGATTCGACTGAGGCCGAACAAGATTTGCAGCACACCCGCCGCGACGACGATGAAACAGGTTACGCGCCAGCCGAATTGGTTGATGGATTCGGCGACGACCACGGTCAGGCCGGCGGCGGGACCGCTGACCTGCAAGGTCGAACCACCGAGGGTGCCCGCGACGATTCCGCCGATGACGGCGGCGATCAGGCCCGCGGCGACGGGCGCGCCGGAGGCGAGCGCGATGCCGAGAGACAACGGCAGCGCGACCAGGAACACCACGATCGAGGCGGGCAGATCGTGACGCAGCACGGATGTCAGGCGATCGGATCGCGCACCGGGGGCACGGTGGGCGGACGCTGACGGCGGCGGGGCGAGATCGTTCTCGACAGCCATGATTACTCCTTCGCCGACTCGGCGACGCTGTTCGGAAGCCGAGGCCTCCCGACAGCACGGCACCGAGGTCGGTTGACGATCAACATGTCCAGCAGGGCAATGGACCGCGAACCGGCATATCGCGGTGAAGCAGGTCCCGACACAGCAACGGGTCGAGATGTAAACGCGAACAAGAGTATGGGTAAAGACTTAGCAAAGCCTGAGAAATGCTCCGGGAATGCCCAGCGGCATGGGTCGAAATAATTGTGGTTCAGCACACAGTCGACCGGAATAATGGCGGCGATCCGGCGACCTCGGACCGCATGGCCGACGCGGCGCTCACACCGGTTCGGCCGCCACACGACTGCCCGCATCGTCGAACTCCGCGATCCCGTCGACGGTCACCTCGATGACCCGTGCCGTGGCCAGGTCGAAGAACAGGCCCGAGACGACGACGCCGCGCTCCTCGACCCCGCGGCGCACCGCCGGATAGGCCAGCAGCCGCTCCAACTGCACCGCGACATTCACCATGCCCAACTGGTCCACTTCACCGAATCCGGCCAGCGCCGCCGCGGTGGCCACCGGATGGCCGAGCCGCAGCCGTCGCAGACTCGGGCGCGCATGCGCCAGCCAGTCGCCGAGACCCGGTCCGGCCTCGACCTCCCGGTGCAGCGCCTCCATCGCACCGCAGCCGGAGTGGCCGCAGACGACGACGGCCCGCACGTCGAGTTTCTCCAGTGCGTAGATCAGCGCCGCCTCCACCGACACGTCACCGCCGCCCACAGGCACCAGATTGCCGACATTACGCACGGTGAAAAGGTCGCCGGGGCCGCTGTCGGTGATGAGATTCGGCACGATGCGGGCATCGGCGCAGGTCAGGAAGAAGGAATCGGCCTCGCGGCGATCGCGCAACCCGTCCAGATGTGGCCGCATGAGGTGGGCGTGACCGCGGTGGTAGGCCGCGACACCCGCCGCGATCGGATCTTCCCGGTTGCCGCGCCGCCGCCGCGGACCGATCACTCGCTCAAGCACTTGGCGGGCGTGTCCGCGTTGCGGCGGACCATCCACCGCGGTCGCCATCCGCGCGGTGCCGATCTCCACGAATTCCACCGTGCCGCCGTTCGATTCGCGCCGACGCGCCCATTCGGTGATCAGGTCGTAGGAGGCGTGATCGAGGAAGTCGACCGTCATCTGCACGGTGACCGGCATCGCCGGGGGCACTTGGGCCAGTTCGGCGGTCAGTCTCGGCAGCGCGAGGAATGTGCAGGTGCCGTCGATGGTGACCGTCCAGCGCCCGTCCACGGTCGGCCCGGCGCTTATCGTCACCTTCACCACCCGCCACAGCAGCACCGCGAATGCGAGGACGAGCCCGATCACCATGCCCAGCAACAGATTCCAGAACACCACACCGAAGACCGTCGCCACGTACACGTACAGGTCGCCCGTGCGGCGGGCCAGCCGGATATGGGCCAGTTTCACCAATTGGACGCCGATGAGGATGAGCAACCCGGCCAGCGCCGCCTTCGGCACCTGCTGCACCACACCGGCCAGCGCGATGGCGAACATCAGTATCCATACGCCGTGCGTGACGGTCGCGGCCCGGCCGCGCGCGCCCGCGTGGGCATTGGTGATGCTGCGCACGATGACCGCGGCGATCGGCAGGCCGCCGAGCAGGCCGGAGGTGACATTGGCCGCGCCCTGGCCGACGAGTTCACGGTCGAGATTCGTCGGCGTGGCCGGACGCAGTTTGTCCACCGCCACCGCCGAGAGCAGCGTCTCCACGCTGGCGATGAGCGCCACCGTCACCATCGTCACGCCCACCGCGAACCAGCCGCCGTGCGGAATCCGCGGCAGTCCGATCGAGTCGACCAGCGAGCCGTCGAGGACCAGCCGCTCGACATGGGTCGGCAACATCAACGACAGCACCGTCGCCACCACCACCGCGGCCAGCGGCCCCGGGACAACCCGCACCGCACGCGGTGCGTACTTCCATCCGATGAGGATCGCGATGACCACCGAACCGATGCACAGATCGCCGCGGTGCACCGACATCAGCTGATGCGGCAACTGGGTCAGGCTCTCGTAGGACGAACTCAGCGAATTCCCACCGAGCAGCACATGCACTTGTTGCAGCGCGATGACGACACCGATACCCGCGAGCATCCCGTGCACCACGACCGGCGCGATGGCGAGTGTCGCGCGCGCGATCCTGCTGAGCCCGAACAGGATCTGTAGAATCCCCGCCCCTACCGTGATGAAACACGTGACAGCCCAACCGAAATGGTGCACCGATTCGGCAACCACCACCGTCAGACTCGCTGTCGGCCCGCTCACCTGCACCGCGGAGCCGCCCATCAGTCCCGCCACCACCCCACCCACCGCCGCCGCGATCAATCCGGCCGCCACGGGCGCCCCGGAGGCGACCGCGACACCGACGGAAAGAGGAAGTGCGACAAGGAAAACCACGACCGAGGCGGGTAGGTCATGACGGAGCGCGGCGCGCAGGTACGAGGTTCGTTTTGCGAAATCGGTGTCGGTGGACATATCTCTCCTTCGCCGTCCCCGAAGGTCCGGTTCATCGGTCAACATGTACTGGCATCGAAGGCGAGCGAAACTCGAACCCCTCCGCATTGGAGATAGTAAAGACTTCGCAAAGCATACGGAAAGATTCAGAGCCGTTCCGTCATAACTCTATCAAAATGTGACACACATCACAGTTTAGTTAGATTATGTACTAGCGGCGGTGGCGTCCGGCCCGCGCTTTGGCCTCACGCAGGGCGGTGAGCAGTCCGCGACGGCGAGGCGAGTCGACCGCCTCGCCCGGCCCGTGCACGGCGGTTCGGAGGAATTTTCGCTCCGAAGCCGTCTCGGGCGCGTCGTCGGCGGTGGCGCGCAGGAGCTGATCCGGCAGCGCCAGTTTGTTGATCGTGCGCAGCGTCAACAGATACTGACGCGCCAACGGCCCCGTCGTATAGGGCAGGTCGTATTTCTCGCACAGTTCGCGCACCCGCACCGCGATCTCGGGATAGCGGTTGCTCGGCAGGTCGGGGAACAGATGGTGTTCGATCTGGTGACACAGATGGCCGCTGAGGAAACCGAGTACCGGTCCGGCGTCGAAGTTGGCGGTGCCGAGGAGCTGGCGGAGATACCACTCCGGCTTGGTCTCGTCCTCGATCACGGCGGGGGTGAACTTCTCCGCGCCGTCGGGGAAGTGGCCGCAGAAGATCACCAGATAGGCCCACAGATTTCGCAGGGCGTTGGCGCTCAGCGCCGCGATGAGCGTGCGCCGCCACCGGCGCCCGCTCAGCAGCGGGAACAGGACGTAGTCCTTGCCGAGCTGACGGGCGATCTTGGCGGCCATCGCGCGGGTGTGCACGCGCGCCTCGGACGTGGTCCTGGCGCGGTCGCGTTCGGCGTACAGGCTGTGCACGGCGATGCCCCACTCGAAAGTCGCCGCGAGGAACAGGTTTTGCAGCGGTTGGAGCAGCAGAGCCGGGTACCACAGCTGGTCGCGGGTGACGCGCATGATGCCGAAGCCGACATCGTCGTCCATGCCGACGATATTGGTGAACACGTGATGTCGGTAGTTGTGGGCGAAGCGCCACTGCGAGGACACCCCCATCATGTCCCATTCCCATGCGCTGGAATGGATTTCGGGGTCGTTCATCCAATCCCATTGGCCGTGGCCGACATTGTGGCCGATCTCCATGTTCTCGACACACTTGGCCGTCGCCAGCCCCGCCACTCCGAGCAGCCATCCCGATCGCGACCTGCTACAGGCCACGACCAACCGCGAGCCCAGATCCAGCACCCGCTGGAACACGATCGTCCTGCGGATATAGTTCGCGTCCTCGGCGCCGAGACTCTCCCGGACCCGGGCTTCGATCGCGTCGAGTTCGCGCCCGAAAGCGGCGATATCGTCCGCACTGAGATGTGCGTAGGCGGGCACGTCGGTTATCGCCATCGGCGGTGTCCTCGAATCTGTGGGGTGGATCGTGAAGTGACACCACCGGCGAAGGTACCGGTCGTGGCTGAGGGTGACGGTGGCCTGCGCGGTCCGCCGAAAGGCCGGACCGCGGCGATATTTCCGACCGCGATCGCGCGGATCGGGCAGGGGTTCGACTGACGGTTGCGGACCGGGCAACCCGGACGAAAGCGAGTCTACAGCGTAGTACGACGGTGTAGACGGATCATTCGGCCGCCGCGACCCGCGCGGGTCCGATTCGGCCCCGATCGCGCGCGGGCACCGTGTGCCGCAATCCGGTGAGCAGGGTCGAGGCCGCGTAGGTCTACAACGTTGACACAACAGAATCGGCGGTGTCTACTGGACTCGGTCTCGACGGTGATATCCGTCGACTACGCGACGCGAACTTGTGAACGCGATTGCGCGACCGAGCTCCGCGGACAGACGGGAGCGACAGTGTCGCGTGAACGAGGAGTCGCTATCAACCGCGCTCTTCCGTATCCACCGCGCACCCTCGAACCCCCTCTCGGTACCAGACCGATGACGCTTGGTGCGTGCGCCGAGCCGCGCCGAGCCGCGCCGCAGGCGAGCGCACCACGAACGAACACAACAGGAGTCCCACGATGAACGAAACACCCAAGCTGTTCAGCCATGAAATCGAACAAGTCGCGACCTATCCGATCGCGCGGCCCGACGCCGACCACCGCCCCGTGTTCCGCAGCCCCGGACGACCCGAGCGCACGAAGCGAACCGACGTCGAGTGAACGAAACCGGGCACGCGCCCGTGAATTCCCGCTTCGAATCCGACGACATCGTGCCCACCCGGCCGAATCGTCGAGCGAGGAAGAACTCGGCGGCGGCGACCCGATAGGCGCTCGGTTATCGAACGGCCATCTTCGGCGGCGCGCCGAGTGGCAGGCTCACGACAACCGCCACCGTCGGCGGGATCGCGGTTCGTCGGCCGCCTTGTGTCCGGCACACCACTGCTGCGGTGCGACGACGGCGCGAACGGCGGCGACGTGGGCGCCGCAGCCTGCCCAGGTGGTCTTGCCGCAGGTGCGGCACGGCACGGGGTAGCACATCAGCGATCCTCGGAGGTCGTGAAGGACGGCGGTCCCTGGTAGGGCCGTTGCAGAGCGGCGAATTCGGGTGCGGACGCCAAGGCGACCAACGCACGCAGCAGGTCGACTCCTCGACGCGGGGCGGGCGGCGCGGTGAACACGGGACCCGAGAATCCGTGCCCGTCGATGGCGATGATGGGACTGCCGCCGCGTCCGCCGAGCGCATCCTGGCTCGCCTGATGGGCGGTGGCGACCGCCGAGTCGTATCCGGAATCCTCGAGCGCGGCCAGGAGAGCGGGATCGAATCCGGCCGCGGTCAGCGCCGCCGCCGCTACCGCGTCGTCCTCGGTATTCGGTTCGCGGGGATGCAACCGCGTACCCAGCGCCAGATACAGCGGCACGAACGCGGCGTCGCCGTGGCGCTTCTCGGCGGCGGCGAACATCCGTCCGAACCTGCGTGAGCGGGTGATCATCGGTTCGTGATCGGCGTCGACGGTGTGTCCGTCGTTGAGGACCGCCAGACTCATCGACTTCACGGTGAGAGTGTGCTCGGGGGCGGCGGTGTCCAGCAGCCAGCGCGCGGTCACCCACGCGAACGGACATACCGGGTCCACATACAGATCGATCTCGGCCATCGCTGTTTCTCCTTCGTCACGTCCTCTTCGCCGAACGGTTGCGAGCCGGCGAGCCATCACGCTCAATATACCCCGTGGGGTATCATCGAATCCGAATACCCCTGGGGGTATAAATGGACGGACGGACGACCACGGATACGGAGGTAAGCGCGGTGACCGAAACGATGACCGAACGAACAGGCGCGGAACGCGCGGGGCGCGGCGGACCACTGTCGCGACTCGGCGCGACGATGGCCGGGCACAGCCGCTGGGTGTTCGGCGTGTGGTTGATCGCGCTGATCGCGCTCGGGGCGGCCGCACCGAGCGTGTTCAGCTCGTTGGCGGGCGCGGGGTGGCAGGCCAACGGATCGGAATCGGTACGGGTGCGTGAGCTGGCACAGCAGCACTTCGGCGGGAACTCCTCGGCCGCGGTGCAAGTCGTGGTGCACTCCGAGAACGGCACCGTCGACAGTCCGGCGGTGCAGCGGGTGCTGGCCGATGTGACGGCCGAGTTCGCCGGGGACAACCGTTTCGCCGGCGTGATACCACCGCAGCCGGGCATGACGATCAGCCCGGACGGGCACACCGGCATTCTCATCGCGGGCGCGAACGCCTCCACCGACGATATGGTCCGCGCGGTCGATGACCACAAGCAGGCTTTGACGGCATTGTCGGGCGACGGGGTGGAGGTCTATCCGACCGGCGCGTCCGCGCTGTGGAGCGATTTCAACAAGGCCAACCACGACGCGATGATCAAGGCCGAATTGTTCTCGTGGCCGGTGACTCTGGCGATCATGGTGCTGGCGTTCGGGTCGCTGGTGGCGGCGGGGTTGCCGCTGCTGCTGACCGTCGCGGGCCTGGTGGCCTCGGCCGGTGGGCTGGTGCTGTTGAACCAGATCACGCCGATCTCGGTGTGGGCGATGAATTTCGCGATGATGTTCGCCCTAGCCCTCGGCATCGACTACGCGCTGTTCATCGTCGCTCGTTTCCGCGACGCGCTGACCAAGACCGGCGACGCGCGCGCGGCGGTGGCCGAGACCATGGACACCGCGGGCAAGGCCGTCGTGCTGTCGGGACTCACGGTGCTGGTGAGTCTCTCGGCGGTGCTGCTGGTGCCTGCGCCTGCGGTGCGGACCATGGCCGTGGGCATCATGCTGGCGGTGATCTTCGTCCTCGCCGCGACGCTCACGCTGTTGCCCGCGGCATTGGGAGCGCTCGGCGGCAGGATCAACGCCGCGGCACTCCCCTACGCCAAGCGCCAGCAGCATCGCTCGCCGCGGTTCGCGCGGTGGGGAGAACTGCTGCACGCGCATCCGTGGCCGTTCGCGATCGCCGGACTCGCGGTGCTGATCGGACTTTCGATCCCGGTGCTTGGCCTGAAGGTCGCGATGCCCTCCATCCAGGTCGTACCCTCCGACGCACCGGTGCGACAGGGCTATGAGCTGGTACAGCAGCAGTTGGGTCCGGGCGCGCCGGGGGCGTTGCAGATCATCGTGCCATCGGCCGAAGCCGCCGACACCGCGCGCGTCGCCGCGGGCAGCGATGGCATCGCGATGGTCACCCCGGTCCAGTCCGCCACCGACGGCTCGGGCTTGGCGATGATGCAGGCATTGCCGAAGGTCGACCCGTCCGACGAGCAGATGACCCAGATCCTCGACGGTTTGCGCGACCGCCTGCCCGCCCAGGCACTTGTGGGCGGCGCCCCCGCGGAGAATCTGGATCTGCAAGGCGCACTCGACCACTATCTGCCGATCATCGTCGCGGTGATTCTCACACTGGGCTTCGTTCTGCTTCTGATCGCGCTGCGCGCCCCGCTCATCGCCGCGATCGGCACCCTGGTCAGCCTGCTCTCGACCGCGGCGGCCTTCGGCGTCGCCAAGCTGATCTTCCAGGACGGCCACGGCGCGGGGCTGCTCGGCTTCACCTCGCAGGGCTTCCTGGACGGCTGGGGGCCGGTGTTCTTCTTCGCGATGATCTTCGCCATCGCCATGGACTACACCGTGTTCCTGCTCGCCACCGCCAAGGAACACTACGAGCGCTCCGGCGAGCCCGAGGTGGCCCACGTCGAGGGTCTGGCGCATTCCGGTCGGGTGATCTTCGCCGCCGCGGCGGTGATGGTCGCGGTGTTCTTCACCTTCGCCCTGGCCCAGCCGCTGCCGCCGAAGGAGATGGGCATCATCCTCGGCGTCGCCGTACTGCTGGACGCCATCGTCGTGCGCTTGGTGCTCTTGCCGGTGATGCTCCGGCTGACCGGACGCGGCGCCTGGTGGTCGCCCCGGTGGATGGACAAAGTGCTGCCGACCATCAATTTCGCCCATCAGTGACACCGCACGAAGCCCTACCCATATACCCCGGCGGGTATTATCGAGGAGAGATAGTAGAGAAGGAGAACACAATGATCGGTGACGAGAACAGCATCGCCCCGGTACTCAACCGGTTGCGCCGTGCCCACGGCCAGCTGGCCGGCGTGATCGCCATGATCGAGGCGGGACGCGACTGCAAGGACGTCGTCACCCAGCTCGCGGCGGTGTCACGCGCTCTGGACCGAGCCGGATTCAAGATCGTCGCCACCGGTCTACGCGAATGCCTCGACCGAAAGGACGACGACACCAACCCGATGACCGTCGACGAACTGGAAAAACTGTTCCTGACACTGGCCTGACCCGGCAGCATGCTCGGGCGCGGTCACCTCGCGCAAAGGATTGACCAGATATGCGGATTTCGCCGCGAACACGCGAATGGACCATCGAACGCATCGTTCCACTGCTGGCGGGTGCGCTCACGCTGGCGGGAACCGCTCTGGCGGCGATGCTCTCCCCTTGGTGGCTGCTGCTGTCCGCCCTGGTCGGTGCCAACCTGCTGCTCTACAGCGCGGTCGGCTGGTGCCCGGCGACCCTGCTCATGGCTCGCCTCGGCGTCCCCGCCCGCCCCGCCCCATGCCGCGCCATCGCGAGCCTGACCCACACCACCGAACACACGACAGGAGACCCGCCGTCATGAGCGAGACCATCGAACTCGGACTGTCCACCACTCTCACCGGCGATTTCGACGACGCCGTCGAACGCACGCGCCAGGCACTGGCCGCACAGGGCTTCGGCGTGCTCACCGAGATCGACATGCGCGCGACGCTCGCGGCCAAACTCGGCCACGAAATGGAGGATTACCGCATCCTCGGAGCCTGCAACCCGCCCTTGGCGCACCGCGCGGTCGAGGTGAACCGGCAGATCGGATTGCTGCTGCCCTGCAACGTCGTCGTCCGCCGATCCCGCGACACCGACGAGATCATCGTCGAAGCGATGAATCCGCGCCTGATGGTGCAGGTGACCGCCGAACCCGCCCTGGAACCCATCGCCGCCGAAGCCGCCGAAAAACTCCAAGCCGCCATCGATTCGCTGCACCGGTAGACGACTCGCGATCGACCGGGCTCCGATTGCGTCCGCACAGCGCTGCCGGACTATCGGTGCTCGGGGTGGCGCTGGTAGACGTCGGGTATGCCGTCGTGGTCCTCGTCGCGGGTTTCCTCTTCGGCGATGCGCCGGTAGCTCTGGTTGCGCAGCCGCAGCACCACGGTGGCCAGTAGCGCGGCGGCGAGCGTGCCGACGAGGACTCCGATGCGGACACGGTCCACCCGCGTCGGGTCATCGGCGAAGGCGAGCTCCCCGATCAGCAGTGACACGGTGAATCCGATCCCGCCCAGTAGCGCCACCGCACCGACGTCGACCCAGCGCAGGTCGTCATCGAGTTCGGCACGGGTGAGTTTCGCCGTCAGGTACGTGGTGGTCAGGATTCCGAGCGTCTTCCCGGCGACGAGCCCGACGGCGATGCCGAGCGTGACGCGGTCGGCGAGGGAGTCGGTCAGTCCGCTCAGCCCGCCGATGGTCACCCCGGCCGCGAGGAAGGCGAATACCGGTACCGCGAAGCCTGCCGAGATCGGACGTAGAAAGTGTTCGAACCGCTCGGTCGCGCCCCTGGACGCCGCGTCGGAGTCGCGCGAATCGTGCAGCACGGGGACGGTGAAGCCCAGCAATATGCCGGCGACGGTGGCATGCACACCGGACCGGTGGACCAGCCACCACGTCAGCAGCGCCAGCGGAAGCAGGAGCCATACGGAGGAGATCCTGCGTTGCACCGCCACGGCGAACAGGACCAGGGGGATGGCCGCGAGTCCGAGGTAGGGCAGATGCAGTTCCTCGGTGTAGAAGATCGCGATCACCGATACCGCGAGCAGGTCGTCGACGACGGCCAGAGTCAGCAGGAAAGTGCGTAGCGCGGTCGGCAGATGTGAGCTGAGAACAGCCAGGACGGCCAGCGCGAAAGCGATATCGGTGGCGGTCGGAATCGCCCAGCCGTGAACCGCGTCACCATTGCCCGAATTGAAGGCGACGAAGATCAGGGCCGGACCGGCCATTCCTCCGATCGCGGCCACTACGGGCAATGCCGCACGGCGGATATCCCGCAGGTCGCCGGCGACGAACTCGCGTTTGAGTTCGAGACCGACGACGAAGAAGAACACCGCCAGCAAACCATCGGCCGCCCACGCTTCCAAAGCGAGATGCAGGTGCAGACTCTCGGGGCCTATTTCGAAATTCCGTATCGTCTCGTAGGCTTCCGACCAGGGGGTATTTGCCCAGACAAGACCGATGACCGCAGCCGCGATCAGCAGCGCGCCACCGGCGGTCTCGGTCCGCAGCACCGCCGTGATACGCCGCGCCTCGGCCCAGGAACCACGTGAGAGCACACGTAGCCGGGGCTTGGGGCTATTCATTTCGAAGTTCGCCTTTCATCGATATGCCCGCTACCCGCCCAATTCCGGCAGCATCGGCTCGCATGTCATGCCGGGATTCCCGATATCGGAGGCCGGGACTCGGCACGTGTCGAGGAAGTCGGCCGCACGGGTGGCCCGCATGGGCAACCGTGACAGTCGACGCCGATAGGGCAGCGCGGCCACGAACCGCGCGAAATGTGCTGGCTGTGCGTATCGGCAAGATGTGCGCCCATCACCGGTCCCGCCCGTACCCGTGTTCGGGCCGGGTTTGCCGACCAGACTTCCCGGCGCTCCGACTGTAAAGATGCCGTATAAATGGGGCCGGGCGCAAACCGGCTGCGGGACCGCGCCGAGCCGCCGCCCCGGATCATCACGGATATGAACCCCCGCCCGCGGCGCCTACAGACGCGGCGCGCCCGCTACGGTCGACAGCCGCTGTTTCGACACCCCCGCAATCACAGGAACGGGTGTAGCTGCCCAACCGCCTCGACGGGATGCTGAGCGGCGATGGCCACACCGATCGGATCGAAATGCCATGTTGCCGCCGCCCGCGACACTTTGCCCATAACCAGGCCGGTATGCGATGCGACGGCACTGAGTTCGTAGTGGGCGATTTCCGCGCCGGTGACAGTCTCGACGACGCGACAGAACGCGTTGTCGATCTGGTCGAAGGTGTGACCGGTGTAGGAGGTGACCAGGAAGACGACGGTGGTGATCTCCTCCGGCACCCGAGTCAGATCGACACTGACCACCTCGTTCTCGCCTTTGCCCTCTCCGGTGGTGCTGTCGCCGAGGTGTCGCACCGAGCCGTCTCGCGAGCTGAGCTGCTCGTGGAAGACGACATCGGCGATCTGGTCCCCGGCGAACAACAATGCCGCGACGTTCAAATCGATGTCTTCGGCACGCGGGCCGATTCGTCGTCGACGGACGGGGTCCCATCCCAGCGCTACACGAAGATGATCCAGGCGCATGGTGTACGGGTCGCTCGATGTCATCGATCCAGCCTTTCACAATTCGGTGCCGAGCCGATGCGAAGCCACACTCGCAGGACAGGTCCGTGGCGCGAGAACGATGGCGGCCGGTGTGGGTCGACCCATCAGGTGCAACGGATCGACGACTTCGAACGCGTCTGTCGAGATCGGTTGTCCGTATGAGCCTTTCGGCTTCTCGCGATTGCGTACGATATCCGCGTGCGGTCGCCTCACCGCGGCACGGAATTCGCTCGAGATGAGGGTGCGGTGTCAGAAGTCGTCCTGGTTCACGGTATCGCTCAGGAGAACCGCGACGCGCACACGCTCGAAACCAGGTGGACGCCGGCCCTCGCGGGCGGAGTGCGCTCGGCGGGTGATATCGCGCTGGCGCAGAGGCTGTGGTCCGAACAGCGGGGCGCCGGGGATGTCGCCGCCCGTATGGCGTTCTACGGTGGAATCTTTCGAACTCCGGGCGCCCAGGGCGGCGGTGCGGGCGATGAGTTGACCGCCGCACAGATGGAACTGGCTGTCGAACTGGGAATCGCGTGGCTCGAGGCCGCCTCACACCGCGCACCGGACGATGTCGATCGCGCTCACGCCGCACTCGCGGTCAATGCCCTCACCGGCGGTAAGGGCGGCGCACAGGGACCGTTCGGCGTGATCGGCCGGCGGATAATCAACAGTCTGGCCGAATTGCAGTGGTTCGCGGTGAACGGCTTCGCCTTCGCCTCGAATTTCGTGTGGCGAGCCTTGTCCCAGGTGACCCGCTATCTCACCGAGGACGACGTTCGCGCGTTCGCCCAGCAGCAGGTGCTCGATCTCATAGGACCCGAAACACGTCTGGTCATAGCGCATTCGCTGGGCAGCGTGGTGGCCTACGAAGCCCTCCACCGTGTCCGCGGCCCGGTCCACCTGGTAACCATCGGCTCGCCACTCGCCCTCGAAACGATCATCTATCCGCGTCTTCGGCCCCAGCCGCCGCACGTGCCGCGGTGCGTGGAGAGCTGGACCAATATCGCCGACGAGGACGATCTGGTCGCCGCGCGATTGGACCTGGCCGGCTACTTCGAACCCGCTCCCGGGCGCACCGTAGCCCCTGTCACGCCCGACGACGAGACCGACAACGGGTTCCGCCCGCACGATGCCCGCCGTTACCTGCGACGCACGGTCACCGGCGCCGCGGTCATCACGGCGCTGACCACACCACCGGCTCCCCTGTGACCATCTCGCGCACTGCCCGGTGTCGCTATCCGGGTTCCGCGTGCCCGGTCAACAAGACCGTCACCCGGGGATTACCGTCCTTGTCCCGGATCTGGACTTTGGATCCGAAATCTCCGTAGTTCGGGGCCTTGAAACTGATCGTCACACGGCACTTGGCATTCGCTTTGTCGGGTGAGCAATCCGTGCCAACGAATTTGAACACCGCGGGATCGGCGGTGGAGATCGTGGCGGCGTCGTAGCATGCCCGCCAATCGATATACGTGTCGCGCTGCTCGGTCATGTTCGGAATCACCGTCCCGAAATTCAACATGCCTCCGACGTACGGATCCGGACACTGTTGCTGCTGTTGTTGTTGTTGCTGCTGCTGTTGTTGTTGCTGCTGCTGCTGTTGCTGTTGTTGCTGTTGCTGCTGCTGTTGTTGTTGCTGCTGCTGCTGTTGCTGTTGTTGCTGCTGCTGTTGCTGCTGCTGCTGCGGATCTGACGGATTCGTCGGTTGCTGTGGCTGCATGGTGGTCACCGAGCTCGATTCGTTCGAATCAGTTGTCGTCCCGGTTGTCACAGCGGATTCGGAGGTGGTCGCGGTCCGGTCGCGAGTGACCTCGCCTGGCGGTGGGTCGATGGTGGTCGCGGGTTCGGACAGCGCCGTGTTCGTGATGTCGTTCGACGGGACAACCGCCAGGCACACCGCCAGCAGCTGCGCGAGAATCAGCAGCGCGACCACGACCGCGCAACGTAGCAATGCCCGATCACGGCCGCGGCGATCCCGCGTTCTCTGCATGTCCTCGATGGCCTTGCCAACCGCCCGGCTCACCGAATGTGTCGGCCCTATCCGGGAGACGAACGTCGGGTACCACGACCGGTACAGCTCTATCCGCTCCTCGAGCCCCGAGGTCGCGATACCGGCGAGGAAGGTCAGCGCACCGGTCGGATCGCCCGCCCCCAGATAATGCCGCACCCCGGCGACCCGCAGGTATTCCGCCGCGTGCGCGGTACCCGACTGCCCGGCCAGTATCACCGCCGCGTGCGCCCGCCGCAAACTGATCGCGTGACCCGCGACCGCGCTCTCCAACGCCGGTCTCAGCGCGGTGTGCGCGATTCCGAGGTGCTCGGCCGTCGTGCCGGGGCGTCGCCGGCTGATCAGTGCGCCGAGGCCTGTCACGACATGACGAGCGTCCGGTGCGGTCACCTCCACGTCGAGATGCTCGGTCGCCGACCGGCACACCAGCTCGATCGGCATCACCGGACCACTCGCCGCGGTCAGCAACACGATCACGACGACGTCGACTACATCGACCGAGCCTGCGTTCGCACCGTCGGCGAATCCCTCACGGGCGCTTCGGAACCGGCGGCCGACGATCGTGTCCACATCGAGCCCGCCCGTGAGCGCGCGATCCTCCCACGACGGGGCGCCTTCCAGCACCAACCGGGCCACCAGCCAGCCACCGGCCAATGCCCATGGTCGATCCGACGGTTCGGCGTCTCCGGGTCCGACACCGGTCGACACCGATCCCCGCACCGCGGTCCACAATTCGAGGAAGCGACTCTCCGGCCACGAATGAACAACACTGTCAACAAGATTGGTGCGCAAATAGTGGTAGATGTCGCGTTCGGAAGGCAGGGGAACCTCGAATCGGCGCATCGGCGGCAACCGCGGTGCCGACAACACGTCCGAGTCGGCTTGGGCGGTGACGATCAGACGAACATTGCCGAACTCGGGCTCCGTCGTGAGCTCCGCGACGCATTCGATGATCGACGCACGATGATCGGGGAGGTCGAGCCCGTCGAGCAGGATCGTCGTGCGCCGCGCGGATGTTCCCGCCCCGGTCAGCAGCTCTCGCAGAACGGCGGGGACCGGGCTGCCGTCGTAGACTTCGGACTCGGCCAGATCATCTCCGCTTCCGCGCAGCTGCGCGACCAGCTCACGCACCACCGAACCGCGGTCGCTGCTGCCGGTCAGGAACACCGCCGCGCTGACATACCGAGCGGTTATGGTCACAACATCGGTCAGATACGGGCGGACCAGCAGTGCGGCCATGGTCGATTTGCCGCTGCCTCCCGGACCGACGATCACCCGCAGCCTGCGGCCACCGTCCTCGATGAGGTCGTTGAGTTGTTCGGCCAGAGTCGTCGTGACGAGCAGATACCGGGTCAGCTCGCTGACGGTGTCGGCTTCGCGGCGACCGAACAGGACATCGGCCTTCGGCGCGGCGTTGCGCACCAGCCACATACCAGGATCGCCACCACTGGGCTTGCGATCCACGACCGCGGAATACCGCGGCCGTTGGCGCTCGCAGTCCCCGGTTACCTTTTCCGCGAGGTCGGCCAGCAGAAGACGGTCCCCGCGATCAGGAATACCGGAACGAGCATGGCGAACCAATGCTCGCGTGAACGCCCCGTCGAACGCCTCACCGTCCCCGGCTGCGACGAACAACTCCACGCGACCCGACACATCCAGCATCGACCCGGACCATTCCCGTCCGGCCGCTTCCTGCACGGCACCGGCGAAGCAGGTATCGATCAGCACGATCACGCCATCCAGACGACGCCGGCTGTTGGCTATCGCGGTCGGAACCACATTCGGAAGGTCGAACGCGGACTGCGCGTCCAAATTGCGCTGATCCTGCCCGTCATCCACCGACGGGCACGGAGAATCCCGCAACAGATAGTAGTAATGCCTGTTCTGGTTCACCGCGCCATGTCCGATGAAGGCGAGCAACAGCGTCGCGCGGACACCGGCCGCGGCGAGCACCGCATCCTTTACCGCCTTGGTCAAGGCATCCAACGGCGGATCGACCAGGACCATTCCATCGGGCAGCGCCGCTTCCCAGCCGCCGGCAGATGTCAACACCGAAGACAATTCGCCGGCGAGAACCGCAGGAAAATCCAACCGGCCCAACACATCGCACTCGGAACTGACGATCAGGGCCAGCCTCTTCCCCACATCCCCATCCTAACTCCCCGACACCCGATACACGGCCCTGATCACTTGCGGCGCAATACCTTCGACGCGCACCCGAAATGCCGGACTCAAAACGAACCCCGCGAACGAACAACCCCCGCGACGCGCGACAACGCGCGACTCTGAAATTCACGTCTTGCCCGCCGCGATCGACACCCGAGAACGAGCGGAGTATCGGCTCGCCGAGGAAATGTGCCCCTCGGGACGACGCGGCCGGGCCGTTACAGGGCGAAAACCGCCGTGGTCAGACGATCGAAAATGCCCGCGGTCCCCCGAAAGGAAAAGCTCCACCGCCGGTCGTCGCGATTGTTCCTCGCCGCGGTCCTCGTCGCAGCACCCGAGCCGCGATCGCCCGCTTCGATCCAGTCCTCGGCGACGGGTTTGGACCAGCCACGGCATCCGGCGACCACCGCTTGCGGCGCAGGGAGTTCGATCTCTCCACGGTAAGCGCGCGCATACAGTGTGGACGGCTCAACGCCTGCCATCCCGGCGAGTTCGATCATGCCGACCAGTTGATCATCGGCCAGTTCCGGCGCCGACAGGCCCACTACGCACCGCGCCGGTGCCTGTGCTTCCTTCGGACGTCGTGCCGCCCACAACGCCAAATGGTCGACCCAGTCGCCCGGCCACGACCGCGGGCGTCGCCGGTCTGGCGCCCGGTGGCGACCGTCCTGGTCGCGGTAGAGCTCCGCGACCGAGAAGACTCGCCCCCGGGCCCCATCCGCGGCGCCCCCGAGTGCATCGGCGACAGTCACCGTGACCGCGTCACGAACCGAACGACGCACGAAACGCCGACCGGAGCGGTCCATGATCTGGCGCGGCCGATACCAGTTCGTCCCGTCCCACCAGTAGCCGCCCGCCCGCAACGTCAGCACCTCGTCGTCCCAGTCCATATGCAGCAACGACGCGTCAATATTGTCGACCAGCACTACCGATCGTCCGTGCTCGGGATGGAACCGCACACACCACGCCAGGTCATGATTACCCGGATCGGTGGTGTACGCCCGCCATCCGTTGTGCCCCCCGCTCTCCGCGCGCCCGCAGTCGTCCCACCGACTCCACATGCCCCGCGTCTCGTGGCCTCGGCCGGTCGCCTCGATCAGACGCGGATCATCGCTGCGAATATGAGTGTCATCGACGAACACCAAACCCGGCACCGGATGATCGGTCGAGATCCCGTTCGCCACCGGCTGTACAACACGTATCATCGAGAATCCCCTCCCCCCGACCACGTTACCGAACCACGGACGTACGTGCGGCGTGGCAACTCGCCCGAAGGCCCGTCCGACCGAGCCATCCCCGGGAACATTCGACCCACCGAAGCGGGGCCGACCGCCGGTAGTCGCCTGTCTCCGAGCTACCCGGTCGACAGTGGGTTCGTGGGTTGATACGTTCCAGCTCTTCGAAATCGGTGGCAACACCGAGTGGTCCGAGCGCAGCGACCGACCCGGACGGCCAACCGGCACGCCGATGTGGGCGGGCACACCGGCGTCCCGGCGTACGAGGCGGATGAAGAGTAGGACCGGGCAGTCAGGTCATTCCGCCGCGTAGATCGCGTCCAGGTCGACCAACATCGGCTTGTCCGTATCACCGGCACGCTGTCCGGGGACCACACCCTCCGCCCACAGATTCTCATCGAATCCGGCGCCGCTGTAGCAGGACTAGGTGGATTTACCTCGGTTGAACGGATCTGCTTCGCGAGTGATCAACTGTGCGTCTTCGAGCACCGACAGCGGATGACCGATGTCGGTCGACGAGCGACCGATCGCATTGGCGATACCGCCCCGCGTCGTATGACCACCGGCGATCGCACCCAGCACCGCGTGGTAAAGAGCGACATCTCGAATCTCGGTTTCCTCGGCGAGGAGATACCGGGCTTCACGAAATAGCGGGACCTGCGGGTTGAGCACGGTGCGCAGTACCCACGAGTCGAAGTCCACCAGAGATTCCGGCACGTCACCCGCGACGAATTCACGCCGATAGGCCGGTGTGCCGCCGACGATCGAATGCACGAGCACAGCGAGGCGCGGGTCGTCGATATCCCAGAACCGCGCGGAATCCAAATATCCGAGCGGCCTGACAATCAATTCCATACTAGGTCAGCCAAGTCAACGGGATGACCTACACGGCTGATCGCCAGCGCGTCGCGGCTGCGGTCACAGTCGACCGACGGCGGATCGCCATCGCTTCATCCCTCGACGCGCTTGCGCAGACCGTTCAGCGTGCTGTCCACGAGCCCTTTGATCACTCGGTTACGAATGAAGCCGGGCAGCGGCAGGTTGTGGTGGATGGTCAACTGGTAGGTGACCGACGTGGTTGCCGGGCCGGCTTCCTCCAGGTGGTAACTACCTTCCTGACCGGTCTGCAGGCGACCTTCCACCATCGACCAGCTCATGCCGTCGTCACTGTGGCGATAGCGGAGAGTATAGGTGTCGGTGCCGACCGTCGCCGACGCCTTGAACCTGGCGATCGACGGCAGACCGGTGTGCTCGTCGACCTCGAGCACCTCGGCTTCGAGGATCTCGGGAATCCATTCCGGCTGACTTCGCAGATCCCGGATGGTCGCCAGCACCCGCGCCGCCGAGGCATGCAGGCGCACCGTTTTCGTCGCACTGTCAGTGGGCACGGCCGCCACCCCCGCAGCAGTTCGCGGATCGGAATGCGGCTGTCCATATATCGGTCACGAGATCTCCTCACGGTGGAGATGCCGACGCCGCTCGGGTCCCGAGGCGGTTATCAGTCACAGTACTCCCGAATTGCGGTCTGCCCGTCGTGCACATCACCAGCGTCGCGGCCCGGCGGGTCGCGGATGCGTTTCCCGCACGACGTCCTGTTGGCGGCCGTCCACGGCGTCTCCGTGCTGCTTCGTGCACACGCCGCAGCACACACCATCCAGTGGATCGCCACCGCCATGACCGCATTCATCGCCGCCGGAGCATTCTGGCTGTCGTTCACCGCGCTACGGTCGCTCGCCATCGCCGCCGGAGTCCCGCACGGCGAAGCATGGCTGTGGCCACTGATCATCGAAGGCTCGATGGCCGAATCCACCGTCGCCCTAATCGCCCTCGCCCATTCCGCACAGGGAGAAGACCGTGCGCACGCCACCACCGAACCGACCACCGACCTCGCAGCGCTCGAGTGCCGTGCGCCCCACAACGATCAGGTCCAATTACCACCGGTCGATATCGCCGTACCCGTGCACACGTCTTCACACGAACTCGAAAAAACAGACCATGACTTTTCGACACTGGCGGCAGCGCTGTGCGCACGTAACCCAGCCAGACGCCGAGACCCGGGGCAGTCCCGCTCGCCCTTCACCCGGCTCGAACTTCCCACCGGCACAGGCTCTTTCTCACGAGACGTCATCGAGGGTTCACTGCTATTCACCCGTCCGGCCTTCCCCTCGCCTGTCACCACCGGGTGGAACGGCAGCGCGTGGGCTTCTCCCCGGAGCTTCGCACCCCGCCGTTACCGACGACGCACGTCCAGGTGGGGACAGATCATCGGACACTGGCCCGGGACCACCCTGACATCGGCATCAACGCCGACCCCCTCTCACTAGACCGCCCACTCAACACACGCGACCTCATGTCGCACCCTCACCATTAGCCTGGATTTTGCGTGAAAGTCCGCCGATAGGGGCGCATGAAGTGCGAAAGTGCCTGTCCTGCAAGGCATAATGGGACTTCTCTAGGGTTCCATGATGCTGCTGGAAGGCACTTCGCAGGTGAAGAATATCGCAACGCTGGGCCGGGTACGGGTCTCGGCGGACGGTCGCGGGGTCGTGTCGCATGCCGGGATGGGGATGCTGCGGGAGCTGGCGGACCTGACGACATTGTCCGCGCAGGTCACCGCGGTGCTGGCCGACACCTATCGCGGGCCGTGGGTGTATGCACCGGGTGCGGTGTTCGCGGATCTGGCGGCTGCGGTCGCCGACGGCGCGGACTGCATCGACGGGGTCGGGCAGCGGTGCGGTGACCGCGAGCACGTGTTCGGGGCTGCGGCGTCCACGACCACGATGTGGCGGCTGGTCGATGAACGCATCGACGCTGCGCATCTGCCAGGAATCCGTTGTGCGCGTGCGGTGGCCAGGGCGAAGGCGTGGGCCGCAGGTGCGGCCCCGGCCCGGGGTGGGTGGCTGCATATCGATGTCGATGCCACGATCACGATCGATCATTCCGACCGCAAGGAGAACGCGGCGGCGACCTGGAAGAAAACCTACGGTCACCACCCGTTATCGGTGTTCCTGGACCGCCCCGAGATCGCGGGCGGGGAAGCCCTGGCCGGGCTGCTACGCCCCGGCAACGCCGGATCGAACACCGCGTCCGATCACGTCACCGTGCTCGAGATGGCTCTGGACTCACTGCCCGCGGACCGGCGGCCGAACCCGGATGATCCTGGCGCGCAGAAGATCCTGATCAGGTCGGACTCGGCGGGCGCTTCCCACAAGTTCGCTGCCGCGTGCCGGAACAAAGCAGTGGGGTTCTCCTTCGGGTTCGCCGTGGACATCCGCGTGCGCGAGGCCGTGGAAATCCTCAACGAAACCGAAAGCTTCTACCCGGCAATCGAATCCGGTGGCGGTATCCGTGAGGGCGCCTGGGTCGCCGAGGCAACCGGGCTGGTCGATCTGAGCGCCTGGCCCACCGGAACCCGACTGATCATCCGCACCGAACGCCCCCACCCCGGCGCACAGCTGCGGTTCACCGACTCGAACGGCCTACGGATCACCGCGTTCATCACCGACACCCCCGAACACGTCGTACCAGGGCAGATCGCAGGCCTCGAGTTGCGGCACCGCCAGCACGCCCGCGTCGAAGACCGCATCCGCGGGGCCAAAGCAACCGGGCTGCGCAACCTGCCCTGCCACGCATTCGACGCCAATGCCGCCTGGCTCGAAATCATCCTGGCCGCAACTGATCTCGTGGCCTGGACCAAACTGATCGGCTTCGGCGACCAGCCCGAACTCGCCCCCTGCGAGATCGGCGCCTTCCGCTACCGCGTCCTGCACGTCGCCGCCCGCATCACCCACTCCGCCCGGCAAACCCGCCTGCGCATCGACGCGACCTGGCGCTGGGCCACCGCAATCGCCACCGCTTGGCACCGCCTCCGCACGGCCTTCACCTGACCCCGGAACCGTCCCTATCCACCCGAACCGAAGGACCGAACAGCCCTGGAAAGCCCGCCCAACCTGGCTGGGCGGTCCCCGATAACGAGACCACCCGGAAATAGAGCCAGGTGATTTCGTACCGTGTTCAGTTGTTCCCGCAGGCCACCGGGTGGTGGGTGCAGGTGCAGGCCGCAGCGTACTCGGCCGGCGTCAGGTAGCCCAGCGCCGAATGCCGGTGCCGCCGGTTGTGGTCGACCTTGAAATCGCCAATCACGACCCGGGCCTCGAGCAGGCTCGTCCAGTGGTTGCGGTTCAGGCACTCGGTCCGCAGCCTCCGGTTGAACGATTCGATGTACCCGTTATTCCATGGAGTGCCCGGCGGAATGTACGAGATCCCCACACTGTCGCCGCAAAAATGTTGCAGTGCAGACGAAATCATCTCCGGTCCGTTGTCCATACGCAGCACCCGCGGTGGCCCGCCCGCCGCCGCGAACACCTTCTCCAGCTCCTCGACCAGCCGATCGGCGGTGATCGAGCGCTCCACTATGTGCAGCAACGATTCCCGCGTGTGCTCATCGATCATCGACGCGATCTTCACCGCCCGACCATCCACGCTCGAGTCGAACTGGAAATCCAACGCCCACACCACCTTCGGCGCATCGGCCTCGACCGGCGGCACCGAGGAAACCCCGGCCCGCTTGCGAGGGTGGTGTTCGCGGACCTGCAAGCCCTCCTCCCGCCAGAGCCGGTGGACCTTCTTGATGTTGACGTCGCAGCCCTCGTCGAACCGCAACCGCGCCCACGCACGGCGAAACCCGTGCCCCTGGTTCTTGACCGCGTACGAACGCAGCCACGCCCGCAAACCGGCGTCCGGGTCGACCGGCGTCTCCTTGGCCGGCCGACACCGGCAGGTCGACCTGGCAAGCCCAACAACCCTGCACGCGAACCGTTCCGACACGCTCTTCACTTCCATGAGCATGTCCACGGCACGACGCTTGGCCGCTGGGCTCAGAATTTTCCCTTCGCGATCTCCCGCAGCGCGTCCTTCTCCAGCTCCGCATCGGCAAGCAGCCGCTTCAACCGGGCGTTCTGCTCCCGCAACTCCTTGAGCTCCTTCGCCGCGTCGGTATCCACCCCGCCGTACTGACGGCGCCAGTTGTACAGCGTGGCCGTCGACACCCCGATCTCCGCGGCGACCTCCTCGCCGGTCTTCCCGGCGGCGGTCAACTCGTCGGCACGGCGCAGCTTCCGCACGATGTCCTCCGCGGAATGCCGCTTACGTCCTGCCATGTCCTCAGTGTCCCTTCTCGGCCCTCACCAGGCCAAACAGGACTCTAATACCGATCGGTCTCATTCATAGGGAGCGGCCCATGGCGAAACAGGCAGACCAGCCATGCCCGAACCCGGCAAATCAAACCGAACCAGCCGACCAGACACCACTCTCAACAACAGACCGATCGGCACGCAAAATCGAGGTTAGGTGCTCCCGATACTGCCGATTCAACCCTAAGCAAGTCGAATCATCTCAGCTCAGGGCGCCTTTCGCCATTTCTGGCGCACGAACACTCGATTGCCATGAATAGCGCAGGTTAGATTGACAGACCCTGACCTGACTTGGAAAGACGCTTGGAGGTATACGCGGTCGCCCTTAAAAGGGGCAGGCGGGTAGCCACCCCCCGTCATGCGCAACCCACCACAGACCGGGGCCACCACGGAGCGCTACGGGGTGTTAGCCTGCCCAGTCTTTGCCTGCCGTGCAACTCTCTGACGATCCACTCTGGCGGGACCCTGATAAATCTCTTCTAGAACTTCGATCATGAAGTTCAGGACATCGGCAGCCTCGTCACCGTCAATCGACTGCTGAGCGAAATCACCGTGCGCGATCTCGTTCCCGACGAAGCGAATCTCGTGGGCAGCGTCTTTCGTATGTGCACGAATCAGCCCCCTGCTATGGAGACTATCAATCTTGCTCGCAAGATTGCCGTTCGCTATACCCTTGTCCTTCGCGACAGCCTCCACCACCGCCCTGGCGAGGATGACCGCAGCCCGGTTGTGACCGATGCTGAGACATTCAGTCGCTTCAGTAGCAGGGCTGGCGATGTGGGCTGGCACATCCGGGAAATCCTGACCAAACGCATTCGCCGGATGCCACACGATGTCCGCCGCGTTGGCGCGCTCAAATCTCTCGTGACTAGGGCTAACGCCCATCATAGGCATGACGCCGAGCGAGCCCCATCGGCATGCAGAACAGGCGAAGGCTCCGATCTGGAGAGACTTCCCACCGGGTTCGGGAATCGACCAGACACTGTTCTGCATGAGGACCATGTGCGAGAACGCGCCACATTTCCAACAGCGCTTACTTGGCAAATCAGCACCTACCTTCGATCTCAAGATCGATGCAGACGTGCCCCCCGCGTGCCCCAACTGTCAGTGCACGGCGGTACCCAGCGGTCAGAGATCGGCTGCATACCCAAAGCTGTCACACTAAAATTCCCCTGACCAGGTGCTACACCAAGGGGATGGAGTGGGGCTCATAAGAAGGTACTCGAATCTTTACAGCCTCAGTCACCTGCAAGAGGTCATCGCCCGCGTTTCCGCTGCTCAGAAGCGCCAACAGGTCCACGGACAGCCTCCAGTCCGCCGCTACCGCATAGATCGTCGGCTCACCCCCGAAGTCATCGCCGAACTGGTGGACGCCTATCGTCAAGGCACCAGCACCCCCACACTCTGTGAGCAGTACAACCTGTCCAAAGGCAGTGTCCTGAAGCTCTTGGCACAACACGGCATCACCATGCGCCACCAACCGCTGACCGACCTTCAGATCGACCGTGCCGTCGAGCAGTACCGAGCCGGGGACTCTCTCGCCACGATCGCCAAGCAACTCGACAGCGCTGCCACGACCATCCGTAGCGCCCTCGCCGCCCGCGGCATCGGGATGCGTCCGGCTGGTGGCGGCAACCCGATGAGTAGGCGACATCGTTCATGATGCATACCGAGCCCACCGGGTGGTTGAGAGGCGGCGCGGGTATGAGCCGGAGAATATGCATGCTCGGGCGGTCGTCCATGTGACCGCCAAAATATGCGCGCTTCGTGAAGCAAGGGCACTCGCTGAAGCGCGCAGCGTCGACAGTGCCGACCTACGACGACTTGGTAGCGTTGATCAGCTTTATAACCGCCTCGAAATTATCGAGCGTTTCAGTGCTGAACTTCGCGACGAGCTTGAGTCGATCACGCAGCAACACATCGGCTGGCTTGCCATGGTCCGTAAAATCGTGCCCCTGCGTTCTGCCGATACGATCGATGATTCGGGTGCCGGGCTGGAGTTTGCTCTTGTAGATTTTCGTGCCGAACGCGCGGTTATACAGGCTGAGGTAGTCGCCAACCTCGAAAAGGTCTTCGATGTCGGCTTGCTTGGTGCCCGTCACCTGGCCGATCATCAAGAGTCGCTTTGAACCAAGCAAGCCCTCTTTCGCCAAGTTCGTAAGTCGCTGAGTTCCCTGCGCGCCACTGTCTATGAGGACGGTGACATCAAGGCTTCGCCCGATTAGCGCGACGAACGCGGGGACGCTATTCACGCCACCAGTCGGCAAGATTCGCCAGGCGTCATCGAGCCCTTCACGACCGAGAGATTTCAGGTGATCGCTGATGATCGTCAAGTAGGTGAAGTCAGAAGTGCCTTCAACAAGTAGATTGTTCGGACCTATAAACAAACTTTGCGCAACATCGTAGCCAAGTGCCGCTTGCAACGGGAATAGAGTGTCATTGCCAACACTGAGGACTTCAGATGAGATAACTGTACCGAGTTTTGCCCCTTTGTCTTCTACGACGCGAACACGGTCGAGCTTGGACGTCTCCACCATGAAGGGCGAGTGCGTTGTGTAGATGACCTGCACTGACGGGGCGAGGCGCTCGTCAATGAAGCGAAGAAAATCTGCTTGGGCTTTTGCATGCAGCGCAAGTCCGGGCTCATCGAGCAACACGATGACGTTGTCGTCGTCGCCGAATTCGCTGAACGCAGCGAGGAAGGAGAAGAACCACTGGAACCCTGCGGACCGCTGACCGAAATTGCTCGTGAAGCCGTGCCGCTTGTCTTTTACGCGGATGTCCAGATAAGTCGCGACTGCCTGCTTGTTCATGCCACCGTGAGGGTGCTGAGTTTGGACTGTCTGCTTATCGATGTCGATCTTGACTTCGAGCTGCTCGTTCTGAGTCCAATATTCAAAGACCTGATCTGTCAGGTCATTTGAAACTGCTTCCATCTCTGCGGTGCGCTCTTCGTAATCGTCATCTCGAAGAGACTCGGTTGTAGTTCCCGCAAGTTCCAACAGAGCCCGGACGGTCTGAAGCTCGGTGCTTGCAGGACCATCTTCCTTCTGATCCACGTCATCGAGAGCAACGCGACCAGGTAGCACGCTGTACTGGCTGAAGTAGAAGAATTTCGGCATACGCTCCCGAAGAATACTCACTGCTCGTTGCCAGGCGGTGCTATCCCCGATCGCCTCCTCGACAACGGCGCTCAGTTGCCTCAAGTCGTCCAATTCGACATCAGATTCATCCGAATCATCGAATTCGGCGATGGCTGTATTCACCTCGTCGCGCAGATGCTCGATTGTTCTTGCGGTCGCGAACTTCTCGCGTACCACCAGCGGTGATTCCGCAATATCCAGCATATGCCGTACAATGTTCTCGTGGCGAAGGGTGAGATTGGCAATGGTGCCAGTGTATGTCCTTCCGTAGACGAAGTTCCTATCGGCAAGCGCATCGTCACCGAAGCGCGCCTCGACAGCCTGAACATCGTCGTCGGATAACTCGAATTGGACACTGATCGGCTGCGCGCTATTGGCGACGCCTGACTTTCGATCCTTGGTCAGGAGCCAACGCGGATAGTGCTCGCTGATTACGAACTTCTCGCCATACGCAGGTTTCAAACGGTAAAGAGCTGTCAGCGCCGCAGTCTTTCCCGACTCATTCTTGCCGACGAGGCAAGTCACATCCGCCTGCACAGCGACAGTGCCGGAATCAAGTATGTTCCGAAACTTCTCAATCCGGAATGAAATCAACTTCACTGAGCATCGTCCTGGAGGCTGTAGGGGGTGGGAGAAGTGTCGAGGCTGGCAAGTCCTGCTGTTTCGCATCTCGCGATCCGGTGAGTCGGTCGGGCTGCTGAGTGATCAGCAGCCCGACCGACTCACGCTATCTCGCTCAGGCGAGCTGGATCAGCTTCCAGTCGACCGCCTTGCCGTTGTACGGCGGCATGATGTTGTCCTTGGCGATCGGCGCGGTGGTCGACGGCGTACCGACGACCTGCCAGACGCCACTCTCCGGGCACTTGTCGCTGGTATGCGCGATCGTCCCGATCCCACTCATGCAGAACTTCCTTTCAACTGGTGCGCGCGACATCCATCGCCACGCATGGCAGCAGCAGGTAAAGCTCTGATCACGATGTGACCGCTATCACTGACAGCGATTCATCCCCCTGGTAACTTCAGCCCCCTGCCGACCAAGCAGTAGTGAAGCCCCAGGATCAGAGCCCCCAGCTCTTGTCCTGGGGTTTGCTGTACCGAGACCGAAGCTTACATCCGACTCCTCGGTTTTGGAAAGTCTGTTCGAGCGCGACTTCAAGATTCAAGCGTGATGTCGAACACCTGTTCCTTCGGCACTTGCAACCAGCTGTGATACCTCAGCGGAATGGCTCAACCGTCCAGTATTGATCCTGCCGGTTTCACAATCGATCGTGAACATGGCTATGCCTCCCCGCATAGCGGGAAGATTGCTCAGGCTAACCAAAGGTAAGTGGGGTTGACAGCCTTCGACGCAAGGCGAACGCACGCCCTGTTTGGGAATCATCTGCTTCGTGTTCGTCCTGAATCCGGTACCAGCACGCCGGACGGATAAGTGTCCGATGTGCGGCGCTGACACTGGTCGATGCCGATTCTGGAAGTGGGTGCCGAACACACAACACGCGCGTTCCACCCGATGGGATGAGCGTCCGACCGTCTCGAATGGCAAGCCGCCATCTGCTTGACTGACCAAGTGCCACCCAGCAGCACCACCCCTCGCATCCGCACCCTCGACGGTCTCCATCTGGCGACCACCCTCGTTGTCCCTGCCCAGCCAACGTCGCAGGCGGTCGTCCTCGTTCACGGCGGCGGCGTCACCCGTGAGGAGGGCGGATTCTTCACGCGCCTCGCGACCGGCTTGGCGGAAGCTGGTGTCGCGTCTCTCCGTTTCGATCTCCGCGGTCACGGCGAGAGCGAAGGCCGGCAGGAGGAACTGACACTCTCGACGATCCTCAACGACATCCGCGTTGTCGTCGCCGAGTTGCGCGAGGCGACCGGTGCGACGGAGATCAGCCTCCTCGGAGCCAGTTTCGGTGGCGGTATCTGCGGCTACTACGCCGCCAAGCGCTCGGACGAGCTGGCGCGGCTGGTGCTGCTCAATCCGCAGTTCGACTACAAGAAGCGCACTATCGACACCCGCGACTACTGGCACGACGACGTCATCAGCGACGAGCAGGCGCAGGAGCTGAACGCGACCGGCGCGGTGCAGTTCACGCCGACGCTGAAGCACGGTCGACCGCTGCTGAACGAAGTGTTCTGGCTGAAGCCGAACGAAGTCCTCGGCGAGATCGAGACCCCGACCCTGATCGTTCATGGCAACGCCGACACCTTGGTGCCGATCGACGGTTCCCGCGCAGCTATCGCGCAGTTCACCGCGTCCGTCGAGCTGGTGGAGATCGAGGGATCGCAGCACGGGTTCGCCGTCCACGATGATCCGCAATACCTGAACCCGAAAAGTCGGGAGTACCAGGCGGAGGTCATCCGGATTGTCGCCAACTGGCTGACGACCGGATCGGCGTCACGGCTGTAGTACGTCGTGGAGCTGGCGCACCATCGGTCGGTGCCGCCAGGCATCGAGCGCTCGCGTGACTTCGACTACGACGTTCATCGTTCGTTCCGATCGGGTCTCGCGGGCAATGCCGACGGATTGCACCGCGACTCGTGCGGCTTCGTCCGGTTCGCCGCTGAGCGCCAGGGCTTTGGCTTGCCGCGCACCGAAGAATCCGGTGTCGCGCCGGGACAACGACCCGCTGGTCAGCACATGACCGAACAGCTGGGCGGCGATCTGAGGCTTACCCGCCTCGGTGTAGCAGACAGCCGCTCGGAGGCGAAAGGTGTTCTGGTTGAAGTAGCTGATCAGCGGCTCATCGGTGGTTGTCACGGCTGTGCTGAGCATCTGTTCGGCGGTGTCGAGGTTCTGTTTCACTACAGTGACCGGCTCACCGAGCATCGCCCTGCCGAGTGCTTCCTGTTGCACCACTTCGGCTTTGATTCGGGAGGGAAGCTGCCATGGTCCCTCGTTGGCTGCCTGAGCCAACGTCAGAAGCGTGCCGGTATCCCGTGTCTCGTATGCCATTTGCGACTTCTTGAGGAGCACGTACCCCTGCATGGGCAGGCTGCCCGCGGCTTGCGCCCATTCCATCGACCTGTCGTAGAGGAAGGCGGCGGTGACCGGATCGTGAAGGTCACGGTAGAGCCATCCGGCGAATTCGGCACCGTCGGCACCGAGCGCGAGCAGTTGCCGTCGCACCACCGGCTGCACATCCTTGACGTGCTGGCGAATCGCCCCGATCACTGCCAGGGTGAGCGGCAATGCCTCCGAAGGACCGAGGGAGCCATCGTCAGCCTTACACCGGGCGAGCTGCTGACGGAAGAACTCCACGACGGTGCCGTCGAAGTAGCGGCGAGCGTCCCCCAGCGCCTGGCTCACCTGCTGAAGGTCGTCGGTCCAGCCGCCTGATGGCACCGGTCCGACACCATCCACGATCAGCCAGCGCGCCAACGCGACCGCATCGTGGTGTCCGCCCGATAAGAACCCACCCGGTTCGTTCGGAGTACCGGGCAGTTTGAACCAGAGGAGTTCTCTCGGAACATCGAGGATCTCGGCCCACCGGATCAGCTTGGAGATCTGCTCGGGCGCTGTTCCCTTCTCGATGCGACTGAGCTGCGCTTGGGTGAGACCGAGCCAGTTCGCCATCAATTCTTGGGGGAGTTGACGCCCATGAAATGGATGGGTGCGGTAGGCGTGGATCACGCGCCCCATATGCCAAGTAGCACAGGCATCTTGCATCTGATCGGTTCGCCAGAACCCCGGTGGCACTTCCGGCGGACGATGGCGTTCGCCGCGGGCGCTGCCGTCGCAGGGGCTGCATAACGCCTCGACGTTGTAGCTGTTCAGCCGAGCGCCACAGCGGGTGCAGTACCGCTGTGACTTAGGCACCCGTGTCATGGCTGTCCCTCCCACGATTGGTCGGTCTTCCTGGGGTTTCGCGACTTTGCGACCACCCCCGCCCTCGGTCGGGTGACCCTACCAGGGCTTGACAACCCACGGTATACGTTTCACGCATAGCCCCAATACGCCCTTGTCGTAGCCCTTTTCGCGCCCGAAACCGACCCTGAGGCGGTCACGAAAACCTTGCCAGGAAAGGGGTAGGCAGTGGCTTTGTCCCTTCTCGTCCCCATCTTCGGTCCGCCAGCTGCGGGCAAAACCACCCTGACCATGCAGCTCGGATCACCACCGGGGCGCCGGGTCTTCCGGCTGCGTGAGCACGTCTCCCGGCAGGTGCTGGCGGCGACGGCGGTCACCCCGGAGCAACTCGGATGGATCGATGACTTCACCGTCGTCGAAGCGCTGCGGCGCTACTTCGAGACCGTCAACGCCGAGCCGGATATCCACACCGTGCTGATGGACAACTTTCCGGGATCCGCCGCGCAGGTGGATCAGCTGCTCGCCACGGTGTGGGCGCTGACGCCGTGCCATATCGAGGCTGTCGAAGTGGTCACCGACGCCAAGAGCCTGAAGCAGCGCTCGCGCAACCGTAAAGTGTGTCATCGCTGCGAGCGCGACCCGATCAACGACCCGCGTCTGCCCGCCATCCCACGTGAAGACGATCCCTGGCAGTGCGCTCGCTGCGGCGGGCTACTGCATCCACGCCGAGGTGATTCACCGCGGCTGTTCAAAGCGCGGATGCAGCGCTACCACCAAGCCGCCGCCGGAATACGCGACAGCTTCTCCCGCGCGGATATTTCGGTCACCCAGCTCGACACCACCAACACCACCGAAGGGGCGGCGAATCTGCTTGCCCCGCTTCTCATCTCTCGGAGCATGCCGCTATGACGACTGTCCCTCTGCCCACACCGACCACAAGACGACGCGGGGATGGCTACGGGCATGCCCGTATGCCACGCGGTGCCGACGTACCGGAACCCGAGCGCATCGACCGGGTGGCGTACGGCAGATTCCGCAATGTCTATCTCTACATCACCGAGGCGTGCCAGCTCCGGTGCGAGCACTGCTACATGGGCGAGCGGCTCGACCGCGCGCTCAAGATGCCGCTGCCGCAGATCGTGGACACCCTCACCACTTGGCGGCGGATGGGCGGCGACAAACTGACTATCCTCGGCGGCGAACCGACGCTGCATCCGCATTACTGCGAGGTGATTCGCCTCAGCCGGAAATTGGGCTACGGGCACGTCATCACCACCACGAACGCCCAGAAGCCGGCGTTGCGACGCTTCCGGCAGCTCGAACCCGAGGACTTCGCCTACATCCAGGTCAGCCTCGACGGCGGCAGCGCAGACAGCCACGACGTGATTCGCGGGGCGGGCACCTTCACCCAAGCACTGGAGACCACCGCGGAGCTGACGCGCCGCGGCTTCGATACCCGCATCATCTGCACGGTCAACAAGACCAACGAGGACGACATCCTGGGGCTGCTCGACATCGCCGACCAGCTCGGCGTCAGTCTGGTGAAGTTCCACGTCTTCTCGACCATCGGCACCGGTCACGGCAACCCCGAGATGGCGATGAACCCACTGGAATGGATCGAGTTCTGCGATCGGCTGAATGAGCTTGCGCCGCAGTACAAGACACGGGTGTGGTACCAGCCGACCTACGCCCGGCGGGATCAGATGGCGCGCTACGCCGCCGAGGGCTACCAAGGATGCATCGGTCGAACGCTGGACCGGATCTCGATCTTCCCAGACGGTCGCTGCTACGTCTGCTCCTACCTGTTCGACACCGATCTATTCTTCGCCGAGATGGTCGACGGACAGGTGCGGCTCAACCACGGCGTCAACGAGTTCGACCTGTTCGCCGGTGCCCTCAACGAAAGCGCCTGCGGGGGCTGCAAGGCAGGCGCGTGCCTCGGAGGCTGCCCAGCCGAGGAAGTCGTCATGGGTCAGTCGTCCTGCTCGGCCTACGACGACATCGTGCCGGTCTGCCGGTTGTGGAAATCCAGCGCGAAACCCGAAAGCGAGCCTGCCTGATGGACGCGATGAACACCCTGTTCAAGGATCTGCGCGACCTGGACTGGAACGATATCGACGCCGTGGAGAACACCTGTACCGAAGTCCTCGACATCCTGGTCAAGGAACCCGGCATCGTGCGAGACCGGCTCGCCGAACTGCCCGACCGACCGGATCTGCTGAAGCTGTGCGAGCACTACGACATCTTGGACAAGGTCGTCCTCCACGATGATCCGAGCGGATTCCGGGTGCGGCTTCACGTCTTCCTACCGGGGTATTTCGATCGACCGCACAACCACCGCTGGTCTTACGCCAGCCGCATCTTGCGCGGTCAGTACCGGCACTTCCTGTTCGGAAACGCCGAACTTGACGAGCAGGTCGAGCCCGCGAAACTGCCAGTCCTGCAAGCCCGAGAAGAACTGGTCGGCAACGCCTACGCTCTGCACCACAGCATGGTCCACGCCGTCGTCGCCGAGCCCTACACCGTCTCCCTCGTCCTTCGCGGTCCAGCCATGAAGGACCGGTTCCTGGTGACGGACCGCAAGACGGGCGAGGCATGGTGGCAGTACGGCGCCACGCAGGAGTCCAAGGAGGATGCCGAACGAAAGCGGATGGCACCGGACCGTCTCAGTTGGTTGATCGAACAGCTGGACGAGTGGAGCCTATTTCGATAGGCATATGCTATATGCACAGTTCAGCGATGGGATAGTTGTGTCGGTGCCTCACGATACACTCCGCTTCATGAGTACCGACAGCACGAAGAAGTGCATGCACTGCCAGGGACCGATCGGTTCGACCGTGAAGCCCACCGCCGAAGGATGGGGTGCCGGGGCGCCCGTCCGCGAGGACATCTTCTACCACTGCCAGAACCAGTGCGAGATGTCTAGCCTTACCGGCGAATGCGGTCACTAGGCTACGCGACGGTGGACGAGGGCTTCTAGCTCGACCAGCGTCGGCAGCGGGGCGCTGTGGTGTCGTGCGCACCGCAGTGCCCCGCTCGCCGACGCCAACACCATACTGCGCTGCATCGACCACCCTTTGTCCAGCCCATACAGCAGCCCGCCCGAGAACGCGGCGCCCGCACAATGCGTATGCTGCACATTTACTCGGAACGCGGGTGCGAGTACCTCTTCGCGTGGACCGACTGCCACTGCGCCGGACGCTCCAGCCGTCACCACCGCCCAGGCTGCTTGCGTTCGGGTCAGGAGCGACCTGGCGACCACAGGCGCTTCGGCGTGATTGCCGTCATCGACGTTGGTCTGAATATGGAGCTTCTCGTAGCCCGCCACGATCCGACGCACTTCGTCGGACAGCGGCGATCCGCCGAGGTTGATCAGGAGCGGGACATTCGCTGCTCTGGCTGCCACGATGACCCGCACCGCGGCGGTCTCGATGAGTTCGTAGGCGTCGACGTAGACAAAAGTCGCGGTCTGAATCGGCAACAGGTCGATCTCCACAAGGCTGCCAACGACGCCGGGGAGATGCGCGAACCACGTCCGAGTTTGCACGCCGTCGACCACGACGGTGATCGACGGCGTACTCAGGCTCTCGTGAATGGCGGCTGTCACCGGGACACGGTGCTGGCGCAGCCAGGTGCGCACTTGCTCGCCAGGTCGATCGTCGCCGATTCCGTTGGTCATCAGGAGAGTCGGGACGCCGAGGGCAGCTAACACCGCCGCCGTCATCGGAGCGTCGGCGGCGATCGAGTCCTCGACCTCGACGATCGGAGCGCCGGAATTGGCGGTGGGAAACTGCGGAACGCGCCAGAGCTGAGCGGCGGCAAGGTAACTGAAGCAGACGATCTCGCTGGCGCGTGCCGTCATCGTCGAACTACCAGCCGTACGCCGAGAATGGCTGGTTCACAGCGATGTAGTCCATCGCGGTCCGGCAGTAGGCGATCATGTGGTCGGGCAACGCGTCCGCCGCGAACCACTCCAGCCCGCTGCACTTGTCGGGCTCCTGGTTCGTGGGCTCACCCCGCCACGAGCGCACCGTGAAGAAGAACGCCATCCGACCACCCGACGACGAGTTGTGCATGATGTGGCTGAACTGCACATCGTTCGCCTCGATCGTCACGCCGATCTCTTCGTCGGCTTCGCGAATCAGGGCGTCGATGACGGACTCGCCGGCTTCGAGGTGACCCGAGGGCAGATGCCACGCCCCATCCTCGAAGCCAGTGTTCTGGCGCTGCCCGAACAGCACTTCGCTGCCGCGGCGCAGTAGCAGATGAACATCGCCGGTGACCTTGTGGCGCTGCGGTTTTGCGTCGGTCGCCGATGCGGTTGCCGTCTGGCTCATGCAGAAGAATTCCTTCCCTGAAAGTACGACTGACCTGGTTATTTCTGGTCTTTCGCGTGAATCGCCCTGAGCGTAATCCCTTGGCGGGTGCCGAGCTATGCGCCGAACGCATAGTGGTCTGCGACGTCCCTGTATAGCCCCTGACCAGTACAAACGCGAAGGTGGTAACCGGTACCCGGCACCGGGGTGACGCCGCAAACCCTCAGCGGCGCACCGCCTCCCGAACGGTCGGGCGGGTCGGTGGCTCTGGCTGGAGCCCCCGGTGCCGGGTACACCTTCTCGACCTGGTCGGTCGAGTCCGCCCGAACCGGGGAGATCCACCATGCATTCGCCTGCCATGTCCCAGCTCGTCGCCCAGGTCGAGCAGGAAGCCCACCAGGCGCCGACGGTGCCATTCACGATCGACCAAGCGCACAGGGTCATGCAGTTCCATGTCGCCTGCCGGGCGAAGCGCTGCCCGCGAAAGGCGGCGGCGCAGTTGGCGTTGGTGGATGCGGGGCGCGTGGTCCTCGCCGAGACCAAGCCGTCCTGATGGTCACTGACGTGCCCCCGATTCCGAAACCGCGCCGCATCCGGCATATCCGGATCGAGTCCGGTCCCTTGCGCTTGGACTACCAAGCCACCGCGGAACAAGCCCAGCACGTCGCCGACGAACTGGCGCAGGGATGCCCCGAGTTCCGCGTCAGCGTCGATGACGACGTGCACGAAGACCTGCCGCCGCTGCCGTGCGCCCGAACTCTGGGACTGACCACTCCCACACGCTGCGGAGCCGCTGCTCCATCCTCCCGAATCCATGTCCGAAAGGAACCCGCTCCACCGTGCCTTCCGATCGCCACACCTCCACCGTCTACGGTCTGACACCGCAGCTGCCCTTCGCCTTCTCGGTGCCGCCGGTCGAGGCACAGCCCGACCAGCCGCTGCCGGATGCGGGACCGGTGCTTCGTATCTGCGCTGGAGTGCAGGAACCGACCACGGTCCTGATGCGCTGCGTGCACGGATTGGTCGGCGAATGGCGTCACGTCCATGAGCATGGTCGCAAGGACTCCGACTCGGTCGATGAGCAGCTGAATCTGCTCATCTGGCTGATCGATCGCGAAGCGGGCGGGCACACCAAAGAGATTGCCCACCAGATGGATGCGCCGACCAGTCCCTCGTCCTACGGTCAGTGGGTCGCCTGGTTAGTCTGGCGCTACGTGCGCTATGCCCTGCGTCAGGACGATCCACAGCATCACGAGCGCGACGCCGCTGAACTGACCTGGTGTATCGAGGGACTCGACCAGTTGGTGACAGCGGTGCGGGCAGGGCGTATGCGGCTGCCCGACCAGGCGACCGAGATCTTCCCGCCGAGGTCGGTGCTGCCGGAGGCGGGACAGGGATCGTGAGCGGGGATCAGCAGCGTCGAGCGGTACCAGCCGAACGGCTGGTTCCTGCCGAGCGCCATCCGAGCTGAGGCTCGCCCTGTCCACCATGGCGAACTGGTTGGTCGCGATCCTGCTGCTGTCCGCAACGATGGGGCTGGCGGGGATCGTCTGCTTCCGAGCCGGAAGGTGGCGCAGTGCCCACCGGTTGGGTGGGCACTGCGACGACCAGACTTCTCGTCACTGTGACAGCTTGGACGTCGAGGTCGACCCCAACGAAGCGGAGGCGGATACGATCGTGCTTGAGCTGCCGCCGAGCAGCCATCGCGCCGGGCGGATAGCGACGCACGATGCGCCGACCGAGTTTCTGCCGCGGGTGCAGGACATCCGTCCGCCTGTTCGCCGGACGCCGATACGGAGACCGCCTTGGATGGGGTAAAGGTCTCAAATTTATGCCCTATACGGGATGGGCGCTTTCAAGTTGAATTGCCTCATTAACCGCCTCAGCTGCGGACCTTCTATTTCCTACTAGCGCATAACAGCCGGAGATGGCACGGAGGTCAGCGGCAAGAAGCATTGGATATATTTGCGCACCGCCGCGTGCGAGTTTTCGGAGTATGTCGATTGACTCACTATATGTATCAATCGCGTCGGGCATCTGACCCAACCTCTGTTGGCAGGTAGCGAGTCGAGAAAGATTCATAGAGGACTTCACTAAGAGTGTTCTGCGCTGCGGGGCTGTCCGTGCCAAATTTACGGCACTGCGCCACTCGACCGCAGCCGCCTCTAAAGCCTGCTCTGCAATTCGATACTCTCCAAGAGTGCATTGGATTCGACCATAAATGTCGAAAGCCTCCGGAATGGCAAGAAGCAGCATTTCGTCATCGATTGAGATTCTCCGCAAAGTTGAAGCCGCGCCATCGTTTGAAAGTCTAGCTGAGCCGATATCCGGTGCACGAAGTAGCATGCTCCAGTTCGAAACTCGTGAATGCAGCGTGGTCAACCGCTGATCTTTTGGTCCATCAACCATTTGAATGAACTGATCGAGCGCGATGCTCGCTGGCGACATCAATTCTGTCAAAGTAAAGCGACCATTCGACCCTCTCTCGACAGTTTCCGCGACAACAAAATAGCTGACTAGAAGATTGCCGAGGCGATGTATGTATGCTGGATCCTCGCGGTCGCTAGCCAGAGCGAGCGCGACAGCGCGAATGCCAGTTTTGGCAGCTTGCTTCAACTTTCCCAGATGGAGGCGAACATCCGCAAGCTCCATCGTCATCGTCGCAGCACGACCAGAAATTGATGACAACGGCGCTTTGCTAGCATTCTTACGGAAGCCAAATAAGATTGTGGAAGCTTGGCCAAGCTGCGTGGCGGCTTCATCGTAGCGTTCCAAAGCAGCCAAAGGCCATCCGAGATCAGCCTTCGCTAATTGCACCAGAATGCTATCCCATATGAAGTTTTTTCGGGATAGAGCATCCACTCTAGCCTCGTATGCCGCATTTGCGGCGTCCAGTGCTGCTTCGAAATTTCCGCAGACAGATGATGAGTGGCGTAAGCCGGAATAAGCTTCAGCGAGTCTCGACAGCCATACCTTGCTATCTTCCGAGTCCGCTACGGTAGCCAAGAGGTCGCTTGCCTTCTCATACGCAGGCACCGCGCGGTCATGAAGACCTGCCATTGCAAAGTGTTGCGCCATCTTCAACGTTATAAGCGCCTTAGAGCCCTCGGAATTGGGGTGGTCGGGAAAATTCTGAAGAAGCCGTTCAGCCATGAAGGCAGTTCCAGCGTCGACGCCGCGATCGGCAGGAATTTCGCCCCTAACGATAAGGCGCGCAAATTCGAGTCTGGCTATACGAGGCAATGTTTCTATGCGTGCAATTGTTGTCAAGACATTCGAGCCAGCACGTAGCGCCATTTCAGGGGCTGCGGACACAATTATCCCGAGAACAGGCACAAGATGCAACCACCTACTTGAGGAGTCGGCGAGAAGCCCAAGAGCTCGTGACAAGATGTGATCTGATGTACCATCCCGCACGTCTGACATCACCCTGAATAGAAGCTGCTCAGCCCAAGGATGCGCGCCCTTATCCGACGCCGACGAAGTTGCGAAGCATTGTGCAAGATAATCTTCAGCCAGTCGATCGGGGTACAGCGGTTCAAGTGCATAGCCGGATTCACTCGGGGGGTAGCATGTCGAGTGGTCTGCGATTACACGCTCTACCGAAATATTACTTCCGAGTGTTCGTAGAGCAGAACTCAGTGCGGTCAATGCTGCGCCATACAGTGCAGGTCCGATGAAGCCAGCTACAAATACAACAGCCGCCATTACATCGGGGGGTGTTAAAAAATCCGCTCCTCTAATGCGGTTCTCGTACAAGGTAGCCCAGTGCAGCCGTTCGCGGCGCATCAAATAGGCAGAGATGCTGGTCGGATCGGCAGGGGTAGTTACGATCTGATTGATGCGCGCATCGACGGCCATCAGGGCAGCCATATGGATAGTTAGAATAGAGCCGAATTCGTCCTCGCCGAGGACTGTCGGCGGATGAATAGAGGCCGTCTCACCTGGGGAGAGACCATAATGACGTGCGAAGCAGTCCCGGCCAGTCAAGAACATGCGGCGGCGCTCGTGCATACTATCGGTATCGGTGACCGCATGCAGCTGATACGTGTCCGCCTGGATACGTCGCCCTTCGATTGCCGCATGTAGAGCTGGCCAGAGACGACTACTGCGCGCAAGTAACAGCACACGAGTTGGAATGTTCTTGTGGTAGAGCAATGCATTACTGAGAAGCCACATGAGGTGGTGAAGAGGCCAACGATCGGCGTAGTCGACAATCAAGAGCAGACCCGCGGCACCGTCCAGACGAAGATCCTGGCTGCCTGGTTGCGGCAGCACTGCCCCTGCTCCGGGAATCGCGGTGACGATCTTCCAGCCCTTCGCGACCGCCTCGCTGGCGAATTCAGCGGCCAGACGCGTCTTACCCTGCCCGCCCGGTCCGTGGAGCCAGCGGACAGCTAACCGGGGGCTGGAGCGGCACCAGGTGTGCAAGTCGTCACGCTCCACCCTTCGCCCGGTGAATTCAACCACTCCGTATCGCGCATTAAGCATCCGACTGGGAAGCGCAGTCAGCCAGGAAGACCGTGGAGATTCAACCTGCCGATGATTCAGCAGCAGATATAGCGGGCTGCCGTTTCCGAGCACATGTACGTCAGCCCCGATCGCGCCATATGCATATCCGGCGACAGCTGTGACATACTGATTGATTTGCGCTTGACCGGTATCAGTGCTATCCATTTGGCTCGGTCGACTCCGGTGGCTGAGGCGGCTTAAACTGTTGCGGAGTCGAATAATGATGGTGAATTACATTGCCACCAATAGATCCGGAAGTCTGACTGAAAATTCCGGTTACATACTGAGTTACGTCACCCTCGAACTTGTTGGTCGGCTGCTTTTCTTCGTGATCGTCCATATCGGTGCTGTCATCCATATTTCCACTGTACGGATCGCCGAAGGCGGATTCCAGTTCCACTGGCGGATTCGTACGGTCCGAGGAAATATCGACGTCAACCAGTGACTCGGTCGAATTTTCATCTTGCCGAGCTTGACCTATGACAGGATCCTGAATTGTTCTTCTCAACTGTTCAAACCCGCCGCTCATCTCTGCACCTAACAGTATATCTGCCAACATTTGCCGTATATCGGTAACTCTATTTGTAAATTGCCGACTGCCATCCGGCAGACCGCAGAGGTCGCGAAGATACTTAGCCCACTTAGCGTGATTCTGTCCGTGCCCCTCATAGCCGGTTATCTCAATTCTGGCTTCCAGAGAAAAGGGGTACAGACCATATAGAATGGATGCTGCGTCTCGCCAGGTGACTTTAGACTCTCTACTAATGTCGGTCAGTCGAGTGTTCGGCAGAAATTTGATGGCCTCTTGCAAGCCAAGCTTGATGGCTTCGATCATTGTAGTATCGCGCTGGTCGGAACCCTTATAGAGTCCACCGATAACCCGGAAGAGGATCTTGAAATCCTTTGGTTCGCCTTGAGTGCGAAAAATCTCGTCGATCGTGCGAAGACGTAGATCATGAAGCTCGCCAGCCAGCTCGACCTGATCAGAGTGTATTGGACTCCCCATCAGGTAAGTATGCCACGCTCCGGTCTACGTGACCAGTTCTCGTGAAGACCTGATCCTTCGAACATCAGGCGGGAATCTTATTCGGATCGCTGCGGATTGCCTTGGCCGTGTGGAGGATAGTGATGGTGGATAACATTGCCACCGATAACGCCCGTTGCTATTTCGCCCGGCCTTCCGGATATGCCACCGATGATCGTTTGCACGGTGGCGGCGTTGCCGAATGACCGGTCTCGATTTTGACGTGCTTGATCGGCTTCCAATTGACTCCTGCCCCATTCTGTGGCCATGAACTGAACAACCTGGGCAGTCGTGTTGGAGTCGAATTGGTTGTCCAGTAGCGCTTCCCCAAGGGCGCTGCCTAGCTCTGCTGCACCTCGATTGCCATCGCCCAAGTACTTAACTCCCATTCGCATAAGGCGCCAGGCTTCATCGGGATCTGCATTTAGCATTGCGGGAATCATGGTTGTCCACATCGGATACTCATTGCTGCGAAGGTGGTACTCGACCGAAATGAGGCTCTCCATTACGTAAGCCGCGACGTCCGAATTTTGAGTTGGGAGCTGCTTCATATCATGCAACAGCTCCACCATTTCGGTTCGCCACTTATGATTCAGCGGCAAATCGGTGTAGTCGCGCTCTAGGTAGGTCTGCGCCCGACCGATAATTTGCTCAGACTCCAGACCATTCAAACTTGATTCCTTCCCAGAATGGTCTTGCCTACGTTCGCGGAACGAATCATTATCTTGCGAATGTCTTCCCATATGAAGTTTTCCTATTTAATTCTGGGTTTATATAATCACGTTTAGTGATCTCGGTCAATAGCGCGTAGCTGTCACTGCCCTCCTGATGCAAGCACTTCCGGTCCGACTTCCTTGTAGAGTTCCCTGCACTTTCTCTGAGCCAGGACTACCGGAAGTCATCAGGGAAGTCGTCAGGGAAGCAACTGAATAGGGGTCGGAGTCCTGGGATCGTGGGGTCGTGCTCCCTTTTGGAGCCTCTTCCCACTACAGAAACGAAGATCCATTGTTCACCAATTCAGCTTCCGAGAGCGTCGGTCTCCCCACCACCGCCTACCGCGACCAGATGGACACGGCGAAACTCGTACTCCTGGAGGTGACCGCTCGCCGCAGCGACGCCTTGCCCGGTCTGACGGAGTACCTCCAGGACAGTGTGCATATCGACAGCGGCGACGTCGGTCCTCATCAGGCGCACGGCTGGTTCTACCCCGGTGCCTGGCAGCACGAAGGGCACGACATCGACGAGATCTTCTTGAACGCCGATCTTCGCCGTGGCACCGGGGACCGCTACACCGCCGAAGACTGGCTCGTCACGCTGGTGCACGAAGCCGCCCACGCGTGGAACCACCTGTGCGCCGTGAAGGGCACTTCCAACCGTGGTCGCTACCACAACCGGAGGTTCGCCGAGGTCGCCATGGCGCTCGGTCTGCATGTCACCAAGCACCGCGTGCACGGGCACATCACTCCGTGCCTCCGGCCGGATGCGCAGGTCGACTACGCCGATCTGATCGCTTTGCTGGACAAGTCGCTGGTGATGGTGCGCGAGCCGAAGTGGGTGCGACGGACGCCCAAGGGAAGCGGTGTCGGTGCGGCGTCGACCGGAACGGCGACGCTGACCACGGATGAGAGCGTCGCCAAGTACATCTTCGCCGCCTGTGCCTGCCGCACGGCTCGTGGCGGCCTGGTGACGATCCGCATCGCCAAAGGTTCCTGGCGCGACGGTGTGGCGATCACCTGCTCGGCATGTGGTCAGCGCTTCCGAGTCTCGACCAGCGCCGGTTAATACCAGAACTCCCGAACCGAGAGCGTCGCGTGGTGGCGGTACGTGCCACCACGCGAGGCGTTCATCTCGCCCCAGAAAAGAGGTAAACCCTATGTCCCACAAACAAATCAAGTTCCGGGCGCATCCCGGCATCGCTGCCACCGTGGCAGCCACGACGGTGGCGGTCGGTCTGACCGCCTGTGCCGTCCCCACCCCTCCCGGCGACCTCGCCGAGCTGAAGAAGATCGCCGCCTCCTGCCCTGAAGGTCGCGAAGTCGCCGGACGCGCCGCCATCGACGTCAGCGGTGACCGACTGGAGGTCGCCGCCGACGATGGAAGGCTCGCCCCGGTGCGGGCCCTCGCCGAACGGGTTGCGGTGTGTGGAGGTACCTTCCGTGCCGACATTTTCGGCGGTTCCGCCGGGGCGGTGTCGGCTGTCTACGACGGCGAACTGCACGCCCAGGGGGCAACCGAGAACGCCCGCCTGAAGCGGGTACCCAAGATGGTCGACGCCGTGATGGACACCGTGAAGGCGAACCTGCCCAAAGCCGCCGCCACCCTGTCCCGTGACGGCAAGGATGTCGTGTCGCAGCTCGGACTCGCCGCGGAATTCGGTCGCCAGCTCGATCCCGTCGGCACGCGCTACGTGCTGGATCTGGTCATCACCACCGACGGCGCACAGACGGTTGCGCCCTCGCTGACCGATTCGTCGCTGACCGTCGCCCGTGCCGAGCAGCTGGCACAGCAGGTCACGCCGGTCGATCTGACCGGTGCCACCGTCCGCATGACGGACATCGGCAAGGCACCGGGTCAGTCGTTCCCTTCGGACTACGTCAACGCGCTCAAGGCGTTTTTCCGGCTGCTGTGCGAAGCCACCAAAGCGGCGGCGTGCTTCATCGTGACCGATGCGGCGGTGCGGTAATGAAACTGCGCATGCCGGGGGGCTCCGGCGGTGATCGGGCGCTGCGGGAGCGGGTGCAGCACGCCCGCCTCATCCCTGCGGAGCAGGCGGTGGCGGTACCGCGACCGGACATCGTGGACAGTTTCTATTTGGAACAGGAGTTCAACGCACGGGCGGAGCACCAGGTTCATCTCCATGATGCCGAAGGTGAACGGGCGGCGGCGAAACCCGCAGCGCTGGCGGCTGGTCTGGAGCCGGGCAACGTCGAAACTGCCTACCTCATCGACGCCAACCGCCCGATGGTCAACGAGGCTCAGGCGACCTACGCCAAGGTGAAAGCAGCACTGCATCCCTTGGCGGTACGCAAGGGATCGTCGCTCGGGTACCGGCTGCGAACCGCGGGGCTGTTGGTCGGTGACATCGCAGGTCTCGGCGGTGCCGGGATCGCCTACGGCGAGCTTCCGGCATTGGCGCTGGCACAAGCGGCGTCGGCGGGCGTCGCCACGATCACGGCTGGTCTGGTCGGAACACAGGTGAAGCACTACCAGCTGGCGCGACAGCGGCAACTCGATCCCGAAGAGGCATCAGCGGAGTTGCGTCCGTACCTGCCGATGCTGCTGGGACAGCGGAAGGGACGCGCCTTCGTCCTGGCGGCGGTGGTGGTTGGTGCGGCGGTCGCGCTATTCGTCAGTGTCGGCATCTTCGCGCTGCGCTCCAGCATCGAAGGACCGGCGGCGGGGTTCGCCTTCGGCTTGCTGGCGCTGGGCATCGCTACTGCGTCGTACATCAACGCCCATTCCCACGCTGATCCGGTCGCCGATGCCATCGAAGACGCTCGGCGGGCGTATGCCAAGGAGCAGCGAGCGCATCGGCGTCTGGCGTCGTCGGTGCGAATCCTGCTGGCGGAGCGCGCCTTGCGACGGGTGCGCCACATCCAGCAGGAGCATGCGCTGCGCGGGCAAGCCGCCAGCGCCTACGTGCATGCTTTGAAGCTGGAAGCCATGGCACAGAGCCCGGAAACGGTGGGGCACGGTGTGGGGCACGATTCGAGCGCTCTCACCGTCCGGGGGCGTAATGGGGCTGGGGTCGGGGTGGCGTCCGCCTCCCAGCAGGCGAGCAAGGGCAAGCGTCTCTGACAAGCGCGCTCCAGTGGAGCCGCCAGTCGCGTAGCGGCTGAGTTTTTTACCAGTTCTGTCACTTCTCCCGAATTTCTGTGGTGCTGCCGCCATGCCAAAAACAGGCGGCAGCACCACTCTCAACAGAGTTTTTGCTTCAAAGGAGGTCTATCCGTGAGCGATATTCCCACCCCAAACCCTTCCATCCCCGAGCCCGAACCCTCGCCGCAGCGGGGCGGGGCAACGATCCCCGAAAGCGGCCCCTCGGAGACCATTCCGCATACGGACGGTTCCGTCCGGGGAGCGGCGGCGATGAACCACACGAGCCCGGCTCGTTTCCACAGCACCGCATTGCCCGCGGGGCTTCGGGCGCTCACACGTCGTCAGCCGTGCCAGCAGCCATCCGAACCGGCGCCGCTCAAAGTGGCTGAGCTGTATGCCGGGATCGGGGGATTCTCGCTGGGATTCGAGACGCTCGGCGCTTCGACCGTCTTCGCCAGTGAGAGTAATCCGGCTGCACGCAAGACCTTCGAGGCGAACTTTCACCATCGCTATCCCGGAATGTTCGGCGATGGGCAGTTCGTCGGCGACATCGGCACGGTGGCTGCTGAGGATCTGCCGAAGTACGACGTGCTGACGGCGGGATTTCCCTGCCAGCCGTTTTCTGAGGCCGGCGTTCGGCGGGGCTTCACCGATACCAGGGGGACGGCGTTCTTCGATGTGGTGCGCATCCTCGAGGCGACCCGTCCTCCGGCGTTCTTCCTGGAGAACGTCCGTGGTCTGCTGACCCATGGCGGCGGTCAGACCATCGCCGTGATGAAGGCGCTGCTGACCGACCATCTCGGCTACACCCTGCATCTGAAAGTGCTGCGCGCCTGCGATTTCGGACTGCCGCAGTTGCGTCCCCGCTTGTTCATGGTGGGGTTCCGGCGTCGATCGACACCATTCTCGTTCCCTGAGCCGGTGCCGCTGGTGATCACGATGGACGACATCGTCGGCGGCGACTGCCACCGCAAGATCGGGTGGTCCGTGCTCGCGAGCGGCTACAACAAGCCGTTCGGCGTGGATTTCGGCTGGTCGCACTACCTGGTCGATGGAGTCGTCCGCCAGCTCGGGATTGCTGAGATCCGTCGCATGCAGGGGTTTCCCGATGACTTCGTGTTCCCGGTCAGCGACGCCCAAGCGCTGCGGCAGCTGGGGAACGCCGTCGCGGTCGCACCGGTCGCGGCGACAGCGCGCGAGATCGCACGGGCGCTCGGTCGTCTCCGCCCCGATGTTCCGGCGACGCGAGACCAGCGGGACCGCACCCAGTAATGAGCGGCGCGGCACCCCTTGCAATATCCAACATTCTTGCCCGAAAAGGAGGTCATCCATGAGTGATGCACCGAATACATCCAACCCCGTATCCGAACCCGATCCATTGCCGTGGCAGTTCGACGGCGGCATACCGGAGGGCGACAACCCCGAGGTGACACGACATCTCGCGGAATCGACGGTGGCAAAGCTGACCGTCACGCTGCGAGAAATCGTGGATATGAACGAGGTGCATCAGGATATGGCACCGGCCACGGCGATCAAGGTGTGGGGGTTGCTCCTGATTCTTACCGACGAGCTGCTGGCGTGGATTCGGAGGTGGCAGGCATGAGCGGCCACGAACAGCCAGGACTCATCGACCGCCTGGTCGGCGCGTGCTTGCGGGTACTGGGTGCCGCCATCGCGCTGTACGTGGCGGTGTCTTTGGTGCAGTCGATCTTCTGGCCGGTAATCATCATCGTGGGGACGGGGGTGTTGGTGTGGTTGGCGGTTGTTGTAATTAAGACATGGCGGGATCGCTGGTGAATATCCTGCCCTTACAAGCGTTTTGATTCGGGAACGCATATGGGCGTTTCGGATGTTGTAGAAAATACTGCTACCGCCCGCAATGGATTGAGCGGCTCGACCCCCGTGTGGTAAACCCAGAATAGACGGACGTTGACACAGAGCAATACATGTTCAGACGTCGTAATTCGGGTGGGTCGTCGGCATTTCAGCACTAATACATGAGGAGGGTAAACCCATGTCCAAAAACAACGGCAAAATGAATTATCGGCGGCCTGCCAATGGGCGGAACCGGCCGAGCAGGCCGGAACGCTATATCAGGGTACGGAGTGTCCGGCGGGAGCCATTTGACCCCCGCCCGTTGGGACGTGCTGCCATAGCCCAGGCACTGGCTGATGCACAAGACGACGCCACGATCGCCAGCGACGAGGCCAAGCATCAGGACGCCACTGGAAACGATGCTGCGGACGGCATGGGACAGGAGGCTGACCATGACGCCTGACGATCAAACTGAACTGCCTCTCTCGCCTGATGTCCTGGTATGGCAGCAAATCTGGTTCCCCCGGCCGTACTCGGAGGGTTCTGCTCTCGGGCTCCTGCGGCAGTGGGCGGCGCAGCGGCATGCTCCGCGCCTCGTTTTGGAGGCCCGATCGTCATCTGCCGGGGTGGATTACCTCGTCGGCAGCAAGCTCCGCTACGCGAAATCTGTTCAGCGCGCCATCGAGCAGCTGGTACCAGGTAGTCAGGTCAGCGGTTTGCCTGGTGAACGTGGATCAGTGTCCGTGGCGCGGCGTGTCGAACCTTCCTCTCGCGCCGGGCTGATCGAACCAGCTGACGCCGTGGCGTCGGTGCGCACCATTTTGTCGGCTCTGATGGGTGTCGCCCCTGGGGAACGACTGGTGCTGCAAGTCGAGCTGGGTGCCAGGCGGCGTCCACAGCAATTGCCACCCGACCTGCCCGAGCAGGAACAGTCCGTCCTGTCCAAGGTGCTTCAAGGCATCCAGCCGGAAACGCGCTCGGACGTCAAACAGGATCTGAGTAAGAAGCTGGGACAGCACGGGTTCGCGGTGACCGTTCGTATCGGGGCTGCGGCACGCACGAGCGACCGACGCCGGAGCCTGCTGCTGGGATTGGCTTCGGCGCTCGGCACAGTCAACGCCGCGGGGGTGCATCTGGAACTACGTGCCGAATCACCGAAGAAGCTCAATACCCCACGCCGCCGCTCCTGGTGGTCACCATGGCCGCTGGTGGTCGGTAGCCGGCGCTTGGGGATCGGTGAGGTGCTGCAACTGACGGCCTGGCCGGTCAGCGATAAAGAAGAAGCCTTCCCAGGGCAGCACCCGCTGCACCCGAAGAAGCTGCGACCGACCCCCGCGCTCCTGACCGGCGATAAGGTGATCGCGATGGCGAATGCGCCTGGCATGGAGGGAAAATTCGTCAGCTACGGAGTTCACGATGCCTGCCGACATACGCATGTGATCGGGCCGAGTGGCGTGGGCAAAACGGAACTGCTCATACGGCTCATCCACCAGGATCTCGTGGCGAGGCGTGCGGTGTTCGCATTCGAGCCGAAAGACCTGGTGGATGGCGTGCTGCGCGTGATGCCGGACAGCCGTAAAGACGACGTCGTCGTCCTGGATCCACTCGACGACTTCCCGGTCGGCATCAATCCGCTTGATCGGCTCCGAGGCGGCACACCCCCGGAAGTGGTGGCGGACAATATCTTCCACATCTTCCATTCGCTTTATGGCGACTCGTTGGGACGGCGTAGCGGTGACATCCTGCGCGAATCGCTCAAGGCAATCGCGCTGGCGCCGAATCCGAGCCTGATCATGCTGCCACTCATCCTGACCGATCCGGCATTTCGGCGTCCGCTGGTTCGTAAGGCAGTCGAGCGCGACCCGTTCGCTGCCGGAACCTTCTGGTCGTGGTACGAGCAGCTCTCGCCCGAGGGGGTGATGAACAATATCGCACCGCTTAGCAACAAAGTACGTCCGTTCCTGGATGTCTATTTGAGAGGGGTTCTGGCGCAACAACATCCGAGATTTGATGTGCGCCAGGCGCTTGATCAGAAGAAAGTCTTCCTGGTACCGCTGCAACCGGGGCACATAGGACCAGATCGAGCCAAGCTGCTCGCGGCGTTTCTGCTGGCAGAAGTCTGGAATGCCATCCGGGAGCGCGCCACCATACCGGAAGCCAAGCGCGACCCAGTCATGGTGTACGTCGATGAGGTACAGGAGTTTTTGAATCTGCCAGTTGATCTTGATGACGCGCTCGCCACCGCCCGCTCGATGGGTGCCTCATTCGCTCTCGCGCATCAATATGGTTCACAGCTTCCGCCAGCGATGGCGCGCGCCTTCAAGAATGGGGCTCGGAACAAGATCGCCTTCCAGTTGGGCGTGGACGATGCCAAAGAAATGGCCGCCGGGCAATCTGTGCTCAGCCCGGAGGATTTCATGGCGCTGCCCGCCCATCACGTCTATATGAAGCTGGTACGGGATAACAGCGTGCAGCCGTGGACATCGGGCGTGACCCTGCCGCCTCTGGAAACGACCGAAGGGTTCACCCCGAGCGATCCGGACGAGATCCGTCGTCTGAGCCGCGAGCAGTACGGGCGACCCAGAGCAGAAATCGAGGCGGAGTTCCGTGCCCTGTTGGAAGGACCAGACCAGCAGCGGTCCGGCACTGCATCCGAGGGGCGTGGTCGCCGACGGAGGCGATCATGAACCGCGCCGAAGGGCAGGAAGGGGACGGGCGTTTCGGCGGGCGTTTCGCCTCGTCCGACACCACCGCATCGTCGCTTGTCCTTGCCGATTCAGGTCGGGTTGCAGCACCGACTGATGGTGCCTCCGGCACCATCTCCCCAGTCAGACGGCGGGTCTCACAGCGCGACCTGGAACGGATTGCCCAGTCACTCAGTGACCGCGACTGGGCAGTGCTGAAATCGGTGGCAGCTCATCGGTTTCTGACGGTGGAGCAGATCCGCCGCTTCCACTTTGCCGATCTCAGTCCGGCATCGAGTTCACGCCGCACCCAGAAGGTGCTGCGGCGGCTACGCGACGATCGGCTGCTCGGGACGCTGGATCGTCGCATCGGCGGGGTCGGGTTCGGCAGCAGCGGACTGGTTCACTACCTCGATGTCACCGGGTATCGGCTCTTGCGGCAGGACGAGCAGTCGGGGGCGCGGCGGCATGTGAAGGAACCGACCGAAACGTTCCTTCGTCACACCCTGGCGGTCGCTGAGACGCATATGCGCTTGGTCGAGGCAGATCATCAGCGCGCGCTGGAACTGGTGACGTGCGAAATAGAGCCTTCGTGGCCGCGTTTCGTCCGCCTGGGCAGCGTCGTCAGGTTGCGACCGGATCTCTATGCAGAGACGGCGCTGTCGCCGGATAGCCCCTACGTGGATAGCTACTTCATCGAGGTCGATCTCGGCACCGAAAGCATCAAGCGGTTGATCAGGAAGTGTCGGGATTACCAGGCGTACGAACGAGTGGGGCTGTCATCAGGTCACCACAGCGAGGCGGGGTTTCCGTTCGTCATTTGGACGATCGCGCACCGCAACTTGGCCACCGCTGAACGACGCCGGCGGGCACTGCGGGACGCCATCGAGCACGATCACCAGCTCGACCCAACCCTGTTCCGTGTGATCTCGCCGGATCAGCTTGTCGAACTCGTTCGGAAAGGAGGTGATCAATGAGCCGTTCCGTCCCGAGGCACCGCTACCGCACGATCCTGGTCGATCCGCCGTGGGACGTGCTGCAAAAAGGCAGCTACGGCGCCGAACGGCATTACCCGCTCATGAGCCTCGACCGTGTCAAGGGGCTGCCGGTCGGTGATCTCGCCGAAGACGATGCCCATATCTGGCTATGGGTCACCAATGCGACCCTGCGCCACGGGTTCGAAGTCATGGAGGCGTGGGGCTTCACCTACCGATCACCGCTGACCTGGATGAAACCGCGCCTACAACTCGGACAGTACCTGCGCAACATGACAGAACATGTCCTGTTCGGCACCCGAGGGCGAGCGCCGGTCAACTTCCGTGCTCAACCCACGTGGTTCATCGCGCCGGTTCACCCTCAGCACAGTCATAAGCCGGAAGAGCAGTTCGCGATCATCGAAAGAATCAGCAGCGGTCCGTATTTGGAGCTGTTCGCCCGGCGGCGGCAGCCCGGCTGGGATGTCTGGGGCAACGAAGTCGATTCCGACCTCGTGATTCCCGGCTACCCGGTGCCCTCGGATCGGAAATTCCGCGAGGGAGAGTCAGCATGAACACCAGGATCACGGTTCGGGCAGGTCCGACGACGCTGTTGCCAGGGGTCGCCTCGTCGGTGGGATGCGGCTGGTCGTCGAGCGCCACACCGGCACTCACCAGTCGCACCCATTCGAGGAGGTAGCCGCCATGTCCATGCCGGACAACGACTCCCAACGCAAGACCATGGCTATCCGGGTCGACCCGGAGATCCATGCAGAACTGAGTTTGATCGCTCAGCTCCGCGGCAAGACCCTTGCGGACGAACATCTGCAAGCCGTGCTGAATCACATCGAGAAAGCACGAGAAGAGTCCGACCTTGCGGAACGCGCCGAACAAGCTATCGCAGATATCGAGCGCGAGGCGGCATTACGACGAGATGCGATCAACCGGCTGCGACGTTCCAAGCCTGCGGCAGCCGCCGAGGCGACCGAACCCAGCAGCACGGAACCGCCGGCTTCTCCCCAGAAGCGCGGACGGCGCACCGCTGATCCGTCGACGGACTGAGCCCCGCTTCTTCAGGACGTGATGCTCGAATCTTGAGCACCCAGTTCTGATGATTCTGATGGCTCAGCCGTAAGGGAAATCGCAGGCTCGGCAGGTCGGGAGGAAAACGGCGATGCCGTTCTACTCCCGCCTGTCGGGCTTCGATTCCCACCTAATTTCGCATATTGCATGTTAATAAAACATCGACTGACGACCTCTTTAATTCACAAGAAATTCTCCCTACAATTATTGATTTTCACCAACAAAGGAGTTACGCTTTGGTGAGATTTTATTAACGGAGACTTACTCGGAATGGATCAGAAGAATGCGCTGCGGATAGCGGTGAAGATCGTGGCTGCCCGCGAATCCCATGGATGGTCTATTAATGGGCTGGCGCGACGGTCGGGTGTTGACCAGGCGACTATCTGGAGGATCGAGCAGGGGCAATCGCTCGACACGAGACCGCGTACCTTGCGAGCGCTCAGCGAAACGTTGGGCATTTCGACCGCTGACCTGTTCCAGGCTGCCGACTGGATCGGCAAGTGGGAACTGCCGGGGCTGCGGAACTATTTGCGCAGCAAGTACCCTGCCGTGCCGGTCGGTGGACGCCGGAAGATGGAACAGGCATGTTGTGACATCGTTTCGGAATACGGGCTCGACTTTGCCGAGTTGGATAGTGCGCCAAATCGCCTCACCGGACGACTCTCCAGAGGGAAGCCAGTGATCACAAAAGAAATGGAGGAGCGCATTCGACGCGATATATCTAATTCATAGAATCGGCGCTGGGAAGGCGGCAGCCTATCTCGGCGCGATCAGCGGTAAGACTCGTCGGCTCCATGCGTACGGGCAGACGAGAAAAGAGGCGAACGAGAAGCTGACGGTCAGCAAAGGAGACTATCCATGCACCAAGACATCACATCCCCAGACGACCGCGGTAGCGACAGCAGTCGTGAAGTCCCCGGTTTCATCCAAGATCACATCGCTGCCAAACGCGGTCGCAAGAACGGACGCAGTGGAGCGGATAGCGGAGCAGGCGAGTTCGGCAGCAATCCGCTGCTGGCCCCAGTCCTGGCGCCGACCCTGATCTACCTCCGCGTCTCCACCAAGGGTCAGTTGGGTACCGCCTTGGACATCGACCCGAAGGGTCTGTCGATCGCCACCCAGCAGAGCGAATGCGTCAGCAAGACCGAGGCTATCGGCGGAGAACTCGTGCACGCCCCATTCATCGAAGGCGGCTTCTCAGCCAAGGACGTCGAACACCGCCCCGCGTTCAAAGAAATGCTGGCCTACATCCACGCCCATCCCGGTATCAAGTACGTCATCACCTACAACCGGGCGCGCGCTTTCCGTAACCACTTCGACGCCGCCATCCACGTCGCCCAGCTCCAGAAACTCGGCGTCCGCCTGATCACCGTCAAGGACGACTTCGGCGAAGGCCCCGCCGCCACCGCCATGGAAGGCATGCTCGATGTGATGAACGGGCTCATGAACACCATGAACGGGCTCGACGTTGCCGCCAAGATGGGCTACAAGGCCACCCACGGCGGCACCATCGGTCGCGCCAAACTCGGCTACCTCAACACCAAAGCCGACATCGGCGGCAAGAAGATCTCGACCGTCATCCTCGACCCCGAACGCTTCGAGTTGGTGCGTAAAGCCTGGGAACTGTACGCCACCGGCGACTACGGCTTCGAACGGTTGGAAGCCGCCATGGCCGATCTCGGGCTCACCGCCCGCCCCAGTGCCCGTAATCCCCACGTTCATCCCGTGTCGGCCAACAAGCTCGATCAGATGCTCGGCGACCCGTACTACCTCGGCTACGTCATCTACAAAGGCGACATCTATCCCGGCAACCACGAACCCCTCGTGGACGAGGAACTGTTCCAACGGGTGCAGGAAGTCCGTGATCTCAGAAGCGCCAAAGGTCAACGCGATCGGGTGCATCAGCACTACCTCAAGGGCGGACTGTTCTGCCAGCGCTGCCACCTCCAGGGGCGCACGTCACGCCTGATCTTCACCCAGCCCACCGGTAGGGCAGGCAAGAAATACGGGTACTTCGTCTGCCGGGGCCGCCAAGACGGCTACTGTGATCTGCCGCACCTGCGCATCGAGGACGTCGAAGACGCCATCGTCGAGCACTACCGCACCTTCAGGCTGCCGACGACCTTCATCACCGACGTTCGCGCCGTTCTCGACCACACCCTCAGCAACGAGCAAGCCGCCACCAAAGAACTCCACGCCAGCCTCACCCGGCGACTGCGCGACCTCGACACCCAGGAAAACCGCCTCGTTGACGCCCTCGCCGACAGCAGCCTGCCCAGCGACAAGATCCGCGCCAAGCTGCGGGATATCACGATCCAGAAGAACCGGCTCGCCATCGGACTCACCGATGCCAGCGCCGAACTCGCCACCGGAGCCGACGTCCTACGGCACAGCCTCGATCTCCTGGTCGACCCGCACGCCATGTACCTGGGCGGCACCGACCAGATCCGCCGCCTGCTCAACCGAACCTTCTTCGAAGCCTTCTACCTCGACCAAACCACCGACACCACCGTCCCCGACGATGACAAGACACCGCTGTTCGCCGAACTCCACCATGCCAACTGCGTCCACCAACGCCGCACCACATCAGGAGCGGGCATCACGGCAGCCTCACACGGCACACACCACCAGCACGCACCGAACACCCATCCTGGAGCCACACGGGATGCTCACAGCCCCTACGCCCCGCACAAGGCCAGACACGACAAGAGCCCCCGCAATGCGGAGGCTCTGCCGAGCATGGGAATAGCCAATTTGTCTTTGCCTTCTTCCGGTGTCGCGCCCGAACCATCTCTTGCCGACGTTTTGTCGGTCAATGATTCGAGTACGGCACTTATGGTGGTCCCAGCTGGGATCGAACCAGCGACCTTCCGCGTGTGAGGCGGACGCTCTCCCGCTGAGCTATGAGACCGGACTCTTGCCATGAGGCTTCGTTCGGGTGGCGCGTGAGCGTCTTCCGAACGAGATGGAACATTAGCACGCACTCCCCGGCGGGCACCAAATCGCCTCCTTCGAAGGGGCACCGGATATCTCGGAGCGGCACGAGGATCGGGCGCGAAGTCGGGTGAATCGGGTGGATTGTCAGCAGGCGCCACTGCGGCCACATGCGTCACATATCGGTTCCCACCCGTTCTACCAGCGGATTTGTACCTTTCACCGAGCGTCCGCTAATGTTCTGTCTCGCACCAGGGAGCCTCGGACGGAGCCCGCGGTGCGAATGCGGATGTAGCGCAGCTGGTAGCGCATCACCTTGCCAAGGTGAGGGTCGCGGGTTCGAATCCCGTCATCCGCTCGAAAGGTAGGGCTTGGCGGATACAGCAGAAACAACTGCCTTCCCCCTTCGCACGGTGGAGTGGCCGAGTGGTGAGGCAACGGCCTGCAAAGCCGTGCACACGGGTTCGATTCCCGTCTCCACCTCGCGCGATTAGCTCAGCGGGAGAGCGCTTCCCTGACACGGAAGAGGTCACTGGTTCAATCCCAGTATCGCGCACCATCGTAGTACCAGTTCAGAGGCACTTTTCGAGGAAACTCGGATGGTGCCTTTCACTGTTTTCGGCCACCGAACACACAGGGTGACCGTCGCCGATTCCTACAGACAAGCGGACTGTCCGCACTGGCGTTGCTCGCCGCCGCGGCCTGCGACAACGACCACACCGCCGCCCCTACGGCGGGCGCGCGGCGCACGGTGATCGTCGTCGGCGCCGGGATCGCCGGTTTGGCCGCGGCGCGCACGCTGGCCGATCGAGGCCAGGATGTGGTGGTCCTCGAGGCGCGCGACCGCATCGGCGGGCGGATCCTGACCTCAACCCGGTGGCCCGATGCCCCGGTCGATCTGGGTGCGTCCCGGATCCACGGCGTCGACGGTAACCCGATCGCCGACCTCGCGCGCGAAGCGGGCGCGCGGACGGTGCCCACCGACGCCGAGAACAACACCGTGTACGGCACCGACGGCCACCGCATCGACGAGGACACCGCCGAGCGGATCGAGCAGTTTCGCGGCAGCATTGCCGAAGCCCTCATCACCGCCCAGGACGACGCCGAGGACGAGACGCCGGATGTGTCACTGCGGTCGACCGCCGAGCCCGCCGTGAACTGGTCGGCCCTCTCGAAATCCGACAAGGCGTTGGTGGCGTCGGTGCTCAACGACTACGAGCACGAGTACTCCGGCAGCATCGAGGAGTTGTCGAGCCTTTATTTCGATGACCGCGTCCACTTCGCCGGCGAAGCCACCGACCGCCGCTCGTTCGGCACAGTCCACGGCGCCTACGACTCCGGCCTCCGCGCCGCCACCGAGATCACCGGCTGAGGCAGGCAGCTCTCGGTGCGCGGGAACGGCATCGGGTATCGGTGGGTCGACCAACGTCTCGACCAGCCCCGCGAGCGAGCTCCGGGAATCGGACGGTCGAGCCCGGATAGGGCGCGCGTGCGGGTCGGTGTCGGTGGACGGGGTTAGTCTGCGCTGATGGTGGCCGGGTGTCGAGACAGGGGCGGTATGTGATGGTGGAGCGGGGCGCGGAGGACGTGGAACTGCTCGACGATGTCGCCGCGGATGTCTCGTTCGGGTTGGAGGAGATCAACGAACTGCTGGGGGAACTGGTCGAGGCGCAGGGTCGGCGACGGCGCCGCGATGCCGATATCGTGGCGCTGCGGTTGGGGATCTCGGGGGAACGACCGGAGACGCTCGCCCGTATCGGGGCACGCTTCGATCTGGCGCGGGATCGGGTGCGGCAGTTGCACACCCGGGCGGTCGGGCAAATGCTGCGCGATGCGGCGATCACCGGACACCGGTCCGCGCGGGTGTTCGCCGAACGCTATCCGCTCGACGCCCGGGATCAACCGCTGGTGCGGGCGCTGTTGATCGAGACCTATGCCACCGACACCGATCTGGCCGCGAACGAGCTGGCCTATCTGAAGCTGCGGCTGGCCGGGCACGCCCCGGAGGACGCGCGGCGCGTCGCGGGCTACGTCATGCAGCGAATCATGGTCTGGCAGAAGAAGACCAGACACCGGCTGGCGAAACTGCACCGGGCGCAGGGCACCGACGCGTTCGGCTCACTGCTCGCGGGTGTCGAGTGGCCCGCGAACGGAACGCCCGCACCGCTGCCCGCCGCCTCGGCGCGCACGGTCGACGGTGACGACGACGCCCGCGCCCGCTTCTACCTCGACAAGGTGGGCCGGGAGGTGGCCTTCGACTCGGCACTCGAGGCGCGGCTGCTCCAGGCGCTCACCGCGAGCGAACTCGTCGACACCTTCCGAGAGACGCCGCTGGCGGTCGATTACGAAATCGACGGTGTGCGACGCACCGCCTACCCGAGCGTGGTGGCCCGCCTCACCGACGGGCGCGCGGTTCTGATCGAAGTCCAACCGTTGGGGCATATCGGATTCCACGTGCGCCGCGCCGCAGCGACCGCGGCCCGCGAGCGCGCGCACGCCAACGGTTGGGGGTGGCTGCTGTGGACGGGCAGCGGCACCGCACTCGCCGAACGTCCGGTCGAACCCGAGGTGGAGCGGCGGCTGCGGGAATCGCTGACCCGCGGACCGGTGTTCTGGCCCGAGTTGCGCGCCCTCGCCGCCGAACTCGACTTCGACCTGCTCGACCTCATCGCCCTTGTCCTGCGCAACGACTGGCGCTGGGACCGCGCGCCGTTCGTCCTGCGGGCCGACGCGGCGCGCACGGACTAGAGCGTCACCGATGCTTCACCGCACCACCATCGCGCCCGCGACGAAGGTGAGGATCAGCAGCATGGCGCAATAGGTCACCAACTGCCAATGGCCGATGGTCTGCTGCAAACGGGAGATGGTGGCGCGCAGGGTGGCGTCGACGCGATGGTGATCGGCGAGTTTGCGGCTCACCGCGGCCAGTGAATCGGCCTGCTTCTGGGCGTCGAATTCCGCCCGCTCCAACCGGGCGGCCAGTTTCATGACCTGTTTCTGCTTGTCGCGCACCGACTTTCGCGACAGCGCGAGTGCGGTGCGCTGGTTGACCAGCTCCTGGCGCTGACGGGCGATGACCACGGCCTGTGTCCTCGTGTGATGCTCCCAGTCCTGCACGGTTGCCCAGCCTCCCGTCAACTCGTCACGATAGCCCCAGACGATCCAGCCCTTCACCCAGCCCTCGAGGAACTCCCGCAGTTCGAAGGGGGCGCGGCGCGGCACCGCCAGCGCGCTGTTCCCGGCGTCGAGCATGCCGCTCTCCGCGAGGTAGTCGCAGGCGGGCGGCGCGAAGTCGGCGATTCCGAGCGCGGGCAGATGCGGTACCCAGTATCCCGGTTGACACAGCCACAGCACGCCGTCGCAACCCGCCTCCCGCAGGCGCGCGGTGTGTTCGCGCGCCAGCGCCCGGTCCAGCGGCCCACCGCGGACCTCGATGGCGTAGCGGCGCTCCCCCGCCGTCCACAGGATGTCGACGCGGTGAATGCCGACCCGCTGGTCGACCTCGGCGGTCTCGGCACCGAAGGCCAGCAGGCGCCCGCATATCCAGTACTTGAGCCGCTGGATATCCCATTGCGCCGCAGCGCATTCCGGGCAGTGACAGCTGTAGCGGGACTGGGCTCCGCCCGCCACGGCCGGTTCTTCGGCCGTCAGCTCCCCGATCCCCAGTTCGGCGAGCACCGCCCGACGCCCACAAGTCTGATCCGCTCGCTGCCGAGTCCTCACGCGATCACACCCCTAGCCCATACCACCGACGGTCTCGCGACCGGCGCCATAGATCAAGAGTGCGCCGTCGCGCCTCCGCTCGCCAGCCCCGTATACCCCGCGCCCGCGCGCGCCATCGCGCCCGTATCAGGTCTCCACCAGGCGATGTGTAATGCATCACAAGGGAATTCGTAGCGACATGCGAGAGTATCGCCACAGTAATTCCGCCGAATTGATCTTTGTCGCCAATCCGTGGGACACGTCCGCGCGGCTGCCTCGTGCCCGATCGACGCTGACCACCGCCGCGAACCTCCCCCCGCGCCGTCGGCCGAACCGGGGCGCGCCTACCCTCGGACCATCTCGGCGACACGGCCTTCGCGCGCGGCGCGGCGAACGGTCGACGACCGAACCGACGGTGCTACGAGAACGGAACTCTCATGCCGCGCACCGGCGGGTTGACGGATAGAATCGCGGCCGGCCACGGCGGAGTCCGGGCAGCGACGGGGAAGAAGGTACGGATGGAGCACGGCCAGCGCGACGCCGAGTCGATCGGCGCGATCTTGTCCGGCATCGCGCGGATCCTGCGTGAGGTCAGCGACAAGTTGGATGCCGTGGCGGCCCGGGTCGATGCGGAGGGCGCCGACGACGGCAGCCTCGCGGTCCGCTTGGCGAAGATCGAAGCCTGGGCGTTCCGTACCGAACAGCATGTGGCCGCGTTGGACACCCGTCTCGAATCCGTGACCTCGGGCGCGGTGCGCGCCCCGGCCCCGTCCGAGCCCGCCCCGCCCCGCGCGCCCGATCCGGTCGCGCCGCCCGCCGCGCGCGCCCCGCGCGCCGACGTCGGCACTCGACCGCAGCCGCCGACCCGGGCCGAACGGCGCGAACTCGCGGAACGCGCCGAACAGGACCTGCCCACCCGCACCGAGAACCCGCTCCCGGTCCGCGACACCTCCGCCGCGGCGACCGCCCGCGAACGCCGCCTGCCGCGCGCCGCGGCCAATCGCGGCGAACGGGCCGAAACGCCGGCAGGCGCCCACGCCGAGAGCGCGGAACAGGTCGTGGCGAGCGCGCAGGAGGCGACCGCCGAGCGGCTGATGCCCCCGGTACCGCCCGCACTGCACGATTGGGTCGAACCGCCCGCGTCCGATCCCGCGCCGCGGGTGGAGGCGCAGGCCGCGGACACCTTCACCCCGCGCTACGAGCCGGTGCCGGTCGCCGATACCGCGCCCGCCGGTCCGCTCGGCATGGACTACGGGCGGCGCGCGGAACGCCTGGACACCCCGACCAGCCCCAACGGCCGCGTGGAGATATCCGCACCGAACCTCAACGGCCGCGCGGACTCCGGTCTCACCGCCGCGCATACCGAACCGGAGACCAACGGCGCGCATCGCCCAACCATCGAGGACAACGCGCACGTCGACAAGTTGCAGGCCATGCTCGACGAACTCAAGCGCAATCCCAACGGCCCCTTCGGCCGCCCGCTCGGCGCGGCAGGCGAGATGCCCGCCTGAGCCTCGGCGGTCTCATCGACGTCGCCGCCTGCCGTTCGGTCGCTCGGAGTCGACGGGCGGGGTGAGTAAGGTCCGTATCGATTCGCGTAACCACCGGTGTCCGCTGTCGGCGCCGTGACGCGGATGCCATGCCATGGAGACCGGCACCTCGGGCAGCGGCAGCGGTATGTCGAAGGTGCGTAAACCCAGCGCCGCCACGGCCGAACGGCTCAGATGAGCCGGTGCGGGACAGACGACGTCGCCGGAGCGCACCGCGAGCAGGGCCGTCGTCAGATCGGGGACGGTCGCCACCACGCGGCGGGTGCGGCCGTGTAAGGCCAGCCGGTCGTCGATGGGTCCGTGCGCGCGGCCGTGGCGCGAGACGGCCAGATGGGAGGCCGCGGCGAAGCGCGCGACGGTCACGCGCTCGGTGATCAGCGGATGATCCGGTGCGGCGACGCCGTGCACGCGATCGCCGAAGATCCGCTGCACAGTGGTCTCGGGGTCGGTGCGCTCGATGACGCCGACCTCGATGTCGACCCGGCCGTCGCGGAGGGCGGCGATGTCCTCGGGTGCGTCGGGTCGGATGTTCAGGGTGACGCCGGGCGCCTGCGTGCGGACCGCCGACAGCAGCGGCGCGACGAGTTCGGTGTGCACGGTGTCGCCCGCCCGCACCGCGAAGGATCGCTTCAATCGTGATGGATCCAATTCGCCGGGCGGGCTCAGCAACTCCCGCCCCTGCCGCACGAGCGCGCTCACGTCGTAGCGCATCTCGAGCGCGCGCGGGGTCGGCACGAGGTTGCGCCCGGCTCGGACGAGAAGCGGATCGCCGAGCACCCGCCGCAATTTGGCCAGGGTTCGGCTCATGGCGGGCGCGGAGGTATCGAGCCGTTGGGCGGCCTTGGTCACACTGCTCGTCTCCAGCAGTGCGTCCAGTGCCACCAGCAGATTCATATCCAACGTCGCCACTTCTGGATTATCACCAATGGAATCGTCGAGCTCTACCATTGCATCCCCGATAACCCGTGGGCGTGTCGCGATGGACGTTGACATCCGACCGCGGCGCGAACGGGAATTCTCGATTTCGGCCGGGAGACCCGTAGGTGAATTCCCCGCCAAGACCGCCGAACTCGAATCGCGACGCGATACACCCGTTTGTCGGCTATCTTCCGGCATCGGGGCAGGCACCCTCACCCCGGGGGTCTCCGACATTCTGTCGTACACGCAGTGTCCGCGCGCGGTGAGCCTGTCGGCGCGGACGGGCGCGAGCCGGAGAAACGACCGCTCATCGACCGAGCGCGCTCAGGAAACCGATATGGGACGGTCGTACAGAACTCGGTCCGGCGACGTGACTCGAGGCGGCCGGGACGACGCGACGAGTCCGAGCGCGCGCGAAACCCCTACCGCACAGGGAATTCACCAACACCCGACCCGCGAGAGAATCAGCCGAGATCGGCGGCGGACCGATGCGGCTCCAGCGTCTCGGCCCGCGGACGATCCGGCTGCCGCGGCGGCTCGGACTGCGACCGTGCCCCCAGTCCCCGGTACGACGACGGCTTGACCGGTAGGAACCACTGGGCCAAACGGGTGCGCAGCGGAAGCCGGAACTTCATGTCACGCAGCATGTCATCGATATTGTGGATGGCGAACGGGGTGATGGCCGTGCCGTGGGCGTGGTGGCCGTCGGTGCCCATCTGCATCCATCGCAGCCGCTCGTCGACCTCGGCCGCCATCTGCTCCGGCGGCGGCAACTCGATGCGCCCGCGCAGCATCGCCGCGGTCCAGTGTGCGCCGACCTCCGCGCCGAGCGCGCTCAGGAACGACGAGTTGTAGCCCGCGAAACTCAGATTCGGCACCTCGACCGGGAGAATGTGCCGGTACAGGCGAAAATTGCCGTTCTCGTCGGTGAGCCTGCGTTGGATATAGGGGGTGAGGAAGGGCACGCGCTGGTGGAATCCGGTCGCACACAGCACGACATCGGCCTGCACCCGCTGCCCGTCGGACAGGTCGACCGCCGGTCCGGCCTTGGTGCTGAGCATGTCGACGATCGTGGTGTCGCGGTGCACGACGATCCGCCCATCGCGGACCTGCTCGTAGAAACCCTCGGTGGTCAGCGAGGCGCCGCTCTGCGCGATCTCCTCGAACCGGCCCTGGGGTACCAGACCGAGTTCGCGCAGCATCATCCGCTTGGTCGCCAGTTCACGCAATACGTCGAAGTTGCTGTCGCGGAAGGAGCGGCCCGCACCGTGCAGCAGTCGCTCGGCGCGCCCGAGGCGCTGGTAGCGGAAGTGCGCCTCGCCCGAACGGGTCAGGATGAGCCGTTCGTAATCCTGGCGCAGACCGGGTTTGCGCGGCATCTTCCAGTGCAGCCGCCGCGCCACCACCCTGGTGGAGGCGGCCACGTGACTGACGGCCTCGGCGACATCGCAGGCCGACTTGCCATAGCCGACGACGAGGACGGTCCGGCCGCGCACGGCCTCGAGATCGTGGAAGTTCGAGGTGTGCAGCAGTTGTCCGCCGCCCACCTGGTACAGGTCCGCGCCGCGGAAATCGGGAATCGCGGGATCGCTGAAGACGCCGTTGGCGACGATCAGGTGGTCGCACGAGGTCCGGTGCACCCCGGTGTGATCCCTGACCTCGAGCAGCCACCCGCTGTCGACCGGGTCGGCGGCCACCACCTCGGTGTCGAGCCGCAGGCTCTCGCGCAGACCGAAGTGCTCGACATACCCCTGGAGGTACGCCTGCATCTGCGCGCCGTCCGGCACGTCGGGATAGTCGTCGGGCATGGGAAGGTCCGAGAAGCGGTAGGTCCGCTTCGAATTCTGGGTCCGCAGACCCGGATAGCGCCGCGTGATACTCCATACGCCGCCGACATCGGGTGTCCTGTCGAACACCTCGATCGGAAAACCTTCCCGGCTCAACACCTTCGCGGAGGCGAGGCCTGCAATGCCCGCACCTACGATCGCGATGCGGTTCCCGCTTGTCATGGGCATCGAGATTACCCGCCCGCGCGGTGTCGCAAAGCCGGCGCACCGGATTTCGCCGGATCCGAGCCCGTCGTCCCCCGTGAACGCCTAGCGCGCACGCGGGGTGACCACGACGCGCGCCCGCCGCGCCGGAACCGTCGTGATGTTGCGCACCCGCAAACGTTCGGGTGCGGCGTCGGCCGGAGTGAGAACATGCCTGGTCAGGACTTCCCGCAGCACCTCGGTTGCTTCCATCAGCGAGAATCCGGCGCCGATGCACCGGCGCGCGCCGCCGCCGAAGGGCAGCCAGGTGTTCGGCTCGACCGAGCCGTCCAGGAAACGCCCAGGGCGGAAGACCTCGGCATCGGCGAAGTTGTCGCGATCGCGGTGCGCCAGCAGTATCGAGCAACTGACCGTGGTGCCCGCGGGCAGGCGCCACCCACCGACCGTGGTGTCCCTGGTGAGCCTGCGCACCGCGGCGGGGATCACCGTGCGCAGTCGCATGGCCTCCTTGACGACCGCTTCGAGCACGTCGTCGTCACCGTTCGCCGCGGCGCGCGCCGCCTCGTGCTGAGCTTGCGGGTCGACGGCAAGTTCGTACAGCGCCCAGGACAGCGCCGCCGCGGTGGTCTCGTGTCCGGCCAGCAGCAGGGTGATGAGCTGGTCGCGCAGTTCGGCGTCGCTCAACGGCTCCTCGCCGGATCCGGCGCCGACCTGGAGCATGCGCGAGAGCACATCGGTGCGGTCGGCCAGGTCGGGTGCGCGCCTGCGCGCGGCGATCTCGCGGTACAGCAGTTCGTCGATGGCGGTCAGATTGCGTCGGAAGCCCCGCCACGGCGGTATTCGCCGCACGCCCACGCGCAATCCGGCGTACTGCACCGGGGTGATGGTGACCACCCGATGCAGCCGCGGCGCCAGCTCGGCCCGGGTCCGCTCGTCGGTGACGCCGAATACCACGCGCATGATGACCTCGAGGGTCAGCGCGTTCATCCGGTCGAGGGCGGGCACGGTGGCACCGGGACGCCAGCGTTCGGCTTCGGCGGCCGCGATCGCGGAGACCAGCGTCCGGTAATCGCGCAGCGCCGTCCCGGTGAAGGCGGGCATGAGCAGTCGGCGCGCGCGGGCGTGCTCGGACTCGTCGGTGAGCAGCACCGAATGCGTTCCCATCAGGGGCCGCAGGATGTTGTTCGCCTCGCCCGCGTGCATGGTCCGCGGGTCGCCGGCGAAGATCTCCTTGATGTGCTCGGGACGCGAGAACACCACGGCGCGATCGGAGAACGGCGGTATGCGAATGGAGAAGACCGCACCGTAGCGGCGGCGGAGCACCGGCAGCACTATCGCACGTCTACGCAGGTAGAGGACGGTTTGTAAGGCCGCGGGCAGCGGCGGCCCCGGCGGATAAGGACTTATCGTGTCGGCCGTCATCGCCTCTCCCGGATGTTCACGCCCCGGCATCAGTGTGCGCGGCGACCGCGATGAGGTCCACCGGCAGGTCGCGCACACCGCGGAACAATACGCTCTCACGCCAGTGGATATCGTCGGCCCGCACCGCCAAACGCAGGTCGGGGAATCGCCGGACCAGCGCGGTCAGGGCGATTCGGGCTTCGAGGCGGGCCAATCCCGCACCGAGACAGAAGTGGATGCCGTGCCCGAAGGCGATGTGACCGCCCGCGTCACGGGCCGGATCGAAATCGCTCGCGCCCGCGAAACGCCGCTCGTCGTGATCGGCCGACCCCAGCGCGACCAGAACCAGCTCGCCCGCGGGGATCTCCACACCGTCCACCCTGATCGGCTCGGTGGTGTAGCGCATGGTGGCCATGTTCACCGGGCCGTCGTAGCGCAGCATCTCCTCCACCAGTGCGGGCGCCCCCTCCGGCCGAGCGGCCAGCGCCCGGTACCGCGAAGGCTCCGACAGGAGTGTGAGCACGGTATTGCCGATCAGGTTGACCGTGGTCTCGTGACCTGCCACCAGGATGACGAAGGCCATCGACAGCACCTCGTCATCGGTGAGTCCGTCCTCGTCGCCCGAGGTGGCCAGCAGATCCGACAGCAGATCCGCGCCGAGCCCTTCGGCCCGGCGCGTGGCGATCAGCGCCTCGAAATAGTCGACTATGGCGTCGGTGGTGCGGCGCATCTCGGCCGCGTCGGACATGGCGGTGTCGGAGACGACCGACGACCACTCGCGAAACATTTCACGATCGGCGAGCGGAACGGCGAGCATTTCGCAGATGACGGTGATGGGCAGCGGAAATGCGAATTCGGCCATCAGATCCACCGGACCCGCACCGCTTTCGGACATCCGATCGAGCAGCGATTCGGCGATAGCCTCGACGCGGGGCGTCAACGCCTCGACGCGGGCCGGGGCGAAGGCCGGGGTCACCACCCGCCGCAGCCGCGAATGCCGCGGCGGGTCGGTATTGAGCAGATGGTGGGACAGCCGCGAATTGACCGCGGTGATTCCGCTCTGCCCGCCGCCGTCGGCGCGCGCCCGCCTACCCGTGTCGGTATGCGGATCCTTGCGGACCGTGGGGTCGCGCAGGACTTGGCGAGCCGCCTCGTAGCTCACCACCAGCCAGGCGCGCACGCCGGTGCGGAATTCGATCGGATGCACCGCGGCGTCGGCCCGCAGCGCGGCGTAGTAGTCATACGGCGCACGGAAGAAATCCGGCGGCAGACGTTTCATCTCGACGAGCCTTCCCGAGTCACGACCGAGCCCCCCGCACGATCTCCATCACGTGCTCCCCGCTGCGGAATCCGCGCCGTGCGCCGTCGACATCGCCGCGGGGGGTGAAACCGCCGGATCGAAAACCGTTGTGCCCTCGGTCGATCCGGCCACATCGATACTGGCACGGTTCCCCCGATTCGGCCACAACCCGTACCCGGCTACTCTCCTTGGATGCGTGTGACAGTCCCCGACCTGCGGCGAGCCCGGATCGCGGACTCGCTCGCCTTCGGGATGCAGGGCTTCTTCTTCGCCGTGATCCTCAGCCACCTGCCCCAGCAGCAGGAGAAGTTCGGGCTCTCCGACGGCACCATCGCCGCGGGCATCCTGCTCGCCTCGGTGCTGGCGGGCGGGGGCAGCGTCCTCGCCGAGCGGATCGCGTTGCGCCGCTCCAGCCGCACGACCCTGCGCCTCGGACTGCTGCTCGTCACGGTGACCGGCTGCGCGGTCGCCTTCGCCCCCGATACCGCGGTGCTGCTGGTGAGCCTCGGCTGCTACGGCGTGGCACTCGGCATGGTCGACGCGAGCGCGAACATGCAGGCGGTGTTCATCCAGCACGGGTACGGCACGTTCATCCTGGCGTCGTTCTACGCGGCGTGGAGCGCGGGGTCGATCGGCGGTGCGCTGTACGTGGCGGGGACCGAATCGCTGGATATCGGGTTGCGGCCCTCGCTGCTCGGCGCGGCGGGGCTGGTGCTCGCGGTCGGCCTCGCGCTGGGGCCGTGGCTGTTGGATCGCGGCGCGGCCGAAGCCGCTCCCGCGGAGTCACCGGATGGCGGATCGTCGGCGTCCACACCTGTCGGAACCCGGTTGTTCCTTGCCCTCGGCATGGCCATCGCGCTGGTCTTCGCCGTCGACGTCTCCGTCGGCAGCTGGTCGGCGCTGTACCTGACCGACGAACTGCGCGCGAGTCCGGCCATCGGGGCGCTCGCCCTCGCGGCGTATCAGGGCTCGGCGCTGCTCGCGCGGCTCGTCGGCGACCGGTGGGTGCGCCGATTCGGACCGCGGTCGGTGGTGCGCGCCGTGGCGGTGGTCGGCGCGGCGGGGATGGCGCTGGTGGTGTGCGCGCCGGCGCCCGGCTTCGCACTGGCGGGCTTTCTCGTCACCGGACTCGGCATCGGCGTGATCGCCCCGCTGTGCTTCAGCGAGGCGGGCGAGGCGACCGGCGGACCCGCGCTCGACGCCCTCATCGCCCGGCTCAACCTGTTCAACTATGCGGGCACGCTGGTGGCGGGCGTGGTGGTCGGCGGTATCACCACCGCGCTCACCTACCGCGTCGGATTCGTCGTTCCCCTGGTCTGCGCCGCGGCGCTGGTCGCGCTGGCGGGCGCCTTCCACCGCCGCCCCGCGGTCGGGACATCACCCGATTCTCCGCCCGACCGTGCTGTACTGGACATATGAGCGACATCCCGGTAACCGTCGACCGGGCCGGACTGTGGGACGCCGAGGCACTCAGCGACGTTGCCGCCGCGACCTTCCCGCTGGCCTGTCCCCCCGGCGCGACCCCCGAAGACATCGACATCTTCATCACCGAGGCGCTCTCGGGTGAAAGGTTCGGCGAATACCTCACCGACCCCACCCGCACCGTGCTCAAGGCCGTCGCGGACGGCGACATCGTCGGATACGCCATGCTGCACGCGGGCGCACCCGTCGATCCCGGGGTCGCCGCGGCGGTGAACCTGAGTCCGGTGGTCGAGATCTCCAAGATGTACGTGCTGCCCGGACACCACGGCAGCGGCGTATCGACCGCGCTCATGCATGCCGTGCTCGACCGCGCCCGCGCGGACGGCGCGGCCGGGGTCTGGCTCGGGGTCAACCAGGACAACGTTCGCGCCCAACGCTTCTACGCCCGATACGGATTCCGGCGGGTGGGCACCAGGACCTTCCACGTGGGCAGCCAAGTGCACGACGACTACGTCATGCGCCTGGTCTTCTGAACCGTCCTGTTCCGGCCGTCCTTTTTCACGAAATCGACAAGGGCCGAGGCGAATTCAGGATCGATGACGGCCATCATGTGATCGCCGGAGACCACCGTGCAGCGCCCGTCGGGCAGCGCCGCGGCGAGGCGTTCGGGTTCGATCGCCAGCGGATCGGCGTCACCGGCCAGCACCAGGGTCGGCACGGTGATATCGGCCAGCGTGCTGACAGGGCGTTCGTCCAGGGCGGCGGCCACCGCGCGGATCGCGGTGCGATCGGCGCCGACCGCGTCGGCCAGCAGGCGGAACGCCGCGGCCAGCGGCGGTACCTCACCCGGTTCGTCGCGCATCGCCTCGATCAGCGACTCGAGTTCGATGGCACGGCGATCGATACCGCCGCAGTCGATCACGCCCGAACCGATACCGCCCACGACCAGCCGCCGCACCCGATCGTCGGCTGCGGCCACCAGCAGCGAGATCACCCCGCCCATCGAATAGCCGACCTGCACGACCTCTTCCAGACCCAGTTCGTCGTAGAGTGCCCGGACGTCCTCGGCCATGGCCGCCCACGAGTACCGACCGGGATCGTGCGGTTTGTCCGACCGTCCGTGTCCGCGCGCGTCCAGGGACACCACCGTGCGGCCCGCCCGCTGGAGCGCGCCGACCACCCCGACGCTCATCCAGTTGGAATTGGTGTCGCCGACGACCCCGTGCTGCAACACGACGGGTGTGCCCTCGCCCTCCCACACGCGGTAGTTGAGTTCGAGCCCGTCCCAGGTGGTGAACTTCGTCATGGCCGAATCCTAGGTGGTGGCCGTCGTGCTGGGTCTCGGACCGCAGGGCCGCGGTCAGGCGGTGGCCGCTTCGAAACGCGAGAGCGCCAGCAGCCGCGAGGTGGCGCGCAGATACTTCTTGCGGTATCCGCCCTCGAGCATTTCGTGGGAGAAGATCTCGTCCAACTTGGCGCCGGAGACGGTGACCGGCACGCCCGCGTCGTAGAGCCGGTCTGCCAGCACCACGATGCGCAGGGCGACGGCCTGGTCGGTGACCGCGTGCACCCCGCGCACGTACACCGCCGTGACGCCCGCGATCAGCGCGCCGTACTTGGACGGGTGCAGGGTGCTCAGGTGCGCGAGCAGCGGATCGAAATCGTCGAGGGTGGAACCCGGTGTGGCCGCGGCCCGTTCGGCCAGCGCCGTCGGATCGCCCGGGGCGGGAGCGGGCGGTAGATCGCGATGCCGGTAGTCGGGACCGTCGACGCGCACCGCCTCGAAGATCGAGCCGAGCTTCTTGATCTCGCGCAGGAAGTCCTGTGCGGCGAAACGGCCCTCGCCGAGTTGGCCGGGCAGGGTGTTGGAGGTGGCGGCGATCGAGACGCCGCGGCCGGACAGTTCGGTCAGCAGCCGCGACACGAGCATGGTGTCGCCGGGATCGTCGAGTTCGAATTCGTCGATGCACAGCACGCTGTTGCGGGCGAGACGCTCGACGGCGTTGGTGAAGCCGAGCGCGCCGACGAGATTGGTGAGTTCGCCGAAGGTGCCGAAGGATTTGGGCGCGGGCGCGTCGTGGAAGATCGAGGCGAGCAGGTGGGTCTTGCCGACGCCGAAGCCGCCGTCCAGGTAGAGCCCGGCGCCGGTGACCTGCCTGCGCCTGGCGAACAGCCCCTTCTTGTTGGCCGCGCGGTGGATCTCGCCGACCTGGCGCGCGAAGTTCTCGGCCTCGCCCACCGCCGCGGCCTGCGTGGGTTCCGCCGGGTCGGGGATGTAGGAGCCGAAACTGACTTCGTCGAACATCGGGGGCGGCACCATCTGGGCGACGAGTTGATCCGCCGGAACCTCGGGGTGGCGATCGACGAGACGTTCTTGCATGGACGAAGCCTAATTACGTGGTGTGATATTGGTTCATGCGGCGTATCCACAATGCGATCCAGCTCACAGAGTCGGACCCCGACGACCTCGCGGAGCTGTACGCCTACCCCTCTTCGCTCGATCTGCCCTGGGTGCGTGCGAATTTCGTTTCCAGCATCGACGGCGCCGCGACCAGCGCCGATCTGTCCGCCGGCCTCGGCACCGACGCCGACCGCACGGTGTTCACGATGCTGCGCGACCTCGCGGACGTGATCCTGGTCGGTGCGGGCACGGTGCGCGCCGAGAACTACGGCGGCGCGCGCACCGACGCGGTGCGCCGCCGCGTACTGCGCGAGCGGGGCGCGGGCGGCAGCGCCGAGGGCTATCCGCCGCCCATCGCGGTGGTGACCGCGAACGCGGCACTCGACCCGACCAGCCGACTGTTCCACGACACCGCCGTCGCGCCGCTGATCATCACCACCGCGAGCGCCCCCGCGCGGAACACCGCCGCGCTGGCCGCGGCGGGTGCGCAGATCGTCGAGGCGGGCGCGGTCGCGGTGACGCCGAAGGGGTTGCTCGGCGCCCTCGCCGACCGTGGCCTGTTCCGCGTGCTGTGCGAGGGCGGCCCGCACCTGTTCGGCCAACTGCTGGAAGCCGACGCGATCGATGAACTGTGCCTGACCATCGCACCGGTGCTGGTCGGCGGTTCGGCGGGCCGAATCGCGCTGTCGGCCCACGAGTTCCATCGGCGGATGGAGCGCCGCCACGTCCTGCTCGACGCGGACGGGACCATGCTGACCCGGTGGACCAGGCGCTGATCCGCCGATATCGGCGCACGTCGCGCGCGCCCCGCGCCCATGGCCCGACGCACCCGACGCCCGCCGTGTGAAACCGCCGCGCGAACCTGGCAGGCTGTAACGCATGCGCTGGACTCGGTCGGCCGTTGTGGCCTCGGCACTGTCGATCACGACGGCACTCACGCTCGCCGGTTGCGGTGCGGGCCCGTCCGACCGTCCCGGCGTCGCCGTCGAACGTCCGGCCGTCGGCGGTGCGACGACCACCACCTCGGCCGCCCCCGCGCCGCCGCCCGCCGCCGGGGTGCCGCGCACCGATCTGAGCTGGCGCGACTGCACCGCCGCCACCGTGGACCAACTCGGCCTCGGTCCCGCGCCCGCCGGGCTGGTGCTGGAGTGCGCCGAGTTCGCCACGCCGATCGACGCCTCGGGCGCCGTGCTCGGCAGCTTCCGCACCGGTGCCATGCGCGCGCGACTCCAGCAGACCCCCGTCACGGCCCCGCCGCTGGTATTCACCTCGGGCACCGACCGCGCCTCCACCGCGACACTGGCCGGACTCGCCGTCGGCGGCGGCGCACTGCTCGCCGACCGGCCGGTGGTCGCGGTCGACCGGCGTGGACTCGGCACCTCCCAGCCGATCGACTGCCTGCCGCCCGGCGTGCGCCGCGGGCTGGCCGACAATGCCCAATTCGGGCCGGACGCGAAACAGCCGATCCAGGCGATGACCGACTACAGCCAGGACGGCACCATCGCCTGCCGTGACTTCCTGCAACCGTACGAGGGCACCTTCGACGCACCGCACGCCGCCGACGACATCGAACAGTTGCGCAAGCACTGGCAGGTCGACCGCATCGACCTGCTCGGAACCGGTAACGGCGCCAAGGTCGCGCTCAGCTACGCGCGCAAATTCGGCGACCACCTGTCCCGGCTGGTCCTCGACTCCCCCGAGCCGGTCGGCACCGACGCCGTGACCCGCGAAGACCAGCGGCTGCAAGGCGCGGAGGCGGCGCTCAAGGGCTTCGCCCAGCGCTGCGCCGGCCTCGGCTGCTCCCTCGGCGCCGACCCGCGCGCGGCCGTCGGCGAACTTGTCGACCGAGCCGAGAGCGGCGGTCTCGGCGACATCTCCGCGAACGCCTTACTCACCGGAATTACCGGCTTCCTCGGCGCGCCCCGAGCCGATCAACCCACCCGGGTCGCCGAACTGGCCGATACGCTCTCCGCGGCCGGCAAGGGCGACCGGACCAGGCTGACCGCGCTGATCCAGCGCGAAACCGCCGCGACGGCGGCCGACGGCCAGTTCGTCAACCGCTGCACCGACACCCAACAGCCCCCGACACCGGTCAAGGCGCAGGAACTGCTCACCACCTGGGATCAGAAGTATCCGGTGTTCGGCAGGTCCGCGGCCATCGCCCTGATGGAATGCGCCGCGTGGCCGGTCATGGGGGCGCCCGCGCTGCCGGACAAGCTCGACCTGCCGGTTCTGGTGCTCGGCGGGGTCGCCGATCCGCTCGTGGGCAGCGGCGGCACCGCCTCGGTGACCGGTGCGCTCGGCGCGGCGGGCGCCCGGCACTCGACCCTGACCTGGCAGGGCTGGGGTCATCCGGTGTCGACGCACTCCTCCTGCGCGCAGAACGCGGTGCTGACCTATCTGAAGGAGGCCAAGCTTCCCGGCGACGGTACGGCCTGCCCCGCCTGAGACTTCGTTCGGCGCGCGTGTCCGGGGCCGCGGCAGTCCCCGGGAAGCTATTCGACGGCGATCCGGTGTACCGTGCCCCAGTGTTACTTCGACAGCTCGAGCCGCGCACCGCTCGTACCACCGCCGAGGTGATCAAGTTCGCGTTGTGGCCGCTCGCGATCATGACGGTGCTGAACCGAGTCCTCATCAAGGCCGTCAACGGATTCATCACCGACGATTTCAAGCCGGTGTACAACGCCTCGCTGGCCTTCCTCAACGGCCGACCGGTATACACGGCGAACTTCGACTCTGTCGACCCGCACTACCTCTACCCGCCCGGCGGCACGCTGGTCATCGCGCCGCTCGCGCTGATCGATCCCGAGAAGTCGCGCTGGTGCTTCATCCTGCTCAACGCCGTGGCGATCCTGCTGGCCTGGTATCTGCTGCTGCGCTTGTTCCGCTACACGCTGCGGTCGGTGGCCGCGCCCGCCCTGCTGCTGGCCATGTTCATGTCGGAGACGGTGATCAACACCCTGGTGTTCACCAATGTCAACGGCTGTATCCTGCTGGCCGAACTGATCTTCCTGCACCTGTTGCTGCGACGGCGGGATCTGTGGGCGGGGGCGATCCTCGGATTGAGCATCACGGTCAAACCCACGCTGGCCCCGCTGATCCTCATCGCGGCGGCGCGGCGGCAGTGGAAGGTCTTCATCACCGCGATCGGTGTGCCCGTCGTGACGACGGCGATCGCGTGGCCGCTGGTGAAGGACGCCGACCAGTTCTTCACCCGTACCCTGCCGTACCTGTTGGAGACCAGGGACTACTTCAACAGCGCGATCTCCGGCAATGCCGCCTACTACGGTCTGCCCGACTGGCTGACCTGGGGTATGCGCCTGACCATGGCGGCGCTGGTCGTGATCTCGCTGTGGCTGCTGTATCGGTACTACCGCCACGACGAGCTGTTCTTCGTCACGACCTCCTCGGGTGTGCTGCTCACCGCCAGCTTCCTGCTTGCGGGCCTCGGCCAGATGTACTACTCGATGATGCTGTTCCCGCTGCTCATGTCGGTGGTCCTGCGCAATTCGGTGATGCGCAACTGGCCCGCCTGGCTGGCGGTGTTCGGCTTCATGTCCTACGACAAATGGCTCTCGGACCGCTGGCAGGGCGTCGGGCGCAATCTCGAGTACCTGCGCATCACCTTCGGCTGGACGCTGTTGCTCATCGTGATCTTCTGTGTGCTCGGCGACCGCTATCTCGCCGCGCGCCGCGAGGGCAGACTGGCCTCGGGTCTGCTCGATCCGCCGTGGATGCGCACCGCGCCGGATTCGCGCGATACCGCCGAGGACGAGCCCGCCGCCGCGCAGCCGCCCGGGTCGGCGCTCGACGAGCTGCCGCATCGGACCGGGCCGCGCAATGGGGCCACGCCCGCACAGGAGAAACGTATTAGCGTGGAGCCATGAGTTCCGACGCCGATACGTCACTGCCCACGCCGAAGATCCGGCTGACGCCCCAGGAGTGGCGGGCCAAACTCGATCCCGAGGAGTACGCGGTCCTGCGCGAGGCCGCGACCGAACGCCCGTTCGTCGGCGAGTACACCGACACCAAGACCGAGGGCGTGTACGTGTGCCGCGCGTGCGGCGCCGAATTGTTCCGCAGCACCGAGAAATTCGATTCGCATTGCGGCTGGCCGTCGTTCTTCGACCCGTCGGCCTCCGACGCGGTCATCCTGCGGGACGACGATTCGCTGGGAACACACCGTGTCGAGGTGCTGTGCGCCACCTGCCACAGCCACCTCGGCCACGTGTTCGAGGGTGAGGGGTACGCCACGCCCACGGACAAGCGCTACTGCATCAACTCGATCGCCTTGCGACTGCACCCCTCGGACAGCGCCGCGACGAGCTGATCCGATGACCTGATCGCAGACATCCGATCGCGCTTCGGCGCAGCTTACCGGACGTGCGGTGGCCGTCGCACGCCCCGATTTGCCGGGGCGTGCGCCGGGCAACCGACCGTACCCGGGCTCAGGGCAGTGCGGCGATGAGCGCCTCGAGCTCCACCCGCGGCCCGGTGTAGAAGGGGATCTCCTCGCGCACGTGCCGCCGTGCCTCGGTGGCCCGCAGATCGCGCATGAGATCAACGATGCGGTGCAGTTCCGGAGCCTCGAAGGCAAGGATCCACTCGTAGTCGCCCAGGGCGAAGGAGCTGACCGTATTCGCGCGCACCTCCGGGTAGCCGCGGGCGGCCTTGCCGTGATCGGCGAGCATCTTGCGCCGCTCCTCGTCGGGCAGCAGATACCACTCGTAGGAGCGCACGAACGGGTAGACGCAGATGTAGTTGCCCGGATCCTCACCCGCGAGGAAGGCGGGAATGTGGCTCTTGTTGAATTCGGCGGGCCGGTGCAGCGCCACATTGCTCCACACCGGGGTGCTCGCGCGGCCAAGGTCGGTTGTGCGCCGGAAATCGGCGTAGGCGGCCTGGAGATCCTCGACCCGCTCGGCGTGGGTCCAGATCATGAAATCGGCGTCGGCGCGCAAACCGGCCACGTCGTAGATGCCGCGGACCACCACGTCCCGGTCGGCGAGTCCGTCGAAGAAGGCCCGCGCGTCCGCCACGGCCTTCGTGCGGTCTTCCCCGAGCACTCCCGGCTTCACCTGGAATACCGAGAACATCAGGTAGCGGATCGTGGAATTGAGGGCCTGATAGTCGAGTCTCGCCATGATTCCTATCGTGCCACTGCGGCCGACCGGGCCGCGGGGAGGGCCGTTTCAAACGATCCGAGCGGCCGGGGCCGCGATCGCGTGCGCCGCCCGCTCCCCCGAGGCGACGCAGGCCGGAACGCCGACCCCGTGCAGGTAGGCGCCCGCCACCGCCAGACCGTCGAGGGCGGCGACGGCCGACTCGATCTCGGCGACCCGGTCCGTATGTCCGGGCGCGTACTGGGCCAGCCCACCGGGCCACCGCCGCACGACGGCCGCGAGCGGTTCGATGGGGACACCGGTCACGGCGGCCAGATCCTCGGTCGCGGCGGCGACCAACTCCGTATCCGACCACGACAGTGTCGCCTCGTCGCCGAACTTGCCGAACGAGACGCGCACCAGGGCGGTGTCGCGGGCCGCCAGATGCGGCCATTTGCGACTGGAGAGAGTGAACGCCTTGGCGCGCAGCGGTTCCCCGGTGGCGACCAGGATGCCGGAGTTGTCCGGCAAGGCGGTGTCACGGGGCAGCGACAGGGCCACCACCACCGAGGAGGACAGTTCGATGCCCGCGGCGGCCGCCGCCGCGCCGGGGGCGATGGTGCGCAGCAGTCGCGCGGTCACCGGCGCGGGAGTCGCCAGAATCACCGCGTCCACCGCGCCGACGGGTTCCACCGCCCAGCCCGCGCCGACCTTCAGCAGTTCGGTGGCGGCGGTCGCGGTGACCAGACGCGCGCCACTGCGCCGTTCCAGGGCGCGCAGCAGCACGCCGTAGCCGTCGCGGATACCGCCGAAGACGGGCGTGTCCGACGGCGCGGGCAGGGCCGAGGCGACCGCGGCGGTCAGACTTGGCGCGCCCGCGTCGAGAGCCGCGGCCAGCGTCGGCAGCGCCGCGCGCACGCCGATGGAACGCGAACTGCCCGCGTAGACCCCGCCCAGCAGCGGATCTACGCTGCGTTCGGCCACCTGTGCCCCGAATCGGCTCGCCACCAGTCCGTATACGTCCAGGTCGGACTCCGCGTACCAGGCCAGCGGACGCCGCGGTTCGGCCTCGATCATCGCCACGGTCTGATCGTCGACCAGTCCCCGCATCGACTCCGCGGTGGACGGAATGCCCATGAGGGTGTCCGCGGGCAGCGGATGCGCGCGCCCACCCGACCAGATCAGCGGGCGCCGCCCGGCCGGGTAGACCAGTTGATCGTCGAGTCCGAGTTCGCCGAGCAGCCGCGGCACCTCGGGACGGCGTCCCACGAACGCCTCGGCGCCGAGATCGACCGGCTCCCCGGCCAATTCGCCGGTGTACAGGATGCCGCCGAGTCGCGTCCCGCGCTCGACCACGACGATATCGGCCTCGTCGCCGAACAGGGTGCGCGACCGGTAGGCCGCCGTCAATCCGCTGATACCGCCACCGACAACCGCGATCTTCATATGCCCGACGGTACTTGCGTCGAATCCGCCCCGCGCACGCGCCCGACGCCGGGTACGCGGGCCACCGCCCGGCTCAGAGTTCGTGGACGAGTTCGACCAGCGCGGTCAGCACGCCCGGGTCGGTGTCGGGCAGCACACCGTGGCCCAGGTTGAAGATGTGACCGGCGGCGCCGAGGGTGATCGCCTCGTCGGCCTCGTGCGCGATGCGGCGGGCCTGCGCCTCGACCGCGGCCGGCCCGGCGAACAGCACCGCGGGGTCGAGATTGCCCTGCAACGCCTTTCCGGCGCCGACGCGCCGCACGGCCTCGGTCAGCGGAACCCGCCAGTCCACACCGACCACGTCCGCGCCCGCCTCGCCCATCGCGCCGAGCAGTTCGCCGGTGCCGACACCGAAGTGGATGCGCGGGACGCCCGCGTCGGCGATCTCGGCGAAGACCCGTTCCGAATGCGGGAGCACGAAGGCGCGGTAGTCGGCCAGCGACAGCGCGCCCGCCCAGGAGTCGAACAGCTGCACCGCGTCCACACCCGCGTCGAGTTGGGCGCGCAGGAAGGCGATGGTGATGTCGGTGAGCGCGCCGAGCAGCGCGTGCCAGGTCCGCGGATCGGCGTACATCATCGCCTTGGTCCGCTCGTGATTCTTACTCGGACCGCCTTCGACCAGGTACGAGGCCAGGGTGAACGGCGCGCCCGCGAAACCGATCAGCGGGGTGTCGCCGAGTGCGTCGACGAGCAGGCGCACGCCCTCGACGACCGCGCCGACATCCTCGGGCCGCAGCCGCGGCAGCGCGCGCACGTCATCGACGGTGCGCACCGGTGCGGCCACGACCGGGCCGACGCCGGGCACGATGTCGAGATCGATGCCCGCGGCCTTGAGCGGAACGACGATGTCGGAGAACAGGATCGCCGCGTCGACGCCGTGGCGCCGGATCGGCTGCACGGTGATCTCGCAGACCAGTTCGGGATCGAAGCAGGATTCGAGCATGCCGATCCCCGCGCGCACTCGGCGATACTCGGGCAGCGACCGTCCGGCTTGCCGCATGAACCAGACCGGGCGCCTACTCGGCTCGGCGCCGGTGGCGGCGGCCAGGAACGGTGCATCGGTCAACCGGCGGCGGGTATGAGTGCTCATCACCGCTCATCGTAAGCGCAGCGGGGTCACCGCACGGGACGCGGCGGCGCCGGCGACACGCGCGACCTCGCGGAGCGCGATCGCACGCGCCGCCGCCCGCGTGCGGCGCGCCTCCGAGCGCGCAGGGTACTCGAGGTCTACCGTCGCTTCCGTGACACCGCTCGACATCCGCGACGGGGCCGCACCGACCGAGGGTTCCCGTGGTGAGCCAGCGCCATTTCGCGCCGCGGTCGAGGCGATGGGCTCCGCAACCGTGCACCCCCGGATCGAGCTTGCGCCCATCCGGCCGCCGCAACGCCTGGCACCGCATTCCTACGCGGTCGGCGCGGAGGTGAAACATCCCGAAACCCCCACGGTTCCGGTCGATTCCGAAGGTGACGCCTTCGGACGTCTGATCCTGCTGTACGACCCCGACGGCGACGACGCCTGGCACGGTGTGTTCCGGCTTGTCGCCTATGTCCAGGCCGATATCGATGCCGCGCTGGCCACCGACCCGCTGCTGCCGGAGGTCGCCTGGAGCTGGCTGGTCGACGCGCTGGAATCCCGGTCGGAGCCGTTCACCGCGCTCGGCGGCACGGTCACCTCGACCAGTTCGGTGCGCTACGGCGATATCGCGGGTCCGCCGCGCGCCCACCAGCTGGAGCTGCGCGCGTCCTGGACCGCGACGACCACCGACATGCGCCCGCACGTGGAGGCATTCTGCGAGGTGCTGGCCTATTCGGCGGGTCTGCCGCCTGCGGGTATAACCCATCTGCGGCCGGAGTCGTATACCAGCAACGAACTGAGTTGACCACAACGTAAAGTTCAAATCTATGCCGGTAGCAGATCAGCCCGACGACGGGCACATCGTGGGAGACAGTACAGCAGAGCCCCTGCTCGCCCCCGCCGATGGAGTGCCGCCGGTTCTGGTGACCCCCGCCGAGGTCGTCGCCGCGGCCGAGGCCATCGCCGAGGGTTCGGGTCCGCTGGCGGTCGACGCCGAGCGCGCCTCCGGCTTCCGTTACTCCGCGCGCGCCTATCTGATCCAGTTACGCCGGGCCGGTGCGGGCACCTTCCTGATCGATCCGATTCCGGTCGCCGAGGCGCTGGACCCGCTGGCGGCGGCGATCAACGATCTGGAGTGGGTACTGCATTCGGCCGATCAGGATCTGCCGGGCCTGGCCGAACTGGGACTGCGCCCGGCGCGCTTGTTCGACACCGAACTCGGCGGCAGGCTGGCCGGTTTCGAACGGGTCGGGCTCGCCGCGATGGTCGAACGCCTGCTCGGGCGCGCACTGCGCAAGGGGCACGGCGCGGCCGACTGGTCCACCAGACCGCTGCCCGCCGAATGGCTCAACTACGCCGCCCTCGATGTCGAGTTGCTGCTGGAACTGCGCGACGAGGTCGCCGGATCGCTGGACGAACAGGGTAAATCCCATTGGGCGGCAGAGGAATTCGAGCATATCAGAGTGACCGAGCCGCCCGCGCCGAAGGCCGAGCGCTGGCGGCGCACCTCGGGCATCCACACCCTGCGCCGCCCCCGCCAGCTCGCCGCGGTGCGCGAGTTATGGGTCGCGCGTGACGGGCTCGCGCGCGCCAGAGACGTGGCGCCGGCCAGAATCCTGCCGGATTCGGCGATCGTCGCCGCCGCCACCGCCGATCCACGCACCATCGCCCAGTTACGGACCCTGCCCGTATTCGGCGGGCCAAGACAGCGGCGCTATTCGCGCGAATGGCTCGCCGCCGTGGAACGCGCCCGCACGCTTCCCGACAGCGCGTTGCCGCCGCTGACCCAGCCCTTCGACGGTCCGCCGCCGGTCAACCGGTGGGAGCGCCGAGACCCGGTCGCGGCGGCTCGGCTGGCCAAGGCGCGCGCGGGCATGGGCGAACTGTCCGCCGAGTACAACATTCCGGTGGAGAATTTGCTGTCCCCCGATCTGGTGCGCCGACTCTGCTGGGACGGACTCGCCGACTACGGCGCCGCCGCCACGCTTGCCGCCGATATCGATCGCTTTCTCAGCGCGGGCTCGGCCCGGTCGTGGCAGCGCGAACTCGCCGTGCCCGTCCTCACCGAGGCGCTGCGCACCGCGGGCGAGCCGTCCAGCGACTGACCCGCCGCCGCGCACTCACGACCCCGGGGTCTCGGTCTCCTCGATCCGCGCCCGCCGCGCGTCCAGCCATCCGGTGATCCGCCGGGCGATATCGGGTGCGGTGAGCCCCAACTCCGCGTGCACCTCGCCGCGGGTCGCGTGGTCGAGGAATTCCTGCGGCACTCCGAGATCGCGGGTCGGCACGTCGAGTCCGGCGGCGCGCAGCCGCGCCGAGACGGTGGCGCCGATTCCGCCGTGCAGGCCGCTGTCCTCGATGGTGACCACCAGTCGGTAGTTCTCGGCGAGTTTGACGATGGTGTCCGAGACCGGCAGCACCCAGCGCGGGTCGATGACGGTGACCGAAACCCCTTCCGATTCCAGCAGTTCCGCCGCGTACAGGGCGGTTTCGGCGAAGGGGCCGACGGCGACCAGCAGGACGTCGCCGTGCTGGGTCTGGGCCGGACCGCCGCCGGCGGCGGGCAGGTGAAGCACATCCACCCCGTCGTATCGCTCGACGGCCGAGATATCCTCGCCCACACTGCCTTTCGGGAAGCGCAGCACGGTCGGGCCGTCCTGCACGGCCAGCGCCTCACCCAATTCCTCCCGCAGGGTGGCGGCATCGCGGGGAGCGGCCACCCTGATGCCGGGAATGATGCCGAGCAACGACAGATCCCACATGCCGTTGTGGCTGGCGCCGTCGGGCCCGGTGATCCCCGCGCGGTCGAGCACGACCGTGACCGGCTGTTTGAGCAGCGCCACATCCATGAGCAACTGGTCGAAGGCGCGGTTGAGGAAGGTCGAGTAGATCGCGACCACCGGATGCATTCCGCCGAGCGCCAGACCCGCGGCCGAGGCCATCGCATGTTGTTCGGCGATGCCGACGTCGAACATGCGTTCGGGGAAACGCTCCCCGAACGCGGCGAGTCCGGTCGGGCCGGGCATGGCGGCGGTGATGGCGACGATGTCGTCGCGACGGTCGGCCTGGGCGATGAGTTCTTCGGAGAACACCGAGGTCCATCCGGGCGCCTTCTTCCCGCCGAGCGGACGGCCGGTCAGCGGGTCGATCGGATCGCAGGCGTGCATCTGGTCGGCGACGTGGTTCTCCGCGTGTTCGTATCCGCGGCCCTTCTGGGTGACCGCGTGCACGATGACCGGGCCGCCGAAATCCTTGGCCCGGCGCAGCGCCGCCTCGAGCGCGACGATATCGTGTCCGTCGACCGGTCCGACGTATTTGAGTCCGAGATCGCCGAACAGCTCCTGCGGGCTCACCGCGTCCTTGATGCCCGCCTTCACCGCGTGCACCATCGAGTACGCCGACTCCCCGACCCGCGGAATGCTCTTGAGGATGCGCTTGCCCGCGTCCAGGGCGTGCTCGTAGGCGGGTTGGGTGCGCAGGGCGGTGAGCCGGTCGGCCAGACCGCCGATGGTGGGCGCGTAGGAGCGGCCGTTGTCGTTGACCACGATCACCACGGAGCGGTCCGGCGCGGCGGCGATGTTGTTCAGCGCCTCCCAGCACATGCCGCCGGTGAGCGCGCCGTCGCCGACCACGGCGACCACGTGCCGATCCTGGCCGGTCAGCGCGAACGCCTTGGCCAGACCGTCGGCGTAGGACAGCGCGGCCGACGCGTGGGATGATTCGACCCAGTCGTGCGGGCTCTCGACGCGGCTCGGATAGCCGGACAGACCGCCCTGGCGGCGCAGCGAGTCGAACCGATCCTTGCGGCCGGTGAGGATCTTGTGCACGTATGCCTGGTGGCCGGTGTCGAATATGAGCGGATCACCCGGCGAATCGAAGATCCGGTGCAGGGCGATGGTCAGTTCGACCACACCGAGATTGGGGCCGAGGTGCCCGCCGGACGCGGCGACCTTGCGCACGAGGAACTCGCGGATCTCCTCCGCGAGCCGATTCAGTTGCGGCGCGGTCAGCCCGCGCAGATCCTCGGGCGTATCGACCCGGGAAAGCACTCCCACCTGAACTCGCTCCCTCCGGATAGTGCATCTGATCCGATTCGGTCTTCCGATCCGATTCAGTCTACGGAGCCGCCACGGTGCTCTGATCCGACGCCGGGCTGCCGCCGACCGAGTCCGCCGCCGGGTGTGAGGCTCCACACGCGCGCCGACCGTGCCGGCGGCGCGAACACACGTGTCGGGTCGACCGCCGGACCCACGGTACCCGCCCTAGAGTGGTCGTGTGGCCGGGCCCCGGGAAGTGGGCGCCCGCGGCGCCGGATCCGGGTGTGGCGGCAGGCACGGTGGCCGAGGTGGACGAGCTGGTCCGTGCCGACCGGTCCGGTGAACCGGCCGTCATTACGGAACTGGCTGAGGTGGAACCGGATTCGTTCGGGTTGTGCCCGGCCGCCGCAGGCGCCGGCCGACCGGGGAGTGGAGACGGTCGCCGAACACCCGGCGCGGCCGGAACGGCTCGGCACCGGGGTCTATGCGCGGATGGACGCCGCGGTGCGGGTCATCGCGGTGCGCGGCGGCGACTACCGACCGCGAGCACAACTCGAGGAGGACGCGTGGGAAAGAAGAAATCCGATGCCGCCACCGTGACGACCTTCGGACACGGCAGTGTGCGGGCCGTGCCCGATCTCATGCGGGTCACCGTCTCGGTCGAATGCCGGGCCGACCGGGTGGCCGCCGCCTACGGCAACGCCGGACAGCGCGTCGCGGCGGTGACCGGCGCGCTGCGTCGCCACGGGGTCGCGGACACCGATATCGCCACCGGCGGCGTCTCGGTACGCACCGAGACGGTCTGGACCGAGGGCCAGGGCAATCGGATCACCGGCTACGTCGCGGGCACCGATCTCGCGGTGATTTTGCGCGATATCGGCGAGACCGCCGATCCCGGCCCGGCCGCGATCATCGCCGACTGCGTCGCGGCCGGCGGCGACGACGTCCGGCTCGGCGGGCTCACCCTCACCGTCGCCGATCAGGCCGGGCTGCTCGCCGAGGCCCGCGACGCCGCGTGGGACGACGCGCTCGCCAAGGCCACCCGGTACGCGGCGCGCTCGGCGCGCACACTGGGGCCGGTGCTGGAGATCACCGAGGACACCGCGTCCGCGGCCCCGGCGGGACCCCGACTGCGCGCCGTATCGGCCCCGCTCGAGGGCGCCTTGCGCGCGGCACCGGTTCCGGTGGAACTCGGCGAGAGCGAGATATCGGCGACCCTACGTGCCACCTGGCGCCTGGAGTGATCGACCTGCGCCGCCCATGAGATACAGCCGAACCGGACGGGGCCATGCGGCCGCTGGGCGAGCGGTGCCCGCCGGGCCGGACGCCTCCGCGCTCGAGCTCTGTGCCCCGGCCCCTCACCGCCGGCCGAAGGACCACCGGACGGCATCGTCGAACCGGTGCGGACGATTCAAGCGTCAAGCACGGCAACACATTCCACGTGATGGGTCGCGGGGAACGCGTCGAAGGCGCGCAATTCGGTGAGGCGATAGCCGGCGGCGAGGTATAGGCCGAGGTCGCGGGCGAATGCCGCTGGATCGCACCCTATGTGGACGATACGGGCCGGTCCCGCCTCGCCCAAGGCGGCTATGACCTCCTTGCCCGCGCCCGCGCGGGGCGGGTCGAGGACCACGACCGCGGGCGCGGGACCGGTCGCGTGGTCGGCGATCCAGCGTTCGACGCGGCCGGCGTGCAGATCGAGCCAGGGCAGATCGCGCAGGGCGGCCCGGCCGTCGGCGACCGCGGCGCGCGAGGACTCGACCGCCCGCACCGATCCGGTCGGGCCGACCTGTTCGGCCAGCCGCGCCGCGAACACGCCCGCGCCACTGTAGAGATCCCAGGCCACATCGCCGTCGCGCAGCTCCGCCCATTGCGCGACCAGATCCGAATAGCATTGCGCCGCACCGCGATGCGCCTGCCAGAAACCGGTGGCCGACACCTCCCAGCGCCGTCCCGCCACATATTCCACCGCTCGGCCGCTGCCCGCGATCACCCATTCGTCGCGCGGCGCGTGCGCTGCGGCCCGGCGCGCGGCCGCACCGCGGCGTTCTTCGGCCGCAGCGGCCGGGTCACCCGCGTACTCGCGCGCGTCCTCGTCGCGCCATCCGGGTCGCCGCGCCTCGTCGCGAACCGCGCCACTGGGACGTTCACCCCCGCGCCTGCCGCGGCGGGCGCCGCCGGGGGCGCGCCGGGCGGCGTCGGCGCGGGTGACCTCGGTGCTGTCGTCGCGTCGCGCCGATTCGCCGCGCCGGGCGCGACCCTGTCCGCGACCTCGGTCGCCGCCGACCGACGCGGGCGCGAGTTCGACGATATGGCGCACGCCGTCGCCGTCCACCGCGACCACGAGATCAGAGCCGGGCGTCCACAGCCGGTCCGCTATGCCGTCCATCGCGCCGGCCACCGGTTGCGGACAGCGCAGATCCGCGATGATCTCGGTGCCGCGGTAGGCGTGCACACCGGCACGCCCGCGCGTGTCGACAGCCAGCCGGACCCGGGTCCGCCAGCCGCCTTCGGCGCGGGCGTCCGCCAGCGGTTCCACCGCCACCTCGCGCTCGATTCCCGCCAGCCTGCGCAACTGTTCGGCCACCACCGTCGCCTTGAGCGCGCGCTGCGCGGATTCGGTCGCGTAGGAGAAATCGCAGCAGCCCGCACCACCCGGCCCGGATACCGGGCAGGTCGGCTCGACGCGGTCCGGCGACGGCTCCAGGATCGCCACCGCGTCGGCCCGGAAGAAAGATCCGCCGCGATCCTCGGTGACCCGCACCCGCACCAGTTCCCCCGGCAACCCGTGCCGCACGAACACCACCCGGCCCTCGTGGCGGCCCACACAGAATCCGCCGTGTCCCGGCGGGCCGAGCCTGACCTCGAACATCGCCTCCGGCACCACGCTCACCTCCCTCACCGGTCGAGCCGGTACGGCCCGTTCACACCCGGTCCTCGTAGCCGCGCCGCACCGCGCCGGGCGCGTTGATCTCACCGGTGCCGCGACGGGCCCGCGTCGAGGAGCTGAGCTGCCACGGCACACTGGTGACCATGACGCCCGGCTCGAACAACAGCCGTCCCTTCAGGCGCAGCGCGCTCTGGTTGTGCAGCACCTGCTCCCACCAGTGCCCGACCACGTATTCGGGAATGAACACCGTCACCACGTCGCGCGGGGAATCCTTGCGCACCCGCTGCACATAGTCGAGCACCGGTTTGGTGATCTCGCGGTATGGCGACTCGATCACCTTGAGCGGCACCGTGATATCGCTTCGTTCCCATTCGCGCACCAGCGCGCGGGTGTCGGCGTCGTCGACATTGACCGTGATCGCCTCGAGGGTGTCGGGGCGGGTGGCGCGCGCGTAGGCCAGCGCACGGCGGGTCGGCAGATGCAGTTTGGACACCAGCACGATGGAATGCGAGCGGCTGGGCAGCACACCGTCCCAGTCGTGTTCGTCGAGTTCGCGCGACACCGAATCGTAGTGTTTGTGAATCATCTTCATCACGATGAAGATCGCCACCATCGTCGTGATGGCGATCCACGCCCCCGCGAAGAACTTCGTGATCAGCACGATGATCAGCACCGCGCCGGTGGCCGTGAGACCCACCGCGTTGATGATCCGCGAACGCTTCATCCTTGCCCGCTGCGACGGATCGGTCTCGCTGCGCAACAGCCGTGTCCAGTGCCGAAGCATGCCGGTCTGGCTCAGCACGAAGGAGACGAACACGCCGACGATGTAGAGCTGGATGAGTTTGGTGACCTCCGCGCCGAAGAACACCACGAACGCGATGGCGGCACCGGACAGGAACAGGATGCCGTTGCTGAAGGCCAGCCGGTCGCCGCGGGTATGCAACTGCCGGGGCAGGTAGCGGTCCTGGGCCAGGATCGAGCCGAGCACCGGGAATCCGTTGAACGCGGTGTTGGCGGCCAGCACCAGGATGAGCGCGGTGACGACGGTGATGAAGAAGAAGCCGATCGGGAATCCGTCGAAGACAGTCTCGGCGAGCTGGGCGATGAGCGTCTTCTGGTGGTAGTCGGGGGGCGCGCCGATGAGGTCGCCGGTGTTGTGCGCGTAGACGACCCCGATCTTCTGGGCGAGCACGATGATGCCCATGAGCAGCACGATCGCGATCGCGCCCAACATGAGCAGTGTGGTCGCGGCATTGCGCGACTTCGGTTTACGGAATGCGGGCACACCGTTGCTGATCGCCTCGACACCGGTGAGCGCGGCGCAACCGGAGGAGAACGAGCGCGCGATGAGGAAGGCGAAGGCCAGACCGTATAGGTGCTCCTCTTCGGCGTGCAGTTCGAAGCCCGCCGAAGCCGCGCGCAGGTCGTCGCCGAGGACGAAGATGCGGAACAGCCCCCAGCCCAACATGAAGAACATGCCGACGATGAAGGCGTAGGTGGGAATCGCGAACGCCTTGCCGGACTCGCGCACACCGCGCAGATTCATCGCGGAGAGCACGGCGATGGCGACGACGGCGAACAGGACCTTGTGGGTGGCGACGAACGGAATCGCGGACCCGATATTGGAGGCCGCCGAAGAGATCGACACCGCGACGGTGAGCACGTAGTCGACCAGCAGCGCGCTGCCGACGGTGAGTCCGGCGGTGGGGCCGAGATTGGTGGTGGCGACCTCGTAGTCACCACCGCCGGAAGGATAAGCGTGCACGTTCTGGCGGTAACTGGCCACCACGACCGCCATGACGAAGGCGACGGCGAGACCGACCCACGGCGCGTACATGTAGGCCGAGATGCCCGCCACGGACAGCACGAGAAAGATCTCCTCGGGCGCGTATGCCACCGAGGACATGGCATCGGAGGCGAACACCGGCAGAGCGATTCGCTTCGGCAACAGCGTGTGCCCCAGCGAATCACTGCGGAAGGGCCTGCCCAGCAGCATCCGCTTGGCTGCCGTCGTCAACTTGGACACTGGAGCGAGCATAGATCCCCGCGGGATGGATCGCCCGCGGGGTGGGTCGGCGACGCGGCGGGGCGAGGTCGGTGCGCACGGCGGCCCGTTCGCGCACCGCGCCGGTTTGGCCACGGACCGCGGGGGGAAAGTCGGTCTTGGAATCACCGTCCGGGTACGGTTCTGCCCAGAGGCAAGAGACCGAACGCCACGGTTCCAGGAACGAGGTTATGCCGTGTACGTAGTGATCATGGGGTGCGGACGTGTCGGCTCCTCGCTGGCCCGCGCCCTGGTCAGGATCGGTCACGAGGTCACGGTCATCGACCGCGACGCCAGCGCCTTCCTGCGCCTGGGCTCCGACTTCCCCGGTGAGCAGGTGGTGGGTGTCGGATTCGACCGGGATGTGCTGACCCGCGCCGGAATCGAGCGCGCCGACGCCTTCGCCGCGGTGTCCTCCGGCGACAACTCCAACATCATCTCCGCCCGGGTGGCGCGCGAGACCTTCGGTGTGGGACGGGTGGTGGCCAGGATCTACGACGCCAAGCGCGCCGCGGTCTACGAACGGCTCGGCATACCCACCATCGCGACGGTGCCGTGGACCACCGACCGCTTCCTGCGCACGCTCATCGGCGACACCAGCACCACCACCTGGCGCGATCCAACCGGCACGGTCGCGGTGACCCAGCTGAACCTGCACGAGGAATGGTACGGGCGCACGGTGCGCGATCTCGAACAGGCCGTGGGCGCGCGGGTGGCCTTCATCATCCGGTTCGGCCAGGGTCTGCTGCCCGATACCAAGACCATCGTCCAGGCCGACGACGTCGTCTACGTCGCGGCGACATCGGGCCGCGTCGGCGAATCCATCGCACTGGCCGGTAAGCCCCCCGCGAGCGAGGACTGATCATGAAGGTGGCCATCGCCGGAGCAGGCGCCGTCGGCCGGTCGATCGCGCGCGAACTGCTGCGCGGCGGACACGAGGTGATGCTGCTCGAGCGTCAACTCGACCACATCGACACCGCCGCCATCCCGGACGCGGTCTGGGTACACGCCGACGCCTGTGAGCTGGCGCTGCTCGAGGAGGCCGGACTCGAGACCTACGAGGTGGTCATCGCGGCCACCGGCGACGACAAGGCGAATCTGGTGCACAGCCTGCTCGCCAAAACCGAATTCGGCGTGCGGCGGGTGGTCGCGCGGGTCAACGATCCGCGCAACGAGTGGTTGTTCGACGGTTCCTGGGGCGTCGACGTGGCCGTGTCGACGCCGCGGCTGCTGGCCTCACTCGTCGAGGAGGCGGTATCGGTCGGCGATCTGGTCCGGTTGATGACATTGCGGCAGGGTCAGGCGAATCTGGTCGAGATCACCCTGCCCGCCGACACCGCGCTCGCGGGCAAACCAGTGCGTACCCTCAGCCTGCCGCGCGACACCGCCCTGGTGACGATTCTGCGCGGCGGCAGGGTGATCGTCCCACAGCCCGACGACCCCTTCGAGGGTGAAGACGAGCTGTTGTTCGTGGCCTCGGTCGAGGCCGAGGAGGACCTGCGGGTCGCGCTGGCTCCGCACGGTATCAAACCCTGACTCCCCGACAGGGCGGCGAGCCGCGCGAGCCGCGCGGGGCGAGTGGTCACGAGGCGACCTTCAGCTGAGCGCGCAGCTTGTTCAGCGCGCGATGCTGCATCACCCGGACCACACCCGGGCTGGTGCCGATCGCCTCGGCGGTCTGTGCGGCGCTCCAGCCGAGCACGATGCGCATGACCAGCACCTCGCGGTGGGCGGGAGCCAGGATCTTCATCAGTTCCCTGGTGGCGGCGCGCCGTTCGGAGGCAAGCGCCCATTCCTCGGGGCCCGCCGCCTGCGATGGCTCGTCGGGCATCTCGGCCACCGGATAGGTCGGATGCAGCTGCGCGCGCCGGAAGGCGTCGGCGACCTTGTTGGCCGCGATGCCGTAGACGAAGGCGAGGAAGGACTTGCCCTGATCCCGGTAGCGCGGGATGGCCTTGACGGTGGCGATGAGGATCTCCTGCACCACGTCGTCGGCGGTCACGTGCAGGTGGGCGGTGTTGCCGAGGCGCGCCCCGCAGTAGCGGCGCACCAGCGGATGCACGATCCGCACGATGTCGGAGACGGCCCGCTGATCGCCCGCCGCGGCGGGGCCGATGAGCTTGTCCAGTTCGGCGGAGATCCGCCTGCTCTCCGAGAGGGCCGGATTGGAATGGGCATTGCCCTTGAACGTCGCACCGGTCTTCGATGTCTTGTGCTCGGTAGCCATTTCCGAGTCCTTCCAGCCGATCGCATTTCGTCGTTGTCGACAACGATCGTCCGATGAACCGGAGGCACCGGCCAGGTACCCCAGGGTGGGGAAGAGCCCACCTCGGCGGTGGGTCCGCACCCACCTGTGCGCCGTCCCGGGGGCGAGCGGGTCAGGTCGCGGTGGCCCGGCGCACGGGCAGATGTCCGGCGCGGCGCACCGCCCACACGGTGACCGCCAGCGCGACGGCGGTCAACGGCCAGCCCATCGCGATGCGCGCGAAGGCCAGCCAGCCGGTGTGGTCGGTGTCGTAGAGCGAGGACTGGACCAGATACCGGGCCCCGAAGACCGCCACCCAGGTCGAGGTCGCCAGATCGTATAGCCGGGCCTGGCTGCGATCGGCGCGCCATCCGGTGCCGTGCCCGTTGAGATAACCCCAGATCACGCCGACCAGCGGCCAGCGCACCAGGATCGAGAGCAAGAACAGGCCCGCATAGATCAGGCTGGTGTAGATGCCGAACAGGAAGAAGCCCTTGGCCTCACCCATGCGGTAGGCGATGAACGCGCAGATCCCGACACCGAGGAAGCCGGAAATGGCGGGCTGGATCGCACCGCGCCGCCACACCCGCCACACCAGGATGGCCGCCGCCACCCCAAGGGCCGACCAGAGCGCGGCGGTCAGCCCCGCCAACGCGTTCACCGGCACGAACACCACCACCGGAAGCGTGGAGTAGATCAGGCCGCTGAGACCACCGAGTTGTTCGAGCAGCGTCTGTTCGGCCGCGGCCTCGCGTTCCTCCTCGGCGGGGCCGGCGCGGTGCCTGCCCCCGGAGGGCGGGCGCGTTCCGATCTCTGTCGGCGCACCCGGGTCGGGGCCGTAGTCGTCGCTGAATGGCATGCGTGTCAGCTGTTCCCGCGCAATTCGTAGTAGGGGTTGAAGATCACCTTGCGGCCGTCGCGGTCGCCCACGCGGCCACGGACCAGGATGCGCCGTCCGGGCTCGATGCCCGGGATGCGGCGGCGCCCGATCCACACCAGGGTGATGGCGTCGGTGCCATCGAAGAATTCGGCCTGGACGCTCGCGCCCGCGGCCTTGGGGCAGGCTTCCACACTACGCAACCTGCCGAGCATGGTGGCTTCGTCGCCGCGGCGACACTCCGACGCGCGGCGAGCTCCCGACGCCTCCGCGGTTTCGGCCAGTTCCTCGGCGTCCAGCTGATCGATGTCCTCGGTCAACCTGCGGCCCAGTCGGCGAAAATATCCTGAGGCAGCGGATGGCATTGCACGCTCTCCTGCTAGAGCAGATGGTGCGGGTCGCACACCATCGTCATTTCAACGGACGATCGGCGATCGGCCGTACACCGCCACTCTAGATGCCGCGGGAGTCACCCGCTACGCACGGTGCGGTGTTCGTGACGCCGACCTCGTGAGGCAAGATCGTCGATCCATGGCGTTGAATTCCCCCGAACCCACACGGTTGAAACCTTTGCGCCCCGCGAGGGTAGCTGTGGCCTTGCCGGGAACCGGCTCCGACGCCAGGTTCGCACGAAGCGCCTTCGGCCCCGCCTGCGCCGAGGCGGGACTGGAATTGATTGCGGTGGAACCGGATACGGACGGCGTGGTGGCAGGCTACCGAGCCGCGCTCGACGCCGCGGCGGCCGCGGGCCCGATATTCGCCACGGGTATCTCACTGGGCGCGGCCGTCGCGCTCGAATGGGCGGCCGAACACACGGAGTCGGTGAGCGGCGTCATCGCGGCGCTACCCGCTTGGACAGGCGCGGACACCGCCGAATGCCCCGCCGCCATGAGCGCCGCCCACACCGCCGAACAACTGCGCGCCGACGGACTCGAGCCGGTGATCGATCGCATGCGCGCCACCAGCCCGCGCTGGCTGGCCGACGCGCTCACCCGATCCTGGAGGTCCCAGTGGCCGGGGCTGCCGTCGGCGCTGAGCGAGGCGGCACGCTACGCGTGGCCCGATGCCGACCTGCTTGCCGCGACGCGAGTTCCGGTCGCGGTGGTGGCCGCGACCGACGACCCGGTGCATCCGCTCGCCGTGGGCGAGCAGTGGGCGCGACTGCTGCCCGACGCCGTGCTGCGCCGGCTCGATCTCGACGAACTCGGGGCCGATCCGGCGATCCTCGGCCACCTGGGCATGGCGGCCTTCGGCTGATCGACCGCTCAGCCCAGACCGAGCTGCTGCATCGCCGAACCGTCCGCACCGCGGCGCGGCTCCTGCGGCATCGGCGGCGGTATCACGCCCGCGGGTGCCTGCTGCGCGGCGGCCTGGGCGGCCAACTGTTGCTGCTGGGCCGCCACCTGGGCCTGATGGGCGGCGGCCAACTGTTCGGCCAGCTGCGGGGGCAGCACCACCGGCAGCGGATCACGCACGGGCAGCGGATCGGTACCGCGGCGGATGACGGTCTCGCGCATGATCGCGCGCGCCGCCTTCACCAGCGGAGTGCCCTCGTCGGCCGCGCCGGAGGGACCGGCCGCGACCAGCCGCACCATCCAGCGGTACCCGTCCACACCGATGAACCGCAGGTCGGCGCCGTCGGTGACGGCCAGCAGTTCCCGGCCCCACGGCCCGGACTCGACCGCGACCCGCGCGCCGTCCTTGCGCAGCGATTCGGCCAGGTCGGCGGCGACCGTGCGCCACTGGCCGGGCGACTTCGGCGCCGCGTAGGCGGCGACGGTGAGCCTGCCGTGATCGGTGGCCAGATGTACCGCCTGCGGCGTGCCGTCGGGGGTCATCTCCACCTGGAGCTGACCCCCGGGCGGCACCGGCAGGATCACCGACCCGAGATCGAGACGCTGATCGGCGACGTCGTCGAGCAGTTCGGCCACATCGTCGAAGTCGTAGGGGCCCGCCTTGCGCGCGTCCTCCGCGTCGATGACCGGGATGTCGGCGGTGTCGACATCATCGTCGTCGAAGGCGATCTCGTCGTAGTCGGCCTCGTAGTCGACGTCGTAGTAGTCGGCCTGTTCGAAGTCGGCCCCGTCGTAATCGGCGCCGTCGTAATCGGCCCCGTCGTAGTCGCGTTCCGCGCGCTTCTTCCTACCGAACATCGCCGTCCTCCGCCTTCCCCGCCCCGTCGGCCAGGCTCGCGTGTCCTCCGCTGGAGCCGTATCCGCCCGCACCGCGCGAGGTCTCGTCGAGACTGTCGACCTCGAGGAAATCCACCAGCTCCACCCGCTGCACGAGCAGTTGCGCGATCCGATCGCCGCGCCGCAGTTCGATGGGCGTGCGCGGATCATGATTGATCAGGCACACCTTGATCTCGCCGCGGTAGCCCGCGTCGACGGTGCCGGGGGTGTTCACCACCGAAAGGCCGGTCTTGGCGGCGAGCCCGGACCTGGGGTGGACGAGGCCGACGGTGCCGATCGGGAGCGCCACCGCGATGCCGGTGCCGACCAGCACCCGCTCCCCCGGCTCGATGATGACGTCTTCGGTGGTGCACAGATCGACACCCGCGTCGCCCTCGTGGGCGCGCGTCGGCACGGGGATACCGGGATCAAGGCGCAGCAACGCGACGGCACCGATCGCGGATCGGCCCGAGGTGCCGATAGTTGGCTCGTTCACGGCCGCGTCTCCTCCGCGCGCCGTGCCGCGAGCCGGGCTGATGTGTCTACGGTTCGCTCCCTCACGGTTGACGAGCCTACGCGCACGATGCGAACGCCCGTGACTTAGTGTTGAGTCGTGTCGGACCAGCCCAACCCCTCGGCCACGGACAACGAACAGCACACCCCGCACGCCTACCGGGAGCGGCTGTGGGTGCCGCTGTGGTGGTGGCCGGTCGCGTTCGCCGTGGCCGGGCTGCTCGCGGCCGAAATCCACATGGGCGCGCCGGGAATCCGCGCCTGGCTGCCGTACGCGCTGTTGTTCCCGGTGCCGGTCTGGGTGCTGGTCTGGCTGAGCAGGCACCGGCTGGAAGTGCGCGCCGACGCCGCGGGCACCCCCGAATTGCACGTCGACCGCGCCCACCTGCCGGTGAGCTTCGTGGCGCGTGCGGCGGTCGTCGCACCGACCGCCAAGAGTGCGGCGCTCGGTCGCCAACTCGACCCCGCCGCCTATGTGCAGCACCGGCCCTGGGTGGGTCCGATGGTGCTGCTTGTGCTGGACGACCCGGAGGATCCGACCCCGTACTGGCTGGTCAGTACGCGTCGTCCGTATGAGGTTCTTGCCGCGCTCGGACTGCCGAGCGCGGGCTGAGGTCCGGCCGAATCGAAGAAGACCACGGTCCGGCCGCCGCGGTATCAGGCGGCGCAGTCCATGCAGATCAGCTGTCCGCCCGCCTCGCTGGCGAGCCTGCTCCGGTGATGGACCAGGAAACAGCTGGAACAGGTGAACTCGTCGGCCTGCTTCGGGATGACCCGAACGGTCAGCACTTCCTCGGACAGATCCGCGCCGGGAAGTTCGAACGACTCCGCGGTATCGGATTCGTCGATATCCACGACGGCGGACTGTGCCTCGTTGCGACGAGCCTTCAGCTCCTCCAGCGAATCCTCCGACACATCGTCGGATTCGGTGCGCCTCGGTGCGTCATAGTCGGTTGCCATGTCGTCTTCCCCTCGTCCTTACTCCGTATATCCCGGACCGGCTCGCGTCACGCGGATTCCTCACGGAATCGTGGTGCCCCGGACCGCCCCGCCGGTGGCGCACATCACACGTGCACCGGTCACCTATCGGGTCGGATCGCATCGATCCACTCTTGATAGCGCTCGGTAAACGCAGGACATGCCCTTGTTGTTCCCGCGACCGACCACGGATTTCGCCGCTGGTGATTCGATCTGGGCCGCCAGACAATAGCGGACCGGGCGGCAAAAGTCGCAATCAAAACACACCCGAGTCGAAACCGACGGATAATCGACACCGGCCCTCGAACTCGCCGAGACCTTCCGCACCGGCGGGCGTGGGCTTTCGTAGAGTGTGCTGGTGGTTTCACTGATCACCGAAGGCAGCGCGACGGATCCCCAGGGGCGACCCTACCTCCGCAGGCGCCCACGCCCCTGGCTCATCATGCTCGGCATCATGCTGCTGATCTGCGCTGTCGTGTGGATAAAGGCACTGACGACACAGGACGCCGACACCACGGCGATGGCCTGTAACTCACCGAGTCCGGCCACCGACGCGGGCGCCGCGCCGCCCGCGAAACTCGGCGAGCGCGTCGGTGCGTCGCGCTTGCAGGATGTGGAACCAGCCGCGCTGGCGAACAGCAAGGTCAGGGTGCTCAACGCGAACAACCAGCGGGGGCAGGCGGCGCACATCGCCTCCCAACTCGGCGACCTCGGCTTCGCGAGCGCGCCCGGCACGCAGTATGGCAACGATTCGATATACGTCAACGGCGACCTGGAATGCGCGGGTCAGATCCGCTTCGGCGTGAACGGCCGACCGGCCGCGGCCTCGGTGCAGTTGGTGGCCCCGTGCGCCGAACTCATCGAGGATCAGCGCGCCGACGATACGGTCGATCTGGTCCTCGGATCGCTTTTCCGGGAGATCCGCCCGAACAACGACGCCGAGGAGGTGCTGCGGTCGCTGAAGAATCCCGCGCCCGGCGGCGGCTCCATCGATATCTCCCTGCTCGACGCCGCCCGCACCGCGCGCTGCTGAGCGCTTCTGCCGCGCGCCGGGACCGGTCCGGTCCCGGCGCTCCCACCACGATCAGCGGTCGGGAATGGGTTCGCCCGCGCCGACCCGATCAAGCAATGCGCGCAGCTGCGCCGCTATTCCGGGGGCGGCGGCCATGACCAGGTCGCCGTCGGTGCCGGGCGCGGATGCCGGCGGCAGGGTCAGTACGGCGCCCGCCTCGGCGGCGATGAGTGCGCCCGCGCCCCAGTCCCAGGCATTGAGTCCGTGCTCGAAATAGGCGTCGACCCGGCCTGCGGCGACGTGACACAGATCCAGCGCGGCCGCGCCGAAACGGCGAATGTCGCGGATTTCCGGCAGGATCTCGGCCATCAGGCGGGCTTGCCGGGTCCGGCGCGTGGCGCCATAGGCGAATCCGGTGGCTACCAGTGCCAGCGACACCGAGTCGATCGGGGTGCAGCGCAGATGCTCGACCACGCCGTCGGCGTCGACGCTGATCGCGCCGAGTCCGAGTCCGGCCGAGTAGGTCACCGCGCGCGCCACGTCGACCACCGCGCCCGCGACCGAACGGCCGCCGCGCATGGCCGCGACCGAGACCGCGTAGCCGGGGACGCCGTAGAGAAAGTTGACGGTGCCGTCGATGGGATCGATGACCCAGTGCACCGCCTCGTCGGTCTCGTCGGCGCCGACACGCGCGCCGCCGCCCTCCTCGCCCAATATCGGATCGCCCGGGCGCGCCTTGGCCAGCCGGGCTCTGATCAATTCCTCGGCCTCGGTGTCGACGACGGTGACGGGATCGGTCGGATGGGCCTTGGTCCGCACGGCGTCCTCGGCCGCGGCCCCGGCGGGCCCGAACACCTCCGGGCGGCGGGCGCGCACGTGGGCGGCGGCGGATTCGGCGAGGTCGACCGCGATGCGACGCAGTTCGGCAACCTCTTCCGGCGGCAGATCGGTGGATGCGGCGGCGACTGAGGTGGTGGATTCCGGCACGCCCCCATCGCATCACACATCCTCCGGCGTGCGCGATATCGATCTCCCATTACTCTTGTCGTGCACGACACAGCGCCGTCGTCGGGCATCCGCCACATCCGCTTCGCGGGCGTGTGGGAGCCGCTGCGACGGCGCTGTCATTCACACCGGCCAGCAGGGCGTTCGGACCGACGACAGGTCCGCGACACGCACACGGAACGAGGGGTTTGCCATGTCCGCTCGGGGGCACGCATTCGGTATCGATATCGGCGGCAGCGGCGTCAAGGGCGCCGCGGTGGACCTGGCCACCGGCGAACTGATCCACGAGCGGATCAAGATCCCGACCCCGCACCCCGCGACACCGCAGGCCGTGGCCGCGGCGGTGGCCGAACTCGTGGCCGCGGCGCGGTGGGACGGACCGGTCGGGGTCACCCTGCCCGCGGTGGTGCTCGACGGCGTGGCGCGCACCGCGGCCAATATCGACAAGGCGTGGATCGGCACCAACGCAAGGACACTGTTCTCGACGGCCCTCGGCGGTCGCGAGGTCACGGTGCTCAACGACGCCGACGCGGCCGGACTCGCCGAGGACCGCTTCGGCGCGGCAAAGGATTTCGACGGGTTGGTGCTGCTGCTGACCTTCGGCACCGGCATCGGCTCGGCGCTGCTGTACGACGGCACGCTGGTGCCGAACACCGAACTCGGCCATCTCGAGATCGGCGGGCGCGAGATCGAGCATCGCGCCGCGGCCTCGATCAAGGATCGCGACGGGCTCAGTTATCCACAGTGGGCGGCCGAGGTCAGCACCGTACTGATTGGTCTGGAGGATCTGTTCTGGCCCAAGGTCATCGTCGCCGGCGGCGGTATCAGCCGTGATTCGGATCAGTGGATTCCCTTGCTCACCAACCGAACTCCGGTGCTGCCCGCCCATCTGCGCAATACCGCGGGCATCGTCGGCGCGGCCATGGCGATCGACGGCTGCCTGTTCCCGTGACCCGCGTGCGGGCCCGCGCCGCCGCGGGTTCGACACACCCGGCCCGCGCGGCCGCCGACATCGGCGCCGCGCAGGTGGGGCGGCACCGCGATACTCGAGCTGGCCATGGGTACCCTGGTTGGATCGTTACAATGGAACATGCCCGGCGGTGAGCCGGAGAAACCCGACCGGCCCTCCGCCGGTGCAACCCGACAGACCGCTCCGCCGGATCACCACTCTGGCGTGACGCCGCACGAGACCGTCACGAAAGGGCGTACGTGGTAGCCACGACCCGTCAGACCGCCGAATCGGCCGACGCCGACTCCGCAGATGTAACCGAAGCACGGCCGGTCCGCAAGGCTGCCGCGAAGAAGGCCCCGGCGAAGAAGGCCGCCGCCAAGAAGGCGCCCGCGAAGAAGGCCGCCGCCAAGAAGGCCCCGGCGAAGAAGGCCGCCGCCAAGAAGGCGCCTGCCGACGGCGAGCCCGGCACGGACGAGACGCTCGAAGACGAGTCGCTCGAAGATCTCGAGGAGCTGGAGGATCTCGAGGTCTCCGAGGACGACCTCGCCGACGAGGCCGAGGACCTGGTCGAGGAACCGGCCGAAGAAGCCACCGAGGAAGCCGACGAGCCCACCGCGGCCGACAAGGCCAGCGGCGATTTCGTCTGGGACGAGGAGGAATCCGAGGCGCTGCGTCAGGCGCGCAAGGATGCCGAGCTCACCGCCTCCGCCGACTCGGTGCGCGCCTACCTCAAGCAGATCGGCAAGGTCGCCCTGCTCAACGCCGAGGAGGAGGTCGAACTCGCCAAGCGGATCGAGGCCGGCCTCTACGCGGCGGAGAAGGTCCGCGAATGGGCCGAGGCGGGTGAGAAGCTGCCGGTGGCGACCCGTCGTGACTTCAACTGGATCGTGCGCGACGGCAACCGCGCCAAGAATCACCTGCTCGAGGCCAACCTACGTCTGGTGGTGTCGCTGGCCAAGCGCTATACCGGTCGCGGTATGGCGTTCCTGGATCTGATCCAGGAGGGCAACCTTGGTCTGATCCGCGCGGTCGAGAAGTTCGACTACACCAAGGGCTACAAGTTCTCCACGTACGCCACCTGGTGGATCCGTCAGGCCATCACCCGCGCCATGGCCGATCAGGCCCGCACCATTCGTATCCCGGTGCACATGGTCGAGGTCATCAACAAGCTCGGCCGCATCCAGCGCGAGCTGCTCCAGGATCTGGGCCGCGAGCCCACCCCGGAGGAACTGGCCAAGGAAATGGATATCACGCCGGAGAAGGTGCTGGAGATCCAGCAGTACGCGCGTGAGCCGATTTCGCTGGACCAGACCATCGGCGACGAGGGTGACAGCCAGCTCGGCGACTTCATCGAGGACTCCGAGGCGGTCGTCGCGGTCGACGCGGTGAGCTTCACCCTGCTCCAGGATCAACTCCAGTCGGTGCTCGAGACATTGTCGGAACGTGAAGCCGGTGTCGTGCGCCTGCGCTTCGGTCTCACCGACGGTCAGCCGCGCACCCTGGACGAGATCGGACAGGTCTACGGCGTGACCCGCGAACGCATTCGCCAGATCGAGTCCAAGACCATGAGCAAGCTGCGTCACCCCAGCCGCTCGCAGGTCCTGCGCGACTATCTGGACTGAATTCGGATCGACCACCCGAATCGGGCCGCGGAACCGGTGGTTCCGCGGCCCGATTCGCGTTCGTTCGTCCCCGAAATGGCTCGACGGCCGGCGATTTCGCGACATGCCAAGCGGTTCGTCTTCTCGAGCCGCCGAGCCTCCAAACCGAACTGTGACCTACACCACGTAATATCGTTATACCTTTTGCGGCTCGTTTGCCGCACTCCACCGTATCGTCTGTGCGGCCACATCTTTCAGGTTCAGCCGGGCGGTCTCGGCCGGTGACGGGGTACGGATGCTAGAGATTCACCACTTCAGTTACGGGTGGCTCACGCCCGCATTGGCCTACATCATGTCGTTCGTCGGCTCGTTGCTCGGGCTCCAGTGCGCCGCGCGCGCCCGATCCGGCGGCAACCGACTGCTGTGGCCGGCGCTGGCCGCGCTGGCCATCGGCGGCACCGGTATCTGGGTCATGCATTTCATTGCGATGCTGGGTTTTTCGATCGATACTGCGCAGATCCGCTATGACGTGCCGGTCACACTACTCAGCGCCGTCGCCGCGGTCGTCGTGGTCGGCATCGGTCTCGCCGCGGTTCTCGCACCGCGCCCGCATCCGCTGTCGCTGGTCGCGGGCGGCACGATCACCGGACTGGGCGTCGCCGGTATGCACTACGTCGGCATGTACGCGATGAAATCCGATGCCGCCATCGGCTACGACATGCGCTTCGTGGCGCTCTCGCTGGTCGTCGCGGTGGTCGCGGCGACCGCGGCGCTGTGGTTCACCGTGCACGTGCGGGGCATGGTCGCCGCGGTGGGCGCCGCCCTGATCATGGCCGTCGCCGTCTGCGGCATGCACTACACCGGCATGGCGGGCATGCACGCGCACCCCGGCGGTCACGGCGTCCCGCCGGGGACCGAGGCCGTACATCTGTTGGCGCCCTTGATCGTCGGATCCAGTCTGGTCACCATGGTGCTGCTCATCGCCGTCAGCCTGACATCGATCGAACACGATATGGACCTGCCGCCGGTCCGGCCCGCCACCGTCCGACCGGTCGCCGACGACATCGCCCCGCCGCCGAAAGTTCCACAACCGAAAGCGGTTGCCCCGCAACCGGATAGCCGCGAGCGGCCAGGCAGAGGTCCGGTCGATGCCGCGGAGGGTCCGCCGACCGCCTACTGGCCCGCCACCCGTCAAGTGCCGCGGCGGCGCTGAGCCGGCCGGACCCGCGCGTCGCCCGATTCGGACGTGTGCACGGCGGCCGGTGGACGCCCGGAAAGCGGGTGCGTCGCCGCCTTTCGCTTCCGCGGCCGGGTGCGCTCGGCGGTGATCCTCACCGATTACGGCCATCTGTCGCCGGACTCATCGGATTGCCGGTCGGCGCGCTCGCCGCCACCTGCCGGCAGCGCCCGGTATGGGTGCGGGTCCCGCCGCGTCACCGCCGGGGAGACCGCGCAGCGGTGATCAGGCGCTGATCGCGGGACCTCCGGGGCGCTGCTCGACCAGCGTGACCACGGGTTCGACGATCCGGGCGAGCATCGGACCCAGCACCGCCATCAACAGCACGTAGGCCGAGGCCAGCGCCGCGAGTTCGCCCGCGACCGCGCCGGTGGTGACCGCGAGGCCGGCGATGACGATGGAGAACTCACCGCGCGCCACCAACGCCGCGCCCGTGCGGGCCCGGCCCATACGCCCGATGCGCTGACGGCCCGCGGCCCACCAGCCGGTGGCGATCTTGGTGACCGAGGTGAGCACCGCGAGCAGTACCGCCCAGCCGAGCACCGGCGGAATGGTCTGCGGATCGGTGGACAGCCCGAAGGCGACGAAGAAGATGGCGGCGAACAGATCGCGCAGCGGTTCGAGCAGTTTGGCCGCCTCGTGCGCGGTCGAACCCGAGATCGCGATGCCGAGCAGAAACGCGCCCACCGCCGCCGAGACATTCAGCGCCGAGGCCGCGCCCGCGACCAGCAGTGCCGCGCCGAGCAGTTTCAGCAGGAAGACCTCGTTGTCGGAACTGTCGACGATCGCCGAGACGTAGCGCCCGTAGCGCAGCGCGACCAGCAGGACCACGGCGACCGCCGCGCAGGCCAGCACGACACTTTCGAGTCCGGCGAACACGCTGAGCCCGGCCAGGACGGTGGTGAGCACCGGCAGGTAGACCGCCATCGTCAGATCCTCGAAGACGAGGATGGACAGAATCACCGGCGTCTCGCGGTTGCCGAGTCGGCCGAGGTCGTTGAGTACCTTGGCGACGATGCCGGAGGAGGAGATGTAGGTGATCCCGGCCAGCGCGATCGCCCCTTCGACACCCCAGCCGAGCACGAGCGCGACCACGGCGCCCGGCGTCGCGTTGGCCACGATGTCGACCATGCCCGCCGCCCAGGATCGCCGCAATCCGGTGACGAGTTCGGCGGCGGTGTACTCGAGACCGAGCAGCAACAACAACAGCACGACGCCGATCTCGCTGGCGATATGGCCGAATTCGTTGGCCGCGCCGAGTTCGGCGAATCCGCCCCGGCCGAAGGCGAGACCGCCCAGCAGGTACAGGGGAATGGGTGACATGCCGACACGTCCGGCCAGCCGGCCCAGCATGCCCAACGCGAACAACACCGCCCCGAGCTCGAATAACGCGAGCGCGGTGGCGGTCACCGGTCACCCGTGCGAGAGGATCTTCGCGGCCGCGTCCAGGCCGTCGGGAGTGCCGACGACCACGAGCACATCGTCGGCGGCGAAGGTGAAATCGGGTCCGGGTGAGGGATGCAACTGACCCGTGCGCATCACCGCGACGATGGACGCCTTGGTGCGGGTGCGCATCGCGGTCTCACCGAGTGTGCGGCCCTCGTAGGGCGAGTCCGAACCGACCGGCAACTGTCTGGTGGTGATGCCGGGCAGGTCGCGGTGATCCTCGCGCAGTTGCGCCACCAGCTGGGGCGCGCCGAGGAGATTGGCCAGCACGGCGGCCTCGTCGGCGGTGAGGGGGATCTGAGCGGCGCAGGCGTCGGGATCATCGAGCTTGGAGACGATCAGATCGATGCCGCCGTCGCGGTGGTCGACCACACCGATGCGGCGGCCCGACCGCGCCTGGAAATCCTTGCGTACCCCGATTCCGGGCAACGCGGTGACATCGACGTTCACCTCTCCACACTAACTCTCGTCACGCGCCGTTCGCCGGACAGCCCTCCCGCGCGCGGGTCGTCGTTTCCACGGACCCGCCGGCGGTGCGCGAGGTGCTGTGATCGGGCGATGAAGGGCGGGCCGCACCGGCGGCCGCCGAGGACGGTGACGCTAGTCGGCCTCGCCGTCGAGCGGGGCGAAGACGCCGTCGGGACCGGGGCGGTAGTCCGCCACGGCGACCACCGCCCCCACCGGCAGCGGGCCGTACAGATGCGGGAACAACATCGCCTCCGGGTCGCCGGGAACGCCGGGCTCCCATTCGATGGGTGATCCCACCCGCGTGGGATCGATGCGCAGCGTGACCAGATCGCGGCGTCCGGCGAAGAGCCGGTTGGCGGGCAGATGAGCCTGGGCGGGGGTGGAGAGGTGGATGAAGCCGACCTCGTCGAACGACGATGGCCGATACTCGCCGATCTGCCGCGCGGCCAGCCATTCCTCGAGGGTGCAGAGGTGAACAAGCGTGTGAGTGTCGTGGATCACGGGTAATCTCCCGGTAGACAACTGGATCGGCCGGATCGAGGCGTGAACGAGGACGTGTGGACAACGGACGCCGGTGATGTTCGCCGCTGGCGAAAATCGCAGGTCATGTTATCGAAAACACACTGAATCATTCGCGGGAACAAAGCCCCCGTCCCGAACGTCTGACAGAGTAGTCATACCACTGCTGGGAAGTAGCGGTAGCGAGCCTCGCGGAGTGACCACGGGGCCCCACACCAGGTGAACGGACTGTAGTGCCGGGAGCCAGGACGGAGGAGTCATGCCAGGAACCCTGACAAGCACCCCACTGACCGCGGTCGATCGTTGCGACCGCTGCGGTGCGGCGGCACGTGTACGTGCCACGCTGCCCGCGGGTGGCGAGTTGCTCTTCTGCCAGCACCACGCGAACGAGCACATGGATCGCCTGCGCGAGCTCGAGGCCGTGATCGACACGGAGTCTGCTCCCGCCCTCTGAACCAGTGGTATTCGCGTCCCGACACAACAGCATCGAACAACAGAACATCGCATTGACCGACAGCGGGCGACCAGGTCGCCCGCTGTCGCTGTGTCAGGACCCCGACGACGCGAGTATGCCGTCGAGTAGGCGGGCCAGTCCGTATTCGAAGGCGTCGTCAGGGTCCGCGGGCGCCTGATAGTGCTCGCCCACCGCCGCCCCGACGCGGGCGGCCAGCGGGAATTCCGCGGCGGGCATCACCGCCTCGAGCAGCGGTCCATGCTCCTCCCACCACCGCGCGTCACTGAGCACCTCGGCGTCCCGGGCCGCCGCGATCGCCATCCGCGCGTTCCCGGTCGCGAAATCCGTGAGCGTCGCGATGACCCGATCCATATCCAGATCCGACAACCCGATCCCGTCGATGGCCGACAGCTGCCGTTCGTAGCGCCGAATGCGTCCGGGCCCGAGCACCAGCCGCCACGGCGAGACCTCGAGCAGCCACGGGTGGGCCAGATATTCGGCCCTGATCTCCCGCGCGATCGCACCCATGCGCTCGCGCGGTGATCCCTCGGCGGAATCGGGCGCGTCCCGCTCGGCGACGGTGTCGACCGTGAGTCGCTCGGCGACGGTGTCGACCGTGCGTCGCTCAGCGACGGTGTCGACCATGAGTACCGTCAGCGCCTCCTTGCTGGGCACGTAGGTATAGAGGCTCATGGGGCGCAGTCCGAGTTCGGCGGCCACCGTGCGCATGGAGACGCGGTCGTAGCCGTCCCGGTCGGCCAGGACGATGGCGGCGGCCACCACGGTGTCGACGCTGACCTTCGGTTTGGGACCGCGCGCGCCGGTGCGCTGCGGTACCGAGTGGCGCCACAGCAGGGTGATGAGCTGTTCGGCTTGGTGCGCGGCGGCGTCCCCGGTCACGAATCTCCCTCATGGTCACGCGAAACAAATTCAGTACACTGTACGTTCAACGGATACTCCGTACACCATACGACGATCTAGGACGCATCCTGCCGAGCACACAGGCCACCTATCTGCCCGACCGCCACATGTTCGCACTCTGGACCTGGACCGGTCACCATCCCGGACCCGCACCCGCCGGTCTCGGCAACACCGAGACACTGCCGCTCGCGCTGCCCGCGCGCGGTGAGCTCGCGGTCATCGAGGTCGACTGCGCTCTACTGGCCCCGGACGACCTGCACGGACTCCGCCTCGACGAGCCCGCGCCATCGCTGCGGCTGTGGCAGCGTGAGGTCGCGGGCGAGCCGATCACCGAACTCCCCCCGGCCGCGCACGCCGTGCCGAACGCCACCGGCGACTCGATCGTCCCGGCCGAACGCGCACTGCGGATCCTGCGGGACACCCTGGCCCTGCGCACCGGATCGGCCGCCGCACTGCGCGCCGACCTTCGCCCCTATCAGGTCCGCGGCATCGGCTGGCTGCGCGAGACCGTCGAATCCTTCGGCGGCGCGCTGCTTGCCGACGAGATGGGACTCGGCAAGACCGTGCAGACCATCGGCTTGCTGGTCGACCGCGCGAGCCGCGGGCCGGGCACGCCGCATCTCGTGGTCTGCCCGACTTCACTGGTCGGCAACTGGGTGCACGAGATCACCGGATTCGCCCCCGGACTGCGCCCCGTCCCTTGGCGCGGCGACGACTTCGCCGACCCCGTGACCGAGACGACCGTGCTGATCACCGGCTATCCAGTCCTGCGCCTGCACGGTGCTCGGCTGGCCGAACGCCGCTGGGCCACCGTGGTATTCGATGAGGCCCAGGCATTGAAGAATCCGCGTACCCAGGTCTCCCGGGCGGCGCGCGCGCTCACCGCCGATGCCACCGTCGCGCTCACCGGCACTCCGGTGGAGAACCATCTCGAGGATCTGTGGGCGCTGCTGAATCTGGTGACCCCGCGCTTGTTCGCGCATCGGAGCCAGTTCCGACGACGCTTCACCCGCCCCATCGGCGCGGGCTCGGCCGACGCGGCGGCCCGCCTGCGCGAGGCCGTCGAACCGGTTCTGCTGGCGCGGCGCAAGGCACAGGTCGCCGCGACCCTGCCGCCGAAGATCCACGCCGACCTGCGCTGCGATCCGACACCCGAACAGCAGCGGCTCTACGACCATGTGCTCGATCGCGCCATCGAAGAGGGCTTCGGCGTCGGGTCGCAACGGCGCGGCCGGGTGCTGGCCGCGCTCACCGCGCTCAAACAGGTCTGCAACCATCCGGGTCTGATCACCGGCGATCTCGCCGAACCGGCCGGACGGTCGGGGAAGCTCGACCTGTGCACCGATATCGTCGCAACCAACCTCGAAACGAACTCCCCCACACTGATCTTCACCCAATACCGTCGAACCGGTGAGCTGCTGGCCCGCCATCTGCGCGACCGACTGGCCGTCACCGTGCCGTTCCTGCACGGCGGCCTCGACCATCGTGAACGGGCCGCGCTCGTGGCGGAGTTCCAATCACCCGACGGGCCGCCGGTGCTGATCCTGAGCCTGCGCGCGGCGGGCACCGGTCTGACCCTGACCCGGGCCGCCGACGTCGTCCACTTCGACCGCTGGTGGAATCCGGCCGTGGAGGCGCAGGCAGGCGACCGGGCACACCGCATCGGCCAGACCCGCACCGTCACCGTCACCACCCTCACCACGGCCACCACCGTCGAGGAGCACATCGCGAAGATGCACGAGCGAAAATCCGCGTTCACCGACCTGTCCGACAGCGCGGGCATCGCGGCGCTGGCCCGTCTCGACGACGAGGCGCTGATGGCGGTCCTGCGGCGCAAACGGGAGCAGAGCTGATGGCGGACAACGAATTCGGATACACACCGTGGGGTATGGACTGGGTCCGGCTGGCCGAACCGCTGCACCGGACCCGCCCGGAGCCGCTGTTGCCGCGCGCCCGCAGCATCGCTCGCAATGGCGGCGTCCAGGCGACGGTGCGCGACCGGGTCGTGCGCGCCACCATCCACCGCGGCGGTCAGGCGTCGGTGACCCATCTCGAGGTCGCGGCCATGTCCCGGTCCCGATTGACGGCCGCCGCGGCGATCGTCGGCGACGCGACGGTACTGTCCGACGACGTCCATCGCGACCTGGTGGCGGCCGGAGTCGCACCGGCCCCGGTGATCGCCGCCACCGACTGTTCCTGTTCGGCCCGCACCGCACGGTGTGTCCACGTACTGGCCGTGCTGTACGACACGGCGCGCCGTGTCGACGCGCATCCCCGCCTCGCACTGGAGATCCAGGGCTATTTCGACGCGGCGAGCGCGGCGGACTGTCAGGTCGACCTCGAATCCCCCCGGTGGATACCCCTCGAGACGATCGATCCGTACCGGTATTTCGACCCCCTGCCGATCGCCGACCCGCCCTCGCCCTAGGCGCGCCGTGACCGCGCATCGTCCCCGGCGCGGTCGGCGTGCCTGCCTGCCTGCCTGCCGCTGGGTCGCGCGCTGAGCGGTCAGGCGTTGGTGCCGCCGTCGACGGTGAGGAAAGATCCGGTCACCGTGCGCCCGGACTCGCCCGCGAGGAAACTCACCGCGGCGGCGATGTCCTCGGCCGCGCCGAAGCGGCCGAGCGCGGTCAACGCGACCTGATCGGGCGCGTGCGCGCCGCCCGCCGGATTCATATCGGTATCGGTCGACCCCGGCTGTACCAGATTGACGGTGATACCGCGCGGGCCGAGTTCACGGGCCAGCGCCCGGGTGAAGCCGTTGAGCGCGGATTTGCTGAGGTTGTACAGCGACAGTCCGCCGAACGGCGCGCGTTCGACCAGATTCGTGCCGATGCTGATGATGCGGCCACCGTCGGCCATATACGCCACGGCCGCCTGGGCGGCGAGAAACGCGGCGCGAGCGTGTACGTCGAGCGCCCGGTCGATCTCGGCGACGGTGAACTCCTCGAACGGTTTGGCCGGGAAGATCCCGGCATTGTTGACGAGGACGTCGAGTCCGCCCAGTTCGCGTGCGGCGCGGTCCACCGCACCGGTGACCTGTTCGGCGTCACCGCTGTCGGCCCTCAGGGCGATCGCGCGACGACCACGCGACTCGATCTCGGCGACCACCGATGCCGCCCCCGCCTCGTCGTCGCGGTAGGTCAGCGCGACATCCGCGCCGTCGCCCGCCAGCCGCCGCGCGATGGACGCGCCGATTCCGCGACTGCCGCCGGTCACCAGTGCGACCCTGCCCGTGAGATCCGACATCCTCGATCCCCTCAATTCTGTGTCGATCAGTACATAAATATCTCAACGCACCGGCTCGCGCACGTCAAGGGGTATGTTTAGTGACCGTTACAGAAAGGAGGGGGCGGTGCCGGGACGAGGACGCCCGCGCGCCTTCGACCGCGCCGAAGCGCTGCGCAACGCCATGCGCGTGTTCTGGGAACACGGCTACGAGGGCGCCTCGATGGCCGACCTCACCGCCGCGATGGGTATCAACTCACCGAGCCTGTATGCCGCCTTCGGCGACAAGGAGGCGCTGTTCCGTTCCGCCGTCGACCTGTACGGCCGCACCGAGGGCGAATACACCGAGCGCGCGCTGCGCGAACAGCCGACCGCGCGCGCCGCCGTCGAGACCATGCTGCGCGACAACGCGCGGGCCTACACCGACGAGGACAAACCGCACGGATGCATGGTGGTACTGGCCGGCTCCACCTACACCACCCGCAATACCGCCATCCGCGACTTCCTCGTCGACGCCAGGCGCGCGACAACCGACCACATCCGCCGCCGCCTCGACCGCGGTGTCGCCGAAGGCGACCTGGCCCCGCATGTGGACACCGGCGCGCTGGCGAACTTCTACGCGACGGTGCTGTACGGACTGTCGATCATGGCCCGCGACGGCGCGACCCTCGACGAGCTCACCGCGTCCATCGACACCGCGCTGTCCGCCTGGCCCGCGGCCTGACTCACTTGCGGCGCAGTGCGGCGATGCGCAAGCCGAGCTGATCGGCGGTGGCCAGCGCGGTGGGCGGACCGCCGCACTCCCGACGCAATTCGCCGTGGATCACGCCGTGCGGCTTGCCGGTGCGGTGATGGTGCATGGCGACCAGGCTGTTCAGTTCCCGGCGAAGCTCACCCAACTTGTCGGCCGTGGCTACCCGCTCGGCCGAGGCCGCCACCACCGGTGCGACCGGCTCGGCCATCCTGGCCTGTTCGCGTTCGGCGACCTGCCTGGTCTGCCGCTCGCGCAACAGCGCCCGCATCTGCTCGGCATCGAGCAGACCTGGAATGCCCAGATAGTCGGCCTCCTCGTCGCTGCCCGAGAAGGTCGCGGTGCCGAAGGAGGATCCGTCGTAGATGACCTGATCGAGCTCGGCATCGGCGGCCAGCGCGACGAAGGAGCGCTCCTCCTCGCCCGGCTCGTCCTTCTGTTTATTGGCCTCGATCAGCAATTCGTCATCGAGGCCGTCCTTCTCCCGGTGCGGTTTGCCGATGATGTGATCGCGCTGCAACTCGAGCTGGGCGGCCAGATCCAACAGCACCGGCACCGACGGCAGGAAGACGCTGGCTGTCTCGCCCGGTCGGCGCGCTCGCACGAAACGGCCGATGGCCTGCGCGAAATACAGCGGGGTCGAAGCGCTGGTGGCGTACACGCCGACCGCGAGCCGCGGGACGTCGACCCCCTCGGACACCATGCGCACCGCCACCATCCACGGCTGGGTGCTGCGGCCGAATTCAGCGATACGATCCGAGGAGGTCGGATCGTCGGAAAGCACCAGCGCGGGCCGGTCGCCCGAAATATGTTCCAGCAGTTCGGCGTAATCGCGAGCGCGATCCTGATCGGTGGCGATCACCAGCCCGCCCGCATCGGGCATACCGGAAGCTCGTAGCTGCCGCAACCGCGTATCGGCCGCGCGCAGCACCGCCGAGATCCAGTCGCCCGCCGGATCCAGCGCGGTGCGCCAGGCGCGCGCGGTCTGCTCGGCGTTCAGCGGCTCGCCGAGCCGCGCGGAGTACTCCTCTCCCGCGCTGTCGCGCCAGTGCGCCTCACCGGAATAGGCGAGGAAGACCACCGGACGCACGACGCCGTCGGCCAGCGCCTCGGCGTAGCCATAGGTGTGATCGGCGCGCGACTGCGGCAATCCGCCCTCACCGGGTTCGTAGGTGACGAACGGGATCATGCTGTCGTCGCTGCGGAACGGCGTACCGGTCAGCGCCAGCCTGCGCGTCGCGTCGCCGAAGGCTTCCGCCGTCGCCTCGCCCCAACTCTTGGCATCGCCCGCGTGATGGATCTCGTCCAGAATGACCAGCGTACGGCGGTTCTCGGTGCGCACCCGGTGCCGCGAGGGATGGGCGGCGACCTGGGCGTAGGTCACCACCACGCCGTGATAGTCGCCGGAGGTGCCGCCGGTGGCGTTGGAGAAGCGCGAATCCAGTGCGATGCCGTTGCGCGCGGCCGATTCGGCCCACTGGTGTTTGAGGTGCTCGGTCGGCGCGACCACGGTGATCTGGTCGACGGTGCGATCGGCGAGCAGTTCGGTGGCCACGCGCAGCGCGAAGGTGGTCTTACCCGCGCCCGGCGTCGCCACCGCGAGGAAATCGCGCGGTTTGGTGGTCAGGTACTTCGTGAGCGCGCGTCGCTGCCAGGCACGTAGCGGGCCGCCGTTGGCGGTCACCGATCCCGAATCGCCCGGCGAGGCCCCATTTCCCGCCGCAGCGCCACCCGATTCAGTCACAGCAGAAAACCCTACTCGGCGGGCGCGGCGTGTCGCCAAACCGACTCGATGAGCGCGACCGGCGTCACATTCGGCGGTGTCGCGTCCCGCGCGGGCCAACTCGTGTTCACGTGCCGCCCATCGACACGTCGACCCGACAATCCGGTGCGATGGGCGCGGGTGCGCGATGCTGTAGGCAAGATGACCGAGGACAGACCCCTATCCGACGCCGCATCCCCCGGCGACTCCGAACCGATCCACAGCGGTGGCGCGGGCGCGCCGCCGTCCCGCGCGTACGCACTGCGCCGGTGGTCACGACGGATGGCGTGGCGGGTCTGGCGGCTGATCGCGCGGGTCGCGGTCAAGGCGTGGGACGACTCGATCTTCGCCAAATCGGCGGCGGCGGCGTTCTGGCAGACCATGTCGCTGGCACCGCTGCTGTTCGGTGTCCTCGGCAGCCTCGGCTACGTCGGCGGCTGGTTCGGCCCCGACACCGTCCACATCGTGCAGACCAAGATCATCGCGTTCAGCCGGGATCTGTTCAGTCCCTCGGTGGTCTCCGACCTCATCGAACCGACCGTCGCCGATGTGCTCGGACGCGGACGCGGGGCGGTGGTCTCGGTCGGCTTCGTACTGTCGCTGTGGGCCGGTTCCTCGGGCATGGCGACCTTCGTGGACTCGATCACCGAGGCACACGGTCAACAGGACGCCCGGCATCCGGTGTGGCAGCGGATCTTCGCATTGCTGCTGTACGTGGCGTTCCTCGTCGCGGCGGTGTTCATCCTCCCGATGGTCGCCCTCGGGCCCGCCATCATCGGTCGGGTGCTGCCGGATTCCTGGCGCGAACTCGGGCTGCGGCTGCTGGACGCGTTCTACTACCCGGGGGTCGGACTGCTGCTCATCGTCGGGCTCACGACGCTGTACAAACTGGCCCTGCACCGGTCGCTGCCGTGGCTGCGCCTGTTCGGCGGCGCGCTGGTGGCCGGCGTGTTCTTCATGGCCGCCAGCGAGGGGCTGCGCCGCTACCTGTCATGGGTGACCCGTACCGGCGTCACCTACGGCGCGCTGGCCACGCCCATCGCCTTCCTTCTGTTCACCTATTTCCTCGGCTTTGCGGTGATCCTCGGCGCGGAATTCAATGCCGCGGTCCAGGAATTCTGGCCTGCCCGGGCGACCCGGCTGGAGCAGATGAAGGAGTGGTTCGCCAATCAGGTGCGCGGCGAGAACGGCGACCGGACGGATTCGGCGACCACCGAGGACGACGCGACCGCGCCGGAGTCGACCGCCGCGCACCACGAGAAACCCGTAGCGGTACGCGCCGCCACGGGCCTTCGACTCGACCGGTGATCGACCGCTACGGCCGACCTGGCGTCATTCGCCCTTGCGCAGCTTGTCGTAGATCTTCTTGCAGTCCGGGCACACCGGGGAGCCCGGCTTGGGCGAGCGGGTCACCGGGAAGACCTCGCCGCACAGCGCGACCACGTGGGTGCCCATGACTGCGCTCTCGGCGATCTTGTCCTTCTTCACGTAGTGGAAGAATTTCGGGGTGTCGTCGCCCGTCGTCTCGTCGGTGGTCGTATCCGGGCGAACCAGAGTGTCGGTACTCACGGACTCCATGATGCCGCATCGCCGCCGTCAGCACCCACGGCACCGCTCTGACCTGCGCGTGTGCGTGCGCACCGCCCGCGTGGAAGACTCGAAGACATGCAGCAGCACGGCGATCGCGAGGACGCCGGGGGCACCGGCGGCGGTGTTCGCCCCGACGCGACCTCCGCGTCGACCTCGCCATCCCGCCCGCGCGGATTCTTCCGCGGCACCGAGGCCGACCGCGCCGTGCTGATCACCGAGGCCGCGCTCTCCCTGGAGGAACAGCATCGCTCCCGGGTGCGTCGCTACACCGTCATCATGGCCCTCCGTATCCCGTGCCTGGTGCTGGCGGCGATGGCCTACAGCATCTGGGGCAGCGCGCTGATCTCTCTGCTGATCATCGGCGTCTCCATTCCGCTGCCGTGGATCGCGGTGCTCATCGCCAACGACCGTCCACCGCGACGCAAGGACGAACCGAGCCGCTGGGACGGCCGCGGCGACCGTCTCGCCCTCGAATCCCGTCCGCACAACGCCATCGACGGCTGAGCCCGTCGGTCAGGCCGCGACCGTCCGCGGCCGCCGCACCATGATCGACATCAACGCCGCGGTCCCGCACAGCGCGCCTGCGACATACCAGGCTGTGTCGTAGCTGCCCCGCATATCCCGGATGACCCCCGCACCGGTGGCTGCGATCGCCGCGCCGACCTGATGGGAGGCGAAAACCCAGCCGAAGGCGACCGGACCGTCGTCGCCGAACAGCTCCCGGCACAGCATGACCGTCGGCGGCACCGTCGCGATCCAGTCCAGCCCGTAGAAGACGATGAACACCCACAGACTCGGTTCGGTGTCCGGCGCGAGCAGCGAGGGCAGGATCAGCAGCGAGACTCCGCGCAGGGTGTAGTAGGCGAGCAGCAGAAAGCGCGGATCGAGGCGGTCGGTCAGCCAGCCGGACAGGATGGTGCCCGCCACATCGAAGACCCCCACCACCGCGAGCAGGCCCGCGGCCGTGGTCGACGGCATGCCGTGATCGTGGGCGGCACTGACGAAATGGGTGCCGACCAATCCGTTGGTCGACGCCCCGCAGACGGCGAATCCGCCCGCGAGCAACCAGAATCCGGGTGTGCGCGCGGCCTGGAGCAGCACGGTCAGCGCCCGCGTCGCGCCGCCGCGCACCGCGACCCTCGTGCCGAAGGTCGAACCGGGCGGCGCACCGTAGGCGGTCGCGCCGACGTCGCTGGGATAGTCGCGGATGAACAGCAGCGCCAGCGGGGCCACGGCCAGTGCCGCGCCCGCGACCACGAGCGCGGGCAACCGCCAGCCGTGATCGCGGGCCAGCGCCGAGACCAGTGGCAGGAAGACCAGCTGGCCGGTCGCGCCCGCGGCGGTCAGCACACCGGTGACCAGTCCGCGGTGGCGCACGAACCAGCGTCCGGTGATGGTCGCCACCAACGGCATCGACATCGAGCCCACTCCGATGCCGACCAGCAGCCCCCAGGTCAGCACCAACTGCCACGCCTGGGTCATGAAGACGGTGAGGCCGCTGCCCGCCGCGACCAGCACCAGCGCGCCCGCCACGATTCGGCGGATGCCGAAGCGGTCCATGAGCGCAGCTGCGAAGGGCGAGATGAGCCCGTACAGCAGGACATTGAGCGAGACGGCGAAGCCGATGGTCCCGTGCGACCACCCGAATTCCTCGTGCAGCGGGCCCATCAACACGCCCGGCACGGATCGGAAGGCCGCCGCGCCGAGCAGCGCGACGAAGCCGACACCCGCCACCAGCCAAGCCGGATGCGGACCCGAACGCGGACGAGTCACGCTATCGGCCAACAGTTCCCGGGTATCACCACGGTTCTCGACATCGGTCACGCAATGAGCGTGCCGGACACGGGGTTCGCGAACGAGTGGCCTGAATGCCATAATGCGTCAATATCGAGCCATTCCGGCTGTCCGCGCTTCGAGGGAGCCCGCCGTGACCGCACCGACCGAACCGGGTCCACATCACGTGGCCGTACTCGCCCTCGATCCGGTGATCGGTTTCGACATGACCATTCCGCCGACGATCCTCGGCGCCGCCGTCGGCGCCGACGGCGCGGCGCGCTACCGGGTCGACATCTGCGGACTCGATACCGCGGGCGTGCGCTCGACCGCCGGATACACGATCGTTCCCGACCACGGACCCGAACTGCTCGCGCAGGCCGACACCGTGATCGTGCCCGGCACCCGCATGACCGGGCCGCGCCGCGACGGAACCGCCGGCCCCGAATTGATCGAGGCGCTGGCGACCATCCGCCCCGGCACGCGCATCATGTCGATCTGCACCGGCGCATTCGTCCTCGCCGCGGCGGGACTGCTCGACGGCAGGCGCGCGACCACCCACTGGGCCTGGGCCGACGCCTTCCGCGCCCTCTACCCGCGCGTCCTGCTCGATGAGAACCTGCTGTTCATCGAGGACGGCGATATCTGCACCTCGGCCGGACTCGCGGCGGGCATCGACGTCTGTCTGCACATCATCCGCGCCGATCACGGCAGCGAGATCGCCAATCGGGCGGCCCGGTACTGCGTGGTGCCGCCGTGGCGCGAAGGCGGCCAATCCCAGTTCATCGACCGGCAGGTGCCCGATCCGGGTTCCGACGGCACCGCCCCGACGCGCGCGTGGGCGCTGCGCCGCCTCGACCGCGAACTCGACCTGCACACCCTCGCCGCGCACGCGAGCATGAGCGTGCGCACCTTCACCCGCCGCTTCAAGGCCGAGACCGGACTCGCCCCGGGCGCGTGGCTGCTGCGCCAGCGCCTGCACCACGCGCGGCATCTGCTCGAGACCACCGACCTGTCCGTCGACGCGGTCGCCAGGGCGGCGGGCATGGGCACCGCGGCCTCGCTGCGCCACCACATGCGCGGTGAACTCGGCGTGCCGCCGCAGACCTATCGGCGGACTTTCCGCGCGGGCTGAGCCCGCCGCGCGGGCGGGCCGAATCGGCTCGACAGCCGAACACCGGGCACCTACTGTGTCCGGGGGCACGTCAGGCGGTGTGTCCCACAACACACAGGAGCGACCAATGATTCGGTGGGTCTGGGCATTCCTCGACCGCCCCGCACAGCGATTCGACGATTGCGCGAAATTCTGGGCCACGGTCACCGGAACCACCCCTTCCGAGCGCCGCGGATCCCACAACGAATTCCTCACGCTGCTCCCCGACCCCGCGTTGTACGCCGCGGCGAGCGTCAAGATGCAGTCGGTCACCGGATTCGGCGGCGTGCACCTCGATCTCGACGTCGACGACATTCCCGCCGCGGTGCGCGCCGCGCTCGATCTCGGCGCCGACCTGGTCGCCAATCACGCCGATTACGCCGTGCTGCGCTCGCCGTCGGGACAGATCTTCTGCCTGACCCCGAGCGGCCGGTCCCAGGGCAGGCCCGCGCCCGCCTTCCGCGCCCCCGACGGCACCCTCAGCCGCGTCGACCAGATCTGTCTCGACATCGGCCCCGCCGACCACGACCGCGAGACCGAGTTCTGGCGGGAACTGACCGCCTGGGACCACGAACGGGGCAGGCTGCCGGAATTCGCCCGACTGCGCGCCCGCGACCGGCTGCCCATCCGGATCCTGTTACAGCGCTTGGGCGAGGAACGGCCGACCAGCGCGCACATCGACCTGTCCTCCTCGGATATCGAGGCCACCGCGCGCTGGCACGAATCCCTCGGCGCCACCCTCGTCGAGCGCTACGAACACTGGATCGTGCTCACCGATCCCGCCGACGGCGTCTATTGCGTCACCGCCCGCGATCCGGCGGGCGTCTGAGCGCGCGGGTTCCACCGCGACTGTGACACGGCGGACAGCGCGGGCACACGGGCGGCCCGCGGTGGCAGAGTACCGATGTGCCTACCGACCGTACGACCACCGGATCCCTGCTCACCGCCCTCTGCCCGGACCTGCGCGTCGCGCTGGCCAGGGTCGGCTACGACGCCGAAACCCTGCTCGCGGCGCTGGGCCACGGCGCGCACGCCGCGCTCGGGCGCCAGGAGCCGGTCCCGGTGCGCCGCGCCGCGCGCACGGCCGGGGAACTCGGTGTGCTGATCCGGTTGCTGCTGCTGGGCGATGCCGTCACCGAGCGGGAGGCGGCGGCCGCACTCGCCCCGGTCGGCGTCGACCGAGCGGTGGCCGCCGGTCTGCTCGAACGCGATGGCGACCTGGTGCGCGCGGCCCTGGATCTGCGCCCGCTCGACGCGGGCGCGGGCAACCGCTGGATCCTGTCGGATCTCGACGACTCGATGCGCAGGCGCACGCTGACCGAGGATCACGTCCTCGGGGTCGGGCACGCGTCGCTGTCGCTGCTGCGCGCCACGCCCACCCGGCCGGTCGGCACGGTGCTGGATCTGGGCACCGGTTGCGGCGTGCAGGCGGTACACGCCGCGTCCTACGCGAACTCGGTCACCGCCACCGACGTGAACCCGCGGGCGCTGTGGCTGGCCGAGGCGACCGCGGCCCTCAACGACCTGGATATCGACTTCGTCCAGGGATCGTGGTTCGATCCGGTGGCCGATCGCCACTTCGACCAGATCGTGGCGAATCCGCCGTTCGTGGTGGGGCCCGCCCGCATCGAGCACACCTATCGCGATTCCGGCCTCGCGCTCGACGGCGCGAGCGAACTGGTCGTCTCCCGCGCGCCCGCACTGCTCGCGCCCGGTGGCACCGCGGCCATGCTCGCCGCCTGGGTCCACGTTGAGGGCGAGGACTGGCGGCAGCGGGTCTCCTCGTGGCTGCCCGCATACGGAATCGACGCATGGGTGGTGCAGCGCGACATCGCCGATCCCGCCCTCTACGTCGGCACTTGGCTGCGCGACGCGGGTCTGGACCCGCGCGATCCGCAGTCCCAGGCACGCGCCGATCGGTGGCTCGACGCCTTCGACGCCGCCGGAGTCGAGGGCATCGGCTTCGGCTTCGTCTATCTGCGCGCGGTCGACGCGCCGACCGAACTGCTCGCCGAGGATCTCACCCACGGATTCGACGATCCGCTCGGCGCGGAGGCGCCGGCCTATTTCGAGCGCTCGGCCTGGTTGCGCGCCGTCGCGGCCGATCCCGACCTGGCCTGGTCCGCCCGTTTCGCCGTCGATCCAGCCACCGCGCTGGAGCAGGTCTCGCTACTCGGCCCCGAGGGGTGGGACCAGCGGGTGGCGCGGCTGCACCGCGGCGACGGACCGCGCTGGCAGCACGAAGTGGATGAGTCCACGATCTCACTGCTGGCGGGAATGCGACGCGACGGTCTGCCGTTGCACGAACTGGTCGAACTACTCGCCCTCGCACACGGATTCGATGAGACGGAACCGGAGTTCGCCGCCGATGCACTGGCGGTGGTCACGGGACTGGTCCGACACGGTCTGATCGGACCCGCCTAGCCGTCACCTCGGGCGGTGCGCGCGCGGGTCGGGCGGACCGGCGTTCCGACGGAGGGTGGTTCTCAGGAACTTCTCAGAACCGGAGACGGAAACTCGCAGCTCAGAGCGGTTTATCACTACCGCGAGCGGGAACTTTCCATAGGTCGGGTCCGTTGTTCGGAATGAGACACCACCGACAGGAGGCAAGTCATGACAAGCCCCGCCACCACTCGCGTGCGCATCAGCGATTCGGACCTCGACGCCCAGAGCCCCGCCGCCGATCTGGTACGCGTGTACCTCAATGGTATCGGTCGCACCGCGCTGCTCACGGCCGCCGACGAGGTCGAGTTGGCCAAGCGCATCGAGGCGGGCCTCTACGCGCAGCATCTGCTCGAGACCGGCAAACGACTGTCGGCCACCCGCAAGCGCGATCTGGCGATCGTCGTCCGCGAAGGTCAGGCAGCCCGCTCGCACCTACTCGAAGCCAACCTCCGGCTCGTGGTCTCACTGGCCAAGCGCTACACCGGTCGCGGTATGCCCCTGCTCGACCTCATTCAGGAAGGCAATCTCGGGCTGATCCGCGCGATGGAGAAGTTCGACTACGCCAAGGGCTTCAAGTTCTCCACCTATGCCACCTGGTGGATCCGCCAGGCCATCACCCGCGGTATGGCCGATCAGAGCCGCACCATCCGGCTGCCCGTCCACCTCGTGGAACAGGTCAACAAACTCGCCAGAATCAAGCGTGAACTGCATCAGCAGCTCGGCCGTGAGGCCACCGACGAGGAACTGGCCAACGAGTCGGGCATCCCGGTCGACAAGATCTCCGATCTGCTCGACCACAGCCGTGACCCGGTGAGCCTGGACATGCCGGTCGGCAACGACGAAGAGGCCCCGCTCGGCGATTTCATCGAGGATTCCGAGGCCACTTCCGCCGAATCCGCGGTGATCGCCGGACTGCTGCACCACGATGTGCGCAGTGTGCTGGCCACCCTCGATGAACGCGAACAGCAGGTCATCCGGCTGCGCTTCGGCCTCGATGACGGCCAGCCGCGCACCCTGGACCAGATCGGCAAGCTGTTCGGCCTCTCGCGCGAGCGGGTTCGCCAGATCGAGCGCGAGGTCATGGCCAAGCTGCGCAAGGGCGAGCGGGCCGACCGCTTGCGCGCCTACGCCAGCTGATCGCCTCCGACGAACGGCAACCCAGCCGCCGTTCGTCCGCGCACTCGGTGATCGCCGACACGATCATCGCCGAAGCGTCGACCGGTGTCCGCGCGTCCCGTCCCCTCCGGGTCCGCGCGAACCGGTCGGCGAACCCGTTCCCGCTACCGGGTTCTCCGCAGCTCAGTTCTGGTCGACCTCCACGTCGTAGTTCACCGTGTCGTCCTGGACGCTGGTGACGGTGACGGTGAGTCCCAGTTGGTCGCCGCCGGCGCTGAGCGTGCACCGCATGGTGGTGCCGACCTTGCCGGTGAGATCGCCCGGGCAGTCGATCGAATCCGGCTCCTGCCCCACCTTCTCGGTGAGGGTCTGTTTGACCGACTTCTCCAGGTCGACCTCCTTGATCTTCGGATCGGTGCCGATGGAGAACGAACACGCGGTCAACGCACAGGCCAGTAGCGGCACGGCCGTCGCGGCGAGCTTCTTCATGGTGATGCCTCTCGTAGGGGATCTAAATGGTGCCTCGAGATACCTCCACCGCATAGGGCCATTGACAACGCCGCGCCCTCCGCGGCGTGTTCGTTCGGTGTGTCTCCAGCGTGTTCATCCGAGTCGGCGGGGGCCACTGTCGAATCGACTGGGCTGCGGCCCGATTCGCACCCGGACGTAGAGGATCGCCGCGGAGGTGGGCGAGGCGAGCACCGGTTCGCAGGACAGCTCACGCAATGCGGGTAGATCATCGAAGAACGCCGAGATCCGCCGGGCCAATTCGACCAGGGCCGCCTTGTCCACGCGTGGACTGGCGGGGGTGCCGTTCAGCAACGCGGCGGCTCGTGGTGCGTCGATGAGGGCGACCGACTCGTCCTCGGTCAGCGGCAGGGCGCGGTAGGCGCGGTCCCCGAGCAGTTCGATGATCAGGCCCGACAGACCGAATTCGATCACCGATCCGAAGGACGGATCGTCCTGCACCCGCAGAATGCAGCCCACCCCCGTTGGCGCCATACGCTGGATATGCAGCACCGGATCGCCGCAGATCTCCACCAGATCGCGATATGCCTGGCGCACTGCCTCGGGACGCCACAGATCCAGCCGCACACCGCTGAGATCGGGCCTACGCCGCCACACCTCGCCGGTGGCCTTTGCCGCCACCGGATAGCCGAGTTCCTCGGCCGCCGCGATCGCCTCCTCCGCGTCGCGCACCTCATGGAACTCCACCACGTGAATGCCGTAACAGCCGAGCAGTTCCGCGGCTTCCAGATCGGTGAGCCAGCGCCCGGACTCCTCGGCAGCCATCCACTCCGCCACCATCCGGCGGGCTCGCTCGGTGTCCATCCCTTCGGGCCGCACCACGGCCGAAACCGGTTTGGTGCGCCACTCGGCGTAGCGACGCACCCGCGCCAGTGCCCGCGCGGCCCGTTCGGGATCGGGATAGGACGGTATGGAACCGCGGCTCGCCACACCGCCCGGTCCGCGCGCCGCCAGTAGATTCGGAATCCCCTGTTCGGCCATGAAAGTCGTGAGAATCGGCTTACTCGCCTCCGGGACCGCCAGCGCCGCGGACCGGATCGCATCGGCAAAGCCCGCCATGGGCCTGGGCACCGGCGGCGCGTAAACCACGATGACGGAATCGATCTCGTCCTCGCGCAGCGCCGCGATCACCGCGTCGAGATAGGAACCCGGGGTGGCCTCCGGTCCCAGATTCACCGGTTCGCCGACCTCGAGTCCCTCACCGCGCGCCGCGTCGATCGCCAGCCAGCTCAACGCGGTGCTGTTGCTGATCACCGTCAGCCGCGACCCGCCCGGCAGCGGTTGATAGCCGAGCAGTGCGGCGCAGTCGAACAGTTCGGAGATCGAGTCGACCTGCACGATGCCGGCCTGGGCGAACAGATCCCGCACGATGGAACGATCCATATCGCCGGTCGGCTGGGTGCGCGCCGCGAGCCGGCCGCTGCTCACCGCGACGATCGGTTTGGTCCTCGCCACCCGCCGGGCGATGCGCGAAAACTTGCGCGGATTACCGAAACTCTCCAGATAGAGCAGGATCACATCGGTATCGGCCGCGGTATCCCAGTATTGGAGCAGGTCGTTACCGGAGACATCGGCGCGATTACCCGCCGAGACGAAGGTCGACAAGCCGAGATTGCGCGCCGCCGCCTCACCGAGGATGGCCGCGCCCAACGGACCGGACTGACAGAAGAATCCGATGCGACCGCGCGCGGGCAGGATCGAGGCCAGAGTGGCGTTGAGCGATACCGCCGGATCGGTGTTGGCGATGCCGAGCGCGCTCGGGCCCACTACTCGCATACCGTGTCCGCGCGCCGCCGCGACCAGATCGCGTTCGGCGGCGGCGCCGTCGGCTCCGGTCTCGCTGAACCCCGCGGTCAAGACCACCAAACCCTTGACGCCCTTGGCCATACAGTCGTCGAGCACCGATCCGATGGCCGAGGCGGGCACGGCGACCACCGCGAGATCGACCTCGTCGGGGATTTCGCGCACCGTTGGATAGGCGAAGACGCCGCGCACCGACCTGCGATTGGGATTCACCGGATACACCGGCCCCTGGAACACCCCCGACAGCAGATTCGCCAGCATCACACCGCCCACCCGGCCCCGAGCGGGCGTCGCGCCGATCACGGCTATCGAGCGCGGCGCGAGCAGATTGCCGACACTGCGCGCCTCGGAGGCGCGTTCGCGTGCGTCGCGCACCGATACCAGGGCCTCGGTGGGGTCGATGGCGAATTCCAGATGCAGTACCGAACCGTCCCGGCTGCGCTCGACCTGATATCCCGCCTCGCGGAAGACGGTGACCATCGTGGTGTTCTCCGCGAGCACCTCGGCCACGAATGTGTCGATCTTGTTCTCCGCGGCCGAACCCGCCAGATGTTCGAGCAGGATCGACCCGAGTCCGCGGCCCTGATGTCCGTCGGCGACCACGAAAGCGACCTCCGCCGCCCGCGGCCCGGGGCGGTCGAGCAGTTCGTAGCGGCCGACGGCGATGATCTGCTCGCCGAGTTCCAGCACGAGACCGACCCGATCGTGATAGTCGACGTGCGTGGTCCGGTACAGGTCCTTGGGTGAGATCCGCGGATAGGGCCCGAAATAGCGCAGATAACGCGTGCGGTCGGACAGCTCCGTGTGGAACTGCTGGAGGGGTTCGGCATCTTCGGGCGTGATGGGACGCAACCGCACCACACGGCCATCGGCGGCGAGTACGTCGGCGAACCAGTGCTGTGGCGGCGGGGGTGGTTCCGCGGGGGTGCTTGGCGAATCCGGGACGGGAAGGGATTCAGTCACGAGGGTCCTCCGGATCCAGACCGAGTAGTCCGAAGCAGGCTCGGCGAGTGGCGAGTACGGCGACGTCCAGGGCGCGTTGCGCGCGGTCGAAACGGGCGTCACCGGTCTCGCCGGTCCCGCCGGGACCGTCCCAGGGGCGGTAACCGATCTCCACGCCGTCGCCCATGCGGCACGGCAGATCCACGGTTGGCGCTTCGGCGGCCATGAGATCGAGCCAATCCCGCGGTACGGGCGTCTGCGGGTGGATATCCCGGTCGAGTGCCGTTGCCAGTAGATGGGTCCAAGCCCGCGGCACCACCCGAATCGGGCTGTATCCGCCACCGCCGACGGCCAGCCAGCGACCTTCCGCACAGCGGTCGGCCAGCTCGCGCATGGCGCGGAATGCGGCGCGCTGGCCGTCCACGGTCAACTCCAGGTCGGCGAGGGGATCCTCGCGGTGGGTGTCGACACCGCACTGACTCACCACGATCTGCGGCCGGAACGCCTCCAGCGCACCCGGCACGACGGCGTGGAACCCACGCAGCCACTGCGCGTCGGCGGTGCCGGGCATGACGGCCAGATTGATGGCGGTCCCCTCGGCCGCGCCCACCCCCGTCTCCTCGGGCCATCCCGTATTGGGCCACAGGGTCGCCGGATGCTGGTGGATCGAGAAGGTCAGCACGCGCGGGTCGTCGTAGAAGACGCGCTGCACCCCGTCACCGTGGTGTACATCCACATCCAGGTAGGCGATCCGGTCGAAACCGTGGTCGAGCAGCCAGGAGATCGCGATCGCGACATCGTTGTAGACGCAGAATCCCGCGGCCGAATCCGGCATGGCGTGATGCATACCGCCGCCGATGCTCACCGCACGCCGGGTGCGGCCCTCGGCGATCTCTCTGGCGGCGGCCAGGGTGCCACCGACGATGACCGAGGCCGCGGCGTGCATACCCGGGAAAACGGGATTGTCGGCGGATCCGAGTCCGAACGGCGGCGCGACCGATTCCACGGTCGGCGCCACCGCGTGTTCCACGGCGTCGATATAGGCGGCGGTGTGGACGCGCAACAACTCCCGCGGCCCGGCCGCCTCGGGGGTGAGCCGTTCGACTCCGTCGAGCAGGCCCAGGGATTCGGCCAGCGCCATGGTGTTGCGCAACCGCACCGGTTTCATGGGGTGCTGGGGCGTCCACGCGTAGTCGAGAAAGCGGTCGGTCCACACCACCGATGCCCCTTCCGTGGCGCGCGGAGGCGATTCGGGCGGCGGATGGTGTTCGTCACGCGGGGCAGTGTCCATGATCGCAACGGTACGCGGGAAGCAGCCAGCCCCGTTCCCGGTTGACATGCAGTAGAAATAGAGCATGTGCCGGCGCGGTGGCCTGCCGGATCCGGCGCGGAATCCCGGCGACGCGGACGTCATCGCGGGCGACGACGGCAACGCCCGGCGACCACGCGACGAGAGTGGATCCTCCACGCGGATGAGCGGTCGTGTGCGTGGGTAGTATTCGGGCCGACGAAGGGGTAACAGGTGAAGGATCTGGTCGATACGACGGAGATGTACCTCCGTACCATTTACGACCTCGAGGAAGAGGGCGTGGTGCCCCTGCGCGCCCGGATCGCGGAGCGCCTGGAACAGAGTGGACCCACGGTGAGCCAGACCGTCGCGCGGATGGAGCGCGACGGTCTGCTGCTGGTCGCGGGTGACCGCCACCTGGAATTGACCGAGAAGGGCCGCAGCATGGCCGTCGCGGTGATGCGCAAGCATCGCCTCGCCGAGCGTCTGCTGGTCGACATCATCGGACTGGACTGGCAGAACGTGCACGCCGAGGCGTGTCGTTGGGAACACGTCATGAGCGAGGATGTCGAACGCCGCCTCGTCGAGGTGCTCAACCACCCCACCACCTCGCCCTACGGCAACCCGATCCCCGGCCTCGACGAACTCGGCATCGCCACCTCCTCCAACTCCGACGAGGGCTTGATCCGGCTCTCCGATCTGCCGCACGGACATGTGCACGCGGTGGTGGTGCGCAGGCTGGCCGAGCACATCCAGACCGATCCCGAGGTCATCGGCCGGCTGCGCGAGGCGGGTGTGGTGCCCGACGCCCGCGTCACCGTCGAGACGAAACCGGGTTCGGTGGTCATCACCGTGCCCGGCCATCACGGATTCGAACTTCCCGATGAAATGGCCCATGCCGTACAAGTGAAATTGGTGGCCGCGTGAAACTTCTGGTGACCGGTGGTGCGGGATATGTCGGCGGCGTCTGCGCACAGGTACTGCTGGAACAGGGACACGAGGTCGTCGTCGTCGACGATCTGAGCACCGGCAATGCCGATGGCGTCCCCGCCGATGCGCGCTTCGTCGAGGGCGATGTCGCCGAGGCGGCTCCCGAATTGCTGCGCGCCGAAACCTTCGACGGCGTCCTGCATTTCGCCGCGCAGTCGCTGGTCGGCGAATCGGTGCAGCAGCCGGAGAAATACTGGCACGGCAATGTCGTGAAGACATTGCGGTTGCTCGAGGCGATGCGCCACACCGGTACCGCCCGGCTCGTGTTCTCCTCCACCGCCGCCGTCTACGGCGAACCGGAACAGGTTCCCATCACCGAGGACGCGCCCACGCGCCCCACCAACCCGTACGGCGCCTCCAAACTCGCCGTCGACCACGCCATCACCTCCTACGCGATCGCGCACGGCCTGGCCGCGACCAGCCTGCGCTATTTCAATGTCGCCGGCGCCTACGGCGGTCTCGGTGAGAACCGCGTCGTGGAAACCCATCTCATCCCCCTGGTGCTCCAAGTGGCGTTGGGCCACCGCAAGGCCATCTCCGTCTTCGGCACCGATTGGCCGACACCCGACGGCACCGCGATCCGCGATTACATCCACATTCGCGATCTGGCCCAGGCCCACCTGCTGGCTCTGGACACCGCCGAGGCGGGTGTGCACCGCGTCTGCAACCTCGGCAGCGGCACCGGTTTCTCGGTCCGCGAGGTGATCACGGCCTGCGAGCGGGTCACCGGCCTGCCGATCGTCGCCCAAGACGCGCCCCGGCGCCCCGGCGATCCGGCGGTCCTCATCGCCTCGAGCGACCGCGCCGTCGCCGAACTCGGCTGGCGACCCGAACACAACGATCTCGACGAGATCGTCTCCGACGCCTGGTCTTACCTACGCGCGCTGGGCGACCGCGCGCACAGTGCCCGATAGCGCCGCCGCTCAGCGGTGCGACAAACGCCCGAAGACGAAGGCCGCACCCGTCGATCCGGCGAGCCCGAGGACGGCGCACCAGATCAGCGCCGAGACGGCGGTGCCCGCCGATGCCTGGCCCGCGAGCAGTCCGCGCACAGTGTCGATGACCGGTGTGGCGGGTTGGTGGTCGGCGAAACCTCGTAACCAGCCCGGCATGGTGGAGGTCTGCACGAACGCGCTGCTGATGTACAGCACGAACATGATCGCGTAGGTCAATCCGCCCGCCGCCTCGGGATTCTTGGCCACCAGTCCGAGAGCGACCGCGATCCAACAGATCGCCGCGACGAACAGCGTGATCACCGCCGCCGCGCCGAGCAACTGCCAGATCCCGGTGTGCGGCCGGTATCCGAGCGCGAGCGCCACCAGCACCGCGATCACGATGGCCGCCATATTGCGCAATACGCCTTCGGCCGCATGGCCGACCAGCACCGCCTGCCGAAACATCGGTAAGGTACGAAAGCGATCGAGACTGCCCCTGGTCATATCGGTCGACACGGCGGTGGCCGTGATCGACGAACCGAATCCGGTGCACAGCATCATGATTCCCGGCACGACGTAGTCCAGATACGATCCGCCGACGTCGATGGCCCCGCCGAAGACGTAGGTGAACAGCAGCATCACCAGGATCGGCATCAGCAACGAGATGATCAATGTGTCGCGGCTGCGCAATGTATGGCGCGCGCAGCGGCGCAGCATCACCACCGAATCGCCGAGGACGGCCGCCATCATCGAGCGCTCGCCTCGATGATATCGGCGGTGTGCACCTCGACACCCTCGGTCCGCAGGGTCCTCGCGAATCGCGCGGCCGCCGTCCGACGTTCGGAGGTCAGCAGCGGCGCGAGCGCCTGTTCGAGGCGCTGCGCGGTGAGTCGGGTGAACGGCAGGTGCGCCCCCACCCCGAGCCGCTGAACCTGACCGCCCCACATGGGCTGTTCGAACGACACCGAGCACACCAGGGTCGGCAGTCCGGCACGCAGACTTTCGAACAGTGTCCCGATACCGCCGTGGTGCACCGCGGCGGCACAGAGCGGGAAAACCAGATCATGCGCGAAGGGACCGACCGCCTTCAGGTGCGGTCCGCCGCGTGCGGCGGCGACATCGAGGTCGCTCCAGCCGGCGCTCACCAGGGCGCGCACCCCCAGTCGCGCCGCGACCGTGTCCACCATCGCGAGTACGACTGCGGTGTCGCGGATCGGCATACTGCCGAATCCGAAGAACACCGGAGGAGGGCCCTCCTCGATCCACGAAAGGATCTCGCCGTGATCGCCCGCCGATTCGCCGACGGCCGCGCGGGCCCGCCGGTCGAGGGTGAGGAATCCGGTGAAGGGCCTGCGCTCGTCCCACTGCTCGGGCAGCCCGGGGACCAGGGCCGGATCGTATATCTGGATCTCGGGGACCCGGGCACGGGCCAGTGTGGCCGCGGTGCCCGCCCACGAGCGGGGCAAGCCGAGTGTCGCGCGCAGTGCGGCGAGGTAGCGCATGAACACCACCCGGCGCAGGTTCTCGGCCAGCGCCCAAGTGGCGCGATTCACCACGGCGGGCGGATTCCACTGCGGCGGAATCGATCCCGGGAAAGGATAGGCGCTGTTCGAGCGACAGGGGAAGTAGTGCAGGCTGACCAACGGCACCCCCATCGCCTCGGCCACCGAACTCGCCCTGTCCTCGGTCACGGTGCTGGCGACGATGAGATCGGCTCCCGCGCACACATCGATGACCTCGCGGTTCATCTGTTCGGCGTACCCGGCCATCTGGCGCGCGACCAATTGCATGAGCCGCAGGGTGTTGCCCGCCGCCAAGGCCCGTTGCCCGTCCTCGGAGCTGTACAGCTGCTGCACGTCGGGACCGCAGGCCACCGCGGGCAAACCGGTCGCGGTGGCGAAATCGACCAGGTTGGGTGGCGCGCCGAGCACGACATCGTGCCCTCGCCGCCGCAGTTCCAGCCCCAGCGCGACGACAGGCTGCACGTCCCCGCGGGTTCCGGTGAGCGGAATCGCGATCCTCACGGCATCCCTTTCGATCGGATAGTTCCCGACCGAACCGTACTCCGCGGGCGCCATCGCGAGATATTCCTGGAATCGAGGGCTCTCGGCACGGCGGGTGGCGAAGTACAGTGCCATAGTGTGCACGTAGCGATGTTCATGGACTACCACCCGGACACGCTCGGCGGTGTTCAGACCGCTGTCGCCTCGCTGTGCCGCGGACTCGAACGTGCGGGCCACCGGGTGACCCTGTTCGTCGCACCGCGCTCGGATGCGCGGGCCGCGGCCGCCACCGCCGATGTCGTCGAGTTGCGCGCTTCCGGCCCGCACGTCAACGACTTTCCCGTGGTGCTGCCCACCGCGCGCAACCACCAGTTGATCGACGCGGTGTTCGCCGCGCGTGGCCCGATCGATATCGTGCACACCCACACCACCTACGGTGCGGCCATCTGCGGTTTGAAAGCCGCACGGCGCCACCGCATTCCCCTCGTGCACACCGCGCAGAGCCGCGATGACGCCTTCCTCGAACACACCTCGCCCGCCCCTTACGCCGCCGCACTGGTGCTGCGAACCCTGCACGGCCGCTTCGTGCCGCACGGTTTCCCCATGCCGCGCCGCGCGGAGAGCCGGGCCGCGCGACACGCCTGGCACACGGTGGTCGGCCAGGCCCGCGCGGCCGATCAAGTGATCGCGCCGACACGGCATTTCGCCCAAGCGCTGCTCGCGCACGGACTGACCGCCCCGCTGCGCGTGGTATCCAACGGCGTGGACGACGAACTCGTGGACGCCCTGCGCGATGTGCGCGCCGAGGACCGGCCACCGGGCGCACCACTGCGTCTGGTGTGGAGCGGCCGGCTCTCGGCGGAGAAGCGGCCGCTCGAGGCGATAGCCGCGGTCGCGGGCGCACCGGGATGCGAACTCGACGTCTTCGGCGAGGGCGACCTGCTCGACCGGGCGCGGGCGGCGGTGACCGACGGCGGTCTCGGCGAGCGGATCCGCCTGCACGGCAGGGCGACCCGGGAACGGTGGCTCACCGCGGCCGCGCGTGCCGACGCGGTGCTGTTCACCTCCCACGGCTTCGACACCCAGGGCATGGTGCTGCTCGAGGCGGTGGCTGCCGGCGTGCCGATCGTCTACTGCGATGCCGCCCTCGACGAGTCGGTCCCCGTCGGGGGCGGCAAGCGCAGCACCGATCCCTCGCCCGCGGCCATCGCGCGCACGCTCACCGAACTCGCCGAGGACCGGGCAAGCCTGGCGACCATGCGCAAAGCCGTGGCCGAACAGTCGGATACGGTCCGGCGGTCGCGGCATGTCGAGGGCGTGCTCGACGCCTATCGCGCGGCACGGCTTCGGCGCAGCACGCCACCGCCGCTGCCGCGCACCCTCGCGGAGGTGCCCACCGCCCCCGGTTCGCTGCCGCTGGTCGGGCACAGTCTGCGCGCCCTGCGCGATGCGCCCGGCTTCGTCACCTCGCTGTCGGATCTCGGTCCGATCGTGCGCATCCACTTCGGACAGAAGACCGGATATCTGCTCACCACACCGGATCTGGTGCGCGAGGTGGGTCTGGGCGAGGCAGAATTCAACCGCGACGATCTGCGCGAAGCGATCAAGGATGTCGCGGGCGGCTCGGTGAACGTGCTGCGCGGCCCCGAGCACAAGCTGCGCCGCCGAATGATCGCGCCCGCGCTGCGCCAGAGCCGCCTGGCCGAATACACCGCGGCCGCCGCCGATATCGCCCACCGCTGGGCCGAGGGACTGCCCGCGGGCCGCCGCGTCGACCTCATGGACGAGGCACACGGCCTGATCCTCGATACGGTCTCGGCGACCCTGTTCACCGCGGAGTTCAGCGACGAGGCCCGGCGTACCATTCGCGACAATATTCCGTGGCTGCTCAGCCAGGTGATCGTGCGGACGGCGATGCCGCCACAGGTGCGCAGGATGCGGCTGATCGCCAACTACCGCTGGCGCACCAAGGCACGGCACCTGCGCGGAGTGATCGGCGCGGCCATCGGCGAATACCGTCGCCGCGACGAGGATTTCAACGATGTCGTCTCGGCTCTCATCCGGCACACGGACCCGGAGACCGGCGCGCGGCTGTCCGACGAACACATCATCGACGAGGCGATCCTCATGCTGGCGGGCGGTGTGGGATCGATGGCCTCGCTGGCGGGCTGGCTCTGGCACGAGGTGATGCTGCGCCCCCCGATAGCCGAACGTCTGTGCGCCGAACTCGACGCCGTGGTCGGCTCCGATCGGGTGGGCCCCGAACATCTTCCCGCGCTGCCTTATCTGAAACAGGTGGTGGCCGAGACACTGCGGGTGTGGGGCCCGTGGATCAGTGCGGGCAATGCCGACGGCGATGTGACGATCGGCGGACTCACCATTCCCGACGGTACTGCGATCATGTTCAGCCCCTATATGATTCAGCACGATCCGCGCTATTTCCCGGATCCGGACGCCTTCGACCCGGATCGCTGGGCGCCGGATCGGGTCGAGACCATCGACAAGAAGGCCAATCTGTCCTTCGGGGTCGGCCGCAGGCGGTGCCTCGGGGACCATTTCGCGACCCTCGAGATAGCCATCGCCTCGGCGGCCCTGCTCGCCCGCTGGCGACCGGTACCCGATCCGTCGTACACGGTGCGCGCCTCCAACCGGGATTTCGTGCTCTCGCCCTCGGCCCTGCCGGTCACCCTGCACTCGCGTTAGCGATGGTCCCGGCCGTGCCGCCGTCATCATGTGAGCCCTGTCCCGAGGTCGATGCCGAAACGAGAGGCGACGGCGTAACCGCTGCGTGCCAGCCTGCGCAGCGACTCGGGCCGCATACCCGTGCGCAGCGAGGTCTCTAGCAGCCGCGCCAGGGGATGGTCGGGGTCGGCGTCCGAGGCGGCGTCGAGAGCGATACCCGCGAAGGGACCGTCGCCGCGAATGTAGGCACTGTAGCCGAGCAGGACGGCGGCATCGGCGCGGTCGGGCCCCGATGTCGCCCTGACCAAGGTGAGCCACAACCTTTCGGCGGCCGCCGCGTGTTCGCCCACGGCGAGGGCGAACATGCTGTCGCGCACCATGACATCACGCAGTGCTACCACGGCTCCGGCGATCTCGTCGGCGGTGAGGTCGATACCGGATTCGGTGTTCGCGATCTGCCAGAGCACGAATTCCGCCGCCGAGCGACGGTAGTCGTCGGGCGTGCCACGGCACACGGCCCGCGCGAATCGTTCGTGCGCGCGCTCTCCGGCCGCGTCGAGTAGTTCGGCGACGCCCGCGACGAGCTCGGGTTCGGCGGCCACCAGGGCGGTGAGTTCGGCGCGGGACCCGCGAATTGCCCGCCCGTCGAGTACCTGGGCCATCGCGACCGGTGATGCCGTCGGATCCTCGACCGTTCCGTGTTGCTCGGGTTCGAACAGATTCCACCAGCGCCGCCCGGCCGCGATATCGCGGACCGCCCAGGCCCCGGCCAGGTCGATACCCCGGCGCCGCAGGCGTTCATCGAGTCCGGGGATGACGGCGGCATGCGTCGCGGCGGCGCCGCCCGGAACCGAGCCGCGGTGGCGCGCAGGCTCCCGGAGGCGATCGTCGACGACGACAGCCAGTACCTGGCATGCGTCCTCGACCGCGCATATCTGCGCGATGCAGGCCCCGAACGTCTTCGCGCGGGCACGGCGGCCCTCGCGCGCGCCGAGGTCGAGGCGCACCACCGCCTCGATCAGCGGACTCGCCGCCGCGGGCCGAAGCACCGCGACGACCAGTGAGCGTTCGGGAACGAAGCCCAGCATCGCCGGGAGCGCCGCGATCAACTCGCCCGGATCGTCGACACGCAGCGCTCCGTACGGCGGCACGGACTCCCCGCAGTTCACCTCCGGCGCCACGGTGAGGGCGAACTCGCCGAAATCGTCGGGGACCTCGGATGTCCGGCGATCCGAGTACCCATCGTCGCGTGCCCGCGCGCCTCGGTGCGCGCCACCGGCCCGCCCGGGCGTGCCGCGACAGATCCGGGGCGATACCGCGACGGCGGGATCGGCGGTGGCGGCGGGATCGGCGCCGCGATCGTGCGGTTCGGTCGATGTGCTCATGCGTCGAGACTGCATCCCGCGTCATCGGTGGCATTGCGGTCGACCTGGGGATTCGCCTGCCCTGTGGACAACTCGTGTGCTGTGCACAACTAGGCTTCGCGGACCTCGCGCGCGGCGACGACGAACAGGTCGTCGAGCGCCTCGATATCCGGTTCATCGCCGTCGAAGCTCATGTACGTCACCGTGATACGGACGTCTGCGATCTGCGCGATCAGGGTCCGCATGTTCTGGGTGAGCCCGACCCCGCCGACGTCGGGTCGCACGGCGCGCCGCAGCGCGAGGGTGTCGTCGGCGTCGACGGCCGTCGGGTCGAGCAGTTCGGTGCGGACCGTGGTCACCGTGCCCGCCCGATTCACCCGCATCTCGCCACAGCCGCGCAATTGGGCCCGCAACCGCCCCAACGGCTCGGTGGTGCGGGTCAATTCGACGGTCAGGGTGGCTCGGGTGTCGTTGTCGGTGCCGACCGCGATCGCGGTCGCGTCGGGGCCGAAGTCTCGGTGCGGCGGTGCGCACGCGACGGGTTGGACGCTCGCGCCGCGCGCCACGCCGGTCAGATCGCCCGACGCCTGGGCCGCGGCCTCCGGTGACAGCACCACGGCCGGGTATGCGGGCGGGAACTGCGCCGCGGCGGGCAGCAACGAGGTCAGATCGCCGGGGACACCGCGGGTGACCGTGATCTGTTCGGCGGGCGTCGCATATCCCGCGACGGTGGCACCGCACCCCGCCGACAGCGCTACGATGAACGAGACCACGCCGGATACGGCTATGGTCGACCCTCGCCTCGGAACAGGCCAAGTCACGGGTTCACTGTGCCGCACTCAGCGTGGTCTTCCAGGGCGCCACGCCCAACGAGCGGCCGCGGGAATGTCCGAACCACCACCGCTGTTGCCTGGACTGTCGGGCGGTGTCACACCGTGTGCGGTGGGTGTCACCGTCATGGGGGACAATGGATGAGGTTCCCCCGCGCGCGGCGCACATCGGGTGCCGGGACACGGAGTCCCGCCACCGCATCCGGCACGTAGGTGCGAACCGCGCAGGAAGGAGTACGCGATGGACCACGAGTCGCGAATGTACGAACTGGAGTTCCCCGCTCCGCAGCTGTCGTCCGCCGACGGCTCGGGCCCGGTCCTGGTACACGGACTGGAAGGTTTCACCGACGCGGGCCACGCCGTCCGGCTGGCCACCACGCACCTGCGCGAGAGCCTCGAAACCGAACTGGTCGCCTCGTTCGATGTAGACGAGCTGCTCGATTATCGTTCGCGCCGCCCGCTGATGACGTTCAAGACCGATCACTTCTCCGATTACGCCGAACCCGAACTCAACCTCTGGGCGCTGCGCGACACCGCGGGCACCCCGTTCCTGTTGCTGGCGGGGATGGAACCGGATCTGCGCTGGGAGCGGTTCACCTCCGCGGTGCGGCTGCTGGCCGAACAGCTCGGCGTGCGCCGCAGCATCGGCCTCAGCGCCATTCCGATGGCCATTCCGCACACCCGCCCGCTCGGGGTCACCGCACATTCCTCCGATCGCGACCTGATCTCCGACCACCAACGCTGGCCCGGTGAGCTCCAGGTTCCCGGCAGCGCCTCCTCACTGCTCGAGTACCGCATGGCCCAGCACGGCCACGAATCGGTCGGCTTCTCGGTGCACGTCCCGCACTATCTGGCCCAGACCGCCTATCCCGAGGCGGCCCAGACGCTGTTGGAGAACGTCGCCGACAACGCCGGACTCGAATTTCCGCTGGCCGCGCTCGGCGAGGCCGCCGCGCGGGTGCGCGAACAGGTCAATGAGCACATCGCGGGCAATTCCGAGGTGGAGACAGTGGTGCACGCCCTGGAACGCCAGTACGACAGCTTCCTCACCGCCCAGGAGCAGCAGTCGAGTCTGCTGGCGCGCGACGGTGAACTGCCAAGCGGCGAAGAGCTCGGTGCAGAATTCGAGCGCTTCCTCGCCGAACAGGGCGGTTGGGACGGCGACGGCACCGCGCAGAGCTGAGGCGGCTCACCGGCGCGGCCGCCGGTAGCGGTCGCCTCCGATACCGGAATCCGAGCACGTAGGGTGGTCGGAGTGGATCTGACCGAGTTGCTCGAGATACCGGGGACCGACGCCGACGCACTGTACGAATCCTTCGGCGCCTGGTCCGCCGAAAAGGGCACCCCGCTATATCCCGCGCAGGACGAGGCGCTGCTCGAGCTGGCCTACGGATCCAATGTCATCTTGGCGACCCCAACGGGATCGGGTAAATCGCTGGTCGCCGTCGGCGCGCACCTGTACGCGCTGACCCGCGGCGCGCGCACCTACTACACGGCTCCCATCAAGGCGCTGGTCAGCGAAAAGTTCTTCGCCCTGTGCGAGGTGTTCGGCGCCGACCGGGTCGGCATGGTGACCGGCGACGCCGCGGTGAACGCCGACGCGCCCATCATCTGCGCCACCGCCGAGATCCTGGCGAACCTGGCGCTGCGCGAGGGCGCGGACGCCGATGTCGGCCAGGTCGTCATGGACGAGTTCCACTTCTACGCCGACCCGGACCGGGGCTGGGCCTGGCAGGTGCCGCTGCTCGAATTGCCGCGGGCCCAATTCCTGTTGATGTCGGCCACTTTGGGCGAGGTCGACTTCTTCGCCCGCGATCTGGAACGGCGCACCGGCCGCTCGACCGCGATCGTGTCGGGCTCCGAGCGACCCGTTCCGCTGCGTTTCTCCTATGCGCGCACGCCCATCACCGAGACCCTGGAGGAACTGGTCACCACCCACCAGGCGCCGGTGTACGTGGTGCACTTCACCCAGGCCGCCGCGTTGGAGCGGGCACAGGCTCTCACCAGCGTCAACTTCGCCACGCGCGCCGAAAAGGACGCGATCGCCGCCGCACTGGGCGAATTCCGCTTCGCGGCCGGATTCGGCAAGACGCTCTCCCGGTTGATCCGCCACGGCATCGGCGTCCACCACGCGGGCATGCTGCCCAAATACCGCAGGCTGGTGGAGCGACTGGCCCAGGACGGCCTGTTGAAGGTGGTCTGCGGTACCGACACCCTCGGGGTCGGTATCAATGTGCCGATCCGCACGGTATTGCTCACCGGGCTCACCAAATTCGACGGTGTGCGCACCCGCAGGCTCAAGGCCCGCGAATTCCATCAGATCGCCGGTCGCGCGGGGCGCGCGGGTTTCGACACCATGGGCACCGTGGTGGTTCAAGCGCCCGATCACGAGGTGGAGAACGCGCGGCTGCTCGCCAAGGCGGGCGACGATCCCAAGAAGCAGCGCAAGGTGCAGCGCCGCAAACCGCCGGAGGGGTTCGTCTCCTGGAGCGAGGACACCTTCGACCGGCTGGTGGCCGCCCAACCCGAACCCATGGTCTCGCGCTTCTCGGTGACCAACGCCATGCTGCTCAACGTGATCGCGCGACCCGGCAATTGCTTCCAGGCGATGCGGCATCTGCTCGAGGACAACCACGAACCGCGCGCGGCCCAGCGCCGTCACATCCTGCGCGCCATCCGGCTCTACCGCGCACTGCGTGACGCCGGTGTGGTGCAACAACTCCCGGAACCCGACGCCAAGGGCAGGCGCGCGCGTCTGACGGTGGATCTCCAGCGCGATTTCGCCCTCGACCAGCCGCTGTCCCCCTTCGCCCTTGCGGCCTTCGAGTTGCTGGACAAAAGCTCGCCGACCTATACCCTCGATGTGGTGTCGCTCATCGAATCCACTTTGGAGGATCCGCGCCAGCTGCTGATGGCCCAGCAGCACAAGGCGCGCGGTGCGGCGATCCAGGAGATGAAAGCCGAGGGTATCGACTACGACGAGCGCATGGAGCTGCTCGAGGACGTCACGTGGCCCACACCGCTGGCCGAACTCATCGAGCCCGCTTTCGAGACCTATCGCACGGGCCACCCCTGGGTCTCGGAGTTCGCGCCGTCACCGAAGTCGGTGGTACGCGATATGGTCGAGCGCTCGATGACCTTCGCGGAGCTGATCTCCTTCTACGAATTGGCCCGGTCCGAGGGTGTGGTGCTGCGCTACCTGGCCGACGCCTACCGGGCGCTGCGCCGCACGGTGCCCGAGTCCGCGCGCAACGAGGACCTCGAGGACATCACCGAATGGCTGGGCGAACTCGTCCGCCAAGTGGATTCCAGCCTGCTCGACGAATGGGAGCAGCTCACCAATCCGGGCGCCGAGTCCGACGCCGATCAGGTCGCCTTCGGGGCGGAGACCGTGCGGCCCATCTCGGCCAATGAGCGCGCGTTCCGGGTGATGGTCCGCAACGCGCTGTTCCGCCGCGTGGAGCTGGCCGCCCTGCGGCGCTGGGACACCCTCGAGGAGCTGGGCTCGGGCCCCGATTGGGAGGCCGCGCTCGCCCCCTATTTCGCCGAATACGACGCCATCGGCACCGGTCCCGACGCGAGGGGCCCGCAGCTGTTCCGTATCGAGCGAAGACCGGGCTTCTGGCAGGTGCGGCAGGTGCTCGACGACCCGTCGGGCGACCACGGCTGGTCCATCGACGCGACGGTCGACCTGGCCGAGTCCGATGCCGCGGGCGAGGTCGTCTTCGATGAGATCGCCGTGACCGCGGGCTGACGCCGCACCCCCGATACGCACAGGTCAAAGGCCCCGCGGGGCCGCGGACCGGTGTGCGCCCGGCCCGGGGACGAATCCCATGTTTGACGGATTCGTATCTGGGTAGCGGGCGCTGATACTCTCTCCCCCGCTGCCGACGCGAAAGATCAACTATGCCCGAATCACCGTATCTTGTCATCGACCCTGGAAGAGTCCGCGAGAATTTCCGCGCACTCTCCGCTCATCTGACCCTCCGATCCCACCGCCGGACCCGTATCCGTTACGCGGTCAAGGCCAGTCCGGTGGACGAGCTGATCACCCTGCTCGCCGCCGAGAACGCCGAATTCGATGTCGCCAGTCTCGGCGAAATCCACCAGTGCCTGAATCTGGGCGTCTCGCCCGCCACCCTCTGCTACGGCAATCCCATCAAGAAGGCCGCCGATATCGCCCGCGCGCACACGCTCGGCGTGCGCCGCTATGCCTTCGACACCGAGGACGATCTGACTCGCATCGCCGAGCACGCCCCCGGTTCCGAGGTCGAATGCCGTTTCCTGTCCTCCGCTCCCGCCTCGCGCACCCCCTTCGGCACCAAGTTCGGCTGCGCGCCCGCCGAGGCGGTTCGTCTGCTCGCGCGCTCCCGTGATCTCGGGCTGACGGTCGCGGGCCCCTACTTCCACGTCGGCTCCCAGCAACTCGATCCCGATGCCTGGCGGATCGGCATCCGCCAGGCCGGTGAGATCACCGAGGGGTTGGCGGACAAGGGCATTGCCGTGCGCACCGTGAACATCGGTGGCGGACTTCCTGTCTCGTATGCCGACACCGCTCCCGAAATCGAAACCTTCGCGGCGGTCATCGACGATGCCGCCACCCGATTCCTGCCCGCCGCAACGACTCTCGTGGTCGAGCCGGGTCGCGCCCTGGTCGCCACCGCGGGCACCGTGCACGCCGAGGTCGTCGGCGTGCGCGTCGCGCCGGACGGCAGGCGCTGGGTCTATCTCGACGTGGGCCGTTACAACGGCATGGCCGAGACCGAGAACGAGTACATCGCCTATCGATTCGTCACCGAACGCGACGGCGATCCCGTCGACGAGGCGGTCGTCGCGGGACCGACCTGCGACGGCGACGATGTACTGTATCAACGCACGCGCGTCCTTCTGCCGACCACGTTGCGAGCCGGAGATCCCATCAGGATCCTGCATACCGGCGCCTACACCGCGAGCTATTCGTCGGTGTCCTTCAATGGTTTTCCGCCCCTGACGGTTCATGTCTCGGGCGCTGAGCGAGAGTGAGTTTGCCCATGACGGCGGAATTCACCGGCTGGCATGTGCTGGCCGAGTTCGGTGGTGTCGACGCGACGCTGTGCGACGACCTCGAACGACTCGAATCGGCGTTGCGTGAGTCCTTGATCGCGGCGGGCGTCACCATCTGCGATGTCGTGCACAAGAAGTTCGATCCGCAGGGGGTGACCGTCCTCGCGCTGTTGTCGGAGTCCCACGCCTCGATTCACACCTATCCGGAGTCCGGCGACATCTTCGTCGACGTCTTCACCTGCGGGAGCATCGGTGCGGGCGCGACCAAGGCGGTCGAGCTGCTTCGGGATGCCTTGTCCCCCACCGATGTCCGTATGCAGGTGATCCAACGCGGACACGGCGCGGAGAAGATCCAGGAACCGGTGGGCTCGGGTCTGACCCGGATCTGGGATCTGCGCGATGTCATCGTCGACACCCGTACCCCGTTCCAGCACATGGTCATCGCCCGAACCGAACAGGGCATCAGCCTGTTCTCCGACGACGACCGCCAGTCCACCGAGTTCTCCCAGCTGACCTATCACGAGGCGATGATGGTCCCGGCCTTCGTACTGGCCGAGAAGTTGGACCGGGTGCTGATCATCGGTTCGGGCGAGGGCGTGGCCAGTCAGATGTCGGTGGGGGCGGGCGCGACGCACGTCGACCACGTCGATATCGATCAGCTCGAAGTGGAGTTGTGCGCCGAACATCTGCCCTATGGCTACACCACCGGCGAACTGTCGGCCGCGGTGCGGGGGGAGGGTCCGATCACAGTGCACTACGCCGACGGGTGGGATTTCCTGGCCGAGGCGCGGGCCGCGGGCACCCGCTACGACGTGATCGTGATCGATCTGCCCGACGAGCGGGTCGAGGACGCTCAGCACAACCGGCTCTACGAGTCGGAGTTCCTGTCCCGATGTAAGGCGCTGCTCGCGCCCGGCGGCGTGCTCAGCGCCCAGGCGGGTTGCGCGACGATGTGGCGCAACGAAACCCTCAAGCGGTCCTGGCAGCGGTTCCACGAGCAGTTCGGCACGGTCGTGCTCTACACCAGCGACGAGCACGAGTGGTCGTTCCTGTTCGGGTTGAACGAGCGGATCGAGGACCCGCTGCCCGGGATGACCGGCCGCCTGTCCACCCTGCCCTACCGGCCGCGGACCATCGACGCCCGCGCGCTGATCCGCGGTTCCATCGAACCGTACGCGCTGCGCGCGGCACGGTAGCCGGCCACGCCCCGCCGTCGGCTCACCTCCGGCGGCGGGGCGGCGGGCTTCAGGACGCGGCGCGCCACTGCCCGCATTCGGCGACGAAGCCCGCGAGATGGGTGGCGGCGAAATCGCCTGGTAGCCAATTGCGGTCGGCGACCTCGGCGGTCCACACATACGCCAGCACCGAACCGTCGCAAGCGTCGATTCGGCGCAGATCGTATTCCGCGTCCTCGAAGGCGTCGAGTATCGCCCACTCCCGCGGGTCGAGCCCGGTCAGCAGCAGTCCGTGCGCCTGCGCGTCGGGATCGGGCACGAGCCCTGGATAGACGCGCCCCGGTAGTGCGGCCACCCGCCAGCCGTGGATCGCGAAGGGTTCCGAATCCGGCGTGCGACCGATCACCTCGCGCAGCACATCGGGGAATTGCAGGGTCCCGTAGGCGAACAAGGCGTCTGTCCGAATGGCCTGATCGGTCATGTCAGGAGCGGCCGTCTCCTCATCGACCTGCGACCATCGGCCGATTTCCGACTCCGGTTTCGCGGGCGCGGCCGCGGCCGCCCGCGCTTCCTGACGACGCCACTTGAACAGCAGCCACGCGCACCAGCCCGCCACGGCGGCGCCCAAGCCCATCGCCAGGAATTCGCCATCGGCGACATGCCCGATGAGTCCGATAACGCCGAATACGACGCCGAGCCATGCGGCGCGCTTGGGGTGCCGCCGGACCAGATCGCGGACCGAGCGCAGCGCGTGCGGTATCTCGTCGGGATGGCGTATGCACCAGATGACGAAGTAGATCGGCCACGCGACCGGGAACAGCAGGAGAAGAACGATGCGCGAAACCATGATCCTTTGCCTCCGTGCCACCCGCCGAGCCGCATGTCCGGTGACACGGCCCCCGGACGCTCCGCAACCAGTGTCCCCCACTCCGGGTCATGGTGCACAAGAACGGCCGACTGGTTTGCTCCGGCCTTGCCAGGCGGCACACGGGCTGTGTGTCGTCACAGCTCGCGTCGTGTCATCCGAGAAGAACTACCCGCCGCGGCCCGCCTTTCACCCTGCGGGGTGATCGTCGACGCCGGTGGCGTGTCACCGGAGCCCGTATCGCGGAGGAGGCTGGTCCGACCTCAGCCTTGACCGGGGACGAATCAGTGCGGACGGTTTGCCCGAATGATGGCGGCGAGGAATTCGTAGTCCTCGGCGCGCGCGGTGGACGCACGATAGGCCAGACCGATGGTGCGCCCCGGCGCGGGCGCGGCGAAATACGCGGTTTCCAGTGTGCCGCAGGCGGTTTCGGCGGCCACGGCCATCTGCGGGATCAGTGTGACGCCGAGTCCGCCCGCCACGCACTGCACCACCGTCGACAGCGAGGCCGCCCTCGTGTCGCCCACCGCGCCGGGATGGACATCCAGCGATCGGCACAGGTCGAGGGTCTGGTCACGCAGGCAGTGGCCTTCGGCGAGCAGCAACAACGGAAGGGCGTCCAGCGCGTCCGGCCGAATGTCGGTGCGGCCGGCCAGTTCGTGCCCCTGCGGGGTGACAAGCACGAATTCCTCGTCGTAGAGCGGAATCTCGACCAGTCCGTGCGCCAGGGTCGGCAGTGCGAGCAGTGCCACGTCGAGTACACCCGTGCGCAGTCCCTCGAGCAGGCGCCCGGTCTGGTCCTCGACGATCTGCGGGCGCAGGTCGGGCACCCGCTCACGCAACTGCGGCAGCAGCGAGGGCAGCGCATAGGGCGCGATGGTCGGGATGATGCCCACGCGCAGCGTGCCGCCGAGACCGTTGCCGGTGGCCGACGCCACGAAGCGATCGGCGGCCTCCAGTGTCGCCATCGCCTGTGGGAGCAGCCGCATTCCGGCGGCGGTGACCAGGACGCGACGGGTGCTGCGCTCGATGAGCTGGAGCCCGAGGCCGTTTTCCAGCGCGGCCAGTGCTTGCGATAACGTGGGCTGGCTCACGTTGAGCCGGGCTGCCGCGGTACCGAAATGGCAGTACTCCGCTATCGCCACGAATGCACGCAGCTGCGACAGTGTTGGCTGATAAGTCTGATCAGTCACACCTATCAGTATAGTGCGACTGATCACCTTTACCTTTCACTACCTTTTGGGCAAGATCACAAATGAACGCTTCGCACGCCCACAAACCCACAGGACGAGGAGACAAGCATGGCCCTGCTGACCATCGGCGACCAGTTCCCGGCGTACAACCTCACAGCGGTGATCGGCGGTGACCTGTCGAAGGTCGACGCTCAGCGGCCCGACGATTACTTCACCCAGGTCACCAGTGACGACTACGCGGGCAAGTGGCGCATCATCTTCTTCTGGCCCAAGGATTTCACCTTCGTGTGCCCGACCGAGATCGCCGCGTTCGGCAAGCTGAACGACGAATTCGCCGACCGCGACGCACAGGTGCTCGGCGCCTCGGTCGACAACGAGTTCGTGCATTTCCAGTGGCGCGCCCAGCACGAGGACCTGAAGACCCTTCCGTTCCCGATGCTCTCGGACCTCAAGCGTGAACTGTCCGCTGCCACCGGCGTTCTCAACGCCGACGGCGTCGCCGATCGCGCGACCTTCATCGTCGACCCGAACAACGAGATCCAGTTCGTCTCCGTCACCGCGGGTTCGGTCGGCCGCAATGTCGACGAGGTGCTGCGGGTGCTCGACGCCCTCCAGTCCGACGAGCTGTGCGCGTGCAACTGGAAGAAGGGCGATCCGACCATCAACGCGGGCGAACTGCTCGCCGCGAGCGTCTGAGCCCGCCACGCCACCGAAGAACGAATCCAGTCCGTTTTCCCGCCCGGGGCGGGGATGATCCGAGGAACCATCCGATGAGCATCGAGAACCTGAAGAACTCCCTCCCCGAGTACGCCAAGGACCTCAAACTCAACCTGTCATCGATCTCGCGCACCACCGTGCTGAACGAGCAGCAACTGTGGGGCACCCTGCTGGCGTCGGCGGCCGCGACCCGGTCGGCGACGACATTGCGTGAGATCGCCGAGGAAGCCGCCGACACACTGTCGGCGCAGGCGTACGACGCCGCACTCGGCGCCGCGTCCATCATGGGCATGAATAACGTGTTCTACCGCGGCAGGGCATTCCTCGACGGCCGCTACGACGATCTGCGCGCGGGTCTGCGGATGAACATCATCGGCAATCCGGGGGTCGACAAGGCCGATTTCGAGTTGTGGTCGTTCGCGGTCTCCTCGATCAACGGCTGCGCACACTGCCTCGAGGCGCACGAGAAGACCTTGCGCGAGGCCGGGGTCTCGCGCGAGGTCATCTTCGAGGCGCTGCGCGCCGCGGCGATCGTCGCGGGCGTGGGCCAGACGGTGCAGTCCAGCGAATCCCTCACGGGCGCCGCGGTCTGATCCCCCTCGTTTCGACCCGGCCCCGCCCGCTTCGCGAGCGGGGCCGCCGTCATCGAACAGCGAACATTCAGCTATCGGAAAGGTCACGGGTATCCCACCGACACTTCGATGACCACGCACTTTGCCGCTGCTCCCGGGGTAGCGATTCCGGCGGGCGTCCGCGCGGCCGGTAGGCTCGGCGACATGGGCACACAGGGAGAGCCGGAGGCCACGGCCACACGGGTCGAGGTAGTGCGCGTATTCACGGATGCGGCGGGACGGCTCGGAAACCAGCTCGGCGTGGTCCGGGCCGCGGATGTCGTCGGCATCGACCATCAAGCGCTGGCCGCGCGAGCGGGCTTCAGTGAGACCGTGGTAGTCGGTGATCCGGTGGACGGGGTGGCGCGGGTGCGCATCTACACCCCCGCGGTCGAGTTGCCCTTCGCGGGCCATCCCTCGGTGGGCGCCGCGTGGTGGTTCGCCGAACAGGGCATTCCGATCAAGGTGCTGGACTTGCCCGCGGGACCGGTGACGGTCGAACTGGCCGGGGGGTTCACGTGGATCAAGGCGCGCGGGGAATGGGCGCCCGATTTCACCTTCCACCAACTCGCCGACGCCGAGGAACTGGCGGCACTGTGTCCCGACGACTTCACCGGCGGTCCACACTACCTGTGGACCTGGATCGACGAACATCGCGGCGCGCTGCGTTCGCGCATGTTCGCCCCCACCATGGGCATCGCCGAGGACGAGGCCACCGGCGCCGCGGCGGTCGCGTTGACGGCCCAGTTACGGCAGGGGTTGGTCATTACCCAGGGCAAGGGTTCGCAGCTGTTCACCCAGTGGGATTCCGACGGCTGGGTCCGTCTCGGCGGCCGGGTCGCCGCCGATTCGGTCATCGACATCTGAGCCGCTAGCCCACGACCGCGCCGACCAGCATGTAGGCCGTCCCGATATCCATCACCACATGCGGCACCATCACCCCGGCGGATGGGACGCCGAATCCGTGTCCGCGGCCCGTGATCGCCGCGACGAGGATGACGACGGCGTCGAGGCAGAACAGGACGGCGAAGAGGAGGGCGGGCACGGGCGCAGGCCCGGCATGCCCCATCGCGGAATGGCCGGACATGGCGTAGAGCATGGCGGCCGCGGCCAGCAGGTGGTAGCCGAGCGCTCCGCCGGTCCGCACGTGGAAGTCACCGCGCCACCGTGCGATTCGCTCGATCAGCAGGATCGCGAACACGACGGTCATGGCGGTCAGCACCCCGCGTAACGCCTGCGGATTCGACCCGGTGGGGAAGACGAGCATGCTCAGCATCACCATGCACATGATCAGGTGCGCCGCATCGGACTCGCGGTGGTCGATTACCGAATCACCATGCGGCGAAGGCGAACTGCCGACCGTGACGGCGGGTCGCGGGGTAGCGAGACGGACCACCACCAGCGCGGCCGTCATGCCGAAGACCGCCACCACCGCCCATCGCATCGCGGCGTACTGCTGCACGAACTGCGACACATCCACCACCTCTGACGCGCGGAATCACCGGCTTTCCATGTTCGCATCCGAACCCGCCCGGAATGCGACGTTTGTCATGCCACGGCGGTGCCCCGCCGACGCCACCGCCCTGCCCTGCACGGACGAACCAGGCAGCGGTGACCGATGTCGTCAACGATCGCGTCGAGCACCGCCGCGGCGGGCCGGGGTGACACCGCCGGGTTGCCGGTTCCGTACCGCGTTCGCCGACCCGGGACGACCGCGCCCGACCGTGCGCCCGGTGTTCGGCCCGGTCCGAGCCTCACACGGGTCGGTGTCACAGCCGGCGCAGCACCCGCTTGCGCACCTTGCCGGTCGGCGTGCGGGGCAACTCGTCGACGAACAGCACATCGCGCGGCACCTTGAACCGGGCCAGATGCTCGCGCACATGGTCACGGACCTCGTCGGCGGTGAGGGTATGCCCCTCGCGCACCACGACCACGGCCCGCAACCGCTGCCCGTAACGTTCGTCGTCGACCCCGAAGGCGCTGGCCTCGCGCACCGCGGGATGGGCCGCGAGCAACTCCTCGACCTCGCCCGGAAAGACGTTCTCACCGCCGGAGACGATCATGTCGTCGTCACGACCGTCGACGAAGAGTCTTCCCGCGCGGTCGAAATGGCCGATATCCCCGGTGCTGGTCAAACCGCGGACCCGAAGTTTGTCGCGGCCGTCGGTATAGCCCTCGAACTGTAAGGCGTTGCCGACGAATATGCGCCCGCTGCGTCCGGGGGGCAGTTCGTCACCCGCCTCGTCCAGGATCTTCACCCGGGCGCCGGGCGCCGGAGGGCCCACACAGCCGGGTGCGCGTGCCAGATCGGCAGGTGTGGCGATGGTCGCGTAGGCGACCTCCGTCGACCCGTAGAGGTTGTAGACCACCGGCCCGAAGGCCCGCGTGACCCGCGTGCACAACTCCGCTCCGAGCTGTGATCCGGCGACGAAGACGATCCGCAGCCGCGAGAAGTCGCGGCCCGCGCGCGCCTCGGGGCCGAGATCGACCATGCGGCGCAACATGACCGGCACCGCGATCAGCGCGGTCGCCTTGTGCCGGTGCAAGCTGTCGAGTACGGCCGCGGGATCGAAGCGACGGCGAACGACCAGCGTCGAGCCGAATCCGATGGCCATCATCGCCTGCGCGAATCCAAGGGTGTGGAACAGCGGCGCTGGACATTCGGTGACCTCGCGGGCGCGAAACGGCACCCGGGCCAGGATCGCGCCCAGCGGTGCGAGCGAGGTGGGTTCACCTCGATCGGCGCCCTTCGGCGTGCCGGTGGTTCCGCTGGTGAGCAGCACGATCCGCGGCGCGACCGCGGGTGTACGCGGGCGGGTGCGGGGTCCGGCGGCGATCAGATTGTCGAGGGTATCGACATCCGGGGTTTCGACCCAGGCACGGTAGGCTCCGCGCGGCAGGCGCAGCCCGCTGATCAGTGGCGTGAACTCGTCGTCGTGGACCAGCAGGTCCGTGCACTCGCGGGCGAGCACCTCGCGCAGTTGCGGTGCGGCGAAATCGGTGTTGAGCAGGATGATCCTCGCGCCGCATTTCGCCGCGGCGAAGACCGCGTAATGGAATCCGCGGTGATTGCGCACCAGCACGCCGACGCCCTCACCGTCACGCAATCCACGTGCCCGCCACGCGTTGGCGAGCGCGGTGCTGCGTTCATCGAGCTCGCGGAAGGTGACCGGACCCGCCTCGTCCAGAATCGCCACGCGGTCGCGATAGCGCAGGGCCGCCACCGTGGGGAGTCCGCCGAGCATGCCCGCCCGCAGGACGGCGGCGCCCATCCGCGCGAGTCGATCGGGGCGTTCCGGCGTCACGAGTCCGGCACGGACCGCTAATGCGGCGTAATAGGTTTCGTCGGCGGCCCGGCGCACCGTACCCACCGCGGCCGTGCCGAGGGTCTCGGCCAGTCCCACGTCCACCTCCCGTACTTGTCCGGTCCGCCCGCACGTCGACGGCATCGGTGCCGTCGACGTGCGGGCATGCGCCGTCAGACTAGATCGCCGCCACCGACCGCGTCGAGCATGATGGTCCGATGCCGCACCGCGCCGACCCGCTCCGTCCCGACAGCCTGCGCCTGACCGAGGACGACCTGTCGAATCCCGCGCTCAGGTCGTTGCTGGACGACCATCTGCGCGAGATGCGCGCCAACTCGCCCGAGGGCAGCATGCACGCCCTCGATCCGGCCGCGCCGCGCGATCCGGCGGTCACCTTCTGGTCGGCCTGGGAAGATCGCGACCTCGTCGGCTGCGGCGCGCTCGAACAGCTCGACGCCGCGCACGGCGAGATCAAATCCATGCGCACCGCGTCGGGTCACACGCGCCGCGGTGTGGCCACCGCGGTGCTGACCCATCTCGTCACCGTCGCCCGTGTCCGCGGCTACCGTCGCCTGAGTCTGGAAACCGGTGCGGCCGAACACTATCGACCCGCGGTTCGGCTGTACGAGCGGCACGGCTTCACGATCTGCGCGCCGTTCGGCGACTACGCCGAGGACCCGCACAGCATCTTCATGGCATTGCCGTTGACCTGATCGCGCTGCCCGGCGACCGTGTGCGTCTTTCCCGAAGTACGCCGATCCGGTCCGTGGGCGCCGGGCTCCCCCGGCACGGCCCCGGTCGGGCCCACTAGGCTGGGTGGAGCCATGACCAGGACAGCCGACACCGCGACACGCGCGCTGCGCACCCGACTGGCGAACCTCTCCCTCCGCGACGAGTACCGGCTGCGTCGCAGGCTGGATAGGGCCCGCGGACCGGAGATCGCCGATATCGCGGCGGAGATCACCGCGGCGGAATCCCGGGTCGAACAGCGGCGCGCGGCGGTCCCTTCGATCCGTTACGCGGAGCACCTGCCGGTCACCCAGCGCCGCGAGGACATCGCCGAGGCGATCGCGCGCCATCAGGTCGTGATCGTGGCCGGTGAGACCGGTTCGGGCAAGACCACCCAGATCCCGAAGATCTGTCTCGAACTCGGGCGTGGCATCCGCGGCACCATCGGCCACACCCAGCCGCGCAGGCTGGCCGCGCGTACCGTCGCCGAGCGCATCGCGGAGGAGTTGGGTACCGAACTCGGCGATATCGTCGGCTACACGGTCCGCTTCACCGATCAGGCATCCGATCGCACATTGGTCAAACTCATGACCGACGGTATCCTGCTGGCCGAGATCCAGCGCGACCGGCTGCTGCGCCGCTACGACACGATCATCATCGATGAAGCGCACGAACGCAGCCTCAATATCGATTTCCTGCTCGGCTACCTCAAACAGTTGCTTCCGCGACGGCCGGATCTGAAGCTGATCATCACCTCGGCCACCATCGACCCGGAGTTGTTCGCCCGGCATTTCGCCGACGCCGCGGGCACGCCCGCGCCCATCGTCGAGGTCTCGGGCCGGTCGTACCCGGTGGAAATCCGCTACCGGCCGCTGTCACTCGAGGTGCCGGTCGCCGATCCCGACGACGACGAGGACACCAGGATCGTCGACCGCGACCCCGTCGACGCCATCGGCGAGGCGGTGCGCGAACTGTTCGCCGAGGGCGACGGCGACGTGCTGGTCTTCCTCTCCGGCGAACGCGAGATCCGCGACACCGCCGACGCGTTGCGTGATCTGCGATTGCCGCGCACCGAGATCGTGCCGCTCTACGCCCGGCTGTCGGCCGCCGAACAGCACCGGGTGTTCCAGCCGCACACCGGACGTCGCGTGGTGCTCGCCACCAATGTCGCGGAGACCTCGCTGACCGTGCCCGGCATCCGCTACGTGGTCGATCCGGGAACCGCTCGTATCTCCCGCTATTCGATGCGGACCAAGGTGCAACGGCTGCCCATCGAGGAAATCTCGCAGGCATCGGCCCGCCAGCGCTCGGGACGTTGCGGACGCGTGGCCGACGGCATCGCGATCCGCCTGTACTCCGAGGAGGATTTCCAGGCCAGGCCCGCGTTCACCGAACCGGAGATCCTGCGCACGAATCTGGCGGCGGTCATCCTCCAGATGACCGCGCTCGGACTCGGCGATATCGAGAAGTTCCCATTCGTGGAGGCCCCCGACAAACGCGCCATTCGCGACGGCATCGCGCTGCTGGAGGAATTGGGCGCGCTGGCCCGGCACACCGAACGCCGACCCGCGAAATCCGCCGCGCCACGGCAGGATTCCGGCGAGACCGGGGCCGAGACGGAAGCCGCCGCGCAGGCGAGCCAGACCGAACCCGCCGCGGCGCTCTCGCTCACCGCGACCGGCCGGGAGATGGCGCAGATCCCGGTCGATCCGCGCATGGCCCGCATGCTCGTGCAGGCCCAGCGCACCGGATGTCTGGCCGACGTGCTGATCATCGTGGCGGCGCTGTCGATCCAGGACGTGCGCGAGCGCCCCGCCGAATTCCAACAGGCCGCCGATACCAGCCACGCCCGTTTCGTGGTCGACGGCTCGGATTTCCTCGCCTTCCCGAAATTGTGGGAGTACCTTACCGAACAGCGGAAGTCCCTGTCGTCCAATCAGTTCCGACGGATGTGCCGCGATGAATTCCTCCACTACCTGCGTATCAGGGAATGGCAGGACCTGCACGGTCAGTTGCGTACCATCACCCGCGGACTCGGCTGGACCGCCGAAACCCCCGAGACGCCCGTCGAGGGCGAGAGCGGCGACCGGCCCGTCGGGGGGCGGCGCGGACGTGGCGGCGCAACCCGTGGCGACACAGCGTCCCGTGGATCCGGGGCAGGCCCCGCCGCGCGCACCGCCGACGGCGAGGGCGTGCCGTGGGACGCCACCGCGATTCATCAGGCGCTGCTGGCGGGCATGTTGTCGCATATCGGCGTACGCGAGGCCGAATCACGGGAATTCCTCGGCGCGCGCAATGCCAAGTTCATGATCTTCCCCGGGTCGTCGCTGGCCAAGAAGCCGCCCCGCTGGGTGATGGCCGCCGAACTGGTGGAGACCTCGCGGCTTTGGGGCCGCATGGCCGCCAGGATCGAACCGGAGTGGGCCGAGCGTCTCGCGGGCGATCTGGTGAAACGGACCTATTCCGAACCGCATTGGTCGGCCAAACGCGGTGCGGCCCGCGCCTACGAACGCGTCACCCTCTACGGCATACCGCTGGTGACCGGGCGGCCCGTGGACTATGGGCGCATCGACGCCGAACTCTCGCGCGAGTTGTTCATCCGGCACGCACTGGTGCAGGGTGAATGGCAGACCCGCCACGAGTTCTTCCACCGCAATCGCGAACTCGTCGACGATGTCGCCGACCTCGAGCACCGGGCCCGCCGCCGCGACATCCTCGTCGACGACGAAGTCCTCTTCGAGTTCTACGACCGCCGTATCCCCGCCGACATCGTCTCGGTTCGCCACTTCGACACCTGGTGGAAGCGCGCCTCCCGCGCCGATCCGGCACTGCTGGACTTCACGAAGTCGACGGTGATCAACGATTCGGCCGCGCGTCTGGACCCAACGGACTTCCCGGACGCCTGGCGCCAAGGCGAACTCGCCTTCCCGCTCAGCTATCAGTTCGAGCCCGGACAGGCCGACGACGGCGTCACCATCGCCATACCGGTGGAACACCTGGCCCACGTCCGCCCGGTCGGCTTCGACTGGCTGGTGCCCGGCATGCGCGAGGAACTGGCCGCCGCCTACATCAAGACCCTGCCGAAGTCGTTGCGTCGCAGTGTGGTTCCGGCTCCCGACTTCGCCGCCGCCGCACTGGCCGCGCTCACGCCGCGCTCGGAACCGCTGCGCACCGGATTGGCGCGGGAACTGTCGCGGCTGGGGTCGGTCACCATCGCCCCCGCCGATCTCGACCCCGCGGCGCTGCCCGACCACCTGCGCATGACCTTCGCCGCCGTGGACGGCGACGGCACGGCGCTGGCCAAGAGCAAGAGCCTGACCACGCTGAAAACACAGCTGGCCGAACAGGTCTCGAAATCCGTGGCACGTGCGACCGCGGGCGCCGAACGCGCGCCCGCGACGGTGTGGACCTCGGAGTCGCTCGGCACTCTCGCGCCGACCGTGCGCCGCGAGGTCGCGGGTCAGATCGTGACCGGCTATCCGGCGCTGGTGCCCGAACGAGACGGCGTCGCGGTGCGCGTCCTCAGCTCCCCCACCGAACAGGCCGCCGCCATGCGCGCGGGCACCCGCGCCTTGGTGCTGGCCGCACTGCCGACCTCGGTGCGCGCCGTCACCGCGAGTCTGCCGCCCAAGGACCGCCTGACCCTGAGCCAGAATCCGTACGGCGGCGTCGAGGCGCTGGTGGAGGACTGCCGCGCCGCCGCGGCGGATGAGCTCGTGGCCGCGGCGGGTGGTCCGGTGCGTGACCCGGCCCATTTCGACGCGCTGGTGACGCGCATCCGGCCCGAGTTCACCTCGACGGTCGCCCGCCTGGTTCGCTCGGCGGTGCCGGTGCTGGCCGGGGCGCACCGGGTCGCGGCCGCACTGGCCGATACCGGTGAACGCGATATCGCCGACGATGTGCGCCGACAGCTCGACGACCTGGTCTTCGCGGGCTTCATCTCCGAATGGGGCAGCGCACGGATGCGCGAACTACCCCGTTACCTGGAGGCTGCTCGCGTCCGACTGGCATCATTGCCCGCCTCGGCCACCCGCGACCGCCAGGGCATGGTCGAGGTCGACCGGGCACTGGCCGCCTACGACCGGCTGATCACCGCCCTGCCCGAACACCGCGCGCAGGCCCCCGATGTCGTCGAGATCTGGTGGATGATCGAGGAATTCCGGGTCAGCCTCTTCGCACAGCGACTGGGCACCCCGTACCCCGTCTCGGTCAAGCGGATCGAGAAGGCGATCGCCGCCATCAGGCGCTGAGTGGGCTCAGTCGAGGGCGAGAGATGCCGCCCGCGCCGCGCGCATGTGCTGGATCTCGCGTTCGAAATCCTCGGCCGAGGTGAACGAGCGGTAGACCGAGGCGAAGCGCAGATAGGCGACCTCGTCCAGGTCACGCAGCGGTCCAAGGATCGCCAGCCCGACCTCGTGGCTGGGTACCTCGGGCGAGCCCTTCGCGCGCACCGCGTCCTCGACCTGCTGTGCGAGCAGGTTCAGCGCGTCGTCGTCGACCTCGCGTCCCTGACAGGCGCGCCGCACGCCCCGGATCACCTTCTCCCGGCTGAACGGTTCGGTGACACCGCTGCGCTTGACCACGGACAGGATGGCGGTCTCTACCGTGGTGAAACGGCGTCCACAGGTCGGACACGAGCGTCGACGACGAATGGCCGCACCTTCCTCGGCCTCGCGTGAGTCGACGACCCGGGAGTCGGGATGTCGGCAGTACGGGCAATGCATCCGAGAGATCCTTCGTCGATGCGCGCGCTCGCGTCCGGCCCGGCATCCGGTCTGGGCGACCGGCCCGGCGAGCTCGTGTTCAGGGGCGTGAACCCGGCACGAGGTATACCTCCGTTGACGGCTGGTGCACCTCTCTTACAAACGTCGAGGATACTCGGCGCGTCACCGGGGCTTTCGCCCGGAGCCGGACAGGACGATTCGACCGCCGACGTGCCATTGCCCGGACATGTCGGAGATCGACCCGGGCGGACGCGGCGGCAGCGCGCCGCGCGCGGACTTCACGCGCGAAGGTTCGCCCGCCGAGTGCGGCGGAGCCTGATCGAGAAGGAGGCCGATCGTGAAATTCGGTCACGCCGTGTCAGCGCGGTAAGTATTCCCCCGACCACTGCTGAACCGTCTCCGAGGACGGTGACGGCGCCTCGCCGGGCAGGCCGTCTGCCCGCCAGTGCGCGATCGCGATGAGCGCCGTCACCGCGAGCGCGCTGAGCAGCGCCGCGATCGCCAGCGCCGCGAAACCCACCTCGGCACGCTCGACCCGGGTCCGCATACCGTCCGCGCCGTGCGGCGCGCGAGCGAGTGGCGCGCGCACCGAACCCCGTCGGTCCAGCCGGGCCGCGGTGGCGGGCCTGCCATCGCGCGGACGCCGCACCGCGGCCCGCCGCGGTGCGGCGTCGAGCGACCGCGGCCCACCCGGACGCGTCTCACGCGGCTTCGGGGTCGAGGCGAAGGGAATGTCGAGATCGCCCTGCCCATCCCGGTGGACGCCGATGGCCTCGAGGGGAGCGGGCAGGGCGGTGGCTCGGGCGTCGTCGCGGATCGCGGTGTTCATCGGACAAACCTCCGTGAGGGGTGCGGTGGATGGCTCGAAGGAGTCGCTATTCGATCACTTGTTCGAAGAACTGGTGTTCGATTTCTACCACGCGTCACCGGCGATGTCAGCCCCAACACCCGACATGCGTCGAACAGATGTTTGAAACATTCCGGCGCCCGGACTAAATTCGGACTGCGACAACATCAACAGGAAGGCGGTTGCCGGTGAGCCACACAGACGACACGGGCGAGGAGAGCGGAGTCGGGACCGATCCGTCCCCGACCGGGGAAGACCTCACCGTGCGTCAGCGCAAGGTACTGGAGGTCATCCGCACCTCGGTCAGCGAGCGCGGCTACCCGCCGAGCATCCGCGAGATCGGCGACGCCGTCGGTCTCACCTCCACCTCCTCGGTCGCCCATCAACTGCGCGCCCTCGAACGCAAGGGCTATCTGCGCCGGGATCCGAACCGGCCGCGCGCGGTGGACGTCCGCGGACTCGACGAGGCGGTGCGCGCGGTGACCAGCCTGCCCGCCGCGGTCGACGACACCGACACCGTGATCGATTCCGATCATCCGGCGCCCACCTACGTGCCGGTCCTCGGCCGTATCGCCGCCGGTGGCCCGATCCTCGCCGAGCAGGCCGTGGAAGACGTCTTCCCGCTGCCGCGCGAACTCGTCGGCGACGGATCGCTCTTCCTGCTCAAGGTCGTCGGCCAGTCGATGGTCGACGCCGCCATCTGCGACGGTGACTGGGTGGTCGTACGTCAGCAGAACGTCGCCGACAACGGCGATATCGTCGCCGCCATGATCGACGGCGACGCCACGGTGAAGACCTTCAAGCGCACCGGCTCGGATGTCTGGCTGATGCCGCACAATCCGCTCTTCGAACCGATCCCGGGCAACGACGCGCGCATCCTGGGCAAGGTCGTCACGGTGATCCGTAAGATCTGACGCATCGCGCGGCCGGGACGGCGGGGCGCGGCCTCACCGTTCCGGCCGCCGCGGGGCGAACTCGCGCGCCGCGGTGGCGAATTCGAGCACACTACCTTGTGACAAGCCACCATATGAGCGCTATTCCTTGTGAAGATTCATGCACCGCGAAAGTGTTCGGCGCCAGCGTCATTCGGCTAATCTCTGCATCCGGGTGGTGCCGGAATCGCGGTATCCGGCGTCGGGGCCGGGGGGCGCCCCCGCTGCCGACGCAGCCGCCGCACTCCCCGGAAACAAAGGAATCATCCCCTTGCCTCGGACATTGACCAGGATCTTGGCGGTCCTGATCACCCTGTTTTCTGCGGGTTCGCTGATGACCACCGCAGTCGCCGACCCGCTGTATCCCTCCCCCGACCCGGACGTCTTCTTCACCGCGCCCGCCGATCTCGCCGACAAGGCACCCGGCGACGTCGTGCGCACCCGTCGCATCGACACCGGAATCTATGTCGGCACCGACGGCTGGCAGGTGGCATTCCGGTCGACCAATTCCGCGGGCAAGCCGATCATGGGCGTCACCACGGTGCTGGTCCCCACCGGTGTGCGGAATCCGCCGCTGGTCTCGTATCAAGCGCTCATCAATTCCCTTGGCAGCAAATGCAATCCGTCACGGTCGCTGTTCAACGGGGAATTGCAGGACGCGGTCGGCGCCATGCTGCCGATCGGGCGCGGCTGGGCGATCTCGCTGCCGGATTACCTCGGCCCCCAAGTCGCTTACGGGGCGGCGAGGTTGAGCGGGATGGTCACCCTCGACAGTGTGCGCGCGGTGCAGCGCGCTACCGAGATCGGTCTCGGCAGCTCGCCGGTCGCGCTCGCGGGCTACTCCGGCGGCGGTATGGCCACGGCATGGGCGGCCGCCATGCAGCCGAGCTACGCGCCCGAACTGAAACTCGCGGGCGTGGTCGCGGGCGGTATTCCGGCCGATCTCGAACAGATTGCCCTCGGCCTCGGTTTCGAACCGCATCCCGGTTTCGGCCTCGCCTTCGCCGCGGCGATGGGGCTCGAGCGCGAATACCCGGACCGGCTGCCGATCTCGGATCAGCTGAACCCCACGGGCCTGTGGTTCCGTGATCTCACCCATGACGAATGCCGCCGGTTCCTGCTGTTCCACGGGGCGATGCGCAGCGCCGAACAGCTCGCGGCCTCGAAATCGCTCATGGACAGCCCCGCGGCCCGAGAAGTGCTGCACGAGAACAGCCTTCGACTGTACTCCGGCGTCCCGGCCGCGCCGATGTACATCTGGCAGGGCGTCTACGACACCCTCACGCCGTTCAATTCGGTGAAGGAGGTCGCCGACCGGTACTGCAAGGCCGGCGCCCGACTGGACTTCGTGCCCTACGAGATCGCCGAGCACATGACGACCGCGGTGGCCGGTTTCGCCGACGCGTGGAATTACGTCGAGGCCCGCTTCCGCGACGAACCCGCCCCCGTGCACTGCTGATCCGGCGCGTGCGAAATGCGGCCGGGAACGGAGTTCCGTGGTCTCCGTTCCCGGCCATTCCTCATGGGATCAGCAGCATCCCGAGGAATCCCTGAAACGCACCGACGAGTTGCTCGATGAAGTGCGGGATCATGGTTCTTCCTTTCTCGATCACTGAGCCGGCGCGGAGATCGGAGCCGGCCCACCCGTCGGCCGACATGTCGCCGCGACGTTCACCAGGTATTCGATGTCGGACGCGGCGAGGATGGGATTTCGCCCGCGACCGGATCGTCGAGCAGGTGACGCCACACCGATCGCCCGAGCGGTACGGAGATGTTCGCGACAGTGGCCGCGCCGAGATGGGGCCGATGCGTCGCCGGGCGACAATGGGGCGGTGACCGATGTGGTGTGGTATGCCTCCTACGGCTCCAATATGCACTCCGCCCGCTTTCGCTGCTACGTGGCGGGCGGCATGCCCGAGGGCGGCGCGATCGACCTGCCCGGCTGCCGCGATCGCACCTTCCCGACCCGCACCCTTCCCCTGCTGCTGCCCGGCGTCGTCTACTTCGCCACCGAATCCCTCACCTGGACCGGCGGCCGCGCCTTCTACTCCCCGGACGCGCCGGGTGAGACCGCCGCGCGCGCCTATCTCGTCACCGCCGCGCAGTTCAGCGATATCGTCGCCCAGGAGATGTACCGACCGCCCGGCACCGACCTCGACCTCACCGAAGTCCTCGAATCCGGCCGCTTGGCACTCGGACCCGGCCGCTACGAAACACTGGTCGACGCGGGCACACTCGGAGGATTCCCCATCCTCACCTGCACCGCCCCGCGCGACTATGTCGACCTCCCCCGCAATCCCCCGTCCGTCGCCTACCTGCGCCATCTGGCCGCGGGTCTCGCCGAGGCCCACGAATGGCCGGTAGCGAAGATCGCCGCCTACTTGGCGAGTCGTCCGGGAGCTTATCCGTACTGGTCCCCGGACTCCGTCGCGGCACTGCTCACCTCACCGACACGCACCTGATCGCAGTGGCACAGCCGCGGAGCCGACGCAAAACACCTCCGCGACAGGAGAACACGTCCACCGACCCGGACGACCCCCACCCCGACGATCTCGACCCGGCCCCGGGCAGCGAGCGGCTCACGTGCTTCTCGAGCTGCCCGAGATCGGCGAAGGCGGCATACAAACCGGTGATCGCGCCGGTGTCCTTCAGTTCAGTCGCCGCCCGGAACGGCGGGAGGAACCACGGGCCGACGATCCCGTCCACGACCACGTCGTAACCGCCGCGCGCGAAGGTCACGACGGTACCGACGATCGCAGCGATGACCACTTCGTTCTGGCGGTGCGCCTCGGGTAGGTACGGCAGGACGAAGCCGCTGCGGATCGAGCGGTAGAACAGGTCGGTCGTCAGGTGCGCCGTCGGCACCGCCGCATCGGCGGCGAGTCGCTCCGCGACGGTCGTTTTCCCCGCTCCGGGCGGGCCGGTCAGGATGGTCACTTCACCGAGCACGATCCCGAAAGGTAGTCACCCGATCCGGCAAGAACCAGTCTTTTCTTTTCGGCCGCCTTCAGCCGATGACGTCAGGCAGCCGCTCATTCGGGCACGCGCCCGGTACCGGAGCGCCGCGGAACAGGAAGGCCGCAACGGCACGACCGCTGCCGGGGTGGACTCCCACCCCGCGACCGGCCGTGTCGTCGAGTTGCCCCTGGACGGTATGCGGGTCAGTGGGTCCGGTAGTAGTCGGCGAGGGTCGTGAAGGCGACCTTCGGTTCCCACGGCATATCGGGATACGTGGTGCCGGAGCGGTCTTCGTAGACCTTGACGATGCCGTAGCCGGCCGAGTCCAGATCGTCGCGCGCGGCGGCTTCGGGGCGGTGGACGTGGTCGTAGAGCGCGAAGGTGAAGACAAATGTCGCCGCGACGCCTTCGGTGTCGAAGATGTCGAGCAGTTCGCGGATACAGGCGGCCTGGGATGGTTCGTCGCGGACGTAGTCGGCGTCGAGGTACAACGGGCTGCCGTCGCCGCCGTAGTGCACCGCGTCGAGGGCGGAGGCGCCGCGGTCGGGTGCCCCCGCGAAGGTGGCGGAGCCGAATTCGGTGATGGCTACGGGCTTTCCGCCGGAGACGAGGGTGCGGATGCCGTCGGCGAAGTGGTCGGCGATCTCGGCGGAGCGGTAGAGGTCCACGGACACGAAATCGAAGGGGGTCCAGTCGATGCGCTCGAAGGGGACGGCGGCGTAGGTGAGCGGCCCGTGGAAGTGTTCGCGCACGACTTCCACCGCACGAGAAAGGAATTCGCCGACGCGCACCGTGGCCTCCCGCATGCGCTCGAGGCGGCCGTCGGGATTCCTCATCGCCGCCACCCGGTCGGCCGGACCGCCGCCGGGAAGGAAGCCCTTGTTCATGAGAGAGAGTTCGGCCCCGGTGACGAATACGACCTCGGCCCCGCCGCGACGGTGGCGCTCGGCGCGTTCGGCACAGTCGGCGAAGAGGGCCAGGATGGCGTCCCCATCGAGCTCCAGAGGGTACGGAGAGTACCATATTTCCAGGCCGAGTTCGGCAGCGGCGGCCGCGGCGTCATCGAGGCGGTCGGGATCACCGCCCATGAGGCGCACGGCGGTGCAGTGCAGGTCGTCGCGAATGATACGCAATTCACGGCGCACCATATCGGGGTCGAAGTGGGTTCGGGAGTAGCGGCCCTCCCGCAGGAAACCGGTGTCGTAGCTGATGCCTTTGACGCGCACGACGCTGCCTTTCCATGAAGATTTAAAGTACGAGCAGTACCCTACTGGTGGATTCCGCATCGGGCAAGGGACCATTTCGCGGGTACGATCGATCCCCGTCGACGAATCGGAGAGGAGGTCGGTGTGCACGAGGCCGGATCGACGCGCCGCCGCGGCGCGGAACTCGAGGAGGCGATCCTGCGGGCGGCCGCCGACGAACTCGCCGAGTCCGGGTACGCCGGGCTCACCATGGACAAGGTCGCCGCCCGCGCGGGGACCAACAAGAACGCCATCTACCGCCGGTGGCCCCATCGACTCGCCCTCGGCATCGCCGCCTACCGACTCTCGGCCACCACCGTGCAGCCGCCGGACACCGGCGATCTGCGCGAGGACGTGCTCGAACAGCTACGCCGCACCAACCGGCACTGGAGTTCACCGCTCGGCGCGATACTGCGCGATCTCATGGCCGCCGCGGGCGGCGCGTCCGAACTACTCGCCCAACTGCCGGACCAGTCCACCGACTCCACCACCGCGACCTGGCTGACCATCCTGGGACGAGCCGTCGCCCGGGGCGAGATCGCGCCGGAGGCCCTGCATCCGCGGGTAGCGACGGTGGCGATGGTGCTGTTGCGCAATGAATTCGTGGTCCGTGGCGTCCCCGCCGCGCCCGATGACGTCCTCACCGAGATCGTCGACGAGGTGTATCTGCCGCTGCTGCGTGGGCGCATCGGCTGAGAGACGACGAAATCCGGCCGATCCCGGGAAGCGGATCGGCCGGATTTCGCGGAACTACGATGCGATCAGGTCAGTTTCAGCGAACGGCCGATGATCTCCTTCATGATCTCGGTGGTGCCGCCGTAGATGGTCTGGATGCGGGCGTCGGTGTACGCCTTGGCGATCGGGTACTCGCGCATGTAGCCATAGCCGCCGTGCAGTTGCAGGCAGCGGTTGATGAGGTCGAGCTGCTCCTCGGTGCTCCACCACTTGGCCATGGCGGCGTCCTCGGCGGAGAGCTTCTTGGCGTTGAGTTCCTCGATGAAGCGGTCAACCAGCACGCGCACCGCCGTGGTCTTGGTGGCGAGCTCGGCCAGCACGAAGCGGGTGTTCTGGAGAGCGCCGATCGGCTTGCCGAACGCCTTGCGGTCGCGCACGTATTGCATGGTCATGTCCAGGCAGCCCTCCATGGCGGCCGCGGCCATGACGGCGATGGACAGACGCTCCTGCGGGAGGTTCTGCATGAGGTGGATGAAGCCCATGCCCTCGGTGCCGAGCAGATTCTTGCCGGGCACTCGGACATCGCTGAAGCTCAGCTCGGCGGTGTCCTGCGCCTTGAGACCGATCTTGTCCAGATTGCGGCCGCGCTCGAAGCCGGGCATACCGCGCTCGACGACGAACAGGCTGAAGCCCATCGCGCCCTTCTCCGGATCGGTCTGGGCGACCACGATCACGATATCGGCGTTGATGCCGTTCGTGATGAAGGTCTTGGCGCCGTTGATGATCCAGTCGTCGCCGTCGCGCACCGCGCGGGTCTTGATGCCCTGGAGATCGGAGCCGGTGCCCGGCTCGGTCATGGCGATGGCGGTGATGATCTCACCGGAACAGAACCCGGGCAGCCAGCGCTTCTTCTGTTCGTCGTTGGCCAGCTCGAGCAGATACGGCGCGATGACGTCGTTGTGCAGGGTGAAACCGAGCCCCGAGTACTGACCCTTGCAGGTCTCCTCGGTGATCACCGCGTTGTAGCGGAAGTCGAGCACACCACCGCCGCCGTACTCCTCCGGCACGGCCATACCGAGGAAGCCCTGCTTACCGGCCTCGAGCCATACCGAACGGTCGACGATGCCCGCTTCCTCCCACTTCGCGTGGTTCGGCGCCACATGCTGATCGAGGAATTTCCGGAACGACTCCCGGAACAGATCGTGCTCGGGTTCGAACAGTGTGCGCTCCACACCAACCTCCTAGTGACCACACGGCCGGTCCACACCGACCCGTCGTTGTCACATACGGTACCCGGCATGAGAACCGTTGTTCACTTCTGGTCCCGAAATTGTTGTCTCACCTGGACCTGACCACGGCACAGCAGGCAATTCCGGACGAATGTTCCGCTCACGACGGCGAAGGTGGATCAGACCGGGAGCAGCGAGCGCGCCCGGCCGCCGAGTCCACGGCCGCGGTCCCGGTCGCGCGTGGCGAACAGGTACTTCATCTCCTCTTCCAGACTCTTGCGCACGAGGTCGCGCAATTCGTGCGCGGCGGCGTCGACATCGTCCGCGTCGCGCCACGGCGCGGGATCGATGGGCGTACCCGCCGAAAAGTAGAAGCGTTCGGGACGCGGCAGCACCGTCGGACCGATTCCGCGCAGCAGCGGCGGGGTCAGACTCGGCTTGAGCCCCAGTGCCTCGACCGTCCAGCGCACCGGCCGCATGAGCGGGTGGTCACCGTCGATGACGATGTCGAAGGCGTCGTCCGCTCCGATCATCGCGACCGGCACGATCGGCGCGCCCGCCTCCAGCGCCATACGCGCGAATCCGGTGCGGCCCTCCCACTTCAGCGCGTACTTCTCGTTCTTGCGGCGCACCGCCTCGCGTCCGCCGCCGGGGAAGACCAGAACCGCCTCACCGCGGTTCAGCAGTGTCAGACAGTTGTCGCGGGTGCCTCGCACGGTTCCGAAGTAGTGCAGGAAATGCCGGATTCCCGGCACCTCGATCAGTACGTTCTCGGCGAGTCCGCGAATGAGCCTGCCCCGGGTGCGCAACACCTCGGGCAGCAGCAGCGGCGCGTCGATGACGCCGAGCAGATTGTGATTGCCGACGAGTAGCACCGGTCCTTCGGCGGGAATGTTCTCCAGGCCGTGGAAACGCGGACTCGTCCACGCCCGCATCGGCGCGAGCAAGGCTTCGAGCAGTCGGATATCGGTATCGCCGAGGCTCACCTCGAGCGGTGCGCCGTCGGACAGGATTACCTCGGCAGGCGAGGAGTCAGGCATCGGTGTCCCCATCGAATGTCGGATCCCAGCACATCGTCGTAATGGAATGAGCAGCCCCTGCGCCGCACGTAGATGCGGCCTCGACCACCAAAGTACCGCATAGGAATAGAACAGGTTGCGATGCGCGGGGCATTGACGCCCACCCCATCGACGGTCCAAGGGAAAAGAGATGGCGGCACCGTGCGACGCCGGCGCTCGCGCCCTCGGGCGCGAACACCGTTGCCGCCGAGGCGAATCCGGGAATCGATCGAAGATCGCCCGCTAGCCGGGAAATTGCCGTATCACTACCGACACGATGGGACCGCGGACGGCCCGATCCGCGCGCCGAACTGTGGCGAATTCAACACTCGCGGACCATCTCAGCCGGCTGTCCCCGCGTGCGCGTACTCCGACAGCGACGCGGCAAGCGCGTGCGGAACCCGCGCATGCACGCGGGTGCCGCCCTCCTCGTGGGTCGAGGAGATGATCCTGCCGTCGGCGTGGATACGGGCCAGCAGATCGCCGCGTGTATAGGGCAGCAGAATGCTGACCTCCACATCGAGACCGCCGAGAACCTCGGCGAGCCGGGCGCGCAGCGCGTCGATGCCGGCGCCGGTGTGCGCCGAGACGAACGCGGCGTCGGGCAGCAGCCCGCGCAGCCTGGTCAGCTCGGTGGGATCGACTGCGTCGATCTTGTTGACCACCAACAGTTCCGGCGGCGCCGCGGCGCCCTGCTCCTTGATCACGTCGGTGATAACCTCGCGCACCGCCTCGATCTGGCCGAGCGGCATGGGATCGGATCCGTCGACGACGTGCAGCAACAGATCGGCGCCGGTCACCTCCTCCAACGTGGACCGGAACGCCTCGACCAACTGGGTGGGCAGATGGCGGACGAATCCGACGGTGTCGGTGAACACCACCTCGCGGCCGTCGTCGAGCGCGGCCCGGCGCGTGGTCGGATCGAGGGTGGCGAACAGCGCGTCCTGCACCAGCAGACCGGCGCCGGTCAGCTTGTTCATCAGACTCGACTTGCCCGCGTTGGTGTAGCCGACGATGGCGACCGAGGGCACCCCGCTGGAGTCGCGGCGAGCCCGCTTGGTGTCGCGCGCGGTCTTCATCTCACGGATCTCGCGGCGCAGCTTCGCCATTCGCTCGCGGATGCGACGCCTGTCGGTCTCGATCTTGGTCTCACCGGGACCGCGCAGACCCACACCGCCATTGCTGCCCGCGCGACCACCGGCCTGCCGGGACATGGACTCACCCCAACCGCGCAGCCGCGGCAGCATGTACTCCATCTGCGCGAGCGCGACCTGCGCCTTGCCCTCGCTGGAGGTGGCGTGCTGGGCGAAGATGTCCAGGATCAGCGCCGTCCGGTCGATCACCTTGACCTTGACGACCTTCTCCAGCGCGGTGAGCTGCGCGGGTGTCAGTTCACCGTCACAGATGACGGTGTCCGCGCCGGAGTCGAGCACGACCGCGCGCAGTTCCTCGGCCTTGCCCGAGCCGATGTAGGTGGCCGGGTCCGGCTTGTCGCGGCGCTGGATGAGCGCCTCGAGCACCTGGGAACCCGCTGTCTCCGCCAGCAGCGCCAGCTCGGCCATATTCGCCTCGGCCCGCGCCGCGGTGCCGCCGGTCCACACGCCGACCAGCACGACCCGTTCCAGTCGCAGCTGCCGGTACTCGACCTCGGTGATATCGGTGAGTTCGGTGGACAGACCGGCGATACGGCGCAGCGAACTGCGATCCTCCAACTGGAGTTCACCGGTCGTCGGCTCCGGCGCAGACACGGGCGCCATCGCCCACCCGGAGTGTCCGGTCCCACGCAGCCGCTCGGCGCGCTCACGCATGCGCGCGGCGTGCTCGGCGACCACGTCACCGTCGGCGTAGTCCTCTATCGTCTCGACATCATCGTCGGTGATGTCGAATGTCTCTGAATTCCTCATACACCATCCATGCTGCCACGTCGACGCGGGTCAGCGCATTCCATATTCGTTCGGAGCCCCGTCACAGGCCCGCCCACCACTGTTCGGCGAGGCGCCCGGAGGCGACCAGGACCGACGGACCGCGCAGCCGCGCCGCGCCCCTGTCGAGTCCGACCACCACCGCGCCGCCCGGGACGCGAATGGTGACCTCACCGGTGTCGGCGACCGGATCGAAGCCCTCCTCGGCCAGTGCCGCCGCGGCCGCCGCGACGGTTCCCGTTCCGCAGGAACGGGTTTCGCCGACACCGCGTTCGTAGACGCGCATATCGGCGGCGCGATCGGGGCCGAGCGGTGTCAGGATCTCGATATTGACCCCGAGCGGGAACAGATCGGGGTCGTAGCCGGGCGGCACCGTCAGGTCGAACTTCGTCAACGCCTCGGCCGAGAGGTTCGCGTCGACGCAGGCCAGATGCGGATTTCCGACATCGATGCCGAGGCCGGGATGGGCCCAGCCCGCGATGGTGGCGGTCGAGGGTCCGAGCACCCGGATACTCCCCATATCCACCGTCACATCGCCGTAGGCGGGTCCGGCCGCGTGCACGACGACCGGACGGGCGCCCGCGCGGCTGCCGACCACGAAGTTGTCGCGGAACTCCAGGCCCGAGGCGGCCAGATAGTGCGCGAAGACACGCACCCCGTTGCCGCACATCTCGGCCGTCGACCCGTCGGCGTTGCGGTAGTCCATGAACCAGTCGTCGGCGGCGACGCCGTCGGGGATCACATCGAGCGCGCCCGCCGCGTGCAGTGCGCCCGCGCGCGCCACCCGCAACACGCCGTCCGCGCCGATCCCGCGCTGCCGATCGCACAGCGCGGCCACGCGTTCGGGGGTCAGGTCAAGGCGTGCCTCGAGGTCGGGCAGCACCACGAAATCGTTCTGGGTGCCGTGTCCCTTGCTGAACTCGATATCCGCCACTGCGCCTTCTTCCTGTGCGTCCTCGATTTGTCGTCCGCCGACCAACCACCCCACAGCGGAGCGGGACCGTTATCTGGCAAACGTCCGCCGCTGCCGAGAAATTTCGTACAGCGCGACCGCGCCCGCCGACGGCGCACCCAGTGAACTGGCGCTGCCGCCCATGGGGATGGCGACCAGATCGTCGCAGGCCGCCTGCCACGCCGCGCTCATACCGCTGGTCTCGTTGCCGACGACCAGGATGGTCGCCTCGGTGAAATCGTGATCGAACACGGCGTGCGTGCCGTGTTCGTCGGTGCCGACGATGCGAGTGGGTATCCCGCGCGCGATCTGCCGGTCGCGAAACGCGGTGACCTGCGCCGGACTCGCCGCGCGGAAGATCGGCACCGAGAACAGCGAACCGGTGGAGGCCCGCACGGCCTGCGGGTCGTAGTGATCGGCGCCGTGTCCGGTCACGATGACCCCGGATGCGCCGAAGGCGTCCGCCGAGCGGATGAGTGTGCCGAGATTGCCCGGGGAGTTCGGTCGATCGAAGACGACGACCACCGGCGGCCGCTCCCCCGGCTCGCCCGGCTCGAAGCCGTCGAGATCGGTCGTGCGTGACACCGCGACCGCGACGACTTCCGGTGTGCCGGTGGACTTCTCACCGAGTTCGGCCATGAGCTCCGTTACCAGGCCGACGCACGGCACCTCGACGGTGTCGAGCAGTTCGCGTGCCCAGCCGGACAGATCGGGCGGCCCGAGTCGGTACAGCAGCGTCTCCAGCGGCCAGTCGTTGTCGACCGCCTGGCTGATCGGCCGCACGCCCTGCACCAGGAATCGGCCGTCCCGATTGCGGGTCGCCCGATTGGTGAGATACGCCTGCCACACCTGCACCGAGGCGGTGCGGGCGCTCACGCCCCGCTCCGACGACGCACCGCCGGAACGACTCGAACCGTCACGGGCCCGGCGGGGGCGCTGTGAGTACGGATTCATGGCCGCGCGTCCCCTCGGTGTGGCGGGCATGGCGGGCGGTGATGTCCGATCATCGTGCGGTCCGTTCCGTCGAGTCGAGCAGGGTCAGCGTCGTCGCGACCAGGTCGGGGTCGGCGCCGTCGACCCAGCGCACCCGCGGATCGCGGCGAAACCACGACCGCTGCCGCCGCACATAACGGCGGGTGCCGATCAGGGTGCGTTCCCGCGCGTGGTCCAGGTCGTATTCGTTGTCCAGGTGGGCGAGGACTTGCGCGTAGCCGATGGCGCGACGGGCGGTGACCCCCTCGCGCAGGCCGCGCCCGATCAAGGCCCGTACCTCCTCCACCAGACCGGCCGCGAACATCCGCTCGGTGCGCAGTTCGATGCGCGCGTCCAGTTCGGCGGTCTGCCGATCGACGCCGACGATGCGCGTACCCCACCGCGGTTCGCCGATGGTCGGCGCCGAGGCCGCGAACGGGCGGCCGGTGAGTTCGACCACCTCGAGCGCGCGCACCATGCGGCGTCCGTCAGTGGGCAGAATGGTGCGCGCCGCCACCGGATCGACCCGCCGCAGCGCCGCGTGCACGGCGGCGACGCCCTCGCGCTCGAGCAGTTCCTCCCAGCGGGCGCGCACCCGGGGTTCGGTGGCCGGGAAATCCCAATCATCCAGCAGCGCTTGGATATACATCATCGAACCGCCCACGATGATCGGCACCCTGCCCCGTGCCGCGATGGCCTCGACATCGGCGCGGGCCGAACTCTGGTAGGTGGCCACGGTGGCGTACTCGGTCACCTCGAGGACATCGAGCTGATGATGCGGGATACCGCGGCGTTCGTTCGGCGGCAGTTTCGCGGTGCCGATATCCATGCCGCGATACAACTGCATGGCGTCGATGTTCACGATCTCGCCGCCGAGGCGTTCGGCCAGATCGAGTCCGAGATCGGATTTACCGGTGGCGGTGGGGCCGACGACCGCGATCGGAGTACGCGAGGCTGTCACGCGGCCGTCCCCCGGGAATCACCCGTCGCGCGGACATGTGCGCTCATGCGGCGCCGCCGGGTCGCCAGATCCCGACGTGGTAGCCGACGCCGAACGGAGCGTCCCGGTACAAGGTCGTGACCGCGGGCGCGAGCGGGTCGGCCTCGAACAGCCCTGCGAGCGCCTGGTAGACGGGTCGGCCCGAGATCCCGAGGTCGGCGCACAGGTCCGGGTCCAGCGCGAGCAGTGCCGCCCGATCGCCCGCGCTCAGCGCTCGATCGAGCTCGGCTTGCTGGGGATCGGCGCGCTCGTCCAGATAGCCGGGAGCCTTCAGGGTGAGCGTGGACGCCCCGTCCGCGACGACCAGGACGCCGTGCGGCTCGCGATCGGCGTCGAGTTCCGCGCGCAATCGCGCGCCGAGTGCCGCACAACTCGCGGCATCGGCGTCGGCGGCGAGAATGCGGCCCTCCAACCGGGCGCCGGGGGCGTAGCGGCCGCGCAACCATCCCGCGATCAGCGCGGGCAGGGGAAGCCGAGGATCGGGTTCGGCGACGGCGGCCGGTTCGGCGAACGACACCGCCACGTCGACCCCGTATCCGTGGAACGTGCCCACTGCCTCCGGCCCGAGCGCCGACTCGGCCGTGCCCGCGCCGAGCACGATCCAGCGCCGCGCGAGGGCCGCCAGCGCGGCGACAGCCTCCGCCACCGCGGCGCGCAACGGCGCGCACGGATCGTCGCGATCCGCCGAATCCGCCCGCGCGATCGCGCCGCCGAGTTCGGGAACCAGGATCGGCGGCGACGGGACCAGGGCCGCTATGGAGAACACCACGTAACGGTAGCCGTTGCGCATCCGGTCACCGCCACCGCAGGTCCCGGCGACCAGCGCGGCTCGCTTCGAGTGTCTGTGCGTCAATCCGCACCGAGATTGATAGTGTCGAGGTGCTACAACGCAGGTCATCCCGGGTCGGTCGGCCCGCGACGGATCCGCGGAAGGCGTGGATCGTTCGTCTCGAGAGCTCGAACCGGGTTCAATGGGATGAGCTAGGGCGTAACCAGGCAGCCGTGACGCGCGGCAGGGACGGAGAGCAATGAGCGACAGCAACGGAACCGCGAAGGCCACCCCCGGCAGTGCACCGCGACCCTCCGGCGCCCCGAAGCCCGGCGGCTCGACACCCCATCCGAAGCCGCACGCGGTCAAACCCGCTCCCGGCCCGGCGGCCCAGCAGCACCCGCACCCGGTGGTCGTGCCCACCGTGAGCGACCCGAGCGCCTGGGGCCGGGTGGACGAGGACGGCACCGCCTGGGTGAAGACCGCGGGCGGCGAGCGCGTCGTCGGTTCCTGGCAGGCCGGTGACGCCGACGAGGGCTTGGCGCACTTCGGACGCCGATTCGATGACCTGGCCACCGAGGTCGCGCTGCTCGAGGCGCGTTTGGCCGCGGGCGCCGACGCCCGCAAGACCAAGACCGCCGCCCTCGCACTGGCCGAATCGCTGCCAACGGCGGCGGTGATCGGCGATATCGATGGGCTGGCCCGCCGCTTACAGGCGATCACCGAACACTCCGAGGAAGCCGCCGCGCACGCCAAGGAGGAGAAGGAACGCGCCAGACACGAGCACACCGAACGCAAAGAAGCGCTGTGCCTGGAAGCGGAGAAGATCGCCGCCGAATCCACCCAGTGGAAGGCCGCGGGCGATCGGCTGCGCGAGATCCTGGACGAGTGGAAATCCATCCGCGGGGTGGACCGCAAGGTCGACGACGCGCTGTGGAAGCGCTACTCCAAGGCGCGTGAGGCGTTCAACCGCCGCCGCGGGGCGCACTTCGCCGAACTCGATCGCGAACGGGCCGCCGCGAAGGCGCGCAAGGAGGAGTTGTGTGTGCGGGCCGAGGAACTATCCGGCTCGACCGATTGGGCGGGCACCGCGTCGGTGTTCCGTGATCTGCTCACCGAATGGAAGAGCGCCGGTCGCGCGCCCCGCGAGGCCGACGAGGCGCTGTGGCGGCGTTTCAAGAGCGCCCAGGACGTGTTCTTCGCCGCCCGCAACGCGGCGGTCTCCGAGCGCGACGCCGAATTCGAGCACAACGCGACCGCCAAGGAAGAGCTGCTGCGCGCCTACGACCACATCGATCCGGCCAACGGACTCGAAGCGGCCCGCTCGGCGCTGCGTGAACTCCAGGAACGCTGGGACGCCATCGGCAAGGTGCCGCGTGAGCGAATCCAGGAGCTCGAGGGCAGGTTGCGCACCATCGAGAAGCGGGTGCGCGACGCGGTCGACGCCCAGTGGCGGCGCACCGATCCCGAGGCCGTCGCCCGCGCGGCCCAGTTCCGCGAGAAGGTCGCCCAGTTCGAGGAGCAGGCCGCCAAGGCACAGGCCGCCGGACGGGCCCGCGATGCCGAGAAGGCGCTCGAACAGGCCAAGCAGTGGCGCGAATGGGCCGAGGCCGCCGAGGGCGCGGTCAGCAACCGCTGATCGGTCGACCCTTCGCGGGCTCCGGTACCGCGAGCCGTGCCCGAACCCCCAGCGTGGACCGGCCATCGCATCCGACCGTGCCAGGAATCGGACGGATCACTCGCCGGTGAGGCGGCGGCGCTGATCCTCCTCGGCCTTCGCGGCCGCGATGCGACGCTGTTCCTCGGCCTCCAATTGGACGGCGGTACGGCTCCAGACGACGCGAATCCAGTGGAATGTGAGGACCATGACGGCCACGGTCCCGAGGATCAGGCCGAATCCGGGGCCCGCGCCCTGGTAGTTGCCCAGGCCCGGGGTCTGGCGGTGCCAGATGGACAGCACGCCGAATACGCTCGCCACCGCCGAACCCGCCACCGCGATCCAGGCCAGCACCCAGCGCCGGGTCATGAGCGCCAGCAGCGAGAAGCCGACGCCGAAGATCACCGTGAACCACACGAATATGCGCGAGGGCAACCCGATGTGCTCGATACGGCCGACCTCGGTGCCCAACAGGACGTCGAATCCGCGCGCCGCGCCCGCGTGCGGGAGCACCAGCGACAGCAGCAGCACGAAGACCGCGACGGCGACCACCATCGCGCGCACGCCCGGGTCGATCTCGCCGGCGATGCGGCGCTCGACGGCGTCGATCTCGGCGCGGAACTGCTCGAATTCACCGTTGTTCGCCACGCCGCCGGTCGCCACGCCGTTCGCGGACCCGCTGTTCTCGACCGAACCCACTGCGCTCTCGTCTCCTTCGCCTGCCTCGCCGCTCACACCGGACTCCTCAACTGTGCCACCTTCGCTCCCGGCCCCCGCATCCGGCCCACTACGTCCGGTAGTAGCCTTCGGCTCCCCGCCGTCGCCGGTTCGATTCGACGGGGTAGCGCCCATACCGCCCGGCCGCGCGTCCGCCGGACCGGGCCGACGTGAATCGTGCCGAGATTCCGCGTCCGCCCGAGATTCCGCGTCCTCGCCGTTCACGCGACCTCCCGCGATTGTCCGTCCGGTCGAATTCCTCGTACTCAGCGCGTTCGCCACACGCCGATCGCTCGCACTCTCAACGTATACGTCCGCACGACTCGTGTGCACCGGCCCCGCGGGCCGGGATCGATCCCGATCGACGCGGTCTCGAGCCGCACCGGCTTCAGCTACCGCAGCCGGTGGCGCAACCGGACACGGCAATGGGCTCGGTAACCGGGGCGCCGATGCGCGGCAGGCCGAGCCCGACGCCGACGGGCGCGGTCTGCGGGGTGATACCGCGCTCGTGCGCATCGCCCGCGCGGGTGCGCCGGTGTGTCTTTACCAGACCGTCGGCGATGAGGTGATGGGGTGCGGCCTCGGTGATGTCGACGGTGACGACGTCGCCGGCACGGATCGGCTCGGCGGTGTCGGAGGGTCGGAAGTGCACCAGCCTGCCGTCGCGGGCGCGGCCGCTCATGCGGGCGGTCGCGGCGTTCTTCTTACCCGCGCCCTCGGCGACCAGCAGTTCGACCTCGGCGCCGATCAGCGCCCGGTTGGCGGCGAGGGAAATCTCCTCCTGGAGGACGACGAGGCGGTCGTAGCGTTCCCGCACCACGGCCTTGGGCAGCTGCTCGGCCATCTCGGCGGCGGGGGTGCCGGGGCGCTTGGAGTACTGGAAGGTGAACGCGCTGGTGAAACGGGCGCGGCGGACCACATCGAGGGTCTGCTCGAAGTCATCGTCGGTTTCGCCCGGGAAGCCGACGATGATGTCGGTGGTGATGGCCGCGTGCGGCATGGCCGCGCGCACCTTCTCGATGATGCCGAGGTAGCGCTCCTTGCGGTAGGAGCGGCGCATGGCCTTGAGCACCCTGTCGGAGCCGGATTGCAGCGGCATATGCAGCTGCGGGCAGATGTTCGGCGTCTGCGCCATGGCCTCGATCACGTCGTCGGTGAATTCGGCCGGATGCGGCGAAGTGAACCGGACCCGTTCGAGTCCGTCGATATCGCCGCAGGCGCGCAGCAGTTTCGCGAAAGCGCCGCGATCGCGCGACTCCTCGGGGTCGACGAAGTTCACACCGTAGGAATTGACGTTCTGCCCCAGCAGCGTGACCTCGAGTACGCCCTGTTCGACCAGCGCCCGTACCTCGGCGAGCACGTCGCCGGGACGGCGGTCGACCTCCTTGCCCCGCAGCGCGGGCACGATGCAGAAGGTGCAGGTGTTGTTGCAGCCCACCGAGATCGACACCCAGCCTGCATAGGCCGATTCACGCTTGGCGGGCAGGGTGGACGGGAATGCCTCCAGGGATTCGAGAATCTCGACCTGCGCCTCGGCGTTGTGGCGGGCCCGTTTGAGCAGCACCGGCAACGAACCGATGTTGTGCGTGCCGAACACCACATCAACCCAGGGCGCCTTGCGCACGACGACCTCGCGGTCCTTCTGCGCCAGACAGCCGCCGACCGCGATCTGCATGCCGGGACGCTCCGCCTTGATCGGCGCGAGGTGGCCGAGTGTGCCGTACAGCTTGTTGTCGGCGTTCTCGCGGACCGCGCAGGTGTTGAACACGACGAGATCAGCCGTCGCGCCGGGCGCGGCCTTCACATAACCCGCGTCCTCGAGCAGGCCGGACAAGCGTTCGGAATCGTGCACGTTCATCTGGCAGCCGAAGGTACGGACCTCGTAGGAGCGCGCGTCACCCTCGGGCCGGGTCTGGTCGGGAGGCAGCGCGGTCTGTCCGATCGAATCCACCCGTCCAGGGTACGGGCGTCCGTATCCGGCCTGACGCGCGCATCGACGCAGGCCGCACGCGCGGCGGCGGTTCGCCCAAGGCGACCTGGAGGTTACATCCACGTGACGATACGGCGCGGCGATACGGCGTGTCACAGAAACCGGGGCAAACTTCCGTTTTCCCCTTAAGGTCAGAGACCATGACCGATGCCGATGCCGATGCCGCGCCCGACTCGACCGGGGACGCCGGCGCAGCAGCAGCGCCCATGATCTCGATGCGCAAGGTGGACAAGCACTTCGGTGCGCTGCACGTCCTGCGTGATATCAATCTGGAGGTTCCGCGCGGACAGGTCGTCATTGTGCTCGGCCCCTCCGGGTCGGGTAAATCGACGTTGTGCCGCACCATCAATCGCCTCGAACCCATCGACTCCGGCGATATCGCGATCGACGGCGTGCCGCTGCCCGCGGAGGGAAAGGCGTTGGCCGCGTTGCGCGCCGATGTCGGCATGGTGTTCCAGTCGTTCAACCTGTTCGCGCACAAGAGCATCATCGACAACGTCATGCTCGCGCCGATGAAGGTCCGCAAGGTCGGTAAGGAGGCAGCCCGCAGCCGCGCGATGGAATTGCTCGAACGGGTCGGCATCGCCGATCAGGCCGACAAGTATCCGGCGCAGTTGTCCGGCGGTCAGCAGCAGCGCGTGGCCATCGCCCGCGCGCTGGCCATGAATCCCAAGGTCATGCTGTTCGACGAGCCGACCTCGGCGCTGGACCCGGAAATGGTCAACGAGGTGCTCGACGTGATGGTGTCGCTGGCCAAGGAGGGTATGACCATGCTCGTGGTCACCCACGAGATGGGCTTCGCGCGCCGGGCGGGCGATCGGGTGCTGTTCATGGCCGACGGTCGGATCGTCGAGGACACCGCGCCCGAGACGTTCTTCACCGCGCCGAAATCCGACCGGGCCAAGGACTTCCTCGGCAAGATCCTGAGCCACTGAATCCGCCACGCAACGAAACCACTAGAGGAGTTGGGAACCCGATGAGGATTACTCGTGCACTGCGCTTCGGCGTCGGGGCGATGGCCCTGGCGCTCGCCGTCACCGCCTGTGGCGGCGGCGACGAAGGCTCGGCCCTCGACAGCGCCAAGGACGGCAAATTGACCGTCGGCATCAAGTTCGACCAGCCCGGCCTCGGACTGCGCAACAAGGACGGATCGTTCAGCGGTTTCGACGTCGAGGTCGCCAAGTACGTCGCCGAGAAGCTGGGCGTGAAGCCGGAGAACGTCACGTTCAAGGAATCGCCGTCGGCGCAGCGCGAGACCTTGATCGAGAACGGCCAGGTCGACTTCATCGTCGCCACCTACTCCATCACCGACAAGCGCAAGGACAAGGTCGATTTCGCCGGGCCGTACTACGTGGCGGGGCAGTCGCTGCTGGTGAAGGCGGACAACACCGACATCACCGGACCCGAATCGCTGACCGGCAACAAGAAGCTCTGCTCGGTGAAGGGTTCGACGCCCGCGCAGAACGTGAAGGACAAGTACGCCAAGGACGTCCAGTTGCAGGAGTTCGACACGTACTCGCTGTGTGTCGAGGCGCTGCGCAACGGTTCGGTCGACGCGGTGACCACCGACGACATCATTCTCGCGGGCTTCGCCGCGCAGTCGCCGGGCCAGCTCAAGGTCGTCGGCAAGCCCTTCACCACCGAGAACTACGGCATCGGTCTGAAGAAGGGCGATACCGAGACCCGCGCCAAGATCAACGACGCGATAGAGCAGATGATCAAGGACGGCTCCTGGTCGAAGGCGTTCGCCTCGACTGTCGGCAGCTCCGGCTACCCGATGCCGCAGCCGCCCGCCGTGAACCGCTACTGAGTTCGACCCGCCGCGGGTGGTTCGGGCAGGCGCCCGGACCACCCGCGGTCGGTTCGCACCGATTACCCGTCCACCCCGATCGGAGGGATGCGCCCACCGTGATCGACCTGATCTCCGAATATGACACCGAGATACTGCAAGCCTTCTGGGTGACCATCAAGCTGACCCTGACCTCGGCCGTCGGCGCCTTCGTTCTCGGCACCATCGTCGCCGCGATGCGTGTATCCCCCGTGCCGGTCGCCCGCACGCTCGGCGCCGCCTACGTCACGATCTTCCGCAATACCCCGCTGACGCTGATCATCCTGTTCTGCTCGCTCGGCCTGTACCTGACGTTGCAGTGGAAGTTGGCGGGCGATTCCATCGCCGACAACAACTATCGGTGGGCCGTCGTCGGCCTGAGCGTGTACACCGGCGCCTTCGTCTGCGAATCGCTGCGCGCCGGTATCAACACCGTGGCGCTCGGCCAGTCGGAGGCAGGACGGTCGCTCGGTCTGAGTTTCGGTCAGAATCTGCGCTACATCGTGCTGCCGCAGGCGTTCCGCGCGGTGATCGCGCCGCTGGGCAGCGTGCTGATCGCGCTCACCAAGAATTCCACCATCGCCTCGGCCATCGGTGTCGCGGAAGCGGCGTACCTGATGGCGGAGATGAACGAGAACGAGGCCGCCGTCATCGCCATCGGCGCCATCTTCGCCTTCGGCTTCGTATGTCTGACCCTTCCAACGGGCCTGCTGTTCGGTTGGCTCGCAAAGCGATTCGAGGTGGCCCGATGAGCTCCGGCGCGTCCGTCCTGTTCGACGCGCCCGGCCCACGGGCGCGCATACGCAACCACCTGTATTCCGTGCTGGTCGTGGTGGCCATCGTGGCCGTCGGCGTGGTGCTGTTCCGCGCCTTCGACGAGCAGGGGCAGTTCACGGCCGAGAAGTGGAAGCCGTTCCTCGACTCCGACGTGTGGCAGACCTATCTGCTGTCCGGTTTGCGGGGCACCGTGGTCGCCGCGGCGCTGTCCATCGTCTTCGCGCTGATCGTCGGCATGATCTTCGGCATTCTGCGGCTATCGGATCACTTGTGGGTGCGGGTGGTCGCGGGCGCGGTCGTCGAATTCGCGCGGGCCGTTCCCGTGCTGATCCTGATGATCTTCCTGTTCTCGCTGTTCTCCGAGTACAAGGTCTTCAAATCCGACGATCTCGCGCTCGCCGCCGTCGTCGTGGCCCTGACGGTCTACAACGGCTCGGTCATCGCCGAAATCGTCCGCGCGGGTATCCGTTCGCTGCCCAAGGGCCAGACCGAGGCGGCGGTGGCGCTCGGCCTGCGTAAGAACCAGTTGATGCGCCTGATCCTGCTGCCGCAGGCGATCACGGCCATGCTGCCCGCGCTCATCTCGCAAATGGTCGTGGCACTGAAGGATACGGCGCTGGGCTACCAGATCACCTACGCCGAGATCGTGCGGCAAGGTCAGCAACTCGGCGCGGCGGAGCAGAACATCATTCCGTCGCTGATCGTGGTGGCGATCGTCATGATCGCGCTCAACAGTTCGCTCTCCTATGCCGCGACCGTGGTCGAGCGCAGGCTGCGCACGCGCAGGCGCACTCGCGGCGGCGCGGTGCTCGCCCCCGATTCGGTGATCACCGATGCCACACCCGGCATGGATATCACCAAGAAATGACGCACTCGACGGCACGTCCTTCGCGGAGTTCCCGGGCGCGCGGGCCGAGAAGGTACGCGCCCCAATCCCTCGCGCCACGGACCTGTCCGCACCCGACCCGTAGTTCGGAGGCGAACGCGGATCATTCGTGGGCGAACTCCTCGGTCGAACCGCTCTGCTCGAGTTCGGCCTTCACGACTGTGAAGGCCGTGGCCTGGCTGTAGCCGCGACGGGCCAGCATACCGACCAAGCGGCGAATGACCTTGTCGCGCTCCAGATCCCGGGGGATCGTGCGGAGTTTGCGGCGTACCAGTTCGGTGGCTCGATCGGTTTCGTCGTCACCGGCGATGGCGTCGAGGGCCGGCGCGGCATCGGATGCGGCGACCCCCTTGTTCCGCAATTCCCGCGCCAGTGCGTGTCTACCTCTGCCGGAGTAGGTGTGCCGGGACCGCACCCATTCCTCGGCAAAGGCCGCGTCGTCGACGAGCCCCACCTCGGCGAGCTTGTCGAGGGCGATATCGGCGACCTCGACGGAGTACCCTTTGGCGGCCAACCGCCGCGCCAGTTCGGCGCGGCTGCGGGCGCGGACGGCGAGCAGACGCAGACACGCGTCCTTGGCCTGCTCCACCGTCCCGCCCTGCGGGGTGCGCTCGGCACCACGCCCGGACCCGGCCGCCACCGGATCCTCCTCTCGGCCGGACATACCTCCGTTGTCGGCCGAGAGGGAGCCCTCATCCTCGGAATCCTCGAACCACTCCCGGCGACCGCGTGTTCGCCCCGTTCGGGATATGGCCCCGGCCGAGCGCGCCCGCTGCGGATCGGGTGCGCTCGACCGGGTGCCCGAGGTGTCCGCATCGGCCGAACCACCTTCGGCCGACCGGACTGGTCTGGTGACCTCGACGCCGAGTTCGGCCAGCCGCCGTCGCATCTGCGCCACCGGGTCGGGACGCGCGGAGGCCGCTGTGCCCATCTCGGCGCCGGATCAGAAGTCCGCGGGAGTCTCGGCGGCGGCCTCCGCGGTGACGTCGGCGCCGATACCGAGCTTCTCCTTGATCTTCTTCTCGATCTCGTCGCGGATATCGGTGTTGTCGAGCAGGAATTTGCGGGCGTTCTCCTTGCCCTGCCCGAGCTGATCGCCCTCGTAGGTGTACCAGGAGCCGGACTTGCGGATGAAGCCGTGCTCGACACCCATATCGATGAGCGAGCCCTCCTTGGAGATGCCGTGACCGTAGAGAATGTCGAATTCGGCCTGCTTGAAGGGCGGGGAGACCTTGTTCTTCACGACCTTGACGCGGGTGCGGTTGCCCACCGCGTCGGTGCCGTCCTTGAGAGTTTCGATGCGGCGCACGTCCAGACGCACCGAGGCGTAGAACTTCAGCGCCTTACCGCCGGTGGTGGTCTCGGGTGAACCGAACATGACGCCGATCTTCTCGCGCAGCTGGTTGATGAAGATGGCGGTGGTGCCGGAATTGTTGAGCGCGCTGGTCATCTTGCGCAGCGCCTGACTCATCAGGCGGGCTTGGAGGCCGACATGGCTGTCACCCATCTCGCCCTCGATCTCGGCGCGCGGCACCAGGGCGGCGACCGAGTCGATGACGATGATATCGATGGCGCCCGAGCGCACCAGCATGTCGGCGATCTCGAGCGCCTGCTCACCGGTATCGGGCTGCGAGACGAGCAGCGCGTCGGTATCGACGCCGAGTTTGCGGGCGTAATCGGGATCGAGCGCGTGCTCGGCGTCGATGAAGGCCGCGACACCGCCAGCGGCCTGCGCATTGGCCACCGCGTGCAGGGCCACGGTGGTCTTACCCGAGGATTCCGGGCCGTAGATCTCCACGATGCGGCCGCGGGGCAGGCCGCCGATGCCGAGGGCGACATCGAGGGCGATGGAACCGGTCGGGATCACCGAGATGGGCTGGCGCGCTTCCTCGCCGAGGCGCATGACGGCGCCCTTGCCGAAGCTCTTCTCGACCTGGGCCAGCGCGAGTTCGAGCGCCTTGTCGCGGTCATACGCCTGTGGTGCCATGTCCTTGGTCCCCTTTTCCGCCGGGTGATCTCGTTCTCTTGGTTGGCGCCCACATTAGAGCGCGGCACCGACAAGTTCCGGCGTCAAGCTTAAACGAACAGATGTTCGAGTCAAGCGACGCGCCCGGACCCGGGAGCGGACATTGTTCGTCCACCGCGATCACCGACGGCGCGATCCCGTCTCGCCCTCGGTGTCGCGGTCCCGGTGTTCCGCGGGAGTGGCGGGCGAACAGCAATCGGTCACCCTGCTCCCGAGCTACCGCAGGGGCAGAGCCGCGCCCCACTCCCGCGAGCCGCGGGCGCCGAAGATGCGGCGCTCGGATTCGAGGATTCCGACATCGTCGATGCTCGCCTCCCGGCGCGACATCAGCCCTTCGGCCGTGAATTCCCACTGCTCGTTGCCGTAACTGCGCCACCACCGGCCGAGTTCGTCGTGCCATTCGTACTGGAACCGCACGGCGATGCGGTTGCCCTCGAACGCCCACAGATCCTTGCGCAGGGCGTAGTCGTTCTCGATGGACCATTTGCGGGTGAGGAATTCGACAATGGCGGCGCGGCCGGTGAAGAATTCGTCCCGATTGCGCCACCGGGAATCCTCGGTATACGCGCGGGCGACCGTATCGGGATCGCGGGTATTCCAGGCGTCTTCGGCGGCCTGCACCTTGATCCGGGCGGAGGCGGCGTCGAACGGGGGCAGCGGAGGTCGCATGGAAGGTTCCTCTCGGGTGGAGTTCACGGATTGACCGGGGACAGTTCCGGCGGACCCCAGCGCAGCGGCCCGCTGCCACGGGAGTCGAGCACCTCCTCGACGGTGAAATCGATCGAGCACTGCGCACCGGGCGTGAAGGTGTCGGATTCCCAATTCAGTGCGGCACGGCCGGTGAGCCGCAGCGCGCCGCCGTCCGACCAGTCGGGGATCAGCAATCCGCAACGCGGATTCACCGCGATATTGCCCAGGGTCATGAACATCGAATTGCCACGGTAATCCGGCCAGCGCAGCAGCGACGGCGACAGCGCGCGCAGGAACCCGGGGTTCCCGCCCCGGTGCGAGGCGTCGACATCGCCCGCGCCGTTGGCGGTCGCGACGAAGAAGGCGTCGGTGGCGGCGAGGACGGCGAGCTGATCGGTGCCGAGCGAGGCGCTCCGCGCGGACCCCGGTCGCGCCTCGTCGGGCGTGTAGGAGCGGACTTCCCGACGGGAGATGTACTTCGGGCAGTTCGAATACACCTGATCGACGGTGATGCGCATACCCGATTCGACCGGGACCGCGAGCCCGTTGACCCGCATTCTGCGGCGGCGGTGCGGTTGCAGCGCGATCATGCCGACCCGCCGCGGCCGCACGAGCGCCGCGGCGAGCGGGTCGTCCGGTGCGGGACGCGCGTCCACGGCGATGGTCGAGTCATCGAGGGCGCGCACGAATCCGGGCCTGCCAGTGAGCTGTCCCGCCCATATCCGCCCGTGGTCGTCGGCGGCGGCGAGGACGACCATCGGCTGGTCAGCCAGGAAGTCCGCGGCGATATCCGGGATATCGGCGCGGACCGTCCGGCCGACCCGCTCGGCGATATCGGCCTGCCCCATACGGCGTTGGACGGCGAGTTCGCCGGAATGGAAGGGTGACATCTCAGAAGAATCCGCAAGTGGGGGCGGAACCCGAAGGGGCGGGCGCGGATTCGGCGCCCGTGGGTGCGTACACCTCGAGCCGGATGCCGTCAGGATCGGTGAAGAAGATGCCCCCCGGAGGACGCGCCCTCCCGGTGCGCGACCACACCGTCATGGGCGAACTCGACCGCGAGGTCACGCAGCCGCGCCTGGATCGTTCGAACCTCCTCGATGGTGCCGACCTGGAACGACAGGTGATGCAGACCCGGGGTGTCCGCGGAGAACTCGCCGGCCGACTGCTGCCAGAGGGTGATCATCACCGCGCCGTCGAGTCCGAGGAAGGCCCACCGCCGCGGTCCCTCGACTCCCGCGGTGAGCTGTTCGAAGCCGAGTGCGCGCCGATAGAACTCGACCGACCGGTCCAGGTCGGCGACGTTCAGGCCGACATGGCCTGTACTGAGCGCTGTAGTCATCGTGGAACCCCTCTAGGCGAAATAACCGTTGTAAATTGTTTTACAGGTTAGAGAGTAGTGCGACAATCCGGAGCGAGTCAACCACTGAAATTAAATTAGACGGTTAGGGAGGTGAGGTTGTCATGTCGATGAGTGGGACACCGATACCCTCAGTCATGCCCGATCCGCGCCCACACCTCGGTGAACCACTCGCCCTGGACCTTCTCAACACCCGCTGGATCGAGGGCGAACCGCGGGATCTGCTCACAGATACCGACGGGCTGGCGATCTGGTTGGCGACGGCGGGCATCGATGCCCCCGCCGATCAGCGCACCCTCGAGGCGCTGGTGGCCGCCCGCTCGGCGATCCTCGACACCGTGCGCCATGCGAATCACGCCGCGCTCAACGACGTTCTCGCACACGGCCGCATCCGCCGCACCCTCACCGACTCGGGCCCTCTCGACACCCCCGACGTCGCGGATCCGACCCGGCTGCCCGCCTGGTTGGCCGCGAACAATCTGCTCGACCTGCTCGCGCGCGCACCGGAACGAATCAAGCAGTGCGCGCATCCGCACTGCATCCTGTTCTTCCTCGACACCTCGAAGAACGGCACGAGACGTTGGCATTCGATGGCGACCTGCGGCAACCGCACCAAGGCGGCACGCCACTACGCCAAACTGAGCTGAGAGCGGTTCAGAACAATTCGTCCAGCAGCCGGTAGTAGGCGAGACGACGGTGATCGGGCGCGATGGGACCGTACGCCTCGAAGAACGCCTCGACCGCCCCGCTACCGCCCGCCTCGCGCAGATCGCGTTCTGCCAGTGCCAGATCACGATGGCGATCGGCCACGCCGAGCGCGCCGACATCGAGCACGATGCCGCCCTCGAGCACATTGGCGGGGGTGAAATCACCGTGGGTCACCACGAGATCCGATTCGTCCGGCCGCTGCTCGAGCAGATCACGCAGGACATCCTCTGGCGTACGGCCCATGTTCTCGACGTCGAAATCCTCGACATCGACCAGCCCTTCCAGCACCTGCCTGCGAGCTCGCGGCAAGACCGTGTCGAGCCGGGCGTCGAACGGGCAGTCGGCCACCGGCAGCGCGTGCAACCGTCGCAGCAGTGCGCCGAGGACCGCGCCGACCGACGGACCGGACACGACGTCGAGCCCCGCCGCCGTACTCGGCGCGCCCGCGTCGGCCAGCAACAGCACATCGGCGTCGAAGCCTGCGATCTCCGGCACTCGCACACCGCGGCACTCCAACCAACGCAGCCGGTCGTATTCCGCGACGGCGCGCGGTCCGCGCTTCATCCAGTACGCGCCGACCGAGACGACCTCGCCGCTCATGCCCTCGTGCCCGTCCGACCGGATCGGGGCATCGCCGACCAGCGCGGCGATCGAAGGCGGCAGCGGAATCGGCGACTGATCCAGTGTCTCCAGCGCGACCCGCGTCGATTCGATCAATTCCGCATCGCCCTCGGCCGTCCGTAGCCGCAACGCCTCCCCCAGCGCGGCGCGGGCACCCTCGAGATCACCCTGTTCCGCCAGCGCCCTGCCCAGGTGCTGGGCGGCGAAGGACAGCACCTCGGGTGCGCGGGCGCGGGCCACGTCCACCGCGCGGCGGTAGAGCCAAGTCGCGGTGGGGAATTCCCCGCGGTAACGGTAGACATCGCCGAGATTGATCCAGACCGTGATCCGCCTGCTGTCGGTATCGACCAGTTCCAGCGCGCGATCGAGATGATCCAGCGCGTCGTCATAGCGCCCGAGCAGCATCGATTCGATGCCGATCTGGCGATGGCCGACGAAGTCGACGGGCCGGGCCGCGGCCACGCGCTCGGCGAGCCCCGCCGGATCGACCGGGATCATCCGCTGTCGTTCATCGACGCGATACGACGGCGCGGCCCGCTCCGATCCGGTCACCAACGAGTCCGAGGGACGTCGAATTCGGCACACAGCGCGTGCCACACGTCCCGGGGATCGATCCCCACCTCGATCGCGTCCGCCCCGGTCCGACCGCCCAACGACAGGATCACGTGGTCGCTGAACAGGGCGTCACCTCGGGCCACCCCGAACTCGGTATGCAACAGTTCCTGGAACTCGGTCAATCGCACCGTATTCAAGATACTCGCGCGAGATCGCGCGGGCACCTCACGGGGAACTGGTGGCCGATACCGCGCCGCGACACAGTTCGACCGGATCGCGGACCTCGGCGACCGACATGGACGCCTCCTGCGCCGCGGCCGCGAACCGCGGATGGTCGAGCACGGACCGGACCGCCGTGCGCACGGCGTCGACGGTGAGCGGCCTGATCAGGATCGAACTGCCCTGGCGGGCGGCACGATTGGCCAGTTCCCATTGATCGCCGCCGCCCGGGACGGTGATGATCGGCACCGCCGACAGCAGCGATTTGGCGAGCAGCCCGTGTCCGCCGCCGCCGATGGTCAGTGCCGCGTGGGTCAATAGTTCGTCCTGGCGGCCGAGTCCGGCGACGGCCCACGACGGCAGATCCGTCGGCGGGGCGTCGAGCATGGAGATCGCGACACGCACTCCCGCGCCGTCCAACGCCTCGAGCACGGTCTCCACCATGCCCGCCACACCGGTGTGCGCGGTCGACGGCGCGACCATGATCAACGGGCCGTCCCCCGGCGGCGGCGCCAGGACACGGTCGGTGGGCTCCCACAGCAGCGGACCGATCAGGTGCGCGTTCTCCGGCCAGTCCGGCCGCGGCACCTCCAAGGCGGGCAGCGTCGCGATCAGCCGCAGCGCCGGACCGGGGTCGGCGGCGGGCAGACCGACACTCTCCCTGGCCTTCTCGCGCTGGCGCCGACCATTGCGGATGGCGCGGGCGGTCATGGAACGCAGCAGGCCGTCGCGCATCCGGCCGCGCACCCCCTCGCCCACGGCGAGTCCACTGCCGATGGGCGGCAGCGCCTTCGAGGGCAGATACAGCGGATGCGGGGACAGTTCCACCCACGGCACCCCGAGTCGCTCGGCGGCCATACCGCCGCCCGCGGTGAGCACATCGGAGACCACCAGTTCCGGCAGCATCGCGCTCAGATCCGGCAGGATCTCCGAGGAGATGTAGGCGGCGCGCTCGTGGATGCGCCTGCCGGCATCGGCGTCGTCGTCGTTCGTGCGCGGCGCGAGGCCCTTGAGTCTGCGCACGGCGATGCCTGCCCGCTTGGCGGCGTCGAACCAGCGCGGACCGGTGAAGAGCACCGGTTCGTCACCCGCCGCCACGAGACGTTCGCACAGCGCCAACGCCGGAAACGCATGGCCGGGATCGGGCCCGGCGACAACGGCAACACGCATTGGCCCAGCCTGCCACACCGCCCGCGCGCTGCCGTGCGGCCCGCCCGCGCCGCCGCGCCCGATGCCGGTATCGTGCGGATCCACGGGACGCCGGACAGAGGAGTGCGCGGTGACGACGCCGATTTCGACCGTGGACGAGCTGATGGAACTCCTGGGCGAGTGTCACGACGTGTGGGACACCGCCGATCGCAGCGGCGATCCGGTCGACATCCTCGATCACGATCGCCAGTGCGCGCAGCTGCTGCGCCGCTCCCATCCGGGCGATGAGGAACTCCAGGTCGCCGGACTGGTGCACGATATCGGCCACCACCTGCGGCCCGGCGACGACGCCGGACACGGCAGGCACGGTGCCGAGGCGGTACGCGGACTGCTCGGCGCGCGGGTGGCGCGACTGGTCGAATTGCACGTGGTCGCCAAGCGCTATCTCGTGGCGACCGACGCCGAGCACGCCGCGGGTCTGTCCGCATCGAGCCGACGCACGCTGCTCGCGCAGGGCGGCCCCATGGATTCCGCCGAGATCGCGGCATTCCGCGCCGATCCCGATTTCCCCGCCGCCATCGCCTTGCGGCGGGCCGACGACGCGGGCAAGGTCGTCGGACTCGCCGTCGCGCCGGTCGAAACCTGGCGCCCGGTCGTCGAGCGGGTGGCCGATCGCGCCGTTCGGTCCCGACGGCCGCGCCGCGATCAGCCGCCGAAGTAGTACAGCTCGAAACCAACCGCCCGTTCGGCCGGGAATCCGTCCTTCGGCGCCGTGGCACGGTCCACGATGGCGCGCACCTGGTCATCGACGGGTACTTCGCTGAGCGCCTCGAGATAGCGCCGGTGCGCGGTCAGGGACGCCCTTGCCGCGTCCACCGTCTCGGTGACGTCGACCGCGTGGGTGGCGACCGGACCGACGACCGCGGCATAGCGCGCCGACCACGGGGCGAGATCGGCGATCTCGGGGAAGATCCACTCGTTACCCGCGTCGGAGACGGCGTCGAGTCCGCTGCGGCCGACCGCGCGATGATCGGCGCTGTTGGCGAAACCCGGCGCCCAGGTATCGCCGAAATTGAACAGCACCACCAGTTCCGGTCGATGGCGGCGGATCGCGGCGGCGAGGTCGCGACGCAGGTCCGTACCTTCGCGGATCCGCCCGTCGGGATGACCGAGGAATTCCACCTCGGTCACGCCGACCGCCCGCGCCCCGGCCCGCTCCTCGGCTTCGCGCAGCGGTCCGGCCTCGGCGGGCGGCATCCCAGCGATTCCGGCCTCGCCGCTGGTGACGAGGACGTAGCGAATGTCCTTGCCCATCCGCGTCCAGCGTGCGACCGCGGCGGCCGCACCGTATTCGATGTCGTCGGGATGGGCGACGATGACAAGTCCGCGATCCCAGTCCTCGGGTAGGTGCTCCACGGTCCTCATTCAATCAGCCGCGCCACTGCCCGCTACAACTTGCTGATCGAGTTGTCCGATCCGGCGACCGCCTTGTAGAGCAGATACAGGCCGAACACCACCGCACTGATCATCAGAATCGGGAACAGGCCCTTGATCAGCGCACCGATGACGGCGAGCGCGATCCACACGACCGCGACGACGCCGATGATCTTCCACAGCATTTCCAGCCTCCTGAAGTCTTCGCCGACCGCCGTCCGGCGATCCGACATCTCCCATGCTGGCAGGGTCGCGCTGTGAAATCACCAGCTCAACACCGATATCCGGGTGCAAATCAGGGTTCACCCTGAACTCCGGCCCGGTCAAAGGGTCTTGACCGTTCGACGGATCGGTTACCGAACGGTAGCCGGTCATTCACCAGGGGTGCGCCGGTAGTCGATGCCACCGTGCCGTGACGAATTCGACCAATTCCGGGAAACCATTGCTGCAAAACCGCCGCGGCTGCAAGGATGTTCACCGGCGGTCACGATCTTCGACCGCCGAGTCGTTGATTCATCGATGTATCGACAACTTCAGGAATCCCTTTGACATTCTCGCAGCTCACCGCGGTAATGCATGCGGGGCGGTATCGCGGATGTCGGTCGCCGTATTTCCGTACCGACCCGTGGGTACGCATTATCGCCCGCATCCTGCCGCTGCTCTACGCACACCTATTACTCTGCGCCGGTGCAGCACCGGCGGCCCCGCGTAAAATGCCGTCCGGCCGCGTATTCCGCCCCCGGACCATTCACACGCCCGTGCCTGACCGAGCATTTGCTTCGGCTGCGGCACATTCCGCGCGATTTCCGTCCGCTGCCATCGTCTCCACGATGCGGAATCGCCGTTAACCGATCTCCGGGCATCGCCCGGTCGCTCGTATGCCGTGCAGGTGAAGATCGCCGAAACCCGACGACATCGGCGAAATTCGCCGCACGGCATACGACGGTCGCCCCTCGATCCGATATCCGTTCCCGAACCCTGCCGGGAAATTGCGGTACACATAGCGACAATTTGCCTGCGGCGCTTTCGATTCGAGAGGCACCATCGCCGAACGCGTATAGGCGTTCAGCGCCTCGGCGGCGTAGGGTTTGTCGCGGCCGACCACCGCCGCGGCGTTTTCCAGACCGACGGTGTCGACGGCCCAGCCCGCCAGGCCGCGCCGAACGGGTTCGCCGTCTCGATCATCTCGACAATTCGGCGGCGCCGAGATGCCGTGCGGATCGCCCTCGCCGCGCGGGGGCAGGCGCGGCGACGGCATCCGTTTACCGGCGGGAAAAGCCTTGGGGCGGTTCAGCTGTGGTGATAACGGGGCGGTCGGCTATTTCGGTGAGAGCCTGGGCCCAGCCGTCGAGACGGTCGGCAGCATGGCGCAGGTCGGCGACGATGCTGTCGAATCGGTATGCGACCACGGCGCCCTCCGGCACGGCGAGGATATTGCTCGCGGCGGTGACGACCTGTTCGTATTCCGACACGCCCGATTCGAGTCGTTGCATGGCCGAGCGCGTATTGGCGTTCAGCGCCTCCGCGGTGCGGGGGTTGTCGCGGCCGACCACCGCTGCGGCGCTTTCCATTTGGACGATGTCGGCGGCCAAGGCGTGCAGGGCGGCGCTGCCGGAGTTGGCCGTCTCGACCATTTCGACGAGTTCCGCCCTTGGCACGCGATCGGAGGCGCCGAGGTGGGTGATCATGCCGTGCAGCACCCGTTCCGCGCGCACCAGGCGGGCGATGGGCGCGCGCGCCACCGAACGCAGCGGCGGCTGTTTACGGGGAATGAACGCGGCCTGCGGCAACGGCTGACCGCGCAGACGCAGATATCGACGAGCGCTGAGCGCGGTGCCGGTCACCAGGGCGACCGCACCGCCGCCGATGATCACCACCGCCCAGGCGGGGGCCGAGATCACCACCAGCCCAACGGCTCCCGCGGTGGTGAGCCCGGAAACGGTGCCGAGTTGGAAACTGCGTCGCCGCGCTCGGCGACGCCTGCGCAGTTCACGTTCGCGGGGGTCGGCCCAGCGCCGCACCGCGACCAGCGCGTGCTCACCGACGTCGCGCAGCGTATCGGGCAATCCCCCGGGCGCCGGGCCGAAGGATCCGGTATGGGGCACGGGCGATCCCGGTGACGTTCTCCGATTCACTCCCACACCCCGCTGATACTCGCCGAACGCGACCCGCTCGGAATTCGCTCGCTCATGACCGCACCTCACTCGGTTCCATCATGACCGATTTTTCGCGCCGCGGCCGCCCACCGACCGGACGGCCCGAAGAGCGCGCCGCGACCGATACCGTCGCCGCGTCACCCCGCACACCGAACCGTCCTGCGCGCTCTCGCGCTACTGCTGGGCGGCCTGTCCCTTGTTGATCTGCGGCTGGGCCGGATTGGCCTGCGGCTGCGCGGGATTGATGGCCGTCTGACCGGCGCCGCCACCCGCGGGCAGCGACTCCCCGCGCATGGAGGCGCGAATCTGCTCGAGTTTGCTGTGCCCGGCCATCTGGATGCTGGCCTGCTGCACGTCCAACATGCGGCCCTGCACCGAGTTCTGTGCCAGTTCGGCGGCGCCGAGCGCATTGGCGTAGCGGCGTTCGATCTTCTCGCGCACGGCGTCCAGGCTCGGGGTGGTGCCCGGCGCGGACAGCGTGGAGTCCATCCGCTGCAACGACGCGGAGACCTGCTCCTGCATCTTCGCCTGCTCGAGCTGGCTGAGCAGCTTGGTGCGCTCGGCGACCTTCTGCTGCAACAGCATGGCGTTCTGCTCGACCGCCTTCTTCGCCTGCGCCGCGGCCTGCAACGACTGGTCGTGCAGTACCTTCAGATCCTCGACCGACTGCTCGGCGGTGACCAACTGCGCGGCGAATGCCTCGGCCGCGTTGGTGTACTGTATCGCCTTCTCGGTATCGCCGGCCGCAGCGGCCTGGTCTGCCAGCAGCACCGCCTGACGCGCGTTCGCGTTGAGCTTCTCGACCTCGTCGAGCTGGCGGTTCAGCTTCATCTCCAGCTGCCGCTGGTTACCGATGACCGACGCGGCCTGCTGCGACAGTGCCTGGTGCTGGCGCTGAGCTTCCTCGATAGCCTGCTGAATCTGAACCTTCGGATCCGCGTGCTCCTCGATCTTCGAATCGAAGAGGGCCATCATGTACTTCCAGGCCTTGACGAACGGATTAGCCATCGATTGATCCCGCCTCCATCTGATGCACCGCTTCGCGCGGCTCCGGTGCGCGACCGTCACGCACCAGCTGTGTGCCTATCCTCCACCATCCGGCACCCGGACCGGAGGCCCGGCCCGATCGACGCCTAGTAGAGAAGATATCCGTTTTCCGCGTCGGACCGCAGCGTTGCCCGCGGCGGGCGAGGCGTCAGTTGCTCTTGACCAGTACCAGCATGTCGGACTTGGGCGCGGGGATGACGATCCTGGCCGACATGTTCGCGGGCGCCGGGTCGGGCTCGGCGGGCGGTCCGGCCGCGCTCTCCGGCTCGGGCACCGTGGCCTGGACGGGAACATCGGCCTGCTCGCTCACCGGAGGTCCGTCGACACCCGCCATGATCGTGCTCACATCCCAGAGCACCCGCGACAGCGGCACGTCGAGTGCGGCGCAGATGGCGGCGAGCAGCTCGCTCGACGCCTCCTTGCGCCCGCGCTCGACCTCCGACAGGTAGCCGAGACTGACCCGGGCCGACGTGGACACCTCGCGCAGGGTCCGGTGCTGGGCCAGGCGCGCGCGCCGCAGACTGTCCCCGATCGCCTCTCGCAGCAGCGTCATGTCGTTCTCCTTCGCTCGGCGTCGACCGGGCCAACGCGCGGCGACCGAGGCCGAGCGCGCACCGTTGTTTCTGGCACAACGTCCGACGACGGCCGGTTGGTTCCCGTGCCGGGCGGACTCGATCGCAGTCGAGCGCGATCGTGGTCCGTCAGCCCAGCACGCACCGCAGCAGTTCCCGCACCGCGATCGTGGTCGCGGTGAGTCTGATGGTCCACCGGTCGCCCGACAGGCGCAACCGCATGACCTCGGTGTGCCGTGGTCCCGACAGTCCGAGGAACACCGTGCCGACCGGATGTCCGTCCTGGGTGTCGGGTCCGGCGACGCCGGTCACACCGATCCCCCAGTCGGCCTCGCAGCGGGTCCGCGCCCCCAGCGCGAGCTGTTCGGCGGTGCCCGCCGCGACCGGCCCCTGGGTGTTCAGCAGATCCTCCCCGACCCCGGCGAGCCGGTGTTTGAGATCGGTGGCGTAGACCACGAGGCCGCCGCGCAGCACCGCACTGGCGCCGGGCACACCCGCGATGGTCGCCGTTACCAGGCCCGCGGTCAGCGATTCGGCGGTGGCCACGGTCTGGCCCGCCGCGAGCAGCGCGCGCACCAAGTCGGCGGCGGGGGCGGCGGCGATCAGCGGATCGGTCATCGCCCGCGCGCCCGTGACGAGCCCGCGAACCACACCCGGGCCGCCTGACCGACATAGTCGAGTCCGGTGACCACGGTGAGCACGACGGCGAGATACATGAGCGCCATGCCCGCCGTCGCCCACGCGCCCGACAACGGCAGCAGCAGCACGCCGATGGCCAACGACTGCACCAGGGTCTTCAGCTTCCCGCCGCGGCCCGCGGGTATCACCCCGCGCCGTACCACGGCAAGCCGCAGCAGGGTGATGCCGACCTCGCGCCCGCAGATGACCAGGGTGATCCACCAGGGCAGCTCACCCAGCATCGACAGTCCGACCAGGGCCGAGCCGATGAGCGCCTTGTCGGCGATGGGATCGGCCAGCTTGCCGAAATCGGTGACGAGGCCGTATTTGCGGGCGAGTTGCCCGTCGAATCGATCGGTGATCGCGGCGATGGCGAACAGCGCCGCGGCGGTGATCCGCCAGCCCGGGTGGTGCCCGCCGCCCGCGAACAGCGCCGCCACGAACAACGGGACGATCGCGATGCGCGCCATCGTCAGCATGTTCGCGATGTTCATCAACGGGACGGCGGCCGGTTCGGCCTGCCCGGACATGGGGGTCACCGCGGGCCGCGCCGGAACCGCTTCGGGCCAGGGACGGCCGATCTCCTCGGGTCGCACACTCATGCCCCCGCCCCGATCACGGCGACCGCGGCACCACGACCGGGCGCACGCCCGGCGCGATGCGGTGAGCGGAACGACAGGATGTGCGGCACACGATCAGACTATCGGTAATCGAGCAGACTACTGTGCACCCCATGACCTCTCGGGGACCACAAGGCGGTTCGACCAGCGACGCCGTTCCGTACGCGGCGCCCGCCGCGCAGTCCGTCGCTCCGGTCGTGCGACGCGCGCGCACCTCCGACATCCCCGATATCAAGCGCCTCATCGATGTGTACGCCGGTCGCATCCTGCTGGAGAAGAGCCTGGTCACGTTGTACGAGGCCGTTCAGGAATTCTGGGTCGCCGAGGTGGACGGCCGGGTGGTCGGCTGCGGCGCGCTGCACGTGCTGTGGGCCGATCTGGGCGAGGTGCGCACGGTCGCGGTGCATCCGCGGGTCAAGGGTCAGGGTGTGGGCAGGCTCATCGTGGAGCGGCTGATCGCTGTGGCCCGTGCGCTGGAACTGCGCAGGCTGTTCGTGCTCACCTTCGAGGTGGAGTTCTTCGGCAGGCACGGATTCGCCGAGATCGACGGCACCCCGGTCACCGCCGAGGTCTACGCCGAGATGTGCCGCTCCTACGACACCGGCGTCGCCGAATTCCTCGATCTCAGCTATGTGAAACCCAACACCCTCGGCAATACTCGAATGCTGCTCACGCTCTGAGCAGCGTTCCGTTGAGAATCACCGCGACAGGAAGCGACCGACCGTGCCGATCTTCGCCGTCCACTACACCTATTCCGACGCCACCGTCGCGGCCCGCGACACCCACCGGCCCGATCACCGCGCCTGGCTCAACGCCCGGATCGACGCGGGCCTGCTGCTCAGCAGCGGCCCCTATCCCGACGGCTCCGGCGCGCTGCTGATCTTCCGCGACGAGGACGAGACCTCGCTCGAGAAGCTGCTCACCAACGACCCGTTCGCCCGCGAAGGGCTGATCGAGGAGGTCCGCGTGGTCGAGTGGCTGCCGGTCATGGGTGTCTTCGCCGACTGATTCCGCCGACGCGACGGCCCTCGATCCCGGGATCGAGGGCCGTCGCCGGTCAGTCAGGGCGCGGGCGGTTTCACCGCGCCGCGCGTCTTGATCAGGCTCGCGACGGTCGCGACCACGAGAATGCCGAGGATCACACTCAGCGACAGCGGGGTCGAGATTTCCGGGACCGTGAGGTTTTCGCCGCCGTTGACGAACGGCAGCGTGTTCTCGTGCAACGCGTGCAGCACGAGTTTGACGCCGATGAAGGCCAGGATCGCGGCAAGTCCGTAGGACAGATACACCATGCGGTCGAGCAGTCCGCCGATCAGGAAGTACAGCTGCCGCAGTCCCATGAGCGCGAAAGCGTTGGCGGTGAACACCAGATACGGCTGTTCGGTGAGTCCGTAGATGGCCGGGATCGAGTCGAGCGCGAACAGCAGATCCGCGAAGCCGATGGCCAGCAGCGCCAGCAATAGCGGGGTGATCGCACGGCGGCCGTCGACGCGGGTGACGAGCTTGTCGCCGTCGTATTCGTCGGTGGTGGGCAGTACGCGCTTGGTCAGCGCGACGATCCGGCTGTCGCGTTTCTCCTCGACCTCGACCTCGTGGCCGCTTTCGGTGAGCAATTTCACCGCGGTGTAGATCAGGAACAGGCCGAACAGGTAGAACACCCAACTGAACGCGCTGATGGCGGCGGCGCCGACGCCGATGAACACACCGCGCATGACCAGCGCGAGCACGATGCCGATGAGCAGCACCTTCTGCTGGTAGATCCGCGGCACCGCGAAGGTGGTCATGATGATGAGGAAGACGAACAGGTTGTCCACCGAGAGCGCCTTCTCGGTGACGAAGCCCGCGTAGTACTCCCCCGCGTAGGCGCCGCCCCATTTCCACGCGACGAAACCGCCGAACACCAGGGCGATGCCGATGTAGATGGCCGACCAGAACCCTGACTCGCGGAAGGTCGGTTCGTGCGGGGTGCGGACGTGGGCGAAGAAGTCGAAGACGAACAGGCCGAGTATCACCGCGACGGTGATCAACCAGATCGATGCGGTTACGTGCATGAGGTGGTCCGATCGAGATACATGCCTTCCATCATGCCCGATTTGTCCGTTCCCGTTAGATTGCGGATTGATTGCTGGCAATCATTTCACAGATCCGGGGTTCAATGGGAACCGCAATGGGCAACCCTGGAAGGGCGAACGTCACGCCGCTGGGCGAGAATGGGTTCCGCGTACCGATTCCGGGTGTTAGCGTCGGAGACGACGAAATCCACCGCCGCACAGGGCGGATACGAAAGGGTCAGGCGATGGTCGAGCATGATGTGCGGAGGCGACAGCTGTCGCACCGTGCTGCTCGACGCGTCCGCCTCATGCTATCGGCGGCGGCCTCGTCCCGACCGGAGCGCTCGCGGAGTCGCCCCTGAGATCTCGATGTCCAGCGCCGAGACAGGGTCACTCCACGCCGGGAGTGACCCTTTTGCGTTGTGACGCACGACAATCCCTCGTGGCCCAATTGGCAGAGGCGCCGGCCCTAGGAACCGGTAGTTGCGAGTTCGAATCTCGCCGAGGGAACCAGCGGCTCACTCGTCGCCCCGCTCCTCCCCCGTGGTGTCGCCGCCGCCGCGGATACTCCACAGCAGACCGTCGAGTTCATCGGGTTTCACCAGGACATCGCGCGCCTTGGACCCCTCGCTGGGACCGACCACGCCGCGGGTCTCCATCAGATCCATCAGCCTGCCCGCTTTGGCGAATCCCACCCGCAGTTTGCGCTGCAACATCGAGGTCGAGCCGAATTGCGAGGTGACGACCAGTTCCACGGCCTGGAGGAAGACATCGAGATCCTCCCCGATATCGGGGTCGACATCCTTCTTCTCCCCCGCCTTGGCGGCGGTGACACCGTCCCGGTATTCGGGTTCGGCCTGGTTCTTGGTGTATTCGACGACGCCGTGGATCTCCTCGTCGCTGATGAACGCGCCCTGCAAACGGGTCGGCTTACCCGCGCCCATCGGCAGGAACAGCGCATCGCCCATGCCGATCAGCTTCTCGGCGCCGGGCTGATCCAGGATGACGCGCGAGTCGGTGAGCGAGGAGGTGGCAAAGGCCAACCGCGACGGGACATTGGTCTTGATCAGACCCGTCACCACGTCCACCGACGGGCGCTGGGTGGCAAGCACCAGGTGGATACCGGCGGCACGCGCCTTCTGGGTGATGCGGACGATCGCCTCCTCCACATCGCGCGGCGCGGTCATCATGAGATCGGCGAGTTCGTCGACGATGGCGAGAATGTACGGGTAGGGCCGATACACTCGCTCGCTGCCAAGCGGCGCGGTGATCGCGCCCGACTTCACCCGCTTGTTGAAGTCATCGATATGGCGGACCTTGTTGGCCTGCATGTCCTGATAGCGCTGCTCCATCTCCTCCACCAGCCAGGCCAGCGCGGCGGCCGCCTTCTTCGGCTGGGTGATGATGGGCGTGATCAGGTGCGGAATGCCTTCGTAGGGGGTGAGTTCCACCATCTTCGGGTCGATCAGGATCATCCTGACCTCCTCGGGGGTGGCCCGTTGCAGAAGTGAGACCAGCATCGAGTTGACGAAGCTGGACTTACCGGAGCCGGTGGAGCCGGCGACCAGCAGATGCGGCATCTTGGCCAGATTGGCGGAGACGAACTCGCCCTCGATGTTCTTGCCGAGTCCGATCACCAACGGGTGGTGATCGCTTCGCGTGGACGGCGCCTTGAGCACATCGGCCAGGCGCACCAGTTCCCGGTCGGCATTGGGCACTTCGATGCCCACCGCCGACTTGCCCGGAATCGGCGCGAGCAGCCGCACGTTCTCGGTCGCGACCGCGTAGGCGATATTGCGGGCCAGCGCGGTGATCTTCTCGACCTTGACGCCGGGACCGAGTTCCACCTCGTAGCGGGTGACCGTCGGGCCGCGCACGAATCCGGTGACCGCGGCGTCGATCTTGAATTGCACCAGCACCTCGGTGATCGCCTCGATCATCGATTCGTTGGCGGCACTGCGCTTCTTCGGCGGATCGCCGTCGGTGAGCAGGGTCAGCGGCGGCAGCGTGTAATCGCCCTCGATGACCCGGTCGGCGACGAATTCGGGTTCCTTGGGCGGCGGCGGGGTCTGGTCGGTGACCTTCGGCGGCGCGGGGCGCTTGCGAGGTTTGGGCACGGGACCCGCGGCATCGATCTCGGCGCCGAATTCGGCTGCCGTGGCGATGGTCTTGGCATCGCGCAGCGGCGGTTCGCCCAACGCCTCGGTGAGGGCGTTCGGATCGCCGAATTCGTCGGCCGGATAGTTCTCGGCCGGGGTGCGACCGCGGCGGCGACCGCGGGTGCGGCCGACCGGGAAACCCTCCGCGTCGTAGTCGGCGGGATCGAAGGCGCGCTGTTCGCCGTCGAAGGGACTGTATTCGTCACCGCCCGCGGCGGTGCCGAAGTATTCGCGCAGCCGCTGCGGCACCTCGCGAATCGTGGTGCCGGTGAGCAACAGCAGGCCGAACACCATGGCCAGCACCAGAATCGGCACGGCAAGCCAAGCGGTGAAACCGCCCGCCAACGGCCCGCCCATGACGAATCCGACGAAACCGGCGGCACGCGAACGTCCGTGCGCGTCATCGGGCGCGCCCGCGGCCAGATGCCAGATGCCGAGCGCGGGCAGACCCACCAGCAGACCGCCGAGGACCAGGCGTGGCCGGATCTCCGGGCGCGGTTCGGTGCGCATGAGCGTGACCGCGATACCGGCCGCGACGAACGGCAGTGCGGCCGAGGCGGATCCTGACACCGCCCGAATGGCCGTATCCACCCACCTTCCGATGGGACCGCCCGCCGACAGCCAGACCGCGGCCGCGATGACCGCGCTCAGCGCCAGCAGCGCGAGCGCGACGCCATCGCGCTGATGTCCGTGTTCGATATCCCCGGCCCGGCTCACCGCGCGGGTAGCCGCGCCGACGCCGCGGGCCAGCATGGTCCAGCCGGTGCCGATCGTGCGACGCAGCACGGCCATCGGGGCGGTGTTCGATCCGCCCGGTGCGGGGCGCGCGGGCCGCCGCGCGGCGGCCGGACGGCGACGGGGAGCCGTCCCGCCCGACGGAGCCGGACCGCCGCGCGCGGCGGCACCCGGGCGCGGTGTGGCCGAGCGCGACCGAGCCGTGGTGGTCCTCCCCCGCGTCGATCCCGCCCGCGCACCGGACGTCGTGGTACTGCGGGACTTACCTGCCATGGACTCAGGCTAGCCGCAAACGCCCCTATCGGACCATCCGCAACACAGGTACCACCCGCCCCGCCGCCCGCTCAGCCCCCGGAAACGGCGGACTCGCGAGCGGCTCAGACCGAGCGGTCAAGGGCGAGTACCGCGTTCACCGCGTCCTGCTCACCGCGCGTCTCGATCCTGACCTCGTCGCGCCCGAAGGCGTGCAACAGCAGTTCCGAGGGCGTGCCGACCAGGGTCACCTCCGGCCCCTGCGCGCGCTTGGCCACCGTGCGGCGACCGTCCGGGGTCTCCAGGGCCAGCGCCACCGGCGACTTGCGATAGGAGGCGCGGGCCATGCGGCGCAGCATGCCCCACAGTCGCGTCTGGTCCTCGGCCGTCAGTGCACGCGGCTCCCAGTCGGATGCGGCGCGGCGCACATCCTCGTGATGGACGAACATCTCGGTGAGGTTGACCAGGCCGTCGACCGGCTTGAGCGGCGACCACAGCGGCGGGCCCGTGCGAATCAGTTCGAGCATTTCCGGGAAGGGCTTCTCCGCGATCTTGCTCTGGACCGCCTCCAGCCGCCCCGCCAGCGCCTTCAGCAGGATGCCCGGAGCGACATCGGGCCGCCGCTCCCGAACGATCAAGTGGGCGGCCAGATCTCGCACCGTCCACCCGCCGCACAACGTGGGCGCGTCCGGCCCCGCCGCGGCCATCGCGTCGACCAGTTCCTGACGTTCGCGCTGCGCCATGCTCACCCATCGAACATATCCGATGAACCGCCGTCCGCGGCAGTACGGATCGGCGGTTCCGCCCGGAATGGTCGGCGTAACGGTGTCGGCGAGCCGCTGTCAGACGCCGATGACGGTCGGCACGATCATGGGGCGCCGCCGGTAGGTATCGGCCACCCAGCGGCCAACCACCCGGCGCACCCCCTGGGCGATGCGGTGGATCTCGGTGACACCCTCACCCGCCAATCGCAACAATTCGGCCTCGACCAATTCGGCCGCCTCGGTCAGCGCGGTGGGATCGTCGGAGAAGCCGCGGCCACTCACCTCCGGCGTGCTCACCGCCTTGCCCGTGGTCTCGTCGATGGCGACGGTGATCGCGATGAAACCGCCCTCGCCCAGCACCAACCGGTCCGAGAGCGTGGACTCGCCGACATCGCCGACCGAAAGACCGTCGACGTAGACGTGCCCGACCGGCACCCGACCCACGATCGTGGCGATGCCGTCGACCAGGTCGACCACCACGCCGTCCTCGGCCAGCACCACGCGCTCCTCGGGCACGCCGGTCGCGACGGCCAGCGCGGCATTGGCACGCAGATGCCGCCATTCGCCGTGCACGGGCATGGCATTGGTCGGGCGCACCGCGTTGTACAGATACAGCAGTTCACCCGCCGAGGCGTGCCCGGAGACGTGCACCTTGGCGTTCTGCTGGGTGATGACGGTGGCCCCGAGCCGGGCCAGGCCGTTGACCACGGCGAATACGGAGTTCTCGTTGCCGGGGATCAGCGAGGAGGCCAGCACCACCAGGTCGTCGGGGCGAATGTGGATCTGGCGGTGATCGCCGCGCGCCATCCGCGACAGCGCGGAGAGCGGTTCGCCCTGCGAGCCGGTGGAGATGAGCACCAGGCGATCGCCGGGCAGCGTGGCGGCCACGTCGATATCGACCACGACGCCGTCGGGCACGGTCAAATAGCCCAGATCCTGGGCGATCTGCATATTGCGGACCATCGAGCGCCCGATGAAGCAGACCCGGCGGCCGTACTTCTGCGCCACGTCCACGACCTGCTGGATGCGGTGCACGTGACTGGCGAAGGAGGCCACGATGACCCGGTGGCGGGCCTTGCCGATGACCGTGTCCAGCACGCCGCCGATCTCACGTTCCGGGGTGACGAATCCGGGCACCTCGGCATTGGTGGAATCGACCAGGAACAGGTCGACGCCCTCGTCACCGAGTCGGGAGAAGCCGGCCAGGTCGGTGAGGCGGCCGTCGAGCGGCAGCTGATCGAGTTTGATGTCGCCGGTGTGCAGCACCACGCCCGCGGGGGTGCGGATGGCGACCGCGAGGGCGTCGGGAATCGAATGGTTGACCGCGAAGTACTCGCATTCGAACGGGCCGTGGATGGTGGTCTCACCCTCGACCACTTCCATGAGTCTCGGGTGCAGGCGGTGCTCACGGCATTTCGCGGCTACCAGCGCGAGGGTGAACTTGGCGCCGATGACCGGGATGTCCGCGCGCATGCGCAGCAGGAAGGGCACCGCGCCGATGTGGTCCTCGTGGCCGTGGGTCAGCACGATGGCGACGATGTCGTCCATCCGGTCCTCGATGGGCCGGAAATCGGGCAGGATCAGATCGACGCCGGGCTGCTGATCCTCCGGGAACAGCACGCCGCAGTCCACGATCAGCAATTTGCCGCCGTACTCGAAGACGGTCATATTGCGGCCGATCTCGCCGATACCGCCGAGCGCGAAGACACGCAGGCCGTTCTTCGGGAGCTTCGGCGGTGTGCCGAGCCGATCCTGCGCGGCCACCACCGGTTCGGGCGCCTGCGGCGGCTCCCCGCGGCCGCGGCCGGACTGCTGGCGACCGCGGGAACGCCGCGCGCTGTCCGGTGCGCGCTGCGCCTTCTTGGGCTGCGGGGCCGCAACGACCGGGGCCGATTCCGCGATGGGAGCGCGACGTTCGGCCGGAGCGGTTCCAGCGGGCGCGGATTCGACCGGAGCGGTTCGTGCGGACGCGGATTCGGCCGGAGCGGTTCCAGCGGGCGCGGATTCGGCCGGAGCGGTTCGTGCGCGCGCGGATTCGGCTGCGGCGACCTGCTCGGCGCGCTGTTCGGCCGGGGTGGGAGCCCCTGCCGCGCGGTGCGCGCCGCGCCGGGGACGACGGGATAGCGCACTCATGCGAGCACCCCCGCGACCCGCAGATCCGCGGCGAGCAACTCGAGTTGTTCCGGTGTCGGCATCAATTGCGGCAATCTCGGTTCCCCCACATCCATGCCGAGCAGGCGCAACCCGCCCTTGCTCATGGCGACGCCGCCGAGCCCCGCCATAGCGGCGTTGAGCGGAATCAGGCTCGCGTTGATCTGGCGGGCGCGCACCACGTCACCCGTGTTGTAGGCGACGAGGAGTTCGCGCAGCCGCTCGGGGACCAGGTGTCCGATGACGCTGATGAATCCCACCGCGCCGACCGAGAGCCAGGGCAGGTTCAGGCAGTCGTCACCGGAGTAGAAGGCCAGACCGGTGCTCGCGATCAGATCGGCGCCCGCGTTCAGATCGCCCTTGGCGTCCTTGACCGCGACTATGCGCGGATGTTCGGCCAGCACGCGAATGGTGTCCGGCGCGATCGGCACCACCGAACGCGGTGGAATGTCGTAGAGGGTGACCGGCAGATCCGTGGCGTCGGCGACCGCGGTGAAATGCGCGATCAGACCGGCCTGGGTGGGCCGGGAGTAGTACGGGGTGACCACGAGCAAACCGTGCGCACCCGCGCGCTGGGCATTGCGCGCCAATTCGATGGAATGGGCGGTGTCGTAGGTGCCCGCGCCCGCGATCACGGTCGCGCGGTCGCCAACGGCGTCGACCACGGCGCGCAGCAGATCGGCCTTCTCGGATTCGGTGGTGGTCGGCGATTCCCCGGTGGTGCCGGAGATCGCGAGCAGATCGACGCCGCGATCGACCAGCCGGGCCGCGAGCGCCACCCCGGCGTCGACATCGAGCTTGCCGTCGAGACCGAAGGGGGTCACCATCGCGACACCGACCGTGCCGGATGCGCGCAGCTCCGTTGGCGTCGATTCACCGTTCGTCATGGTCAGAAAGGCTACCCGGTCTCGGGGACGCCCTCGACACCCTGACCTCCGAACGCGCGAGACCGCGCGTGATCGGTCAGCTATCGCCGTCGTCACGACATCACATAGATCATTGCATGGCGTCTGATTTGACGCCACACTGATGTCATGGACCTGAGCAAATACACCACCCGCCTTCGTGAGGATCTCGTCGCGGCCGCCGCGCTCGGCGACGAGAAAACCCAGGCCACGGCCGCCGCACTGGCCGCGGCAACGGAGAGTTCGACCCGGCTGGCGCTGCTGGCGGCGCTGTCGGAACTGGCCGCGGAGGTCAGCGCCGCGCTCGGCGACCGCACCGTGCACGTCTCGGTCGACGGCACCGACGCGACCGTCGACGTGCGCAAGAGCGCGGGCGCGGAGGAACACCTCTCGTTCGAGGAGATGACCGGCGATATCAGCCGCGTCACCTTGCGGATGGTCGAGCAATTGAAGGCCAAGGCCGAGGAGGCGGCGGCGCAGAGCGGCGTCTCGCTCAACTCGTGGCTGTCCACCGCGGTGTCCGGGGCGCTGAAGGATCAGATGCGCGGACCCAAGCGCGATATCTGATCCGACGTATCCGCCTCACAGCATCGGCGCCAGATCACCACGGGATCCGACCACCACCTCGTCCAGTTCGAGCCAGTCGGCCAGTTCGCGCAGTGAATTCTTCAGCGCCGCGGCGGTGGCAAGGGTGTCGCGGCCCGGTTCGGCGAAGGCGCCCGGCACCAGCAGCCGTCCCGACGGCCGTTCGGCGCGCAGATCGACCCGCCCGACCAGTTCGCCGTCGAGCAGGAACGCGAACACGTAGTAACCGTGAACCCGTTCGGCCTCCGGGGTGTAGATCTCGATGCGGTAGTGGAAGTCGAACAGGCGCTGTACCCGCGGGCGGCAGAAGATCAACGGATCGAACGGACACAGCAGGGCTGCGCCCTCGACGCGGCGGGGTGTCACCGCCGCGGTGTGCACATAGGCCGGGACGTCCCAGCCCTCGACCCGCACCGGTTCCAGTTCACCCGCGTCGACCAACTCCGCGACGGCCGGGGCGCTCTGCGCGCGCTGGAGGCGGTAGTAGTCGCGTAGATCGGCCTCGGTGCCGACGCCGTGCGCGAGCGCGGCTCGGCGTACGAGTTCGCGCACGGCCTCCTCCTCGGGGACCTCACGCGCGAGGATCTCCGGCGGCACGACCCGTTCGGTCAGGTCGTAATGCCGGGTGAACCCGACGCGGCGCGGCACCGACAGCTCACCCGCGGCGAACAACTGCTCGCAGATCACCTTGGTGTCGCTGTGATTCCACCAGGAGCCCTTGGCGCGCGGCCGGTCCAGTTCGAGATGTCGTTCCACCTCGCCCGCCGTCGCCGGGCCCACCTCGGCGATCACATCGAGGATGTCCTTGCCGAGACCGGGATTGCGTTCCACGACCCGCCGCACACCCGCCCAGCGGCCGTGCCGGTAGCGGCCCATCCGCCACCGCATGAGCGGCCAATCCGCCACCGGCAGCAGCGCGGCCTCGTGCGCCCAGTACTCGACCAGCGCCCGCGGCCTGCGGGCGGTATCGCGCCACGCGGCCTCGTCAAGCAGTGTCCGGTCGTACGCGCCGATCCGGGCGAAAACCGGCGCGTAGTGCGCGCGCACCACCGCCGACACCGAATCCAGTTGCAGCAGCCGGGTTCTGGCGACCGCGTCGAGTACCGTGCGGCGCGTGACCGCCGCGGGCCTGCGCCTGCCGAAACCCTGTGCCGCCACCGCGGTCCGCCGGGCGGCCGCCGCGCTCATCGTCCGCATACGCGAAGGATGCCACGGGGGTACGACACCGATCACGCCACGGCGGATCAGGTCGTGACGGATACCGCTCCCGCGGTATCGATTTCGGTCCGGCGATCCTGGTCGGCGGCGTGCGCGAGGACGGTCGCGACGATGCGACGCCCGGTCGGCAGCACCCGCACGGTCACCGAACCGGAGTTCGCGGCGTCGAGTTCGCGGGTGGCCGCGTGCACCACCCGTTCGCGCACCCACAGCGGCACGCCCGCGAAACCGCCGTCATCGAGCAGCAGCACCTCGACCCCGCGCGCGCGGGCACCGCGCGCGGCACTGCTCAGCTCGTCGGTGACCAGTTGCGGCGCGCGCAGACCGTCGCGCAGTTCGGCTTCGAGCAGACGGCACTGTTCCCGCTCGGCGGCGGTCAGCTCCGCGCCGTCGGCGATCCGCTCCAGCATCGGTCGCGCGAGTTTGTCCAGCCGCGCGAGTTGCCGGTCGCGTTCGCCGTTCGCGGCGGCCATGGTGGCCTCGGCCGCCGCCCGCAGCGTCGCCTCCTCGCGCAACAGCCGCAGCGAACGCTGGGTGGGCCGCATGATCGCCGCGCACACCGAGACACCGGCCACCGTCGCCACCGGAACCACCGATCCGGCGATCACCCCCGCACGCATACCCGCCACCAGCCCGAAGGCTGCGACCACCACCGCGATCCCCACCACCCCCAACCATCCCGCGACGAGTCTGCCGCGCAGCACGAGCACGGCGAGCACATACGAGGAGGCGAACGCGGTCCACACCGGGCGCGTCCAGTCCCGGCTCACGTCCAGAATGGTCAGGATCGTGGCCACCGGACCCGCCACCGCCACGAAGACCGTCGCGGGCCAGGGCAGCGGGTCCACCGGCAGCACCAGGACCAGCACGCCCGCGACCACCACCAGCAGCATCGCCACGATCGCCGCGCCGAGCGGCGCGGTGTCGAAGTTTCGGGCCATGTAGAGCACGATCGTCACCTCGAGGATGATCAGGAACAGCCAGGCCGCCCGGCCGCGCAAGCCCAGCAGATCCCGCAGACACAGTTCCGCGTCGGTATCAGCCATCCCCGCCCCATACCAAGGTCACCGTGGTGCCCTCCCCCGGCGTCGATTCCACGAAACCCGCACCGCCCGCCAGCTGACGCATCCGTCCCAGGATGCTCACCGAGACACCGAGCCGGTCGGCGGGAACCTGGGTCAGATCGAAGCCCGACCCGTCGTCGCGGAACACCACCCGGATACCGCCGGCGCTCACGGTCACGGTGACCTCGCGCCGCACCGCGCGACCCGCGACCGCGGCGTGGCGCAGACTGTTACGGACCGCCTCGGTCAGCGCCGCGGCGATGCTGCCCGCCGCGTGCACCGGCAGCCGCAGATCATCGAATTCGGCCCAGCGCCGGGCGGTGAACCCGATGCCGGGATTCACCTCCCGCACCGCGGCGCGCAGGAAGGCGATGGCGGCCTGGGCATTGAGCCGATCGGGCTCGGTGCGGCTGCCGCGCGCCTCGTCGAGCTGGGTCAGTGTGCGCTCGGCCTGGCGGCGAAGCACCGGGGATTCGACGCCCGCACGCGAGGCGTCGAGCAGTGTGGACAGCACCGCGTCGTGGATGAGCGCGGCGAATCGGGCACGTTCCTGGTCGCGGGCCGCCGCACCCGCCGCCGTCGCCGCCCGACCGCTGGCGACGGCGGATTCGCGGTCCACCCGCACCGCGGCTTCCCTCGCGTAGACGGCGCACCACAGGAACAGCGCGCACAGACCCGCGCCGCGCGCGAAATCACCCACCAGCGACCAGGTGTCACCGTGCGGCAGCGCGGCGCGATTGGCGATCGCGGCCAGCGCCGAACCCACCACCAGGTAGGCGATGGCCACGGGCGGACGCCAGGCCAGCGCCGCGGCGAGCACCCCGAGCGCGAAGACCCGGTACAGCCACAACGAGGTCGTGTGGGTCGGCATCTCGTGGTAGACGAACGGAGCCGAGCCCGTCGCCACCAGATAGCTCACCGCCGCGCCCGCGGCGACCCACCGCATGACCTGTCTGTTCATACCGATCGACACCGCCGCCATGACCGCGAACGGCCCGAACGCCAGGACCGCGAGTACCGTGGCCAAGCCGAGAGAGGCGTAACGGCTCTGATCGAGCAGTTCGGGGACCTCGAACACGGCGGCGATCACCCCGGCGAGACCGAAGGTCAGCCCGAGTCGGCGCAGGATCCGGTCGGCCGCGGCGTCACCAACGGTCCGGGCCGTCACCGCGGTGGCGACGCGCCGCGGCACGCCCGCGAGAAAGGGCTGCCGCGATCCGATGATCTGCACTGCGACCGGCGCGCCGGACCGCGTCATCCGCGCCGATGCCGCTCGGGAACCGGCAGCCAGCCGTCCTCGACCGCCCGCTTGTACAGGTCTGTCTTGGTTGGCGCGGGTCTGCCCGCGTCGGCGTACTTCTGCCGGATCCGGCCGAGATAGTCGTTCACGGTCTGCTCCGACAAACCGGTCAGGCGGGCGACCCGCGACGCCTTCTCCCCCGAGGCGTACAGGGTGAGCACCTCCTCCTGACGCGGGCTCAATCCCACATCCGACAGTTGCGGATCACCGTCGATGGCGGCGGCCCAGTCCGTGGTGACGACCTGCTCTCCGTAGGCCGCCCGGCGCACCGCCGCGACCACCGTCGGCACGTCCTCGGACTTGCGCACCACGCCGAGCACACCCGCGCGGGCGGCCGACCGCACCAGGAACGCGTTGTCCGCGCCGGTGAACACCAGCACTTCGATCCCGCGCTCACGCAGCGCGCGCACATTGTCCTGCGGCGCGGAGTTGTCGGCCAGTCGCAGATCCAGCACCACCAGATCCAGATCCGCGGTGACCGACGCGCGATCGGCCGCGGCGAGCAGTTCCGGCACGGTGCCCGCGGTCAGCACCAGATCGAGATCGGGTTGCGGAGCCAGCATCGCCGCGAGTCCGATCGCGACGGATTCGTGGTCCTCGACCAGCCCGATCCGCCGCGGTGCGTGCTCGCCCCCTTCAACCCACGTCAATTCGACACTCCCATTCCCGACCGATTCGACTCACATCCCCGCCGCGACAAGGTCACCCCGAAGTATGACCGTCCACGCCGCGGCGCGGAGAGACACCAAAAATCGGGGGATGGACGACATGTCAACTCTCCCGAGTTCCCGGCGCCTCCGGTCGCCGACCGCGCGAGAAGTCGAAGCGACCTCGAAGTCGTCGGCCCTCACCCTGCCATGAGCCGCGCGGCCACCGTGGCCCCGAGCTCCCAGCACGCTTCGAGGTCGCCCTTGCTCGGCTTGCCCGACACCACGACGTAGTCGGCGGCCTTCCTCCACCCCAGACCGGTCGTGATGGACGTGACGCCCTTCTCCGCTCCCTCGGTGCCCTCGTTGCCGTGGATGTACAGGCCGAACGGCCGCCCGCGCGTCGAGTCGAGGCAGGGGTAGTACACGACATCGAATGCGTGCTTGAGGCCGCCGCTCATATATCCGAGATTGGCCGGGGTGCCGAGCAGATACCCGTCCGCCTCCAGGACGTCCGTCGGCGACACGGCCAGCGCCGCCCGGCGCACGACCTCAACGCCCTCGATTTCCGTATCGGTCGCTCCCGACACCACGGCCTCGAACATCGCCTGCGTGAACGGCGACGGCGTGTGATGGATGATCAGCAGGCGTGACACGGACTATCCTTCGCGCTCGAGTTTTTCCAGGGCGACCGCGCGGCGCATGGTCTCACGGGCGCGGCCGCGGTCGCCCGCGTAGTCGTAGGCGCGGGCGAGACGGTAGGAACTTCGCCAGTTGTCCGGGTCGGCCTCCCATTCGCGGCGTATCCCGTCGAACAGGGTGTCGGCCGCGTCTCGTTCGACACGGCCGGAGGGACGGCGCGGCAGATCCGCCACGTCGACCTCGAGTCCTTCCTCGTGGATTCGGCGGGCAAGACGCTGGTGGTCGAGGGCCGCGCGGACGGTGGCCCAGATCATCCACACGCCGAGGACGGGCAGGATGAGCACCCCGATGCCGATGACGATCGCGGCCGCCTCACCGGAACCCATGAGGCTCACCGCGATTCGGCCGAGCAAGAGGAAATAGAAGACGAGAACCAGCACAAGGACGGCGATGAGCGCGACGATCTTGCGGACCTCGCTCGCCCGGCCCGCCTCGTCGCCCGCGGACGGGCCGCTCACGATTCGCTCGCCCCGCACGTCGCCCGCGCGTTCACAGGTCGAGCAACGAGTCGAGGCCAACGGTCAGTCCCGGGCGTCCGGCGATCTCGCGCACACCGAGCAGGACGCCGGGGGCGAAGGAGGACCGGTCGATGGAATCGTGGCGGATGGTGAGGGTTTCGCCCTGGGTGCCGAACAGCACCTCCTGGTGGGCGACCAGTCCGGCCAACCGGACCGAATGCACCCGCACGCCGTCCACGTCGGCGCCGCGCGCGCCCTCGAGTTCGGTGCTGGTCGCGTCGGGGCCGCGTCCCATGCCCGCGCGCTGCCTGGCCTCGGCGATCAGCCCCGCCGTGCGGTAGGCGGTGCCGGACGGCGCGTCGACCTTGTTCGGATGATGCAGCTCGATGACCTCGACCGATTCGAAGAAGCGGGCGGCCTGTTCGGCGAAACGCATCAGCAGCACCGCGCCGATGGCGAAATTCGGAGCGATCAGCACCCCGGTCGCCGGGTTGGCGGCCAACCAGCCGCGTACTTCCTCGAGGCGGCCCGCGTCGAAGCCGGTGGTGCCGACGACGGCGTGGATGCCGTTCTCGACCAGGAACTTCAGATTGCCCATGACGACATCGGGATGGGTGAAGTCGACGACCACCTCGGTCGCGGCCTCGGTGAAATTCTCCAGTGCATCGCCCTTGTCGACGGCCGCGGCCAACTCGAGGTCGGGCGCCGCCCGCACCGCCGCGCAGATCGCCTGTCCGACTTTTCCGCGTGCTCCGAGCACTCCGACCCGAATGGTCACCGCACCTCCTCGTATGGCTGCTTGCGGCCAGCCTAATCGGGTGCGCCCGGCACCGGGTCGCCGACCTGGTGCGATCCGCGGCAGGCCGCAGGCGGGCGGCGAAGCCATCCTGGAAAGCTCAGTCGAAGAGGACCACTTGGCGCAGTGCGTGTCCCGCGGCGAGTTCGTCCATTGCCCGGTTGATGTCGTCCAAGCGGATGTGCGACGACACCAGCCGCTCCACCGGCAGTCGGCCCTCACGCCAGATGTCGACGTAACGCGGAATGTCGCGCTCGGGCACCGCCGAACCCAGATAGCTGCCGATGACCGAACGCCCCTGCGCGACCAGCGCGAGCGGCGAGATCCGCGCCATCGCGTCCGGGGCGGGCAGCCCCACGGTGACGGTGGTGCCGCCGGGGGCGGTCGCGGCCACCGCGGTCTCGAAGGCGCGGACATTGCCCGCCGCCTCGACCACGATCTCGGCCCGGACCTCGGCCTCGGCCAGATCGGCGGGCGTGTAGGTCGCGCTCGCACCGAGTTCCCGGGCCGATGCCAACTTCTCCGCGACGGTGTCGACGGCGATGACCTGCGCGCCCAACGAAATCCCGACCAGCACCGCCGCCATGCCGACGCCGCCGAGCCCGACCACCATCACCCGGTCGCCCGGCGACGGCCGGGCCGCGTTGAGCAGTGCGCCGCCGCCGGTGAGCACGGCGCAGCCGAGCACCGCCGCCACCTCGGGAGGCACATCCCGGTCGACGGGCACCACCGACCGGCGATCCACCACCGCGTACGTGGCGAACGCCGAGACACCGAGGTGGTGGTGGACCGGATCGCCCGCGCGCAGCAGCCGACGCCCACCGTTGAGCAGTTCGCCCGCGTTATTGGCGACACTGCCGGGTCCGCAGGGTGTCCGACCGCCGCTCGCGCAGCCCGCGCAGTCGCCGCAGCGCGGCAAGAAGGTCATGACGACGCGCTGCCCGACCGCGATATCGCCGTCGCCCGCGCCGACCGCCTCGACGATACCCGCCGCCTCGTGCCCGAGCAGCATGGGCACCGGCCGCACCCGGTTCCCGTCGACCACCGACAGGTCCGAATGGCAAAGCCCCGCGGCCTCGATCCGCACCAGCAGTTCCCCCGGCCCGGGATCGCCGAGTTCGAGATCGCACACCGTGATCGGCTCCGACTCCGCGAACGGGGACGGCGCCGAGATCCGCTCCAGAATCGCGCCACGAATTCTCACCCGCACGACGCTACCCCGCCCGCAGCCGCCCGAGGTCCGTCTTGTCGCCGATGCGCGAGGTGCGCAGTCCGAGTCCGGCGGCGACCAAGCAGGCGACCGCCACGATGCCGATGAACCACGGGAAGACCGTGCCGAGACCCCAAGTGGTGGCCGCCCAGCCCGCGAGAATGGTGGGCAGCGCCATCGCGGTATAGGCCAGCAGGTAGTAGGCCGACATGGTCTCACCGCGCCGGTGATGCGGCACCACATCGGACAGGTGACGCAGCGATCCGCCGAATCCGAGTCCGAATGTCGCGCCGAGGGCGACGCCCGCGCCAAGCACGGCGAGCCAGTTGTGGGTGGCCAGGGCGGGCACGGTGAGCAGCAGCGCGATCGCCATGCCCGTATCGCCGAGGATGGCGGCGCGGCGGGCGGGCACGGCGGTCACGAGCAGTTGGACGGTCGCGCCGGACAGGGCGGTGGAGGCCACGACCGCACCGCCGAAGACCAGGTTGTGGATACCGGTCTGCTCGGCGGCCAGCGAGGGATACAGCGACAGCAGCACCCCGAGCACCGACCATGCCGCCATGACCCCGATGGCCGAGAACCAGAAGTCGCCGCGGATCTCGTGTGGCACGGCCGGTCTGGCGATACGGATGCGGCCCGCCACGCGGGCCATGTGCGGCTCGCGCAGCGCGAGCACGCCGAAGCCGACGATCAGGCAGATCACGCTGATCACCACGTACGGGGTGCGCAGCGGGTTCGGCGCGTACTGCGCCAGCAGCGCCGAGCCCAGAATGGCCACGGCCATACCGACATTGAACGCCACACCGGTCAGCTGTCCCGAGCGCGCGCCGCGGTGCGGGCGCAGATCCAGCAGGGCGGCCGCGCCCGCCACCACGGTCGCGCCGACCGCCATACCGTGCAGCGCGCGTGCCGCCAGCAGCATCGGCACCGAATCGGCCAGCACGAAGACGATCAGTCCCGCGATCATGGTCGCGAACGCGCCGAGGAGCACCGGTTTGCGCCCGACCACGTCGGAGATCCGCCCGGAGACCAGGACCGCGCCGAGCGCCGCGAAGGCGTATACGGCGAAGACGACGGTCGTGGTGAGCGGGGACAGATTCCATTGCGTCTCGTAGATGCCGTACAGCGGTGCGGGAACACCCGAGACGCCGAGGGCGACCCCGCTCGCGGCCAGGATCAGGGCGTAGCCCCAACGCTGGGCGGGTTGTCCGGTCGTGGTCCGTGCTGTCGACGCCGACTCCACAGTCGCCACAGTCGATCCTCCGATCAGGTAAGTTTGACGATGATCGAACCGAGTTCGACAATACAAGCGGTTTGACATCCGTCAAACTTTCGAGTGAGGTAGATCATGACCGATGCCAAGGAAGAGCTTCCACCGGTCGCGTCACTGCCCGCCGTTCTCGGCGCGCTGCACGATCCGGTCCGGCTCGAGATGGTGCGCAGGCTGAGCAACGCGGGCGCTGCGGTGCGCTGCGGCGCGCTCTACGAGGTCATCAACAAATCCACCGCCACACACCATTTCAAGATTCTGCGGGAGGCGGGGGTCATCGAACGCGTCGTCATCGACGGCCAGACCTGCCAGCGTCTGCGCACCGCGGATCTCGACGCCGCCCTGCCCGGCGTGCTGGCGCCCATCGTGGACGCGGCCAACCGGGCCAGGCTCGACACAGCCGACCCGGCCAGACTCGACGCAACCAACCGGGCCAGGCTCGACGCAACCGACCCGGCCAGACTCGACGCAACCAACCGGACCAGGCTCGACACAGCCGACCAGGCCAGGCTCGACACAGCCGACCGGACCGGAATCGATGCGACCAACCGGGCCGGAATCGACGCGGGCGACCCGGCCGGGCGACTCGACGCTCCCCGGTCGGCGGCAGCGGCGGCACCGTAAGGGTCGGCGGTTGCCCGAATCCCACTTCCGCCGATCGTTCGGCCACGCCGACGCAGCGCACGGCCTTTCTGCCGGACGGCTCAGCTCGGGGCCAGTCGCCGCACCGCCGCGGGCAATTCCCGAGTGCGCCGGTAAGGCCCCGCCACCGAGACCGCGAACGGCCGCGCCAACAGGGTCCGCGCCGTCGCCGCCACCTGCTCGGTGGTCACCGCCTCGATATGGGCCAGCGTCTCCGAGACCGTGCGGTGGTTGCCGTAGCTGAGTTCACTGCGGCCGATGCGGTTCATCCGCGAGGCCGAATCCTCCAGGCCGAGTACGAGTCCGCCGCGCAGCGAGCCCTTGGCCCGTGCGCATTCGGCATCGGTGATGCCGTCGGCGGCGACCTCCTCCAGCACGCCCTGCGCGAGCGCGGCGACCTTGCCCAGATTCTCCGGCTGGCAGCCGATGTAAACCGAGAAGGCGCCGGTGTCGGCGAAGGTGTCCACGCTCGAGTAGACCGAGTAGGCCAGCCCGCGTTCCTCCCGAATGCGTTGGAACAGCCGTGAACTCAGACCGCCGCCGACGACGGTGTTGAGCACCGACAGCGGCCAGCGTCGCTGCCCCTCGTGCCGTCCGAAGGCGCGCACCCCGAAGGCCAGATGGGCCTGCTCGCTGTCGCGGTGGCTCCAGTGCAATTCCGGCGTACTGTGCGGGCGGAACCGGCCCTCACGCCTAGGCGCGGGTTCGGCCACCGGATCGAGTCGATCCGCGAAGGCCCGGTGCACCAGTTCGACGGTGTGGTCGTGTTCCACGTTGCCCGCCACTGCGACGACCATGCGATCGGGACGGTAACGACGCTGGTGGAAGGACCGCAATTGCGCGGCCCGCATGGATTCGATGGACTCGATGGACCCGATGACCGGCCGTCCGACCGGGTGTGCGCCGAACAGGGCGGTCAGGAAGGCGTCACCCACCAGATCCTCGGGATCGTCGTCGCGCATGGCGATCTCCTCGAGCACCACCTGGCGCTCGACGTCGACATCCTCGCTCCGGCACAGTCCGTTGAGCACGACATCGGTGACCATGTCCACCGCCAGCGGCAGATCCTCGTCGAGCACGTGGGCGTAGTAGCAGGTCTGCTCCTTGGCGGTGAAGGCGTTGAGTTCACCGCCGACCGCGTCCATCGCCTGGGCGATCTCGAGCGCCGATCGGGTCGGAGTCGCCTTGAACAGCAGATGTTCCAGGAAATGGGCCGCGCCCGCCACCGTGGGTCCCTCGTCACGCGACCCAACGCCGACCCACACCCCGACCGAGGCCGACCGCACGCCGGGCACGTGTTCGGTGACCACGCGCAGACCGCCGGGCAGCACCGTACGCCGCACACCGGTCTGGGCGCCGTGGGGGCGGATCGAATCGTCGGACCGCAGTTGGAGTGACGAACCCCCCTGCTCGCGGAGCAGAGGGGTTGCCGTTTTCTTCTTCGTCACAGAGACAAGTACTACTCGTCCGCCGCCGCGCCCGCATCAATGGTTTCGGTCTCGGCGGGTTCCTCGGCGTTCTCCTCCACCGGGACCAGCGAGATCTTGCCGCGGTTGTCGATATCGGCGATCTCGACGCGCAGCTTGTCGCCGACGTTCACCACGTCCTCGACCTTGGCGACGCGTTTGCCGTTGCCCAGCTTCGAGATATGCACGAGACCGTCGCGACCCGGCAGCAGCGAGACGAACGCGCCGAAGGCCGTGGTCTTGACGACCGTGCCGAGGAAGCGCTCGCCGACCTTCGGCAGCTGCGGGTTGGCGATGGCGTTGATCGCGTCGATCGCGGCCTGCGCCGAGGGACCGTCGGTGGCGCCGACGAAGACGGTGCCGTCGTCCTCGATCGAGATATTGGCGCCGGTGTCCTCGGTGATCTGGTTGATCACCTTGCCCTTGGGGCCGATGACCTCGCCGATCTTGTCCACCGGGATCTTGATCGCGGTGACGCGCGGCGCGTACGGACTCATCTCGTCCGGCGTGGCGATGGCCTCGGCCATCACGTCCAGGATGGTGGTGCGGGCGTCGTGCGCCTGGCTCAGCGCACCCGCGAGCACCTGCGAGGGAATGCCGTCGAGCTTGGTGTCGAGTTGCAGGGCCGTGACGAAGTCGCGGGTGCCCGCGACCTTGAAGTCCATGTCTCCGAACGCGTCCTCGGCGCCGAGGATGTCGGTCAGCGCGACGTAGCGGACCTCTTCGACGCCGCTGTCGTTGGTGACGGTGTCGGAGACCAGACCCATGGCGATTCCGGCGACCGGGGCCTTGAGCGGCACACCGGCGTTGAGCAGCGCGAGGGTGGAGGCGCAGACCGAACCCATCGAGGTGGAACCGTTGGAGCCCAACGCCTCCGAGACCTGGCGGATGGCGTAGGGGAACTCCTCCTGGTCGGGCAGCACCGGGATCAGCGCGCGCTCGGCCAGCGCGCCGTGGCCGATCTCGCGGCGCTTGGGCGAACCGACGCGGCCGGTCTCACCGGTGGAGTACGGCGGGAAGTTGTAGTGGTGCATGTAGCGCTTGCTGGTCTCGGGACCGAGCGAGTCGACCTGCTGGGCCATCTTCACCATGTCGAGGGTGGTGACACCCAGGATCTGGGTCTCGCCGCGCTCGAACAGCGCCGAACCGTGCGCCCGCGGCACCACGGCGACCTCCGCCGAGAGCGCGCGGATATCGGCGAGCCCGCGCCCGTCGATGCGGAAGCCCTCGGTGAGGATGCGCCTGCGGACCAGCTTCTTGGTGACCGACCGGAAGGCCGCGCCCAATTCCTTTTCGCGACCGGCGAAGTCGTCGCCGAGTCGGGTCAGCACGTCGAGCTTGATCTCATCGATCTTCGCCTCGCGCGCCTGCTTGTCGGCGATGCTCAGCGCCTCGTTCAGCTCGCGCTTCGCGGCGCCATCGACGGCCTCGAACACATCGGCCTCGTAGGGCGGGAACAGCGGGAACTCACCGGTCGGCTTGGCCGCGAGTTCGGCCAGATCCGCCTGTGCGCGGCAGAGCCGGGCAATGAACGGCTTGGCCGCTTCGAGCCCCTCGGACACCACGGCCTCCGTCGGCGCCTGCGCGCCGTCCGCGACCAGCGCGACGACCTTCTCGGTGGCCTCGGCCTCGACCATCATGATCGCGACATCGCCGGATTCGACGACCCGGCCCGCGACCACCATGTCGAAGACCGCGCCCTCGAGCTGCTCGACGGTCGGAAAAGCGACCCACTGCCCGTCGATCAGCGCGACGCGCACACCGCCCACCGGACCTGAGAACGGCAGACCCGCGATCTGGGTGGAGGCCGAGGCGGCGTTGATGGCGACGACGTCGTAGAGGTCCGCGGGATCCAAGCTGAGCACCGTGACCACGACCTGGATCTCGTTGCGCAGTCCGTCGACGAAGGACGGGCGCAGCGGCCGGTCGATGAGGCGGCAGGTCAGGATGGCGTCGGTGGAGGGACGGCCCTCGCGGCGGAAGAAGGAGCCCGGGATGCGGCCCGCGGCGTACATGCGCTCCTCGACGTCCACCGTCAGCGGGAAGAAGTCGAACTGGTCCTTGGGCTGCTTGCCCGCGGTGGTGGCCGACAGCAGCATGGTCTCGTCGTCCAGGTAGGCCACGACGGCGCCTGCGGCCTGGCGCGCCAGACGTCCGGTCTCGAAACGAACCGTGCGGGTGCCGTAGCTGCCGTTGTCGATCAGCGCGACCGACTCGAAGACACCGGGTTCGACCTCGACCGCGGAGGATTTGCGTTCAGTTGTTTCGGTCATTTCTTCTCTCAACCTCTCGTCTCGCCGGGTCGAGCGCACCGTCCACGGGCGCGACCCGGCTATCGTCGGCCGTACCGGATACGGACGCGCGGCAACCGTCCTGGCTGCGACGCGCACACCCGGCCGAAATCCCCTTGGATACGGCGACGCGGAGGCGGTCATCGATCGAAGCCCGTCGGAGTACCGAGGAGCCACTACCGAAGACCGACGCCACGCGGTCGAGTGCGTACGGCCGTGTTGTCGTGGACCGGAGATACGCCGAAGAGCAGCGGAAACGCTGCCGCTGTGGCGGTCCACCCCGCATACACGAAAGCCAACGAGGAAGATTGTACGTCTCCCCGTCCGGCAACCACCCACCCCCATACCACCGTGTGTCGACGGCGCGCAGTGTCGAACCCCCGAAAGAATCCCCCGAAGGCCGCCCCGACAACCCCGGCACGGCCCTACTACGGATCCGCCGCCGACCGGAAGCCCGACCGACGACAGACAACCCCGAAAAAGCTTATCGACGCAGCCCGAGCCGCTCGATCAGCGAACGGTACCGCTCGATGTCCTTGCTCTGGAGGTACTTCGACAACCGCCGCCGCCGACCGATCAGCGCCAGCAGGCCGTGCCGGGTGTGGTGATCGTGCTTGTGCACCTTCAGATGCTCGGTCAGATCCGAGATCCGCTTGGACAGCAGCGCGATCTGCGCCTCCGGCGATCCGGTGTCCTTTTCGTGCAGGCCGTATTCCTTGAGAATCGCCGACTTCTGCTCGGTGGTCAACGCCATGCGGCATCCACTCCTATTTCTCAGTTCCGCGCTCGAATCTCCGTACCGCCGGAGTGGGCGCCACCGCGGACCGCAGCAAACCCGAACAGCTACCCTACCGGACCGCGAACGCGGCATCGAAATCGGCCGGATGTCAGGCGCCGAGCACCTTGCGGGCGTTGTCGACGTCATACCCCATCGCCTCGACCAGCGCGTCGAGCGAATCGAATTTCCGCATACCGCGCAGATGTTCCACGAAGTCGACCGCGACGTGCTGTCCGTAGAGATCGGCCTCGCCGTCGAGCACGTATGCCTCGACGGTGCGCGAGCGGCCGGAGAAGGTGGGATTGGTGCCGACGGAGATGGCGGCCATGGCCCGGTCGCCGGGGGTGACGGTGCCGATGGTGGGGCCCGGGCCGAGCACGGTGAACCAGCCCGCGTACACCCCGTCGGCGGGAATGGCGGCGTGCATGGGCGGCGCGACATTGGCGGTGGGGAATCCGAGTTCGCGGCCGCGGCCGTCGCCGTGGACGACGACGCCTTCGACGCGGTGCGGGCGGCCGAGCGCTTCGGCGGCGGCGGCCATATCGCCCGCGTCCACGCAGGCCCTGATGTAAGTGGAGGAGAACGTGACGGCGTGTTCGCCGACGAGTTTGACCCCGTCGACCTCGAAACCGAAGCGCAGGCCGAGTTCACGCATGGTCGCCACGGTGCCCGCGGCCTTCTTGCCGAAGGTGAAATTGTCCCCGATGACGACCTCGGCCACGTGCAGGCGTTCGACCAGCAGGTCGTGGACGTAGCGGGCGGGGGTCAATTTCATGAAGTCCTGGGTGAACGGCATGACGCAGAAGACGTCGACGCCGAGTTCCTCGGCCAATTCGGCCCGCCGGGTAAGGGTGGTGAGCTGGGCCGGATGCGAACCGGGCCGGACCACTTCCATGGGGTGGGGATCGAAGGTCATCAGCGCCGCGGGGACACCGCGCGCGGCCGCGGACTTCACCGCGCGGCTGATCAACTGCGCGTGGCCGCGATGGACTCCGTCGAATACGCCGATCGTGAGCACACAGCGCCCCCAGTCCGCGGGCACGTCTTCGAGACTTCGCCATCTCTGCACTCTCGAAAGCCTAATGGACCCCGCCGCGGCCGGTCCGACCGAAGTCCGTCCGCGAGGGCCCGCGCGTGCGCGGCGGCGCGATCGCCGGGCACGCGAACGACATTCGGGCGGACCGGATGTCACGCATTGTTCCATCGCCCGCGACCGCACGGTGCCCGCCGTTCGCCGCGCGCGGTGGCTGGAGCGTCGCAGTGTGTGAAATCTCCGACGAGTGCATAAGCTCGGTATGTGCCTGGTAAACGAGATATCGCCACCCGACGCGAGCTGGCAGGCCGATCGGCGGGTGAGGTGTCCGGCGCCGACACCGCGACGGTGGCGCCGGAGCTGACCTCGGTCGCCCAGGACTATCTGAAAGTGATATGGACCGCGCGGGAGTGGTCGCAGGAGAAGGTGTCGACGAAGTTGCTCGCCGAACGGATCGGGGTTTCGGCCTCGACGGTGTCGGAAGCGGTGCGCAAACTGGCCGATCAGGGTCTGGTCGAGCACGCCCGCTACGGCTCCATCACGCTCACCGAACACGGCAGGCGCGCCGCGATCGCCATGGTGCGCAGGCACCGGCTGCTCGAGACGTTCCTGGTGAACGAACTCGGCTACGGCTGGGACGAGGTGCACGACGAGGCCGAGGTGCTCGAGCACGCGGTCTCGGATCTGCTCATGGCGCGTATCGACGCCAAACTCGGCTATCCCGACCGTGATCCGCACGGCGACCCCATTCCGTCGGTGGACGGCGCGGTACCGACCCCGCCCGCCCGACGGCTCAGCGATTTCCACGCGGGTGAATCGGGCCGGGTGGCGCGAATCTCGGATTCGGATCCGGCGATGCTGCGCTATTTCGACTCGGTGGGCATAGCGCTGGACACCGCGATCAGCGTGGTGGAACGACGGGATTTCGCGGGCACCATCGCGATTCGCATCGGTGCGGGCGAAACGCCGACCGATCTCGGCCGTCCCGCCGCGGAAGCCATCTGGCTCACACTGTGACCGGCGCCCACTTCATGCCATCACCCACCGCCGCGCGGCGTCAACCGTGCGGATTTCGCTGCCGCGGTATGGATTCGGATCAGTCGACCAGGCCGCGTGGCCGGACCACGAAGACGGGTGCGGCACGGCGGCCCTTCTCCTCGAGCAGGGCGATGGCGGTGCCATCGGCGGTGACCGCCGCGTAGACGCCAGCCATGCCGACGGGTTCGAGCCACCGTCCGTCCCGGAGGGATTCGGCCTCTTCGGCGGTGACGACGCGGGGTGCGAAGGTCGCGGCAATGGCGGCATCCATGTCCAGACTCAGCCGCGGCGCATCGGTTTCGGCGGCCCGTGCCAATTCGTCGAGGGTGCGCGCGTGTTCGAGGGTGAACGGTCCCACGCGCGTACGGCGCAGCGCGGTGAGATGTCCGCCGACGCCGAGCGCGGCGCCCAGATCGCGGGCCAGTGCGCGGATATAGGTGCCGGAGGAACAGTCGACGGCCACGTCGAGGTCGACGAAGCCGCCCGCGACATCGCGACGGGCCAGCACGTCGAATCGCGATACGGTGACCGGCCGTGCGGCCAGTTCGACCACCTCACCCGCCCGGTGGCGGGCGTAGGCGCGTTCACCGTCGACCTTGATGGCGCTCACCGTCGCGGGGACCTGCGCGATATCCCCGGTGAGTTCGGCCACACCCGCGGCCACGGCCTCGTCGGTCACATGCGCGGCCGGTGTGGTGGCGAGTATCTCGCCCTCGGCGTCGTCGGTGGTCGTGGCCTGACCGAGCCGAATGGTGGCGGTATAGGACTTGGTGGTGAGAATGAGCAGGCCCAGCAGTTTGGTCGCGCGTTCCACCCCGAGCACCAAGACGCCGGTGGCCATCGGGTCCAGCGTGCCCGCGTGTCCGACCTTCTTGGTGCGCAGCAGTTTCCGTGCCCGCGCGACCACGTCGTGACTGGTCCGGCCGCTGTCCTTGTCGACGACGAGCAGACCGCCGAGCAGGTCGCGGGTGGCCCGGTCCGCCATCAGCAGTGCACGATCGCGGTCAGGATCAGCCCCTCGGCGATCATCCAACGGCCATCGAAACCGGTCAGCGGCACACCTCCGTCGGTGGTCTGCCCCGGCACAAGCAGGTCGCTGCGGAAGGTGCCCGACCCGCCGTCGGTGTGCTCGTCGACGGTGAAGGTGATGTGCGCCTCCTCGAAGCCGAGCCAGCGCAGGGTCAGCGGGAACCACGCCTTGTAGGTGGCCTCCTTGGCGCAGAACAGCAGACGGTCCAGGTGCAGATCGGAGGACACGGTGCGCAGCCACTCGCGCTCCGGCGGCAGGCTCACCGAATCGAGCACACCCTCGGGCAGTCGTTCGTGCGGTTCGGCATCGATACCGACCGAACGGAACCGGAGCTTGTGCGCCAGCGCCGCCGCACGGTAGCCGTCGCAGTGGGTGAGACTGCCGACGACGCCGCGCGGGAACAACGGCATTCCGCGTTCGCCCTTGCCGATCGCGACCTCGGGTTCACCCAGTTCGGCCAGTGCCCGGCGCGCGCAGTGGCGTGCGCCGATGAAATCGCGGCGGCGCTTCTCGACCGACTTGGCGATGAGATGCTCCTCGGCCGGATGCGGGGTCAGATCCTGTGGGTACGCCAGCAGTTCGGCCGAGGCGACCCCGCTGGGCAGAATGTTCTCGATCATCGCCCCCGAGCCTAGTGGAGCGCCTCGCCCGCGCCGGCGGCGCCGTGAGCACGTTCGCCTGATCAGCGACCGCGCTCGACCCAGACCATCGGTACCGAGCCCCAGGCGCACGCCGGAGACGAGGACATGGGCGCGGTCAGACGCCGCGGCGGCGTTGCGCCTTCTCGCGCATCTGCGCGGAGGCGGCCTCCATTTCGGGGGTCACCTTGAAGTGGCCGCCCCACTTGTTGAGGGCGCCGGGCGGATAGGAGGGGGTCGGCAGGATCTGACGCAGCAGATTGTCGGGCAGGCCCCGGCGCTGCCATTCGCGCGGATAGCCGAGCGACACCTCCTCGAAGCGAACGCCGTCGTAGTAGGAGGTGCGCGGAATGTGCAGGTGGCCGTATACCGAGCACACCACGTTGTAGCGGGTGTGCCAGTCGGCGGTGAGCGTGGTGCCGCACCACAGCGCGAACTCCGGGTACCACAGCACCTCCGTCGGTTCGCGTACCAGCGGGAAGTGGTTGATGAGCACGACCGGCGCGTTCGCGGGCAGCGCGTCGAGCCGCCGCAGGGTGGACCGCACCCGGGCGTGGCACCACGCGTCGCGGGACAGATAGGGTTCCGACGAGAGCATGAACTCGTCGGTCGCCACCACGTTGCGTTCCCGGGCGATGTCGAGCCCCTCCGCCTTGGTGGCGGCGCCCTCGGGCAGGAACGAATAGTCGTAGAGCAGGAACATCGGCGCCAGCGTCACGCCGGTGCCGAATTCCTCGGCGCCCGCGCCGGTCCACACCGGGAACGGGTCCTCAGGTGTCAGCACATCGAGGTCACGGCACATGGCGACCAGGTATTCGTAGCGGGCGGCGCCGTGCATCTGCACCGGATCCTTCGGCGTCGTCCACAGTTCGTGGTTGCCCGGCACCCAGATCACCTTGGCGAACCGGCTCCGAAGCAGCTCGAGTGCCCAGCGGACGTCCTCGGCCTTCTCTCCCACGTCACCGGCCACGATCAGCCAATCCTCCGGCGAATCCGCGCGGATCTGTTCCACGACCGGCCGATTCCCCTGGTGCCCGACATGGATGTCGCTCACCGCCATCAACTTGGGTATCACCACACCCACCTTGTCATACGCCGGCGGCGTGGTCCGATCGGCGGCGCGCCGACGAGCCGTCCCACGGGTGGTCAACTCGTCCAGCGCATGCGGGCGGTGGCCGCGAATCCCGGGGCGACGACCAGCGATCCGTTCGGTTCGCGACGGCAGGAGGCGACGGCGATATGGCACGGCCGTGGCAGTTCGGGCGGGATCTTCACCCCGCCGTCGATCTCGTAGCGCGTATTGGTGATCTTCCACGTGCGCGCCGCCGGATCCCGCGGACTCGTCGGCGGGGCGTCCGGCCTCACGACCACGTAGACCTCGGTGACACCCGCGGGCCAGGTGAAGATCAGCAGACCGTCGTGTTCGGCGACTCCGCCGACACCGGGAATGCCGCCCGGATTCGGCTCGTCGCCGGGTTCGGCGTATTCCCGCGCCGCACCGGACGATACGGCCGCCGATTCGGCGGGAACGGCGCTGTGCGCGTCCGAACGGATGACATCCGAATATCGTCCGGCGCTCGCCGCCGCCACCGCGTACACCGGCAGCGGACCCGCGGGGGCGCCGCCGTCCTCGAGTTCGGTGGTCCTGGTACGGCCGACGACCCGCCACGAACCATCCGGCTGCAACCGGGTGACACGGTAGTCGACATTCTCGGTGGGCGAGGCGGACCAGGTGATCTGCACCGAGCCGTTCGGCATTCGGCTCACCTCGACCCGCCCCGGCGCATCGACCGGTGTGACGGCCAGCGCTGCCGCGGCGCCCTGATGATCGGCGCAGACCTGTTGGGCGGCGAGTAGTGCGCGGACGCGGTCGGTGGCCGGTCCCGCCTGCGCGGCGGCGACCAATCGGTCGGCCTCGGCGATGGCGCGCGCCGCCTCGGCGCGGAGCTCGTCGAGACCGACGGCCTGCCCGGTCGGCGGCGGCACGTCGCCGGCGGCGCGGCGCAGGTGCTCCACATGTTCGAGCACCTCGACGTATCGCTTCGCACCCCGCGCCGCGCCGATATTGCGCCACCGCACAGCGGCCTCGGCGAGCACCCGCTCGATTTCGTCGGCGACCGAGCGAATGGGGGTTGCGCCCGTGCCGTTGTCGAGTTGGCGCGCCTCGGCGACCTGCCGGGCGGCCTCCTGCGGCCTGCCGCCGCGCAGCGCGGCTCGGGCGGCCTTCAACGGCTCCTCCCACAGCCGTCCTCCGTCCCGCGGCGACACGGGTGCGGTGCGCGACCCCACCGTCTGCGGAGTGCGTGGCGCGGCCCCGGTGTGCCGGGACGGCATATCGGGCGCGCTCTCCACGCGCGCGCCGAGTTCGGTGGCGAGATCGGTGAGCACCCGGACGGCGCGGTCCCGGTCGAGGCCGAGGTCGATGGCCTCATCGAGCAGATAGCGATAGTCCTCGCCGACGAGCTGATCCTCGACCAGCACCGCGGCGCGCACCTTCGGGCGCAGTTCGGCGGTGACGTCCTCGATCACCGCGCGCACGTATTCGTCGACCTCCGGGCCGCCGGAGACGAGCAGATCCTGTACGTGGGTGAGCAACTCGTCCAATACCACGCGGACCCGGCCCGGCGGGAGTTCGCGGGCACGGGCGCGCAGGGCCTCGGCGCGCAACCGGATCTCCTCGGTATGCGTCGCGTCGGCCGGGTCGAGGCCGAGTAGGCCGAACAGGGTGGGGGCGGGCGGACCGTCGAGCAGCCGATCCCATTCCGCGAGCAGCTGTCTGATCTGCAGACGGCGCTGCGCGGTCAGGGTCGCGGCCGCCGGGCCCGGCTGCTCCTCCAGCACGCGGTACCTGCGCAGGCGGGCACCTACCTCGGCCGCGGAGAGCCCGCCCATGGCGCCGATCTCCTCGAGCCCCGCCACCTTGGTTGCGGGCACGCCGCCGTGGCGCTGCACCAATCGGGAGATGGCGATATCGAGCATTTCGTAGCGTTCGGCGTCACGCTGTTCGCGCACCTGCCGCACCCGCATGGCCTCTGCCCGGCGCGAACTCGCCACCAGCAACATCTCACTGCGGCGGGAGTGGTCATCGACCAGCAATCCGACCAGCACCCGGTACTTCGGATGGTCGCGCTGGCGCTGCCAGAACCCCCACACCTCCCGCACGCGCTCGGACACCTCGGCGTCGCTGAGGGATTCGGCCTCTTCCAGCGGAATGTCGTAGAGCTCGAACGGATCCGACTGTTCGATGCCACCGCGGCGTTCGACGGCGGCCAGCACCCGCTTGCGATAGTCGTTCGGATCGAAGACCTGCATGCCGACCGCTATCCGGTCCGGCGACGCGAGCGCTGCACCTGATCGAGTTCGCGCGCCACGTCCGCCTGGGACAGGGTGGCCCCGGTCTGCGCGGACAGTGTCAGCGGCATATCGGCGTCGACGTGGTGCGCGGTGACGTGCAGGACCCCGTCGAATCCCATCTCGAAGGTGACCCGCACCTCGCTGCCCGCGGGATAGCCCGCCGGAATACCCCGAATACGGCCCTCGACAAGAACTTTCGTATCCTCGGGCCGCACCGATGCGGCTTGGCCCTGCTGTTCGACGATGGTCAGCTCGATCTGGTCCTGATCCTCGCGCACCGTGCCGAAGGACCGGCGCACCCGCACCGGCAGCGTCTGATTGCGGTGCACCAGCCACGCGGCCGCCAGACCGTAGTGACTGTCGAGGGCCAGGACGCCGAAACCGCGCGAGACCACGGTGTCGACCTGGATCTCCAGCATTCGCCGCACCAGCCCGACCGGCTGGGCGAAGGAGGCCGCGACCCGGGTCACCGATTGGTCGAGATCGGCGGGGGCGGCCTCGCGCAGACTCGATCCATCGCGCAGGCGGCCGCGGGTTACCAGATCCGCCAGGACGAGGCGTTCCATCTCGAGCTTCTCGCCGTAGAGCGCCGCGCCGCGCGCCACCGACAGATCGGGATCGCGCAGTTCGCCGCGCAGGCCGAGTTCCTTGCGCAGTTCCCGCTCGACCACCGGCATGCGCGAGGAACCGCCGACCAGCAGCAACCGGTCGACCGAGTTGACGCCCCGCTTGGCCGCGGCGGCCAGGCAGTCGCGGGTCAGGTCGATGGTGCGGCGCATGAGCGAGGCGGTCATGGATTCGACCTCGTCACGGGTCAGCGGCACGACAGCGCGGGCGCCGTCGTGCGCCACCACTACATCGGTGCGATCGGATTCCGACAGTTCGCGTTTGGCCTGTTCGGCGGCCAGCACCAGCATTTGCGATCCGGCCGAATCGTCCAGCGGATCCTCGGCATCCGGATTCGCCGCGCAGAACTGCTGCGACAGGTACAGCGCGATGCGTTCGTCCCAGTCGGCGCCGCCGAGTTGGTGATCGCCCTCCACGGCCAGTACCGAGATGCGCCGGTCGGCGAGTTCGATGACGGTGGCATCGAAGGTGCCGCCGCCGAGGTCGTAGACGAGCACCGTCTCGCGCTCGCCCGACTTGCCCACGTCTACGCTGCCGTCGAGCCTGCCGAACCCGTAGGACAGTGCCGCGGCTATGGGCTCGGAGAGCACGCCCGCCACATCGAAGCCTGCGTAGTTGCCCGCCTGGATGGTGGCGCGCCGTTCCTCGTCGCCGAAATAGGCGGGCACGGTGATGACCGCGCGCCGCACCGGTTCGCCGCCGCCGAATTCGACATCGGCGGCCAGACTCTTGAGGATGAGCGCCGACACCGCGGGCGCCGACCAGCTGGCGCCGTGCGCCGCGAAACGCCATTCCGCGTCGCCCATCCGCCGCTTCACCAGCGCGCAGACATGCTCGGGATCCAATCGCGCCTGTCGCCGCGCGCCCTCGCCGACCAAATGGTCGTAGGCGGAAGCGAACAGCACCACCGACGGAACCGTCGGTTCGCCATTGATGCCGACCATGACTTCAGGACGACCGTCGGCGTCGATCCGCGCGATCGCCGAGTTCGTTGTGCCCAGGTCGATGCCGTAGACCCCCATGGCGTGCGATCGTAGCAGTCACCACCGACTTCCGACTCCACCATGGCTGACAGAACCGAAACCCCCTGGCCACGAGGACTTCTACCCCGGCCGATCCGGTGACTCACGGCGGGAGGTTGCCGGTCTCCGTGTCCGGCCGCGCCTTCGGCGCGGCGGGTTCGCGGCCGCTCATGTCGCACCGTTGAGCGGCGGTCCGGTCCACCGCGCGCTTCCACCACACCGGACGACGCGAAAGCACGACGAGCGACCGGTTCGAGACAAAAGGGGCGGCAAAACCGCCGCCGACGACCCAGTAGGGTGCCGACCATGACCGAACCCGTCGGGCCTGACACGGACGCGACGTCCATCCCGCCAAGCGAATCCGGCGCCTCCCCGACCGCGAGCCCGACGGCCGTGCGGGCCGGCGAGACCCCCGCGAGCGCCTCCGACAATGCCGCCGAGAAGACCGTGCCGGAGTCCGCCACGGCCCCGGGCCGCACTCCCCGGGTCGAGATCGCCGCGACAATCGGCCACACTGAACCCGTACCCGCCGACGAAACCGATCCCACCCGCACCGACCTGGCCGCGGGCCAAGACCGCCTGGCCGAGCGTATCGAGGACCTGGCCCGAGTGATCGCCCGCCAAGCCGCGGGCATCGACCGCCTGGCCGACGACGCCAGAGCACGCGCGCAACGGGAACGCCAAGGCGCGGACCTTCCCCTGGTGACCGAATTGTTCGCCCTGCTCGGCGATACCACCGCGTGCGCGAATACCGCCGAATCCGATCGCGAACGCCGGGCATTCGAAGCCGTGGCCGCCCGCATCGAACGGCTGCTCGTCGGCCGCGGCGGCAGTGTCGTGAGTCCGGTTCCCGGTGAACCGTTCGACTCGCTGCGCATGGAGGCCGCCGATGTTGTGAACACCGACAGCGAAGCCGACGACCGCACCGTGGATTCGGTGCTCCAGCCCGGGTTGAGCGTGCCGGGCCGATCCGTGCGTCCCGCGCGGGTGGTCGTGCGCCGGTTCCGCTGAACGGGTTACGCGCTGCCCGCGGGGATCTCGGCGCCGACGCGCGCCCACCGTCCCGACAGCGTCCGACCCGCCACCGCGGCCATGCGCAGCAGCATGAACGCGACCAGCCCCGACCAGATGCCCGCTATCCCCCAGCCGAAGACCAGCGACAGCCAGATGGCGGGCAGGAAGCCGACGAGTGCGCAGCCGAGGGTCGCGGTGCGCAGGAATGCGGCGTCGCCCGCGCCGAGCAGCACCCCGTCGAGAGCGAAGACGACACCGGCGACGGGAATGATGCCGACGAAGAACCACCAGGCGAGATGGGTGCGGTCGAGGACGGCGGCGTCGTCGGTGAACAGAACCGGGATCACGCTGTGTCCCGCGGCGAAACAGACCGCGAGCACGATCGAGAACAGTTCCGACCACAGCGTGACCCGCCGCGCGAGTGATCGCGCACCCGCGGCGTCACCGGCCCCCAGCGCCGCCCCGACCAGCATCTGCGCGGCGATGGCGAGTGAATCCAGCGTGAGGGCGAGGAAGTTCCACAGTTGCAGTACGAGTTGGTGTGCGGCCACCGACGCCGCACCGAACCGCGCGGCAACGGCGGCGGCGGAGACGAAACACGCCTGGAAGGCGAGACTGCGCACGATCAGATCCCGGCCGAGCACCAACTGTGCCCGGATGACCGACCAGTGCGGGATCAACGAGACCCGTTCCCGTACCAGCGCGTACAGGAACAGCACCGCCGAGACCGATTGTCCCGCCACATTCGCCACGGCCGAACCGGCCAGCTCCATGCGTGGCGCGCCGAGGAGCCCGTGTACCAGCACCGGGCACAGCAGCGCCGAGATCCCCAGTCCGGCAACGACATAGGCCAGCGGCCTGCGCGTGTGCTGCACCCCGCGCATCCAGCCGTTGCCCGCCGTGGAGATCAGGATCAACGGCACGCCGAGCAGCGCGATCCGCACCCACCGCAGCGCCTCGTCCGCGATATCGCCGCCGCCCGCGATCGCATCGGTGACCGGAATCGCCGCGGCCTGTACGACGATCACGATCGCCAGACCGATGGCGATCGCGATCCAGGTCGCCTGCACGCCCTCGGCCACCGCACCGCGCGTATCGCCCGCGCCGTGCCGCCGCGCCGAACGCGCCGTGGTCCCGTAGGACAGAAAGGTCAATTGCGAACTGACCTGCGCCAGAATCAAACCGCCGACCGCGAGGCCTGCCAGGGCCAGCGCGCCGAGCCGCCCCACCACCGCCATATCGAACAGCAGGTAGACCGGTTCGGCCACGAGTACGCCGAGCGTGGGCAACGCGAGTCCGAGGATGCGCCGGGGCCCGGCGGACGCGGCGGCCTCGGCCACCGGGGCGGGCGGCGCCATGACGATCGCCCCGACCGTCCCCGACGCCGCCTGTTCCGCCCCTTCGTCGCCGGTATCCCGCTGGGTCACTGGCCCCTCCCGTCCTGCCCGCGTCGTCACACTACCGTCGCGGACGGGGCCGCCGCTCAACCGAGTGCGGCGAGCAACGCGGCGACCACGTCGTCGACCCGTCCGTAGGTGGTGTATCCGGCCGCGAACCGGTGTCCGCCACCACCGAGTCCGGTGGCGATCTCGGCCACGTCCACGCCGTCGTCGGCGTCCGGGGCGGTGTGGCGCGAGCGCAGCGACACCGTCCAGCGCTGTTCGTCGGCGCGCGACTGTTTGAACACCGCCGCGATCCCGGCCTCGGCGGTGGTGCGGACGATATCGATGACGCTCTCCACCTCCTCCGACCGCACGCCCACCTGATCCGCATCGTGCACGACGGCGTACGCGAGACCGACGCCGCCGCGCACCGACGGCTCGAGACGCGCGGTGCCGAGCACCTTCGACAGCATGGGCAGCCAGCCGAACGGATGGGTGTCCATGAGCGTGCGACCGATCTCGGCGCCGTCGATACCGGTACTCAAAAGCCGTTCGGCGAGTTCGTGGGTGCCGGGCCGGACCCAGCGGAACGAGCCGGTGTCGGTCACCAGACCCGCGTACAGGCAGTGCGCGACCTCGCGATCGATCGGCACGCCCCACGCGTCGAGCAACCGCGCCACCAGACTCGTCGTGGACTCGGCCGCGGCGTCGACCAGGTTGATCATCCCGAACGCGGTATTGGAGCGGTGGTGGTCGATGACGACGGTGGTCCGCGCGCCCGCGAGCCGGTCGCCGAGTGTGCCGAGCCTGCCCGCACTGCCGCAGTCCACCGCGACCAGCACGTCGACCTCGCACGGCACCTGCGCCGGGGGCACCAGATGCCGCACCCCCGGCAGCGTCCGCATGGAGACGGGCACCTCGACCGGTTCGGCGAACGACACCCACACCGGGACGCCGCGCCGATGCAGGACCAGCGCCAACGCCAGCCCGCTGCCGATGGTGTCGGCATCGGGCTGCACGTGACACAGCACGCTCACCGACCGGGCGGTCGTCAAGGCCCGGACCACCGCGCCGAAATCCACCGGCTCACCACTGGTTGTCATTCGCGCCGCAGTCTCTTGTCGAATCTCGATCTCGAACCGACTCAGGACTCGTCGTCGCGCTCGACCTTGTACGGGTCGGCATCGCCCGCGTGGGTCGCCGTCGCCGCGACCTTTGCGACGGCGTCGTCGGCGGCCCTGGCACGAGCGAGCAGTTCCTCCATCTCGCGCGCCGCGTCGGGCACCTTGTCCAAGACGAAGGCCAGCGTCGGGGTGAATTTCACCCCGGTGCCCGCGCCCACTTTCGAGCGCAGTACGCCCTTGGCCTTCTCCAGACCGGCGGCGGCCGCCGCGTAGTCCGGTTCGGCGTCGAGTGTTTCGCCCATCACCGTGTAGTACACCGTCGCCTCGCGCAGATCACCGGTGACCTTGGCGTCGGTGACCGTCACGAAACGCAGCCGCGGATCCTTGATCTCGTATTCGATCGCGGTCGCGACGATCGAGGCAATCCGCTTGGCGAGTCGGCGTGCCCTGGCTTGATCCACCATGGCCGTTTCCTCCTCACTTCACTATGAAAAGTTCAGTCCTCGGGTCCGAAGATCCGGCGGCGTACTGCCAGCAACTGTAACTCCGGACGCGCCGCGACGTGGCGTTCACATTTGTCGAGCACCTCGGTGAGATGACCCATACCGGCGCTGACAATGGCTACGCCTAGCAATGAGCGGCGATGCAGATCTTGTTCCCCACCTTCGGCCGCGCTGACGCCGAAGCGCTGCAATTCGGCCAGAACCGGACGAATCACCGAACGCTTCTGCTTGAGCGAGTGCACATCCCCGAGCAGGATGTCGAACTCGAGTGCCCCCAGGTACACGCATACCTCTCCGGTATCGGACCTCCGGTGCCGCGCCGCCCGTACGGCGGCGCGGCATCGACGGCCCTGGATCAGTCGCGCGGCTTCTCGCGCAACTCGTACGCCTCGATGATGTCGCCTTCCTTGATATCGCTGTAGGTCACGGTCATACCGCACTCGTACCCTTCGCGAACCTCGACCGCGTCATCCTTCTCGCGCTTGAGCGAGGAGATGGTCATGGTCTCGGCGACCACCACGTTGTCGCGCAGCAGACGCGCCTTGGCATTGCGCTTGACGATGCCCGAGGTGACCATGCAGCCGGCGATATTGCCGATCTTGGACGACCGGAACAGCGCCCGGATCTCGGCGCGACCCAGCTCGACCTCTTCGTAGATCGGCTTGAGCATGCCCTTGAGGGCCTTCTCGATCTCGTCGATGGCCTGGTAGATCACCGAGTAGTACCGGATGTCGACGCCCTCGCGGTTGGCCAGCTCGGTCGCCTTGCCCTCGGCCCGGACGTTGAACCCGATGATGATCGCGTTCGAGGCCGAGGCCAGGTTGACATTGGTCTCGGTGACGCCACCGACACCGCGGTCGATGACCCGCAGGCGCACCTCGTCGTCGATCTCGATACCCATGAGGGCCTCTTCGAGGGCCTCGACGGTACCGGAGTTGTCGCCCTTGAGGATGAGGTTGAGCTCCGAGGTCTCCTTCAGCGCGGCGTCCAGATCTTCCAGGCTGATCCGCTTGCGGCTGCGGGCGGCCAGCGCGTTGCGCTTGCGCGCATTGCGCCGGTCGGCGATCTGGCGGGCGATGCGGTCCTCGTCCACGACGAGCAGGTTGTCGCCCGCGCCGGGGACCGAGGTGAAGCCGATCACCTGGACCGGCCGCGACGGCAGCGCCGCGGTGACGTCCTCGCCGTGCTCGTCGACCATGCGGCGCACGCGACCGTAGGCGTCGCCCGCCACGATCGAGTCGCCGACGCGCAGCGTGCCGCGCTGGACGAGCACCGTCGCCACCGGGCCGCGACCGCGGTCGAGGTGGGCCTCGATCGCAACGCCCTGGGCGTCCATATCGGGGTTGGCCCGCAGGTCGAGCGCCGCGTCCGCGGTCAGCAGCACCGCCTCGAGCAGCGCCTCGATATTGGTGCCCTGCTTGGCGGAGATGTCGACGAACATGGTGTCGCCACCGTATTCCTCGGCCACCAGGCCGTATTCGGTCAGCTGCTGGCGGATCTTGTCGGGATTCGCGCCTTCCTTGTCGATCTTGTTGACCGCGACGACGATCGGCACGTCGGCCGCCTGGGCGTGGTTGATCGCCTCCACCGTCTGCGGCATGACGCCGTCGTCGGCGGCGACCACCAGGATCGCGATGTCGGTGGCCTTCGCACCGCGCGCACGCATGGCGGTGAACGCCTCGTGACCGGGGGTGTCGATGAAGGTGATGAGCCGGTCCTGATCGCCCAGGTGGGTCAGCACCTGGTAGGCGCCGATGTGCTGGGTGATGCCGCCCGCCTCGCCCTCACGGACGTTGGCCTTGCGGATGGTGTCGAGCAGTCGGGTCTTACCGTGGTCGACGTGACCCATGACGGTCACCACCGGCGGGCGCTGTTCGAGATCGCTCTCGTCGCCCTCGTCCTCACCGTAGGTCAGGTCGAACGATTCCAGCAGCTCGCGGTCCTCGTCCTCGGGGCTGACCACGTGCACGACGTAGTTCATCTCGCTACCGAGCAGCTCGAGGGTCTCGTCGTTCACCGACTGGGTCGCGGTGACCATCTCACCGAGGTTGAACAGGGCCTGCACCAGCGCGGCCGGGTTGGCGTCGATCTTCTCCGCGAAATCCGACAGCGACGCGCCGCGGGCGAGACGGATGATCTCGCCGTTGCCGCGCGGCAGCCGCACGCCGCCGACGGCGGGCGCCTGCATGCTCTCGTACTCGGCGCGCTTCGCCCGCTTCGACTTGCGACCGCGCCGCGGGGCGCCACCGGGACGACCGAAGGCGCCCGCCGCACCGCCGCGGCCACCGGGACCGCCCGGACGACCGCCGCCGCCACCACCGCCACCGGGACGACCGCGGAAGCCGCCCGCACCGGCCGCGGGTGCACCGGCGCCCGCACCGGGCGCGCCGCCACCGCCACCGCCACCGCGGTAGCCGCCACCGCCGCCACCGCCACCGGGACGACCGGCGCCGCCGCCGGGGCCGCCGCCGGGACGACCGGGACGGCCGGGACCGCCACCGGCGCCGGGACCCGGACGGGCCGAACGCTGCGGCATGGCGCCGGGTGTCGGGCGCGGGGGCATCGAGCCGGGGCTCGGACGCGGACCGCCGGGACGCGGACCGCGATCGCCACCCTGGGCGGCCGCGGGACGCTGGCCGCCGCCCTGCGACGGACCCGGACGGGGGCCGTTCGAGGAAGGTCCGGGACGCGGCCCACCCTGGGACGGGCCGGGACGCGGACCACCCTGGGACGGGCCGGGACGGGGTGCGCGCTCACGCTCGGGCGCGGGGGTCGAGGAATAGGGATTGTTGCCAACCCGCGGGGTCTTGGGGCCGGGCTTGGGGCCGCCCGGACGCGGGCCGTTCTGCGACGGCGCGGGCCGCTGCTGCTGACCGGGGCGCGGACCGCCACCCGGGGTCGGGCGCGGGCCGTTGTGCGACGGCGCGGACGGCGCGGACGGCGCGGGCTTGGACGGCGCCTGGAACGAGGGCGCCGGAGTCGGAGCCGGGCCGGGCTTCACGGCCGGACCGGGGCGCGCGCCGTCACCGGGACGGGGCGCGGGGCCCGGACGAGCCTGGGTGGGGGCGGCCGTGGCCGGACTCGGGGCGGCCGCCGTGGCCGGACTCGGGGCGGAGGACGCGGCCTGGGCCGGAGTCGGAGTACGGGGGCCGGGGCGCGGACCGCCGCCGGGGGTGGGCTTGGCGCCCGGACGGGCCGACGGCCCCGGACGCGCACCCGACTTGGAATCCGAGGACGCGGATTTCGTCGTCAACGATTCCCGCAGCCTGCGCGCGACGGGCGCTTCCACCGTCGACGACGCGGACTTCACGAACTCGCCTTGCTCCTTGAGCTTCGCGAGTAGTTCCTTGCTCGTGACACCGAGTTCTTTTGCCAACTCGTGCACGCGGGCCTTGCCTGCCACTGCTCTCCTCACTGAGAGGTCGAGCAGCCCCGCCGTTTCTGGGGACGGCGGCCCGCACGACCTCGGGTTATCTCCGATGGACGTTCATCGTTGGTACTTCACGGTGTGCTCATGAGTGCTCGTGCCTGTTCTCGAGGTATTGCTCCAGGGCTGAGATATCCAGATGTCCGGACACTCGTAGTGCTCTGCCGAACGCTCGGCGTCGTTCTGCCGTGCTCAGACAAGACGAAAGGGGGTGCAACCAGGCACCCCTCCCGGGAAGTCTGCGCCGCGGATCGGGAACGATCGCGACGATACGGGAACCTTCTCCGGTCTCCCGATCCTGTGCCACGATCCGCAACAGATCGACGGCCAACTCGCGCTTCCGACATCCGATGCAGGTCCGCACCGGGGCCGACCGTCGCCGGGGCGTCGGATCGGTGGTGCTTTCCCGCGAGGAAACCGGAGGCTCGCGCTGAACCTGAGACCACTCTACCGCTGTCCCGCTCGGAACACCGAACCCCGCCCCCGCCGAAGTTACCAACATGTCATCCCGGCCGTTCGATTCCCGATTCGCCCGATCCCGTCCGTAACTCGCCGAACGGACCGCCGCGCGCAACGGCGCGCCACCCTCGGTCAACTCCGGTGCGCCTCCGTCCGCATGCTGCCGCCCACGTCAGGGGCCGCATCGCTGCGGATATCGATGCGCCAGCCGGTGAGCCGCGCGGCCAGGCGCGCGTTCTGGCCCTCCTTGCCGATGGCCAGCGACAGCTGGAAGTCCGGCACCACCACCCGCGCCGCCCTCGCGTCGGGGTCCACGATGGTGACCGATACCACTTTCGACGGCGAGAGCGCGTTGCCGACGAAGGTCGCCGGATCGTCGGCGTAGTCGATGATGTCGATCTTCTCCCCGGCCAATTCGCTCATCACGTTGCGCACGCGCTGCCCCATCGGCCCGATACAGGCGCCCTTGGCGTTCACCCCGGCCACCGTGGAGTGCACGGCGATCTTGGAGCGGTGTCCGGCCTCCCTGGCCACCGCGACGATCTCCACCGACCCGTCGGCGATCTCGGGGACCTCGAGGGCGAACAGCCGCCGGACCAGATTCGGATGGGTGCGCGAGAGCGTGATCTGCGGCCCGCGCGGACCCCGCGAAACGCCGACGACGTAGCACTTGACGCGGTCGCCGTGTTCGTAGGTCTCGCCGGGCACCTGCTCGGCGGGCGGGATCAGCCCCTCCGCGCCGTGCAGTTCGCTGCCGATGCGCACCACGACGGTGCCGCGTGCGTTGGCGCGGGCGTCGCGCTGGACGACGCCGCCGACGATATCGCCCTCGTGGGTCGAGAACTCACCGAAGGATTTCTCGTTCTCGGCATCGCGCAGCCGTTGCAGGACGACCTGGCGCGCGGTGGTCGCCGCGATGCGCCCGAAACCCTCCGGGGTGTCGTCCCATTCGGAGATCACATTGCCGTCGGCGTCGACCTCACGCGCCATCACCCGGACCACGCCGGTCTTCTGGTTGATGTCGATGCGCGCGTTCGGCTGGTGGCCCTCGGTGTGGCGGTACGCGGTGAGCAGCGCCGACTCGATCGCGGAGATCACCGTCTCGATCGAGATCCCCTTGTCGGCGACAATCGCGCGCAGGGCTTCGATTTCGATGTTCATTCCACGATCCCTTCGGTCGGCGCATCGGACGCTGTCATGGCTTGGGCTGTTGCTGAGGAGATGTCTTCGGCCTCGTGGCCCGGCGTCGGCCTGCCCGGCGCGACACCGCCCGCGAGTTCGAGTTCCCGCGCTCCGGGCGGGCCGAATTCGACTTGCACGACGGCGCGGGCGATATCGGCAAGCGGCACGCGCACCCGGTGCGGGCGCTGACGGCCCCCCAGCACCAGGGCCACCCCGTCGCCGTCGAGCGCACCGACGCGGGCGTCGAACCGGACGGCTCCCCCCGGATCGGGAGGTTCGGCCCCGGGGCGCAGCTCCACGCGCACCTTCCGACCCTGTGCGCGGCGCCAGTGGCGCTCGGCGGTGAGCGGGCGGTCGACCCCCGGCGTTGAGACCTCGAGCAGGTACGGCGTCTCGCCGAAGTCGCCGACCTCGTCCAGCGCCGTCGACAGATCGTGGCTGAGCGTGGCGATCGTGTCCAGATCGGCGGTGGCGTCGCTGTCGACGGTCACCGTCACCCGAGCCCGCGCGTCCGCATGCTTCCCGGCCGTCGAGATCTCGACGCCCTCGAGGTCGAATCCTCGGCGTTCGACGAGCCCGGCAATCAGCTGGCTCACCCTTTCCTCGGTCGGCATCGGCATGTGAGGCGGCTCCTGGTTCAGTTGTGAGGCGATCGGGTCGTGGCCAGCGACGCCAAGGCAGTCGCTGTCGGCAAATTTCCGCACCGAAGGTCTAGCGTAACGCGCCCCGAGAGTGTAAAGGACCAGCGGCCTTCAGCAAGTCAGCCGGGTTGCCTCCGCCGACATGTCGGCGGCGTCCGCGCCGCGGTCGGGAGGGGCGCCGGGTCTGGCACGATGGTGCCCGTGCCCCTCCGCCCCTACGCCCCGCCGCATGCCGGGCGCACCGCAGGCATCTCCGTCGACCGGCGCACCGCTCTGCGGCTCGCGGGCGGCGGCGTGGTCGGCGCGGTGGCGCTCACCGCGGTCGCCGGCTGCGCCGACGAGCCGATCTACCTCCCGGACCCCCTTGCCGCACAAGAGGTTTCCGCGCGCGCCGATGCGGCCGCCGCCACCGCCGCGATCGCGCTCGCACCGCAGCGGCAGGCCGCGCTCGCCGCGATCGCCGGTCAGCGCACCGAGCACGCCGAGGCACTGCGCGTCGAGATCGCACGAGTGATCGGCACCTACGGCGACGGCACCACACCCGTGCACCGCACCGCCGACCCGAGCGCCCGGCACGGTGCGGGCGCACCGGCACCGGTCACCGCGGGCTCGACGCCGAGCGCCGAGCCGGTTGCCCCGCCCTCCATCGATCAGCTGCGCGAGCAGCTGACCCGCTCGCAGCGGTCCGCGGCCGATCTCGCGCGCACCCAGACCGGGTACCGCGCGGGTCTGCTCGCCTCCATCAGCGCCGCCTGCGCCACCCAGACGGGAGTCCTGCTGGCATGACCGACACCGAGCACCGGGCCCTGCTCGACGCGCTCAGCGCCGAGTACGCGGCCGTCTACGCCTACGGAGTGATCGCGGCCTACGCCTCGTCCGAGCGCACCCGACTGATCGCCGAGAACACCGCGGCGCACCGGGCCCGCCGCGACGCCACCGTCGCGGCGCTCACCGCGGCCGGTGTCACCGCGCCGGCGCCGGAGGCCGCCTACACCGCGCCGTTCCCGGTGGACGACCCCATTCCCGCCGCGAACCTCGCGGTCACCGTGGAGAACGACGCCGCCATCGCCTGGCGCGCGGTGGTCGAACAGGCCGAGTCCGAGGCGACCCGGCGCACCGCCGTCGAGGCGCTGACCGAATCGGCGCTGCGCCTGGCGACCTGGCAGGCGATCCTCGGCACCGCGCCGCCCACGGTGGCGTTCCCGGGCCACGCCTGAGCACGGGGGCAATCCCGAAACGGCGCGGCGCCGAATAGTTGTCGTTATCACATTGCCGCCCAATGGGATTGCCGGAGGACCAGGAGCCATGCCCCGTTCCGCACGCCGTATCGGCATACTGCTCGTCATCATCGTGGCCGCCATCGCCGCCTTCCTGTCGGCGGGCCCGTCGGCGGGCGCGGTCCGCGAGATCGAAGAGGGCGACCACGAGCGGTCCTCCGACGATCGCGAGGCCGAGGATCTCGTGGTCGACCTCTACCTGGTCTGAGCGCAAATCCCCGGCCCGTCGTCGGAGGCGGTCGGTGTCGACCGAGCCCGCCCCTCTGTCCCCCGGTACCGTATCGGCTCGTGCTGGTGCTGCTGCCCCCCTCCGAAACCAAGTCCGACGGCGGCGCGTTTGCGCCCCTCGAACTGTCGGAGCTCGCCATGCCGGGGCTCACGCCGGTTCGCGAACGGCTCGTCGGACATCTCGTCGATCTGTCCGGCGATGCGGATGCCGCGCGGACCGCGCTCGGGCTGGGTAAGGGCGCCGAGGCCGAGATCGCCCGCAATGCCGCGCTGCGCAGCGCGCCGACCAGGCCCGCGCTGGAACGCTACACCGGTGTGCTCTACGACGCGCTGGACGCGGCCTCGTTCACCAAGGCGCAGCGGGAGAAGGCATACGCCCGCTTGGCGATCGGGTCCGCCCTGTTCGGCGCGGTACGCGCGGGCGACCGCATCCCCGCCTACCGGCTCTCCGGCGGCAGCAAACTGCCGGGTCTGCCGACCCTTGCCGCTCTCTGGCGCGAGCGTCTGGCCGACGCACTGACCGAGGAGGCCGCGGGTGAGCTCGTCATCGACCTGCGTTCGGGTACCTATCAGCAGTTGGGCCGGGTCCCCGGAGCGATCACGGCCTCCGTCGTCACCGAACACGCGGACGGCAGTCGCACGGTGGTCAGCCATTTCAACAAGCATCACAAGGGCCTGCTGGCCCGCGCGCTGGTGTGCACCCGCGCCGAACCGTCCGATATCCGCGCGGTCGCCAAGGTCGCGGTCAAAGCCGGACTGCGCATCGAAATCGTCTCGCCCACCGAACTTCTCGTCCTCACCTGAGCGCGGCGCACGCCGCGGCCTCGCGACGTGCGCGCCCGATCCGGGTCGAAAACAGCGCGTCCCGTCGGTCGCCCCGGACGCCTACTCGCGGCGCGGCCACGATCGGGGGGCCGCCGAATCCCTGCGCGTCGACCCAGCCGCCTATACCCGGCGTCTGCGTCCGATCACCGATCCGACCGCCCTCGACCGCACGATGCCCGCGGCCTGCGCATCCACTACTCTCCCCGGCACGACTCCGCCCCGGCACGACTCCGCCCGGCCACGACTCCGCCCCGGCACGCGATCTGCGGCAATCACTGATTCAATCAGTGATTGAAATCATGCTCGAAACGTGTTCTACTTTGAATATGGTCGACAAGGTGTCCGCGGGAACCCGCGAACGGCTGCTGGCGGCGGCCGAGCGACTACTGCTGACCGAGCCGTACGAGGATGTCTCGGTGCGCGCGGTGTGCGCGGCGGCGGGGGCCAATCCGGCCGCGGTGCACTACCACTTCGGGTCGAAGGAAGCCCTCGTCGGGGCGCTGATCGAAGACCGCCTCGGGCCCCAGTGGGCAGACGGGATGGCCGATGCCACGGCGCGAAACTGCGAGTCGGTACCCGCGCTGGTGGACACCATCATCGCACCGTTCATCGATCTGGCCGCCGATCCGGTGGGCCGACTGCATCTGCGGCTGCTGGCCCGCTTCGTCCTCGGGCGACATCTGACCACCTGGCACGGGCGTTGGTTCCGTATGGATTCGTGGACCGCCCTGCTGCCCCATCTGAGCGCGGGCGAGAGCCGACGGCGCTGGATGCTGGCCTTCGATCTGATCATCATGCGATTCGGCAGCCCCGAAGTCGAGGAGTACGGCATGTCCGAACGAGCGGCGGCGACGCTGCGGGACTTCGTCGTCGCCGGACTCACCACCACAGCACAGGAGTGACCATGCACGACGTCTTCGCCCCCGCCCGACTCGGCCCGATCACCTTGCGCAACAGGGTGATCAAGGCGGCGACCTTCGAAGGCCGCACACCCGACGCGCTCGTCACCGACGATCTCATCGCCTTCCACCGGGAAATGGCGGCGGGCGGGGTCGGTATGACCACGGTGGCCTACTGCGCGGTGACCCCCGGCGGCCGAACCGACCGCCACCAGATCTGGATGCGACCGGAAGCCGTCGCGGGACTGCGAAAGTTGACCGAAGCGGTGCACGCCGAGGGCGCGGCGGTCAGTGCGCAGATCGGTCACGCGGGGCCGGTGGCCAATGCCGCCTCCAACCGCGCGCCCGCGCTCGCGCCGAGTCCGCTGTTCAGTCCACTGGGTATGCGGGTGATGAAAGTGCCCGACGAGGCGGAACTGCGCGAGGTGATATCCGCGCACGTGAACGCCGCAAAACTGGCCGAACAGGCCGGATTCGACGCCGTCGAGATCCACTTCGGACACAACTACCTGGTCAGTTCCTTCCTCAGTCCGCTGCTCAACCGGCGCAAGGACGGCTACGGCGGGTCCACCCGCAACCGGGCCAGACTCGCCCGGGAGATCGCGGTCGCGGTGGCCGACGCGCTCGGCGGTCGGCTCGCGGTCACCGCCAAACTCAATATGGAGGACGGCAGGCGCGGCGGGCTCACGGTTCCCGAGGCGCTCCAGGTCGCCGCGTGGCTCGAGGCCGACGGCGCGCTGGACGCCATCGAATTGACCGCGGGCAGTTCACTGCTCAATCCCATGCTGTACTTCCACGGCGACGCACCCCGCGGCGAATTCGCCAAAGTCCTTCCGGGACCGGCTCGCTGGGGCTTCCGGCTGGTCGGTCGCGCCTTCTTCAAGGAATATCCGTATCGCCCCACCTTCCTGCTCGAGCGCGCCCTTCAGTTCCGGCGTGAACTGTCGATGCCGCTGATCCTGTTGGGCGGCATCACCGACATGGACACCATGCGCACCGCCATGACCGAAGGCTTCGACTTCGTGGCGATGGGCCGCGCGCTGCTGCGGGAACCGGATCTGTTGCACCGCATCCGCTCCGACGCCACGACCCGTTCGGCATGCGTGCACTGCAACCGGTGCATGCCGACCATCTACACCCGCACCCGGTGCGTCTACCGCCCCGACGCGGCCCACGACCCCATATCGCTGCCGATACCCACGCTCGGCCCTGTCGCCAAGGAGAATTCATGAACAACAGACTGGCGGGCCGGGTAGCGCTGATCAGCGGCGCGGCCTCGGGCATGGGCGCCTCGCACGCCCGCGCGTTCGTCGCCGAAGGCGCATCGGTCGTGATCGGCGATATCGCCGACGACGCGGGTGAACGCCTCGCCGCCGAACTCGGCGATCGTGGCGCCTACGTCCATCTCGACGTCACCCGCTCGGCGGACTGGGAGGCCGCCGTCGCCGAAACCGTCCGGCGCTTCGGCAAACTCGACGTGCTGGTCAACAATGCGGGCATCCTCGACGGCGGCCCGCTCGGCACCTATACCGAGAAGCAGTGGCAGACGGTTCTCGCGATCAACCTCACGGGTCCGTTCCTCGGCCTCACCGCGGCCCGCGACGCACTCGTCGCCGCCCGCCCCGCCTCGGTCATCAATATCTCCTCGGCCGCGGGCATGCAGGGCGTCGCGGGCGTGCACGCCTACACCGCCTCCAAATTCGGCGTCCGCGGCCTCACCAAATCCGCCGCGCTCGAACTGGCCCCGCATGGTGTCCGCGTCAATTCCGTGCACCCCGGCGGCATCCTGACCCCCATGCTCGGCGCGGACGACACCGCCACGGTCGACCGCGATTCCGACACCCTCACCCGACTCGGCGTGCCCGACGAGGTCAGCCCGCTGCTCGTCTACCTCGCCAGCCGGGAATCCAGCTATTGCACCGGGGCGGAATTCGTGGTCGACGGCGGCATGACCGCGGGCTGAAATCCAAGGTGTTCGCCATCGGCCAGGACTACGCCGCATTCAACCCCAGCGCTCCCGACGACAGCGCCGAGCGGATCATCGTCCGCGTCGCCCCGACCAAGGTCGCCGGCCGCATGTGACACCGGGTCCCGGTCGCGACGGCGCCGCCGGGACGGTACCGATTCCGCCGAGTCGGCCGCCTTTCGAGGCGGTCCGCCCTAGCCGCGCTGCGCCTCTTCCTGGGCGTGGTGGGCCTGGGCGACCTGTCGCGGTGTGTAGCTCAGGATGAGGGCGACGAGTCCGATGATCACCGCGACACCCGCGCACACCGCGAGCACGAGGGTGTAGCCATTGCTGAGAGCGTCGATCTGCATGGTGGTCATGTCCGCGGTGCTGCCGGTGCGACCGCCGAGGGACAGGGTCCGCGATACCGCGACGGGGGTGAGGATACCGATGGCCAGCGGAGTGCCGAGGTTCATGAACATCTGGCCGATCGCCGCCAGCGGGCCGATATCCGAGACCGGGACGCCGACCAGTACGCACAGTGGCGCGAGCACCATCGCCACGCCGACACCCGCGCCGATCACGATCAACAGCACCAGCAGCGTCGGCAGGTAGCTGACATCGCGGTCGAGGGTCGACCCGAACAGCAGACCCACCGCGAGCACCGCCGCCGCGCCCGCGAGCAGCCAGCGCGGCGCGACCACCAGCGCCGCCTTCGACGCCGCCGCCGCGCCGACACCGATACCGACGGTGAACGGGATGCAGGCGACACCGGCGTAGAGGGGGCTGTAGCCGAGGACGTTCTGGAGGAACTGGGCGACGAAGTAGGTCATGGCGCCGAGGACGCCGCCCGCGAGCAGGATGAGACCGAAGGTGGCGACCCGGTCGCGGCTGTCGAACAGCGACCACGGCACCAGCGGATTGTCCACCCTCCGCTCCGCGAGGACGAACAGGATCAGCAGCACGAAACCGCCGACGAGCGATCCGATGATGGACCAGTGGTCCCAGCCGAGTTCGGGCCCCTCGGTGGCGCCGAAGACGATGGCGGCACAGGCCAGGGTGCCGAGCACCGCGCCGCGGACGTCGAGTCCGACCCGGTGGTGGTCGGTATCGGCGAGGCAGTAGATCGCGCCGACCACGATGAGCACCCCGATCGGCACATTGATCAGGAAGATCCATCGCCAGGACAGTTCGGTCAGCGCGCCGCCGATGACCAGTCCGCCGACCGAGCCGACGCCGACCATCGAACCGACGATGGCGATGGCCTGGTTGCGGGCCTTACCGGGGGCGAACGTGGTGGCGACGAGCGCGAAGGCCGAGGGCGCGGCCAGTGCCGCGCCCATGCCCTGGACCGCGCGGGCCGCGATGAGCATGGCCTCACCGGTGGCCAGACCGCACAGCAGGGAGGCCAGCGTGAACAGGGCCACACCGACGATCAGCATCCGTTTGCGGCCGAAGGCGTCGCCGATCCGGCCGCCGAGCAGCATCAGTCCGGCGAAGGTGAGGCCGTAGGAGGTCACGGTCCACGCGCTGCCGGAACTGGACAGACCCATTTCCTGCTGTAGTCGGGGCAGCGCCAGGATCACCACGCTGCCGTCGAGTACGACCATGAGTTGCAGACCGCTCAGGACGAAGATAGCGAGCCCGAAGGCCCGCTGCGTCACCGGGTACTGCATCGTCGCAGCGGGATTCTGGAGCATGGTGAGCCACTGTAATCGACGGTGACGGCGGCGGCGGTGGCCGCGGTGGGACCGACCGACGCGCCACAACCGACCGGTCGCCGAATTGTGAACACGCGCAGGCTCAGTTCGCGGCGTCGGCGTCGGCCGAGAATCCGGCGGTCGGACCGATCACCACGATGGCGGGCGGGCGGATGCCTTCGGCGCGCACCCGCTCGGCGACCGTGCCCAGATCGGCGCGCAGCACCCGCTGGGTGCGCAGCGTGCCTTCCTGGATGACGGTCGCGGCGGTGTCGGAGGGACGGCCGCCGTCGATGAGGACCGAGGCGAACTGCTCGATCCGTTCCACCGCCATCATCAGCACGAGGGTGCCACGCAGGCGGCCGAGGGCGGACCAGTCGACCAGCGAATCCGGGTGGTCCGGCGCCACGTGTCCGCTCACCACCACGAATTCGTGGGTGACGCCGCGGTGGGTCACCGGGATGCCCGCGGCGGCGGGCACCGAGATGGGGCTGGTGATCCCGGGCACGACAGTGACCGCGATCCCCGCCTCGACGCAGGCTTCGACCTCTTCGAATCCGCGTCCGAACACATAGGGGTCGCCGCCCTTGAGCCGCACCACGAATTTGCCCGCCTTGGCGCCCTCGATCAGCGCGGTGTTGATGGCCTCCTGGGCCATGGCGCGCCCGTAGGGGATCTTGGCGGCGTCGATGACCTCGACGTCGGGGCCGAGTTCGGCCAGCAGCTCCGGCGGCGCGAGACGGTCGGCGACCACCAGATTCGCCCGCGCCAGCAGTCGGCGCCCACGCACGGTGATCAGGTCGGGATCGCCCGGTCCGCCGCCGACGAGGGCGACGCCTGGGGTCAGCGGTGTCGAGTCGTCGGTCACCACGCCCGATTGCAGCGCCTCCAGCAGGGCCGTGCGCACCGCCGCCGAACGACGGTGCTGACCGCTGGCCAGCACGCCGAGGGTGAGTCCGTCGTAGCGGGCGGTGGCGGGGGTCACCGCGGTGCCGAGGCGCGCCACATCGGCGCGCACACAGAAGATGCGGCGGCGCTCGGCCTCGGCGACCACGGCGGCATTGGTGTCCGGTTCGTCGGTGCAGGCGATGGCGTACCAGGCGCCGTCAAGGTCACCGTCGGCGTAGGGGCGCAGGGCGACGCTCACCTGTCCGTGACTGGCCATCGCCTCGACCGCGGGGGTGACCTCGCGGCTGATGACATGGATGTCGGCGCCGGCGGCGATGAGCAGTCCGAGCCGACGCTGTGCCACCGTCCCGCCGCCGACCACGACGACACGGCGGCCGTTCAGATCGAGCCCGACCAGGTAGTTCGGGTCGCCGGTCGGCGTTTGCGCGGTGGAGTCTGACATTGTCGGCACAGTGCAGGAGCCTACGGCGTGCACTCGGGCCGGCCGCAGGCCACCGCCGATTCCGGTACCCGGCCCATGATCGGCCGGACGCGCGGTCGCGGCGCCGCCGAATTCGGTGGCTGTGATCGACGGTCGTTGCGGCACACGCGGATTCGGGGCACAGAAAGCGAACGAGGTGAAATCGCGGCGCGGCCGGCCACCCGGCTGATGCCCTCGGCCGCGAAACCGGCGCGCGGGCGGTCCGCCGGGTCGGCCGCCGAGCTCGGCGCAGGCAGCGGAAACGGACGATCCGTACGTTGCGTGACGGCCCATCCGCACGGATCGTTGACGCCATGACCAAGCCGAAGCCGGAAGACCTGCTCGAGGTGGCCTATCAGGAAGCGCTGCGCGGACTCGACGAGGGCGGGATACCGATCGGGGCGGCGCTGTTCGACGCGGACGGCACTCTGCTCGGCAGCGGTCACAATCGCCGCGTGCAATCCGGTGACCCGAGTATGCACGCCGAGACCGACGCCTTCCGGGCTGCCGGACGCCGCCGCGACTACCGATCGACGATCATGGTGACCACCCTGTCCCCCTGCTGGTATTGCAGCGGTCTGGTGCGCCAGTTCGGCATCGGTTCGGTGATCGTCGGGGAAGCCACCACCTTCCACGGCGGCCACGACTGGCTGATCGAGCACGGCGTGCGGGTCACGGTGCTCGAGGATCGGCGCTGTATCGATCTGATGACCTCGTTCATCGGCCACCATCCCGCACTGTGGTTCGAGGATATCGGCGTCCACGACCCGAACCAGGTGCGGTGACAACGGCCGCGACCGGGGAACATCCCGAGACCATTTCCGCGAATTCTCCGATGCGAATCAACTAGAACACGTTACTGTCACCTATCCCGGGCGGTCCGCGCAGATGGCAGGGCCGAACCGGCCCCGCGCGACGCCGCGACACAGGAGGACACGATGGCCGAAGATCCCGATCCCAGCACACGTGTGCGGCTGACCGTGAGCGAACGCGATCTCGACCATCTCACCGCGGCACTGTCCAGTTGGCTCGCCGGTCGCGTCGGCGCGGACACCCCGCCGCGAATTCTCGACCTGACCCGACCGGAGTCCAGCGGGATGTCGAGCACCTCGATTCTCTTCGACGCCGAATGGGATGCGGACGGGCGGACCGAGCGCGGCTCCTTCGTCGCCAGAATGCCCCCCGAAAGCGACTCCTTCCCGGTGTTCGAGACCTACGACCTGCCAACCCAGTACCGGGTCATGGAGGGTGTCGCCGCCGCGACCGATGTGCCGGTGCCGCCGCTGTGCTGGCTCGAGAACGACGAGAACCCGCTGGGCGCGCCGTTCTTCGTCATGCGCCGGGTCGACGGGCGGATTCCGTCGGACAATCCGCCCTACGTCTTCGTCGGCTGGCTCTTCGACGCGACCGACGCCGAGCGCGACCGCCTGGCCGGCAATACCCTCGCGATCATCGCCGATATCCACGCCATCGACGAGCCTGCCCGGCGTTTCCCCATGCTCGACGGCCCCGGCTCGGCGCTGCGCCGCCATGTCGACGCCCAGATGGCCTGGTACCGATGGGGGCTGGTCGATGACGGCTACAATATTCCGCTCATCGACCGCGGGTTCGACTGGCTCGAACAGCACTGGCCCACCGACCCCGGCCCCGACGTCCTCAGCTGGGGCGATGCCCGGCCCGGCAATATCATCTTCCGGGAATTCGATCCGGCGGCGGTACTGGACTGGGAGATGGCCGCGCTCGGACCGCGCGAACTGGACGTGGCCTGGATCATCTTCATCCACCGGTTCTTCCAGGATCTGGCGACCAAATTCGGTCAGCCCGGACTGCCCGGATTCCTGCGCCGCGACGCGGTGGTCGCCGAATACCAGCGCCGCAGCGGTCACATCCTGCGCGACCTCGACTTCTACCTGGTGTACGCCGCGCTGCGGCACGCCATCGTCATGGGCCGGATCACCCGGCGCATGGTCCACTTCGGCGAGGCCACCGAACCCGCCGACCGCGACGACTACGTGATGCACCGGGCGTGTCTGGAGGCACTGCTCGACGGAACCTACGAATGGGACTGACCATGCCGACTCCGCTGGACGAGTACGCCATCCATCAGACGCCGCTGTCGTTCGCCCGGGTGGCGAGCAGCGACCGCAACTTCTACGACCGCAGTTACTTCAACGCCTGTGATCGCGACGGCGGCACCTTTCTGATCACCGGATTCGGCGTGTATCCCAACCTCGGTGTGATCGATGGCTTCGCCTGCGTGCGCCGCGGCGACTTTCAGCGTTCGGTGCGCTTCTCCGACGCGCTCGGCGATCGCGGACTCGATATGAAGGTCGGCGGCTACCGCATCGAGGTCATCGAAGCGCTGCACCGACTCCGGGTGGTCTGCGAGCACGACGACCTCGGCTTCGACCTGACCTGGACCGGCGCCTTCCCGCCCGTGCAGGAACAGCCGCATCTGATACTCAACGGCAATCGACCCATCATCGAGGCGTCGCGTTTCGCGCAGGTCGGCTCGTGGGAGGGCACACTCACCGTCGAAGGCGAAGAAGTGGCAGTCGATCCGGCCGTGTGGACCGGTAGCCGGGACCGATCCTGGGGTATCCGGCCGGTCGGTGAGACCGAACCCGCCGGACGCGCGGCGAGCGAACCCTCCGGCGGATTCTGGTGGCTCTACGTCCCGTTGCGCTTCACCGACTTCGCCATCGTCGTCATCGTGCAGGAGAGCCCGGACGGCACCCGCACCCTCAACGACGCGGTCCGCATCTGGCCCGACGGCCGCGTCGAACAACTCGGCTGGCCGCGCGTCCATATCGATTATCGTTCCGGCACAAGGACTCCCGTCGCCGCGCGATTGGACCTCACCACCCCCGACGGCAAACCCCTCACCGTCGACATCACCCCGGGCACGGGAATCGCGCTGCACGTCGGCTGCGGATACGGCGGCGATCCCGACTGGCAGCACGGCCAGTGGAAGGGCCGCGACTGGACCTCCACGAGTCGCTACGACCTCACCGATCCGGCGGTGGCCGCCCGTATCCCCTACGGCGCCATCGATTACGTGGCGCACGCGCGCTGCGGCGATGCCGAAGGCTGGGGCCTGTTCGAGCACGCCAGCCTGGGCCGCCACGATCCTACCGGCTTCGCCGACTGGACCTCGGTCGCACCGTAATCCGCGCTCACCGGGCCGCCGCGACGACCACCCCGTCAACCACGGTCTTCACCCGCACGAGACGGCCGCCGCCGGAAGCGATCACCGCGGCGGCCTCCGCGACACTGCCCGTGCCGACCGCCGCCCGCACCCGCGGGCCCGGATTCGGGACGTCGACGTCGGCGAGCGCCTCGGCCGCCACCGCCACCACCGGCACCCCGAGGGCTCGCGCCGCCGAACGCACCCCCGCTTCCGCGGCCCGCCGGTCCAAGGTCGCCAGACAACCGATCATTCTGTCCCCCAACACTTCCCGAATCGCCCCGAGAATCCGCTCCGCCGTGACCCCGGGGCGAAGACCCAACCCGACCGTGACCGCGCCGCGATCCGCGTCATCACCGCGATCGTTCACCATTGTGTCCCGGTTCGGCGATTCCTCTCGGCCCGGCGCCGCGGCGGAGGTAGTCACCGGTGCGCGCCCGCGCGGGCGCGGATTTCGGCGGTGTGGACGAAACGTGTTATGGCCGAAGGGTTTCCGGCGGGATGGGTGTGCAGATAGGAGGCATGTACCCGATTCACGATCGCGCCGTCGCGAACAGGTTTCCCGTCGCCCACGCGCCAGCCCCACGCCGGCTCGGCGGTCTCGGCGCGCACCAAACGGGTGCGGTGGAATTCATGGCCGCGAACCCGTTCCCCCGCCCGCCACAGCGCCGAATCCGCCAGCGCGACCGCGTCGCGATAGCCGAGAGTGAGGCGAGGCCCGAACTCGGCGTCGGCGGCGATCACCCCTGCCAAGGCATGCCCGTCCAGCGACCGGCTCAGATACAGCAGGCCCGCGCACTCGGCGTGGACCGGATAACCGCGGGCGGCGAGGTCGCCGACCGCGTCGAGCAGCCCGACATTGGCGGCGAGTTCGGCCGCGTGTTCCTCGGGAAATCCCCCCGGGATCACCAAACCCGCTGTCCCCACCGGCAGTTCGTCACGCAGCGGATCGAAGACCTCGACCCGCGCCCCCGCCGCGACCAGCAATTCGCGATGCTCGGCATAACCGAAGGTGAACGCGGGCCCGCCCGCCATGGCGATGACGGGGCCGTCGCCGTCGGTCGTCGCATCGGCGACGGGCGCGGCCTCTGCGGAATCCGGCCCGACACGAGCCGCCGCGGCGGCGACTTCCGCGCACGCGTCCCACGCGGCGCCGGGAACGGCGCTCGCGGCGAGGCCCGCGACGCGGGCCAGGTCCACGTGGGCGGCGACCAGGTCGGTCATGGCGTCGACCGCGGCGGTCGCGGCGGTGCCGTGTTCCATGGCGGGGATGAGGCCGAGGTGGCGGGAGGGCACCTCCAGGGCCGCCATGCGGGGAAGGCTGCCGAGTACCGGGAGGCCGACTCGGCCGCAGGCGGCGCGCAGGACCTGGTCGTGGCGTTCGCTGCCAACGCGGTTGAGGATGACGCCGCCGAGTCGGACGGAGGTGTCGAAGGTGGCGAATCCGTGCAGCAGCGCGGCCAGGCTCTGACTGTGGCCTCTCGCGTCGACCACCAATATCACCGGCGCGCCGAGGATTCCGGCGACCTGCGCGGTCGAACCCGCCGCGACCGGCCCCGGCTGGTTGTCATCGATCCGCCCGTCGAACAGTCCCATGACTCCTTCGACCACCGCGAGATCGCACCCGCGCGCACCGTGCCGATACAGCGGAGCGACCCGTTCGACCCCGACCAGCACCGGGTCCAAATTCCGCCCCGGTCGCCCGGCAGCCAGCCCGTGATACCCGGGATCGATGTAATCCGGGCCGACCTTGAACGGCGCGACCCGATGCCCGGCCCGCCGCAGCGCCCCGATCAACCCGGTCGCCAAGGTCGTCTTCCCGCTCCCCGACGACGGCGCCGCGATCACCACGGCGGGGACACTCACCATTCGATGCCGCGCTGGCCCTTGCGGCCCGCGTCCATCGGGTGTTTGACCTTCGTCATCTCGGTGACGAGATCGGCGGCCTCGATGAGGGGAACGGGGGCGTCGCGGCCGGTGATGACGACGTGTTGGTTGCCCGGGCGGCGCACCAGGGTCTCGACCACCTCGTCCACGTCGACCCAGCCCCATTTGAGCGGGTAGGTGAACTCGTCGAGGACGTAGAAGCGGTGCTCCTCGGCGCGGATGCGGCGGGCGATCTCCTGCCAGCCCGCCAGCGCCGCGGCGGCGTGGTCCTCGTCGCTGCCGGGCTTGCGCGACCACGACCAGCCCTCGCCCATCTTGTGCCATTCCACTCGACCGCCCGCGCCGGTCTCCTGGTGCAGACGACCCAGGGTGCGGAAGGCGGCCTCCTCGCCGACCTTCCATTTGGCGCTCTTGACGAATTGGAATACGGCCACGTCGAAACCCTGGTTCCAGGCGCGCAGCGCCATGCCGAAGGCGGCGGTCGACTTACCCTTGCCCGGGCCGGTGTGCACGGCCAGGACCGGCTGGTTACGCCGCTGGCGGGTGGTCAACCCGTCGTCGGGAACGGTTTCCGGCACGCCCTTCGGCATCGTCTCTCCTCGTCGGTCGATCCATCACGCGGCGCGTGCGGCCTCGCCCCGCCCCGCGCGCACGATCCCGGCGACCGCGTCGCCGGTGAGCTCGGCCAGCCGCACGCAGCCCCCGCGCAGTTCGCGGGCCAGTTCGGCAGCGAGTCCGAGCCGGACCACGCCGCGTTCGCAGTCCACCACCATCGCGGTCACGGTGTCGCGGGCCAGCAGCGCGGCGGCGGCACGGGCGCGCGGCAGCGGATCGACGCCGCCGGTGGCGCGGCCATCGGTGAGCAGTACGAGCATGGGGCGCCGACGCGGGTCGCGAACCCGCTCGCGCCGCACCACCTCCCGCGCCTTCAACAGTCCGGCCGCCAGCGGCGTCTTGCCCCCGGTGCGCAGATCGGCGAGCCTGCGCACCGCGATATCGATCGAGGAGGTGGGCGGCAGCACAAGTTCGGCCTCCGCGCCGCGCATCGTGATCACCGCGACCTTGTCGCGCCGCTGATAGGCGTCGCGCAGCAGCGTGACGACCGCGCCGGTGACCGCCGAGAGCCGATCACGCGCCGCCATCGACCCGGAGGCGTCGACCAGGAATACCACCAGATTGCCTTCGCGCCCTTCGCGATACGCGCCGCGCAGATCCTCGGCGGCCAGTTCCAGCGGCCCGGTCGACCGCCCGCGCCGGACCTGGTGGGGCGCGGCCGCGAAGACGGTGCCGAGCAGATGCAGCCCCGCGGAGGTGTCGGCGCTCGCCCGAACCGTGCGACCGTGCCTGCTCTCGGCGCGCGACCGGCGACCGGGCGCGCCCTCGCCGACACCGGGCACCTCCCAGCGCGGCGCGGCAGCGGCCGTGGCAGCCGGTGCGCCCGTGCGATTCTCGCGTGCACCGCCGCCGCGCGGACCGTCCGGCGGGTCCTGCGGGCCGTCGGGGCCGTCGTCGGGTGGCCCGCCGCCATCGGGCGAACCGTCCCCGCGCGACTCGCCCTCGACCTCGGTGCCGGGATCACGAGACGAATCCTGTTGCGGTGCGGTCGATTCGGCATCGGCACCCGCGCGGTCGACATCCTCGGCCGCCTCCCGCATGGCGTCGTCGAGCTGATCCTCGCTGATGCCGGGTGCGTCGAAGGGATCGCGCCGACGCCGGTGTGGCAGGGCCAACTCCGCGGCGACCCGCACATCCTCCTCGGTCACCAGCGCGCTGCCCCGCCACGCGGCGTGCGCCGTCGCCGTACGGGCCACGACCAGATCCGCGCGCATTCCGTCCACGTCGAAGGACGCGCACAGCGCCGCGATACGGCGCAGTTCGGCATTGCCGAGCGCGGTCGTACCGACCCGTTCGCGGGCGCTCAGAATCCGCTGCGCCACTTCGCGATCCTCGGCGGCGTAGCGGGCCGCGAAACCGGCCGGGTCCGCCTCGTAGTCGAGACGGCGCCGCACCACCGCCATGCGCACGTCCACATCGCGGGAGGCCACCACGTCCACAGTAAGGCCGAAGCGGTCCAGCAACTGCGGCCGCAGTTCCCCCTCCTCCGGATTCATGGTGCCCACCAGCACGAATCGGGCCGGATGCGAATGCGAGACGCCGTCGCGTTCGATATGCACGCGGCCCATCGCCGCCGCGTCGAGCAGTACGTCCACCAGGTGGTCGTGCAGCAGGTTGACCTCGTCGACATAGAGCACGCCGTGGTGGGCGGCCGCCAGCAGTCCGGGCCGGAAAGCCTGCTCGCCGTCGCGCAGTACCCGTTCCAGGTCCAGCGAGCCAACCACGCGGTCCTCGGTGGCGCCGACCGGCAGTTCCACCAGTCGCGCGGGCCGTGCCCCGCTCTCGTCCACCACGGGCGGCAGCAGTTGCGCCAGCGCGCGCACCACCGTGGACTTGGCGGTGCCCTTCTCTCCGCGCACAAGCACGCCGCCGATTCCGGGATGCACCGCGCACAGGATCAGCGCGAGTTGCAGTCGCCGCTGGCCCACCACCGCGGAGAACGGAAACCCGGGTTCCCCGTCGCCCTGTGGCGCGGCGGACCGGGACGACAGTGCGGTTTGCTCGGCATGGGACACGGACACGCCCTCAGACTATGCGCGCCACCTCGCCCTACCACCGGCACCCCGTCCCATCTCGCATCCGCGCCCGGATCGATGGTTATCCCCTGCGCATGGGTAGGTGCATGATGCCGTCGTCGTCGAATTCCTCGCCGTCGGGCTGGAAGCCGAACTTGGCGTACATCTCGACGAGGTAGGTCTGGGCGTTGATGCGGACCGTACCGGACCCCACCTCGGCCAGCGCCGCCTTCACCAGCCGGGTGGTGTACCCGTGCCCGCGCAAGGGGGCGGCGGTGCACAACCGGCCGATGCGGAAGCTCTTGACCCCGTTCTCGTGCTCCTCGAGCAACCGCAGTGTGGAGATGACGGTGCCCTCGTCATCGAGCCAGAAGTGCCGCGTCTCCGGCAGCAGATCGAGTCCGTCCAACTCCGGATACGCGCACTTCTGTTCCACCACAAAGACTTCGACCCGAAGTTTCAACAGCTGATACAGGGTGGCGGTGTCGAGATCCTGCGCCCATGACCGTTTGAGAGCAACCGTTGACATCATCGAGTCTTGCTATCACACCTACGACGTCGATGCGACCGCAACGCGCTCGGTCGTGGTCGTCACCACATCGGTGAGGTTCAGCGTCTTGGAGGTCCAGTCCCAGACCTCCCCGAACAGCGACTGGTTCTCCGACAGCTTCACGCCCAGCGACGGGATCATGGTGCGCAGCTTGGGGGTCCACTCACCGTATTCGCGCGGGAAACAGCGCTGGAGGACGTCGAGCATGGCGGTGACACAGGTCGATGCGCCCGGTGAGGCGCCGAGCAGACCCGCGATGCTGCCATCCTCGGCGGCGATCACGGCCGTGCCGAGTTCGAGCACGCCGCCCACACCCTTGCGGCGGATGATCTGCACGCGCTGGCCCGCGGTGATCAGTTCCCAGTCGCGGCCGTCGGCGCGCGGGACGAACTCCTCCATCGTGTACACCTTGCCCGCCCGCGACTTGAGCAGTTCCGAGACCAGGTATTTGACCAGCGACAGCTCCGTCACGCCGACGCCGAGCATGGGAGTGAGGTTGCCCGGACGGATGGACTTGAACAGGTCGCCGTTGCCGCCGTCCTTGAGGAACTTGGGCGTCCAGCCCGCGTACGGGCCGAACAGCAGGCCCGCGCGGCCGTTGATGACGCGGGTGTCCAGATGCGGTACCGACATGGGCGGTGCGCCGACGGCGGCCTTGCCGTAGACCTTGGCCTCGTGCTTGCCGATCAGCTCGGGGTTCGTGCAGCGCAGGAACTGCCCGCTGACCGGGAAGCCCGCGAAGCCCTTGATCTCCTTGATGCCGGACTTCTGCAACAGCGGCAGCGCGCCGCCGCCCGCGCCGACGAATACGAACTTGGCGTGCACGGTCCGCACCCGGCCGGTGCGGACATTGCGCACCTTCACCACCCAGCTGCCGTCGGATCGCTTGGACAGGTCGCGCACCTCGTGGCCGAAGGCCAGATCCGCGCCCGTCGAGCCGAGGTAGGCGAGCAGTTCCTTGGTCAGCGAACCGAAGTCGATATCGGTGCCCGCGTCGGTCCAGTTCAGCGCGACCGGCTCGGAGAAGTCGCGCCCGCGGGCCATGAGCGGCAGGCGGCGACGGAACTCGTCGGGGCTGTCGATGTACTCCATACCCGCGAACAGCGGATGCCGGACCAGCGCTTCGTAGCGCTTGCGCAGGTATCGCACGTCGGATTCACCGTGCACGAAGCTGACGTGCGGAATGGGGTTGATGAACCGGGACGGATCGCCGAGCACCCCGGTCTCCACCGCGTACGCCCAGAACTGGCGCGAGACCTGGAAGCGCTCGTTGATGTCGATGGCCTTGCTCACGTCGACCGATCCGTCGGCGTTCTGCGGGCTGTAGTTGAGTTCGCACAGCGCCGAATGGCCGGTGCCCGCGTTGTTCCACGGGTCGCTGCTCTCGCCCGCGGCGGCGTCGAGACGTTCGAACAGCGAGATCGACCAGTCCGGCTGCACCTGACGAAGCAGCGCACCCAGGGTTGCACTCATGATTCCGGCGCCGATGAGGACGACATCGGTCTTTTCAGTCATGGCAGCGTTCGACACGGGTAGATCGACTTCCTTGTCACTTCGGCGCGGCCCCACCGGCTTGGGGTGGGTCTGGTTGGGCACGGGCGCTATGCGGTTGTCGCGAGCGCGGCGTGAAGCCGCGGCTCGACGGGTTGGCGGACAAGAGGTTACCCGCCGTTCACCTACTGCCAATTGTGCACCTCACGCACCGGATACCCCGAAGCGAGCCGAGTAACTGTGACATAGATTCCTTCCCGTCCCGCACTGCCGATCAAGGCGTTCGTCGCCTAGATTGGGGCAGGTGACCGAGCAGACCTCCCACAGCGTGTCGGATATCACGGACGGAACCGGATGGGGCCCCGACGTGCTGGGCGCGGGATACGAACAGCGGACCATCGCCCTCGGACCGGACCCCGACGGCGAGGGCGAGGCGGTCGCCACCCTGGTGCGCCATCGGCCCGATATCGCTCCCACCGGCACCGCCGTGCTCTACCTGCACGGGTTCACCGACTACTTCTTCCAGCGCCACCTCGCCGAGCACTTCGCGGAGCGGGGCCACCACTTCTACGCGCTCGACCTGCGCAAGTGCGGCCGCTCGCGGCGCGCGGACCAGACACCGCACTTCGTGACCGATCTGGCGTACTACGACGCGGAACTGACCGAGGCGCTGCGCATCGTGCGCGAGGAGACCGACCGACCCGTCCTCGTGGTGGCGCACTCGACCGGCGGTCTGATCGCCGCGCTCTGGCTGGACCGGCTCAACAAGGCCGCGGGCGCGTTCGCCTCGGGCGTGACGGGACTGGTCCTCAACAGCCCCTGGTTCGATCTACATGGACCGGCCTACTACCGCACCGTCGGCACCCCGTTGATCAACGCCCTCGGCCGCTTCCGCCGCATGTTCACCCTGCCCGGCGCGGAGATCAGCACCTACGGCGACAGCCTGCACACCTCGGTCGCCGGTGAATGGGACTACGACCTCGACTGGAAGCCGCTGGCGGGATTCCCGGTGCGCTTCGGTTGGCTGCGCGCGATCCGCAACGGTCACGCGCGCCTGCACCGCGGACTCGACATCGGGGTGCCGTCGCTGATCCTGCGTTCCCGGCTGACCCGGTTCACCCGCGAGTACGGCCCGCACGCCGACGTCGCCGACGTGGTGCTCGACGTGCGTCAGATCCAGCGCTGGTCGGGCTGCCTCGGCGACCGCACCAACATCGTGCCGATCGAGGGGGCGCGCCACGACGTGTTCCTGTCCTCGGCCGAACCCCGCGCGAAGGCGTTCGCGGAAATGGACAACTGGCTGGACTGGCTGGCGGCCCACCGTGTCGAATCGGCCGCGGCCGAATCACCACAGGCTGGTGCGTAGCACGATCTCGGTGGCGAATTCGTGGTCGGCCTCGGTCGCCACGTTCTCGACGTCGACGTCGACCACCCGGAACTCGCCGTAGACGAACCGGCCGGAACCCTCGGCCACCGACCGCGGCAGGTTCTTGGTCGCCAGCACCGTGACCGGCAGCTCCATCGGACGGCAGGACGGGTCGGCGACAGACCCGTCCGCCCCCGGGGCGGCCGGATGCCCGCGATCGGCCACGGTCAGACTCGAGAAGCGCCCGAACGGCCCGGCGCAGAACCGCCAGGCCAGCGCGGCGCCCGTACCGCGGGCGGCGACATTGGCGTAGGGCACGGCGAGTTCATCGAGGATCGCGTGCACCGCCGGTCCGTCGAGCCCTTCCACGGACTCCACGACGACCGTGCGCAGATCCGAGTTGTGCAGGCGGGCGCACACCTGGTCGAAGACGTCCGCCGGGTCCGCGGCGTCGGGTAGCAGCAGCACGGTGTGCCGCGTTTCCGGGCCGTCGACCCGTACCGTCCAACTCCGGTCACCGACCGTGATCCGACGAGATTTCATGCCGGAGTACGCTACACCGCCGACCTGAACCGGAGCGCGTGTTCTGGCCCGGCTGTGGCCGGACACTCGCCGCGCGCGGGTCGTGGCCGCTATCACGACCGGGCCGGGCCGCAGCGGACCTCACGCCGGATGCGCCCCCGGCACCGGTGTGCCCAGCCGCGCGCGCAGGGTCGGCAGATCGCTCGTCGCGCCCGCCGTGATCAGTTCCTCGATCCGAGCGATGTCCAGATGTTGTTCCACGAGATCGGCGAGCAGATCCAATTGCGCCGAACGCACATCGGCGACCGAGACGTCGTCGGCGACGAGGTAGTCGAAGCGGCCCGCGCGATCGGCGACCACCCGCAGCCAGGCCCGCCGGAAATCGTCGGATTCGAGCAGTCCGTGCAGGTGGGTGCCCCACACCGCACGCCGCACGCTGCCCTCGGGCCGACCGTCGACCTCGAGCCAGGCCGGATCGCCACTGTGGGTGACCCGCCCGTGGTGGATCTCGTAACCCGACACCCCGATTCCGGTGGTGGCGACCCGGCCGACGCCGTGCCCGGTGACCTGCCGCAGCACCTTCGAGGTATCGAATTCGATCTCCAGATCCAGCAGACCGAGTCCGTTCACCACACCCGCGTCGCACTCCACCCGGTCGGTGATGTGCTTGCCGAGCATCTGATAGCCCCCGCAGATGCCGAGGATGGGACGGCCGACGGCGGCGCGCTCCCGTAGCGCCTTGGCGATACCGTTGCGGCGCAGCCATTCCAGGTCCGACACGGTGGCCTTGCTGCCGGGCAGCACCACCAGGTCGGCGTCGGCCAGCCGCGACGGTTCGGTCGCCCAGCGCACCGACACCCCCGGCTCGCAGGCCAGCGCCTCGACATCGGTGGAATTGGAGATCCGGGGTAGTCGGACCGCGGCGACGGTGAGCCATTCACCGCCTACCGGCGGGCGCGGGCGGCCGACGGCCGCGTCGGCGACGGTGCCGAGGGAATCCTCCGCGTCGATCCACAACTCCTCGGAATAGGGAATGACTCCGAGGGTGGGACGTCCGGTCAACTCGGTCAGCCGGTCCAGACCCGGCCGCAGCAATTCGACGTCGCCGCGGAACTTGTTGACGACGAAACCGGAGATGAGCCGCTGGTCCTCGGGGTCGAGCACGGCGAGGGTGCCGAACAGATGGGCGAGCACGCCGCCGCGGTCGATATCGCCGACCACGAGCACCGGCAGCCCGGATTCCCGGGCGAGCCCCATATTCGCCAGATCCGTTGCCCGCAGATTGATCTCGGCGGGCGAACCCGCGCCCTCGCAGATCACCACGTCGAATTCCGCGCGCAGCGAATCGAGTTCGGCCGCGACGATTTTACGCAGGCTCTGCCGGTGCCGGAAGTAGTCGCGTGCGCCGACCTTGCCAACGGCCTTGCCACGCACCACCAGTTGCGACTTGCGCTCGCTGCCAGGTTTGAGCAGCACGGGATTGAAGCGGACGCTGGGTTCGAGTCCGCAGGCCAGCGCCTGTAACGCCTGGGCGCGGCCGATCTCCCCGCCGTCGAGGGTGACCACGGAATTGTTCGACATGTTCTGCGCCTTGAACGGCGCGACCCGCACGCCCCGGCGGGCCAGCAACCGGCACAGTCCGGCCACCACGACGCTCTTACCCGCATCGGAGGTGGTGCCCGCGATCAGCAGCGCGCCCTTCACGGTGCCACCGTCGCCGGACCGGCGTGCGCGCCGGTCACGGCAGGGTCAGGATCTCGGCGCCGGTCTCGGTGACTACCAGGGTGTGCTCGAACTGGGCCGTCCATTTGCGGTCCTTGGTAACCACCGTCCAGCCGTCGTCCCAGATCTCGTAGTCGATGCTGCCCAGGTTGATCATCGGCTCGATGGTGAAGGTCATGCCCGGTTCGATGATGGATTCGACGGCGGGCTGGTCGTAGTGCAGGATGACCAACCCGCTGTGGAAGGTGGGACCGACACCGTGGCCGGTGAAGTCGCGGACCACCCCGTAGCCGAAGCGATTGGCGTAGGACTCGATCACCCGGCCGATCACGTTTAGCGCGCGACCCGGGCGCACCGCCTTGATGGCGCGCAGGGTGGCCTCCTCGGTGCGCTCCACGAGCAGGCGCACGTCCTCCTCGACCGCACCGGCGAGGAAGGTCTTGTTCGTATCGCCGTGCACACCGTGGATATAGGCGGTGACGTCGATATTGACGATGTCACCGTCCTCGACGACGGTCGAGTCGGGAATGCCGTGGCAGATCACCTCGTTCAGCGAGGTGCAGCAGGATTTCGGGAAACCCTTGTATCCGAGTGTCGACGGGTAGGCGCCGTGATCGCACATGTACTCGTGGGCGATGCGGTCGAGTTCGTCGGTGGTCACCCCCGGCGCCACCGCCTTACCGGCCTCCTCGAGCGCCCGGGCCGCGATTCGGCCCGCGATACGCATCTTCTCGATGGTCTCGGCGGTCTGCACCCACGGCTCGCGCCCCTCGTTCACGGTCTTCTTCCACGCGTACTCCGGGCGCTCGATCGCGCGCGGGACCTCACGCGTGGGCGACTGCGTACCGGGTACGAGCGGTTTGCGGGTCCGAACAGACATGCAACAAGACTATCCGGCCCGGGGCCTCACCACCCGGGGGTGCCTGATCGGAGGCTCAGACCCGCTTCGCGGTGACGTTCACGACCGTCTGCGGCACGGTCTCGTCCAGCGGAATTCGCCTGTCGGCGGGCACGGTTCGGCCTGCGGTGATTTCCACCTCCGGCAGTTCCACCGTATCGGCCGATTCGACGGCCACCGGGAACCGCGCATAGGGCGGGCGGCGGAGTCGGAATACGAAATACGCCGTGCTGGAGAGGAACAGAGCGCAGGCGAGCAGGGACAACAGGGCGACGAGGTCGGTGTCGAAGGGGGATGCGGGCCGGGTCGACGCGATATCGGCCACCCGGTCGGTTCGGCGTTGGCGGTCCGAGGCGGCGGCCGCCGGTCCGTGCCCGACGGTGTCCGGGACGGGTTGTTCGACGGCGCGCGGCGGATCGGGCTGTCCCGGTGCGTCCGCGGCAACGGCGACCGGTCCGGGGACGCGGTGGGCGGCGAGGTCCGCGGCGACGGCCCGGAACCAGGTCAGGACCAGTTCGGTGGCGGAACTGCCGTCGGGATTGAAGCCGGGATCGGCGTAGTCGCCGTGGCGGCGCACGGTATCGGAGTAGCGCAGCCACAGGGCGGGATCGAGCAGTTCGGCGGCCTCGGCGCTGAGGTAGCCGAGGGCGTCGAAGCTCGTGGCGACCAGATTGAACACCGTGCGGCGGGGCAGGGGACGGCCGGAGGCGGTGACGATCGCGGAAACCATGCGGTCGATTCCGGCCGGCGGGTCCGGTGCGTCCGCGATATCGGCGACCTCGTCCGGGGTGAGCGCGACCCCGATCATGGCGAGCAGGGTGTTCAGCGCGCTGGTCCCCAGTTTGAGCAGGGCTTCGCGTTCCTGTTCGGCATCGTCGACTCGGGGATCGGCGGCCTCGGCCAGCCGCACGCTCAGCGGTTTCTCCGGTGTCAGCGACAACGTGCCCAACGAATAGCCGTCCAGGTCGTGATTGACCACGGTGACCGCCGCCCGCCCGACGGCGCTGGAAAGGGCCGTCGAGATCGAGGTCAGCGCGGCCACCGGATCCGTCGGCACGAGTTCGGCCTGGCCGAGGATGTCCACGATCATGTGCAACAGCGGCGTCCGGGCGGGCGCGTCGCAGGCGAGGTCGCCCGGGACACACAGCGAGGCGATCCGCCCGGTCAGCGCGCCGAAGTCGGCGGCGATATCGCGCAGCGGGCCGATGCCGCCGCCGGTGAGCGCGCCCTGGGTGAATTCGGGGACGGCATTCAGTTCGGCGCCGGTGGTCCCTGGCGCGGGATCGGGGTGGGCCCGCCCGGGCAGTCCGGGAAAGACGGGGGCTCCCGGCGAACGCGTCGGGTCGGCCAGCAGGGCCACCGCCGCGACCCGATCCGCGGACACCGCGCCCGCGCCGTCGCCGACCTCGCGAGCGAACATCGACACCACGTGCGCGCCTTGGGAATAGCCGATGAGTCCCAGCTGGGATCGCGGGCAGCGCTCGGCGACCGAACCCGCCATCTCCCGCAGGCGCGTCAGGCCTTCGGTGGCCGAATCCGAGTACGTCACATCGGTTCCCGGCGTCGCGCCGCCGAAACTCGCCGAGTACGGCACGTACGCGCGGTCGACGAGACGACCGTCACCGAGTCCGGTCAGCGGCGCGAGTACCGACGCGAGCATGCCCGTGTCCTCGGTGCGGGAGGCGTCGGTCGATGACTGCCCCGTTCCCTGCACGCCGAGCACGAAAAGGGCGGGGCACGTGGCGGATATCCGCACGCCGTCCTCGCCCGCGCCCGGGGGCTGTCCCGACGCCGTCGCGGCGACCGGCATGGTCACCGAGACGAGGAATGCACCGACCGTGCGCGTCGCCGCCCGACGAGCACACTTCATCCTGACCTCCGGGTTCACAGAATCGCTGCGATCGAGAACGAGTTCGCGCGCTAGGGCACCAGGAGTCCGATGACCAGATCGACGATCGCGCCGACCAGCCGTCCGACGATGCTCAACAGCATTTCGAGTCCTCCCGCCCACGGGTGACGCGCCGATCGCGCCATCCCCGGTATCCGGTCGCGACACCGGAATGCCCGCCTCGTCGGTCACGTTCGAGATCGTGCGAGGCGGGCATTCCGGTCAGGTCGGACGAGGCGGGATCACCCCGCCTCGACACACGGCGCTCAGAACAGCGCGCCGCCGAGACCGGTGATCACACCGGCGAGGCTGTTCACCACGTTGCCGACAACCCCGAGCAGACCACTGAGCAGACCCATCTTCTTAGCTCTCTTTCGTCGGATTCCGATGTCCGGTCCGAACGTTCGTCCGGACCTCACGTGATCGCGCCCCGCACTCACATCGCAGCCGCGAACCGCCCCGACCGGACGCCGCGCACCACAGCAGGTCGGAGAGGCACAATCACCCCGTATTCGACGCGCTCCGCCATACGGATGGCTGCCGGTCGCAATCGGTAGTCGTTATCGGAGGACGCGGGCGGAGGTTTGCCGGGTCCGCCGCGGCCACACACCGACGGCGGCGCACCGTCGTAGAGAACCTGCTCGCGACGATCGAGCTGTTCGGCGCCGAGGTCGCGCCACGAATTCGCCGAGTCGCCGGGTGAGTGTATTTCGTCACAGTGCGCCGAATTTCCTGGCCGTCAAGTCTGTTGTAGCCCATCCGATTCCGTCATCCTGTCACTATCGACACCACGACATCGACGTCAGGGATCACCGCGATGGACACCGATCACCCTGGACCCGGACGAGCCGTCCTGGACCTCACCGCACTGCTGGGCACACTCGACTGCCACGACCCGGATTGGGCGGGCAGCTCGGCGGGCAATGCGCACACCGCCATGCAGCGACATCGGGAATGCCTGGTCGGTGAATGTGTCACCAAGACCGCCGCCTTCATCCGCCTGCGCGACGAGGGCCGCCTGACCCCGGACCCGAGCCGGACGCCCTAGCGGGTCAGCCTGGCCTCGAAGGCGATGCGGTCGCCGCGGTAGAGCGCCCGCACGCGTTCGATGGGCACGCCGTGCTGGTCGAGGCTGCGGCGGTGCAGCAGCAGCAACGGCAAAGAGGTCGTGCAGTCGAGCAGACCGGCCTCCCGTGGCGAGGCGAGTACGGTCTCGATGCGCTCGGTCGCGCTGTCGTAGATCACACCGGTCGCGCGGACGGCGGCGTAGAGGGAGGTCGTCGGGTCGTAGCCGCCGCGCAGGTCCGCAAAACGCGCGAGCGGCATGTAGGTGCTCTCCAGACCGATGCGCTCGCCGTCGGCGAGCAGTACCCGTTCCAGATGCATGACGGTCGCGCCGGTCCGCAGGCCCAACGCGCGGGCGGTGTCGGCGTCGGCGGGGACATCGTCCCAGGTGACGAGCAGACGACCCGGAACCCGTCCGTAGCCGATGGCGCCCTCGGTGTAGGAACGCAGTGACAGCGGCTGCACCATCTTGGGCCGCGAGACGACCGTGCCGCGCCCCTGACGCCGAATCCGCCCTTCCACCAGCAGATCCCGCAGGGCTTGACGCACGGTTTCGCGGGCCACCTCGAAGCGCACCGCCAGATCGCGTTCGGAGGGTACGGGATCACCCTCCTCCAGATCGTCGATGATCCGTTCCAATTCCGTGCGCACCGCGTACGACTTGGGCATTCGGCCCGAGCGCGTCGAATTCGGCGTCACCCCCGCTGCGTCCATGGCACCAGCGTACCGCAATGGTCTATACCAATTGTTTACCGAGCGTTCGCATCGGTAACATCCATCGGTCTAGACCATTTGCGACGATGGTCGCATGCGATTGGTCATCATCGGCGGTGGGATTCTCGGCACCGCCCACGCCTTCGCCGCGGTCACCCGAGGTCACGAGGTCGTCCACCTGGAACGGGAACCCGAGGCGCGCGGCGCGACCGTGCGCAATTTCGGTCTGGTGTGGGTGTCGGGCCGGACCACCGCCGAACTCGATCTGACGCTGCGCTCGCGCCAACTGTGGGAGGAGATCGGCGGACGGGTTCCGGCGGTGGGTTTTCGCCCCTGCGGATCGATCACGCTGATCCGCACCGAGGCCGAACTGGATGTCGCCCGCGCCGCCGTCGCCGCTACCGACGCCGGGGCACGCGGCTTCGCGCTGCTCGATCCCGGCGAGGTGCGCGCGATCAACCCGGCGCTGCGCGGCACATTCCTCGCCGGGCTGCACTGTTCGACCGATGCCGCGGTCGAATCGCGTCAGGCGTTGCCCGCACTGCGCTCCTACCTCACCGCCACCGGTCGCTACACCTTCCACCCGAGCACCGAGGCCAGGTCGGTCACCGATACCGGTTCGGGCGCGACGGTTCTCGACGACCACGGCCACCGCCACGAGGCCGACCTCGTCCTGCACTGTCCCGGCGCCGCGCACACCGGACTGACCCGCGAACTCGCGGGCGAACTCCCCGTGCGCCGGGTGCGGTTGCAGATGATGCAGACCGCGCCGCTCGGTGAACCGCTGACCACCGCCATCGCCGACGGCGACAGTTTCCGCTACTACCCGGGTTTCGCCGGACCCGCGGTCGACCGCCTGACCGCCGAACAGTCCCAGACCGCCGTCGCCGCCGAACACGCCATGCAGCTGCTGTGTGTGCAGCGCCTGCACGGCGGACTGACCATCGGCGACACCCACGAATACGCGGAGCCGTTCCCCTTCGACGTGGACGAGTCGCCCTACGACCACCTGACCGAGGTGACCGAGGAATTGCTCGGCCGCCGACTGCCGCCGATCGTGCGGCGCTGGGCGGGCGTATACAGCCAGAGTGTCGATCCCGCCGCCATCGTCACCAGAGTCCGTGCCGCCGAGCACATCCGGGTGATCACCGGACCCGGTGGCCGCGGCATGACCCTCGGCCCCGCCATCGGCGCGCAGACCGCCGACCTTCTCGACCTGTGAGGTGACCGCCGTGTCCGACAAGCCCATTCAACTCGCCGTCCTCGATATGGCCGGTACCACCGTCGCCGACGGCGGACTCGTCCTGCGCGCCTTCGAATCCGCGGCCACCGCGGGCGGTATCGCGCCGCGGGGTCCCGAACGCGACCGTGCCATCCGCTACGTACTCGACACCATGGGCCAGTCCAAGATCGAGGTCTTCCGCGCCCTGTTCGGCGACGAAACCACCGCCCGGGCCGCCAATTCGGCCTTCGAACACGCCTACGACGCACTCATCGACGAGGTCGATATCAGTCCCGTCCCCGGTGCGGCCGAGACCATCGCCGCGCTGCGCGAGGCGGGCGTCAAGGTCGCGCTCACCACCGGATTCAGCCGCGGCACGCAGGACAAGCTGCTGGACGCGCTGGGCTGGCGCGATATCGCCGACCTGACCCTCGCCCCCGCCGAAGCCGGCCGCGGACGGCCATACCCCGATCTCGTCCTCACCGCACTGCTTCGCCTCGGCGTCGACGCCGTCGACCGCGTCGCGGTACTCGGCGACACCACCAGCGATATCGCCACCGGCACAGCGGCGGGCGCGCGCATCGTCGCGGGCACGCTGACCGGCGCGCACGGCGCCCGGGATCTGCGCGCCGCGGGCGCCACCCACATCGTCGAATCGGTCGCGGATTTCGCGCCGATCGTCCTGTCCTGATCCCTTCCCCTGTCCCCCGTCCCTTCGATCAACCCCTCTCTCCTCAGCGAAAGTTGCTCTGCCGTGCGTACTTCCACAACGCGCCTGTCCAGAATCCTGTCCACGACCGCGCTGCTGCTCGCGGCCGCGACCACGGTGACCCTCACCGCGGCCTGCGGCGGCACCGGATCGGGCGGCTCCGGCGACCAGACCGTCACGGTCTACTCCGCCGACGGTCTCGACGACTGGTACAAGGTCCAATTCGACAAGTTCAAGGCACAGACCGGCATCTCGGTCGACGTCGTCGCCGCCGGATCGGGTGAGGTGGTGAACCGGGTCGAGAAGGAGAAGTCGAATCCGCAGGCCGACGTCGTGGTCACCCTGCCGCCGTTCATCCAGAAGGCCGCGGCCTCCGATCTGCTCCAGCCGCTCGGCATCGACACCTCCGCCTTCCCCGATTCGGAGAAGGACCCCAAGGGCCGCTACGTCAGCCTCGCGGGCAACTACCTCAACTTCATCGCCAACCAGGCGGTGGATTCGAGCAAACTCACCTGGGACGACCTGCTGAAACCGGAATTCAAGGGCAAATTGCAGTATTCGACGCCCGGTCAGGCCGGTGACGGCACCGCGGTGCTGATCCTGCTCCAGCAGCTGCGCGGCAAGGACGGTGCACTGGACTACCTGAAGCAGTTGCAGGTCAACAATGTCGGCCCGTCCTCGTCCACCGGCAAATTGCAGCCAAAGGTCGACAAGGGCGAACTGCTGATCGCCAACGGCGACGTCCAGATGAACATGGCCTCGATCAAGGACAAGGGGTCGACGTTCCGCATCTTCTTCCCGGCATCGGCCGACGGCCGCAAGCACACCGTCGCACTGCCCTACTTCATGGGCCTGGCCAAGGGCGCCCCGCACGCCGACGCCGCCAAGAAGCTGATGACCTTCCTGCTCAGCAAGGAGGTCCAGCAGAGCCTCGGCCCGGACGCCTTCGCCGTCTCCGCGCGCACCGACCTCAAAGACGCCGCGGCCAACGGACCGGCCGCGCTCATCCAGGGCGTCGAGGTCGTGCGCCCGGACTGGTCGGCGGTCCTGACCGATCTCGACACCGACGTGGCCGCCTACGAGAAGGCCATCGGAGGCTGATATGAGCCCCGGTGCCGACGCGCTGACCCAGCGCGCCAGAACCGCATCGTCCACCGTGCCCCGGACGGGCGCCATCCCCGGATCCGGGGAGCCCGCCATCGTCTTCGACCGCGTCGGGGTCCGCTACGGCGCGGGTCGCAAGGCGACCATCGCACTGGCCGATTTCAGCCTGCGCGTCGCCGCCGGGGAAACCGTCGCACTGCTCGGACCCAGCGGTTCGGGCAAGTCGACCGCGCTCAAAGCGCTGGCCGGATTCGTCCGGCCCAGTTCGGGCACGGTCCGGCTGGCCGGTCGCGACGTCACGAATCTTTCACCCGCCGCACGCGGCATCGGCGTTGTGGTCCAGTCCTACGCCCTGTTCCCTCATATGACCGTGCGGTCCAATGTGGCCTTCGGCTTGAAGGCGCACCGGGTGCCACGCCGTGAGATCGGTCCCCGGGTCGTCGAGGCGCTGGACATGGTCGGGATGTCCGGCTATGCGGCCCGGTTGCCGCGCGAACTGTCGGGCGGTCAGCAGCAGCGGGTCGCCATCGCCCGCGCCCTGGCCATCCGGCCCGCGGTACTGCTGCTGGACGAACCGCTGGCCGCGCTCGACGCGCAACTGCGCCAGTCGATGCTCGGCGAGCTACAGCGGCTGCGTACCGCACTGCCCGACACCGCCATGCTGTACGTCACCCACGACCAGTCCGAGGCGCTGGCGCTGGCCGATCGCATCGCGGTCATGCGCGAGGCCCGGCTCGTCGACGTGGACACGGCCGAGAATCTCTGGCAACGTCCGCCCAGCGATTTCACCGCCGCCTTCCTCGGCGGCGCGAATCTGGTGTCCTGCACCGTGAATCGCGCCTCCGAGGGGGTGGCCCTGGTCACTGCCGGTGCGCACACCCTGCGCGCCGAGGCCCCCTCGCCCGGGGTGGGACGGCAGTGGGAACCGGATTCGGCGGCATTGCTGTGCGTGCGTCCGCACACGCTGTCCCTGGTCGCCGCCGACGCGCGCGACGCGCTGGGCGCGAGGGTCATCGAGAACGTGTGGCGCGGTGCGTCGAGTCGGGTGCGGCTGAGCGTCGAGGGGGTGGCCGAGGACATCGCCGTCGACGTGTCGGGGCGGTGCGCGGCCGGGATCGGCGACGCGGTCGGGGTCCGTTTCCCCGATCCGGCCGGCGTCCTTATCCCCACTCCGCTCGGCGCGGACGAGTCGGGAGCACGGCCGTGAGGGGGCTCGTGGTCCCGGCCCGACCCGTGCGGAACGGCCACGCGGAACGGGGCCGGTCGTGACCGCACTGCTCGACCCGCCCGCCGAATCCGCGACCACGCCGCCACCAACGCCGCACCGCCTCCGCGCGGTGCTGTTGGCGCTGCCGCCGATCCTGGTCGTCGTCGTCATCGCCTGCTATCCCATCGCCCGGGTGCTGGCCGAATCCACGGTGACCCCCACCGGCCGCGGGACCTCGGTGTGGACCCATGTCCTGACCTCGGCCTCCTTCCGTGACGCCCTGTGGCGCACCGTCGGTATCGCCGTCGCCTCGACCGCGGGCTGTCTGGTGCTCGGCACCTTCCTCGGGGTGGTGCTGGCCTTCGTGCCCTTCCCCGGGTCGGCGGTGGTGGGCCGTTTGATCGATACGATCCTCACCCTGCCGTCGTTCCTGGTGACGCTGGCCTTCACCTTCCTCTACGGCACCGCGGGCGCGCTCAACGCACTGATCAGCCGGATCACCGGCCGTGACACCCCGCTCGTCGACTTCCTCACCACCCCGCTCGGCGTCATCGCCGCCGAGATCACCTTCTTCACCCCGTTCGTGGTGCGGCCGTTGCTGGCAGCCTTCGCGCAACTGCCGCGTGAACAACTCGACGTCGCCGCGAGTCTCGGCGCCTCGCCGTGGCGGGTGCTGCGCCAGGTGGTCCTGCCCGAGGCGTGGCCCGCGCTCGCGGCCGGCGGCAGCCTGGTCCTGCTGTTGACCCTCAACGAATTCGGGATCGTCCTGTTCACCGGCGCCAAGGGCGTGCTGACTCTGCCCGCGCTCATCTACACCCGCGGCATCGTCACCTTCGACCTGCCGGGCGCCGCGGTCATGGCGACCGTACAGGTGGCGCTCTCGTTGACCTTGTATGCGGGCTACCGGATCGTGTTCGCGCGCGTCACCGCGCGGAAGGGAGACTGACCGTGCTGGTGTGGACCCGCACCGGAAAGGCCGTGGTGCTCACCGTCTTCGGCCTCGTGGTGACGATCGTGTTCCTCGCGCCCATCGCCACCGTGCTCGCGGCGGCGCTGGCAGGCAGTTGGACCGGGCCCCTGCCCTCCGATCTCGGCATCGCCAACTTCCGCACGGCGCTGTCCGGCGACGGCGCGGCCAGTCTGTCGGTCAGTCTCCAGACCGCGCTGCTGGCGGGCGCGGTGGCGCTGGTACTCGGCACGTGGGCGGCGCTGGCGGCGCGCGAGACGCCGTCATGGTGCCGCAGGCTCACCGACGCGGTCTTCCACCTGCCGGTCGCCGTGCCGTCGGTAGCCATCGGGTTGGGTGTGCTGATCGCGTTCAACGAACGGCCCCTGCTGCTCGGCGGCACCAAATGGATTGTCATCCTCGCGCATTCGGTGCTGGTACTGGCCTACACCTTCAGCGCCGTCGGCGCGGCGCTCGACCGGCTCGATCCCGGCTACCGGCAGGCCGCGCAATCCCTCGGCGCCGGACCGGTCCGGGTGCTGACGCTGGTGACGCTGCCGCTGCTGCTGCCCGCGCTCGGCGCGGCGGCGGGACTGTCGATCGCCCTGTCGATGGGGGAACTCGGCGCGACCATCATGGTCTACCCGGCCTCGTGGCGGACGCTGCCGGTGAGCATCTTCGCCCAGACCGACCGCGGCGAGGTCTTCGACGCCGCGGCGGGCACCTGTCTGCTGGTCATGGTGACCCTCATCGCGCTGATGGTGTTGGGACGGTTGCGGGGTCGCGCGGCGGTGCGATGATCTTCGCGGCACGCCGCATTCGCCGCGACATCATTAGGATCGAGACGTGTCCCTGCTCCCCATGATCTTCACCGCGGGCTGGGCCAGCGGGATCAATGCCTATGCGGTGGTGCTGCTGCTCGGATTGGCCGGGGTCACCGGCCTTTCCGATGAGGTGCCCGCGGGTTTGCAGCGCACCGACGTGTTGATCGCCGCGGCCGTGCTGTTCCTCGTCGAGGCGGTGGCCGACAAGATCCCCTATCTGGACACGTTCTGGGACGCCCTGCACACCGTGGTGCGCCCGGCCTCGGGCGCGGTGGTCGCGGCGCTCATCGCCGGGTCCGACGGTTCGCTGCCCGAACTCGCCGCGGCGGCGGTCGGCGGCACCGCGGCATTGGCGAGTCACGTGGTCAAGGCCGGGTTGCGCATGGCGATCAACACCTCACCGGAACCCGCGAGCAATATCGTCGTCAGCACCGCCGAGGATCTGGGCGCGAGCGGCATGATCGTGCTCGCCATCTTCCACCCCGTCGCCGCGGCGGTCGTCGCGGGCATCCTGCTGCTGCTCGGACTGACCCTGGTGTGGTTGCTGGCCAGTCGAATTCGGCGCTACCGCAGACGCCGACGCGAGCGACGAGAACAGCGGCGCGCGGCCGCGGCGGTGTGACACGCCGCGGAAATCGCCTTGCGTCCCGAACGCGCCGCCGCCACCATCGGACGATGGACACCACCGGCCCCGCGGCGGTCCCGCCCCAGCGCTTCGACATCGACGAGTTGCTGATCCGTCGCTGGCGCCACGACGACCTCACCGCGCAATACGAGGCCATCCTCGCCTCGCACGAGCATCTGCACCCTTGGATGCCGTGGGCCGCCGCCGAGCCCTCCCTGGAACGTCAGCGCGCGTTCATCGCCGACGCCGCCGCGAACCCGCCCGACGGTCGCGGCGATCACTTCTACGGCATCTTCGATCACGACGGCGCGGTGCTCGGTGGCATCGGCCTGCACCACAGGTCGGAGCCGGGAACCGCGGAGATCGGCTACTGGTGCCATGTCGACCACACCGGCCGGGGCGTGATCACCCGCGCCGTCGCCGCGCTCACCGGGATCGCATTGAATCTCCCCGGTATCCGCCGCGTCGAGATCCGCTGCGACGAGGCCAATGTGCGCAGTGCCGCGGTGCCGCGCCGGCTCGGCTACCGGCTCGATCGCATCGAAACCCGCGCACCGACGGCGCCCGCGGAATCGGGGCGCGTCATGGTGTGGCAGACAACTCGCGACCGGACATCGAATTCGTAACGCGATTCGAATTCGTATCGCTCGGGAGTCGAACGGCGGGCGTGCCGCGCCAGTCGACCACGCGGCACGCCGGGCGAGGCGCGCCGTTGCGCCCGCCGTCCACGATGCCCGGCGAAATACCGTTCTCGGCGGGCGGCACCTCGGGTAGCGGCCCGGCCGGGCAGTGCCGACGTGATCGATTCCGCCTCGCCGAGAGCTACTGTTCCGGCAGTCGACGACGGCCACCGACCACGTCGGTTACCAGATCAGTGTAACCGTCGACGAGTTCGGCCAGGTGATACCAATGTTTATGGGTATTGCCGCTGCGCGGCCCCTCGACATCGATGGCTTGATTCGCATCGACCCAGCTACGCGCCATTCGATCCACGACGGCGCCGAGGCTTTCGGTATGCAATATCGCACCGTAGCGATCCTGCGGGATCTCCTGCGCGATCCAATCATTGATATCATCGATGAGTTCACCGCGCCGGCTGTCTATTTCGGCGACCATGAACGCATCGCGCACTTCCGCGCGTCGCGCGTGCAGTTCCGCGAGCGCGTGCGCCGAGCGCAATAGTTCACGATCTTGAAAGCGGCGCCCTTGGAATGCGCACAATATCTGCGGAGCTGTGGGCAACACCCCGACTGTCGGCGCGCTCATCGGCACGCCCGAAAATTGCCCGACACCAAAGCTCTATATACCAACATGATTGGCTCTCGATTCGGTTATCCCGGTCATAGGATCGGTAGTACACAACCAGGCTAGCTGGATCATGCGCTTACGGATGCAAGAACGCAAGATTGCGTCCTACATGCTGCGTCTTCGGTGTTCTCGCGGCGTGTCGTCTGCCGCCCCACACCACCCTTCGCGGCCGGGAAACGCGAGACCCGGTGCGAGAGGGCGTATTCCAGATCCCGTCTCCGCCTCCGCCGCACCCACGCGTAGCAGTCCGAGCACCGCTTTCCGGGCCGGTTCCGGCCTCGATCACGGTTTCGCAACGACAACCCTCCTCGACAGTCTGGTACGGCGTCCGGACTCTCGACGGGCGTGGCCGTGTTGTCGCTATCCGAGGCAATCGAATTGAGGTTGTCGTCGGCTGGACAAGCTGGCGGCGGTGCGGGCGTTGAAGCTGCCGGCGGACTTTGTTCGCCGACGCGAGTGAGAAGCTGGTCGATGCGTGGCGGGCTCGTGTCGTCAGCCGAGCCGGCTCCGATGGTTAGTCCTCGGGGCCGGCGACCAGGTATTCCTTCAGCAAGATCTCGCCGGGCTCGAGATCCGGGAACTCCCGCTCGGCGGGCCCACTGAGAAATCTGATCTTGATGAAAGCGTCAGGATCGACATCGGCGAACGGAGCCAGCGAGAACCGCTGCTTGTTCTGGAACTTGTCGAGCAGTTCGATCTCGAGGTTGTCGCTGCCTTCCACGCCGTGCTTACGGATGAGGGTAGCCAAGGTAGGCCGTTCGGGGACGCTGTCGAGTAGCCTCGTGTAATGGCTGATCGACTCTTCATCGCTGACTCCGCCGATGATCTGGATCTTGGTGATCAACATATTCTCCCCTCAAGGGATGTCGCGAGAACAGGCTTGCTGTCCGAAAGTCTCACCGACAGTGTGCCTACTCCCGAGCGGGAGTAGGCACACTGTCGGTGGTTCTGCTGACCGTGGACCGCGAAGGTACGGTATCGACCCACCTCTCAGTGAGGGTCGGCCGATGGATGTCACCTCGTGGATGAAACTCACCGACGACGGATGCTGATGCCAAGTACTCGAACACCAGAGACGCGATACCCCCGCCGGCACCGGCGCCCCGCAGCCCCGCCCGGCCGGTGACGCGCTCGTGCTGGACCTGCCCACGGCCCCGACCCGGTCACTGGATGCTTACAAGATAACTCGAGACGGGAGCGCCTCGTGACGACAACACGATCGAAAACCGTTGCTCCCGAACCAGTCCCGGACCTGGCCTCCGATATCGATGCCGGGTTACGGCGGCTCGAGCTCGCTACGGTCCGCCGCACCGCGCCCGAAGTCCTGCACGTCGCGAAAAACCCAGCGGTGGACCCCCGAAGAGCTGCCACGCTGTTCCCCGATGGTGCAGCACGAGATCGCGCGCGCCCAGGCCGCCGCCCGCGGCGCCCAGTTGCGTGACGCGGCCCACGAACACGACTGGGCAGGTCAGCACGATATGTCGACTCCGGCCCGGGTCACCTGCCCGACCTGCGGTTCGAACACCACCGGCGGCCGGTTCTGCGGTGCGTGCGGCACCGCGCTGCACATGCCCTCGCAGTGCCGCGGCTGCGGTCACGAGGTGCGGACGGGTTCGGCCTTCTGCTCCAATTGCGGTCAGGCGCAGTAGGTCCGGCCTGCTTCTTCGACCCGGCGCCGATCACGGGGCCGGGTCGCGTAGGACACAGCGGAAGCCGAGGTGGCCGGTGGCGGTGTCCTCGGTCTGGCCCTGCCGGGCCGAGGGCCGATAGCGCAGGCAATAGTTCGCCGCGCACAGATACGACCCACCTTTGACGACACGACGGGGGAAGCGTTGTGCCGCTTCCGGTTCCGGAGAGTCGACCCTCGGATTGCGCGGGGCGCAGCAGGTGGGGGCGGGGTGAGCGGAACGGAAATAGTCGAGGGTCCACTCCCACACGTTGCCGGTCATGTCGAACAAGCCGTAACCGTTGGGAGCGTAGGTGCCGACCGCGGTGGTGCCGGGTGTGCGCGACTGACCCCGGCCCGGGTCGAAGCGCCATGGAAAGGCTCCGACCCAGATATTGGCCATCCGGCGACCCGTCGGTTCGAATTCCTCGCCCCAGGCGTAGGTGGCCGAATCGAGTCCGCCGCGGGCGGCGTACTCCCATTCGGCCTCGGTGGGCAGTTGCTTGCCCGCCCACGCCGCGAACGCCTCGGCATCAGCGTAGGCGACCTGGGTGACAGGGTGGCGGTCGAGTCGCTCGAGGTTGCTGCCCGCGCCGCGCGGACGGCGCCAGCTCGCGCCGGGAACATATCGCCACCATCGACGCCAGTCGTCCAATGGCACCGGGCCCGCCGTCGGCCGGAATACCAGCCCGCCGGGGACCAGGCTTCCCGGGTCCGCGTCCGGGTAGTCCTCGGCGGCGGGAGTCCTCTCGGCGACGGTGACATAGCCGGTCTGTTTCACGAATCGCCGGAACGCGGCATTGGTGACCGGGTGCGCGTCGATCAGGAACGAGTCGACCTGCACCCGGTGGACCGGCCGTTCCTCCGGGAAGTAGTCCCGCGAACCCATCGTGAAATCGCCACCGGGCACCTTGACCATCCCGCGACCGACCTCCGCGTCCCGAGCCATCGGCACTCGGCCGGTCAATCGCGCGAGAACGCCGCCGCCGCGGCCATTTCGAGGTCCTGATACGGCTTGCCGCTCACATCCTCGATGACCTGGTACATGGTCCCTCCGATGAACGGGAACGGCGCACGGTAGCGCGCGGTGACCGATTGACCGCTGTCACGTCCGACGCAGACGCCTTCCCCGACGCCGGAGAAAACGGTGGGCTGGATGCGCATGTCGTCCAGGGAGCCCACCGGCTCGGTGTCGATATAGAGGACAGCCGCACCGGTGGGGGTGAAGTTGTCGGGGCGGGTTCCGTGTCGCTCGTATCGAACTCCGAGAATGTGATCGCCGGGGGATACCGGACGATCGGAGACGATGACCTGCTCTTCCTCACCCAGGAAGTTGTAGACGTAGTGCAGCAGGCCGTCCCGCATGAACAGGGCGTGTCCGCCGAGCCTGCCACCGTGGGCGAACAGCACGCCCTCGGCCGCCGGGCTGGTGATCGTCGCTTCCGCGAGCAGCGCGAACGACCGCCCCCGGATCTCCAGCGCCGCACCCGGCCCCACCTCCGCAATGTCGGGGTAGTACACCGCCCGATCACGCGTCCTGCCATATGTCGGACGGTAGCGGGTCATGGCGGAGAGGATATCGAGATCGTTCAGCGGCATGCCGTTGTATTTCTCGGCTTCCGAAAACCACAACGCTTTCAACTCCGCCAGTTTCGCCGGATGTTCCTCGGCGAGATCCCGCATCTGACTGCGGTCCTCCTCGAGATGGAACAATTCCCAGCGGTCGGTATCGAAATGGCCCCAGCCGGAAGGACATGCCGGGTGGACGGTGTCGGCGAACCAGCCGCGGTGCCATATCCCGCGCGTGCCGAGCATCGAATAGAACTGGGTGTGTTTACCGGTGTCGGCCCGAGCGTCATCCAGCAACGCTCGGAAACTCACACCCTCGAGGGGACGTTGCGCCACATTCTTCACGGTCTCCGGCGGCGCGATGTCGAGCAGTTCGTACACCGTGGGCGTGACATCGCAGACATTGAGGTACTGGTGGCGCAACTCGCCACGGGCGGCGATTCCCGCGGGCCACGACATCAGGCACGGGTCGGCGATGCCGCCTTCGTGTGAGGCGTAGCGTTTGTAGAGCTTGTAGGGCGTGTTGAACGCCATCGCCCAGCCGATGCTGTAGTGGTTGTAGGTTGTGGGCCCGCCCAATTCATCGATCTTGGCCAGGCTGTCGTCGATCGTGTCGACATAGCCGTTGAAGAATTTCATCTCGTTGGCCGAGCCGTTCGGACCGCCTTCGCCGCTGGCGCCATTGTCGGAGAACGCGACGATGATCGTATTGTCCAATTGGCCGCTTTCCTCGAGATAGTCCAGCAGCCGGCCGATCTGCGCGTCGGTATAGGAGAGGAATCCGGCGAAGACCTCCGCTTGTCGCCGGAACAGCCGCTTCTCGTCCTCGGACAACGAATCCCACGGTCGCACCGTGTCCTGCGCGGGCCACGGCTTGCCCTCGGCGCTGGTGGCGGCCGAGTACGGGTTGATCGGCGGCAGCTCGGTGTTCTCCGGCACCAGGCCCATGCGCTTCTGATTCTCCAGCACGATCTCGCGGTACTTCTCATAGCCCATATCGAAGCGGCCCCGATACCTGTCGGCCCACTCCGACGCGACATGGTGCGGCGCGTGGCCGCACCCCGGGCACAGGTAGAGGAACCAGGGTTTGTCGGGGGCGATCACCTTGGCGTCGCGGATGAACCCGATCGACCTGTCGGTGAGATCCTTCGACAGGTGATACCCGTCCTCCGGCGTGTACGGCGGCGCGATCGGATGATTGTCGTACATCAGATTCGGATACCACTGGTCGGCCTCGCCGCCGAGGAATCCGTAGAACCGTTCGAACCCGCGTCCGAGCGGCCAGTTCCGCTTCGAGGCGGCCAGATTCTCCTCCTCCAGAGGAGTCATATGCCATTTTCCGACCGCATAGGTGTTCCACCCGCGCTCGGCGAGGACTTCCGAACACAACGCGGTCTCGGCCGGAATCCGGCCGCACATGCTCGGGAAGCCATCGGTGAATTCTTCGATGGTCGCCATCCCGACCGAAGTCGCGTTTCTTCCGGTCAGCAGCGACGCTCGGCTCGGCGAACACAGGGCGGTGGTGTGGAACTGGGTGAACTGGACACCGCGATCGGCGATTCGCTTCATATTGGGCATCTCGACCAGGCCGCCGTAACAGTCCCAGGTACCGATTCCGATGTCGTCCCACACCAGATACAGCACGTTCGGTGCGCCCTTCGGTGCGGTGGGCTCCGCGTACGGGCCCCAGTCGGCGACCGAATCGCGAATATCCAGTTCGATATGTCCTTCGAACTCCCTGGCCATCATCCACCTCCGAGGGGATGTGCTGCTGATTCGCCGGTGATCGATCGCGTGGGCTTCGCCCCACGCTTCGTGGTCCACGACCGCGAGGGTCCGGTGCGGCCGTTCCAATGAAATCTACCGACCGATCGGGATACGGATCGGCGGTCAGCCGAATATCACCGGGGCTCGACCGAATTGTGATCGGCACGGATCGCACCGCTCATCCAGCGGTGACCGTACGAACAACGGACCCCAAGTCGAGGACATGGCATCGGCCTCGAACGGATAAGTTATAGCCAGTTCTGAGCGATCTTGGATTCAGCTATTTCGCCGCAACCGTTCTCGCCTTCCAGCCGCACCGACACCCCGACGGGAGGACGATCCGGACCGGCCATCGACCACTCCCGCCGAGCCGGCGATACGGACCGACCGGTCACCACTGTGCCTGAATAGTTCAACATGCAACAAACTGTTGATCCGCACAATCTTTCGCACACCTGACACGCACGCGCGTCGGGCGATCGACCCGGCGTCCCGACGCCGACACCCGCACACCGCCCGCAGCGACGCCGACAACCCGATTCGCGCATTGTGAAATCGCAAAGTCGCGGCGAATCGGATACGAATGCTGTATGTTACGTAACATTCCAGAGTATGGCCGGGTGATAGCTGGATGGCGATCACTCGGTCCGCGCTGGCCCATGTACGGAACCGAGCTATGAACGGCGCCTCCCCTGAGTACCAACGAGCTCCGAAGAATCACGATAGGCACCCGTGCCCATGAAATCGTCAACTACTTCGGAAAATGCCCGCACTGCGGATATCCGGCGCTCGCGTCGGCGTATGTGACCACCTACAACGACGGCAGCTCCTCGGCCTCGGTGATCGCGGCGTGCGGTTTGCCGTGCGGCTGGCGCGGGCCGGTGTCGCCGACCACCATGACCGGCGAGCCGCCGGTCCTTCGCGAGGGCCGCTGCGCGGTGTGACCGGAGGCGGCGAGGCCGACCCGGACACCGTTTCGGCTGTCGTGACGCGCCGTTCAGCGTAGGACCGCGACCGGAGCGAATCCCGGGAGCGGCGACGGCGCGGCCGCGCCGCGGTGGTAGGCACGGACGATCAGCGCTGAGCGCAGGCACCAGATGCCGTCCGGTTGCAGCGGATCGTGCCCGGTCAGCTGTCCGATCCGTTTGAGTCGGTTGTCCACGGTATTGGGATGCACCTTCAACTGCTGTGCCGTACGGCCGCGCATCTGGCTGTTGGCGACATAGCAGCGCAGCGTGTCCAGCAGTACGGCACGCTCGCCCAGCGGGGCGAGCACCGCGTCGAGGCGGTCGCGCCCGGGGCCGGGGCGGGTCAGCTGGAATTCAAGTGCGAGATCGTCGAATCGGTACAGGCGAGGGCGCAACCGCAAGCGGTGCACCATATTCAGTAATTCGTGCGCGTGATCGACGCCTTGGGCGACCCGCGCGGGCGTGGTGAAGACCAGGGCCGCGGTGACGGCCAACCGCGCTTCGATCGCCAGCGCGGCCACCGAATCGTCGAATCGGTCGCCGCCGCGATCGGTCACCGGCACCACCGCGGTGCCGCACCGCGCGCTCCAGCGCGCCCGCGCGGCGTCGCCGAAGAGCGTCTCGAACGCCGCTTCCACGCGCCGAAGTCCTTGGCGCGCGGCAATTTCGGCGTCGGACCCGGCGGTGGAATCCGGGTCGGGAGAGACGGTGATCGCCAGTACCGCATACGACTCGGTCATAACGATCCCCGGTGTAGCGCGGACGGATCGGTCAGCGGGCACGCACTGACCTCACCCGAAGGGAACGTCAACGACACATCCTGCCGAATACGCTGCGACCCGAAGGATTTCGTTGCACCCTCGGTCCTGACCTCGACGCCCACGACAACCTCCACGCGTTCGTTCGCTCGGCCGATCGCCGGGGCGGTCCGCGGCGTTCGACCTGCGCGGTCCCGCACCCTCGGGTGCGTCCAGCAGTGCGAATAGTTCGTTACATATACCACACTCTGTACTGCTGAAACCTATAATCTGATGTAGATCGGTCATTAACTTCTTGCCGAGCGTCGCGGACGCGGAGCGCGGTCGCCGTGACCACCCACCACGCCATCGACCATCTCGCCACGACCACCTCGGCCCATCCGCGCATGCATTGACGGCAGCTGCCCTCGGTTTTAATGTGATGGCGATTGCCATCACTTGGAAGGCGGCTCGACATGGCCCTGTTCAACCCCAAGACCGAGACGTTCGACGAATTCGATCCGGCCACCCGCGCGCGGCTACGATCCGTGGTCGACTTCTTCGAATCGAAAGGCAAGCGCGCGTTGACAACCGACGCGCAGCGGGCCGCGTGGTACGACGACTGGATGGACTTCCTCGCCGAGAGCCGCATCCTCGCCCACATGGCGACGCCGCGAGCGGCAGCGGACGGGGACGCCGACAAACGCTGGGATACCGCGGTCATCTCCCGGTTCAACGAGATCACCGGCTTCTACGGCCCGCAGTACTGGTACGCGTGGGGCGTGTCCACACTCGGGCTCGCCACCATCTGGCAGAGCGCCAACCGCAAGGCGCATCTGCGCGCGGCCGAGGAACTCGACCGCGGCGGCATCATCGGATTCGGCCTGTCGGAGAAGGATCACGGCGCCGATATCTACGCCACCGATATGCTGCTCACCCCCGACGGCAGCGGCGGGTTCACCGCGACCGGCAGCAAGTACTACATCGGCAACGGCAATGTGGCCCGGATCGTGCCCACCATCGGGCGGCGCACCGACCTCGAGGGGCCCGACGCGTACGTGTGGTTCGTCGCGGACAGTCAACATCCGAACTATCACCTGGTGAAGAACGTCATCCACGGCCAGAACTACGTCAGCGCATACGATCTGGAGAATTATCCGGTCACCGAGGACGACGTACTGCACACCGGGCGCACGGCCTTCGACGCGGCGCTGGCCGCCGTCAACTGCGGCAAGTTCAATATCGGCATGGTCGCGCTCGGCATCGTCGAGCACTGCTTCTACGAGACGCTCGACCACGCGCACGGCAAGATCCTGTTCGGCCATCCGGTCACCGACTTCGGTCAGGTCCGACAAATCCTGTCCGACAGCTACATTCGGATGAGTGCCATGCGGCTGTACCACCATCGCGCCATCGACTACATGCGCAGTTCGACCCCCGGAGACCGGCGCTTCGTCATGTTCAACTCCATCGGCAAGATGAAGGTCACCCGGGAGGCCGAACGTGTCTTCCGCGAACTCTCGGATGTCATATCCGCCAAGGGATTCGAGAAGGACAGCTACTTCGCGATGGCGCGCGGCACCATCGACTCCATGCCGCGCCTCGAGGGCACCGCGCACGTCAACATGGCGCTGACGCTGAAGTTCATGCCGAACTACCTGTTCAATCCGACCGATCTGCCGCCGGTTCCGGTGCGCCGCGACACCGGCGACGACGAGTCGCTGTTCCGCCAGCCCGGTGCGGCCGGACTGAGCAAGGTGCGTTTCGCCGACTGGCGGCCCGCCTACGAACAGTACCGCCACCTGCCGAACGTCGCGCTGTTCCTCGAGCAGGCCGACCTGTTCACGCAGTTCCCTGTGCAGGCCCCGCCCACCCCGGCTCAACTGGAGGATCTCGACTACCAGTTGGCGGTCGGCGAGTTGTTCACATTGCTGCCCTACGGCCAGCTCGTACTCGAACAGGCGAAGCTCACCGGTGCGGGCGATGCCGTCGACGATGTCGTCGACTCGATCTTCGAGGTATTCGTCCGCGACTTCTCCGCCTACGCGCTCGCGGTGTTCTCGAAGTCGTCTTCCACTCGTGCGCAACAGGATTGGGCGCTGAGCGCACTGCGCAAGCCGATCATCGATGAGCGGCGGTCGGCGCGGATCATGGCCGAGGTGCTCAGCCACGCGGGCACCTACGAGATGAATCCCTGACCGCCGAGGACGCCGGCCACCTCACCCACCCCGCGGACAACTCGGACAACTCACCGTAGCGCGTCTACACCCGGAATCCGCATGGGCGGCGATAGGTCCGCGCCGAACCGGGTACGCGGCGTTGGAGCGGATGATCGAAAGGAGTACGACATGTCCCCCACCGGATCACCACGTCGGACCGATCCCAGCGCCGCCTCCGATGCCGTTGCCCCCGCGCGGCTTCGGCTGGCCCTGGCCACCTGGGCCCTGCTGCTCGGCATAGCGAGTATCGCCTTCGCCCTGATGTGACCCGCGCGCCACGGCACCGATCCCCCAAGAGGAGGCCGACCCCGTTGCAGGAACTGTTGCGGCCGCTCATCGTCTTCGCGGCCACGATCACCGTCACCGTCACCCTCGGTCTACTGTTCGACCGCCTGCTGCGCTACTTGTCGCTGCGCAGGCCCGGCACCAACCTGCCCGCCCTGCTGCGCCGGGTGCAACTGCCGCTGCAATCGCTGCTCGGCTCCCTGGCGCTCTACGCCACCTATCCGCTGGCCCGCCTGGATCTGTCCCAGGACAATCTCATTCGCACCATACTCGCCGCGGCGGCGACCATGTCGACGGCTTGGACGATCATCCGCGCTGCCGACGCCGTGGCCGACAACACGCTGCGCTCCTACGCCGCGCGCGCCCGCGATATCGCCCGGGTCCGGCAACTGCGCACCCAACTCGCGCTGGTGCGCCGAATCGTCACCTCGATCCTGGTGGCGAGCACCGCCGCGGTGGCGATACTGCTGCTGTTCCCGAGTCTGCGCGCGCTCGGCACCTCGCTGCTGGCCTCGGCGGGCGTGATCGGCATCATCGCGGGCGTGGCCGCGCAGTCGACCCTCAGCAACCTCATCGCGGGACTTCAGATCGCGTTCGGCGATTCGGTCAAGATCGGCGACACCGTTGTGGTGGAAGGGGAATGGGGCACGGTGGAGGAGATCACCCTGGCCTTCCTCACCGTCCGCATCTGGGATGACCGGCGCCTGACCATGCCGGTGTCCTACTTCAACAGCAAACCCTATGAGAACTGGTCGCGGGGCGGACCCGAGATCACCGGCACCGTCTTCCTGCACCTCGACCACAGCACGCCCGTTCCGGTGTTACGGGACCACCTCTACGACTATCTGCGCACCCATCCCGACTGGGACCAGCGCAGCTGGAATCTGCTCGTCACCGACAGCACGCCCACCGATATCGTGGTCCGCGCGAGCATGTCGGCCGCCGACGCGGACGCGGTATGGCGACTGCGCTGCGCGGTGCGCGAGGAATTGCTGTCCTGGCTCAGCAGACACCATCCGTACGCGCTGCCGAAGATTCCGACGGCCATCGCCGAGACGTCGTCGCAGACCGCCGACGCCTGACCCGGCGGATTGGTCAGGCGTGTGTCGCGCCGATCCAGTGCAGCAGTTGGTGGACTGTCTCGTCGGCGAGCTGATACCGCACGACCCGGCCGGATTTGGCGGCGCTGACCCAACCCTGATAACGCAAGAGCCGCAACGCGTGTGACGCCGCGGTCGCCGACATCCCCACGGCCGCGGCGAGATCGGTCACGCTCTGGTCCGGTGTGTGGTGCAGGCAGACCAGCAGGCGCAGCCGATTGGCGTCGGAGAGCAGATCGAAACGGCGGGCCCAGTGCTCGACGCCTGCGGGATCCAGACCCGGCACGGCGGGCCGGACATGTTCGGGGTCGAGCTGACTGGCGGCCACGATTGTCTCTGCCGTTTCTCTCCTCGGGAACGATCCTCGCCAATGCTTACATATCGGTTCACTTGTACATATATTGCGAGTATCGTACCGGGAGGTGAGCAGCATCACCACGGCCATGCACATGAGTGATGGCATCGTCGACGCTCCCACCTCGGCGCTGTTCGCCGTCATCGCCGTCGCGGGGCTCGCGTTCGCCGCGTGGCGAGCGCGCGCGGACTTGGACGAACGTGCCGCGCCGATGGCGGGCCTGGTGGCCGCGTTCATCTTCGCGGTGCAAATGGTGAACTTCCCGATCCTGCCCGGGGTCAGCGGACACCTGCTGGGCGGAGCGCTCGCGGCGATTCTGGTCGGACCCTATGTCGGAGCGCTGTGCCTGGCGATCGTGCTGGTGGTACAGGCTCTGCTGTTCGCCGACGGCGGGCTGACCGCACTCGGCACGAACATCACGAATATGGCACTCATCGGTGTCGCGGCGGGCTACTTCCTCGCTCGCCGGGCACTGGCGATCTCCCGGGGCGGCGGGATCGGCATCGTCGCGTTCGTCGCGGGACTTCTCGCGACACTCTGCGCCGCCGCAGGTTTCGTCGGCGAGTACGCCATCGGCGGCGCCTCGGGATCGACCGTGGGCGCGGTCGCGGGGTACATGCTGTTCACGCACGCGCTGATCGGCATTGGCGAGGGTCTCATCACGGCGCTCACCGTGGCCGCCGTCGTCAACGCCCGCCCCGACCTGGTGTATCTGCTGCGGCACGGCGAAAGCCGGACCACACCTCGGATCGCGTTGTCGGCGAACGGTTTCCTGTTCGGTTTCGCCGCGGTGGCGCTGCTGGTCGCGGGGCTGCTGTCCTATGTCGCGAGTTCCCGGCCCGACGGGCTGGACGCCACGATCCGGCGCGGCTGCACGACGGTGTGGGTCGACGGGAGCGAGCAACTGCGCGGCGACTGCATCGCCCGCAATGCCGAGGACCATGCCCTGGCGAAGTCGCCGCTGGCCGACTACACCGTCGGCGGCGACCACCGGTTGACCGGTGTCGCGGGCGTGCTCGGGGTCGCCGCGGCCTTCGCCGCGCTCTTCGCGACGGTGCGTCTGGTGCGGACCGGTCGCGCGCACCGCCGCTCGGCGTCCCCCGCTGCCCGCGGTGAATCGCCCGCGCCGGAGTCCACGTAGTGGCGGCCATCGGCCAGCGGCTGCACCTGCCCGGCGACTCGCCGGCGCACCGAACCGCGCCGGAAGTGAAGATCGTGTGCGCGGCGATCTCGGTGTTCGCCGTCGTCGCGACCCCACGCGAGACATTGTGGCCCTATGCGCTCTACGCGGTCGGACTCGTCGCTATGTGGCGGTGGGCGCGCATACCCCCGCGGTGGATCGCGCCGCGTCTGCTCATCGAAGCGCCGTTCGTGGTGCTGGCGGTGCTGCTGCCGTTCGCGGCGGGGGAACCGCGGGTCGCGCTGTGGGGTGCGTCGCTGTCGACCGCCGGGCTCTGGGCCGCGTGGGGCATTGTCGCGAAAGGGACTATCGGAGTGGGTGTCTCACTGACCCTCGCCGCCACGACCGGTGTGCGCGAGCTACCCGGCGCACTGAGCGGACTTCGAGTGCCCGGCATGATCGTCACCATCGTCGCGCTCATGCTGCGCTATGTCGACGTGATCGTCGACGAGGCGGCGCGCATGCGGCTGGCACGGATCTCACGCGGTGACGATCCGCGCACCCTGTGGCAGGTCGGCGCGACCGCACGCGGGGTCGGCACCCTGTTCCTGCGCTCCTACGAACGCGGTGAACGAGTGCATCTGGCCATGCTCTCGCGCGGATTCACCGGCGCCGTCCATACCTTCGCGAGGCCAGGCGCCACCGTCGAGCAGTGGTTTCTCGGTTGTGTCCCGGCCGTCGCCGCGTGCGCGATCTGCCTCGCCGCCTTGGCCGTCCGGTGAGCGGCCCGCCCGCGGTGCGCGTGGTCGGGCTGAGCTTCGCCTATCCTGACGGCACCGCGGCACTGCACGGACTCGACCTCGAGATCGCCCGCGGGGAGCGGATCGCCGTGCTCGGTCCCAACGGCGCGGGCAAATCGACCCTCATGCTGCATCTCAACGGCGTACTCACCGCGGGTTCGGGCGAGATTCACATCGGCGGCACCCGGCTCGATCGCGGCACCGTGCGCGAGATCCGGCGGCGGGTCGGCGTGGTCTTCCAGGACCCCGACGATCAACTGTTCATGCCGACCGTGGAACAGGATGTCGCCTTCGGACCCGCCAATTTCGGTGTGCGCGGCGCGGCGCTCACCGAGAGCGTGCGGTTCGCGCTCGAGGCGGTCGGGATGTCGGACCGAGCCGACCGCTCACCGGCGCGGCTATCGTTGGGCGAACGCCGACGCGCGGCGCTGGCCACCGTCCTGGCCTGCCGTCCCGAAGTGCTCGTCCTCGACGAACCGGCCGCCAATCTCGACCCGGTGGCGCGGCGCGAACTCGCCGACATCCTGCTCACGCTGCCGACCACGCTGGTGTTGGTCACCCACGACCTGCCCTATGCCCGGCGCGTCTGCGACCGGGCCGTCGTCCTCGACGGCGGTCGCGTCGTCGCGGACGGAGCCATCGAGGACATACTCGGCGATGCCGGACTGCTCGCCGCGCACCGCCTGAGCTGAGCGCCGAACCCGATACGCCGGCATACCTGCAGGCGGGCACCGTATCCCGGTCGGCGACAACGGCATCGGCCTAGCGGCGAACCGTGGGTGACCGCTCGCGCGCACCGATCGCCGAAATCCCCGCTGGGGCATAACGTAGGGTCGGTTCGGGACTTTGGTCCCTGTCGCAGGCCGGTCGCGAATGGTGCCATGTCGGAGTCGTAACTCTTGACGCCGCGAGAAACGGAGTGGTCGGTGGTGGAACTATCCGGCGACGAGCAGACCGGAGCCGTCGCACTCGTCGTGCGCGGCACGGTCGATTCGGGGGAAGTCGAGCGCACGGTCCGCGCGGTGTCGGAAGTGGTGTGCGCGCACGGGTCCGATCCATCGGCCCGGATTCGGCTGACATCCGGGCCGTGCGCGGGCGGCCCGATACTGGCCGAGGTGACCGCGAGGGTCGGCGAAGCCACGGTCCGGGTCCAGGTCGGTGGACACGGTTCCGACATCGCGCGGCTGGTCGCGCAACGACTGCGACGCCAGATCCGACGTCTGACCGGCGTCGACGGCGATCCGATCTGGCCGGATCCGGTGCGGCCCGCGCTGGCCCTCGTCACCGAACGACGGCCCATCGTGCGTCGCAAGCACTGCGATCTGCTGCGGGGCGGGCCCTCGGCGGCGGTGCGCGCCCTCGACGCGATGGACTTCGACGCCCATCTCTACACCGATGCCGAGACCGGCGAGGACGCGGCCGTCTACCGTGCGGGTCCGCGCGGCTTCCGGCTGGGCCGCCAGCATCGAGTCGACCCCCCGACCGCACTGCACGCACTGCCCCTGACCATGAATCCGCGACCCGCACCGGTGCTGTCCGAACGTGCCGCCGCCGACCGGCTGTGCCGCTACGGCCTGCCGTTCGTCTTCTTCACCGACGCCGTGGACAGCCGGGGGCGGCTGTTGTACCGCCGCTATGACGGTGACCTCGGTCTGGTGGTGCCCTCCACCCGCGGTGGTGGGTCGTGATCGAGGATCTCGAGGTCGACGAGGCCGACCGGGCGGTGCTCGAACTGGACCGGGACGAGGCGCTCGACCTGCTCGCGGCCACACCGCTGGGCCGAGTGGTGTTCACCCGCAACGCGTTACCGGCGATCCGGCCGGTGAACCATCTGGTCGAGGCGGACGGCCTGATCATCGTGCGCACCCACCTGGCCACCCGATTCGGCGGCACCGTGCGCGCCGACCCGGGTGTCGTGGTCGCCTACGAGGCCGACGAGGTCGACACGGTGCGGCGGCTCGGCTGGTCGGTGGTGGTGACCGGGATGGCGCGTCAGGTCACCGATCCCGACCTCGTCGCACGCTACGAACGGTTGCTGCGACCGTGGGTCGGCCGGGCGATGGACACCGTGATCGCCATCGAACCCACCATCGTCAGCGGTATCAGACTGGTCGAACGGACCTAGCGGGCCGCGGCCTTCATGACACCACGAGCGGCTGACCGGGTGACAGCACGTGCACCCGGGTGTCCGGGGCGACATCGGCGGCCGCGTCCACGTAGAGCCCCGGGTTACGAACGGATTTGGTCATGAGCCGATCACCGATCGGACCGCCGCTGAAGCCGTAGTGTATGGGCACCGCCAGACGCGGGCGCAGCGCGCGCGTCAGATCGGCGGCCTGGACGGCGTCCATGACCACTTGACGGTTGAACGCCGGACGGATGCGTAATCCGTTGACGGGCAACAGTGCCAGATCCAGTTCGGGGAACCGGGTGGCGATCTCGTCGAGTTCGGCGATGCGCATGGTGTCGCCACCGAAGTAGATCGTCGTGCCGTCGGCGCGCAGGACGAATGTGATCTCCTCGACGCCGTGGCGCGCGGGCGCCGCGGTGACCTCGACCGGGCCCAGACGTGTTCGCTGCCAAGGCTTCAGCTCGACGACATCGGGAAAGCCCGCGTCACGCACGCGCCCCGCGAGCCCCTCGACGACCGCGAAGCGAATGGACTTGTCGGGATAGCTCGCGAGCGCGCCGAGATCGCAGTGGTCGTAGTGGGCGTGGGTGATCAGGACACCGCACAGGTACGGCAGATCGAGTGCCGTCGCGACGGATCGGGTCTCGGCCTGCCGGTAGAAGGGTCGCTCGGACAGCCAGGGATCGGTGAGGATGCGGGCTCCGCCGAAGTCGAGCAGGACGCTGGCGTGCACAACGCGGGTGACGGTGACGGTCATGGGAATCCTAACAAGACGAGTGTCTACTGACATTCGACAGTTGACACCCGTCTTGTTACGCTGTCAAGGTGTCGTCCCCCAGGAGAACCCGCAATCCCCGGGGCGCGGGCGGTCGTTTGCGTGAGGAGTTGATCGAAGCGGCGAGCAAGCTGCTCGAGACGCTCGACGGTCAGGAATCGCTGTCGCTGCGCGCGGTGGCCCGCGCCGCGGGCATCGCGCCGCAGAGCGTCTACCTGCACTTCGACGATCGGCGCGCACTGCTCTCGGCGGTATACGAGGTGCGCTTCGCCGAACTCGGCTCACGGCTGGCGGCGGTGACGGACCCCGATCCCGCGACCAGACTGCGCCGGATCTGCCACGCCTACTGCGATTACGGCTACACCCATCCCGGCCACTACCGGGTGCTGTTCAGCACCGCGGGCATGCCGGGCTGGGAGCCGACCGACGCGGCGCTGCCGGGACTGCCGGTATTCCGCATGCTGGTGGACGCGGTCGCGGCCACCGGAAGTGCCGACCCGACCGCCACGGCCGCATGCCTGTGGACGGGTATGCACGGCTTGATCGTGCTGCGCCAGGACCGTCCGAGCTTCCCGTGGCCCGATGCCGAGGTCCTGCTCGATACGCTCGTCGACGCGCACCTGTACGCCGCGAATCACGCGAGGGCCGAACGGGACTCGGCGACCTAGCGGATACGTCGCCGCTTATTCAGGGGCCTATACATCGCATTCGTCGGGCAACCGCACCGCGATTCGCGAGCATTCCCGCGACGACCAGCGTCGCGGGAATCAGCTTGCGAAATTTGGCAATTGCGTACCTATCGGAATTCTTCACCGATCGCCGAGCGGTGCGCGCCGGTCGTGGGTAGCGTCTGCGAACACGAAGCCGTTGTCGGGCGCGAGAGAGGAAAACCCTTGGCGGACATGGAAGTTGCCCTGAAGGACATGATGATGCTCGACGGCGCGGTTGCGGCCGCCGTCGTCGACTACGGCAGCGGCATGCCGCTCGGCATGCTGGGCGGCTCGAAGAGTTTCGATATCGAGGTCGCCGCCGCGGGCAATACCGAACTGGTGCGCGCCAAGATGCGCACGATCGAACAACTCGGCCTCGACCAGGAGATCGATGACGTGCTCATCACACTGGGCAGCCAGTACCACCTCATTCGCCCGACCCGCGGACGCAAGGTCAAGGGCCTGTTCCTGTACCTCGCGCTGGACCGCGAGCGCGGCAATCTCGCGCTGGCCCGCCACCGGCTGAAGGACATCGAGGCCGAACTCGAGGTCTGAGAATCCCGCGCCCGGCCTCGCCGCCGTCCGGCGCGAGGCCGGGCGCGGGGTCGGCGTTCTCCCACCGGTACCTGGCGGAGTCGATAGACTGCTGACTCACGAAGAATCGGAAATCGTTGTGGCCGCGCGGAAGTTCGGGGTTGGAGGTCGTCGTGGGCGGTGCACGCCAACCGCTGTACCGAATGAAAGCCGACTTCTTCAAGACGCTGGGCCACCCGGTGCGAATCCGGGTACTCGAACTGCTCAGCGAACGTGACCACGCGGTCTCGGAAATGCTGCCCGAAGTCGGCATCGAACCGGCGAATCTCTCACAACAACTGGCGATTCTGCGCCGCACCGGGCTGGTCACCGCTCGACGCGAGGGTCTGTCGGTGACCTACGCCCTGACCAGCCCGCAGGTCGCCGAACTCCTGCGGGTCGCCCGCGAGATCCTCACCACCGTCGTCGCCGGACAGGCCGAACTCCTGGAGGATTCGACGCTGGTCCAAGCCCGCTCGCAATGATCGGCGCCCACGCGGCCGGACGCGCGCGACCGGTGCTGCGGGGAGTCGACAACGCCGTACCGACCGGATCGTCGCTTCACTCCCCGACCGGCGCCTGTGGTTCGAATCCCGTTCTCGATCAGCGGATTTCGACGTGCAAGGAGTAGGTGGCGTTGCCGCGGGTCGGGCAGACGGTGATCCGGTAGTAGCCGAAGGCCGGGAGCACGATCTCGGTGTAGGTGTCCGCGACGAGCAGGGTGGGACCGTCGGGGCCGGCGATGCTGAAGTTCGCGTTGCCCTCGAGCGAGGTGAGGAACACGCTCATGGTCTGCCCGCGGCGGGCCTCCAGGTAGTAGTTGTCGGCATCGCCGCGCACGACCGCGCCGTCGATGACGGTTCCGCTGGTGCCGGGGGCGAAGTGGACGGTGCCGTTGTAGCCCGCCTGGGCGACGCCCGCGCCGCCGAAAGCGATCGCGACGGTCGCGGCGGCGGCGGTCAGTGCGACGGCGGCGGCGCGGAAGGGACGAGCGGAGGTGCGGGCCATGATCGGAAGTCCTGTCGTGGTGGGGCCTTTGAACGACTCCGAGTGTCGGCCCGCCCGCTTGCGACCGGCTGAAGGCGCGGTTAAAGCCCCGCCTCGAAGGCCGCGCGCAGCGCCTCGCACTGGGCTCGGAAGAACGCGCGCGACACCCGGACGCCGGGCAGCGCCCGATCGAATCCGTGGAAGGCCCCCGGCACCTCGACCACCTCGCAGGCCACCCCGGCCGCGCGTAGCCGCCGCGCGTAGGCCAGATCCTCGTCGTGGAACAGATCCGCCGAACCCACCCCGAGCCAGGCGGGCGGCAGACCGCTCAGGTCGCGGTGGCGCGCGGGTACCGCCACCGCCGGGTCTGCGGTACCCAGATAGGACCGCCACCCGTAGCGATTGGAGCGCAGGCCCCACAGCCGGTGCGCGCTCACATCCACGTCCTCGCGCGGCGTCGTACGATCGTCCAGCATCGGATAGACCAGCAGTTGCAGCACCGGGCGCACCCCGCCCCGGTCGCGCGCCGCGATGGCGAGCGCCGCGGTGAGCCCGCCGCCCGCGCTCGCGCCGCCGACGGCCAGCCGCGCCGGGTCGACGCCCGGCTGCCCGGCCAGCCACGTGAGCGCGGTGTAGCAGTCCTCCACCGGAATCGGGTACGGATGCCGCGGGGCCAGCCGGTACTCGACCGCGGCGACAACGATGCCGAGCCGGTCGGCGAAGCGGCGGCACACATGGTCGTCCTGACGGGCGCTGCCGATCACATAGCCGCCGCCGTGTATCCACAGCAGAGCGGGCGTCGCGACGGCCGGATCGAAGGTCGCGGGCCGGTGCACCCGAACCGAGACATGCGGGTCGATACGGATCTGCTCGACGCCGGGCGCACCCGGCATGAGCGAGATCAGCGCGTTCAATACCGGCGCGGTGCGCGGCCCGACCATCTCGCGCGGCAGCAGGGCGGCGCCGAGGCGCAGGTCGGCATGGACGGCGGACGGGACACGCCCGCGCAGGAACGCTCCCGCTGTCACCCCCGCCGCGAGCGCGGGCACCAGCATCCGCCGAATCGATTTCCCGCCGTGTCCGTGTCGATCGGACCGTGACTCACGCATATCCGTTTCCCAACTTTCGCCGTAGTAGCCGATCACGGCGTCGACGCGACACACTACCGTCGCCGCGCCTCTGTTCGAGCCGAGTTCGGGTTCTGCATGGACCTCGATCACACGCGCGCGAGTACCTTCGGGACTTGCCGCGCCGCCTTTCACCGTAGTACTGTCCAGACAGTTGTCCAGATCAGGTTTCGGACATGCATGCCTGAAAGGTTGCAGAAATGACGTTGGTCAAACCGCGACAGGTTTCCGGGGGCGAGCACGAACACGGCCACCTCGAGGAGTTCCGTACCGACCCGATCGCGCTCATGCGGCGTGTCCGCGAGGAATGCGGAGATGTGGGCTCGTTCCGCCTCGCGGACAAGGACGTGATCCTGCTGACAGGTGCCGAGGCCAACGAATTCTTCTTCAGATCCAGCGACGAGGAACTCGACCAGGCGGCGGCCTATCCGTTCATGAAGCCGATCTTCGGCGAGGGCGTCGTCTTCGACGCCAGCCCGGAGCGCCGCAAGGAGATGCTGCACAACCAGGCGCTGCGCGGTGAGCACATGCGCGGCCACGCCGAGACCATCGCCCGCGAAGTGGACGAGATGCTGGCCCGCTGGGACGACGAGGGCGAGATCGATCTACTCGAGTTCTTCGCCGAGCTGACCATCTACACTTCCTCGGCCTGCCTGATCGGCGTCAAGTTCCGCAACGAGCTCGACGAGCGCTTCGCCCATCTCTACCACGAGCTAGAGCGCGGCACCGACGCCTACTGCTACGTCGATCCCTACGCCGACATCGAGAGCTTCCGCATCCGCGACGAGTCGCGGGCCAAGCTGGTCGAGCTTGTCCAGGAGATCATGAACGGGCGCATCGCGAATCCGCCGCAGGGCAAGGAGGACCGCGACATGCTCGACGTGCTGGTCTCCATCCCCGGCGACGACGGCAACCCGCGCTTCAGCGCCAGCGAGATCACCGGCATCTTCATCTCCATGATGTTCGCCGGTCACCACACCACGTCCGGCACCGCGGCGTGGACGGTCATCGAACTGCTGCGCCACCCCGAGGTGCTGGCCGAGGTGGTCACCGAACTCGACGAGCTGTTCGCCGACGGCGCCACCGTCAGCCACCACGCCATGCGTCAGATCCCCAAGCTCGAGGCCGCCCTCAAGGAGACCCTGCGCCTGCACCCGCCGCTGATCATCCTCATGCGGGTAGCCAGGGGCGAGTTCGAGGTGTGCGGGCACAGCATCGGACAGGGCGACCTGGTGGCGACCACCCCCGCGGTCTCCAACCGTCTGCCCGAGGACTTCCCGAATCCGAACACCTTCGATCCGGGCCGCTATATCGACCCGAACCAGGAAGACCTCGTCAACCGGTGGACCTGGATTCCCTTCGGCGCGGGCCGCCACCGCTGCGTCGGCGCGCCGTTCGCACTCATGCAGCTCAAGGCGATCTTCTCGATCCTGTTGCGGGACTGGGAATTCGAGTTGGCGCAGCCGTCGGACAGCTACCGCAACGACCACTCCAAGATGGTCGTGCAGCTCGAGCAGCCGTGCACCATCCGCTACCGCAGGCGCGACCGCGCCTGAATCACGCACGGCGAGAAGGGCGCCGCCCGGGTGGCGGCGCCCTTCTCGCCGTCGCGGGCGAAAGCGCCCGCGGTGACCGGCTTCCGATACTCGGCACTAACCCGATCCGACGACGTGATCGGGGTCGCGGCTCTCGGCGTGCGTCTTGGCCCAGCGATAGTCGGGCTTGCCCGAGGGCGTGCGGGTGACCGACTCCGCCACCCAGATGCGCCGCGGCAGTTTGTATCCGGCCAGATGGGCGCGCACGTGGGTGACCAGCGAATCGAAATCCACCGCCGTGGTCTCGGCGACCGACACCACGGCGGCGACGGCGTATCCCCAGCGCTCGTCGGGCACCCCGATGACGACCGCGTCGTAGATCGAGTCGTGCGCCTTGACCACGGCCTCGACCTCTTCGGCGAAGACCTTCTCGCCGCCGGTGTTGATGACCATGTTGCCGCGTCCGATGAGGGTGATCGAGCCGTCGCCCTCGGCGCGCGCCCGGTCGTCGGTGACGACCATGCGCACGCCGTCCACAGTGCGGAACAGCCTCTCGGTCCTGGCCGGGTCCTTGTAGTAGCCGATCGGCACCGAACCGGTCTTGGCCAGCCAACCCTCCGCGCCGTCGGGGACCGGACGGCCCTCGTCGTCGACGACGATGGCGCCGCGACCGATCCGCACCCGCGGCCCGCGCGCCGGGTCGTCGTTCTTCTCGGCGAAACCCATACCGCCGAAACCGGTTTCGGACGAGCCGATGGAATCGGAGACGACCGCGTGCGGGAACAGTTCCAGCAGTTGGTTCTTCACCGGCTGCGACAGCAGCGCCGCGCCGGAGGCGATGGCGACCAGTGAGCTCGCGTCCACCGGATTCGCGCGGTAGGCGTCGAGCAGCGGACGCGCCATCGCGTCGCCGGTGATGACCAGCACGCCGGGGCGTTCGGCGGCGACACCGCGCCAGATGGCCGCGGGATCGAATTTTGGGGTGTAGATCACCGCGTTGCCGGTCCACAGCGCGGTGAAGGACGGCATCATGGCCGAGGCGTGGATGAGCGGAGGCAGGATCAGCCATCGGGTGGGATCGTTCTCGGCGCCCACCCGCGACTGCTGGTATTCGTCGACCACCGGTTCGCCGGTGTAGAAGTCGATGCCGCCGCCGAGGACGCGCCACATGTCCTCCTGACGCCACATCACGCCCTTGGGCAGGCCCGTGGTGCCGCCGGTGTACATCATGAACAGGTCGTCGGCGCTGCGTCCTACGTCCGGGCGCGCGGTCGGTTGACCGGCCAGCGCCCGCTCGTACGGCGTTGCGCGGCTCTCGATCTCGGCATCGGCCGAATCGTCGTCCACGACCAGCAGGTGACGCAGTCCGGGGGTGTGCGAGCGCGCCCGCTCCACCATCGGCGCGTAGGCGCGATGGTGCACCAGGATTTCGATGTCGGCGTTGTCGTAGAGGTAACGCAGCTCTTCCGGGCCGTATCGGTAATTGACGTTGACCGGAACCGACCGCAGCTTGAAGGCGGCGATGAGCGTTTCCATCGTCTCGATGCTGTTGTGCATCTGGAATCCGAGATGCGTGCCCTGCCCCGCCCCGTGGGCGGCCAGGTGGTGCGCGAGGCGATTCGCGCGCTCATCGAGCTCGCGGTAGGTGATCCTGCGGTCGCCCTGAATCAGCGCCACCCGCTCGGGCATGGCGTCGACCGCGTGCTCGAACAGGTCGGCAAAGGAGTTCGACATGGACTTCTCTTCTCCGGCGGGACTTCGGCCTCCTGTCTACCACAGGAGCTGGAACCTATTCCAGACATCATTCCAGACATATGATCACCGCAGTGGCGGCACGACATCGACGCACCGCCGGTCGCGTCGATTCCGTGGCCGCCGATCTCGATTTCGACACGCCGCCACGAGCCCGGCGCCGCGGCACCGGGCGGCGTGTTCGACTGGACTCGACGGGCTCGCGAGCGGCCCGACAAGCCACGGAACGAGTCGACCAAGCGACCAGCAGCATCGTTTCGGCAAATTCACCGAAACCGTTTCCTGGAACAGTGTCCAGACATAAGATCGACACCTGTCCGGGCGCTGTTCGTCCGAGCGGCCCGAAAGGGCTCCGGCGACCGCCTCGCGGCGCCCCCGAATACCGAGCGCGCCGGACCCGAGTCGGCGATCGCCCGAGAGGTGAACCAGTGGTGGAGAAACACCCGACCGAACGCTCCAGCCGCCTAGAGCGGCTGCAACGACTGTTCGGGCTGAAACTGGCCGGTCTGCTCATGGTCGTGGTGATCGCCGCCGTCATAGCACTGGCGTTGGGGTCCTTCGCGGGCAGCTTCCGATCCGAGGCGGAGGTGATCGTGTACGCGCCCCGATCAGGACTGGTACTCGACCCGGATGCCAAGGTGCGACTGCGGGGGGTCGAGATCGGCCGCGTCGCCGAGGTGTCCTATCGCGACGACCGCGCGATGCTACGGCTGGCGATCGATACCGATCAGCTGCGCCTCGTCCCGTCCGACGTCACCGTCGACATTCGCTCGACCACCATCTTCGGCGCCAAATACGTCAATTTCGTGGCGCCCGCCGACGCCTCGTCCACACCACTGAAGCCCGGTTCGACCCTGCGCGCCGAGTCGGTGACCGTCGAGATCAACACCGTGTTCGAGCAATTGGCGGCCGTGCTGGAGAAGATCGAGCCCGCGAAACTCAATGCCACCCTGAGCGCCATCGGCACCGCGCTCGACGGCCGCGGCAATCAGCTCGGCGAGACGCTGACCCGCGCCGACGCCTACCTGAAGGAGATCAACCCGAGCATTCCGGCATTGCAGCGCGACGCCGTCGCCGCGGCCGAGGTCACCGACATCTACGCCGACACCGCCGCCGATCTGCTGCGCACCCTCGACAACGCCACCGTCACCGGCGCCACCATCGCGCGATCCGAAGATGAACTCGACGCCGTCCTGCTGAATGTGACCGGCCTGGCGAACACCGGCACCGCCGTACTCGGCGAGAACGAACGCGATCTCATCACCAGCATGGCCCTGCTGCGGCCGACCTCGGAACTGCTCCTGGAATACGCGCCCGCGCTGAACTGTGTCATCAACGGACTCGGTTCGCTCATGCCGCTGGCCGAACTCCTCTTCGGCGGCGGACCGGACCCGTGGCTGGCGTTCAACACCAACTTCCTGCTCGCGGGCGAGCCCTACAAGTACCCGGGGGATCTGCCCAAGGTGAACGCCACCGGCGGACCGCGCTGTGAGGGCGTCCTCGACCGGGTGCCGGGCAGCCACTCGAACTATCTGGTCACCGATACCAACGAGGGCGCACCGCACGTCCCACCGACCAAGCAGGATCTCGACCATCCGCGCGTGTTCGAGATCCTGTTCGGCGGGCTGCCCGGCGTGACCTCGCCGTTCTGATCCGCCGCGCGGTCGCGATCCGGCCCCGCCATGGTTCGGTCCGATCGGCGCAGCGCCGGACTGTGTCCTCGGTCGCGCGTCGGACGAGCGCGTGCGGTGCGGGGGTGATGACCTGGGCGACCGACGCCGATTCGGAACATCACGGGAGCCCGCGCGCGTCGTCCCACTCAGCGGATGCGGGCTTGCGCCGACCGAAGGAGTCGCCGTATATTCCGAACACCTGTCCAGACAGCATTCCTTGCAGCGATCGGCGCTGACCGGACACCGTCGAAAGGGGACACCCACATGACCGAAACACCCTCCGAATCCGACGGCGACGAGGTACGCCGCCGCGGACTGCGGAAGATGTCCGAGGTCTACGGCTGGGAATTCCAGGACGGTCCGGGCGAACACTTCGCGGTCACCGCCGATCACCTCTTCGCCGACATCTGGTCGCGGCCCGCGCTGACCATTCGGGACCGGCGACTGCTGCTGCTCGGCGCGCTCACCGCGCAAGGCATGTTCGACGTCGCCGAGATCCAGATCGGCGCTGCGCTCGGCAACGGGGAACTCGACGAGGAGCAGCTGCGCGAGATCGCGCTGTTCCTGTGCCACTACGTCGGCTGGCCCGCGGGCACCCGACTCGACTCCGTCGTCGGCTCGGTCATCGCGCAGCGGCGCAAGGCCGCCGAGAACCGAAAGGCCACGTCATGACAATCGGCACCCTGAAATTCGGGATCGTCCTGTTCACCAGCGACCGCGGCATCAGTCCCGCGGCGGCTGCCCGCGCGGCCGAGGACAACGGATTCCACACCTTCTACGTCCCCGAACACACCCACATCCCGGTCAAGCGAGAGGCCGCCCATCCGCAGACCGGTGGCGCGGGCCTGCCCGACGACCGTTACATGCGGACCCTCGACCCGTGGGTATCGCTGGCCATGGCCGCCGCGGTCACCGAGCGCATCGAACTGTCGACCGCGGTCGCACTGCCGGTGGAACACGATCCGATCACCCTGGCCAAGACCATCGCCTCCCTCGATCACCTCTCCGGCGGACGGGTCACCCTCGGCGCCGGATTCGGTTGGAACACCGACGAACTCACCGATCACGGGGTACCGGCGAACAAGCGCCGCACGGTGCTGCGCGAGTACGTCGAGGCCATGCGGGCACTGTGGTCGCAGGAGGAGGCCGAGTACGAGGGCGAGTTCGTGCGGTTCGGTCCGAGTTGGGCCTGGCCCAAGCCCGTGCGCGGGGATGTGCCGGTGCTGATCGGCGCGGCGGGCACCGAGCGCACCTTCCAGTGGATCGCCCGCACCGGCGACGGCTGGATCACCACACCCGGTGAGACCGACATCTCGGGACGGCTGGCGCTGCTGCACAAGATCTGGGCCGATTCCGGCCGGGCCGACAAGCCGCGCGTCGTCGTACTGGACTTCAAGCCCGATGCCGAGCGGCTGGCGACCTGGGCCGCCGACGGCGTCACCGATGTGCTCTACGGCCTGCCCGACAAGAGCGAGGAACAGGTGCGCGCCTACCTCGAGCGGCTGAAGGACAAACTCGCCGCGATGGCGGCCGACTCCGCGAACTGAACGGAGTCCGAGACGTCGAAGCGCCGCGATCCCTCGGGATCGCGGCGCTTCGCGCTGTGGATGCGCAGCTCAGGACATCAATCGGCGGGCCAGCCGGTTGCCGAAGGCGAATCGCAGAATCGTCTCCAGCGTCCGCTCGGTTCTGTCGCTGTAGGGGTACCAGACGTGTTCGGACTCGGTGCGCCACCGGGCGAGCAGGATCGGCTGCGGGTGCGTGAACTTGCGCAGCGCGTCCACCCCGTTGACCTGTCCGACCCCGCTGTTCTTGCGACCGCCGAAGGGCGCCTCGGTGACCCCGTAGATGGTGGCCGCGTCGTTGTGCACCACCGATCCGGTGATCAGTCGCTTGCCGATGCGTTCGGCGCGGGCCGGATCGCGGGTGAAGACACTCGCGCTCAACCCGTAGTCGCTGTCGTTGGCCAACCGCACGGCCTCGTCCTCGTCGCGCACGCGCATGATCGCCGCGACCGGGCCGAAGGTCTCCTGCGTCATCAGATCCATGGTGTGATCCACGTCGACCAGCACCGTCGGCTGGAAGAACAGCCCCTCGCCGGTGCCGGGCGCGCCGCCGACCGCCGCGACCGCGCCCTTGTCCTTCGCCTGGGCCACATGTGCGCTGACGATCTCGAGCTGGCGGTCGTTGAACAGCGGCCCCATGTCCTTGTCGGCCTCCGCACCGTAGGTGACGGCCGCGGCCTTCTCGGTCACCAGGCGGATGAACTCGTCGGCGGCCTCCTCGACGACGTAGATGCGCTCCACACTCAGACACACCTGACCGGTATTGAACATCGACAGGTACACCGCACCCGCCGCCGCCCGTTCCAGATCGGCGTCCGCGCACACGATCATCGCGTCCTTGCCGCCGAGTTCGAGCGTGCACGGAATCAGGCGGCGACCGCAGACCTCGGCGATCTTGCGCCCGGTCGCCACGCTGCCGGTGAAGGAGATCTTGTCGACATCGCCCTCGACCAGGGCCGCGCCGGTCTCGCCGTCACCGTGGATCACCTGCACGATGTCCTCGGGAACACCGGCCTTGCGCAGGACCTCCACCGCCAAGGCGCCCGACCTCGGCGTGACCTCCGAAGGCTTGAGCACCACGGCGTTACCCGCGAGCAGCGCCTGCACGATCGGATTGAGCGACAGGACGAACGGCGCGTTCCACGGGGTGATGATCCCGACCACGCCGAGCGGCTGGTAGTGCACGGTCAGTCGCTTGACCGGAAGCAGATACCCGTGCAGCCGCCTGCGTTCGTCACGCAACTGCCGCTTGGCGCGGGCGCTCCAGTGATTGAGGAAGTCACACGAGGGCAGGATCTCGATCGTCAACGCCTCGGCCCGCGGCTTGCCGGTCTCGGCGCGCAGCGATTCGACGATGTGCTCCTTCTCGGCGAGCACGACGTCGACCGCCCCGCGGATGATGGCCGCGCGTTCGGCGATCGGGCGGGCCGCCCATTCCGGCTGCGCGCGCCGCGCCCGCGCGAGCGCGGCGTCGACATCGGCCGCGGTGGCGGCTTCCCACTGACCGAGCGGGGATCGATCCACCGGACTCGTCAGCGCCCAGCGACGGCGCTCGCCCGCCTCGGCCGACAGCCGCTCAACGATCGCCATCGCGACCACCTTTCCGGCCTCCCGCGCCGGGCATCGGCGCCGCGGCAGACACATTTTCGGACATGTGTCCAGACGGTACCACCGACATATCAGCGGGACAACGGGGAAGCGGCGGCCCCGCGTAGCGCTCGGATATCCCCGAACTCGGATACCCGCGAACTCAGACGCCCGCGAGCTGCGCCTGCCACATCCAGTGCAACTGCTCCAGCCGCGCGGCGATCTCGATGAACAGATCCTGGGTCACCGGATCGGCCTTCTCGGTCGCCTCGATGCGCTCGCGCAACCGCGTGACGACGGCGGCGAGATTGCCCACGATCGATTCGATGACATGGGTGTCCTGCTGCCAGCCCGCGCCGAAGCCCACGGCGCCGGACTCCTTGGCCACCGTCTGCGCGCGCCCGTCCGGGCTGACCCCGATCGCCGTCGCGCGCTCGGCCGCGTCGTCGGTGAAATCGCGTGCCACGACGACCAATTCGTCCAGAGCGAGATGCACCGAGCGGAAATTGCGGCCGACGACATTCCAGTGCGCCTGCTTGGCGATCAAGGTCAGGTCGATCAGGTCGACCACCGTCGCCTGCAACGCCTCACCGGCGACGCGCTGCTGTTCGGGGTCCAGCGTGCTCGTGATCGGTGTGCTCATCGTTGGCTTCCTCCTGTCGAGCGATTACTCACGCACCGAACTACCCTGGCCCGTGGCGCCCAAACACCGACGCGACCGGCGTCACCCGGCGTGCCGACCAGGTCTGATCAGCGGGCCGCGCCGAGCAGCCGGGCCCGGCGCGCGGCCGAGCGCACCGCCGCGCCGAGCGCCACCACCGGCGGCACCCAGCGCGCCTCGCCGGGCGCGATGCCCCAGGCTCGGTCGCCGACCGAGACGAACTCCGGCGGTAGCGGAATGCGCGCGCCGCCGGTGTGCACGATCGCACCCGCCGCGCGCAGCGCGGCGATCGCCATCTCGGCCCGGCTCGAGCCGGTGACCAGGTGGATCTCCCGACGGTGCGGACCGGGGACCTCGATGACCGGACCCGACAGGTCGTTGGCCCGCAGGAAGCGGCGCACGCCCACGGCGAGGTCGCCGGTCAACTCGACACCCGCGACATGCTCGTCGGTGATCAGCGAGAGCCCCTCGGCCGTCGCGGCAACCGTCCACCCGAAGCGGGCGAAGTCCTGCGCGGCATCGGCGGCCACCATGACAGAAGTCGTCAACATCGTCGGCACTGGTCTTCTCCATTCCCCGAGTCGATCCGGCTCTCGGATCGGCAGGTGCGCGTTCCACGGTCGTGTTCGCACCTGTGAATCAAATCCGGGGGAGCTAGGAGTTTTCCTACGGAATCCTTACGACCGACTCACGGCCGCCGCGATGCACCGGCGTTTTCCCCGTGACCAGGCTTTTCCGGTCTCTTGGCAGGGTGGCAGCGTAGCCTTCGGAACAGGGCGGGCCGATGACGGCCCACCGCCGAGCCCCCGCGGACCCATAGGTAGAAGGGAGCACGATGTCGAATTTCACGACCGATGATTCGGGCATACCGGTACCGAGCGACGAACATTCGCTCACTGTCGGCCCCGACGGCCCGATCCTGCTGAACGACGCCTACCTCATCGAGAAGATGGCGGCGTTCAATCGCGAACGCGTACCCGAGCGGCAGCCGCACGCCAAGGGCGGCGGCGCCTTCGGCACCTTCGAGGTAACCGGCGATGTCAGCGCCTACACCCGGGCGGATGTGTTCCAGCCCGGCAAGCGCACGGAGGTACTCGCGCGCTTCTCCACCGTCGCCGGTGAGCGCGGCAGCCCCGACACCTGGCGCGATCCGCGCGGCTTCGCGCTGAAGTTCTACACCGAACAGGGCAATTTCGACATGGTCGGCAACAACACGCCGGTCTTCTTCGTTCGCGATCCCATGAAGTTCCAGGACTTCATCCGCTCGCAGAAACGCCGCGCCGACAACAACCTGCGCGACCACGACATGCAGTGGGATTTCTGGACGCTGTCGCCGGAGTCCGCGCACCAGGTCACCTGGCTCATGGGCGATCGCGGCATACCGCGCAGCTGGCGGCACATGAACGGCTATTCCAGCCACACCTATCTCTGGTACAACGCCGCGGGGCAGCGCTACTGGGTGAAGTACCACTTCAAGACCGACCAGGGCATCGAATTCCTCACCCAGGACGAGGCCGACCGGCTCGCCGGCTCCGACGCCGACTACCACGTGCGTGACCTGTGGGAGGCGATCGACCGCGGTGCGCACCCGAGCTGGACGCTGCACATGCAGATCATGCCGTTCGACGACGCCAAGACCTACCGGTTCAATCCGTTCGACCTGACCAAGGTGTGGCCGCACGGCGACTACCCCCTCATCGAGGTCGGCCGAATGACCTTGAACCGCAACCCCGCCGACTATCACACCGAGATCGAACAGGCGGCGTTCGAACCCAGCAACGCGGTGCCGGGCACCGGGCCGAGTCCTGACAAGATGCTGCTGGGTCGCTGGTTCTCCTACCCGGACGCGCACCGCTATCGAATCGGCGCGAACTACAAGGAACTTCCGGTCAACACGCCGCATGCGAGCACCGTCCACTCCTACTCCAAGGACGGGCACATGCGCCATCACAATCCGGGAGATCCGGTGTACGTGCCCAATTCCAAGGGCGGACCGCACGCCGATCCCGCGGTGTCGGGTCCGCCGGTGGGCTGGCACACCGACGGCGAGATGGTGCGGCAGGCATACACCCGACGCCGCGATGACGACGACTGGGGTCAGGCGGGCACCCTCGTGCGCGAGGTGCTCGACGACGCGGCCCGCGCACGGCTGGTCGACAATATCGTCGGGCATCTGCTCGACGGGGTCAGCGCACCGGTACTCGAGCGTGCCTTCGAATACTGGCGCAATGTCGACAAGGATCTCGGCGACCGCGTCGAGTCGGGCGTGCGCGAGAAACAGGGCTGAGCGCTCCGACGCCGTCCGAGATCCGACCCGCCCGATGCTCGGGCAAGACGACGGCGTCGGTCTACGCGCTGCGCGCGGCCGCGAGCGACATCGAGTACCAGACCCGCATGATCCGCAAGCAGATGGCGCGCGACGGCCTGGCACCGCCGCCCGAGATCAACCGGTGACGGTTCCGGTGGTGGTGGATCCCGCTCGGCCTGACCGTGTGGATCGCGCTGATCATCCTCATCTGAGCGGCGCGGGTTCCGGTTTCGACACGGAAATGAGGGGCCGGGGTGTTCACACGCGCAGCCATCCGAACGCCGCACTCGTCTCTATCGGATGGGGGAGCCGAAGTCGGCGCTGTCCAGCCGGCAGCCGGTCGAACCGGTGATCACCGTCGCCCGCTTACTGGCTACCTTGATGATCACACCGTCTTCGCCGGTGAACCACACATCGTGCGTGGCAGGCCGATCACCCTCGGCAGGCGCGTTCGCCATCACCCGCACCTCGGTGGCGCCGACGGTCGCGGCCAGCACACGGGCGCGTTCGAGGAATTCGTTCCACGACGCCTCCGGCACCGGGACATCTGCGTAGTAGTTCCGCAGGATATGGTTGCGCCCCCTGGTCCGGTCGAAGGGAGCGGCGCAGTCCGGACTCGAGCTGTAGCCGACGTAGTCGAACACCAGCCGTGTATCGATCCGGCTGCCTGCCGCGGCGATCTGCTCCACCACCGATCTGACCTGCTCTATCGACGTCTCCATGGTCGGCCTCGCGCGCAAGACCTCGGCGGCCCGCGCGGTCTCCGCCGCTCCGGTCGGTTCGTTCGAATTATCGCTCAGCACATACACTCCCACGATTGTCAGCAGGACGGCCAGCGGCGACACGGCCACGACCGCCACGGCCGCCAGGATCGCCCTCGTCTTCTTCGTCATCGTCAGCCGTTGGGGTTGGTGGCGTTGTTCGGAATGCCCGCGACGACGGCGGCCAGGTTGTAACCGGACCTGTGCAACGCGCCCGTCGACGGGTCGGTCCTCGGATATTCCGAATGACCGGTGGCGCCGGTGTATTTCGTTCCGTCGACCGTCACCTCGTCGGTGCTGAGATGGGTGACCCACGGCATCTGGTTCGGGCTGCGGCCGAACGCGTTGGCGCTGGCCACGGGGTCTTTGTTCTCGGTCATCTCGTAGACGTGACCGGATTGGAGGCCGAGGTCCGCCGCGGAGCCGACCTCGTCGTTGGTGCCGGTGGCATTGGACAACCAGCCCAGCGGCTGTGACAACTGCGTGGGTATCGGCAATTCAGCGCCGAGGCCCGGTGAGCCGTAGAAGACGACGTCATCGACGGCATTGCCGCCCTCCTGGAGCGCCTGACTGGTGGCGAGGGAGCCGTAGGAGTGGCCGAGCGCGGTGATGTGCGGGTCGTTCTTGTTGCTGGCGGCGTCGAGTCCTTCGTAGAAGTTCGCCAGGGGTTTCGCGGCTTCGTCGGCGCGTCCCTCGAACGCGACATTGCCGATGTCGAGGGCCGTCTTCTGCGGCGGGTCGTAGCCGAGCCAGGCCACCGTAGCGACGGACTCGTCACCTTTGCCCTCCACCCACAACTGGCGCTCGGCCTCGCGCTGCAACGTTTCCGCCTCACCCACCATGCCGCCCAGCGATTCGCGGGCGTTGGTGCTCAACCCCGGCGTCGCCACCGAGATGTGGTCCGCGTTGTCCGGATCGCCGACCGCGACGGCCGCGCGGACCTGCCGCCCGCTCTGGGTGTCCAGCATCAGCAGTTTCCGCGGTGTCTGCGGACTGCCGTCGGCCTTCGCGGGCGGGTTGATCGCAGATTGCACGGCTTTCACGTCCGCGAGACGCTGCTGGCGATCCTCCAGTTGCTTGGCCAGGCCGACCGCCTTGGGATTCACGCTGACCTGCGAGGTCAGCGTGTCGACCTCGCGCTGCAACCGTGCCTGCTCGGTGCGCAGCACTTCCCGGTTGGCTTGGTCGCGGACATCGGCGGGCAGGCCGTCCAGATTCCCGATGGCGGCGGGCTGGGTGCTGAGCGTGAGGGCTTTCTCCTCGGCGGTCAGCGAATCCCAGTACTTCCGATTCTCTTCGGCGGTCCCGTTCTTCGGCGGCTGTTTCACCGTCGGGGTCGAGGTCGAGGAACTGTTCCCGAATGCCGCCGCATCGGGCAGGTTCGCGAACGCGGTCTCGATGCTCCTCGTGGTGGCCGTATCGGCGTCGGCCGCCGTATTCAGCGCCTGTTTCATCGCCGCGGTCTGAGCGTCGGCGTCGAGGATCAGCGCGGCGATGGCCGTGCTGTAGCGGTCGGCGTCCCCGCCGACCGACGAATAGATCCGCTGCTTGACCGTCTCGGGAATCTCGCAGGTGCCGTCGTCCTTCACCGCCAGCGACTTGCTCTCGGCGGTGGCCTTCACCGACTCCACGCGCGAACGCGCCGAGGCGAACGCGAACTGGCCGAGCCGGGCCGCGTCACCTGCGGTCTCTTCGGCTTCGACGACCTTCATCGTCTGCGTCCGCACCTGCTCGAACCGGGTGCGCATCGCCTCACCTGCCGCACCCTTCCAGGTGTCGTAGGACCCGTCGACCGCGCGCCACTGGGTGTCGAGCGCGGAACGCAACTCGCCCGCCTGCCGCTCCCACTCGGTGGCCTGCGCGCCGAGCGCCTCCGGCCGCCACGCCAAGACCTGCGGCACCGTCAGATTCTTGCTCACCGCGGTGCCTCCCCCTGGTTCGCGATCGCCTGCCCGCTCGCCGAATCACGCTGCTGAAAGGCGATGATCGCGGCCACCGCCGACCCACCCAACTCCATCAACGCGGTACCCGCCGACCCCATCGCCCGGTCGGCCGAACGCGCGGCGTTCTTGCACGCCCCACCCACGTCGGCGCCGGGAAACCCGTCCGCGACCCCGTCCGCGACCGCACCGCCACGCCCGATGACGGTCATCTCCTGACCGCTCGTGCCCAACCCGTCCGCCAACGCCCGCACCGAATCCGGCTGCAACACGAGGTCGTCGTACACCCCCACACCCCCCTCAGGGTCGACTGGATCACGCCGTCGCGGCAACTATAGGCTGTGTCGGGTCAGGCACGAAGGGGGAATTCGCCGCATGTCCGATACCGACCCGCTCTACGGACGGATCGACCGTCTGCAAGAAGCACTGCGCGACAACGATCACCGAACCGAGAACCACTACGCCCGAATAGAAGTCGCGAGCGACGGCGCCCTACGGGCGATCCGCCTCACCGACCGAGGCCGCGAACTCACCCCCGACGCACTGTGCGCGGAAATCGTTCGCCTGCACACCGAGGTCGTCGAAGCATCCAGCACGTCGATCTCCGCCGCCATCGCCGACATCGAGAACGACCCCCGCCTCCGCGCACTCACCGAACAGCGCACCGACGCCCTGAATAGCAGATACCCCGATCCATCCACCCCCGTGGGTTCCGACCCGTTCGCCGCCGGACCCGAACCGGAAACAGCCTTCGCCCGATTCGCCCGCCAGACCCTCGCCTCCCCCGAACCGGACTCGCGCCACCGCGAGCCGACGCTGGACGAAGAAGAGGAAATGGACCGCTACTACCAGCGAAAGAGCTGGCTGGAATAGCGGGGGTTGCCGATACATTCCGCACGTCACCTGGATTGATCAGGTTCTCGACCAGGGGCGTTGAGAAGCAACTGACTGTTGATCAGTGGGTCCGCGGCGGACCGAACTGCGGCTTACGCCGCGATATCGAACAAGGTCAGCACCGGTGACGCCGCGGCACGCAGTTCGGCGCCTTCGCGAATCGCGCAGGTCGGTCCGATCCCGTCGGCGACCGACCGCGGGGATAGGGGGTTGAGGCGCATCCGGGAGGAAAGTCACGCTAAAGCGCCACTGGTCGGAATGGTGCAAAGGTGTGCTGGTGGAAAGGGGCTGATTCGAAGAGAGGGTGTCGCTGTCCTTCTGCAGAAGGTCGGTGCGGGCAGGGAGGGCGGGGGTCCCGGGGCATCGTGGGGGTGGGGGGTGCCCTGAACCACCTGCGCACCCTCGAGGGCATGGCCAAGGCCCGCGCCAAGGGCCGCCTCAAGGGCAAGCAGCCGAAACTACGTCCGTACCGGCCACGGCGGTGAACGCCTCGGCCGGATGGTGGTCGAGCATGCGGGCGAACTCCCTGGTGGTGCCGGGCCACGGATTCACCACGCGCCCATTGGCGTGTTTGAACCAGCTGTCGACCGGGCCCGACCAGACGGTCTTGGCCAGCGCCGAGCGCAGCCACCGCTGATAGTTCGCCATCGCGACCGGACCGACCTCGATGGCGGGTCCGCCGAGTTCGCGCTGCCAGCGCAGACATTCAACGATATAGGCGATCTGGCATTCCTTCATGGTGGGATTGCTCCCGGCCGGGGTGAAGGAGTTCGGGCCCGCGATGAGGAAGGCATTCGGGAAGCCGGGCACCGCGAGTCCCATGAATGCCTCCGCGCCGTCGCTCCACTGCTCGGCCAGCACCCGCCCGTCACGACCGCGCACGGTGACCGGGACCATGAACTCGGCCGCGCGAAATCCGGTGGCGTAGATCAGGATGTCGGCGCGGCGGTGGGCCCCGTCGACGGTTTCCACCCCGTCGGCGACGATGCGCTGGATCGGGTCGGTGACGAGGGTGACGTTGTGCCGCCCCAGGGTCGGGTAGTACCGGCTGTCGAAGATGATCCGCTTGCCGCCGATCGGATATTCCGGCGTCACCGCGGCGCGCAGCCGCCGGTCGGCCACTCGGCGGTGCAGATAGGCGCGGGCGAACCACTGCGCCGGGCGCGCCGACCACCCGCGGTGCATGATCGGGGCCAACACGGCGTCCGCGCCACGGTGCAGGACCGTGCGATAGGCATGGTGGGCGCCTGGCACGTGCAGCGCCAACCGCGACAGCGGGCCGAACTCGCGGGCGGGCTTGGGCAGCAACCAGTGCGGGGTCCGCTGGTAGACGTGCACGCGGCGCGCGATGCTCGCGATCTCCGGCAGTAGTTGCACCGCACTGGATCCGGTGCCGATGATCGCGATATCGCGCCCGCACGGATCCAGGCGGTGATCCCAGCGCGCGGTGTGGAAGGCCGGACCCGCGAAGTCGTCGCGGCCGGGTATGCGCGGAACGTAGGGCCGGTGCAACTGGCCGAGGGCGAAGATCACCGTGTCGGCGCGGATGAGTTCGCCGTCGGCGGTCGTCAGCTCCCACCGTCCGCATTCGTCGAGGTAGGTCGCGGCGGTCAGGGTCGAATTCAGCCGCAGGTGCGGGGTGAGCCCGTGCCGCCTGCTGACCTCGACGAGATAGTCGAGTATCTGCTCCTGTCCCGGATACCGTTGTCGCGCACTGCGATACGGGGCGAAGGAGAAGGAGTACAGATGCGAGGGCACGTCGCAGTCGCACCCGGGGTAGGTGTTCTCGCGCCATACGCCGCCGACCCGTTCGCCCTTCTCCAGGATGACGAAATCATCGAAGCCCGCCTGTCTCAGCGCCACTCCCATGCCGATTCCGCCGAATCCCGCTCCGACCACTGCCACTTTCAGATCCAGCACCACCTCGATGACCAAGCCTCTCTGTTCAGTCAACATTCAGCAACCACTATTCGACCCGCAACCGCGCGTCGGATTGATTTCGTTGCATCCCAAATTGGACACGGTGCGATGACAGTGAATACCCGTACTCCAGGTTGCTTTACGGCGATCGGGAACTTCGGGGAGGTCAGGAATTTGCCGGACTCCCCTCATGCAAACGCAACTCGGCCCACGGACGGCGAAGTTATATAGCAGACCGTTGGTTACCGATCCGGCGGGCGCGCCGACCTCGCGGTTTCGCCCCACCCGCCGCGCACGCGACGCGAGCCGGATGTGAGCGGTCAGTCGCCAGGAGAAAGTCTCGCGACGTGGCTTCCGTATGCGCTATGTTAATGAATGTTCTACTAAGATTCTGGACGACGTCGTTCGGGGAACCGGTCACCGCGAGGTGGCGCGCCGAATCGCGATGTCGGGATGGGTGCGTGTCGCATGCGTATGTCTGCGCCGATCACCGTGTCGGCTCTGCTGGCGGCGGGTGTGGTGATGTCGGGATCGGCCACGCGGACACCGCTGCCCGAACCGGACGCGGGCGCCGAGGCGGTGCTCGCGGCCTCGGACGCGATCGGCGCGCGACCGCGGACCGCACCGGAGACCGTCGGCCTGCTACCGGTTCTGCCCGGCGCGGTGCGCACGCTGCACGCGGTCACCCCCGCGGTGGACGGGCCGCTGCCCGCCGCGGCCACCGTCGCACTACACGAGATCACCCTGCCGGATTCCGCGGGCGCGCTCGGCATTACGGAGATCGTGCTCGCGGCGTACCGCAATGCCGAACTCGCCCTGGCCTCGACACAACCGAACTGCGGCCTGACCTGGAATCTGTTGGCGGGGATCGGGCGCATCGAATCCGGCCATGCCTTCGGCGGGCGTACCGACGCCGCGGGCACCACCGTGACCCCGATCCTCGGTCCGGCGCTGGACGGCACCCTGCCGGGCAACGAGGTCATTCCGGCCGAAGGCGGCGGCTATGTGCGCGCGGTCGGACCGATGCAGTTCCTGCCCTCGACCTGGGACCGCTACGCTGCCGACGGCAACGGCGACGGAATCGCCGACCCGCACAACGTCTTCGACGCCGCCCTCGGCGCGGGCAAGTACCTCTGCTCGGGCGGACTCGACCTGCGCGATCCGGCACAGGAACTGCGCGCGGTGCTGCGCTACAACAATTCGATGGCCTACGCCTCGGAAGTGCTCAGCTGGTCGGCGGCCTACCGCGGCGGCGGTGCGCCGAGTCGGGTCGCCATCTCCCCCGACATCGTCGCCCCGCGCGCCTCGACCCCCGCCACCGCCGAGACCGGTCTGCTCGCGGTGCGGGCCCAGACCGAGGACCGGCCGCTGCGACTGCAACCCATGGTCGAGGCCGGCGCCCCGCGGCGCGAGACGCCGCCGCTGGTGAGCATGCCCGGACTCACGGTGGAATGCGGATTGCTCTGCGCGCCAATACTGTCCGATCCGTCTCAGACCCCCGTGGCACCCGCGCCCGAACGGCCCGAACCCGAACGACCCGAACCCTTCCGGTTGGAGGAGCGCCCGCACACCGAAGAGGCGCCCGCCGCGCCGCCCGCCCATCAGCCCGGCATCACCTTGCCGATGGGCATCGTCATCCCGTTGCCCATGCCGCAGACCTGATCCGCGACGAACCGCCGAAAATCACATATTCGCCGAGCCGATTCCGATATCCGAGCTTCGATATTCGGGTCGAATACCGCGCGAGATGGAAGGATTGGCGACATGGCAGGCAAGCGCACCGTTCTCACCGCCGGATTGCGCCGTCTGGCCGCCTTGTTGTTCGAGATGCGCGAAGGCGTGGGGCTGAGCAAGGAGGAGGTCAGCGGTAAGACCGGCATCAATGTCACCACGCTGTACCGGATCGAGTCGGCACAGGCCCGACCCCAACGGCGCACTCTGATGACGCTGCTCGACCTGTACGGCATCGAGCCCGAGCGCCGCAAATACGCGCTGGATCTGCTCTCGGACGCACAGAAACCCGGAATGTCGCGGCCCTACGAGGCCAATCTCACCGAGGTCTATTCGGCGTATATCAATTTCGAAGCCGAGGCGCTGTCCGCGCGCCACTATCAGACCTCCTATATCCCCGGACTGCTCCAGACGCCGCAGTACGCGAGTGCGGTCATCGACACCTCCATGCCGAAAGTCGAGGCCGCCGTCACCGAGAACAGGGTGGCCGCGCGCATGGATCGGGCGGCCGTGCTCACCAAGGACGAACCACTGGAATTGTGGGTGGTGCTGGACGAGGCGGCCATCACCCGAGTGGTCGGCGGTCCGCAGATCATGTCCACCCAGCTGCGGAAACTGGTCGAACAGAGCAAGCTGAAAAACGTCATCCTCCAGATCCTTCCGTTCGACGCGGGGGCGCATCCCGGCATGGCCGGGTCGTTCACCCTGCTGGACTTCCCGGAGCCCAACGATCCGGAACTGGTGTACGTGGAGGGCATCGCCGGTGACGAACTCATCGAAGGTCACGGCGAAATTCGGCGTTTCGGAATCATCTTCGACCAGTTGCGGGCGATGGCGCTGAGTCCGCGCGACTCGATCGCGCTGATCCAGGAGACGGCCGAGGCGATGCACAAGCGGATCTGAGCTGATTCGCGCATCAGCCCCTGCTGGCGCGGCGATAACCGACGGCCGCGGGAATCGCGAAGACCACGACCGTGCCCGCCGACCAGATCGCGGTCGCCCACAACGGTTCCCGCACCGGCCCGCCCGCCGCGAGGCCGCGCATCGCGTCGATGGCATGGCTCATCGGCTGGTGTTCGACGATCGGGCGCGCCCATCCGGGATAGGCGTAGAGCGGCACGAATCCGGTGCTGAAGAACATCATCAGCGACGATCCCAGTGAGATCGCCTCGACCAGCGCGGCTTTCGCGGTGATGGTGGCGACCGCGGTGACCATCGTCGCGAAGGCGAGTCCGAACATCAGCGGCACGCCCCACAGCGCGAGCGCGGCGAGCGGTCCGCGTTCGAAGCGCAAGCCCAGCGCGATGCCCACCGTCAGCATCACCGTGGTGCACAACAGGATTCGGATCCCCTCGGCCAGCACCCGCGCCGCCGGACCGGAGGCACGGTGCACGGGCAGCACCCAGAACCGAGCCAACAGGCCCGCATCGCGTTCCCGGCCCAGCGTCACCGCGCCGGCCAGCGACCCTGACATCACCCCGACCAGCGCCACCATCGGCGCCGAACCGTAGAGCGCGTCGACCCCGGACACCGTCGAGATCTGCTTGCCGAGCACCGTGTCGAGCATGACGAGCAGCAGCGCCGGAAACACCAGCGACTGCACCACTGTCATGGGATCGCGCCACCACCGCACCAACAGCCGCCGGGTCTGCACGGCCGTCTGCCCCACCGCGGCCCGCCAGGTCTCGGTCGGACCCGTCACCCGCGACCCGAGCGTCCCCGGCATCACACGATCCTCCGGCCCGCCAGTACGGCGGCGAACGCGCCGAATACCGCGAACAGTCCCAGCGCCCAGGCCAGTGCGGGAACCAGGATCGCCGGTCCGACCGTGCCCGCATTGCCCGACGGGTCGCCCGCCAGCGCCCGCAGCGCGTAGACGAACTGCGACACCGGCTGATCGCGCGCGAAGCCCCGCATCCAGGCGGGGAACTGCTCGGCGGGGGCGAAGCCGGTCGAGACCATGCCGAGAATCAACTGCGGCAGCACCAGCGACTGGGTCGTCGCCTCAGGACTGCGCGAGAAGGTGCCGAGCACGTCGGCTCCCAGACACAGCGTGACGGCGACGAGCATCGAGAAGGCGACGAAACCCGCGGTGTCGGCGGCGCTCCCGTAGAAGCGCACGCCGATGACCAAGCCGCACGCCAGCGCCGCCGCCAACGCGACGGCGGCACGGTATACCGCCGCGGTGATGCGCGCCGCCAATGGCAGCGCCCTCGGCATGGGCAGCGTGCCGAAGCGCGCGTTGAGCCCGTCCCTGGCATCGACCGCGGCGCGGAACGCCGCCGAGGTCGCGCAGAAGGAGACCGACTGCATGACGATCATGGGCATGAGGAATTGGGCATAGCTGCTCAGCCCGTGCCCGTAGGTGTTCATCACCATGTTCAACGGCACGTAGAAGCCGAGGGTGAACACGGCGGGAGCGAGCACCGCGGTGAACACCTCGCCATTGCGCACCGACGGCCGAATCAGCCGGCAGGCCAAGACCCACCACTGTATTCCTGTCGAAGGGGCAGGCGCCTTTACACTGGTCATCCGCACGATCCCATCCTGCGCGAGGTCGGTTCCGGTTCCCGGCAGCCGCCTCGCGTCGCGGCATGTCGCGAGCGGCGCACCGCTGTCGATAGATACGCGACAGCGCTCGGACCGGTTCACCCCGAGCCGGATTCGGCTACGCGCGCGGCGAAGGCGGCGACTACTTCGCGCGGGAACGGGGTATTCCCACTACCCGTCTCGATCGTAGGAGAGCACGTCATGTCAGATGTGACCGGCCGATCAGGGCACAGCGCACAACCCGAGCTGAAACGGGTCATGGGCCCCGGTCTACTGCTGTTGTTCGTGGTCGGCGACATCCTCGGCACCGGCATCTACGCGCTCACCGGCAAGGTCGCGGCCGAGGTCGGCGGCGCGGTGTGGGTGCCGTTCCTGGTCGCCTTCCTGGTCGCGCTGGTCACCGGGTTCAGCTACCTGGAACTGGTCACCAAATATCCGCACGCCGCGGGCGCCGCGCTCTACACGCACAAGGCGTTCGGCGTGCACTTCCTCACCTTCATGGTCGCCTTCGCAGTGATGAGCTCCGGCATCACCTCCGCCTCGACCGCGGCGCGCGCCTTCGCCGCGAACTTCGCCGCGGCCTTCGAATTCGATCTGGGCACGGGTATCGGCGTCACCCTCGTGTCGTTGGCCTTCATGCTCGTGGTCGCGGCGATCAACCTGCGCGGAGTCAGCGAGGGCGTCAAACTCAACGTCGTCCTGACCTGTGTGGAATTGACCGGTCTGCTCATCGTCATCGTGATCGGACTGTGGGCGCTCGGTTTCGGCAACGGCGACTTCGGCCGCCTGGTGGACTTCGACACCGGTGACCGCAGCGCCATCGGTGGCGTCATCGTCGCGACCACGCTGGCGTTCTACGCCATGGTCGGCTTCGAGGATTCGGTCAACATGGCCGAGGAGTGCAAGGAGCCGACCCGGATCTTCCCCAAGGTGTTGCTCGCGGGTCTGCTGATGACCGGACTCATCTACGTCCTGGTCTCCATCACCGCCGTCGCGCTGGTCCCCGCCGACCAACTCGGCGAAGGCGACACCCCGCTGCTCGAGGTCGTCGAGGCGGGCGCGCCCGCCTTCCCAACCCACATCTTCGCCTTCATCACCATGTTCGCCGTGGCCAATTCGGCGCTGATCAATATGCTGATGGCCAGCCGCCTGCTCTACGGCATGGCGCGCCAAGGTGTCGTACCGTACGCGCTGGGCCGGGTGAACGCGAGCCGCCGCACCCCGCATGTGGCGATCGCGTTCACGACAGTGCTCGCGCTGGGTCTGATCCTGTTCGTCGGCGAGGTACCCGAACTCGGCGGCACCACGGCCCTGCTCTTGCTCGCGGTGTTCACCGTGGTCAATATCGCGGTGCTGGTGTTGCGGCGCGACCGGGTCGAGCACGCCCACTTCCGCGCCCCGACGCCGCTGCCCGTGGTCGGCGCACTCACCTGCGGATTCCTGGTGACGCCGTGGACGGATCGCAATCCGCAGCAGTACACCATCGCGGGCATTCTGCTCGCCGTCGGCGTCGCCCTCTGGGGCCTGAACTACCTGCTGATTCGCAATCTGCGCCGGGAACCGACAGGCATCGAGAAGATTCCGACGCCGGAAGACCGACCCCGGTGAAATGCCGATCATGTGGGTACATTACGGCGGGTGTTGTCCGTTACGTGGAGATGCCTCCGCCCGATCGGATCGGTAATGTGAAACCCGATGACCAGCATGGAAGCCCACTTCGGTGACGCTGCCCGGGCGGTGCCGCTGCCCAACCCGTGGAATCTGAACGCCTATCTCGCCGATGTCGCCGCGCACCGGACTCGCTCACTGTCCCTGCGGCCGGTGCCGGGCGAACTGCTCGCCGAGAACGGTTGTCGCGGTAAGGGACTGTGGGTCGCCCGCAAATTCGACGACATCATCGTCTACGACGCGGACGCCACCGAGCGCAACGCGGACCACATCATCCTGCACGAGGTCGGCCATATGCTGCTCGGGCACGCGGACCTCGACGGGGAACCGCCGCGGGTGCGGCTACCACCGGCCCTCGCCGCACTGCTGCCCGCGCTGACGGGCCAACATGTGCTCGGCCGCGCGGAATTCGGCGCGGAATTCGAGCAGGAGGCCGAGGTCTTCGCGGATATGACCATGGTCTACGCGACCCTGCCGCGCAAGCAGGGCCGCGGTTTCCGCCTCTTCGGCCGCGGCCGCCGGTAGCGGATTCAGCGGCTGTCGGGCACCCGGCAGGTTCCCGCGCGCAGTCCGTCCACCAGATCCTGGTAGCTGTCGGCGACCGCGCTCACCCGCGACCACGCCTCGTCGGTCGGGGTATCGCGCGGGTGCACGACCGGGCGATGGGTGCGCGAGACCAATTCGGCGAGCCGGTCGACGATCCGGCCGACGGTCTGGTCGTAGGTGCCGACCTGGTCGTAGGGCACCGGCGTGACCAGCGTGATCCACCGGTCGACGGCCCGAACCAACTGTGTGCGGCGCCGATCCAGTTTCGCCACGTCGAACCGCGGCGCCCGCTCCCGGATCTCGTGCAGTTGGGCGAGTTCGCCCGCCGCGTCCAACATCGGATGATTGTCGTGCGGCAGGCCACGGCAGGCCGCGAGGATCATCTCCTTACCGGGCAACATCCATTTGTCGTGCACATGCGCCGCCGCCTTGTCTGTCACAGCGTTCGGCCGCACGGCGCGTGGTCTCACCGCGTTCGGTTCCACAGCGTTGCGCTTCATACCATTCAGCCGCCTGTCCATCGGCCTTCCATCCAGCCCCGAAATTCTCTCTCGAGCCGCGGCTCGGATAGGGCCGAAACGATGCGGACAAGTTGGTCGTCCCCCCTGTCCGCCCCGTCCCCGAGCCCCAGGAGTGCGCGTCGCGACCGAAACTCCGGCGTTGCGGCTATGCTGTCGCGCGTGGTCGAACCTCAACCGCCCATCGCCGTGCACCCCGATATCGCGCCGCTGGCATCACTGCTCGGCATCTGGCGCGGAGCCGGGCACGGCGAATATCCGACCATCGATGCCTTCGACTACGTGGAAGAGGTTCGATTCGGCCATCTCGGCCGCCCATTCCTCACCTATCGCCAGCGCACCCGCGCCGCCGACGGGGGACGGCCCATGCACGCCGAGACCGGCTATCTGCGCAGTCCGCGCCCCCGCCATGTCGAACTGATACTGGCCCACCCCACCGGGATCACCGAAATCTGCGAGGGCGAACTGACCGTCACCGAGGACGAACTGCGGATGGAATTCGACTCGACCAGCATCGGCCGCACCTGCACCGCGAAGGCCGTCACCGCGCTGAGCCGGTCCTTCAGCCTCGTCGGCGACACACTCGACTACTCGCTGCGCATGGCCGCGATGGGCCAACCGCTCACCCATCACCTCGCCGCAGGCTTGCACCGCGCCTGAATCCGCGGGCGCGGATTCAGTACCCGGGCGGGAGCGCGGCGAGCATGTCGCGGGTCACGGCCACCGCGTTATCGGAACTCCCGCCCTTGACCAGCAGAGTCGCGAAGGCCATATCCCCGCGGTATCCGACGAACCAGGAATGTGATCCGCCCTCGACCTCGGCCTCACCCGTCTTGCCGTACACCTCGCCCTGATCGATGATGCGCTCGGCGGTGCCGCCCGTCACCACTAGGCGCATCATCATTCGCAGGCCGTCGATGATCCGCGGTTCGATCGGCGGGCGCGCGCCGTCGATCACCGTGGGGCGACCGGCGATGAGATAGGGCACCGGCGCGGAACCGGAGGCGATGGTCGCGGCCATCACCGCCATACCGAACGGACTCACCACCACCTTGCCCTGGCCGATGCCGTCCTCGGTGCGCTGCACCAGGTCGTCGGCGGGCGGCACCGAACCCGAGGCGATCGGCAGACCCGCCAGCGCATATCCGGGTCCGACACCGAATTTCGCGGCGGTGTCGTGCAGGGCGTCACCGGGCAGATCCGCGGCCAACCGCGCGAAGGAGGTATTGCAGGAGCGTTCGTAGGCGGTGGACATCGGCACATCGCCGACCGAGAACAGGTTGTAGTTCGGAATCGTGCGCTCGCCGATGACGATTCGGCTCGGACACGGCATGATCGTGTCCGGGGTCGCGAGTCCGGCGGACATGGCCGCCGCGGCGGTCACGGTCTTGAACACCGACCCGGGTGGATACTGCCCGATGGTCGCCACCGGGCCGTCGCGGTCCGCGGCCCGGTTCTGCGCTACCGCGAGTATCGCGCCGGTGGACGGTCTCAACACCACCATCATGGTCTGATCCGACGGCCCGTCCACCGCGCGCTGCGCTGCCGACTGCACGAAACGGTCGATACTCAGCGCGAACGACGGAGCCGGCTGCGACGGCACCTCTTGCAGCACATCGGTGTCGACGCCATTGGAATTGACGGTCACCACACTCCAGCCCGCCTTGCCGTCCACCTCCGCGATCACCGTCTTGCGGACCTGGGTCATCAGATCGGGCGCGAAGTCGCGGTCGGTGGGCACCAGATCCCACTCCTGGGTCAACCGGACACCCGATAGGCCCAGGATTTCCGCGCTGACCTGGTCGAATTCGAGTTCGCTCAGCAGCGCGACGGTATAGGCGCCACCGGCGGCACGCGCCGCCCGGAGAATGAAATCCGGGGTAAGTCGCTTGTCGAAGCGCAGCAGCGCCGCGGACAGCGCGGCGGCCACCGCATTCGGGTCCGCGGCCCGGGCGACGGTGAAATCCACCCGGGTCACCTTGCCGGGCACCAGCACGTCACTGCCCGAGGACTCGTTCACCCGGGCGCGCGGCGCGGGATTCGAACGCAGCACCATTTTCTGGGTGTCGCCGAGTTTGGGATGGATGTCGGAGGAGGTCCAGCGCACCACCCAGCGACCTTCGCTGCGGCCCATCTGCAACTGACCGGTGTAGCGCCAGAGCCGGTCCTTGGGCAGCTTCCATTCATAGGTGTAGTCGACGGTCGCGGTGTCGCCGGAGACCCGCGCCGCGCCGGAGACGGCGCCGAGTTCCTCGGCCTGCAATTCGCTCCACGCGGATTCCAGTGCGGTGACGGCCTTCTCGGGCACGGTGGTCAACCGCGCCGCGCGCTCGAGGTCGCGGGCGGCGAAGGCGGCGAGAAAGGCGTCGGCGGCGGGCACCGGCCCCTGCGAGCCCACCGAGCAACCCGCCGCGGCCAGGGTCAGCGCACACACCACGGATGGGACGAACATTCGCATCGACATCGGCACCGATGGTAACGGCCAACGGCGGGCAAACGGCGGAATCGGCCGCCTCGCGCCATGATTCAGTCGAGCAGAATCGTCGCGAACGTCGCGATCTGCCGAAATCCGACGCGCGCGTAAGCTCGTCGCGCCACCCGGTTGTAGTCGTTGACGTACAGGCTCGCGGTGCGGCCGGAGACCACCACCGCGTTCGCGATGGCCGCCGTGCCCGCGGTGCCGAGCCCTCGACCGCGGTGCTCGGGATGCACCCAGACGCCCTGGATCTGCCCGGTCCGCCGCGACAGCGCGCCGACCTCGGCCTTGAACACCACTTCCCCGTCGTCGAAGCGGGCCCACGCGCGACCGGATTCGATCAGGCTCTGGATGCGCCGCCGATAGGCCCGCCCGCCGTCACCCGCGCGCGGATCCACCCCGACCTCCTCGATGAACATGGATATCGCGGCGGTCAGATACCGCTCGAGTTCATCGGGACGCGCGCGCCGCACCTGAGGATCGAGGGTCGCCCTCGGCGTCTCCGCCAGGGCGAGCAGCGGCTGTTCGCCGCGCATCTCCCGTGGCGGGCCCCAGCGGTGGGCGAGCATATCCCACAGCGGCAGCGCCAGCTCCCGCCTGCCCACCACCGACGAGCACACCCGCGGCCACCGCACGGCCCGTTCGGCGAAGGCGCGCAGCGCGTCATTGTCCCCGCGCAGGGGGACCAGATTGGCGCCGGAGAAGCACAGCGAATCCGCGGGACCGCCGCGGCTCCACAGTTCGCCGGTGCCCGCGCGCGCGTCGAGACCGTACTCCTGCAATCGGGCCGCGATCATGCACGAGGCCACCGGATCGGTGTCCAGTACACGGAGGACCTGTACCAGGTCCTTGTTCGCGAGCTGACGCGCGGGCGCGATCCTCGCCCGGCGCGGTTCCAGCAGACTCCGCACATCGACAGCCTGCCACGAAAAGCAACGCCGCGGTATGTGCATACGGAAAAGATCACCCCACGGCGCGCCCGACGGCGCGCTCGCGGTGACTATCCGACGGTGACGACGGGTTCGCCGGAGGCCTCGCCCATCTCCTCGGCGATCCGCAGTGCCTCCTCGATGAGGGTCTCCACGATCTGCGCCTCCGGCACGGTCTTGACGACCTCCCCCTTGACGAAGATCTGGCCCTTGCCGTTGCCGGAGGCGACACCCAGATCGGCCTCCCTGGCCTCACCCGGCCCGTTCACCACGCAACCCATGACGGCCACCCGCAGCGGGACCTCCATCCCCTCGAGTCCGGCCGAGACCTGGTCGGCGAGGGTGTACACGTCGACCTGCGCGCGTCCGCAGGACGGGCACGACACGATCTCGAGCTTGCGCGGGCGTAGATTCAGCGACTGGAGGATCTGGCCGCCGACCTTGACCTCCTCGGCGGGCGGCGCGGACAGCGAAACCCGGATGGTGTCGCCGATGCCCTCGCTGAGCAGGGCGCCGAACGCCACCGCCGACTTGATCGTGCCCTGGAAGGCCGGACCCGCCTCGGTGACGCCGAGGTGCAGCGGATAGTCCGACTGGGCGGCGAGTTGGCGATATGCCTCCACCATGATCACCGGATCGTTGTGCTTGACCGAGATCTTGATGTCGCCGAAGCCGTGTTCCTCGAACAGGCTCGCCTCCCACAGCGCCGACTCGACCAGCGCCTCCGGGGTGGCCTTGCCGTACTTCTGCATCATCCGCTTGTCGAGCGATCCGGCGTTCACGCCGATGCGGATCGGAATGCCCGCGGCGCCCGCGGCCTTGGCGACCTCGCCGACGCGGCCGTCGAACTCCTTGATGTTGCCCGGGTTCACGCGCACCGCGGCACACCCCGCGTCGATCGCGGCGAAGATGTAGCGCGGCTGGAAGTGGATGTCGGCGATGACCGGGATCTGCGATTTGCGGGCGATCGTGGCCAGCGCGTCGGCGTCCTCCTGACGCGGGCAGGCGACGCGCACGATATCGCAGCCCGACGCCGTCAGCTCGGCGATCTGCTGAAGGGTCGCGTTGACGTCGTGGGTCTTCGTGGTCGTCATGGACTGCACGGAGATCGGGTGCTCGCTGCCGACTCCGACATTGCCCACCATCAGTTGACGGGTCTTGCGCCGGGGAGCGAGAACGGCCGACGGCGCGGTCGGCATCCCCAATCCGATTGTGCTGGTCACTGTCGGCTGCCTACTTTCCTGCGGTCTGAGCGTGCCGTTCGCCCGCCAAGCTTAGTCGCGTCGTCGACGGCGGTGCCGGGCGACCACGATGACAGCGTCGCTGACAGCGGGATGTCCCCCGATTGCCCACCGCGAACCGGTCTCGACAGCAACCCGATGGGGTACGAGCGCGCCGTCAGAACAGTTTGATCGGGTTCATGATGTCGGCGGCGAGAGTCAGCACCATGTACGCGCCGCCGATCACGACCGCCACATAGGTCACCGGCAACAGCTTGAGATAGTCCACCGGAGCGCCCGGCGGCAGACCGCGTCGCCCGCGCAGCACATTGCGGGCCTTCTCGTAGAGCACGACCGCGATATGGCCACCGTCCAGCGGCAGCAGCGGCAGCAGGTTGAAGGCGCCGAGGAAGAAGTTCAGGCTGGCCAGCACCACGATGAAGACGTTCCACAGCCCGCGTTCGGCGCTCTCGCCGCCGATCTTGCTCGCGCCGTACACGCTCACCGGGGTCTCGGGATCGCGCTCACCGCCGGTGACCGCGGTCCACAGCGCCGACACCTTCTGCGGCATCTGCGCCAGCGCCTGGAAGGTCCGCACGAACATGTCACCGGTGAACGCGGCCGAGGCCGGGATCGCGGCCAACACGCCGTACTGCACCGGCTCGTATACCTCCGCGCCGACGCCGACCGCGCTGACCTCCTTGCCGGATCCGCCGCCTTCGGGGTAGCGCATGACGCGCACCGGTTCGACGGGGACGGTGAGGGTCCGGCCGTCGCGGCGCAAGGTGTAGGTGAACGGCCCGGTCTGCTTCTGGGTCTCGGACTGGAACTGCTTCCAACTCTCCACCGGCACGCCGTTGACCGCGGTGACCACGTCGCCGCGCTGTAGACCGGCCCGCTGCGCCGGTCCGTCGCCCGTGCACGGCTGCACCGAGCCGTCCGGATTCTGTTGCGGCACACAGCCCATCGCGCCAAGCGCGGTGGCGGGCGGCTGATCCAGGCGCGGCAGACCCCAGCCGACGGCCAGCACCACCACGAGGATGAATCCGAGCAGGAAGTTCATCGCGATACCGCCGGACATCACCAGCAGCCGCTTCCAGGTCTCCTGCCGGTACATGGCGCGGTCCAGGTCCTCCGGCTCGAGTTCGTCGAGCGCGGTCATTCCGGCGATATCGCAGAAACCGCCGAGCGGCAGCGCCTTGAGCCCGTATTCGGTCTCACCGCGCCGGAAGGAGAACACCTTCGGGCCGAAGCCGACGAAGTAGCGGCGTACCTTCATCCCGGTCGCCTGCGCGGCCCACATGTGCCCGCATTCGTGCAGCGCCACCGAGATCGTGATGCCGAGGGCGAACAACGCGAAACCCAACGCGAACACCATTGATGTACAGCCCTCCTGCGTGACGCGGCTCGCCTCTCACCTCGGCCGTCGGATCGGCCGGGATCGTCCGGTGCCCGCCGCCAACGGCCCGCGCGCACCCGACCACAGTAACCGCAGGCCGCGGCGGCCCTCACGCCAAGTGTGCCAGGCCGGATCGCACCGCGCGTCGATACGGAAACCGCCCGCGGGTTTCAGGACCGGACGAGACCGCGGGCGTAGTCGCGGGCCCAGCTGTCCGCGGCAAGCACGTCGGCGAGGTCATCGGGTTCGCGCTCCCATTGCCCGGCCGCGTCCACCGCGCGCGCCACCGTCCGCACGATCTGCGGGAACTTGATCCTGCCGTCCAGGAATGCCTGCACCGCGACCTCGTTGGCCGCGTTGTAGACCGCCGTGACACTGCCACCCGCGTTCCCCGCCCGGCGGGCCAGTTCGACCGCGGGGAACACCTCGTCGTCCACCGGTTCGAAGGTCCAGGTCGACGCGGTGCCGAAATCGCAGGCCGCGGCGGCGCCAGGGACCCGGTCCGGCCAGCCGAGCGCCAGCGCGATCGGCAGCTTCATATCCGGCGGGCTGGCCTGGGCCAGGGTGGAACCGTCGGTGAAGGTGACCATGGAATGCACGATCGACTGCGGATGCACCGTGACGTCGATGCGGTCGTACGGAATGCCGAACAGCAGATGCGTCTCGATCAGCTCCAGCCCCTTGTTCACCAGCGAGGCCGAGTTCAGCGTGTTCATGGGCCCCATCGACCAGGTCGGATGGGTTTTCGCCTCGGCCGGATTCACCGACTCGAGCATTTCGGAGGTCCAGCCGCGGAACGGGCCGCCCGAGGCGGTGAGGACCAATCGGTCGACTTCCTCGGCACGACCGCCGCGCAGACATTGCGCCAGCGCGGAATGTTCGGAATCCACCGGCACGATCTGTCCGGGCGCGGCGGCGCGGGTCACCAGCGAGCCGCCCGCGACCAGTGACTCCTTGTTGGCCAGCGCCAGCCGAGTGCCCGCGTTAAGGGTCGCCAGCGTCGGCTCCAGGCCGAGCGAGCCCACCAGCGCGTTCAGTACGACATCCGCGTCGGTCCGGCGCACCAATTCGGTCACCGCGTCGGGGCCGCCGAGTTCCAGATCCAGGGCGCGCGCGGCGGCCGGATCGGCGACCGCGACATTGCGGGTGCCCGTCGCCGCCATCTGCGCCGCCAGCAACTCGACGTTGCCGCCGCGCGCAGCCAACCCGACCACCCGGAACCGGTCGGGATTGGCCGCGATCACCTCGAGCGCTTGGGTTCCAATGGATCCGGTGCTGCCGAGCAGCAGGACTCTCACGATGTCGGACACGGCCCCATTGTGGCAGGGCCACTGGCTACGACGGACGGTCGTATGCCACGATATCCGGGAACCACCCCGGAATTCGGGCTCACCCCGAAACTCGAGCTAAGGAGCGATCGTGGCCGCCACGGAACTCGAACCCGCCAACACCGAGCGCGCCGTCGTCACTCACGTCGATACGGCCGAGGTTCCGTCCGCGGCATGGGGCTGGAGCGGCGAATCGCCGCGCACCTTCAGGATCGCGGCCATCGTCGTCGCGCTCATCCTGGTCGCCATGACCATCGGCAACCACAAGGGCAGGGTCGAGGACCTCTACCTGGTCGGTTTCGCCCTCGCTCTCGTCGGCGCCGTCGTCTACGACTGGATCTACCGCCGCAAGCCCCGCTGACCCACTCGCACCGTACCGAAGCGACGTATCGCCTCAGCGACCACGCCGCTTGGTCGGCTTCTTCGTCGAATGCCGTCCCGCGGCAGGCTTTTTCGCCGCCGTGCGGGAATTCGGCGGACGCGCGGGTTCGACGCGACGCACGTCGGCGCGCGAACTGCGCTCGGAGCGGCCGCGCACGACGCCGATGAAATCCTGCACCGCCCCGGTGGTCCGCTCGGCGGGCCACGCCAGGGCGATCTCGGTATCCGGCGCGTCGGTGACCGGCCGGTAGACCAGGTCGCGACGGGCGTACAGCCGCGCGATCGAATGCGGTACCACGGCGTGACCGACGCCGGCCGCGACCATTTCCAGGGTCACCGCGGCATCGTCGACGGCGTGGCCCTCCTGCATGCGTTCCTCGGCCAGGTCGGCCGTGGTGACCTGCTCGAATACCGAGATCGGGTGATCCTTGGGCACCACGACCACCGGCACCTCCCTATACAGCGGAATGACACTGAGCCCGTCCCGCTCGATCGGCAGCCGCACGAAGCACATGTCCACCCGACCCTCGCGCAGAGCCGCGAGCTGGTCCGCGGCGGGCACCGGCAGCACGTCGAGCGGAACGGCCGGGAATCGCTCACCCCAGATCCGGGTCCATTTGGATACGGTGACACCCGGCACGAAACCGATCCGCAGCGCGTGACCGCCCTCGGTATCGGATTCGACGGCCGATGCCTCGGCCGCGGCGATCAATTCCGGCGCGCGGGCGAGCAATTCGGCCCCGTCCTCGGTGAGCCGAGTCGGCTGCGCGCCGGGAACGAACAGTTTCGTCCCCAATTCCGCTTCAAGTTCGATCACCATACGGCTGAGCCGCTGCCGGGAGATTCGCAGCGAGGCCGCCGCCCGCGCGAAGTGCAATTCCTCGGCAACCGCCGTGAACCAGCGCAGACGGGTGGCGTCGATCGACTCGAACCGGCTCATTGGTCCAAGATTAGCCGCCTCGCCCGCGGCCCGGTCCCCCGCACGGTTTTCGTCGCGACCCGGGCAGTCCCGTAGACTCGGCCGGTGAGCCAGGAACGGAAACCGCAGACCATGAAGCCGCTGACGGCGGCGAACAAGCTCGGCATCTATCTCCCGGCGACTCCCCCGGAATTCCGCGAATCCTCCATCACCCGTGAAGAATTGGCGACACTGCGCACCGATCCGCCCGCCTGGTTGATCGAACTGCACCGCACCGGCCCCTTCCCCCGCGATGTGGTGGCCCGCAAACTCGGCATCTCCAACAGCGGCCTTTCCCGTGCCGGGATCTCCGACGCGCTCACCGCCGACGAGATCGACGCTCTGCTCGCCGATCCCCCGGCCTGGCTGCTGCGCGAACGCGAATCCTATGCCGCGGTCCGCGCCGAGAACGAACGCGTCAAAACCAAGGAAGCCGAACGCCGCGCCGCCACCAACCGCCCCGCCAAGAATCGCGGCTGATCCCGCTCAGTTCTCCGCCGCGAGCTGACCGCACGCGGCCGCGATCTCCTGGCCGCGGGTATCGCGGACCGTGCACGGCACGCCCTGGGCGTTCACGCGGCGCACGAATTCCCGTTCGACCGGTTTCGGGCTGGCATCCCATTCGCTGCCCGGAGTGGGGTTCAGCGGAATGACATTGACGTGCACGCGCGAGCCGAGCGCCTTGTGCAATTTCGCGCCGAGCATGTCCGCGCGCCAGGGCTGATCATTGATATCGCGGATCAGCGCGTATTCCACGGATACGCGACGACCGGTGGTATCGGCGTAATAGCGGGCGGCGTCGAGCACCTCGGCGACCGGCCAGCGATTGTTGACCGGTACGAGGGTGTCGCGCAATTCGTCGTCGGGGGTGTGCAGCGAGACGGCCAGGGTCACCGACAAGCCCTCGTCGGCGAGTTTGCGAATGGCCGGGGCCAAGCCGACGGTGGAGACCACGACATTGCGCTGGGAGATTCCGAGGCCGTCCGGCGGCGGCGCGGTGATGCGGCGCACGGCGTTCACCACGCGCTTGTAGTTCGCCAGTGGCTCACCCATCCCCATGAACACGATATTGGACAGTCGACCAGGCCCGCCCGCGACCTCACCGTCGCGCAGGGCAGCCGCAGCGGCGCGAACCTGGTCGACTATCTCGGCGGTGGAGAGATTGCGATTCAGTCCGCCCTGACCGGTCGCACAGAACGGACAGGCCATACCGCAGCCCGCCTGACTCGAGATGCACAGCGTATTGCGGTCGGCGTAGCGCATGAGCACGCTCTCGAGCAGGGTGCCGTCACCGGCACGCCACAGCGTTTTACGGGTTTCCCCCGCATCGCAGGCCACATGTTTGACCACCGAAAGCAGCGGCGGAAACAGCGCCTCGCCGACCTTGGCACGCACCGGAGCGGGCAGATCGGTCATCAGCTCCGCATCGGACTCGAGCCGGGCGTAGTACTGCCGGGCGATCTGATCGGCGCGGAACTTGGGCAGACCGAGTTCGGTGACCGCCGCTCTACGCTCGTCCGCGTCGAGGTCGGCGAGATGCCGAGGCGGCATACCGCGGCGGGGAGCGTCGAAGACAAGGGGCAGCGAGACGGTCATAGTCGCTCCATTCTCGCATTCGCCCGGCCCGGCGCGTACTCCGCCCGGAATCGGGTACCGCGAGAACGCGACGAGGTCGGCCCGCGACCCACGACATGGATTCCGAGACGGCACGCGATACGTGCCCTGGTAACAGCGGTCGGAGATGATGCAATGATGTCCACGAATGCCGGAGATATGCCCGGGGGCACCGAACCGATCGAGCCGCGGCCAACGCCGCCAACGCAGCCGACGACGCCCGTACGGCCGTCACCGCCCGTCACGGCCAAGCGCAGGCGTACCTCGATTTCCTCCCGCACCGGCTACGCGTGGTCGGGTCTGGTCGCGGGCGCGCTCATCCTCGTGGTCCTGCTGATCTTCATCCTCCAGAACCTTCAGAGCATCCGGCTGAGCCTGTTCTTCTGGGAGTTCAACCTCCCGATCGGTGTCGCCATCCTGCTGTCGGTGATCGCGGGCGCACTGGTCATGGCCCTGGTCGGCGGCCTGCGCATCATCCAACTGCGCCGCGCCGCCAAGCATTGACGCACACGTCAGAGCAGGGTCGACAACACCAGCCAGGACACGAACGCCGAGGGCAGCATCGAATCGAGCCGGTCCATGATGCCGCCGTGCCCGGGCAGCAGCGTCCCCATGTCCTTGATGCCGAGTTCGCGCTTGATCTGCGATTCGATCAGATCGCCCACCGTGGCCACCAGCACGAGGCCGACGCCGAGCACAACGCCGATCATGGAATTCGCCTGCAACAACAGGGTCACCGTGAGCAGACCGCCGATGACGCTGAACAGCAGCGACCCGCAGAAACCCTCCCAGGACTTCTTCGGGCTGATCGAAGGCACCATCGGATGTTTGCCGAACAGCACGCCCGCGACATAGCCGCCCACATCCGAGCACACGACCAGGATCATGAAGGTGAGCACCCGCAGATTGCCATCGGGTTCGAGCAGCAGCAGCGTCGCGAACGAGGCGAGCAGCGGAATCCAGGCGAGGGTGAAGATGGCGATGGCGGTATCGCGTAGGAAATTGCGCGGCGCGGTGCGCAGGCCGTGGTCGAACAGTCGCCAGACCATGCATACCAACGCGGTCGCCGCGAACGCGCCCGCCACACCGCTGGCCCCGCACGGCCAGCCCAGCCAGAACACGGCCTGACCGCCGACGATCAACGGAATGCGCGGCACGAGCACGTCGGCCTCGCGCAATCGCTTGGCGACCTCCCAGGTGGCCACGCCGACGGCGGTGCCCGCCACCGCGATGAACACCTTCGGCACGAAAAGCAGGATCAGGATGAGCGAGACCCCGAGTCCGAAGCCGACGGCGAGCGCGGCGGGCAGATTACGGCCCGCGCGCGAACCGGAGGCGGGGGGCGCGGGGGCGGCGGGGGTCGGGACGGACTCCGATAGCGGCGGTGCGGACGCGGCGGCCGATTCGCTCGACCGCGTCCCGCGTTCCCCGGTCGGGTGCCCGGCACTCGTCGCCCCGCCGATATACCCGGACGGCGGTTCGGATGTGCCGTTGGCCGGCATCGGCTCATCGGCCGCACCGGTCGCGGCGGCTTTCTCGGCCACGATTGTCCCGTCGCTCAACTCGTCGTTCCGTTCGATCCCCCGCCCTGGCGGATCTTCGGCGTCACGCTGGACGCCTCAGACCTCGAGCAGTTCAGTTTCCTTGTGCTTGACCAATTCGTCGATCTGGCCGACGTATTTGGCGGTGGTCTTGTCGAGCTCCTTCTCGGCGCGCCCGACCTCGTCCTCACCCGCCTCGCCATCTTTCTGGATGCGCGACAATTCGTCCATCGCCTTGCGGCGGACATTGCGAATCGCGACCTTCGCGTCCTCACCCTTGCCCTTGGCCTGCTTGGCCAGTTCACGACGCCGCTCCTCGGTGAGCTGCGGCACCGAGATGCGGATGATGTCACCGTTGTTGGTGGGGTTCACGCCGAGATCCGAATTGCGGATCGCGGTCTCGATCGGGCCGAGCTGCGCCTGCTCGTACGGCTTGATGACCACCATGCGCGGCTCGGGCACGGTGATGCTCGACATTTGGGTGATCGGAGTCGGCGACCCGTAGTAGTCGACGACGACCCGGGAGAACATGCCGGGATTGGCCCGGCCGGTCCGGATGGTCCCGAGATCGTCCTTCGCCACCGAGACGGCTTTCTCCATCTTCTCCTCGGCATCGAAGAGGGCTTCATCAATCACGACCGTTCCTCCACAGCGTCGTCATCGTCATGATCCGCGGGTCGCGGGGTCAGGACCGTACCAGTGTGCCGATATTCTCACCGGCGACCGCTCGGGCGATATTGCCCTTCGTCAAGAGATTGAACACCAGCATGGGCATCTGGTTGTCCATACACAGACTGAAGGCGGTGGCATCGGCCACCTTCAGACCGCGTTCGATCACCTCCTTGTGGGTGACCTCGGTGTACATGGTCGCACTGGGATCCACCTTGGGGTCCGCGGTGAACACACCGTCGACCGCCTTGGCCATCAGCACCACATCCGCCCCGATCTCGAGGGCGCGCTGGGCGGCGGTGGTGTCGGTGGAGAAGTAGGGCATGCCCATACCCGCGCCGAAGATGACCACCCGACCCTTCTCGAGGTGACGCTTGGCACGCAACGGCAGATACGGTTCGGCGACCTGGCCCATCGTGATGGCCGTCTGCACCCGGGTGTCCACGCCCTGCTTCTGCAAGAAGTCTTGCAGCGCAAGGCTGTTCATCACGGTGCCGAGCATGCCCATGTAGTCCGACCGGGCCCGGTCCATGCCGCGTTCCTCGAGTTCGGCGCCGCGGAAGAAATTGCCGCCGCCGATCACCACCGCCACCTGGATGCCGTCGGCGACCACTTCGGCGATCTGTTCGGCGACGGTCTGCACGACATCGGGATCGAGGCCGACGCTGCCGCCGCCGAACATCTCTCCACCCAATTTCAGAAGCACGCGGCGATATCCTGGACGTTCGGTCCCGGGTTCCGGCATCGTGCTCGTCTCCTTCGGCTGTAACGGTCTTGTCGGCAACGGTCAAATGGTCTTGTCGACTCGGCGGATCATCAGGCAAAGCGGATACGTCTGCGATCGGCGCAACACAAGGCGCACCTATCCTGCCCTATGCGGCTTCCGGCGGTGCAGAAGGCCCCCTCGGGCGGCGCCGGTCGATACGCGGGCGGGCGGTGCGATCGCATGGCCGAACGCGGTCGGGCGGCGGCCGTGTCCAAGATAGCGGAAAGGCCCCGGATCCAACGAATTCCGTTGGATCCGGGGCCTTTTCAACGCGATGATCAGGCCTGGCCGACCTCGAAGCGGGCGAAGCGGGTCACGGTGACACCGGCCTCGTCCAACAGGGCCTTGACCGTCTTCTTCGAATCGGTGACCGACGGCTGCTCGAGCAGCACGACGTCCTTGAAGAAGCCGTTGACGCGGCCCTCGGTGATCTTCGGCAGCGCGGCCTCGGGCTTGCCCTCTTCACGCGCGGTCTGCTCGGCGATGCGGCGCTCGTTCTCCACGATGTCGGCGGGTACCTCGTCGCGGGTCACGTACTTGGCCTTGAGCGCGGCGACCTGCATGGCGGCGCCACGCGCGGCCTCGGCGGCGGCCTCGCCCGCACCGGTGTACTCGATCAGCACGCCGACGGCGGGGGGCAGATCGGTGGCACGCTTGTGCAGGTAGGTCGCGACCGGGTTGTCGAAGGCGACCACGCGGCGAAGTTCGAGCTTCTCGCCGATCTTGGCGGCCAGCGCCTGCAGCGCGGCGTCGACGGTGGAACCGCCCAGCGCCAGCGCCTTCAGCTCCTCCAGATCGGCGGGCTTGGCGGTGGCCGCCGCGGCCACGATCTGGTCGGCCAGCGCCTGGAACTCGGCGTTCTTGGCGACGAAGTCGGTCTCGGAGTTGATCTCGACCATGACGCCGTTCTCGGCCGCGACCAGGCCCTCGGCGGTGGCGCGCTCGGCGCGCTTGCCGACGTCCTTGGCGCCCTTGATGCGCAGCACCTCGACGGCCTTGTCGAAATCGCCGTCGGTCTCGGCCAACGCGTTCTTGCAGTCCATCATTCCGGAGCCGGTCAGCTCCCGGAGCCGCTTCACATCGGCGGCGGTGTAGTTCGCCATCGGTGGCGAGCCTCCTTCGAGAAAAGGGTGCGGCGGGCGGCGACTGTACCGCCCGAACGGTCCTGAGTACCGGTCAGCGGTGATCACGAGGGCACGCCATCGTGATCACCGCCGGAACAGTGTCTGAATACGGCGGTCGGACTCAGGCGTCGGCCGGAGTCTCGGCCGGGGTCTCGACTGCGGCTTCGGCGGCCGGGGCGGCCTGCGCGAGCAGTTCCTGCTCCCACTCCGCCAGCGGCTCGCCCGCGCCCGCCTCGGGCTTGTCGTCGCCCGCGGACACACCCGCGCGCGCCTGCACGCCCTCGGCCACCGCGGAGGCGACGACCTTGGTGAGCAGGGCGGCCGACCGGATCGCGTCGTCGTTGCCCGGGATCGGGTAGTCGACCAGATCGGGATCGCAGTTGGTGTCGAGGATCGCGATGACCGGGATGTTCAACTTGCGCGCCTCGCCGACGGCGATGTGCTCCTTGTTGGTGTCGACAACCCAGATGGCCGAGGGCACCTTGGCCATGTCCCGGATACCGCCGAGGGTGCGCTCCAGCTTGTTCATCTCACGCGTGAGCATGAGGATTTCCTTCTTGGTGCGACCCTCGAAACCGCCGGTCTGCTCCATCGCCTCGAGTTCCTTGAGACGTTGCAGACGCTTGTGCACGGTGGAGAAGTTGGTGAGCATGCCACCCAGCCAGCGCTGGTTGACGTAGGGCATCCCGACGCGGGTCGCCTCGGCCGCGATCGACTCCTGCGCCTGCTTCTTGGTGCCGACGAAGAGAACGGTGCCACCGTGGGCGACGGTCTCCTTGACGAACTCGTAGGCTTTGTCGATGTAGGTCAGCGTCTGCTGCAGGTCGATGATGTAGATGCCGTTGCGGTCGGTGAAGATGAACCGCTTCATCTTCGGGTTCCAGCGCCGGGTCTGGTGTCCGAAGTGCGCGCCGCTGTCGAGCAGCTGCTTCATGGTTACGACAGCCATGGCTCTCGTATCTCTCTTTCGTAGCCGGTTGACGCAGCGAATCGGCGATCCGCTGCCCTGGCGCCTCCGAACCGCCGGACCCGACCGTATGAGGACGGGACCAGCCGGCGATTCCCTGCGTCGTCGGCCGCCGCGAACGATCTCGAGAACGAGGTCGGATTCGAACAGCATCGGACGAACAAGCACGGGTGGCGCGCGAAGTCGGTCGGTGTCGGCACAGAGACCACTGCCGGCACGGACCGCTCGATCAGTTTACGGCGTGCCGGGGCCGCTACCGAAATCGCCCGTACCGAAATGCCCTGAACAGCGGAAACACGTGAACTCCGCAGGGTGGGCGAGTGGAGCGGTGGGCATTCACATTCGCCGATTCCATCCACAATCGGGCAATCGTGTCCCCAACGCGGGATTCCGGGGTCGAAGCTCGCTGTATGAGAACCGTATCGGTGACAGTCACCGCGCTAGTTCCGCTGGTATTCGCACTCTCGCTGGTCATGGCGCAACGCGCGGCCGCGGCTCCCCCGTCGTGGTCCGCGGATTCGTGCGGCGGGTCTGCCTGCGTGCCGAACCGATGGCGTCACCCCGCGCCCGGCATCGTGCCGTCACCCGCTCCCGGTGTGCGCGCCAGCGAGCTTCCTTGGCGCGCGCCGGTGCTCCGGTGCGAGTGGGATCGGTCCTGATTCGCGCGCCCCGGTCGGCCGGTGCGCCGATCCCGCGGTGGCCGGTCGTAGTCGGGCTCGCGCTGTCGGTGCTGGCCGGGCAGACTTCCGCGGCGCGAACCGGCGGCGAGTTCGACTGGCCTTTGCGGCCGCGCCCGGCGATAGCCCGCCCCTTCGACGGACCGGAGAAGGACTGGCTGCCCGGACATCGCGGCGTCGACCTGGCGGGCACACCCGGACAGGACGTACTGGCGGCCGGAGTCGGGCTCGTGGTGTTCGCCGGCGATGTCGCGGGCAGACCGGTGATCTCCATCGACCATTCGGGCGGGCTGCGCACGACATACGAACCGGTGCGCGCGGAGGTCACGGTGGGCAGCCGGGTCGGGCGCGGAACTCGAATCGGCACGCTGGCGGTGGGACACGAAGGGTGCGCCGCCGCGGCCTGTCTGCACTGGGGACTGCGGCGGGACGCCCGCGCTCGCCCCCGGTATCTCGACCCACTCGCCCTCCTGCGTCTCTCACCACTGCGACTGAAACCGATCGAGTCGACATGAGACGAATTCCGCACCAGGGAAAGGGATTTCGCATGGACATCGCCAATGGCCACGTGCGGTCGGATGCAGCGGCGCGCTGGACTCCGGCGGTCGAGCCGCCGTCCGCGGCGCACTGTGCGGCGCGGAATTCGGATGCGCCGCGCACGTGCCGAGGGGGCGATCGGGTGAAGATCGGAGTATGCGCAACGACGACGCGGCACTCACCTACCCCGAGATCGGAGCGACCGAGGGCGACATGCCCGCGGCGTTCTCCCGGCCGGGAAAGTGGTACGTGCGACTCGGCGACCCGGCGGTGCGACTTCTCCAGCGCTTCATCGCGGGCCGCTACATCGCCGCACTTCCTACCGGCTGACCGACCACGAACCCGATCGTGGCCGGCTCGTCACAGACCGAGGCGGCGTCAGGCGCGGTTCTCGGTGTCGACAGGGAGACGACGGCCGACTATGGCCTCGGCGCAGTCGGCCAGGGACAGGTTGCGCCGTCGGGCTTCGGCTCGGAGCCAGGCGTAGCCGTCGGCGGTGCCCGCCGCGCGATGGGTGATCACCATGCCTGCGGCTTCGTGGATGAGGGTGCTGGTGGGCGGGGGTGCGGAGTTCGCGGAAACCAGGTGGGCGGCGATGAGATCGGCGACCTGCTGGGCCATGTCGGGCAGCGGCGGGGACCACTCCCCCGGGGTCTCGCGGTACAGGTCGAGGGTGCCCAATCGAGCGGCGCCGACGCGCAGTGGCACGGACAGCAGTGCGCCCGCGGCGGACCGGTGATTCAGCGCGGCGGCGAAAAGCGGCCAACGGTCGGCGGCGCGCAGATCGGTCACCTCGACCGGCGCCCCGATGGCGACCACGTCGAATGCCGGGCCCACACCCGCGCCCGCCTGCGCGGATTCGATATCGCCGGTTCGGTCGTCGCTCGCCGCCCACGGCTGCACGCCGAGATGCGGTTCATCGATGAGGACGGCCGCGCTGTCGACGGGCAGCGCCTGCGCGCAGATATCGCAGACCACCAACAGGTCGCCGCCGCCCAAGCGCAGCGCCGAGCGGACCCGCTCGGTCACGAGTTCGAACTGTGCCACGTCCATTCCGAAACCGCCTGTCGACGACAGATTCCGAGATCGCTCGGAAATCGCCAGGATAGCGAATTCGCGCGCCGTGGCCCAGAACCGCACGGGAAGCCGCGGTCGGCGGCGGTGGCGACCGCGACCCGGTGCCCGGCCAGACACGCCGCGGCTTCGGCGCGCACACCCTCCGCTCGAACCTGGCGGACCCGTATCGCGTGGTCGCGGAATCCGTTCGGCAGGCCCCGGTGGCGCCCTTCACGGGGTGACGATCGCGAAATCCGGATCGGGTGCGTCGAGCACGTGGACCAGATCCGCCAGACTCACGGGATCGCCCTCGATTCCGATATCCCCGGCCGCGACGGCGACGCCGAAATCGGCGCCGCCGAGCAGCACCCGAATGAGGGTGGCCCTGGTCAGGGTGAACTCGGCATCGGGATCGGGCAGCTTCACCCCGTCCAACCGGTCGTAGTGGACGAGTACGCCATTGCGCAGTTCGGCCCGGTGCACGCGATCCTCGTCGGTGATGACCCAGTCGGTGACCAGATGGTGCGCCCACGCCTTCGGGCCGTCGATCCGAAGGGCGAGGGCGTCGAAGATCTGCTCGGTGCGCAGGGCCGCGAGCACGGTGGGCGCCTCGGGTGCGGTCGGGGTGCCGAATCGGCCGTAGCGCAATTCGTAGGCGCCGCTCAGATAGAAATTGCGCCAGGTAGCGTTCTCGGATCCGTAGCCGAGTTGTTCGAAGGTGCTGGCCTGCAATTGTTTCGCCTCGTCGTTGTCGGGATCGGCGAAGATGACGTAATTGACCACCTGGGCCACCCAGCGATAATCCCCCTCGGCATAGGACGTCCGCGCCTTGCGCAGCACCTCCTGGACGCCGCCCATGAATTCCACGTGCCGCCGGGCGGATTCGACGGGCGGATGCTCCCACAGATGCGCGGGATTCCCGTCGAACCAGCCCATATAGCGCTGGTAGACGGCTTTCACATTGTGGCTCACCGAGCCGTAGTAGCCGCGGGCGTGCCAGACTTCCTCGACGGCGGGCGGCAGCGTCAACTGCTCGGCGATCTCCGGGCCGACATATCCCTGGTTGAGCAGCCGCAGCGTCTGATCGTGCAGGTAGGCGTAGAGGTCGCGTTGCAGCGACAAGTACTCGACCAGACGCTCGGTGCCCCAGGTCGGCCAGTGGTGGGAGGCGAAGACCACATCGCAGTCGCGGGCGAACAGATTGATCGATTCGGTGAGGTATTTCGCCCACATATGCGGGTCGCGGACCAGCGCGCCCCGCAGTGTGAGCAGATTGTGCAAGGTATGCGTCGCATTCTCCGCCATACACAGCGCGCGGTGATCGGGCAGGTGGATGTTCATTTCCGCGGGCGCTTCGGTGCCCGGGGTGAGTTGGAAGACCATCCGCACGCCGTCGACGATTTCGACCTGACCGGTTTCGGTGATATCGCGCGTCGGGGGAATCAGCGTGACGGTGCCCACCGAGGTGGTCTGCCCCAGTCCGGAACCGACCTGCCCCAACGGACCGCGCGGTAGCACCGCACCGTACATATACGCCGCACGGCGGGCCATGGCGGTACCCGCGTAGACGTTCTCGGCCACCGCGTGCTCCAGGAATCCCGCGGGCGCCAAGACCGGGCACCGGCCCGCTTCGGTCACGCCGAGCGCTCCGCCGAAATGGTCCACGTGCGAATGCGTGTAGACGACTCCGGTGACCGGGCGGTCGCCGCGATGCTCCCGATACAGCGCGAGTCCGGCCGCCGCGGTCTCGGCGGAGATGAGCGGATCGAGGACGACCACGCCCGAATCCCCCTCGATCAGTGTCATATTCGACAAATCGAGGCCGCGAATCTGATAGATGCCCTCGGTGACCTCGAACAATCCTTGTTCACCGACCAGTCCGCATTGCCGCCAGAGTCCGGGATGCACCGAATCCGGGCACGGTTCGCGCAGGAATCCGTAGGAGTCGTTGTCCCACACGACCGTTCCGTCGGCGGTGGTCACCACACCCGGTTCGAGCGCGGCGACGAATCCGCGCCGTACGTCGTCCGCGTCGGATGTCTCCGCGAAGGGCAGATCGGCGGCCGCGCGCCGCTGGGCCGCGACGACGAATTCGCTCGGGTCGGTCGCTGTGCTCATATCCATCCTCCTGTACTCGGCCGATATGCTCGCTGCGCCTGCCATCAGATAGTGGGATCCGTGAACTCCAGTACGGCCGCCAGGACGGAGACCGCCACGACCGCCAGTGCCGTCGATGCGATCACCGCCCGCCCGTGGCCGTGCTTACCACGCCGCAGGGTGCGGTTGCGCTCGAAGCAGAGCAGTCCGACGGCGATCATGGTGATCGCCGCGGCCAGTGGGGTGATCCGCGCCTCGGAGCCGCCGCGGACCGCGGCGTGGTGCAGCAACAGCAGCGCCACCCCCATCGAGCCGATCGCGGTGCGCCGCCACGCCAGGGCGGTGCGCTCGGTGGCCAACCCGACGTCGGCGGTCACAGCAGCAGCACCGCCGCGCACGCCAGCACCGACACCACCGTGATGCCCACCGACAGGATCGGCACCAGCACCGTGCCCGGCAGCGGCGCCCCGCTGTGCATGGCCGCTCTGATTCGTCGCCAGTGCAGATAGGCGCCGATCGCGACGATCACCGCGAGTACCAGACAGCTCATGGAAATCGCCCGGCGCAGGCCCGCCATGTGGAAGGGCTGCACCAAGGTCTCGACCGCGACGCCGCCCGCGAGCAGACCGAGCGAGGTCCGCATCCAGGCCAGAAATGTCCGTTCGTTGGCCAAGGTGAAGCGGTAGTCGATCTCCGCCTCACCGTCGTCGGATTCCGCGTCCGGGGTCGGCAACGTCACGCCGACTCGCCCCCGGCCACCGGCATACTCCGTGAGCTGACAATCGATCCGTCGCCGCGTGGCAGGTCGCCCGTCGGCCGTGGCGGGCGCGGCGGCGTGGGTTCCGCCCTCGGGTAGCCTGTGGTTTCTCCGTGCCGCCGGGTGGCCGCGATATGCGGTCGCCATCCACGTGCGGGGTCGCCGTGTCGCCAGGTCACGGTCGATGCGGTCGAATGGGCCGCGCCGAAAGTCGAAGCCGCCACAAAATAGCCGACTACTCGAGGGGGAGGCGGGGCGGCCACGGATGACCCACTGGTTCCGGTGCGGCGCCCGGTCGAGCGGGAACGCGATTCGCGCACTTCGGAGGGCCGGCACGCACGCAGGTCGCGATCCTTCGGGTGCACGGATACCTCCCCGTCCCTGTGTGGCTTCGTGGTGGTAAGCAAACAAACCGCTACGTCAGCCTAACCGGAGCGCCGAATAGCGTCCACGACCGACGCCGGGTGATACCGACCCGATACCCGTTCCGTCGGCGTCCTGGCACGCCGGCGGAAATCATTGACGCGCAGCCGAATACGTGCCGCGGACGTCTCAGACGGGGACGGCGTCCTGGAAGGTCATGACGAGGCGGTCCACGGTGGAGGTCATCGGTGCGCGGGTCGGCAGACCGAGTTCGGCGAGTTCGGCGGCGATCGGGTGGTCGCCGAGCCGCAATTCGGCGCCGCCGAGACGGGTGCGCATCCCCGCGGGGGCCATCTCCCATGTCGTGCAACGGGTCACCCCGTCGATATGGGAGTAGGCGTCGAAGGAGGTGCCCGCGCCACGGCCGCCCGGCATGGAGAAACCCGGCCGCACCGCGAGATCGACGATGAGCGAATCGTCCTTACGCAGCGCGCCGCGACGGACGTTGCCCTCGTAGTCCATGTCGAAGTCGGCGATCATCTTCGGGAAACCCCAGATGCCGCGGCCCGCGGCGAGGGTGAAATCGCCGTCCACCGGCAGCTGATGGATGAAGACCCCCGCCTTGCCCGTTGCGAGTGCCCGTAGGTCGGACAGTCCACCGGTGGATTCGGCGCTGTGGTGGCGCACCATGAACGAGACCCCGAACTCGTTGTAGGGGCCGAGGTCGCCGTCGATGTAGTCGACGAAGACGAGAGTGCACAACGCGCGATCGCGTGGCAGTCGCAGAACCCGCAGACCCGAATAGTCGACGAGGCGCTGGGCGGCCGCGGCGGGCACGCGATAGGTCGCCATGAACGCCCGCGCCTGCCGTATGCGCACCGGCATCCTGACTTCTCGACCGAGAACGGTGTGCGTGCTCATCCGTATACACCCTCCTGAAACTAGAACTTGTTACAGAATACGAGTTCACCGGACTCCGCACCCGGGGTTCGGCGAGGTCGTTCAGGCGCGGGGGTGCGCTCGGTCGTGCACCGAGCGGAGTCGTTCGATGGAGACGTGCGTATAGAGCTGGGTGGTGGCCATACTGGCGTGGCCGAGCAGCTCCTGCACCACACGCAGGTCCGCGCCACCCTCGAGCAGGTGGGTGGCCGCACTGTGCCGCAGGCCGTGCGGCCCCAGATCCGGTGTGCCAGGGATCGCCGAGACGACCTCGTGCACAACCGTTCTGGCCTGCCGCTGGTCGAGTCGGCGGCCGCGACGCCCGAGCAACAGCGCCCGCCCCGACTCCGCGGTCGCGAACGACGGCCGTCCGAACCGCAGCCACGCCTGCACCGCCTCGTCGGCTGGTGCGCCGAACGGCGCCGACCGCTCCTTGTTCCCCTTGCCCAGCACCCGGACCAGTCGCCGCTCCCGGTCGACGTCGTCGATATCGAGCCCGCACAACTCCCCGACCCGAATACCGGTCGCGTACAGCATTTCGACGATGAGCCGATCCCGCAGCGCCATCGGATCGCGCTGCGCAGCCCCCGACCGCGCCGCCTCCATCGCCTCGACCGCCTGGCCCGTCCCCAGCACCGCGGGCAGCACACGATGTGCGGCGGGCGCGCCGAGCCGCAATCCCGGATCGACGGACAGCCGCCCTGACCCGGTCAACCAGGCGGTGAAGGTACGCGCCGACGAAGCCCTTCGCGCCATGGTCGTGCGCGCGGCCCCGTTCGCGGCCTGCGCCGCCAACCAGGACCGCAACAGCGCCAGATCCAACTCCCGCACCGCCGAATCCGCCGACCGCGCGTACAGATGCGCCAACAGCGACCGCGCGTCCCCCACATAGGCGCGCACGGTGTGCGCCGAACGATTCCGCCCGAGCCGCAGATGACGCCCGTACTCCGTCACCAACGCGCTCAAATCCTCCGGCAGTTCCTCCACCCCACCACCGTCGCCCCCTCCCCCGCACTTCGCAAGTCACCTCGCCGCCCTCTCCCGCGGCACCCGCCGTCGGCCGATGCCGATCGCGGGTCGACCGTGTGCGTCGCGGTTGGACATCCTCCGACCGCTGGGCGCACCCCGTCCCGGTCCGTGCGGGCCGATGCCGACCATCGCACTCATGGCGCCCTGCGTTGCGACGCGGTGCGATACCAGCCGCTGCGATCGGCATCCACCAGACCCGCCAACTCCAGGGAAGTCAGCGCGGCGCGTACAACGTGCAGCGGCAGACCCGTTCGGGTGGAGAGTTGGACGGGGAGGCGGCGACCGTTCGCCGGAACGGCCTCGTAGACGGTGGCGGAGTCGCCGCAGAGAGTCGGTCCGGCGCTGCCGTTCGGGCCCGGTGTGTTCGGCGTCGACAATCGCAGGGGACCTATCTCATCGATGACCTCGTCCGCCGAGGTGACCAGCAGTGCCTCGCCGTCGCGGATCATGCGATGGCAGCCGACCGACGCGGCCGAGGTGACGGGGCCCGGCGTCGCGAAGGCGGGTCGTCCGAGTCTGCGCGCCCACTTCACCGTATTGCGGGCTCCGCTCCGAATTCCGGCTTCCACGACCACGACGCCGTCGGCCAGCCCCGCGATCAGGCGGTTTCGGGCGAGAAATTGATGCTTACGCGCGGTGGTGCCCGGTGGATATTCGCTCACCACGAGCCCCGTCTCGGCTATCTCCGCGAGCAGTCGTTCGTGTTGGGCCGGATAGGCACGATCGATCCCGCAGGCAAGTACCGCGACGGTGGTGCCGCCGACCGCCAAGGCCGCCCGATGGGCCGTCGCGTCGATACCGAAGGCGGCGCCGGAAACGACGCTGATACCGCGGCGGGCGAGATCACTCGCGAGATCGCCGGTGACCCTGTCGCCGTATCCGGTACTGCACCGCGCACCGACCACCGCGACAGCACGGTCGGTCGATTCCGTCACCGAACGCGCCCCGCGCACCCACAACACCAGCGGCACTCCACCGTCGGGCTCGGAATCGGTACTCCGCGCGGTGAATCCGAGCATGCGCCACGCGGGCCAATCGGGATCGTCGGGAGTCACCACCCGGCCACCCACGCGCTGAGCCGCCTCCAGATCCCGCGCCGCGCAATCGAGCTCGCGCCGCTGCGCGGTGGGCGCCCGCAGAGATTCCGGCAAAGCGCATTCACGCACCGCTCGCGCCGCCTCGACCACCCCCACGGCCTCGATCAAGGCCGACAGCGCAGCGCACGGCCCCTGCGTAACCCGCGACAGATAGACCCACGCCAAGCGCCGCTCATCGAGACCGCCCGGCGGCGCGTCGAGATCGACGGTCCCCACGGTGCCGTCATCAGCGCCGTGGATCACCTCGTGAACGCCGAATCCCGCACCGGCATTGCCGGACTCGCCGATCCCCGGTGTGGACCTGGGCGGTCGATTCTCGGTCCAACCGGCCACCGCCTCGTCCCGCCGAGGCACGCCGGGCGCGACCTCGTCGACGGCGAGCTGCTCGCCTCCCCGGCCGTGCCCCATCGGGGGTGACGGTAACGACTGATGATCGGGGTTCTCGGTCACTGCGTACCTCGCTGACGGAAGTTCAGGGCCAGCAGGACATCTTCGGCGCTGGGGCTTTCGCCGCCGCGCAGGTCGCAGATGGTCCATGCGACTCGGATGGCTCGGTCGGCTCCGCGTGCCGACATGCGGCCGAGGCGTAAGGCCGATTCCACAGGTGCGACGGCCGCGGGTGACAGCGGGAACTGTCTGCGCAGTGCGTGGCCGGGGACCTCGGCGTTGGTGGTCCAGCCGTATTCCTGCCAGCGGTGGACGGCGGCTCGTCGCGCGGCGGCCACGCGTTCGCGCACGACCGCGCTGCTTTCGGCTTCGGTCTCGGAGAATGTGCCGCCCGCTTGGCCGTGCATGCGGACCCAGATATCGATGCGGTCCATGAGCGGACCCGACAGTTTGCCCAGATATCGGCGGCGAGCCAGTGGCGCGCAGATGCAGTCGACGTCGCGGGCGGAGGCGCAGGGGCAGGGATTGGCGGCCAAGACCAGTTGGAATCGGGCGGGATAGCGGGCCACACCGTCGCGCCGTGCTATGCGAACCTCACCCTCTTCCAGGGGAGTACGCAGAGCTTCAAGGACCTTGGTGCCGATCTCGGCGCATTCGTCGAGGAACAGGACGCCACGGTGTGCGCGGCTGACCGCGCCGGGGCGGGCCGATCCCGATCCGCCGCCGACCATCGCCGCGGCAGAGGTGGAGTGGTGGGGAGCGACGAAAGGAGGTGTGGTGACCAGGGGGTGGTTGCCCGCGAGTGCGCCCGCCATCGAGTGGATCGCGGTGACCTCGAGCGACTCGGATTCGGTGAGCGGGGGAAGCAGACCCGGGAGGCGTTGCGCCAACATGGTTTTGCCGATGCCGGGCGGGCCGGTGAGCAGCAGGTGGTGTCCGCCCGCGGCGGCCACTTCCAGTGCCCATCTGGCCTCGTCCTGCCCCACGACCTCGCTAAGATCGCCGCCGGGGTGCACCGGATCGGGTAACACCCGGTCGGGTTCGAGCAACGAACACTCTCCGCGCAACCACGACACCACATCCCGCAACCGGCCCGCGCCCACCACCTCGATGCCGTCCACGAGCCCGGCCTCGGCCAATGCCGCCTCGGGAACGACGACCGTGGACCAACCCGCACCGCGGGCGGTCAACACCGCGGGCAGCACCCCACGCACCGGCCTGACCCGACCGTCGAGGGCGAGCTCGCCGAGCAGGACGGTGCGCCCGAGCCGCTGCGAGGGCACGGCGCCGGCCGCGTCGAGCACCGACACGGCCAAGGCCAGGTCGTAGACGCTGCCGACCTTCGGCAAGGTAGCGGGCGAGAGCGCGAGTACGACGCGGCCGTCGGGCCATCTCTCCCCGGAGTTCGCCACCGCGGAGCGCACCCGATTGCGCGACTCCTGCAGGGCGGTGTCGGGAAGTCCGACGAGGTTCACCGAGGGCAGTCCCTGGCCGATATCGGCCTCGATCTCCACCAGGTGTCCGTCGACACCGGTGACAGCCACCGAATGGGCCCGACCCAGCGCCATCAGAAGACTCCCTGGAGGTGATCGATGACCGGCCGGTATCCACGGCGCAGCACGACCGCGACCACGTCGAAGCGGACGGTGAGCCAGGGGCCGTCCTGTTGGGTGAGCCAACTCAGCGCCACCGTGCGAATGCGACGCTGTTTGGCGAAGGTGACCGATTCCGACGGCGCGCCGAATCCGGGGCCGGTGCGGGTCTTCACCTCGATGAAGGCAGTGACCTCGCGGTCGCGGGCGATGAGATCCAGTTCGCCATAGCGGCAGCGCCAGTTGCGCGCGACGATCCGCATACCGGCGGCTTCCAGATAGCGGGCCGCCAATTCCTCCCCTTGTGCGCCGAGCGCCTGTTTATCTCCCACTCGGCAAGCATGGACGCCCGCGGCCGATCGGCCCCGCAGCCGACCTGGGCGAATACCCGCCCTGTTGACAACGGCACGCCTGTGGACAACACGGCCGCGCCGCCGCGGTCACTCGGGAAGCCGCAGGTCCGGCTTCTCCAGCTCTTCGATATTGACGTCCTTGAACGTGATGACCCGCACATGCTTGACGAATCGGGCGGGGCGGTACATATCCCACACCCAGGCGTCGCTCATCCGCACTTCGAAGTACACCTCGCCGTCGGCGTTCTGCGGGCGCAGTTCGACGGAATTGGCCAGGTAGAAGCGGCGCTCGGTCTCCACCACGTACGAGAACTGACCGACGATGTCCTTGTACTCGCGGTAGAGCGAGAGTTCCATCTCGGTTTCGTACTTCTCGAGGTCCTCGGCACTCATCGGGTGGGACGTCCTCCTTCTCGGCGCACTGCTTTCGATGTGCGACGTTCGCGGGGCCCTTCGTGTACACGCATGCCGCCTCCGGGCCCGTCACTCACGCCGCTGCGTCGTATGTGGACATCATCTCGCATGGGCGGCATCGGTAGCCACTCGGCCGTCCGCCACGCCCTCGGCGATGGCCGCCTCGGCGGCCTCGACGAGGTTCGCGCGCGGGCGCGACCCCACCGTGTCGTGCACGTTGCGCCACGACCGGCGATGCTCGCTGCTCGGCCCGAGCCGTTCCAACGCGGCGATGTGTTCGGGCGTGTTGTAGCCCTTGTGGGCGGCGAATCCGTAGCCGGGCAGCTTCCGGTCCATCTCGACCATGATGCGGTCCCTGGTGACCTTGGCCAGGATGCTCGCGGCCGCGATGCAGGCGGCCGCGGCATCGCCGCCGATCACCGGCAGCGATGGCACCGGGAGGCCGGGTACCCGGAATCCGTCGGTGAGCACGTAACCGGGAGTGTGCCCCAGGCCCGCGACGGCCCGGCGCATCCCCTCGATATTGGCGACGTGGATGCCGATGGAATCGATCTCCCAAGCGGGCACCACGACGACCCGGTAGGCCAATGCCAGGCGGGTGATGACGGGAAACAGCTCCTCGCGGGTCGCCTCGGTGAGCTTCTTGGAGTCGTCGAGGCCGGCGAGTTTGTCATACGCCTTCGGGGCGAGCAGACAGGCCGCCACCACCAGCGGACCCGCGCATGGTCCGCGTCCGGCCTCGTCGACACCCGCCACCGGACCAAGGCCGCTGCGGATCAACGCCGCCTCCAAGGTGCGCAGACCGCTCGCGCGTCGCATCACCACCCGCGGCGGCCACCCGCCGTTCGACATCACAGCCACTCGCCCCTGATCCACACTTCGATTATCCGCGCCCCGTCCGAAATCAATTCGTCTGGGGATCCTGGGATTTGACCGGGCCGATCCGGTTGGGCGGCCAGATCTTGAACACCGCGCGCCCCCGGACATTGTCGATCGGGACGGTGCCCTGGAGATCGTCGCCCACATGAGCGCGGGAATCGGCGGACTGGTTGCGGTTGTCGCCCATCACCCACAGGTGACCTTCGGGCACCTTGATCGGGCCGAAGACCCGTCCGGCCGGATACGTGGGGTTCTGCTGGCCCGGCACCCACTTGTAGTCGTTGTGGACATACGGCTCGTCCAGCGGTTTGCCGTCGACCATGACCCGGCCCTCGGCGTCACAGCACTGCACGGTCTGACCGCCCACCGCGATCACCCGCTTGACGAGGTCGTTCTCGTCGGGGGGCACGAGCCCGAAGAAGGAGAAGAAGTTCTGCACGCCGCGCACGACGGTATTGCTCGAGCGAATCGACTGGTACCTGGTGTTCCAGGACGGCGGTCCGACGAAGACCACGACGTCGCCCGGATGCGGGTCGCTCCAGTAGGAGGTGAGCTTCTCGACGTAGATGCGATCGCCGGTACAGCCCGTGCACCCGTGCAGGGTGGGTTCCATCGACTGGGACGGTATGACATACGGGCGACCGACGAAACTCACCATCAGCGCGGCGATCACCGCCGCTATCACGATGAGGATCGGCAACTCCTGCCAGAACGGGCGTTGCTTCTTGGCCTTCTGCCTGCGCCCGCCGCGGCGACCGCGCGCCGCCCGCTCATCGTCCGATCCGGACATCGCCACCGACCCACTTTCGTCTGCCACGCCGAACAGAGTAGCCCGGCACCGTGACCTACCGTCCGGTGCCGGGCTACGAAAATCTTTCGCGGCGTTCCCGCCTCAGGAAAAGGCGCTCAGCGCTTTTCCTTGATCTTGGCGGCCTTGCCACGCAGATCGCGGAGGTAGTACAGCTTGGCACGGCGGACGTCACCGCGGGTCACGACCTCGATGTGGTCGATATTGGGGGTGTGTACCGGGAAGGTGCGCTCCACACCCACGCCGAAGGACACCTTGCGAACGGTGAAGGTCTCGCGGACGCCGCCGCCCTGGCGCCGGATGACGACGCCCTTGAAGACCTGGATGCGCTCCTTCGAGCCTTCGATGACCTTCACGTGCACATTGAGGGTGTCGCCCGGCCGGAAGTCGGGAATGTCGCTGCGCAGCGACTTCTCGTCGACGAAGTCAAGGGTGTTCATGTCCATCCTTCTGATGTGTGCGCGAACAGAGGACCCTGGCGGCACGGTGTGCTCGACCGGTTCATGCTCCGAATTAAGGGATGCTCCCGGGGTCGAACATGCACCCGGGGCAACCTGTGCATTGTGCCAGACCGGGCGCACGCTGGAGAAATCGGCCTGCGCGTCAGGTGTCGGCCCGGCGTTCCCAGGGCAGGTGATGCGGATGCGGGGATGGCGGCGCGGGCACCACCTTCCTGGCCAGTTCGGCCTCGGCCGCGGCCCGCACGTGCTCGACATCGGGCTTACCGGCGATCAGGTCCTGGATGAAGATCTTGGCGCGGATGACCGGGCGGCGGTAGCGCCGTTCACGCACGATCGCGCGGTACATCAGCCTGCGGCGATCGGCGTAGCGCCACCGGGCCCACGGCGCGCCCGGCCTGCTCAGACGTAATGCGCCGACGACGAGCAGCGGCGGGAAGAACATCCCGAAAAGACCCGTCCAGATCTTGCCCTTGGCGATGACGATGGCCGCGAGCATGAGATTGACCACGGCGAACAGACTGACGACGACGCGCGCCTCGGTACCCATCGAACTGCGGAAGTCATTGATCTCCAGCAGTGACAGCGGATGGAAGCCGAGCAGCAGCAGACCGGTCACCGCCAGCGCGACGAAGACCGCGTCCACCGAGGTACGGCCCTGCTCCTCCCAGTAGACGTCGCGCAGGTAGTAGATCAACGCGAATTCGTCGAGGACGAGGGCGGCGCCGACGCCGAAGGCGGCCGCGAGACAACTCGCGGTCAGATTGTCGGCGCTGTCGTACACCGCCACCATGCCGAGGCCCGACCCGAGCACCAGGATCACGCCGAACACCATGTGGTGAATGTGCACGCTGCCCGCGCGCAGATTCCCCGGCCACCAGCGCACCTGTTTGCGAATCAGGCGCACGCTGATCCTGATGAACAGGAACCCGACGATGAAGCCGAGCAGGAAGCACAACAAGGGGAGGCGGCCCTGCGCGATCACATCCTGCTCGAGCCATCTGCGCATCGTCGCGCGCCCCCTTCGTCGGCGCTCGGGCCGCTACTGGCCGAAACCGGCCCGGCGCAGCGCGTCGGCCATCGAGCCGCTCGGCGCGGGCCCCCCACGGCGCGCATTGCCCTGGTTGCGTCCCTGTGCCTGATTGCGGCCCTGCTGCTTACCCTGTCCATTCTGCCGTTGCCGATCGCCCCCGCCGCCCGATCCGCGCCCGCCCTGACCGCGATTGCCGCCGGATTTGGCCGCCCCGCCCGGCTCGTCGTCCAGGCGCAGCGTCAAGCCGATGCGCTGACGGGCGACATCGACCTCGAGCACCTTGACCTTCACCACGTCACCGGATTTGACGATCTCCCTCGGGTCCTTGACGAAGTTGTGCGACATGGCCGAGACATGGACGAGCCCGTCCTGGTGTACGCCGACATCGACGAAGGCGCCGAAGGCGGCCACATTGGTGACCACGCCCTCGAGCACCATTCCCGGCGACAGGTCGGCGACCTTCTCCACGCCCGCCGCGAACTCCGCGGTCTTGAACTCGGGGCGCGGGTCGCGGCCGGGCTTCTCGAGCTCGGCGATGATGTCGGAGACCGTGGGCACACCGAAGGTCTCGTCGGTGAAATCGGCCGGGCGCAACGCCCGCAGCGCCGAGGTGTTGCCGATCAGCTCGGTGACTCCCGCGCCCGTGCGCTCGAGGATTCGGCGCACCACCGGATACGCCTCGGGATGCACCGCGGAGGAGTCGAGCGGATCGTCGCCGCCGCGGATACGCAGGAAGCCCGCGCACTGTTCGAAAGCCTTCGGCCCCAACCGCGGCACGCTCATCAGCGCGGTGCGGCTGCGGAACGGCCCGTTCTTGTCGCGGTGCGCGACAATGCTCTCCGCGAGCGATCCGGCGATGCCCGAGACCCGCGACAGCAGCGGCACCGACGCGGTGTTGACGTCAACGCCGACCGCGTTCACCGCGTCCTCGACCACCGCGCCCAGCGACCTGGCCAGCAGCGTCTCGGACACGTCGTGCTGATACTGGCCGACGCCAATGGACTTCGGGTCGATCTTCACCAGCTCGGCCAGCGGATCCTGGAGGCGGCGGGCGATGGACACCGCGCCGCGCAGCGACACGTCCATATCGGGCAGTTCCTGCGAGGCGTAGGCGGAGGCCGAGTACACCGAGGCGCCCGCCTCCGAGACGACGATCTTGGTGGGCTTGTTCTCCGTTATGCGCGAGATGAGTTCGGCGGCCAGCGCGTCGGTTTCGCGCGAGGCGGTGCCGTTGCCGATGGCGATGAGTTCGACGCCGAAGCGGGCCACCAGCGCACCGAGCACCGCGAGGGATTTCTCGGTCTGCCCCTGCGGTTTGTGCGGATAGATGACCTCGGTGGCGACCACCTTGCCGGTGGCGTCGACCACGGCGACCTTCACGCCCGTGCGGTAGCCGGGATCGAGTCCCATCGTGGTGCGGGTGCCCGCAGGCGCGGCGAGCAGCAGATCGCGCAGGTTGGCGGCGAAGACGTCGACCGCGTCCTTCTCGGCCGCCTGCCGTAGCCGCATCCGAGTGTCGATACCCAGGCTCACCTGCAATTTGGTGCGCCAAGCCCAGCGTACGGTGTCGAGCAGCCAACTGTCGGCGGCGCGGCCGGCGTCCGCGATGCCGAAACGCACCGCGATGCGGCCCTCGTAGACCGTGCGCTCCCCCGGCTCCGGCTCCTCGGTATCGGATTCGAGTTGCAGGGACAGCACCTCCTCCTTCTCCCCGCGCAGCAGCGCGAGAATCCGGTGCGAGGGCAGGGAATCGAACGGTTCGCTGAATTCGAAGTAATCGGCGAACTTCGCGCCCGCCTCCTCCTTGCCCGGCCGCACCGAGGATTTCAGCTGCCCGCGGTTCCACATGAGTTCACGCAGTTCGCCGACCAGATCGGCATCCTCGGCGAAGCGCTCGACCAGGATGGCGCGAGCGCCGTCGAGTTGTTCGGCCGTGTACCGCGCGGGATCGGTGTCGGGATCGGTGAGCAGCGCGTCGGCGACCGGCTCGTGCCCGGCCTCGCGCGCGATCTGGGCCTTGGTGCGGCGCTTGGGCTTGTAGGGCAGGTAGATGTCCTCGAGGCGGGCCTTGGTCTCCGCCGTCATCAACTGACCGAGCAGCGCGTCGTCGAGTTTGCCCTGGCCCCTGATGGATTCGATGATCACGCCGCGACGTTCGTCGAGTTCGCGCAGATAGTGCAGACGTTCGTCGAGCTGACGCAGCTGGGCGTCGTCGAGACCGCCGGTGACCTCCTTGCGGTAGCGCGCGATGAAGGGCACCGTCGAGCCCGCGTCGAGTAGTTCGACGGCCGCGGTGACCTGACTCTCGCGCACACCGAGTTCCTCGGCGATGCGACGGCCGACGCGGGCCGGAGGGGTTACCGCGGCGCCGGTCGGTGCGGCGGCGGTCGTGTCGGTGTTCGTCGCTGAACTGGCGATCTCGGGCGCTGTCGTCACGCCGCAGACACTACCTCTGTCCGCTGACAGCCCGCCGACACCCAGGTGAATGACCTCGACGAGCCACACGACAGGCGACGGACGGGCCCACCGCGTGCGCTCGACCGCCGTACCGCCGCGGCGAGGCGCTCACTCGTGTGCGGTTTCCCCGAGCAGGTCGGGGCGGCGCAGGCGGGTGCGTTCGAGGGATCGCTCGTGGCGCCAGGCGGCGACCTTCGCGTGGTCGCCGGACAGCAGGATCGGGGGGACCTCGAGTCCGCGCCAGGTCACCGGTCGGGTGTAGCTGGGCCCCTCGAGCAGGCCGTCGGAGAACGAATCCTCCTGGTGGGACTGCTGATTGCCGAGTACGCCCGGTATGAGTCGTACGAATGCCTCGGTCATCACCAGGACCGCCGCCTCGCCGCCGATCAGCACGTAATCGCCGATGCTGACCTCCGCGACCCGGACCCGGCGGGCGGCGTCGTCGAACACCCGCTGATCGATGCCCTCGTAGCGGCCGCAGGCGAAGACGATGTGTTTCTCCCCCGCCCAGCGCTGCGCGGTGGCCTGGGTGAACGGCACGCCCGCGGGTGTGGGCACCACGAGCAGGGCGTCGTCGGGACACACCTCGTCGAGCGCGTCGCCCCAGACGGTCGGTTTCATGACCATGCCGGGGCCGCCACCGTATGGCGAGTCGTCCACCGACTTGTGGACATCGTGGGTCCAGCGCCGTAGATCGTGGACCTCGACGCTGATCAGCCCCTTTTCGATGGCCTTGCCGAGCAGCGCGGTGCGCAGCGGTTCCAGATATTCCGGGAAGATCGTGACGACATCGAGTCGCATCGCCGCTCCTGCGCTAGTCGGGGTCGAGCAGACCCTCGGGCGGATCGATCACGACCAGCCGCTCCGACAGCGACACCGTCGGCACGATGGCGGTGACGAACGGGATGAGGATCTCGCGGCCGTCCTCGGCGGAGCGCACCGACAGCAGTTCACCGGCCGCCGAATGCAGCACGTCCTCGACCGTGCCGATATGGGTGCCGTCGGTGAGATGCACGGACAGCCCCTCGAGTTCGTGATCGTAGAACTCGTCCGGGTCGTCCGAGGGCGGCAGATCGGCGCTGTCGACCACGAACAGCGTGCCGCGCAGTGCGTCGGCGGCCGAGCGATCGGTGACGCCGGACAGGACCACCAGCAGACGGCCGGAATGCTCCCGGACCGATTCCACGGTGAAATCGCGGATCCCGGAGGAATCCGCGGCCGAGGAACGCGCCGAGCGACCCCGCAGGGTGGCGCCCGGCGCGAAACGAGCCTCTGGTTCGTCGGTGCGGACCTCGACGACGAGCTCGCCGCGCACACCGTGCGACTTGGCGACCCGCCCTATGACGAGTTCCATCTACTGGTCGGTGTCGACCACGTCGACCCGGATACCGCGACCGCCGATTCCGGCGACGAGCGTGCGCAGGGCGGTGGCGGTGCGCCCGCCGCGGCCGATGACCTTACCAAGATCCTCGGGGTGTACGTGCACCTCGACGGTCCGGCCTCGGCGACCGGTGATGAGCTCGACACGGACCTCGTCCGGATTGGCGACGATGCCGCGAACCAGATGTTCGACGGCATCGGCGACGACGGCGCTCATTTACTCGGCTGCTTCGGTCTCGGCGGCCTCTTCCTTCTTGGCGGCCTTCTTCTTGGGTGTGACGGCCTCGGCGACCGGCTCGTTGTCGGCGGCGGCCAGCGCGGCATTGAACAGGTCGAGTTTGGACGGCTTCGGCGCCTTGACCTTCAGCGTGCCCTCGGTGCCCGGCAGGCCCTTGAACTTCTGCCAGTCACCGGTGATCTCCAGCAGGCGCTGCACCGGCTCGGTCGGCTGCGCGCCGACACCGAGCCAGTACTGGACGCGCTCGGAGTCGATCTCGATGAGCGAGGGCTCTTCCTTGGGGTGGTACTTGCCGATGGACTCGATGGCCCGGCCGTCACGACGGGTGCGGGCGTCCGCGACGACGACGCGGTACTGCGGGTTGCGGATCTTGCCCAAGCGGGTGAGCTTGATGCGAACAGCCATGCTGATCTGCCTCTTTCATTGGTTGGTCACGACACGATTCAGCGACCCGCACGGTCTGCGAGCCCGGTTTCGCGCTTGGAGTGTGTGACCGCCGCGCGGTACGTAACCGGAGACGGGCTGACACTTGTCCATGAGGACGGTGGACCATTCTGCCAGACGGGGTGATCGCGGCGGAAATCGCGTCGCTAGGCCGCCCGGTATCGCAGCAGGACCACACCCGAGCGGAACCGCTTGTTCTCGATCAGTCGCAGTGCGGGCACCTCGACGCCGTCGGTGAACAATCTCGCCCCCTCGCCCAGGACGACCGGATACACGAACAACCGGTACTCGTCGACCAGACCGGCCGCGATCAGCGCGTGGACCAGCGTGATACTGCCGGTGCTGACGATATCCGCGCCCGGCCGCCGCTTCAGCGCACGCACCTCGTCGAGCCCGCGCAGCACCTCCGAATTGCGCCAGCCCGGATCCATCATCGACGTGGACACCACGTACTTCGCCATCCGATTCAGATCGTCGGCGATCCCGGTCTCGTCGTCGGCCTGCTCCGGCCAGTAACCCCGCATCTGCTCGAAGGTCACCCGGCCGAACAACACCGCGTCGCACCGCGCCGTATGCGCCGTCAACTCCGCGACGATGTCCGAATCGTCCGCCTCGGCGGCCCCGCCGACCGTGAACCACCCCCGCGTCGCGTCGATCACCCCGTCCAGCGTGATGTTCTCGGTGACGACGAGATCCCGCATGACCGCACCTCCCTGTCGACGACACGTCCTACAGGTGCGGACGAGTCCGCGCCCGCGAAGTCATCGCTGTCGCACCGGCCGCGTCACCCGAGTGCGGAAGTGTCGATCTCGACCGGAACCGGCCCGGGCGCCACGATGGTCTCTCCCGAAACCGCGAACACCTCCTGCACATAGCCGGATTCGCCCAGGCGATACCCCTCGAATCGCGGCGGTTTTCCTTCGGGAAGTTCCACCACCCACAGATAGGGGACCTTCGCCGACGCGTAACCCGCGATCTTGGTGTCCCTTTCGGCGCGGGAATTGCCCGGAGACCACACTTCGACCGCCAGCACCAATTCCTCCGACGCGAAACTGGTCCGCTTGAAATCCACATTCACCACCGCGATGTCGGGAATGACGCCGGTGCGGAATTCGGTGCTGATGCGTACGGCCACGGCGGGCAAGACACGCAGGTCGTCGCGACTCGACGTTCGAATCGCGTTGCGCAGGACGATCGCCAGCTCGAAAGCGGCAAACTGGTGCGGCCCACCGGGCGGCGGCGTCATGTAGGGATACCCCAGAATCAGTTCGAGTCGAGATCCATCCGACGGCTGCTCCTCGGCGAGCCAGTCGTCCACGGTCATTGGTCCCAGCGGATGGATCATCGCAACCTCGGCGCTCGTCGTCGTCATACCGCCCGATCTCCCGTGGCCTACGGCCACCTGTCGCTGGATTAGAACACAGGACACCGTCTCCGAAGATCGAGCAGTACCCGTGATATCGACGGTAGTTCGCTTCCTCCTCGGGAATCCACCGCTCGACGGTGGAAAATGCCTCAGCGGTGGCCGGTTACCGGACCGGAACGGACCACTCGGCCGCGCAGGACCACGTGGCGGGGGGTGGTGAGGATGGCGGGTGTGGTTCGGGGGTCTTCGTCGTAGACGACGAAGTCGGCGGGGGCGCCGTGGGTGATGCCGGGGCGGCCGAGCCAGGTACGGGCGTTCCAGGACGCGGCGCCGAGGGCGTCATGGGGCGACAGGCCCGCGGCGGTGAGGGCGGCGATCTCGTCGGCGATGCGGCCGTGGCGGATGGAACCGCCTGCGTCGGTGCCCGCGTAGACGGGCACGCCCGCCGTGTGCGCCCTACCGACGGTGTCGCGGACGCGGCGATGCAGATCACGCATGTGGGCGGCGTAGACGGGATACTTGTCGGCGCCCGCGGCGATATCGGGGAAGGTGTCGATATTGACGAGGGTGGGGACCAGTGCGGTGCCGTGCTCGACCATCATCTCGATGGTGTCGTCGGTGAGTCCGGTGCCGTGTTCGAGGCAGTCGATGCCCGCGTCGATGAGACCTGGCAGGGCGTCTTCGCCGAAGACGTGCGCGGTGACCCGGGCGCCATTGGCGTGGGCGGCGTCGATGGCCTCCTTCAGGACCGAGTCGCTCCACAGCGGACGCAGGTCGCCCACCGAACGATCGATCCAGTCGCCGACGATCTTGACCCAGCCGTCGCCGAAACGGGCCTGCTCGGCGACGATCTCGGGCAGGTCGCGCTCGTCGTCGAGTTCGATGCCAAGTTCCCGGATATAGCGTTTGGGCCGGGCGATATGGCGACCCGCGCGAATGATGCGCGGCAGATCCTCGCGGTCGTCGATGAATCGGGTGTCGATCGGCGATCCGGCGTCGCGCAGCAACAGCGCGCCCGCGTCACGTTCGATCGCGGCCTGGGCGACCGCGCCATCGCGATCCTCATGCCCGCCACCGTAGCGAATGCCGACGTGACAGTGCGCGTCGACCAACCCCGGCACGATCCACCCTGTGTCGCAGAGTGTTTCGGCATCCGGCACCGGCTCGGCGGACACCCGGCCGTCGCGCACCCAGAGGTCGCGGACCTCGTCACCGGGCAGAACCACACCGCGCAGACGCACACCGACCTCCTCGACCTCGACTGCCACCGAACCTACCCGGGCGGGAGCCTTCGAGTCGGTGTGCGCCCGCCTACTTCTTGGGGAACTTCAGCTTCGACAGGTCGAAACCTTCGAGTCCGGGCGGCAATTGGTCCAAGCCCGCAGGCATATTCGACAGGTCGACGCCCGGCGGCATTGCGGGCATACCCGCGGGCATGCCGGGGAAGCCGCCGCGCACCTTCGGCGGAGTCGGCCCGCGACCGCCCTTCTTCCCCTTCTTGCCCTTGCGGTTGTTGGCGCGCCGCGAACCCGGCATGCCCATCTGGCGGCCCATCGCCGCCATCATCTTCTTGGCCTCGAAGAAGCGGTCGACCAGCTGGTTGACCTCCGAGACCTGCACGCCCGAACCGTTGGCGATGCGCAGGCGGCGCGAGGCGTTGATGATCTTCGGATCCGCGCGCTCGGCGGGGGTCATACCGCGAATGATGGCCTGCACGCGGTCGAGCTGCTTGTCGTCGACCTGGGCCAACACATCCTTCATCTGCCCCGCGCCCGGCAGCATGCCGAGCAGATTGCCGATCGGGCCGAGTTTGCGAATGGCCAGCATCTGGTCGAGGAAGTCCTCGAGGGTGAGTTCACCGCTGCCGATCTTGCGCGCGGCCTCCTCGGCCTGCTGCGCGTCGTAGACCTGTTCGGCCTGCTCGATGAGGGTGAGCACATCGCCCATACCGAGGATGCGGCCTGCCATGCGGTCCGGGTGGAAGACGTCGAAGTCCTCGAGCTTCTCACCGGTGGAGGCGAACATGATCGGCGCGCCGGTCACATTGCGTACCGACAGCGCGGCGCCGCCGCGGGCGTCACCGTCGAGTTTGGTGAGCACGACGCCGGTGAAACCGACGCCGTCGCGGAACGCCTCGGCGGTGCTGACCGCGTCCTGGCCGATCATGGCGTCGAGTACGAACAGTGTCTCGTCCGGCTGGACCGCGTCGCGAATGCCCGCGGCCTGACGCATCAGCTCTTCATCGATGCCGAGACGACCGGCGGTGTCGACGATGACCACGTCGTACTGCTTGGCCTTGGCCTCGGCGACACCGGTGCGGGCCACCTCGATCGGATCGGCCGCGGTCATCCCGAGCTGATTCTCGCCGCCGCCCACCGAGGTGCCCGGATGCGGCGCGAAGACCGGGACGCCCGCGCGTTCGCCGACCACCTGGAGCTGGGTGACGGCGCCGGGGCGCTGGAGATCGCAGGCCACGAGCAATGGCTGATGTCCCTGTCCCTTCAGCCATTTCGCGAGCTTGCCCGCCAGCGTGGTCTTACCCGCGCCCTGTAGGCCGGCGAGCATGACGACCGTCGGCGGATTCTTGGCCAGGCTCAGCCTGCGGGTCTCGCCGCCGAGGATGGCGATGAGCTCCTCGTTGACGATCTTGACGACCTGCTGGGCGGGATTGAGCGCGCCGGAGACCTCGGCGCCCTTGGCGCGCTCTTTGATACGGGCGATGAACCCGCGCACCACCGGCAGCGCGACATCGGCCTCGAGCAGGGCGAGCCGGATCTCCCGGCAGGTGGCATCGATGTCGGCCGGTGACAGACGCCCCTTACCGCGCAGATCCTTGAGTGCACCGGTAAGCCGGTCGGACAGGGATTCGAACACCGATCGCGCTCCTGATCTCGGGGGACGTCCCTGGGGGACGGCAGCCGGGACAACCGGCCGGAATGGACGAGGTTCCTCCCAGGGTAATGGGATCGTCCACTTCGGCGCGCAACCGGTGTCGAACAGGTCGCGGGCGGCCTCAGCCGAAGGCGCGGCGGCGGGGCCGCACCGCCCGACGGTAGTCGTGATTCTCCGCGCCCACCATGAATGTCGCCTCGCGGCCGGTCAACCCCAGTTGCAGAGCCAACTCGTCGAGTAGCGCCCATTCGGCGTCGGTGCCGATCTCGCGGGTGGCGACCGTCGTGGCGATCGTCATCGCGGTCACCGCTTGCTTGCCGGTCAACGTACGTCCCGGTAGCCAGGAGACGACCCACCGGTCGCCACCGACGCAGCGCGCCATGTGGGTCGTCTCGTCACTGGTCATCGTTCGCGCAGAAACAACTTCGATTGCCACCGAACCGCTCCCCTCGTGCTCGCGATAGCCGGACGGTCTGATACTAGGGTCGGCCGGACCACCAGCCGCAATGTTCCAGCAAATGATGTGCAACGGTTTGGTTTCTTGGCACATCCGGCAACAGAACGGCGGATCGCTGAGCAAACTGGGCATTTGGTAAATAGTCAGGAAACCTGATCGCCGCCCGGCGTCGTGGTCTCCTCGGGCTTCTTCGGCGCGGGTCGCGGCACCACTTCCAGCACCGCCTTCTCGATCGCCTCGCGCCGCGCCGGACCATCGCTCGCGCCGAGGTCGAGCCCGAAGACGTCCACGACCGCCGAGCCCATCGTGAGCACCTTGGCCCAGCGCACATCCGCGCCCGCCGCGGCGAAGGTCGCGGCCAGACGGCTCAGCAATCCGAGACGATCCTCGGCGCGCAGTTCCAGGATCGCCCGCCCCGATACCGAGTCATCGAACCAGATGACCCGCGGCTGTGCCTGGGCGTACGGATTCGGACCCGTTCCGGTCGCCTCGCGCTCCCGCTTCGCCAGCAGCGCGGGAAGATCCAGATCCCCCGCACTCGCCCGGATCAGCTCCTGACGCAGCAGACCGGGGTCCGGCGGATCGCCGAACTTCGGCGACACCATGAACGTGTTCACCGCCGACGGACCCGTACCGCCCACCGAGGCCGACAGCACCCGCAGCGAATGCAGCGCGAGCACGCCCGCCGCGTCGGAGAGCAGACCGGACGAATCGGGCGCGATCACCGTGACGACATAGGTGTACTTGCCCTCCCCCGGCCGCAGGTCGATGTGCACACCGCCCTCGGTGGCCTTCTCCAGCAGGTCGGGGGCGATGGCTTCGGGGGTCGGCAGCGCGTCGCCCGCCATCACCAGACGGCAGCGGCGCACGAGTTCCCCGATCAGCGATGCCTTCCAGTCGCCCCACACGCCCGGTCCGGTGGCCAGCGCGTCGGCCTCGGCGAGGGTGTGCAGCAGTTCGAGCAATTGCACCTCGCCGTCGAGGGCCTCGACCACGACTCGCACGGTCTCCGGGTCGCCGAGATCGCGCCGGGTCGCGGTCTCGGGCAGCAGCAGGTGGTAGCGGACGATGGCGCTGAGCGTGCGCACATCCGAGGGCCACAGTCCGAGCCTGCGGCCGATCTGGGTGGCCAGATCGGCGCCGACGACGCTGTGGTCGCCGGTGCGCCCCTTGCCGATGTCGTGCAGCAGGGCGCCGAGCATGAGCAGATCCGGACGCGCGACCCTGGTGCTCAGCGCACTGGCGTAGGCGACGGTTTCCATCAGGTGGCGATCCACCGTCCAGGTGTGGATGGCGTCGCGCGGGGGCAGATCCCGCACCGCGCCCCATTCGGGCAGCAATCTGCCCCACAGCCCCGTGCGATCCAGCGCCTCGATGGCGTTGATGACGCCGCGTCCCGACCCGAGCAGCACCAGCAGATCGTTGAGCGCGTCCTTGGGCCAGGGCTCGCGCAGTTCGGGAGCGTCCTCGGAAAGCCGATTGAGGGTGGTGGCGGACATCGGCAGCCCGGTCTGCGCCGATGCCGCCGATACCCGCAGGATCAGCCCGGGATCCCGTTGCGGGCGCGCGTCCCGCGCGAGCACCACCTCGCCGCCGTGCTCGACCACCCCCTCATCGAGTGGTCGACGCACCGGCATGCGGCGCAGGCGCGCGAGTCCGCGCCGTGGCAGGGCGTTGGCCGCGGTCCGCAGCCCGACGTCCACGGAGTAGCTGACCGTCCGCGCGGAATCGCTGAGTGTGCGTGCCAGATCGAAGCGGTCGCCGATCCGCAGCGCCGCCCCGATCTCGTCGGCGTCCTGGGCGCGCAGTTGATCCCGCGCCCGGCCCGCCACCCGGTGCAGTTCGGTGCGCACGTCCAGAAGGCGGCGATGCGCGTGCCGCAGACCGCCGCCGGGCACGTCCGGTCCGAGACCGGGCATGGCGTCGGTCAACTGGGCGACGGCCAGGGCGTCGAGCAGTTGGATGTCGCGCAGTCCGCCGCGCCCGTTCTTCAGATCGGGTTCGGCGCGGTGCGCGATCTCGCCGCTGCGCTGCCAGCGGGCGTGCGCCTGGGCGATCAGTTCATCGAATCGGGTGCGGATTCCGGTGCGCCATTCCCGGCGCACACCGCCGATCAGCAGGTTGCTCAACTCGACGTCGCCCGCGATATGGCGCGCCTCCAGCATGCCGAGCGCGGCGATCAGGTCGTCGCCCGCGACGCGCAGTGCCTGGGGGACGGTACGGACACTGTGATCGAGCTTGATATGAGCGTCCCACAGCGGATACCACAGTGAATCGGCGACCTCGGCGACCCGGGTCGGGTCGACATTGTCGTGCAGCAGGACCAGGTCCAGATCCGAGTAGGGCAGCATCTCACGACGCCCGAGGCCGCCGACCGCGACGATCGCCAGACCGCTGTCGGCGACGATGCCGAGTTCGGACCCCTTGCTGGTAAGCCACAGTTCATAGAGATCGACCAGTGCCGATCGCAGCGATTCGGCGTCGAGCCGAGGATTGCGTGGCAGCCCGCCGTCGAGTAATTGCTTGCGTGCCCGGACCAGGTCCGCGGCCCCGCTGGACACTTTGGACACTTTGTCGTTCGCCTGTCTACCGCTGTCACGCTCGTTGCCCACGACCCACCGCCCATCCAATGCTTGCGGCCCCGCCCCGACCGGGCAATCCGGTAGGAGCGAGGCCGCCGCTCGATTCGTTTTTCCGTATTGTCCGTTCGGTCTACAGAGCGTCGGTTCCGCGTTCGCCGGTCCTGACCCGGATGATCGCCTCCACCGGGGTCACCCAGACCTTGCCGTCACCGATCTTGCCGGTGCGCGAGGCCTCAACGATCACCTCGACGACCTTGTCGACCGAGGCGTCGTCGACCACGACCTCGACCCGAACCTTCGGTACGAAGTCGACGGAGTATTCGGCGCCGCGGTAGACCTCGGTGTGGCCCTTCTGCCGCCCGTAGCCCTGCACTTCGCTGACCGTCATACCGAGCACACCCGCCTGCTCCAGACCGGACTTGACGTCCTCGAGCGTGAACGGTTTGACGATTGCCGTGATCAGTTTCATAGTCGTCATGCCTCCTTGACGAGCGAGCGCGCCGTGCCACCCACAGCAGCGAAATCGTATGCGGTCTCAGCGTGCTCGGACTCATCCACGCCCACCGATTCGCTCTCCTCGGAAACGCGGAGGCCGATCGTGAACTTGATGATGTACGCGATCACGGCCGTGGCGACCAGGGAATACGCGAGCACGGTGAACGCACCGACAGCCTGCAGCTTCAACTGCTCGATACCACCACCGTAGAACAAGCCTTCGACCGCCGCCGGTGCTTCCGGCGCGGCGACCAGGCCGACCATCAGCGTGCCGACGAGACCGCCGACCAGGTGGACGCCGACGACGTCGAGCGAGTCGTCGAAGCCGAACTTGAACTTCAGGCCGACCGCGAGGGCGCACAGCGCACCGGCGACGACACCGATGGCGATCGCGCCGACGATGTTGACCGAGGAGCAGGACGGGGTGATGGCGACCAGACCGGCCACGATGCCCGAAGCCGCGCCCAGCGAGGTGGGCTTGCCGTCGCGGATCTTCTCCACCACGAGCCAGGCAAGCATGGCCGCGGCGGTCGCGATGGTGGTGGTCAGGAACGTCGCGCCCGCGATGCCGTTGGAACCGACGGCGGAACCGGCGTTGAAGCCGTACCAGCCGAACCACAGCAGACCGGCGCCGAGCATGACGAACGGCAGATTGTGCGGGCGGAACGGCGTCTGCGGCCAGCCCTTGCGCTTGCCGAGTACCACGGCCAGCACCAAGCCCGCGGCGCCCGCGTTGATATGGACCGCGGTACCACCGGCGAAGTCGATCGCCTTCAGGTTGTTGGCGATCCAGCCGCCCTGCTCACCGGTGTAGCCGTCGAAGGCGAACACCCAGTGCGCGACCGGGAAGTACACGACCGTTGCCCAGATGCCCGCGAAGACGAGCCAGGAACCGAACTTGAGGCGGTCGGCGACCGCGCCCGAGATGAGGGCGACCGTGATGATCGCGAACATGAGCTGGAACGCGACGAACACCGACAGCGGGATGGTTCCGTTGAGTGGAACCGCCGCCGGGGCCGCGGGATCGGTGGAGGCCAGGTAGCTACCACCGAAAACGCTCTTCAGTCCGAAATATTGCCCCGGGTCGCCGATGAGGTTGCCTTTGTCCTCACCGAATGCCATCGAGAAGCCGTATAGCGACCACAGGATCGTTATCAATCCCATGGAGCTGACGCTCATCATGATCATGTTCAGCACGTTCTTGGAGCGGACCATGCCGCCGTAGAAGAACGCCAGTCCGGGTGTCATCAACAGCACGAGCGCCGCACTCGCCAGCATCCATGCGGTGTCACCGGCGTCCGGCGCGCCGATTACGGGAAATGCCACCTTAATGTCCTCCTCATCTCGGGCCCAGCCGATTACGGCAAATGGACCTGCACAGAAGGTTCCTCACTCGGTGTTTCATCCGTCATGCTGCAATGTTTCACCCCTGTGAACGGATAGCCGGTTTGTGTTGCTACCACGTTTCGTGACGTACACCACACGTTTCGCCGCAGGTGTGAGGGCCGCGCCGCATGATCGAAATGGCAGTTACCGATCGGTAGGATTCGGCAAACATTCCGCCTACCGCACACGGTGTTTGCGGGCGCCTCGCCGAACGGCGGGAAATGAATCCGCCTGCGGCATCGGTACCACAGAGAATTCCGCGACTCACCGTGAAACGGCAAATTCCCCGCAGCCCGAATTATTCGGGCCGCGAGGATTCGCCGAGGTCATCCGAGCAGCGCGTCCACGAACGCGCCGGGCTCGAACGGCGCCAGATCGTCGGCGCCCTCCCCGAGGCCGACCAGCTTCACCGGCACGCCCAACTCGTGTTGGACCTGGAAGACGATGCCGCCCTTGGCGGTGCCGTCGAGTTTGGTCAGCACCACACCGGTGATGTCGACCACCTCGGCGAAGACCCTGGCCTGGGCGAGGCCGTTCTGGCCGACGGTGGCATCGAGGACCAGTAGCACCTCGTCCACCGGCGCCTTCTTCTCCACGACCCGCTTGACCTTGCCCAACTCGTCCATCAGACCGGTCTTGGTGTGCAGCCGGCCCGCGGTGTCGACCAGCACCGCGTCGACGCCTCGGTCGATACCCGCGGCGACGGCGTCGAAGGCGACCGCGGCCGGGTCGGCGCCCTCCTTGCCGCGCACGGTCTCCGCGCCGACCCGCTCGCCCCAGGTCTGCAATTGATCCGCGGCGGCGGCGCGGAAGGTGTCCGCGGCGCCGAGCAGCACGCGGCGGCCGTCGGCGACCAGCACGCGCGCCAACTTGCCGGTGGTCGTGGTCTTCCCCGTGCCATTGACCCCGACCACGAGGAGCACCGACGGGTGGTCCGCATGCGGCAGTGCGCGCACGGACCGGTCGAGTTCGGGACGCAGCGCCTCGACGAGCACCGAACGCAGGACCTCTCTGGCCTGATCGGTGGTGCGGACGCTGCGGGAGGCCATCTCCTCGCGCAGTCTGGCGACCACAGATTCGGTACTGGCGGTGCCGAGATCGGCGAGCACGAGGGTGTCCTCGACCTCCTCCCAGGAATCCTCGTCTAGATCGCCACCGCCGAGCAGACCGAGCAGACTCTTTCCGACGGCGTTCTGCGACCGCGACAGACGGCCCCGCAGGCGCGTCAGACGGCCCGCGGTGGGTTCGATCTCCTCGAGGGCGGGTGCGACGGCCTCGGGCGTCTCGGCGGGCGCGGGAGGCGTTCGCACGGTCTCGACGGCGGGTGGCGCCGCGATCTCCGGCGCGGGGGCGGTGTCTTCGGGAGCGCGCACTTCGGTCGGGGCGGTGTCGGGAGCCTCGACCACGCGCGGCGCGGTCTCCTCGACGGGCGGGGCGGTCGCGCCCGCGGCGGTGTCGAGGGTGGCGGTGTCCACATCCGCCTCGGGTAACGGGATGTCGGTGATCCCCCGCTTCGGCGCGTCCCGGGGGATGGCCGCGTCGTCGCCGACATGCGGCTGCCCTTCGGTGTCGGTGCGCTCGATCGGCACGGGTTCCGGGCGGGTCTCGGTGGCCGTGCCCCCGCGACTGAAACTGAATCCACCGGACGCGGTATATCCGCCAGACCGGTCGGTCAGTTCCTTGTCCTCGGTCGGCGCCGCCAGCGACACCCGGCGGCGCTTGTACAGGATGAATCCGGTCACCAGCGCGACGAGCAGCAACGCGGCGACCGCGGCAATCAGAATCCAGGCTTCGGAACTCACGCCGACCATCCTTGCAGAAAGGTCGCCGCGGGCAGGTCGCCGTGTCGCGCCGCAGGTCGTCGGCCCGCGAACCGCTCGATCCGACCGCGAAACGGCCGTCGACACAGCCCCCGAGATTTCTTGTCCTGCGGAACTTCTCGCGAAGTGACAATAGGATCGGCGACGTGACCGATCGAAACGTGCTTGGGGGGCCGCTGGAAGAGTGCGGCACCGATCCACTCACCGGCTTCTACCGGGACGGCTGCTGCAGCACCGGCCCGGAGGATCTCGGTAGCCACACGGTGTGCACCGTAGTCACGGCTGAGTTCCTCGAGCATCAGGCGTCCATCGGGAACGACTTGAGCACACCGCGCCCGGAGAACAATTTCCCCGGATTGCAGCCCGGCGACCGCTGGTGCGTGGTCGCCGTGCGCTGGTTGCACGCCCATGAGGACGGCGTTGCCGCCCCCGTCGTGCTGGCCGCCACCCATGAGAACGCCCTCGAAGTGATCTCCATGGACATCCTGCGTAAATACGCCGTCGACGTTCCCGACGACGTCAGCGATCTGCTCTGAGCCCGCCGAGTTCGACGCCGCGCCGCACGGCAACCAGAATGATCCGGTTGCCGCCGTATCCCCTGCCCGCCGACGATCGGCGCGCACACGCGCGGGCGCGTCGGCGCGGCGACGGCGGCGCGATGGCAAGCGGCGCGACGCCCGACCAGCGGGCGGCGGGCCGCCGAAACAGCGGCGGACGGGTCCGCCCATCCCCTGTCGCCGCAACGGTGCGCGGCTTATCGGGCACCGCCGCGCGGGGAGATATTCGTCACTCGCGCCCGGTCCGGCGCGGCGAGCGTCCGCCACTCTCGTCACGCCGTGCGCGGGGCGGCGGCGAGCACCGAGGACGCTCCCAGTTCGCCGTCGGCGCGTCGACGCCGTTGGATGGCAACGCATCCGGGGAGCGCACGGCCGAATACCACGACGTGCGAGCGTATGTCGAGACCGATGGCGGCCGATTCCGGCTCGCCCCAAGCCGATCCGTGACGCGAGCCGATGGCGGTGGATGCCGCCGGGGACTCCGCACCGACGAACGCGACGCCGGAATCCGCGAACTCAGCCTGTCGCGCTGACCCGGGTCGGCGTCTCCGCGCGCAAGCGCTGGGAGATGACCTGGGTGATGCCGTCGCCGCGCATGCTGACGCCGTAGAGGGCGTCGGCGATCTCCATGGTCGGCTTCTGGTGGGTGATGACGATGAGCTGACTCTTCTCCCGCAACTGTTCGAACAGACCGATCAGCCGTCGCAGGTTGGTGTCGTCGAGCGCGGCCTCGACCTCGTCCATGACGTAGAACGGGGATGGTCTGGCCCGGAAGATGGCGACCAGCAAGGCGACCGCGGTCAGCGACTTCTCACCACCGGACAGCAGCGACAGCCGCTTGACCTTCTTGCCCGGCGGGCGCGCCTCGACCTCGATACCGGTGGTCAGCATGTCGGAGGGGTCGGTCAATACCAGCCTGCCCTCGCCGCCGGGGAACAGTTTTGCGAAGACCCCGACGAATTCGCGTTCGACGTCCTCGTACGCCTCGGTGAACACCTGGAGGATGCGGGCGTCGACCTCGGCCACGACGTCGAGCAGGTCCTTGCGCGCGTTCTTGACGTCCTCGAGTTGGGTGGAAAGGAAGTTGTAGCGCTCCTCGAGCGCGGCGAACTCCTCGAGCGCGAGCGGGTTCACCTTGCCGAGGGTGCCCAGATCCTTCTCGGCGCGTTTGGCCCGGCGTTCCTGGGAGGCGCGATCGTAGGGCATGGGCGCGGGCGGGGTGACCTGCTCACCGCGTTCCTTGGCCTGCTCGTACTCCTGCCACTCCAGATCCGAGGGCGGCAGCGGCACGTCGGGACCGTATTCGGCGATCAGATCCGCCAAGGCGATGCCGAACTGTTCGGCGATGGTCGTCTCCAACTGTTCGATGCGCAGCGCGGCCTGCGCCTTGGCGACCTCGTCGCGATGCACCGCGTCGGTGAGCTGGGCCAACTGCGCGCCGAGGGCGCGCACCCGCTCCTTGAGTTGATCGACCTGCGCGGCGACCTCGCTGCGCCTGCGCACCAGATCGTCGCGCCGCGCGCCCGCCTCGGCGACGACCCTGTCCAGTTCGGCCGCGATACGCGCGCCGGATTCGGCGACGGCCGCAGCCAGCGCGGCGGCCTTCTTGCGCGCGGCCTGCGCACGTTCGGCGCGCGCCCTGGTCTCGCGTTCGGCGCGCGCGGCGCGGCGCAGCGAATCAGCTTTGCCACGCACCGATTCCGCGCGTTCCTCGGCCGTGCGCACCGCCAGACGCGCCTCCACCTCCAGTGACCTGGCCTCGGCGAGCGCGGCGGCGGCCTCCTCGCGTGCACGGCCCGCGGCCTCGGTGCCCGCCCCGCCCGAACCGTCGGAGTCGGCGCCTTGTTCGAGTTCCACCGCGCGCAGCCGATCCTCGAGTTCGGCCAGCGCGGTCAGCGACTCCTCGCGGCCCGCCTCGGCGTCGTCGCGCTGGGCGGCGAGCCGTTCGCTGTCGGCACGAGCCGAGCGCGCGGCATGGCCGAGGCGCCCGAGCCGGTCGTAGATCGCCAGCAGGGCCTGATCGGATTCGTGCAGGGCGAGCAGGGCCTGATCCACCGCGTCCTTGCGGTCGGCCTGTTCGTCCAGCGCGCCCGACAGCGCCGCCTCCAGCTCCTCGGCCCGGCGCTGTGAGGCGCTCAACTCGGCCGCGGCGGCGTCGATGTCGGCCTGGATCTCGAGCCGGCTGGGGGCGCGATCGGAACCGCCGAGCACCCAGCCGCTACCCGCGAGATCGCCCTCGCGGGTGACGACCCGCAGGTCCGGTCGGGCCGCGAGCAGGTCGGCTGCGGCGGTGAGGTCGTCGACCACCGCGACACCCGCGGTCAGCGCCGCGACCGCGCCGCGCATATCGTCCGGGCAGTCCACCACCTCGACGAGCCTGCGCGCGGATCCGGGCAGCGGGTCGTCCGCCGCGGTCGAGGCGGGCGCGCAACCGAAGACGAGTCCGGCTCGGCCGCCGTCGGCCTCCTTCAAGGCGCGCAGTGCGGCATGGGCGGTCTCGCCGGAGTCGGCGGTCACGGCGTCGGCGAGCGGCCCCAGCGCGGCGGCGACCGCGGCCTCGTATCCACCGCTCACCCGCAGCATTCCCGACAGCGGGCCGAGCAGACCGTCGGCGCGGTGTTCGGTCAGCCATGCCGCGCCGTCGCGTCGGGCCAGGTTCATGCCGAGCGCCTCGATGCGCGCGGACAGCGAGGCGACCCTCTTGCCCGCCTCACGATCTTGTTCGCGCAGTTCGGCGACGCGGCGGTCGGCCATGTCCTTGGCCTGCACCGCGTGTTCGTGCTGGGCGTCGAGTCCTTCCTCGCCCGCGTCGAGTTCGCTCAATTCCTGCTGGACCGCCTCGAATTCGGCCTCCGCGGCGTCACCGCGCTGCCGGGCGTCGGTAATGGCCACGGTGAGCCGGACGATCTCGGCGTCCACCGACTGCGCGCGGGCACGCAGGGTCTCGACCTGACCCGCCAGTCGCGCCAGCCCTTCGCGCCGGTCGGCGATGGCGCGCACGGCCGCGAGATGGGCCGCCTCGGCCGACTTGGCCGCGTGCTCGCGTTCGGCGAGAGCGTCGCGCGCCGATTCGAGGGTTTCGGCGGCCATCTCGACCGCCGCGCGCAACTCCAGTTCCTCGGACTCGACCCTGGCTGCCTCGGCCTCGAGCTGATCGGGATCGCGGCCGGTGCCGACCTGCGCCTGCGTGTCCAGGTGGCGGGCGCGGTCGCCCGCGATGCGGATGGTGGCGTTCACGCGCTCGGCCAGCGCCGACAGCTGGAACCAGCTCTGGGCGGCGGCCTCGGCGCTCGGGGTCAGCCGCGACAGCTGGAATTCCTGCTCGGCGAGTGCGGCATTGCCCGCGTCGAGTTCGGATTGCACCGTGATCTGCTGTTCGCGTGCGTAGGCTTCCTTGCTCTGCCGGCTCGCCAGTTCCTGCCGCCGGGTCACCAGATCGTCGGCGGCCAGCCGCAGCCGGGCATCGCGCAGGTCGGCCTGTACGGTCTGCGCGCGCCGCGCCACCTCGGCCTGGCGCCCGAGCGGTTTGAGTTGACGGCGCAATTCGGTGGTGAGGTCGGTGAGGCGCGCCAGATTGGCCTGCATCGCCTCGAGCTTGCGGACCGCCTTCTCCTTGCGTTTGCGGTGTTTGAGCACACCGGCGGCCTCCTCCACGAAGGCGCGGCGGTCCTCGGGCCGCGATTCGAGGATCGCCGAGAGTTGGCCCTGACCGACGATGACGTGCATCTCCCGGCCGATACCGGAGTCGCTGAGCAATTCCTGCACGTCCATGAGACGGCAGGAGTTGCCGTTGATCTCGTATTCGCCCGCGCCGTCGCGGAACATGCGCCGGGTGATGGAGACCTCGGCGTAGTCGATGGGCAGCGCGCCGTCGGAGTTGTCGATGGTCAGGGTCACCTCGGCGCGACCCAACGGCGCGCGCCCGGACGTGCCCGCGAAGATCACGTCCTGCATCTTGCCGCCGCGCAGCGCCTTCGCACCCTGCTCGCCCATGACCCAGGTCAGGGCGTCGACGACATTGGACTTACCCGAACCGTTGGGGCCGACCACGCAGGTGATCCCCGGTTCGAAGCGCAATGTCGTCGCGGACGCGAAGGATTTGAACCCCTTCAACGTCAGACTCTTCAGGTGCAAATTCGGCTGACCTTTCCGTCTGTCGTCCCCCGACGGCCGGACGACCGGACATCGTATCCACCGGCCACCCCGACCGGCACGCGGCTCGCTCCAGGTTATCGACTCCCGCGACGATATCGGATCTCCCGGTGTGCCCGGTGTTTGCCGTGTGTCGAACCGTCCGCAAAGTCTGCGACGATGGCGGACTTGGGAATACCATCCTCCTGATTCGCCAGCAGAATGTTGTTCGGGAGTTCGCCGATGCCAGCCCCCCTGACCGGGACCAGCACCGGGTACCGGCTTGTCCGTATCACCGCATTGGTGCTGGGCAGCTTGATTTTCCTCTACGCCTGCGAGCGGAGTCGCAGTTCGATGCTGTCGGATGTGTGGGGCGAACTCCTGCTCGCCGCCGGACTCGGGGTCGCGGGCATCGCCGCGGCCTGGTTCGAGATCAGCCTGAGTAACAGGGCCGAGGAACTCGAGACCGACGAGGCCGACGAGACCGGGCAGAGCGGCGAATTCCTCCTGCAATCGGAGAATCGGACGATTCGGGCCCGAATCGCACCGTCGGGCAATCTGGTGTTCCACGGCCGGGAGAGCACCGACGGACCGGAATCGCACGAATGGTCATGGACCTTCCGGCCCGATACCTTCCCCGCCATCAAGACCGCACTCGGCGGAGGACCGGGCGAACTGGTGGAACTACTGGAAAGTGTGGTGCCACAACTGGACAGACCCAGCCGCCGGGATCCCGGCGCCTGGGTGCGCGCGCACGGCATCCCCGCGACCTATCGCGAGAAGGGCGACAATCCCAGCCTGGCCACTCGCAAACTGCCCATCATCAAACGCGGCCTGCCGCGTGAGGTGCAGGCAGGTCGGGCCGGTGTCCCGGTGGCCGCGTTCATCGAGCAGCGGCACGAGAGCGCCGCCCGGTGGTCGGCTCCCACCTCGGGGCCGCGCCCGCGGGTCACGGCCGAGGGCGGGGCGCCGAGGGTCGCGACGCCGTCGCGGATCGGACCGCGTGGGCGGAACGAGACCCTCGCGGACCCGTCCGACGACGAGGACTATGAGCACGAGAACCCGCCGTCGTTGCGCGAACGACTAGGCATGGCCCGCACCCTGCTCGCCCGCGCCATCCCGGGTCGCCGCGACGACTACGACGAGGACGACCTCGACGACTACGACGAGGAGGAGGATCCCGTAGACGACGACATCGCGGCAGCGGCCGACGCAGCGGAAGACCGATTCGTCCGGGTCGCGGACCGTTCGCGCGGACCTCGACGGGCCGACTACGACGATTACCGCGATTACGACGTCGACTACGAGGACGTGCCGCGCGGCAGGCGCGCGCGAGCCGCCGATTCGGCGCGCCGCCCGAACCGGGTCGCGCCACGACCGAACGAACGCGACGGCCGGACTCCCGCGCGATCCGCCCGCGCCGAATCGGCGGAACGAACGCCGCACCGGACCGCGCGGGCGACAGCGGCGAAGGGAAGCGCCGAAACCCGGACCCCGACGGGGCCGCAGGACCGGATCACCGGTGCGAAGACCATCCGCGGCGCACGGGAGCACAGCGGCTCCAATGGCACGCACCCGGATCGCGTCGCCGCCGACCGCACCGGCCGCGCGAGCGCACCCGGGACCGGACCCGACCGGGCGATCGGACCGCGTCCCGAGCGAACCGGACGCCCCGGCTCCCCCGATCAGGCCGAACCGGCGCGGCGATCGGACCGCGCGCCCGCTCCCGCCCGGACGAAGCGGACCACCGATCGCGCGGGGGTCGAGACATCCGGCCGGGCAACACCTTCCGCGCGCCAGGACCGTTCCGTCGCGGACCGGCGAACGCCCGCGCCACCGACCCCGGTACGCGGCGAGGTGGAATCGCCCGCCCGCGGCGAACGCGCACCGTCGACCAGCCGTCGTCGCCTGGTAGACGATATCGCGGGACGCACCCCCGGCCGCGCTCACGAGGAGGACGCCCGTCGCGGACGCTCGTCCGAGCGCGGCGGCCCCGGCGCGAACCATCCGCCGTCCGTGCCGAATCGCACCGTGAGCCGATCACCGCACAGTCCCGACGCCGGCGCTTACGCCCCCCGATCCCGCGACGGCGCGGCGCGGGATCGCGCCGCGCCGTCACACCCGGTGGGAGATTTCGCGAATCCGTCGTCCGGCGGCCGCCGTCCCACCGGCTCGACACCGCGCGCGCGTGATGTCGACCCCGCCGATTCGGGTCGTCACGGCGGCCGACCGCACGGCGGGGACGACGGCGATCGCGCCGCGCCGCGCCGATCCGCCCCCGCCGTCGACGGCCGTGCGGGCGCCGATCCCCGCAATGGTCGCTCGACACCCGACCCGCTGGTGTCCGGCCCGCGTTCGGCGCGCCCCCGGCACGGATTCGACGACGATGACGATTACGACCGGGAAGCGCGGCGCGATCACCGGACCCGCCCGCGCCACGGCCGCTGAACTCCGCGCCGTCCCTTCGGAATCGGCGGCGGCCGGGCGGGGAGGGTTCGGCGGTGGTTTCGCGCCGATGCTCGCGCTCAGGCGCGACGGCCGCACCCGTGCCCGGATTCGAACCCGGTCACCATGCGAAAGACCAGGACCGCGCCCCACGGGCCGATGACCCAGACGGGCCAGAAGTAGGTGAATTCCCCGACGCCGAGCGAGACAGCCGCCCAGATGATCAGAACCAGCACGCTGACCGCCGCCCAGCTGCCCGCCTCGATGCGCTGCCAGAGCGGGAGCCGGCGGCGACGGCCGTCGGTGGCGATGATCCGTTTCGGCGCCGCGGGCAGGTCGGCGAGTACGAGACGTAGGTCATCACGGGTGGTGGCGCCGTAGACGGTGGCCACCCGCTGATCGTATTCGGCGAGATCGATTCGGCCGTCGGTCAGATGGGCGGCCAACTGGCGAACCACGGCGTCGCGTTCCGCGTCCGACGCGCGCGTTCCGGTCGCGATGTCCATATCCGATTCCTTCGAGCTGATATTCCATATTGGAAGGTAGATCCAGCATGAACCCTCCTATGTGGAATGTCAAGAGGCGCGGCACTTCCGAGTCGGCGGCGATACCTCATGGTCACCGGGAAGCCGCCACAGCGTTTACCTATGAACGAGCGGACAACGAGCCGTATCGGTCGGATCACGCGGCCGCCCAACAGGGGGAGATTAGCTATCAATTAGCTATCCTTGGCGTTATGTTGCGGACCATACGGAGAGTTGGTTTCACCGCCTCAGCATTGGCGATACTGCCGCTGCCGACCGCGCATGCCGATATCGTCAACCTTCCCCCCCACGAGAAGACCTTCGAATCGGAGGTCGGCAATTTCACGGTCGGTACACGCGACGAAGTCATCAATCGCATCCCCCCGTTGAACGGCGTACGCACCAGCTACGAAGCCCTGGTCAGCAATGTCGCCTACGCCCGGATCGATGGGCAGGCCGAGGGCACGCTCAAGACCGGCTACTACGTCGGCTGCGCGGCCAAACTGGATGTCGTGACGCCGGGCATCGCCCCCAGCCTGGAATTCGGGATCGAGGGACCGCAGCAGAACTACTTGACGGAGCAGGCGCAGACATACACGACGGAGCAGGCGCAGGCCCAGACCTCGGAACAGGCCCGGTCGCGCACCGTCGAGCAGACGGGTACGGGCGATCCGACGCGATCGCGGACGCAGGAGTTCGGGCAGTCGCGAACGCGGGAGTTCGGCCAGTCGCAGGAGTTCGAATCGGGGCAGGCGCAGGAGTTCAACGGCATCACCCCCTCCGTCACGGTTGACCCGGGCCCGAACCTGGAGTTCGACATCAAGGCCGGTGACATAGTGACCGTCGAGATCGGGAAAGGCAAGGCACTCATCCCGGGCAAGACCGTCCAGATCGTGACTCGCGACTTCTACATCAAGGTCGACGGCTGCATCGGCCCGGTCACCGTCCGCCAGTACAGCTCCGTGGAAGCCCGAACCCCCGAAGTCGATGACAGCGGAGCGGTGTTCGGCGACCCCACCGGACTGTAGCGGCGGCGGAGCAGAGCACTCACGCAGTTACCGACGATCCTGGCCGGCACGCCCCGCCACCGGCGAGGGCGACGTGGCGCGGTAGCCGGGCGCACGGCAGGATGAGCCGTGCCACAGTGGCAGGCCAGACCCTCGAGGAGGTATTCGTGTCGGAAACCGTGCGCGGTGTCATCGCCCGCGCCAAGGGCGCTCCGGTCGAAATCGTCGACATCGTCGTCCCCGATCCCGGTCCACAGGATGTGGTGGTGCGGATCCAGGCGTGCGGCGTCTGCCACACCGACCTGCACTACCGCGAGGGCGGCATCAACGACGAATTCCCCTTCCTGCTCGGTCACGAGGCCGCGGGCATCGTGGAATCCGTCGGCGAGCGGGTCAGCCACGTGGCCGTCGGCGATTTCGTCGTGCTGAACTGGCGCGCGGTCTGCGGGGAGTGCCGCGCGTGCAAACGCGGGCGACCCTGGTACTGCTTCGACAGCGGTAACGCGAGCACGCCCATGACCCTCGCCGACGGCACCGCGCTCAGTCCGGCTCTCGGCATCGGCGCGTTCGCCGACAAGACCCTCGTGCACGAGAGGCAGTGCACCAAGGTCGCCCCCGACACCGATCCGGCCGTCGCCGGACTGCTCGGCTGCGGTGTCATGGCGGGTATCGGCGCGGCGATGAACACCGGCAACGTCTCGCGCGGTGACACCGTCGCGGTCATCGGCTGCGGTGGGGTCGGCGATGCCGCCATCGCTGGCGCGCGGTTGGCCGGGGCCAAGACCATCATCGCCGTCGATCGCGACAGCGCGAAGCTGGACTGGGCCCGCGAATTCGGCGCGACCCACACCGTCGACGCGAACGTCGAGGACGCGGTGGAGCGCATCAAGGAACTCACCGACGATTTCGGCGCGGACGTCGTCATCGACGCCGTCGGCCGCCCGGAGACCTGGAAGCAGGCATTCTACGGACGGGATCTGGCGGGCACGGTCGTGCTGGTCGGCGTGCCGACCCCGGATATGACACTGGAGATGCCGCTGATCGACCTGTTCTCCCACGGCGGCTCGCTCAAATCCTCGTGGTACGGCGACTGCCTGCCCGAACGCGATTTCCCCATGCTCGTCGACCTGTATCGCCAGGGCAGGCTGCCGCTGGACAAGTTCGTCACCGAGCGGATCGCGTTGGAGGACGTCGAGGCCGCCTTCCACGCCATGCACGGTGGCAAGGTGCTGCGCTCGGTGGTGGTGTTGTGACCGCGCGCATCGATCGGGTGGTCACCTCGGGCACCTTCTCTCTCGACGGCGGCACCTGGGATGTCGACAACAATGTCTGGCTCGTCGGCGACGACCGCGAGGTGCTGGTCATCGACGCCGCGCACGACGCGGACGCCATCGTCGCGGCGGTCGGCGACCGCGATGTCGTCGCGGTGCTGTGCACGCACGGCCACAACGACCATGTCACGGTCGCACCGGAATTGAGCCGTCGCCTGGACGCGCCGATCCTGTTGCATCCGGCCGACGAACCGCTGTGGCGCATGACCCATCCGTCCGTCGACTACCGGTCGCAGGCCGACACCCCGCGAATCACGGTGGCGGGCATGGATATCGACATCCTGCACACCCCGGGCCACTCGCCCGGTTCGGTCAGCCTGTACGCCCCCGACCTGTCGGCGCTGTTCACCGGCGACACCCTGTTCAACGGTGGTCCGGGCGCGACGGGTCGCTCCTACTCCGATTTCGACACCATCATCGACTCCATCCGCACCCGGCTGCTCACCCTGCCAGAGGACACGACCGTGCGCACCGGTCACGGTGACGGCACCACCATCGGCGCGGAGAAGCCCGCGCTCGCGGACTGGATAGCCCGCGGACACTGATCCGGCGCCGGACCCGGAATCTCCGGGTCCGGCCTACAGGATGGCGAAGGCGACGACGAAACCGAGGCCGAAGTGCGCGGCCGCGACCACGAGCACCTCGGTGGTGTATGTCGGCGAATGCAGTGCCGCGCCGATGTCGATACCGAGCGCCTTCTCCAGCACGCGCACCGATATCACCTGGGCGACGATGCCGACCAGGCCGTACACCAGCGCGGCGATGAGCCCCTCGGAGAGTTTGCCCGCCGAGGAGTAGATCGCCAGCACCACGATGACGGCCATGCTGAGGATGCCCGCGGCGGTCACGATGATGGCGTTAGGCTTGCCCTCACCGACCAGCTTGTGCAGCTTCCCGGGGGTGGTCAGGTCGATGGCGTAGAAGCCGATGAGCATCAGCACCAAGCCGATCACGGCGTAGAGGAGTATGGCGCCGACCCCTTGGCCGAGCGAACTCCAGTACCCCGATTCGAGGGCGACCGCGGTCATCGATGGTCCTTCCTGAACATCCGTATGTCTAATCCGTGGGAATGCGGTGCGGGACGAAGGCGGCGCCGTCGTCGGTGATCAAGCCTGCGGTCTCCCTGATGCCGAGGCCCGCAGAGGTGTCCCCGACGATCCACGCGCCCAGCACCGGGCGCATGTCGTCGAATTCCGGGAGTGGGTCGAGCAATTGGTAGACGAAACCCTCTTCGCCGTAGACGCCGCCGGTCGCCGTCTCCAGCCCCGCGCCGACGATCGTCATATTCGCGCCCTCGCGGCCCAGTTTCGGTTTGCGAATGTACTCGGTGAGTTCGTGCGGCTCATCGATGTAGGCGGGCAGCAGATTCGGATGTCCGGGATACATCTCCCACAGCACCGCGAGAATCGCCTTGTTGCTCAGCAGCGTCTTCCACAGCGGTTCCACCCACGTGGTCTCCGGCAGCGACCGCACGACCCGTTTGCCGAAATCGTCGTCGAGCACCCACTCCCATGGGTAGAGCTTGAAGGCGGCCTCGATCGGCGCCTCCGCGAGGTCGACGAAACGTTCCAGCTCCGAATCGAATCCGATCTCCTCGATCGGCAGCGCGATGGTGTCGAAACCCGCCTCGGCGGCGGTTTCCTGCATATACGCCGTGGTGACATTGTCCTCACCGGTGGCGTCCGCGCCCGACCAGCTGAAATGCAGTTGCGGCGTGGGCAGTATGTCGCGCAGTTCGCCCCAGCGTTCGACGAGCTTCTCGTGCAGTGAATTCCACTGGTCGTCGTCGGGATACACCGTGGTGAGCCAGTGCCACTGCACGATCGCCGCCTCGAGCAGCGAGGTCGGGGTATCGGCGTTGTATTCCAGCAGTTTCGCCGGGCGGCGAGCGTCGTAGCGCAGGTCGAAGCGGCCGTAGACGTGCGGATCGGATCGCCGCCACGATTGCGCGATGGGTTCCCAACTCCATTCCGGCAGACCGAAATCCCGGAACCGTTCGGTCAGCACCACGTGTTCGACGGCGTGCAGGCACATCGAATGCAGCAGTTCCACATCGGCCTCGAGCGCCAATATCTCCGGCATGTCGAATTCGTAGTGCACCGTTTCGTCCCAGTACGGGCGTGGCTGTCCGCTCGCGTCGCGCCCCGGCGCGCCGTATACCAGTCCCTGGCCTTCGATGATCTGCTGCCAGCCTGCCCTTGGAGCCCCGCGCACCCGCCGCATTACGAGCCGCCCCCGGTGCTCTTGCTGCCGAGTCCGCCGCGCTGAATGGTGGTACCGGTCTTGGTCTTGATCTCCGCGCCCTTGGGCCGGACCGTGGTCGCGCCGGTGGGCGCTTTGCCCACGGTGGTGCTGCCGCCGTAGTAGTACCGGTACTGCGGCCAGCCGCCGAGTACGACGATGCCGCCGCCGTGACCGCGCGAGCTGTCGTCGTCGACGAATCCGGCCTGTCCCGGTTGGCAGTACTTGTCCTCGACCACGACCTCCTGGCCGTTCTCGTTGATCTGCACGCAGGACGCGGTCACCCGGTCCGGTGCCGTCAGCGCCCGGTAGGCGAGGTAGCCGCCGCCCACGAGTCCGGCCACGCCCACGACGGCGACTCCGCCGATCAGCACGCGATTGCGGGTGCGCCGTTTGGCGTCGGCGACGGAGGCGGCGGCGCGCTTGGTCTCCTCGGCGCGTTTGCGCGCCTTGTCGCGCGCCCTGGCCTCGGCGACCGTCGGCGGACGCGGCTGGGTCACGCCCGGCTCCTGGCGCTCGATGCTGCCCTGCCGCGGCGCGCCCTGCTCCTGCGGTCCGGGCGGGAACGGCGGCTGCCCGCCGACGGGCGGATGCGGCGGCACGCCACCGGCCCCGGGCGGCGGCGCCGAACCGGGCGGCTGATCACCCGAGCCGGAGCCGTCCGCCGAATCTCCCGGTCTCCCCGTAGTCAACGCACCCTCCCCTGCACCGTCGAATCCACTACCGCTCCTCGAATACGGACATATCGCCGCGCGCGGGCTCCCAGCTTTCCACAACCAGGGTCACCCGACCAGCGGTGTCGCCCGAGCGCAACATCTCGAGCAGCCGCAGGCAGGCCGCGCGCGATCCTTCGGCGACCACGTGCACGCGGCCGTCGGGCGCGTTCCTGGCGTAGCCGGTGAGGCCGAGTTCCAGCGCCCGCGAACGGGTCCACCAGCGGAATCCGACACCCTGTACGGCACCGTGCACCCAGGCGCTGAGCCGCGCGTCGCCGCCGGGCCCGGATCCGGCCGCTGGTATCTCACCCATGCGCAGACGATAACGGGTGCGATGCCGACCGTCCTACCGCACGGTCGACTCGCGGCGTCCGCCGACTCCGCGAATCAGGAATCGACCTCGAACGACAACGTCACCTTGGACCCCGCTTTCAGCGTGCGGCCCACCGTGCACACCTTGTCGACGGCGCGCTGCACGGTCACCAGCAGGCGTTCGCGGGCCTGCTCATCGAGTTCGCTCAGGTCGAGTTCGAAGACCTCGTCGAATTGCGGATACACCTCGTTCTCGCGATCGGCGTCGCCGGAGACGCGGATGGTGGCGTCGAAACTGCCACCGAGGCGGCGCGCCAGCGGCAGGTCGGCGCTGAGCCCCGTGCACGCGGCCAGCGCGATCTTCAGCAGTTCACCGGGGGTGAACCGGCCGGGCACGCCCTGCGAACCCACCAGCACCTCGGCGCCCCGGGAGCTGCGACCGACGTATTCACGGGTCCCCGTGCGCTCGACCCACAGCGTGGTCGGCGCGGCGTCTGCGGTGCTCGCGGGGGCGGCGGTATTCGGCGCCGGGGTGTTCTCAGCCATGTGGTCGATCCTGCCATCGTCGTCGGAACGTCCGACACACCGGCAATCCGGTCGTCGGACTCCCGTGCCAACGTCGACCGGGCGCGCGGACATTCCGGCCGGGACCGCCGTCCCGACACGGATCGGGTCACTCCTGGAATCGATACCCCATACCGGCCTCGGTGAGCAGATGCTTCGGACGCGCCGGATCGTCCTCGAGTTTGCGCCGCAATTGCGCGAGATATACCCGCAGATAGTGGGTTTCGGTGGCGTAGGAGGGTCCCCACACCTCGCGCAGCAGTTCCTTGCGGCCGACGAGTTTGCCGCGATGGCGCACCAGCATCTCGAGCATTCCCCATTCGGTGGGCGTGAGGTGCACGGCCTCGCCGTTCTTGGTGACCTTCTTCGAGGCGAGGTCGACGGTGAACGACGGGGTCACCACCACCGGATCGCTGACATCGGCGTCGACCCCGCGCCGGACCGCCGCGCGCAACCGTGCCAGCAGTTCGTCCATGCCGAACGGTTTGGTGACGTAGTCGTCGGCGCCCGCGTCCAGCGCCTCGACCTTATCGGCGGAATCGGTGCGCGCCGAGAGCACGATCACCGGGGCGGTGGTCCATCCGCGCAGTCCCGCCAGCACCTCGATACCGTCCATATCGGGCAGTCCGAGATCGAGGATCACCACATCGGGATGTTTGTCGGCCGCCGCGCGCAGGGCGGACGCGCCGTCGCCGGCGGTGATCACTTCGTAGCCGCGCACCGACAGGTTGATCCGCAGCGCCCGCACGATCTGCGGTTCGTCGTCGACGACGAGGACCTTGGTGGCCGGGCCGTCCGTTTTCTTGTCGGTCATCGAGACTTCGGTCCGCCTCTCCGTGCACTGTGCACGCGTCCGTTCGATCACGGTCGTTGTCATCATCGGCCACCGACTTCGTTCCGCGTCGGACCCGCATCGGTCGGCGAGCCCGCGGGGTACGGCGTCCGCGCCGTCCAACTCGGTTCGGCTGCCTCGGCCACCGAACACGGCTCGACCCGGCATCGGGCGGTGTTTCCGTTCGGCACGATTCTCATCGCCCGCCACCGACGTCCCCACTCGTTCGGGCAGCGCCGTGCACGACCGGGCCCGCGACCACCTCCGGTGACGGGTGCGAGCCGTCCACGGCGGCTTCGTCGGCCTGCGGCGAGTCGGACGTGGGACTCTCGACCGCCGCCAGATCCACGATCATGGTCAGGCCGCCGCCGGGGGTGGGCTCGGCGTGGACCGTGCCGCCCATCGCTTCCACGAAGCCGCGCACGACCGACAGCCCCAGACCGACACCGGTGGTGTTGTCGCGGTCACCCAACCGCTGGAACGGTTCGAACAACTGCTCCTCGGTGCCCGGCGGAATGCCCGGTCCCACGTCGATGACGGCGATGCTGACCCGGTCCCCGATTCGTTCCGCGGTGATCCGCACCGGTGTGTCACGCGGGGAATGCCGCAGCGCGTTGTCGATCAGATTGGCCACCGCACGCTCGAGCAGACCGCTGTCGGCGCGCACCGAGACATCGCCCACCTCCACCTCGACCCGCTTCATCGCCGCCCGGCGCAGTCCTCTGGCTCCCATACCCAGGCTCACCAGCGCCCGGTGCACGACCTCGTCCAGGTACACCCGGCGCAACTGCGGCGCTACCACGCCCACGGCCAGCCGGGAGGAATCGAGCAGATTGCCGACCAGAGCGGTCAGCTGATCCACCGACTCCTCTATGGCTTCGAGCAGCTCGGCGGTGTCCGCGGCGGAGAATTCCACGTCGTCGCTGCGCAGGCTCGACACCGCCGCCTTCGCTCCCGCCAGCGGCGTGCGCAGATCGTGGCTGACCGCCGACAGCAGCGCCCGCCGCAGCCGGTCCGCCTCGAGCAGCGCCGCCGCGGCCTTGGCCTCCTCGGCGAGTCCGGCCTGCTTCACCAGTCCCGCGGCCTGATTGGCGACGGCATTGAGCACCGGTCGCTCGCGCGGGGACAGCGGGCGCCCCGAGAGCAGCAGCCAACTGGTGGTGTCGCCCGCCTCGATCACGGTCTCGGCATCGGCACGGCGCGTCGGCGGATCGGTGCCGACCGCCGCGATCACCTTGTCACCGCACAGCATGCTGACCGCTCGCAATCCGTAGGTCTCGCGGACCTGTTCGAGCAGGTTGGGCAGATCCGCGCCGTGCAGCACCGCGCCCGCGAACATGGTCAGCAATTCGGCCTGGCGCGAGGCCCGGCGGGCCTGCGCGGTGCGCGCGGCGGCCTCGTCGACGAGTGCCGCCACCGCCACCGCGACGATGAGCAGCACCACCACGGTCACGAAACTGTCCGGCTCGGCGATGGTGAGGCTGTAGCGAGGGTCGGTGAAGAACCAGTTGAGCAGCAGTCCGGAGAGCAGCGCCGAGAAGGCCGCGGGCACGACGCCGCCCAACAGCGCCACCGCCACGACGCCGATGAAGAAGATGGCGCTGACTCCGCCGAGTTGCAGATAGTCGTCGAGCACCACCGCGCTCAGCGCGCACACCAGACCCGGCACGAGAATCGCCGCGGGCCAGGCCAATACCGGTCGGCGCGGCGTGAAGCGGCGACGACTCGGCCCGCGGCCGGCCTCCTCGTGGGTGACCATGTGCACGTCGATCTTGCCCGAGCGCTGCACCACCGTTGCGCCGATTCCCTCGTCGAGGATGCGGGCCCACCGCGAGCGCCGCGACGTGCCGAGGACCAACTGGGTCGCATTGACCTCGCGTGCGAATTCCAGTAGCGCGGTGGGCACATCCTCACCGGTCACCGTATGCAGGGTGGCGTCGAGACTGGCGGCGAGATCCCGGAGCCGCGCCAACCGCTGCGCCGACACACCGGCCAGACCGTCGCCGCGCACCACGTGTACGACGACGAGATCCGCGCTGGACTTGGTGGCGATGCGGCTCGCCCGCCGCACCACGGTCTCGGATTCGGGTCCGCCGGTGACGGCGACGACGACCCGTTCGCGCGCCTCCCAGATCTCGGTGATCTTGTGGTCGGCACGGTATTTCGCGAGCGCGGCGTCGACCTGATCGGCGAGCCACAGCAGTGCGAGTTCACGCAGCGCCGTGAGGTTTCCGGGCCGGAAGTAGTTGCGCAGGGCCGCGTCGACCCTGTCGGCGGCGTAGACATTGCCGTGGGACATCCTGCGCCGCAGCGCTTCCGGGGTGATGTCGACCAACTCGACCTGATCCGCCCCGCGCACGACCGCGTCGGGCACGGTCTCGTGCTGGGTTATCCCGGTGATCTGCTCGACCACGTCGTTGAGGCTCTCGAGGTGCTGCACGTTCACCGTGCAGATCACGTCGATGCCGGCCTCGAGCAGTTCCTCGACGTCCTGCCAGCGCTTCTCGTTCGCACTTCCCGGCGTATTGGTGTGCGCGAGTTCGTCGACCAGCACCACGGCCGGTTTGCGGCGCAGCACCGCCTCGACGTCGAGTTCGGGGAATGCCGTGCCCCGGTAGAGCACCGATTTGGTGGGAATCCGCTCGATGCCCTCGAGCAATTGGGCGGTCTTGGCCCGGCCGTGGGTCTCGACCACCGCGGCCACCACGTCGCGGCCCCGTTCGAGCCGCCGATGTGCCTCCGCCAACATGGCGTAGGTCTTGCCCACACCCGGTGCCGCTCCCAGATAGATCCGCAGCCGCCCACGCCTCACCGTCGCCGAACCCTTCCCTGACCTCCTGCCACCACGCGCCTGCCACCCGAAGCCGGCGGCACGTCCATGAACTCCAGTGTCGACTCTCCGACTGTAGGCCCCAGATCAGGCGAAACGGGGATTCTTTAGCGGTATCCATACGGTGAACACGTCGTGGGTCGCCCCGACATTGCGTTAGTAGACGACCGGTCGTATATTATTCGCATGGCGCGACCGCGACGCAACGACGACACGAGGCGACTGCTGGTGGAGCAGGGCACGGCCGAATTCCTCACTAGCGGCTATCACGGCACCGGCATCAAACAGGTCCTCGATGCCGTCGGCGTCCCGAAGGGCTCGTTCTACAACTACTTCGACAGCAAGGAGACTTTCGCCCGAGCTGTCGTCGAGCACTACTCCGCCTGCACCCAGCGGGACCTGGCCGCCGCGCTCGGCCCGGCTCCCGATCCGCTCACCGGACTGCGCATGTTCTTCACCGGTCTGATGGACGGGTTCACCGCCTCGGAATTCACTGGCGGCTGCCTCATCGCGAACCTCGGGGCCGAGATCGAGGGCAGCAGCGAACCCGTGCGAGCATCGCTGTCGGCGGCCTTCGACCGATGGCGCGACGGGGTCGCCGACGCCTTGCGGCAAGCGCAGGAACAGGGTTCGATCCGCACCGACATCCCCGCGCGCGAGCTGGCGGATCTGCTCATCGAAGCGTGGGAGGGCGCGGTGATCCGCATGAAGATCGACCGCTCGATCGAGCCGCTGCGCACCTGCCTGCGCCGACTGCTGGACGACTACTTCCGCCCCTGAGATACCCACCGCCCTTCCCGGTCGTCTCGCCACACTCATTCCAAGACGACCGGTCGTATCAAGAGAAGGAGACAGAATGCCCACCAAGACGGTCATCGTGACCGGATCCTCGAGCGGGATCGGCCGCGATATCGCGCGCGCGTTCATCGATCGCGGCGACGCGGTCGTACTCAACGGGCGCGACCCGGACAAACTCGCCGCGGTCGCCGAGCAACTGGGCGCACCCGAGCGGGTGGCCCGGGTCGCGGGCGATATCGGTTCGCCCGCAACGGGTTCGGAACTGGTACGGCTCGCGGTCGAACGATTCGGCCGGGTCGACGCGCTGGTCAACAACGCGGGCGTATTCGGCGCGAAACCCTTCGTTGAGGTCACCGAGGCGGATCTGGACCGCTATATCGGCGGCAATCTCAAGGGCACCTACTTCACCACCCAGGAGGTGGTGCGACAGCTGATCCGACAGGGCGATGGCGGCAGCATCGTCAATATCGGCACCGTGCTCATCGACCACGCACTGGCCGGACTGCCCGCCTCCGCCGCACTCGTCACCAAAGGAGGTGTACACGCGCTGACCACCAGTCTCGCCGCCGAGCTGGCCGCGCACGGCATCCGGGTCAACGCGGTGGCGCCCGGCATCATCCGCACCCCGCTGTTCGACGACGCGGACGTGGACTCCTTCGCAGGGCTGGCACTGCTCGACCGCATCGGCGAGGTCGCCGAAACCACCGCGGCCGTGCTGTATCTGGTCGACGCCGCGTTCACCACCGGTCACATCCTCCCCGTCGACGGCGGGTTCATCTCGGGAAGGGCAGCGTAATGCCGTACGTGAACATCAAGGTCACCGACGAGGGCGTCACGCCCGAACAGAAGTCGCGGCTCATCGCCGGGGTCACCGAACTGCTCTACGACGTGCTCGGCAAAGCGCCGGAGAGCACCTACGTGGTGATCGATGAAGTGGCGCTCACCGATTGGGGTGTCGGCGGCATGAACGTCGAACAATGGCGCGCGCGCCGATCCTGAATCGCGCACGGCGGGCGCGGCCGGTCCGCGTCCGTCCACGCACGGCCCGACGCCGGTTCGGTCGCGGCGTCGGCGCCGTCCCGCGCGGCCCGGTCGGACGCCGGGCGGACCCTCACCGTCGGCGCGCCGCCGCGCCGGCCGTCGCGGCCACCACACCGCCGTCGACCAGCAGATCGATCCCGGTGATGTAACTCGCCTCGGGACCGAGCAGAAAGGCCGCGGCACCCGCGATATCGGCGGGCGTGCCGATACGGCCGGTACCCGAGGAACCGATCATCTCGCGCATCACCGCGCCGGATTCGCCGTCGAGTTCGGCGCGGCCCATCGCGGTGCTGATCACGCCAGGACTGATGCTGTTGACCCGCGCGCCGCGCGCACCCCAGCTTCGGCAGGCGACTCGCACACGTAATTGATTGGCGCGCTTGGCGATGGCATAGGCCTCGGCCGGTTCGGTGATACCGCCGAGGAACGGCAGCGCGAGCAGTTCGTCCGACGGCGTCGACGCCAGCGCGGTCTCCATCTCGGCGGGCAGATGTCCGGCGACCAGACTGCCCGCCATGCTCGCGATGACGACCGCCGCGCCGCCCGCCGCGATCACGAGCTCGAATTCGTCGAGGAAATAGGCGACGCCCGCCAGGTCGACGCCGAGTATGGCGGGCACCTGCGCCTGGACCGGCGAGAGTCCCGCCGTATGCGCGACCGCCGTGATGGGCCCCGAATCGGCTGCCGCGGCGGCCAATTCGGCGACCGATTCGCGCCGGGACACGTCCACCACGTGCGGCCGGACCTCGTAGCCCTCCCCCGCCAACTCGCCGCCGACCCGGTCGAGCGCGGCCTGGTCGAAGTCCGCGATCACCACCGTGCGCCCCGGGCCGAGACGGCGGGCTATCGCCGCGCCGATACCGCCCGCGCCGATCACGACCAGAACCTCGCTCATCATGCTCCTTCGCCGATGAAGCTCATCATGCTCCCTCGCCGATAAGTACGAGACGATGCCCCGGTACGCACAGCCGGCATCCCGCCGTGCCGATGACGCGCGCACACCGCGGACTGGGCAACTCCGGCCCGGCATGGCACGATCGTCCAGGTGACCAGCAAACCCGTCACCGACGATCACCTGCGCGACCTGGCTCGTCTGCGCCGGGTGCGCGATCGGATCGATCGGGAGTACGCGCGTCCGCTGGATGTCGAGGCGCTGGCCCGCGACGCGCACATGTCGGCGGGGCATCTGAGCCGCCAGTTCAAACTCGCCTACGGCGAATCGCCGTACTCCTACCTCATGACGCGCCGCATCGAGCGCGCGATGGCGCTGCTGCGCCGCGGCGACATGAGCGTCACCGAGGCGTGCTTCGAGGTCGGCTGCCAATCGCTGGGCACCTTCAGCACCCGGTTCACCGAACTGGTCGGCATGACGCCGAGCGCCTACCGCCGCCAAGCCGCCGAGGCGACCGAGGGTATGCCCTCGTGCGTGTCGAAACAGGTGACCAGACCGATCAGGAATCGAGAAGCGCGGGCAGACGAGCCGCAATTAGCCTGACCGCTATGAACATCACCATCCACTCGAGTTTCCTGCCGCACAACGACCCGGACGCCGCACTGGCCTTCTACCGCGACACCCTCGGCTTCGAGGTCCGCAACGACGTCGGGTACCAGGGTCTGCGGTGGATCACCGTGGGACCGCCGGAGCAGCCCGCGACCTCCATCGTCCTGCATCCGCCCGCCGTGGATCCCGGTATCACCGAGGAGGAGCGCAAGACCATCGTCGAAATGATGGCCAAGGGCACCTACGGCGGCATCCTGCTGGCCACCAAGGATCTGGAGGGCACCTTCGAGAAGCTCCAGGCCACCGACGCCGACATCGTGCAGGAACCCACCGATCAGCCCTACGGCGTGCGTGACTGCGCCGTACGCGATCCCGCGGGCAACCTGATCCGCATCCAGCAGGCGAGCTGAACCGACCCCGAGGAGACACGATGAGCACGGCCACCAGGAAGGGCGAGTCCACGTCCACCCCGCGCGCCGCGGACAGCCACGACCTGATCCGCGTCGTCGGCGCGCGGGTGAACAATCTCAAGGACATCAGCGTCGAACTGCCCAAGCGCAGGCTGACCGTGTTCACCGGGGTCTCCGGGTCGGGGAAGAGCTCGCTGGTGTTCGGCACCATCGCCGCGGAGTCGCAGCGGCTGATCAACGAGACCTACAGCAGTTTCGTCCAGGGTTTCATGCCATCGCTGGCCCGGCCCGAGGTCGACGTGCTCGACGGTCTCACCACCGCGATCATCGTCGACCAGCAGCGCATGGGCGGTGACCCGCGCTCCACCGTCGGCACCGCCACCGACGCGAATGCCATGCTGCGCATCCTGTTCTCCAGGATCGGCCGCCCGCATATCGGACCGCCCTCGGCCTTCGCCTTCAACGTGCCCTCGGTCAAGGCCAGCGGCGCGATCACCGTGCAGCGCGGCGCGGGCAAGACCAAGGCCGAGAAGGCGACCTTCAACCGACTCGGCGGCATGTGCGTGCGCTGCGAGGGCCGTGGCAGCGTCTCCGATATCGACCTGACCCAGCTCTACGACGATTCCAAGTCGCTGTCGGAGGGCGCGTTCACCATCCCGGGCTGGAAATCCGACAGCTTCTGGACGGTGCGCGTCTACGCCGAATCCGGTTTCGTGGACCCCGACAAGCCCATTCGCAAATACACCAAGAAGGAGATGCAGGACTTCCTGTACAAGGAGCCGACCAAGGTCAAGGTCGACGGTGTCAACCTCACCTACGAGGGCCTGATCCCCAAGGTGCAGAAATCCTTCCTCTCCAAGGACCCCGAGTCGTTGCAGCCGCATATCCGCGCCTTCGTCGAACGCGCGGTCACCTTCGCCACCTGCCCGGAATGCGACGGCACCCGCCTCGCGCCGGAGGCCAGGTCCTCGAAGATCGCGGGCGTCAATATCGCCGACGCCTGCGCCATGCAGATCAGCGACCTCGCCGAATGGGTCCGCGGCCTGGACGAGCCGTCGGTCGCTCCGCTGCTGACCGCGCTGACCCAGACCCTGGACTCCTTCGTGGAGATCGGCCTCGGCTACCTGTCCCTGGAACGTCCGTCGGGCACGCTGTCGGGCGGTGAGGCACAGCGCGTGAAGATGATCCGCCATCTCGGGTCCGCGCTCACCGACATCACCTATGTCTTCGACGAGCCCACCGCGGGTCTGCATCCCCACGACATCCAGCGCATGAACGAGTTGCTGCTGCGGCTGCGCGACAAGGGCAACACCGTGCTGGTGGTCGAGCACAAACCCGAGACCATCCGCATCGCCGAGCATGTGGTCGACCTCGGTCCGGGCGCGGGCGCCGGCGGCGGCACCGTGTGCTACGAGGGCAGCGTCGACGGATTGCGGGCCAGCGACACCGTCACCGGGCGACATCTCGACGACCGCGCGAAACTCAAGGACACCGTGCGCGAGGCCACCGGCACGCTGGAGATCCGCGGCGCGAGCACCAACAACCTGCGCGATGTCGATGTCGACATTCCACTTGGCGTACTTGTAGTCGTGACCGGCGTGGCCGGTTCGGGCAAGAGTTCGCTGGTGCACGGGTCGATCCACGACGACGCGGGCGTGGTGTCGGTGGACCAGAGTCCGATCCGCGGGTCGCGGCGTAGCAATCCGGCGACCTACACCGGTCTGCTCGACCCGATCCGCAAGGCGTTCGCCAAGGTCAACGGGGTCAAACCGGCCCTGTTCAGCGCCAATTCCGAGGGCGCGTGCCCGGGCTGCAACGGCGCGGGCGTCATCTACACCGACCTGGCGATGATGGCGGGCGTGGCGACCACCTGCGAGGTGTGCGAGGGTAAGCGCTTCCAGCCCGCGGTGTTGGACTACCACCTGGGCGGGCGCGACATCAGCGAGGTGCTGGCGATGTCGGTGGACCGAGCGCGGGAGTTCTTCGCCGACGGCGAGGCGCACACCCCGGCCGCGCACACCATTCTCGGCAGGCTCGCCGACGTCGGCCTCGGCTACCTCACCCTCGGCCAGCCGCTGACCACCTTGTCCGGCGGTGAGCGTCAGCGGCTCAAGCTGGCTACCCATATGGGCGACAAGGGCGGGATCTACGTCTTGGACGAACCGACCACCGGCCTGCACCTCGCCGATGTCGAACAACTGCTCGCCCTGCTCGACCGACTGGTCGACGCGGGCAAGTCGGTCATCGTCATCGAACACCACCAGGCGGTCATGGCCCACGCCGACTGGATCATCGACCTCGGTCCCGGCGCGGGCCACGACGGTGGTCTGGTCGTCTTCGAGGGCACCCCCGCCGACCTGGTCGCCGGACGCTCCACGCTCACCGGGCAGCATCTGGCCGAATACGTCGGCGGCTGATCCCGGCGACCGAACCGCTCACCACCGTCGGCACCGGATCCGGTCACGGTGTATTCGTCGTCGGAGTGGAGTGCGACGGTCGGTGCGCGGCTCGTCGCCCGCGTGCGCGGCCCGCGAGCCAGGCCAGGATCACGCACGTCCAGACGGCCGCGACCGCGATGGTAAGCCCGAGCGGATAGTCGCGGTCGAGAACCGTGGGGTTGTCCGCGACCGCGCCCCCGCGACCCAGAACCGGCGCACCGACCAGCAGGAGCGCGACCGTGCAGACCGCGCCGCAGGCGGCCGGGGCCCACAGCGTCGCGGGCAGCAGGCGACGCGCGGTGAGTCCGAGCGCCGCGCACAGTGGGGCGAAAACCGCGTCGTGCAACAGGATCGCGACCGCGAACCACACGATCACCGACATCAGATCGGCGCGGGGCAGGTCGAACAGCAGGGTGAGACCGTACACACCGAGCAGGACGCCGGCCACCACCAGCGCCGCGCGCACGACATTCACGACCGCACCTCGATCCGCGACAGCCACTTCGTCTGGAGCACCCCGGGACGGCTCGGTGCGATGAGCCGGCACGGATAGCCGTGATCGATGTCGAGATCGGCTCCATTGAGCCGCAAGGCGACCAGCGTGTCCGCGGCGACCACATGCGGCCGCGGGAGCAGCGAACTACGGTACAGACCACCGGTTTCCAGTGAGGTGAAGCCGACCTCGCCGCCGCGATACGGACCGACCGCGGCCAGCAGGTCACGCAATCGCACCCCGGACCAGTCCGCCGAGGCGCTCCACCCTTCGACGCAGGCGATCGGCAGTCGCGCCTCGGTCTGCGGCATCGCCAGCAATTCCTCGCGGGTGAATGCCATTCGGTGTTCGCCGACGATCACCGTGAGCCGGTAAGCGGGATCTCGGGCGGTGTCGAGGACGCCCGCCGCCGCGGCCGACCTGTTCACCGGCACCCCCTGCGGACCCTGCCCGCTGCGCGGCGCCGCCACGGCGACCCTGCGCAGCGCAGGCACACTCTGGCCCGCCACGGCGAGACCGGCCACCACCGCAGACACCAAGGCCGCGCCGAGCACGGCCCGGCGCGAGACTCCCCGGGCGTCGTCGTCGGCGTCGATATCGGCATCGGCATCGGCATCGGCATCGGATCGCGACGGAGCCAAGGCGGCGCGGATCACCGGCAACTTGACCGCGACGTGCACGACCAGCGCCCCCGCCATCAGATAGGCCACGGCGTAATGGACGGGAGGGAAGAAGAACTTCCACGGATACCACTGCGCGATATTCAGCAGTCCGGTCGACAGTTCGAACAGCACCGCGCCCACGAGCACCGCGATCGAGCCGCGCTCCAGCAGCCGCACGGGCGAGCCGAACATCGGACGCTGGAACAACTTCGGATAGACCGCCCACAGCTTCACCAGCACCAGCGGTATCGCGGCCACCCCGGACACGACATGCGCGCCCTGGGTGACCCGGTACAGCCAGACCGGATGCGCGGGCCAGAAGAACCACCGCGGCGGGTGCTGGATACCGTGACTGATCAGTCCCGTCGTGAAGCAGATCAACAGTGCCGCGCCGAGCGCGACGCCGACCCGCGACGCCACCTCCGGGCCGCGAGCCGAGGAGACGGCCGACCACGGGCGGGCCCGCCGCACCGCCGCGCCGGACGCATCGGCCGTACCGAGGCGTCCGCCGGTCCTTCCGGTCATCGGCGCTCCCGATCGGGCGAGCGGTGTCGAGAAGCGCTCGCGCTCATCGCATCACCGCCAGGCGTTCGAGCGCGTCATGCACCGTCCGGGCGAAACGGCCATTCGATCGGGCGGCCACGTCGGTGGCGTCGGCGAAGGTGTCCACATCGCGGAACCTCGGCAGGTCGACCACGCGATATCCGCAGCGGCGCATGGCTTCCCGGGTGAGCTCACCGGTCCGCGGGGTCGACATCGGTACCCGCGGCAGCACGGCGGCCGGTTGCGGCGTCGGCAGGCCGAGCGCCCACCAGCCGCCGTCCTCGGCGGGACCGAGCAGCGCGGCATCGCCGATCTCCAGCCGCCGCGCCGCCGCGCTCAGCACGTCGGGACCGATCTGCGGTGTGTCCATGCCGATCTGGAGGACCGCGCCGCCGAAGCGCGCGGCATCGGCGTGCGCATTGGCCAACCGGGTGCCGAAATCGGCGCCGCGCTGCGGCACGACCTCGAATTCCCCCAGCGCACGCGCTACTTCGCGCCCGCGCTCGGCTCGCCACAGGTCCCCGGTGAACGCGACGACCCGATGATCGACCTCGGCGCGCCGCACCGAGTCCAGGGTGTCCAGCAACGACGCCGCCGCCAGGCACGCGGCTTCGTGGGGTGTGAGCGGCGGGGTCAGGCGCGTCTTGGCGAAGCCCGCGATCGGCGACTTGGCGATCACCAGCAGCGTCACCCCGGCACTCATCGCAGCACCGCCAGGAAGTCCCGGGTCGCGTGGACGGTGCCGAGCCAGGAGCCCGATACCTTCGAGCGCCCGCCCGCCCTCGGCCGGTAACTGATATCGCGTTCCACCACCTGCCATCCCGACGCCGCGGCGCCGACCAGCAACTCCAGCGGATAGCCGGAACGCGGGTGCAGGTCGCCGAGTCCAAGCACCGCGGACCGCCGGGCCACCCGCATCGCCGCGATGTCGTGCACCGGAAGTCCGTATCGGCGGCGCAGTCTGCGCGCGATCAGGTGATTGCCCACCCGCGCGTGCCACGGCCACGCTCCCGCCTCGGTCGGGCGACGCCGCCCCACCGCGAGGTCGACACCGGCGCGCACCAGGTCGACCAGCTGCGGCAACTCGCCCGGGTCCATGGACCCGTCGCCGTCGAGCACCGCCACCAGATCGGTATCGGACGCGGCGATCCCCGCCTGCACCGCCGCACCGTAGCCGGGGCGTTCCTCGCGCACCACGGTGGCCCCGCAGCCGTGCGCCACGGACGCGGTGGCATCGGTGGACCCGTTGTCCACCACCAGGGCGCGATATCCGGCGGGAATCGCCGCGAGCACACCTGGCAATGCTTCAGCTTCGTCTCGACACGGAATGACCACGGTCACTTCGGCCGGTTCGGGGTGGGTATCGGTCACAGTTCAGACGCTAGGCCGCGCCACCGTCGATAGCAGCCGAAATCCTGTGACGAAACAATGACGGTGTCGCTCGGAGCACCGTGAAGCGCGCTCCCACCGCGGTCTCGGACCTAGTGTGGCAGCCGTGCACGACGTTATCGACACCACCCGGCGACCCCGGGTCGCGATCCGCGGGGAACTGATCGGCGCGGGGATCGCCGCCCTGCTCGTCGCGGCCGCGATCGCGGTCCCGCGAATCGCAGGCGAACAATGGCATGCCAAGCTCTACGCGGGTGCGGCCCCGATCTACGGTAACTGGCTGCGTCATGTCGGCTGGGGCACCGTACCCGCCTGTGTGATCGCGCTGCTGGTGATCACGCGCGGTCCGTACCTCGCCGAACGCCTGCGCTGGCGCACCCTGCTCGGCACCGCCTGGGTGACCGCGATCGCCTGGGCCTTCGCGCTGGCCATGGTGGACGGCTGGCACCGGGGATTCGCCGATCGGCTCACCGACGGCCACGAATATCTGCACGAAGTGCCCGGCGTCACCGATATCCCGGCCATGCTGCGGGGTTTCACCGGCCGCATTCTCGATTTCCGTCCCGAGTCCTGGACCACCCACGTCTCGGGACATCCGCCCGGCGCACTGCTGGTATTCGTCGGACTCGACCGGATCGGCCTGGGCGGCGGTGCATGGGCGGGCGCGGTCTGCCTGCTCGTCGGCAGCAGCTCCGTGGTCGCGGTCGCGGTCGCGCTGCGGGCGCTGGGCGCCGAGGACCGTGCCCGTGCGGCACTGCCCTATCTGGCGCTCGCCCCGGCCGCCATCTGGATCGCCGTCTCCGCGGATGCCCTGTTCGCCGGGGTCACCGCATGGGCGGTCGCGCTGCTGGCCGTCGCGACGCGAGGCGAACGCGGTCACGTCGGCGTCGCGGTCGCGTCGGGCGTGCTGTTCGGATGCGGCCTCTACCTCAACTACGGCCTCGTGCTCATGGCCCTGCCCGCGGTCGGGGTGCTCCTGGCGGGTCGCACGGCGCGCCCGCTGGCGCCCGCGCTGGTCGGGGCGCTGGCCGTGGTCGCGATCTTCACCGTGGCCGGATTCTGGTGGCTCGACGGCTATCACCTTGTGGTGCAACGCTATTACCAGGGCATCGCCAGCGAACGCCCCTACGGCTACTGGTGCTGGGCCAACCTCGCCGCGACCGTCTGCGCGGTCGGTCTCGCGACCGCGGCGGCCCTGCCGCGCGCGCTGTCCCCGCGTGTCCTGCGTGCGGCCGATCCGACCGCACTGCTGGTCGCCGCGGCCACGGCGGCGATCCTCGCCGCCGACCTCAGCGGACTCAGCAAGGCCGAAACCGAACGGATCTGGTTGCCTTTCGATATGTGGCTGCTCGCCGCGACCGCGTTCCTGCCCCGAGCCCGCGCCCCGCTGTGGCTCACGGTCCAGGCCGCGGGCACACTGGCCATAGTCCACCTGATATTCACGAACTGGTGACCGCCATGTCGATACTGATCGCCGACGACGATCCCGTCGTCCGCGAAGTGGTGCGGCGCTATCTGGAGCGCGACGGTCACACCGTCCTCGAGACCTGCGACGGCGCGAGTACCGCGGCATCGCTGTCGGGCGAGATCGAACTCGCCGTCCTCGACGTGATGATGCCCGCGCCCGACGGACTCGAGATCTGCCGTGCCATCCGCTCCGGTCCGCATCCGAACACCCCCGTCATCCTGCTCACCGCGCTCGGCGAGGAGGACGATCGCGTACTCGGACTCGAAGCGGGCGCCGACGACTACGTCACCAAACCGTTCAGCCCGCGCGAACTCGCCCTGCGCGTCGCCTCGGTGCTGCGGCGGTCCCGCGCCGCGCCCGACACCGCCCACCCGGTGCTGCGCGACGGCCCGATCGAGATCCGTCCCGCCGCCAGGCTGGCACTCCTCGACGGCACACCGGTCGACCTGACCCCGCGCGAACTCGACCTGCTGATCTTCCTGTGCCGCCATCCGCAGGAGGTGTTCAGCCGCGAGGATCTGCTCGCGCGGGTGTGGGGCTGGGACTTCGGTGACCTGTCCACGGTGACCGTGCACGTCAAGCGCCTGCGTGCCAAACTCGGCGAGCGACATCGCATCGATACCGTCTGGGGCCGCGGTTACGCGTGGGCCCGTTCCGACCCGGGAGGAGGGTCCACTGTCTGAGGACACGCTCCAACTCATCGGTTACGCGCTCGCCTGCTCGATACCGGTGGTGCTGGTCGGCGCGCTCATGCTGCGGATCGGCAGCGACCGGTCGCTCACCGTCAGCATGGCGGTGCTCGTCCTCATTCCGACGCTGGCCACCTTGGCGGGCATCATCGGGGTCAGCGGCCTGATGTTCACCCACGAACTCCAGCGAACCGCCGTGGTGCTCGGCGTGGTCGCCGCGGTCACCGTACCGGCCGCCATCCTGCTCGGCCGCGAACAGGCGCGGAAAACCGTGTGGGAGAAGCAGATCAGGGAGCAGGAGCGGGCCGCCGAACAATCCCGGCGCGAACTGGTCGCCTGGGTCAGTCACGATCTGCGCACCCCGCTCGCCGGAATCAGGGCCATGGCCGAGGCGCTGTCCGACGGCGTCGTCAGCGGTCGCGATGTGGCGCGCTACGCCGAACAGATCGGCCGCGAGACCAATCGGCTCTCACGTATGGTCGACGATCTGTTCGAGATGTCGAAGATCAGCGCGGGCGCGCTGCGACTGGAATTCGAATCCGTCGACCTGCGTGAACTCATCGACGAGGTACTGGCCGCCAATCGCGCCACCGCGGACCGGGCCGGAGTGCGGCTGCGCGCCGAACAGCCCGACCAGCCGATCACCGTGGCGGCCAGCGATCACGCCCTGTCCCGCGTGTTGACCAATCTGGTCGTCAACGCCATCACCTACACCCCGCCCGGCGGTGAGGTCGCGCTCTCGGCGGGCGCGACCGACGAACAGGCGTGGGCCCGCGTCGACGACACCGGCCCTGGCATCGCCGAGGCGGATCTACCGCGCATCTTCGAGGTCGCCTACCGGGGTGCCGCCGCGCGCACCCCGGTGACCGCCGACGGCGTCCCCACCGGCAGCGGTATGGGCCTGGCGATCGCGGCGGGACTGGTACACGCCCACCACGGCGAGATCACCGTCGAGAATCGTGACTACGGTTGCCGTTTCGAACTCCGGCTGCCGCGCACGCCGAAGTCCGATCATGGCGTCGGCGCGCACATGCCCGCGCTCGCGCGCAGTGGTTCGAAGGCGAAGGCCGACAGGCCGTCGTAGGGCGCGACCCGGGCACTGAAATCCAGCGCGCTCCGCGCTCGTTCGGGATCGGCGACGATATGCCGGACATCGCCGGCGCGATAGCGACCGGTCACCACCGGCGCGGGACCCCCGCGCGCGTCGGCGAGCACCTCGGCGACCCGCAGGATCGATATCGGCTGCCCTGAGGCGATATTCAGCGCGTTGAAGCCGGACAGCGGCCGCCGCACGGCCGCGACATTGGCTGCGGCGATATCGGTGACGTGCACGAAGTCACGCATCTGTCCGCCATCCTCGAACACCGTCGGCGGCTGCCCGGCCTCGAGCGCGGAACGGAAGATGGCCGCGACGCCCGAATACGGTGTATCCCTCGGCATGTCGGCACCGTACACATTGTGATAGCGCAGCGCGGTGACCTGCGCACCGGTCACGGCGGCCCACGCGGCGGCGTAGTTCTCCTGCGCGAGTTTGCTTGCCGCGTAGAGACTTCGAGGCCGCAGCGGGGCGTCTTCGTCGACCGGCTCCCAGTCCAGTGCGCGGCCGTCGGGGCCGAGGTGTTCGAAGACCCCGTCCTCGAGATCGGCCGTGCGACGCCGACCGACCTCGATCGGGCCCAGTCCCGGCGAACGGTAACGTCCCTCGCCGTACACGACCATCGATGACGCCAGCACCAGCCGTCCGCACCCGGCCCGGTCCATGGCCGCGAGGAGCACGGCCGTCCCGAAATCGTTGTGGCAGGCGTAGGCGGGCGCGTCCTGGGCGCTCACGCCCGCCCCGACGACCGCCGCCTGATGGCAGACCACATCGATATCGCGCAGTACGGTGTCCAGCGCCGCGCCGTCGCGGACATCGATCCGCAGCACCCCGGGCGGCGGCTCGACGTCGGGCCCGTGTGCGGCGGGCACCATGAGATCGAGCGGGACGACCTCGTGCCCCGCCGCGATCAGCGCGCGCTGGACATGGGTCCCGATGAAGCCGGCCGCACCGGTCAGCAGCACGCGCATTCGGCTCACCACCGCCTCGGATTCGCGGGGTCGGTCCTCGTTTCGCAGACTCGTGTCATGACTCGATCGTGCCCGGTCGGTCTGCGATCTCCACGCGTACTCGCCGGAGCGTCAGACTTCGGTCACGATTGGCGCGCTCCGTGACGAGGAACGGCGACAGTTCCTCCGCCTCCGCGCCCTCCGACGGTCCGAGCGGATGCCACGGGTGACGCGCGGGTCCGTCGGAACGTCACCGGTCCGGTACGCAGCGCCCCGGTTCGAGCAGCGCGCTCCCGCACGGCTCGTTGTGGTAGGTCCGCAGCACCTCCGCGCCGACGTTGTCGGTCAGATAGTGCAGGAAGCTCGCCGCCAACGAGCCTGCGGGCAGGTCGCCATTGCTGTAGGCGTACTCCACACCCCAGAACGGATACTTCCGGTCGATGGCCTGCTGCCTGTCGGCGGGCACGTGGTCGATGGTGACGATGCGCATATCGGCCGCGACCGCCTCGGAGTACTCGCTGTAGCCGATCGCGCCGGGAAGGTCGGCCACCGCCTTGTGCATATCCCTGGTCACCGGCACGTCGCAGTACGCGCCCGCCGTGTCCCGGATCGCGGTGCAGCTCTGGTGCGGACGCTCCGGCTGACCGTCGGGCAGCAGCCTGCTTTCGAAGATATTGCGCGTCCCCGAGCCCGGCGTGCGATTCACCAGCACCACCGGCACGTTCGGCCCGCCGACCTCACTCCAGTTGGTGATCCGACCCCGATACAGATCCCGGATCTGGGCCGCCGAAAGATCGGTGACGCCAAGATCCTTGTGCACGATCACCGTGAACAGCGACAGCGCCAGCGGGCGCGGCACCAGCGCCGGATAGCCCGCGCCCTTCGCCCCGTCACTGATCGTCAGCAGTCCGGGATCCGGCCCCGCCTCGGCCACCCGGTCGAGTCCGCGTTCGGTGCCCTGGAAGTCGAAGGCGAACTCCGCTCCCCGGCAGCGCTTTCCGTACTGGGCCGCGGCCTCGGTGATCACCGGTTCGAACGCCGAGGAACCGACGACGGTGAGCTTGCCGCTCGCGCAGTCGAGCGGGTCCGGCGACGGTTCCAGGATCGCCACCACGAACTGCACGACGATCACGGCCACCAGGAACGCGACCAGCGCCAACATGAGCCGCGACGCACCGGTGCGGCTCTCGGTCTCGGTGACGCGCCCGCGTTTGATCGAGCCGACCAACTCCGGCGGCGGATATTCGCCGCTGCCCGCGCCCTCCGACCGTTGCAGAATCGCCAGGATCTTGTAGTGGTCGCCGCGATTCAACGGCACCTTGGGCAGATCGATGACTCCGATCCGGCCGCCGAGGTCCTGTCGCACCTCGATACCCGACCGCGGACCGAGGCTGTGCGCGAGATCCTGATCGCTGAGTTCGGTCACCGCCATGCCGATCACCCGGCGCTGCGGAAAACGCAGATGCAGTCCGACCCGCGCCACCGGCACCTGATAATCGGACTCCTCGATGGCCGAGGTGCCGCTGTTCTCTATGCGCACCAGCACGATCGACAGATCACGCAGTTCGGTTCCGTCGTCGCCGCGAAGCTGACTGAGCACGCCGGGGAAGACCGCCTCCACCTCACCGGTGACCGGTGTGTCCATCTGGACGCGGTAACCGAGTCGATGCCGGCCGACCAGCACGAATTCCCAGAGAAACGCGGCGATCGGTATCGCGATACCGACGAGCGCCAGGATCGTGTCGACCGGAATGCCATCCACCGGCTGTGCCCTCCCCTACTCTGCGCACCGGGTGCCGATACCCGACTGTCGCGGCGTGCCAACCATTCTGGGCCGCGAAGTACCACCCGCCCGCACCGCGAGCAAGTGTTCGACCAGAGTTCACGAGTGATCAACCGGCTGCGTATGCGCCTGTCCACTCCAGCAATTGCCGCACCGGCCAGGTGTTCACGACCCGTTCCGGCGCGACGCCATTGGCCAGCGCGCGCTCGCATCCGTAACCCTGCCAATCCAATTGGCCCGGCGCGTGCGCATCGGTGTCGATGGAGAAGTAGCAGCCCATCTCCGCGGCGAGGCGGATCAACCGCGCGGGCGGGTCGCGGCGCTCGGGACGGCAGTTCACCTCGATCGCGGTGCCGTACCGCCGACACGCCTCGAAGACCACCTCCGCGTCGAATGCCGACTCCGGCCGGGTCCCCCTATTGCCCTCGACCAGCCGGCCCGTGCAATGGCCGAGCACGTCCACGTGCGGATCGGCCACCGCGTACACCATGCGCTTGGTCATCACCTCGCGGTCGGCGCGCAGATTCGAATGCACACTGGCCACCACGACGTCGAGCCGCTCGAGCAGGTCGGCGCGCTGGTCGAGCGCGCCGTCGTCGAGGATGTCGACCTCTATGCCGGTCAGAATGCGAAACGGCGCCATCCGCTCGTTGAGTTCGGCCACCACGTCCAACTGGCGGAGCAAGCGGTCGGCGGACAGGCCGTTGGCGACGGTCAGGCGCGGCGAATGGTCGGTCAGCGCACAATATTCGTGGCCGAGCGCCGCGGCCACCGCCATCATCTCCTCGATCGGGCTGCCGCCGTCGGACCAGTCCGAGTGGGTGTGCAGGTCCCCGCGCAGCGCGGCGCGCAGTGGCTTGCCCGCGGCGCCGATGGGCTGGGCCTGCCCGCGCAGTTCGCGCAGATAGTCCGGTACCGCACCGGAATACGCCTGTTCGATCACCGCCGCGGTCTTCGGGCCGATGCCCGCCAACTCCCGCCAGCTGTGCCCGGCGCGGCGTTTCGCCCGCTCGCGCGGCGTCAGGTCCGCCACGATATCGGCCGCGCGCCGATACGCCTTGACCCGGTGGGTCTGCGCCCGCGCGCGCTCGAGCCAGAATCCGATCTCACGCAGCGCCTCCACCGGGCCCGGCGCGGCGCCCTGGTCGGCGATCGAATCCGTCTCGGCCACAGCGGCTATCGGATCCGGCTGTACTTCAGGAAGGCCACACCGTCCTCGTAGATCCGGCTGGTGATCACCCGGAACCGCGCCGGATCGGGCAGTCCCGAACCGGTACCGAAGAGCGGCTTGCCGTGACCGAGCACGATCGGATACAGCTTCAGGAAGATCTGGTCGATCTCCGGCAGCAGGGCGCAGGCCAGTTCGCCGCCGCCGCACAACCAGATGCCGAGCCCGGACTCACGTTTGAGTTGGCGCACCTTCGTCAGCGGATCGCTCGGAATCAACTGCACGGCGGGATCCGGACTCTCCGGCAGTGTCGTGGACACCACGTATTGGCGCAGATGCGCGTACGGGCTCGATGTGCCGGTGCGCACCCCGAAATCATGGGTCTTGCGGCCCATCAGCACCGTATCGAAGCTCGCGTTGCGTTTGGTGATGCCGCGCGCCTCGCGCACCTTGGTCGGCAGCGTCTCCGGGAATTGCGCGGTGATCGCCGGACCGTGATCACCGCCGACGGGAAAGAAGTCGACCATGCCGTCGTCGGTGGCGATGAAGCCATCGATCGTCGAGGCGACGTAATAGGTGAGCTTGCGCATGGGTCCTTCCTCAAACGGCCGGACCTGATCCCGACCGCCTAGGGAAACGGTAACTCGCCCGGCGCGTCGGCGGAGAGCCTTCCCGGTCAGCGCCCGCCCGGCCTGCGCTGGCACCGCGGACAGGAGTACGACGAACGGTTCATGAACCGTTCACGCACGATCGGTGCGCCGCAGCGTCGGCACGGTTCGTCCTCGCGCCCGTACACCGCCAGCGAACGCTCGAAGTAGCCGGATCGACCGTTGACGTTCACGTAGAGCGCGTCGAAGGAGGTACCGCCCGCGTCCAGCGCCTCCTCCATGACCGCGCCGACCTCGGTGAGCAGCATGCGAAGCACCGGCCCGCGCAGACCGGAGGCGAGCCGGTTGCCGTGCAGTCCCGCCCGCCACAGCGCCTCGTCGGCGTAGATGTTGCCGACCCCCGAGACGACGGTCTGATCCAGCAGCACGCGCTTGATCTCGGAGTGCTTGGCCCGCAGCGCGGCGACCGCGGCCTCGGCGTCGAAACGCGGGTCGAGCGGGTCGCGGGCGATATGGGCGACGGGTTCGGGCAGCAGCGAACCGCCCACTTCCACCAGCGGGGCCAGTGCCCAGCCGCCGAAGGTGCGCTGATCCACGAAACGCAGTTCGGCGCCGTCGTGCAGCGCGGCGCGGATATGGGCGTGCTTCTCCACCGGCGCGGCGGCGGGCTGCACCAGCATCTGACCGCTCATGCCGAGGTGCACGACCAGGGCGGTATCGGGCTCGTCGAAGGTGAGCCACAGATATTTGCCGCGTCGCTCGGCGGATGCCACGCGCTGTCCGGTCAGCCGCGCGGCCAGATCCGCGGCGCCCGCGATATGGCGGCGCACCGAGCGCGGATGGGTCACGGTCACCGATTCGACGGTGCGGCCGACGACATGTTCGGCCAGTCCGCGGCGGACGACCTCGACCTCGGGGAGTTCGGGCACGTCAGGATTCGGCGGTCAGCGCCCGGTAGGCGGCGCCCGCGGCCTTCTGCTCGGCTTCCTTCTTGGACCGACCGACGCCCTGACCGTAGGCGACGCCGCCGATCACCGTGGTCGCGGTGAACTCCTTGTCGTGATCGGGGCCCGTCGAGGTGATCTCGTAGGTGGGCACGCCGATACCGCGTTCGGCCGTGAGCTCCTGGAGGCTGGTCTTGAAATCCAGCCCGGCGCCCATGCGCGGGCCGCGCTCGAGCAGGTCGGCGAACAGGCGAAGCACGACCGAGCGCGCGACATCGATACCGTGCTCGAGATGAACCGCACCGAGCAGCGACTCCATGCCGTCGGCGAGAATGCTCGGCTTGTCCCGGCCGCCGGTGAGCTCCTCGCCCTTGCCGAGCAGCAGGTGCGCGCCGAGGCCGCCCGAACCGAGGCCGCGTGCCACCTCCGCGAGTGCGTGCATATTCACCACGCTCGCCCGCAGCTTGGCCAGCTCGCCCTCGGACTTGTCCGGGTGCTCGTGGTACAGCCGCTCGGTGATGCTCAGACCGAGCACCGAGTCGCCCAGGAATTCCAGGCGCTCGTTGGTAGGCAGCCCACCGTTCTCATACGCGTAGGACCGGTGTGTCAGGGCGAGCCGCAGCAGATCCGGCCCCACCTCGACACCCAGTGCCTCGAGTAAGCTCGTGTGCTCACCGGTCGGGCCGGTGACATCCTTGCTGACGGTCACGTCGATATGGCGGATCGAACCGTCAGACCGCGGAGGTGACCTGGCGGCCCTTGTAGGTGCCGCAGGACGGGCACGCGATATGCGGCAGGGTCTTCTCGCCGCAGGCGCGGTTCGGGCAGGTGACCAGGGTCGGCGCGGTGGCCTTCCACTGGCTGCGCCGCGACCTGGTGTTGGAACGGGACATCCGGCGCTTCGGAACGGCCACGACTACTTCTCCTCTGTCCTCTGGCGCGCCGTGACGTCCTGTGCCACGGCGGCTGACTGGTTCTTGCTACTGGTCCTGGTCGGCATCGCCCGCGTCGGGGCGGCCGTTGCCGGGCGATTCGGCGGCGAATTTCGCCAGCCCGGCCCAGCGAGGGTCAAGTATCTCATGCCGGTGATCCGAACCCGCAATCGCCATCCTGACCCCGCATTCCGGGCACAGACCGGCGCAGTCCGGCGTGCACAGCGGCTGGAGCGGGAACTCGAGACCGAGCTGGTCGACGATCACCGGTTCGAGATCGATCTGGTCATCGACCACGCGGTAGACCTCGTCCACCTCGGTGGTCTGCTCGGTGGCGCTGTCGGGATAGGCGAACAGCTCGGTCAGTGACAGCTCGACCGAGCCGGTGAACGGCTCGAGGCAGCGCGAGCACTCCCCGGCCGTCGGCGCGGTGACCGTGCCGGTCACCAGCACACCCTCGGACACCGCTTGCAGGCACAGGTCGAGATCGACCTCGGCGCCCGCGGGCACCTCGATCATCTCCAAACCCATCCGCTCGGTCGTCGGCACCGTCCGGCGCAGTTCCTTCATGGTGCCCGGACGGCGACCGAGACTGCGGACATCCAGCACGAAGGCCGCGTCCGGCCGACGGCGCGAGGCCGTGCGCGGACGCGATGTGGGACCGGAACCGGCGGACATCACGAACTCACTCACGATCGAAGGGCAATGGGAAACCACTCCACAGTACGTGAGGTGCGCGGCCGAGCCAAAACCGCCGATACCGATCGGCGGTGGTCAGCGCCGGTATTCGGCGGCGTAGTCAGGCGCTCCCGACCCCGACCGCAATTGGTGGCGCCCGCGTCCGACGGTGCGCAGCACGGCGTTGAGCGTCTCCTCGAAATCGGCCAGGGTCGAGTCGACGTAGTGATCGCATTCGTCGCGCATCCGGTCGGCCTCGGCCTGGGCGGTATCGATGAGCCGGGCCGACTCGAGATGCGCGGCCCGCACCACCTCGATCTGGTCCACCAGCCGGGCCTGTTCGGCCATGCCCTCGGCCACCGCGCGCTCGAAGGACGCCTTACCCGCCTCGATGACCCGATCGGCCTCGGCCTGCGCGCGTCCGGTGAGCTGTTCGTATTCGAGATTGCCGTCGGCTACGATGCGGTCGGCCTCGGCCTGGGCGGTGCTCACCAGATGATCGGCGTGGGCATTGGCCTCGGCGACCATCCGGTCGGCATGCGCCTTGGCCTCGGCCAGGATGCGGTCGGCCTCCTCGCGCGCCTCGCCGACGGTGCGCGCGGCCTGGTCGTTGGCCCCGGTCACGGTGGCCTCGGCGGCGTTGCGGGCGTCGGTGACGATCTTGTCGCGGTGATCGAGGACGTCCTGCGCGTCGTCGAGTTCGCCCGGGATCGCGTCACGCACGTCGTCGAGCAGTTCGAGTACGTCACCGCGCGGCACGATGCAGCTGCGCGTCGGGGGGATGCCGCGCGCCTCCTCGACGATCGCGACCAACTCGTCGAGTGCTTCGAATACGCGATACATGCTCACTACCCCGCTCTCGTACCGATGACGGCGAACCTTCCGCCGAGCCAAGTGTGCCCGCCGTCAACGCCCTTGCCGAGTCACCCTCCGGTGTGTCGTGGCCGGTGTCTCGCAAACCACAGAAAATCAAGTGGAGAAGACGTCTCCGCTTCGTGCTAATATTTGCCCGGTGGAGATCACGACAAGGTCTCCATAAGCTTGTCACAGGCTCCGCCCGGAACCGTGGGACCGAGAGGAGCCATCGGTCGGATCAACCCTCCCCCAGAGGAAATGCGATGCCCGTCGCGGTTGTTTCCCATCGAAGGCACACGTTGATCGGATAGAGCATGACCGTTCTGGAAGCACCGCGGACGCCGGTATTGCCCGCGGGCATCTACACCCCGTGGGCCGGGCCCTACCCGGTTGTGCGAGCGGCCACCGCCGCCCGGCTGTTCGGTCGACTTCTCGGATTTCTGCGCGGCGACCGTGCCGTGGCCCAGCTGATTCGCTTCGCGCTGGTCGGCGGTTCCAGCAATGTCGTCTATGTCCTGCTGTTCTTCGCCGTACACGGCATCGGCCCGCTGGTGGCCAATGTCGCGGGCTCGGCGGTCAGCACCGTCATCGCCAACGAGATGCACCGCCGGCTCACCTTCAACGCCGCGGACCGGGTCGGCTGGTTCACCGCGCAGTGGGAGGGCGGCGGTCTCGCCCTGGTCGGCCTCGGCATCACCACCGTGGGTCTGGCCGCACTGGAACTGTGGGCCCCCGGACTCGGCGGCGCGTTGCAGGCCACGGCCGTCCTGGTCATCACCGCGCTGGTCGGACTGATGCGCTTCCTCGCGCTGCGCGGCCTGGTCTTCTAGGGTCTCGCACCCGAACGAATACGGTCGCCGACCATTACCTCTGGTCCCGGTTCCGCGGAACCGGGATCGAAGCCTCGATCAGGCGCTCCGCTCGGCCAGCCGCGCCAGCAGGCGCTTGTGCACGAGCGGGGGCAACATGTCGGTGACGTCGCCGCCGTAGGAGGCGACCTCCTTGACCAGTGAGCTCGACAGATAGCTGAACGCCGGATTGGTGGCGATGAAGAAAGTGTCGACGCCGGAGAGCTTCTTGTTCATCTGGGCCATCTGCAACTCGTAACCGAAGTCACCCGCGTCGCGCAGACCCTTGATGATGGCGCCTATCCCCTGTTCGCGCGCGAAATCCACGAGCAGGCCCTGCCAGGACTCGACGCGGATGTTCGGCAGATGCGAGGTCGCCTCGCGCAACATCTCCATGCGCTCCTCGACGTCGAACATCCCCTGCTTCTTCGGGTTGATCATGACGGTCACCACGACCTCGTCGAATTGTGCCGCCGCCCTGGTGAATACGTCGATATGTCCGTTGGTCACCGGATCGAAGGACCCGGGGCACAGTGCTCCTGCCATGTCTCAGACGGTAACAGGCCCCGGCTCCGACGGGCGCACTACATCGGGGCGGGGGTGAACACGCCGAATTCGTTCCCCGAGACGTCGAGGATGTGGGCGAAGACCAAGCCGTCCTTGCCGGTGGTGGGCGGCACGACCACCTTGCCGCCCAGGGATTGTGCCGCGGCCACGGTGGCCTCGACATCGCGCACCACGACCAGGAAGGTGGCGTGGTTGGCGGCGGCATCGGACACATGCGCGATGCCGCCGCTGGGCACGTCGCTGCCCGGGTAGCTGATCAGGTCGTAGTCCTCGCTGTTCGGATCGGTGGCGACGGTCCAGCCGAACAGGTCGCCGTAGAATTTCGCGACCTCGGCGGGCTTGTCGCTGCCGACCTGGAACCACGCGACCGTGTTCTCCGCCGGTGTTGTCATATTTCCTCCGCAATCTCGTCGTTCGGGACGTGCCCGCATACGATCGCCCGTCCCGACGACAACACCCTGTCGGTGTTTCGGCGGCGATACGACGGATTTCGGCGACTCGGATGGATTTCGGCGACTCGGATGGCTTCGGCGACTCAGATCGAGACCGATCGCAGCACCCGATGCGGCGGCTCCGGCAGATCGTCCACCGGGCGCAGCGTCGCGGGCGATTCGGTCATGGTCACCGAGCGGATGCGGTCGAGCCGGAAGCAGCGGGTATCCCCGCGCAACCGGCACCATGCCACCAGATACCAGCCGCTGCCTCCGCTGAGCAACGCGGTCGGTTCGACATCGCGGACGGTGGGGACATCCGAGCGATCCAGATAGTCGACCCGCAGTACCCGACCGATCTCGATGGCCCGCTCGATGACCTCGGGAATTCGTTGCGCGCGCGGAATGTCCGGGACATCGATGAGCCGGATGCGGGTGGCCAGATCGCGGGCGGCGGCGGCGTCGCGCTCCGACATCGCGGCCACGATCTTGCGCAGCGCGCTCTGGCCCGCCTCCTCGAACGGCCCGCCGCCGCCGGTGTGCACGGCCACCGCGAGGGCGACGGCCTCGGCGGGGGTGAAATTGAGCGGCGGCAGCGACATGCTCTTGTCCAGCGCGTATCCGCCGCGCCTGCCGACATCGGCGTAGATGGGGATACCCGCCTGCTGGAGCGCGCTGATATCGCGCTCGATGGTGCGGACACTGACCTCGTACCGCTGCGCCAGTTCGCGCGCGGTGCGCAACCGCGGTGCGACGGCCCGCAGATCCTCGACGATGGCGTACAGCCGATCCGTGCGGTTCACGCGCACACGATAGCGTCGCCCACCGACACGTTCGCTACCGTCTAATCGCCGGGCGCGAACTCGGCGATCTCGAGTCTGGTCTCGCCGTACCGGCGCGATTTGGCCGCGAGATATCCGGCGGGCCAGTCGATTTCGATCGAGCGCGCGGATCGTTCGACCACCACCGTCGCGCCGTCGGCCAGCCAGCCGCGCCGTGCGAGCCGCACCAGGTCGGCGATGACGTCGGCGGTGGCGAGATCGTAGGGCGGATCGGCGAACACCACGTCGAACGGCTCGCCCGTGCCCCCGTCGAGCACCGTCGCGACCTGCCCGACGCGCAGTTCGGCGCCGGGCAGTCCGAGATCGGCGATATTGCCGCGCACCACCGCGGCGGCCTTGCGATCGGATTCGACCAGCACCGCCGCCGCGGCGCCGCGCGAGAGCGCCTCCAATCCCAGCGCCCCCGACCCCGCGTAGAGGTCGAGGACGCGCACTCCCGCGAAATCCAGTCGCGCGTCGAGCGCGCTGAACAGCGCCTCGCGTACCCGATCGGAGGTGGGCCGGGTGACGGCGGGCGGCACGCGCAGCCGCCGCCCGCCCGCCGTACCGGCGACTATGCGGGTCATTCGGAGGAGATGGCGCTGATCTTGCCGTCGCCCACCGCGAGTTCGATGAGCAGGTCGCCGCCTTCGACCTGCTGGACAGCGCCGATGGCGATGCGGGAGACGATGCCCGCCCTCGGGGCGGTGATGGCGGCTTCCATCTTCATGGCCTCGATGGTGGCGATGACCGCGCCCGCCTCGACGATGTGGCTCTCCGCCACCGCCAGGGTGACCACGCCCGCGAAGGGCGCGGCCACGTGGGTCGGGTTGTTCTTGTCGGCCTTCTCCGCCGCGGGCGCCTCGCTCGAGATCGACCGATCGCGGACCGCAACCGGCCGCAACTGTCCGTTGAGGATGCACATCACCGTGCGCATACCGCGTTCATCCGGCTCGGAGATGGCCTCCAACCCGATCAGCAACGTGACGCCCTTCTCCAACTGCACACGGTGTTCCTCGCCGTGCCGCAGGCCGTAGAAGAACTGATTCGCCGAGAGCCCCATCGTGTTGCCGTACTTCTCCCGATGCGCCAGGAACTCCGAGGTCGGGCCAGGGAACAACAGCCGGTTCAGGGTCGCGCGGCGTTCGAGCGAGTCACCGTCGAGACCGGCCTCATCCCGCTCGGTCAACGCGACCTCCGGTTTGGCCGGGCCGCGACCGGCCAGCGCCTTGGCGCGGAACGGCTCCGGCCACCCACCCGCCGGCGTGCCGAGTTCCCCACGCAGGAACCCGATCACCGAGTCGGGAATGTCGTACCGACCCGGATCAGCGGCAAAATCGGCGATATCGACACCGGAACCCACCAACGCCAACGCCAGGTCACCCACCACCTTCGACGACGGCGTCACCTTCACCAACCGGCCCAACAGCCGATCCGCCGCCGCGTACTTCGCCTCCACCTCCTCGAAGCGATCCCTCAGCCCCAGGGCGATCGCCTGCTGACGCAGGTTCGACAACTGCCCACCCGGAATCTCGTGGGTGTACACCCGCCCCGTCGGAGCGGGAAGCCCCGATTCGAACGGCGCGTACACCTTCCGCAACGCTTCCCAATACGGCTCGAGATCGCACACATTCGACAGACTCAACCCGGTGTCGAACTCGGTGTGCGCCGCCGCGGCCACGATCGCCGACAGCGCGGGCTGACTGGTCGTGCCCGCCATCGCCGCACTCGCGCCGTCCACCGCGTCCGCGCCGGCCTGCCACGCGGCCAGGTACGTCGCCAACTGCCCACCCGGCGTGTCGTGCGTGTGCACGTGCACCGGCAGTTCGAACTCCCGCCGCAACGCCGACACCAGCGTCGCCGCCGCCGGAGCCCGCAACAGCCCCGCCATATCCTTGATCGCGAGGATGTGCGCCCCCGCGTCCACGATCTGCTCGGCCAACTTGAGGTAATAGTCCAGGGTGTAGAGGGTTTCGTTCGGATCCGACAGATCACCGGTATACGACAGCGCGACCTCGGCGACGGTGGTGCCGGTCTCCCGCACGGCATCTATCGCCGGACGCATCTGATCCACGTTGTTGAGCGCGTCGAAGATGCGGAAGATATCGATCCCCGTCGCCGCCGCCTCCGATACGAACGCCCGCGTCACCCGCTCGGGATACGGCGTATACCCCACCGTGTTGCGGCCACGCAGCAGCATCTGCAAACAGATGTTCGGCACCGCCTCCCGCAACAACGCCAACCGCTCCCACGGGTCCTCGAACAGGAACCGCAACGCCACGTCGAAAGTCGCGCCGCCCCACGCCTCGATCGACAACAATTCCGGCGTCAACCGGGCGACATGGCCCGCCACCCCCAACAAGCCGTTCGTCCGCACCCGCGTCGCCAACAACGACTGATGCGCGTCACGGAACGTCGTGTCGGTGACACCGACCGCCTTCTGCGCCCGCAAGCCACGCGCGAAACCCTCGGGTCCCAACGCCAGCAACCGCTGACGCGACCCATCCGGCGGGGCCGCGGCCAGATCGATCGCGGGCAGTTTGTCGTGCGGATACACCTGTGTCGGACGCTCGCCGTGCGGCTTGTTCACCGTCACGTCCGCGAGATATTCCAGGATCTTGCTGCCCCGGTCCGCCGACTCGCGCAGGGTCAGCAGTTGCGGACGCTCATCGATGAACGAGGTGGTGACCCGACCCGCCTGGAAATCCGTATCGTCCAATACCGCTTGCAGGAAAGGGATATTCGTCGACACGCCGCGAATGCGGAACTCCGCCAGCGCCCGCGACGCCCGCGCCACCGCGGTCGGGAAATCACGGCCGCGGCAGGTCAGCTTCACCAGCATGGAATCGAAGTACGCGCCGATCTCCGCACCCAGATTCGCCCCGCCGTCCAATCGGATACCCGCGCCGCCCGGGGTGCGATACGCGGTGATCCGGCCCGTATCCGGGCGGAAGCCCTTGGTCGGGTCCTCGGTCGTGATGCGGCACTGCAACGCGGCGCCACGAATGGATACCGACTCCTGGCTCAATCCGAGGTCCGCCAGCGACTCCCCCGCCGCGATCCGCATCTGCGACTGCACCAGGTCCACGTCGGTGACCTCCTCGGTCACCGTATGCTCCACCTGAATCCGCGGATTCATCTCGATGAACACGTGATTGCCGCGCTCGTCCACCAAGAACTCGACCGTCCCGGCACACGAATACCCGATCCGGCGAGCGAAGGCCACCGCATCCGCGCATATCCGCTCCCGCAGCGCCGGATCCAGATTCGGCGCGGGCGCCAACTCGATCACCTTCTGGTGACGGCGCTGCACCGAACAATCCCGCTCGAACAAATGCATCACGCCACCGTGCTGATCGGCCAGGATCTGCACTTCGATATGACGCGGGTTCACCACCGCCTGCTCCAAGAACACCGTCGGATCGCCGAAGGCCGACTCCGCCTCACGCGAAGCGGCCTCGATCGACTCCCGCAATTGCGCCGCCTCCGCCACCCGGCGCATACCGCGACCACCGCCACCCGCCACGGCCTTCACGAAAAGCGGATACTCGAGGCCCGCGGCCGCGGCGAGCAATTCCTCCACATCGGCCGACGGCTCGCTCGACCGCAGTACCGGAAGCCCGGCCGCCCTGGCCGCCTCGATGGCGCGCGCCTTGTTCCCGGCCAACTCCAACACATCGGCCGAGGGGCCGATGAACGTGATCCCCTCGCGGGCGCACGCCGCCGCCAGATCCGGGTTCTCCGACAGGAATCCGTAACCCGGGTAGATGGCGTCCGCGCCCGCGGCCTTGGCCGCACCGATGATCGCCTCGATCGACAGGTACGCCCGAACCGGATGCCCTTGCTCGCCGATCTGATACGCCTCGTCGGCCTTCAACCGATGCACCGAATTGCGATCCTCGTGCGGGAACACCGCGACGGTGCCGATCCCGAGTTCATAGGCCGCGCGGAAGGCACGGATGGCGATCTCGCCGCGATTGGCAACCAAGACTTTCGAGAACATTGACCCAAGGTACCCGCCCCGGAGGCGGTGTCCGACAGTGAAGCACCCTTCGCAGAAATCTTCACAGAGAAAGTAGCAGAGCTGCGAAGTTCCGTTCACGCGGCAGTCACATGCTGCGGTGATGCGAAAACCACGTGGAGCTGGACATTAACTCGACGGATCGCGAACCGGATTGCCCGCCGGATGCCCGACCCGACGGGACCGCCCACCGGCCGGGTGCCGCGAAACCATCGCGCGATCGGATTCCCGTATGCTGGTCGGGCAGCTGGTTCGCCGAGCGCCGACGAGATGGAGCCCCTACGTCGCGCCCGGCGCCGAACCCACCCGGCGCGAGCGTCGGGTGGTGAGAGGGAACCCGGTGGGAATCCGGGACTGTCCCGCAGCGGTATGCAGGAACGACCGCCGTCACGAGCACTGGGCGCACCGCCCGGGAAGCGACGGCCAGTAGGTGGGCCGCACGGCCCGTGCCCGCGAGTCCGAAGACCTGCCCGCTGTGCCGGATACGCCGTATCCGGCGGCCACCGCCTCGTGGATCGGGCGCGCGGACCACCAGCGTTGAACTCCGGGTTCCCGTCGGCGACCCGTGGCAGCCGGTGACGCCGCCCTCATGGCGATGGTTCACCCACACAGCACTGGAGTATCGACGTGACTGTTTCCCCGCACACTCCGTTCACCGCAACGGTTCTCGGCCTGCCGAGAGTCGGCCCGAACCGGGAACTGAAACGCGCGACCGAGTCGTACTGGTCCGGCGAGGTCGACGCCGGACAACTGCACGCCGTCGCCCGCGACCTGCGCGCGGCGCAGTACGCGCAATTGCTGGCGGCCGGATTGGATTCGGTGCCCGTCGGCACCTTCTCCTACTACGACCAGATGCTCGACGCCGCCGCGCTGCTCGGCGCGCTGCCCGAGAGGGTGGCGCATATCACCGATCCCCTCGACCGGTACTTCACCGCCGCGCGCGGCGACGACACCGTGGAACCGCTCGAGATGACCAAGTGGTTCGACACCAACTACCACTACCTGGTGCCGGAGATCGGTCCGCACACCGTCTTCTCACTGCATCCGGCGAACCTGCTCGAGCAGGTCGCCGAGGCGCGGGCGCTGGACGTGCCCGCCCGTCCGGTGGTCATCGGTCCGGTGACCTTCCTGAAGCTGGCCAAGGCCGAGGACGGCGCGCCGCTGGACCGGCTGGCCGAACTCGTTCCGCTGTACCGGGAACTGCTGCGCCTGCTCGCGGCGGCGGGCGTCTCGTGGGTCCAGCTCGACGAGCCGGTGCTGGTGACCGATCTCACGGCCGAGGAGATCGAACTGACGCGCGGCGTGTACACCGAACTGTCGGAATCCGCGGACCGACCCGCGCTGCTGGTCGCCACCTACTTCGGCACCCCGGGTGCGGCGCTGCCCGCACTGGCCGCCACCGGCGTGGAGGGCATCGCGCTCGACGCCTGCGGCGACCTCTCCGTCGTGGCGGGCGTACCGGCGCTGGCGAAGAAGCTACTGGTGGCCGGCGTGGTCGACGGACGCAATGTCTGGCGCACCGACCTCGACCACGCGCTGACCATCCTGGCTACCCTGCTCGGCTCGGCCGCCTCGATCGCGGTGTCGAGCTCCTGCTCGCTATTGCACGTGCCATACACACTCGCCGCGGAGACCCAGCTGGACCCGGCGCTGCGCTCGTGGCTGGCCTTCGGCGCGGAGAAGCTCGCCGAGATACGGCTGCTCGCCACCGCCATGACCTCCGGCACCGAGGCCATCGCGGCGGAACTCGCCCGAGCTCGGGCGGCGGCACAGTCGCGGCGCGCGGACCCGCGACTGTCCGACGAACAGGTCCGCGCCCGTCTCCGCGCGCTCGGCCCGGACGCCATCACCCGCGCACCCGCCGACCAGCGCCGCGTGCTGCAAGCCGAACGCCTGCGGCTGCCCATCCTGCCGACCACCACCATCGGCTCCTACCCACAGACCCCCGCGATCCGGCTCGCTCGCGCCGCACTGCGCAAGGGCGAAATCGACGAGGCCGAGTACGACAGCCGGATGCGAGCCGAAATCGCCGAGGTCATCGCACTCCAGGAGAATCTCGGCATCGACGTGCTGGTACACGGCGAACCAGAACGCAACGACATGGTGCAGTACTTCGCCGAACAACTCGACGGCTTCGCCACCATCGAACAGGGCTGGGTGCAGTCCTACGGCACCCGCTGCGTGCGGCCGCCGATCCTGTTCGGCGACGTGACGCGCCGCGCGCCGATGACAGTGGACTGGATCACCTACGCGCAGGGCCTGACCGACAAGCCGGTCAAGGGCATGCTCACCGGGCCGGTGACCATTCTGGCCTGGTCCTTCGTGCGCGACGACCAGCCACTGGCCGACTCTGCCGCCCAGGTCGCACTTGCCATCCGCGACGAGACGGTGGACCTACAGAACGCGGGCATCCGCGTCATCCAGGTGGACGAGCCCGCGCTGCGCGAACTGCTGCCGTTGCGGGCCGCCGATCAGCCCGCGTACCTGGACTGGTCGGTGCGCGCGTTCCGGCTCGCCACCTGCGGTGTGTCCGATTCGACGCAGATCCACACGCATCTGTGCTACTCGGAATTCGGCGAGGTCATCGACGCCATCGCGGGACTGGACGCCGACGTGACCTCCATCGAGGCGGCGCGCTCGCATATGGAGGTGCTCGATGACCTCGACGCCGCGGGCTTCCGTCTCGGAGTCGGTCCGGGCGTTTACGACATCCACTCGCCCCGGGTGCCCAGCGTGGAGGAGATCACCGCGGCGCTGCGGGCGGCATTGAAAGCGGTTCCGGCCGAGAGGTTGTGGGTCAATCCCGACTGCGGGTTGAAGACTCGGGGTCCCGCCGAGGTGGAGGCTTCGCTCCGCAATATGGTCACAGCGGCGCACACCCTTCGGTAGCTGGGTTATCGGCCGCGACTTCGTCGCGGCGGGATTCGCGGCCCCTTGAGTCTCGCGTCCGAGCGGTCGATACTCGCGCCTTCGGCGCATTGTCTCGACCGCTCGGACGCGAGACGGCCGCGAATCCTTTGGGTGCGGATTTGGTATGGGTGCCGCCCTGGGTGGGTAGGTGGGGGGCGGTGTCCGGGCAATGGCTTTGATTGCCTTATTCGTTTCTCGGGTCGGGTTCGGGTTTCCGCTTGCGGCGTGATGTGTAGGACTCGCATGCTTCGCCCGCGCGGATTGTGGGGCGTAGGCGAGCCCTCGGGTCTATACCGCGCCGCCATGACGCGTGCCCTGAACAACGATCCATTCGCACACCCCTTCTCGTCTCGCACGTCGACCAATCCGTTCGCAGTGTTCGACGTGTGTCTCGCCGATTCGGTTCCCTCGAATTTCTTCTCGTGGCCACAAACACGACGGGACGCGGGAGAAAGGGGGGCGACCGGACATCGGGCGATCCCCTCACAAACCTCCGATGCCCGGTCCGATACCTCGGTGCGCGGGTATCCGCGCCTGTCGGGACGACCCGTCCGACGGGCTCGGAATCCGTTGCGCCGCGTGATAATACGGTCCCGTTCCGGTTGATCTACTACCCGTTGGTCACATGTCCGAAACGCGGCGGGCCGCACGGCGGCGGCCTTCCCTCCGGGCAAACGGGTGAACCCGTCCGAAACCACGCGACCACCCGCGTCGCTCGGGTACCCGCGCGGCAGCCGGTTCGCGTTCCGCCCCTCACGCGCACTTCGCACGCTACGCAGACACACCATTCGGGCAAACCCCTAGCACAGCACCTCCCCGCGCCGGGGTTACCGCGCATTCTGCGATGCCTGCAAACCGGGCGGGCTAGGATTCGCCCGTGCGGAAGATGTACGCGGGCGCCCGTTTGCGGCGGTTACGCGAGGAAAGACGGATGACGCAGGCGGCGCTGGCGAAATCCCTCGATCTATCGCCCAGCTATCTGAATCAGCTCGAGCGCGATCAGCGACCGCTCACCATTCCGGTATTGCTGAAACTCAACTCAACCTTCGACCTCGACGTACAGTTCTTCGCCACCGACTCCGACGCCCGACTCGTCTCCGACCTGCACGAGGTGCTGGTAGACGCGGCGGGCGGCGACAGCGCGCCGCTGACCGAGGTGGAGGAACTGGCCACCAGACAGCCCGAGGTGGCCCGCATCCTGGTCGCTATGCATCGCCGCCTGCGCGCCGCCACCGATCAACTCGATCTGCTGTCCTCGCGGGTCGCCGCGCCGGCGAGCGCGCCGGGTGTGCCCATGCCCTACGAGGACGTGCGGGACTTCTTCTACGACCACCACAATCACATTCCGAAATTGGATATGGCGGCCGAGCACCTGTTCGACGAGTGCAATCTGACCATCGGCTCGCTGGACCGCCAACTCGCCCGGATCGCCGAGGAACGCGCGGGTGTCACCGTTCTCGTGCGCGGTGACGGCGCCGATCCCTCGATCCCCAAGCGCCACTACGACGCCGAGAGCCGCACACTGACCCTGGCGCGGCGGCTGCGGCCCGGACAGCGCGCCTTCCAGATCGCGACCACCCTCGGTTTCCTGCTCTACAGCGACGATATCGACGCCGTGCTCGACGAATCCGGTGCTCTCACCGGGGAATCGCGCACGCTGGCTCGCATCGGTCTGGCCAACTATTTCGCGGGCGCGCTGATCCTGCCCTACGGCCGGTTCCTGCGCTCGGCCGAGGAATTGCGCTACGACATCGATCTGTTGAGCCTGCGTTTCGAGGTCGGATTCGAAACGATATGCCACCGGCTGTCCACCCTGCAACGCCAGGGTCAGCGCGGCGTCCCGTTCTTCCTGGTGCGCGCCGATCGCGCGGGCAATATCTCGAAACGCCAGTCCGCCACCGCCTTCCACTTCTCCCGAGTGGGGGGCAGCTGTCCGCTGTGGGTCGTGCACGAGGCGTTCGCCCACCCCGGCCGCATCCTCACGCAGGTCGCGGCCATGCCGGACGGGCGTCGCTATCTGTGGATCGCGCGCACCGCGCTCACCGCGCCACACGGATTCGGCACGGCGACCAAGAATTTCGCGATCGGCGTCGGCTGCGATATCGAATACGCCGACCGCCTGGTGTATTCCGGCGGAATGCAACTCGACGATCCCTCGACCGCGGTGCCGATCGGCGCGGGCTGCAAGGTGTGCGAGCGGCCATCGTGTCCGCAGCGCGCCTTCCCGCAGATCGGCGCTCCACTGGCGGTCTCGGAGAACACCAGCACCGACCTGCCGTATCCGCGCGCGCTGCGCTGAGCGCGCTCAGGATTTCGCCAGATATTCCAGGCGTTCGGCGTCCACGGCCGCGTGCATCATGCCCGCCAGTCCGGGATGGTCCACCAGTCCGGGATCTTCGGCCACCACCCGGCGGGCGAATTCCTGTGCCGCGGTGATGGTCTCCAGATCGTCGAGCAGCGACAGCAGACGCAGCGACCGCGCGGTGCCGGACTGCGCGGACCCGAGCACATCGCCCTCGCGGCGTTGACGCAGATCCAGCACGGCCAGTTCGAAACCGTCGGTGGTGGCCGCGACGGCTTCGAGCCGCGCCAGCGCCGATCCGCCGGGCGCGGCATCGGTGACGAGCAGACACAGTCCGGGATGTTCGCCGCGGCCGACACGCCCGCGCAATTGGTGCAGCTGGCTGACGCCGAAACGGTCGGCGTCCACGATGACCATGACGGTGGCGTTGGGCACGTCCACACCGACCTCCACCACGGTCGTGCAGACCAGCACGTCGACATCACCGTCGTTGAAGGCCCGCATCACCTGGTCCTTCTCGTCGGAGGGCAGCCTGCCGTGCAGCAGCCCGACCCGCAGCCCCGACAGCGGGCCCGAGCGCAGTGCGTCGAAGACGTCGAGCACCGCCGCCGTGGTCGGCGCCTGCTTGTCCTCGGCCGTCTTGGCCTTGCCGCGGCCCTTTCCCTTGCCGGCCGCGGCGTTCTCCTCGTCGTCGCCGATGCGCGAGCACACCACATACGCCTGCCGACCCGCGCCGACCTCCTCGACGATGCGCTCCCAGGCGCGGTCGACCCAGTTCGGATGCTGTTTGCGCGGAACGACTCTGGTGGTGATCGGCGAGCGACCGCGCGGCAGCTGGGTCAGCGTCGAGGTCTCCAGATCGCCCAGGGTGGTCATGGCTATGGTGCGCGGGATCGGCGTGGCGGTCATCACCAGCAGGTGCGGACTCGTACCGGCCGCGGCCTTGGCGCGCAACGCGTCTCGCTGCTCCACGCCGAAGCGGTGCTGTTCGTCGACGACCACCATGCCCAGATCGAAGAATTCCACCGCGTCCTGGATGAGCGCGTGCGTGCCGATCACGATGCCCGCCGCACCGGTCACCGCGGCCAACAGCGCCGCCTTCTTGGCCGAGGCCGACATGGACCCCGTCACCAGCACGACACTCGTGGCCTGATCGGCCGCGCCCAGCTCACCGGCGGTGGCGAGTTCGCCGAGCATGGCGCGCAGCGACCGGTAGTGCTGGGCGGCCAGCACCTCCGTCGGCGCGAGCAGCGCGCACTGATGACCGGCGTCGACAACCTGCAACATGGCGTGCAGCGCGACGATCGTCTTACCCGAGCCGACCTCGCCCTGGAGCAGCCGGTGCATCGGCTGCACCCGCGACAGATCCGCGGAGATCTCCGAGATCACCTGCCGCTGGCCCTCGGTCAGCTCGAAGGGCAGCTTCTTGTCGAAGGCGGCGGCGATGCCGTCGGCGCGGGGCGCGCACGCCCGCGCGGTGCGCCCGGCGACCTCGTGACGCCGTTCGGCCAGCACCAGTTGCAGCGCGAGCGCCTCGTCGAAGCGCAGCCGTTCCCGCGCCCGGTCGATATCGGCTTTCCGTTCGGGCAGGTGGATCAGCCGCAGCGCATCGGAGACCGGCAGCAGTCCGCGTTCGGCGCGCACGGATTCGGGCAGCGGATCGTCGATCGGATCGAGTTGTTCGAGCACCTGTCGCACACAGGCCAGCAGATCCCAGCTCTGCACCTTCGCCGTGGCGGGATAGACCGGGATGAACTCGCGTTCCATGAACGAGACGTCCACGCCGCCCGCGCCTTTCGCGCTCTCGGCCAGTCCGCGCAGATCCCCTCCGCCGCGCACCTTGGTGAACGAGCCCACCGAATCGTCCTCGACCTCGGGCAGGATCAGATATCCCGGATGCGACAGATTCCAGCTGCCGGGGCGCCAGTAGCTCACCGTGCCGGACATCATCGCCCGAAGTCCCTCTTTGACAACGTATTTCACCTTGTCGCCATTGAAGAACGTGACGTCGACGGGGCGGCCGGCGCCGGTGTCGAGCAGCACCTTCAGCAGCGACCCGCGGCGATTGCGCATGGGTTTCAGCTCGGTCTTGGCGATGCGGCCGACGACGGTGATGTGCGAACCGTCCTCGGGCGCCTCCTCGGTCAGCGGCTGGCCCTGGGTGGCGTACCGCAGGGGGTAGTGACGCAGCAGATCCTCGACGGTGGTCATGTCGAAGGATTCGGCCAAGGAATCGGCGGCCTTCGCGCCGAGGATGTGGTCGAGTCTGTCACCGAGTGTCGCCATGACTCATTCCTTCGTTCGCCCGCGGGTCATTCCACCCCGATCTGCACCAGATCCTCCTGTTGCCCACCGGAATACACGGTGACCTCGACACCGGGGAACCCGCGGGCGATATGCGCGGCCAGCTCCGCGCCGAGATCCTCCGGCGCGGCGGCGCCCATCAGCAGGGTCACCAATTCTCCACCGAGTCCGAGCATGCGATCGAGCAGGGTCCGCCCGGCCGAGCGCACGTCGCGATCGATGAGCACGACATCGTGGCCGACCAGACCGAGGCCGTCACCGGCCTCGCAGGTGCCGACCATGGTGAGCGCGCGATGGTCGGCCGCGCGCAGCGAGCCCCACCGGGTCGCGGCGGCGGCCTCCGACATGGCGAAGGCGTCGTCCACGGCGATCCGGCCGCGATCGTGCACCGCCAGCGCGGCCATGCCCTGCACCATCGACCCGCTCGGCAGCATCAGCACATCACGGTGCTCGTCACGCGCGGCCACGCCGACCGCGACCAGTTCGTGCGCGGGCAACGCGCCGTTGGGCAGCACCAGCACCTCGCGGTTGGGCATCCGCCGGATCGCGGTCAGCAGTGCGGCCGAGGTCACCGGATCGTCGCCGCCGAGCACCACCGCCCCCGCCGCCTCGAACAGCGACGCGGCCCCCTCCCCGGACACCACGGCGAGCACCGCGCGATCGACCGGCCCGTCGCCGCGGTGGCCCGCGCCGCGGACCAGGGCGCGCGCGTGCTCCTCGGCCGGGGCCGCGGTGATGGCGAAACTCTCGATCCTGATGGCGCTCAGCCTGCCCGCGGCGAGTCCGGCCTCCACCGCCGCGCCCGCGTCCGCGCAATGTACGTGGGCCGACCAGGTTTCGACACCGTCGCCGACCACGACCACCGAATCACCCAGTGCGGCAAGCCGATCGCGCAACACGTCGACACGCTCGGCATCGGAGTCGGCGAGCAGGTACATGACCTCGAAATGCGGTTCGGGCGAGCCGGTTTCGCTCTCGTCGGCGCCGGTCTCGCCGGGCGCGTAGTCGGGGCGGGCGGGCGCTTCGCCGCGGGTCACCGAGACCAGGGCGTCGAGCAGCACCACGAGTCCGCGCGCGCCCGCGTCGACGACACCGGCCGCGCGCAGCACCCCGAGTTGGGACGGGGTGTCACCGAGCGCCTTGGCCGCGCCGTCTGCGGCGGCCAGCGCGACCCCGGCCACCGTGATGTCGCTGCTGGCCGCGGCACTGGCCGCGGCGCAATCGAGCACCGTGAGAATCGTGCCCTCGACGGGTTCGCTCAGCGCCCGACGGACCAGCGCGGCCGCCATGGCCAGCGCCTCGCACAGGGTCTCGGCGGCCAGCGCGCCGCCGCCCCCGAACTCGGCCGCGTCGGCGATACCGCGCAGAACCTGCGACAGGATGATGCCGGAGTTGCCGCGCGCCCCCCGGATCGCGCCGCGGGCCATCGCCGATGCCACCGCGGACACCGGCGCGTCCGCCCGCTCGGCGCAGACGGTCTCGGCCTCGCGGACGGCCGCGCGCATGGTCGCCAGCATGTTGGTACCGGTATCGGAATCGGCGACCGGGAAGACATTGAGCGCGTTGATCTCCTCGCGCCGCTGTTCCAGACCGGTGAGACAGGTCCAGCCCCAGCGCAGCAATGCCGCGCCGTCGATCGAGTCCCGCTCCGTGGCCACCGTCACCTCACTCCCCGTCGTCACCGCACCTCTACCGGACCCCGCCAGGTTAGCGGGACATCCCGCCACCCGGACCGCGACACCGGCCCGCTAGGCTGATGCCGTACCGGTCACCGACCGCGGTCGCGAAGGCCGCTGGTTTGGTGGATCGGGTCGCCGTTGGCTACCCTTGCAGGGTTGCCTCGCGCGGCCTTCCCGGTTTGCGCTGCCGATCCCTCGGCGGGCACATCACGACATCGTTTTCGGACGGCCGCCACGGCGCGGCGGTCCCCACTCGACATGAAGGAGTTCGCGACTATGGCTGCCGTCTGCGACGTCTGCGCCAAGGGCCCCGGCTTCGGGAAGTCGGTCTCGCACTCGCACCGGCGCACCAACCGTCGCTGGAACCCGAACATCCAGACAGTTCGTGCGCAGGTCGCCCCGGGTAACACCCGCCGGATGAATGTGTGCACCTCCTGCCTGAAGGCGGGCAAGGTCGTCCGCGGCTGAGTCCGCGGTTCGCCTGTCCGGTCTCGACTCATCGGTGGACATACCCGGTGAGTCGCCGAATATGAGCGCCTCCGGGCCCCGCTACTCGACCCGAGTGCCGGGGCTCGTTCGCGTATCCGTCACCGGCCGGCATGGCTGAGCCACACATCGTGCCGCTCGGCGCGCGGCACACCCGCTCGCTGGCCGAATGCCATATCGACTGCTGGCGCGAGGCGTACGCGGACCTGGTACCCGGGCATGTGCTCGATGCCTTCGACGTCGAACACCGGGCCGAACTGTGGGAGCGCATCCGGGTGCGCCACCCGGACGCCACCCGAGTCGCCCTACTCGACGACACCGTGATCGGATTCGTCAGCACCGGCCACACACGGGACGAGCCGCCCGTCGCGGATCGCGAACTGCTCGCCCTCTACGTGCGATCCCCCTGGTACGGCACCGGTCTCGCCGACGAACTGCTCGAGACCGCCCTCGTTCCCGCCGCCTCGTATTCCCTGTGGGTCTTCGACGAGAATCCCCGCGCCCGCGCCTTCTACCGCAGACACGGATTCGCCGACGACGGCGGGCGCAAGCGGGAGGATTTCAGCCCGGCGCTGCTGGTGCGGATGGTGCGCCCGGCCCGGTCATGAGCCGATTCTCCCGTGCCTGCCATTGGTCGGCGGCGAATCGGGCGCTAGGGTTCGAGATTATGACCTCCACCGAGCAGACCGAATACGTCACCGACGTCGACGGCGTTCTCCGTATCACCATCGCCACCGCCGCCAACGGAACCTCGATGGATTTCGATGGCATCAACGCGGGCACCGCGGCACTTCGCGCACGTCGCGACGGTATCGGCGCGATTCTGCTCACCGGATCGGGCGCGAACTTCTGCGCCGGCGGCAACGTCCGCGGATTCGCCGCGGCGCCGGACCGCTCCGCCCACATCCACGGCCTCGCCACCGACCTGCACGAATTCGTCCGCGAACTCCTCGCGAGCCCCGCCCCCGTCGTCGCCGCGGTGACCGGTTGGGCCGCCGGTGCGGGCATGAGCCTGGTCCTCGCCTCGGATATCGCCATCGGTGGCGAGTCCACCCGGCTGCGCCCGGCCTACCCCGGCATCGGTCTGAGCCCCGACGGCGGCATGTCCTGGACCCTGCCGCGCGTCGTCGGCGCCGCACGCGCCCGCGAGATCCTGCTCACCGACGCGATTCTCGACGCCGAGGAGGCACGGCGACTCGGCATCCTCAGCCGCGTCGTCGCCGACGAGCAGGTACGCGCCGAGGCGCTCGCGCTGGCCACGTCGCTGGCCGCCGGACCGCGCTCCACGCACGCGAGCATCAAGACGCTGCTGACCCGGTCGACCACGGCCACGCTGAGCGAACAACTCGACAGCGAACGAGAATTCATCTCGGCCGCCGCGTCGAGCCCCACCGGCCGCGAGGGCGTCGACGCCTTCGTCGAGAAGCGCGCACCCGACTACACCGCGACCAACTGAGCCGTCCGCCCCGCCTCAGCGGGCACGCAGGACGAAATCGGCCACCGCGTCGGTGAACGCGTCGTTGTCGTCACCGGCCGCGGTGTGCGCCGCACCGCCGATCTCGACCATCTCGGCGTGCGGCACCTGCTCCAGGAACGCGGCCGCGCCCGCCGCGCTCACCACATCCGAGCGCATCCCGCGCACCAGCAGCACCGGCAGAGTCAGCGTGCGCGCGGCGGCCTCCAGCACCTCGCCCATGCTCGCCGCGTCATCGACACGGCCGGAGAGCATGTCGGGATCCCAGTGCCAGTAGAACCGGCCGTCGCGTTCGCGCAGATTGCGCATGAGGCCGTCGGTGCTCTTCGGCCGCGGGCGATGCGGCATATAGGCGGCCACCGCGTCGGCGGCCTCGGCGACGGTGTCGAATCCGTCCCGGTGCCTGCTCAGGAAGCCGATGACGCGCTCGACGCCGTCGGCCTCCGGCCGGGTGACGATATCGACCAGCACGAGCGCGGCGATGGCCGCGCCCGCCGGTCGCGCGGCGGTGAGCAGACCGGTGATGCCGCCCATACTCGCGCCGACCACGACCGCGGGTCGCTCGGGGGTGGCGCCGAGTTGGTCGAGTACCGCGATCAGATCGGCGACCATTGTCTCGCGCCGGTAGTCGGCGCCAGGAGACCAGTCGCTGTCGCCGTGTCCCCGGGCGTCCAGGGTGACCGCGCGCATACCGGCGAGGCCGAGTTTCGCGCCGGTCTGCTTCCAGGAATGGCGCGTCTGACCGCCACCGTGCAGGAAGACGACCAACGGGCCGTCCTCGGGGCCGAAGTGGTCGGCGGCCAGTTCGATCCCGCCCGAACCGCGCAGCCGCAACCGGACCGGCTCGAGCAGATAGTTCGCATTACTCACGATCCGAGGATCGCACAGCGCGGAACCGGACCGGCGCGGGCCTCGCGGATTCGGGGTTCAGCAGTTCAGCTTGGTACCGCTGAAGGTGTTCTGGAACAGGCAGGTGACCTTGGCGTTCACCGACGCGGAGATGGTGGAGGAGCCGGTCGAGGTGAACTCCTCGCCGACGGGGGCGGCCGTGGCATCGGTCGCGGGTTCGAGCGGGATGGTGGCCGCGCTCGCGGCCGCGGTGCCGCCCGCGAGCGCGGCGCACAGTGCCAGGGTGGCGGTGGTGCCGCGCAGCGCGCCGCGAACTGTCTGGTGGTGCATGGGAGAGCTCCTCTGTGATTGCGGTCGAGCGGTGATACGTGTCCGGCGTCCGCCGGACGGTCGGTGGATCAGGGCAGGCGCCAATCGACGGGCTCGGCACCGAGTTCATCGAGCAGTTCGTTGACCCGGGAGAACGGCCGGGAACCGAAGAAGCCGCGCGAGGCCGACAGCGGCGAGGGATGCGCGGATTCGACGTAGGGGACCTCGGCTGCGGCCAGCGCCGGCTTCAACGTGCCCGCGTCCTTTCCCCAGAGGATGGCGACCAGCGGTTCGTCGCGGTCCACCAGGGCACGAATGGCCTGTTCGGTGACCTTCTCCCAGCCCTTGCCACGATGGGAGGCTGGCTGTCCGGGCGCGACCGTGAGCACGCGGTTCAGCAGCAGCACGCCCTGATCCGACCACGGACTCAGATCACCGCACGAGGGCGTGGGGTGTCCGAGATCCTTCGCCAGTTCGGCGAAGATATTGGCCAGACTGCGCGGTATCGGCGAAACGTCCGGCGCCACAGAGAAACTCAGCCCCATGGCGTGGCCGGGGGTCGGATACGGATCCTGGCCGACGATGAGCACGCGAACGGCGTCGAAGGGGCGCTGGAACGCGCGTAACACATTCTCGCCCGCCGGGAGGTAACCCCGGCCCGCGGCGTTCTCCGCGCGCAGGAATTCACCCATGGCTGTGATCTGGTCGGCGACCGGCTCGAGTGCTCGCGCCCAGCCCGGATCGATGATTTCCGACAATGGTTTCGCGCCCATGACCGCACAACCTATCGTGGCTCGGCCGAGCCCGCCGAGTCTGCCCCGCCGAAGGATTCCCAGCCGTGCGCGCCCGCACGCGCCACACCGTCGACAGTGACACCGTGACCTGCGCACACGCTTCCCACGCGGCGCCACCCGACCGGCAGCGCCGCCGTCGCGGGCCAGGCCGCGGCGAAGGCGTGCTCCTCACCGCCGGACAGAATCCATTGCGCCGCATCGGCGCTCAACGCCGCCGCGATCCGTTCCAGATACCGATCGCGCACCGCCTCGGAATCCACGTCGACGCGCACCTTCGACGCCGCGGCGATATGCCCGAGATCGGCGAGCAGACCGTCGGAGACATCGGTCAGCGCGTGCGGCGCCGGTGCGTCACGGGCGCGGGAAAGCAGATCCAGCACCGCCGCGTAGGGTGGCCGCGGAACACGATGCGCGGCAACCACATCCGCGAACTCCGCGCGGTCGGCGCCTGCCGTGAGCACCGCGAGTCCGGCGGCCGACCAGCCGAGCACCCCCGCTACCGCGATCGTGTCGCCCACGCGGGCACCGGATCTGGTGATCGGGGGGCGACCGCGCAGATCACCGAAGGCGGTGACCGAGACGACGAGTTCGCGGCTGCGCACCAGATCGCCTCCCGCCACCGACGCACCGAGCCGCCCCGCCTCGGCCCACAGCCCGTCGGCCAGTCCGTCCACCAGTTCCAGCGGCGTATCGGCCGGACAGCCCAGTCCCACCACGAACGCGGTCGGCACCGCGCCCATCGCCACCACGTCCGCCGCGTTCTGCGCGATGGCCTTACGGCCGATATCGTAAGGACTCGACCAGTCGAGCCGGAAATGCCGATCCTGCACCAGCATGTCGGTGGTGACCACGAAACGCCCGTCCGGCGCCGCCACCAGCGCGGCATCGTCACCAGGGCCGAGCAGCACGGCCGGGCTCTGCCATCTGCCCGCGTTGATGCGGTCGATGAGCGCGAACTCCCCCAATTCGCCTACGGTCCGCGGCCCCGTGCCCTCGCTGATCGACCCTCACCTCTCCCGTGGTCGGCCCCGGCGGGCGCGCGAGGCGCCATACCGGCTGGAAACGGGTCGACGGTACCCTGTCCAGGGCAATCGAGGCACGCCGGGAACGGCCGGCCGGATACGAAGGAAGGTCGATACGAATGGCGGCGGACTCGGCGGACAGCGACTCGTCGAAGGCGACCGGCCCGTCGCCCGCGGACGATGCGACTCCGAGTACATCCAGCGCCGATCGATCCGCCTCCGACGAGACACCGGCCCACTACGGCTACCCACCCGCGCTCATCGCCACCGCCATCGCCCTGCCGGTCGTCGTGATCGTCGGCCTGCTGATCGCCGCGATCATGTCGCGCACCATCCCCGCCGAACGCGAACCGCTGGCCCTCGGCCCGGTCCCCGCGCCCGCCGCCGACGGCCCCGCCTGCACCGGCCTCATGCCGACACTGCCCGCGACCCTCGGCGACTACACCAAATCCCAACTGGTCGAACCGGCCCCACCCGCCACCCGCGCCTGGCAGCGCCCCGACGGCGGCGACGCCATCGTCCTGCGCTGCGGCCTGGACCGACCCCTCGAATTCAACCGCGCCTCACCTCTGCAACTGGTGAACACCGTGCAGTGGTTCGAGGTCCGCGACCCCGCCGCCTCCGCGAGTACCTGGTTCGCCGTGGACCGCGAGACCTACATAGCCCTCACCGTCCCCGACGGCTCCGGCCCCACCCCACTCCAAGCGATCTCGGACGCCATCGTCGCGAACCTCCCCCCACACCCCCCGACCCCAGGTCCCCTTCCCAACTGAGCTGTATCTTTGGCCGTGCCTCCGGCACGGCGGGATTCACGGCCCCTTATGTCTCGCGCCCGAGCAGCCGATACTCGCTCCTTCGTCGCATTGCCTCGACCACTCGGACACGAGACGGCCGCGAACGGTATCTCTGGCCGCGCCTCCGGCACGGCGGGATTCACGGCCCCTTATGTCTCGCGCCCGAGCAGCCGATACTCGCTCCTTCGTCGCTTTGTCTCGACCGCTCGGACGCGAGACGGCCGCGAATCCTTCAGGTGCGGCCTTCGGGTGCGGGGCAGTCGGGGTGAGGTGGGTCGCGACAATGCGCTTCGGGGGCTCGATGGAACGGTTCTCGGGTGGGGCGGGTCGGTGCGTTGGGGTGAAGGGGAGCTTGGGGGCTGGGGCTGAATTCGAGTGGTGGGCGGGAATTACCGCAGTCCGGTGCCGCGGGCCATGGCGGTTTCGATCAGGGTCGAGATCAGTTTTCCGTAGTCGAGTCCGCTGGCGTCCCACATGCGCGGGTACATGGAGATGGCGGTGAATCCGGGCATGGTGTTGATCTCGTTGAGCACCGGGCCGTTCTCGGTGACGAAGAAGTCGACGCGGGCCAGGCCCTGGCAGTCCAGTGCTCGGAAGGCGCGTACGGCGAGGTCGCGGATCTCCTCGGAGGTCTCGTCGTCCAGTCGCGCGGGTACGTCGAATTCGCAGACGTCGTCGACGTATTTGGTGTCGTAGTCGTAGAAGGCTTGCGCGCCGGGCACGCGGATCTCGGCGACGACGCTGGCCTCGACCCGGCCGTCCGGGAATTCCAGCACACCGCATTCGACTTCGCGTCCGACGATGCCCGCTTCCACGATCACCTTGGGGTCGTGGGCGCGGGCGGTCGCGATGGCCGCGTCCAGCTCGGCCCAGTCGCTCACGCGGGTGATGCCGATGGACGAACCCGCCCGCGCCGGTTTCACGAAGACCGGAAGGCCGAGGAGTTCGCGCTGCTCCGTGCTCAGCGTCTCGACACCGGGGCGCAGCACGACCTGGGTGCCGATCGGCAGGTCCTCGGCGGCGAACAGCTTCTTGGTGAACTCCTTGTCCATGCCCGCGGCGCTGGCCAGCACTCCGGGGCCGACGTAGGGGATGCCCGCGAGTTCGAGCATGCCCTGAAGGGTGCCGTCCTCGCCGAAGGGGCCGTGCAGGATGGGGAACACCACGTCGACCGAGCCGAGCGCGGCGGCCGGATCATCGAGGGCGACCAGCGTGCCCGCGCGGCCCGGGTCCGCGGTGAGGGTGAGTGCGGTGCCGGTGGGGTCGACCGAGGGCAATCGCTTGCCGCGCAGGCCGAGCGCGGCCACGTCGGCGGTGCCAAGCACCCAACTGCCCTCGGCGGTGATGCCGATGGGGACGGCCTCGTACTTCTCCGGATCGAGGTTGCGCAGCACACTGCCCGCCGATACGCACGAGACGGCGTGCTCATTGCTGCGCCCGCCGAACACCACCGCCACCCTGATCCGGTTCGTCATGTTCGGAACCGTACCCGCATCGCGCGCGTTATACGCCCTCCGGCCCCGTCACGCCGCCGGTTCCGTGAACACAGCCGCCGAGTACCACGGCCGAGCGCGCGCTCATTCGGGTTTGATGCGCCTGCCGAGCAGGTTGCCGACGGCCTCGGCCACCGATACGCGCTCGTGGCACACCTGGTGCACGGCGGTCGTCAGCGGCATCTCCACATCGTGCGCGGCGGCCAGCGCGCGCACCGACGTGCAGGATTTCACACCCTCGGCGACCTGTCCGTGCGTCGCCTGCTGGGCGGCCTCCATCGAACCGCCCGCACCGAGGACGTGGCCGAAGGAGCGATTGCGCGACAGCGGTGAGGTGCAAGTGGCGACCAGGTCGCCGACGCCGGCCAGGCCGGCCAGCGTCACCGGTTCGGCGCCGAGCGCGACCCCGAGCCGGATGATCTCGGCCAGACCGCGGGTGATCAGGCTCGCGATCGAGTTGTCGCCCATACCCATTCCCGCCGCGATACCGCAGGCAAGGGCGATGACGTTCTTGCAGGCACCGCCGATCTCGCAGCCGATGACGTCGGTGTTGGAGTACGGCCGGAAGTAACCGCAGGCGCTGGCGTGCTGCAAGGCCGCCGCGCGGTAGCTGTCGGTGCACGCGATGACGGTCGCGGCAGGCTGTTCGGCCGCGATCTCCTTGGCCAGATTCGGTCCCGACAGCACCGCGATGCGATCTTGGTCGGCCCCGGTGACCTCGCCGATCACTTGGCTCATGCGAAGCAGCGTGCCGGTCTCGATGCCCTTGGCCAGACTCAGCAGACTCGCGTCGTTGCGCGCCACCGCGTCATCGATGGCGTCCTTCCAGTGTTCGAGATTGCCGCGCAGCGACTGCGATGGCACCGCGAGCACCACTATTTCGGCGCCGTCGAGCGCACGGATGTGATCGTGGGTGGCCGAGACCGGAGGCAGGAGGACATCGGGCAGGTAGAAGGGGTTGCGATGCTCGTCCGCCAAGACCTTGGCGACCTCGGGGCGTCGCGCCCAGATGGTCACCTCGCACCCGGCGTCGGCCAGCACTTTCGCGAACGCCGTGCCCCATGACCCCGCACCAAGTACCGCAGCCCTCGTCATCTGCTCAATATGCCATCAACAGCGGTCGACGCGACCCGATACCCCCCGAAAGACACAGGCGAGCGCCGCCGTCACGGCACGTGGAAGTATTGCCGCCATGCGCCCGCACGCCGTGCACGCCGTGATCGCGGTGAAGAACCTCGATCTGGCGAAGAGCAGACTGGCCGATCGGTTGCGTCCCGAATGCCGGGCGCGGCTGGTGCTGGCCATGCTCGCCGATACGCTGATCGCCGCCTCGGCGGTGGAGTCGATCCGCTCGATCACCGTGGTCACTCCCGATCCGAGGGTCGCCGAACTCGCGCGCTCGCTGGGTGCGCGCATCCATCCCGAACCGCGCATCTCGGATCTGAACGCCGCGCTCGCCGACGCCGCGATGGCGCTGCGCGCCGCGCACGGTCCGGTCGACCTGCTCGCGCTGCAAGCCGATCTGCCCGCGGTGCGGCCCGCGGAATTGGCCGCCATGCTGTCGGAGGCGCCGGACGGCGCTCGCTCGATCGTGGTCGATCACGCGGGCACCGGCACCGCGGCGCTGTTCGCGGGCGGTGGGATCGACCTCGATCCGCGGTTCGGCCCGGGATCGGCGCGCGCCCACGTGGCCTCGGGCGCGGTCGAACTCGCGGGTGACTGGCCGGGACTGCGCCACGATGTCGACACCGCCGAGGATCTGGATCGCGCCGTTGAGTTGGGCGCAGGGGCGACCACGCGGGCGCTGCTGCGCGATATCGGCTGGTCCCGCGCCGTTCACGAGGCCGTCCGCAACGTGTGCTAGCCGATCGCCACTGTCCTCACGGTAACCGGTCATTCCTCACGTCGGCGTGCAGTCCAACCCGCCGGTAGGGGATGATCGGTACGTGAGCGATACGGATATTGTCAGGCAGCAACAGCTGCTCCCCACACCGCCGCCTGCCGCGACACCTGTATCGGCCGCATTGGCCGAGCAACAGTTGCCACGTGATCGCTACCTCAATCGAGAACTCAGTTGGCTCGACTTCAATGCCCGGGTACTCGCCCTGGCGGAGGATGCTTCGCTGCCATTGCTGGAGCGCGCGAAATTCCTCGCGATCTTCGCGTCGAACCTCGACGAGTTCTACATGGTCCGGGTCGCGGGACTCAAGCGCCGCGCCGAGACCGGCCTGCTGGTGCGCTCGGCCGACGGTCGCTCGCCCACCGAGCAGCTGGCGCTGATCGCCGCGCGGGCCCAGGAGATCGCCGATCGGCACGCGCACGTCTTCCTCGATTCGGTGCTGCCCGCGCTGACCGCCGAGGGCATCAGGATCATCGACTGGGCCGATCTCGATGAGTACGAACGCAGACGACTATCGGACCACTTCCAAGACCAGGTCTTTCCGGTACTGACCCCACTGGCCGTCGATCCGGCCCACCCCTTCCCCTACATCAGCGGCCTGAGTCTCAACCTCGCGGTCACGGTCAAGGACGCCGCCACCGGCGGTGAGCATTTCGCCCGAGTGAAGGTGCCCGACAACGTCGACCGGTTCGTGCGCGTGCGGCGCGCGGACGGTGAGTCGCCCATCGCGGCCTTCCTGCCGATGGAGGCGCTCATCGCGGCCCACCTCGACATGTTGTTCCCCGGTATGGAAGTGGTCGAACACCATTCCTTCCGCATCACCCGCAATGCCGATTTCGAGGTCGACGAGGACCGCGACGAGGATCTGCTCCAGGCGCTGGAGCGGGAGCTGGCGCGGCGGCGCTTCGGTTCGCCGGTTCGCCTCGAGGTCTCCGACGATATGACCGAGCACATGCTCGATCTGCTGCTGCGCGAACTCGACGTGGATCCCGGCGACGTCATCCAGGTACCCGGGCTGCTCGATCTGTCCTGCCTGTGGCAGGTGTACGGCGTCGACCGCCCGAATCTCAAGGACACACCGTACGTACCCGCCACCCCGCCCGCCTTCGGCGAGCGCGAGACCCCGCGCAACGTCTTCCAAGCGCTGCGCGAGGGCGACGTGCTGGTGCACCACCCCTACGATTCGTTCTCCACGAGCGTGCAGCGCTTCATCGAACAGGCCGCCGCCGACCCGCAGGTGCTCGCGATCAAGCAGACCCTGTACCGCACCTCCGGCGACTCTCCGATCGTCAACGCGCTCATCGACGCCGCCGAGGCCGGTAAGCAGGTCGTCGCGCTGGTCGAGATCAAGGCCCGCTTCGATGAGCAGGCCAACATCAAATGGGCGCGCGCACTGGAGCAGGCGGGCGTACACGTGGTCTACGGTCTCATCGGCCTGAAGACCCACTGCAAGACGTGTCTGGTGGTGCGCCGCGAGGGTTCGACCATCCGCCGCTACTGCCACATCGGCACCGGCAACTACAACCCGAAGACCGCGCGGCTCTACGAGGACGTCGGATTACTCACCGCCGCACCGGAAATCGGCGCCGATTTGACCGACCTGTTCAACTCACTGACCGGGTATTCGCGAAAAGCCAACTACCGCAACCTACTCGTCGCACCGCACGGTGTGCGCGCCGGCATCATCGAGCGCATCCAGCGCGAGATCGAACTCGCCGGGCAGGGCATCGATGCCCGAATCCGCTTGAAGGCCAACGCGATCGTGGACGAGCAGGTCATCGACGCGCTCTACCGCGCCTCGCAGGCGGGTGTGCCCGTACAGATCGTGGTGCGCGGCATCTGCGGGCTGCGCGCGGGCGTGCCCGGTATGAGCGAGAACATCGAGGTGCGCTCGATCCTCGGCCGCTTCCTCGAGCATTCACGCATCCTGCACTTCCAGGCACAGGACGAATACTGGATCGGCAGCGCCGACATGATGCACCGCAATCTGGACCGCCGCGTGGAGGTCATGGCGCAGGTGAAGGATCCGCGCCTGAGCGCCCAACTCGGCGAGGTGTTCGATTCGGCCCTCAATCCCGCGACCCGCTGCTGGATACTGCGCCCCGACGGCAGCTGGCACGCGTGGCCGGAACAGGCGGGCAGCGACGGCGTCGAGGTCCGCGACCATCAACAGTTCCTCATGCGACTGCGCAGGCCAGAACAGCAGTGAGCGGCTCGACGGGGTACGAGGAGGCCGGACCCTTCTGGGATCCACGAGTCACCGCGAATATCCATGCCGCGGGCGCCGTCGTCTGGCGGCACTGCCCGGACGATCCGCGCATCGTCGAGATCGCCGTGGTGCACCGGCCGAAATACCGGGACTGGTCGCTGCCCAAGGGCAAACTCGACCCGGGCGAGACGCCGATCGTGGCGGCGGCGCGCGAGGTCGAGGAGGAGACCGGCCTGCGGTGCAGGCTCGGCCGGTACCTGGGCCATGTCACCTATCCGGTGACCGGACACCGCAAACTCAAACGGGTCGACTACTGGGCGGCCGAGGCCGACGGCGGTGAATTCAGCGCCAATTCCGAAGTGGACGTGCTCACCTGGCACCGTCTGGACCGCGTGATGGACCATCTGTCGTATCCGATGGACCGACAGGTGGTGCGCGCGTTCTCCCGGCTGCCCGCCCGCCTGCGGACCATGCTCGTGGTCAGGCACGCGAAGGCCGGGCGTCGAGACCGCTTCGACGGCTCCGACGACTTGCGCCCACTCGAGCGGGCCGGTTTCGCCCAGGCCGAGGCGCTGATTCCGAATCTACTGGCCTTCGGGCCACGAGAGGTCGTTTCCGCGAATCCGCTGCGATGCGTGCAGACGGTGCGACCCTTGGCCGAGAAAATGGGCGTCGACATAGCGGTGGAACCGCTGCTGTCCGAACGGGGATATGCCGAGGCGACCGAGCGGGCGCGCGCGCGGGCGCTGGAACTGGCGGCCGAGGACACGGTGCGGGTCGTGTGCAGTCAGGGCAGGGTGATTCCCGATCTGCTCGGTTGGTGGGCCGAAAAGGATGGTCTGACCTTGCCGTCGGCGCGCAATCGTAAGGGCAGCGTGTGGGTGTTGTCCTTCCACGGGGATCGGCTCGTGGCCGCCGATCATCTCGAGCGCTCGATCTCCAACGGACTCGTCAAAACCTGAATCACGCCGGTCACGGCGCGGAATTCACCGCAGAACACGCAACGGCCCCGGACGGTGGATCCGAGGCCGTTTCTTCGCGGTACAGCGGGTGATTCGGCTGCGTTACGGCGAATCACCCGGCGGTGCCGAACCGCCGTCGAGCGGTTCAGCGAGCGCGACGAGCCGGGGCCTTCTTGACCGCGGCCGTCGTCTTCTTGGCGGGCGCCTTCTTGGCGGCGGTGGCCTTGGCGGTGGTCTTCTTGGCGGCGGTGGTGGTCTTCTTCGCCGCTGTCGTCTTCTTGGCCGCCGTGGCCGTCGTCTTCTTGGCGGGCGCCTTCTTGACCGCCGTCTTGCGAGCGGCGGTCTTTGCCGGCGCCTTGGCCGCGGCCTTACGCGCCGTGGTCTTGGCGGGGGCCTTGGTGGCGGTCGCCTTCTTGGCGGCGGTCTTCTTGGCCGCCGTCTTCTTGGCGGCGGCCTTCTTAGCCGCCACAGGGGCATTCACGCCCCGCTTGACCGCAGGACCGGTCGCGGCGAGCTTCTGCTTCCCCGCGATGACGGCCTTGAATTGGGCGCCGGGACGGAACGCGGGCACCGAAGTCGGCTTCACCTTGACGGTTTCGCCGGTGCGCGGGTTCCGTGCCACCCGGGCAGCACGCTTACGCTGTTCGAACACACCGAATCCGGTGATCGTGACGCTCTGGCCCTTGTGCACCGCGCGCACGATGGTGTCGACCACATGCTCGACTGCCGCGGTAGCCGTGCGCCTGTCCGTACCCAACTTTTCGGTCAGAACGTCGATCAGTTCCGCCTTGTTCATTGAATCCTCCGCAGACTAATGGCCCGTCGTCGGACCGACTAGGTACCACGGTAAACCCACTTTGGGCAAGAGTCTATGTGCCACGCCAAAATTCATCGTGGTTTAGCACACGTCTAGCTACCGCACCCCATCGTAGCCGGGTTTCGCCATCCGGTGATTACGGCCGCGAAATATGCGCGGGGAGGGTGGTGGGCTTCCAACTCGGCCTTGCCTTTTCGAAGTCGGCGATGACGTCGCTTCGCCGCAGCGTAAGACCGATGTCGTCCAATCCTTCCAGCAGACGCCACCGAGTGTAGTCATCAATATCGAACGGCAACACGACGGTTCCGGCGGTCACCGTTCGCGCTCGAAGGTCTACTACCAATTCGATGCCGGGTTGTTCCTCGATCATCTTCCAGAGCAATTCGACATCGTTCTGTGACATCTGCGCGGCCAACAAGCCGCCCTTACCGGCATTGCCGCGGAAGATGTCGGCGAAGCGCGACGAGATGACCACCCGAAAGCCGTAGTCCGACAGCGCCCAAACGGCATGCTCGCGCGAGGATCCGGTACCGAAATCCGGTCCGGCGACCAGCACGGTGCCGTGCTTGTACGGCTCGGTGTTCAGAATGAAGTCGGGATCGGCCCGCCATGCGGCGAACAAGCCGTCCTCGAATCCGCTTCGAGTCACCCGCTTCAGATAGACGGCGGGGATGATCTGATCGGTATCGACATTGGACCGGCGCAGCGGCACGCCGATCCCCTTGTGCACGGTGAAGGGTTCCATCGTTTCTCCTGAGTGGGTATCGGGGGCGGGATTCAGTCCAGATCCGCAGGCGAGGACAGTGTTCCGCGGACCGCGGTGGCGGCCGCGACCAGGGGCGAGACCAGATGTGTTCGGCCGCCCTTACCCTGCCTGCCCTCGAAGTTACGATTCGATGTCGATGCGCAACGCTGGCCTGGCGAAAGCTGATCCGGGTTCATTCCCAGGCACATCGAGCACCCCGCCTGCCGCCATTCGGCGCCCGCCTCGGCGAAAATCTCGCCCAAACCCTCTTTTTCCGCCTGTGCCCGCACCCGCATGGAACCCGGTACAACCAGCATTCGGACGCCGTCGGCGACCCGGCGGCCCTTCAAAATGCTCGCCACCGCACGCAAATCCTCGATACGACCGTTGGTACACGATCCGACGAATACGGTATCGACGCCGACCTCGCGCAGCGGAGTTCCCGGCGTCAAATCCATGTACCGCAGAGCTTTCTCCGCGGCCTCACGGGCGGTCTCGTCGACGATATCGGCCGGATCGGGCACGGCCGTCCCGAGCGGGGCGCCCTGACCGGGGTTGGTGCCCCACGTGACGAACGGGGTCAGCGTGCTCGCGTCGATGTGGACCTCGGCGTCGAATACCGCGCCCTCGTCGGTCTTCAGCGCTTCCCAGGACGCCACCGCGGCGTCCCAGTCCGCGCCCCGAGGGGCGTGCGGACGTCCGCGCAGGAATTCGTAGGTGGTCTCGTCCGGGGCGACCATGCCCGCCCGCGCGCCCGCCTCGATGGACATGTTGCACATCGTCATCCGGGCCTCCATCGACATGGCCCGCACCGCCTCGCCCCGGTACTCCAGGACGTAGCCCTGACCGCCGCCGGTGCCGATCCGCGCGATCACGGCCAGGATCACGTCCTTGGCGGTGACCCCGTCGGGCAGCGCGCCGTCGATATTCACCGCCATCGTCTTGAACGGGCGCAGCGACAGCGTCTGCGTGGCAAGGACGTGTTCGACCTCGGAGGTGCCGATGCCCATGGCCAGCGCGCCGAACGCGCCGTGGGTGGAGGTGTGGCTGTCACCGCAGACCACGGTCGTGCCCGGCTGCGTCAGACCGAGCTGCGGGCCGACGACGTGCACGATGCCCTGGTCGGGATCCCCCATCGGATGCAGCCGCACACCGAATTCCGCGCAGTTGCGGCGCAGCGTCTCGACCTGGGTGCGCGAAACGGGGTCCGCGATCGGCTTGTCGATGTCGACGGTGGGGACATTGTGGTCCTCGGTCGCGATGGTGAGATCGGGACGGCGGACCGGCCTGCCCGCGGCGCGCAGGCCGTCGAATGCCTGCGGACTGGTCACCTCGTGCACGAGGTGCAGGTCGATGTAGATCAGATCGGGCTCACGCGAGTCGCCTTCCCCCTCTCCGCGGGCGACGACGTGTTCATCCCACACCTTCTCTGCCAGGGTGCGTGGGCGGTCGGCCATTTACGTATCACCTTTCCGAGTGCGATCGCGGACGCGAACCGGGCTGGGCGCGCGCCGCCGATCACAGGTATTCGACAGGGATGTCCCGAACGAACGGATGGCGCGGTCCCCGCAGGCGCGGGAGGTTGCCTATCTCATTATTCGAGACGCTAGTATCGTTATATGAGACAGCATAGCGGCATAGGCGTTCTCGACAAAGCAGTGGCGGTCCTCTACGCCGTCGCCGAGCACCCGTGCGGCCTCAACGAACTGTGCACCCGCACCGGACTGCCGCGCGCCACCGCGCACCGTCTCGCGGTGGGCCTGGAAGTGCACCGACTGCTGGCCAGGGACGGCAATGGACTGTGGCGCCCCGGTCCGGCACTGGCCCAACTCGCCGCGGGCGCCTCCGATCCGCTCCAGGAGGCCGCCGCGGTCATTCTGCCCCGCCTGCGCGAGATCACCGGCGAGAGCGTGCAGTTGTACTGCCGTGACGGAAATGCGCGGGTCTGCGTCGCCGCCCTGGAGCCGCCGGTCGGATTGCGCGATACCGTCCCCGTCGGCTCTCGCCTGCCGCTGACCGCCGGTTCGGCCGCCAAGGTACTGCTCGCCTGGGCGGATCCCGAACTGCAACGCACCATTCTCGCCGACGCCGTCTTCGGTGACCGAGCACTGGCCGAGGTACGCAAACGCGGCTGGGCACAGAGCGCCGCCGAACGAGCCGCGGGCGTGGCCAGCGTCTCCGCCCCCGTCCGCGACGCGGGCGGAGCGGTCGTCGCGGCCGTTTCGGTCTCCGGTCCCATCGATCGCATGGGCCGCCGCCCCGGCGCGCGCTGGGCCGCCGACCTGGTGGCCGCCGCCGAGGCATTGCACAAACGTCTGTAACAGGTTCTACACTTCGGGCTCTAGAGTTGGCGTATGGGAGTCAACCAACGCGCGCAGATCGTGATGTCCGAATCCGAGATCGCCGAATTCCTGGAGCGCAGCCGCATCGCGACCATGGCGACCATCGGCCCGACGGGCAGCCCGCATCTCATCGCCATGTGGTACGCGCTGCTCGACGGCGAAGTGTGGTTCGAGACCAAGGCGAAATCGCAGAAGGCGGTGAACCTGCGCCGCGATCCCCGCATCACCTGCATGATCGAGGCCGGTGACACCTACGACCAGCTGCGCGGTGTGGCGATCGAGGGCCACGCCGAGATCATCGATGACCCCGCGAAGCTGTTCGCCGTCGGCGTGAGCGTCTGGGAGCGCTACACCGGCCCCTACAGCGAGGAGATGCGCCCGATGGTGGAGGCCATGCTGCACAAGCGCGTGGCCATCCGCGTCGTTCCCGAGCGCGTCCGCAGCTGGGATCATCGCAAGCTCGGCCTGCCCGCCATGCCACTGGGCGGCAGCACCGCCGAACATCCCGCCTGATTCCGGCGCGCCGGAAAACCAGCTGACAGCCGCCGCGAGACGGACTACCGTTCGGACAGCATCCATCGGCCGGACACACCGAGGTCCCCGACGCGTGCCGCGGCCGCGACGACGAGGAGCAGGCGATGACGGACGACAATCCGGCAGGCAGTGCCGACGAAGTGAAACGCAAGTTCCGAGAGGCCCTGGACCGGAAGAACGCCCAGACCTCGCAGTCCCCCGCGCACCTGGACGGCCGCTCCAAGGCCACCGGCCCACACACGGGCGCGAGCCACAAACGAGAGTTCCGCCGCAAGAGCGGGTAAGACGGTCAACCCAGAAGCCTTCCAGCACCCTGGAAGGCTTCTGTGTTGTCAGGGGGACTCCAGCGGGTCAAGGGCTCCAGCGGGTCAGGGGACTCGGCCGGTCGGGGGACTCGGCCGGTCAAGGGACTCGAACGCCTAAGAGGCAGGCCGAACTCGGCACCTCCAAGCACCCCCCCAAGCACCCCACCACCACACAAGCCGCCCCGCCCCAGGAATCAGACGATTCCTACCCCGAGCAAACCCAAGAACGATTTCCGCCCACAAGATCAAATCCACCCCAGAGCCCAAGACCCAAACCCCCCGCAAAGACACCCAACCAACAGAAAACTTCCCACCATCGCCCAATCAACTAGCAAGACTTCCCGAAAACGCCCCCACAACCGGGGCAAGGGCGAAGCCCAAGGGGTAAGGGCGAAGCCCAACGGGGGGGTCCGGGGGGCGAAGCCCCTCCCGGGCCGGGGTGTGGGGGCCGCGCCCCCACAAGACAATGCGAAGCAAGAAAGGCCCACACCGCGTGGGCATGGGCCTTCCATCTTGCGTAGCCCCGACGGGATTCGAACCCGCGCTACCGCCTTGAGAGGGCGGCGTCCTAGGCCGCTAGACGACGGGGCCAGGACTTGATCTCTCCGCGTATCCGCGGTGATCAACCGTTCGAGACCTTTCGATCTCTGGAAGCTCGGTCAGCTTAACCGACCGAAGCTCGGCGACCAAATCGCCGGATGCTGAACCACTTTCGGCCGTGCACCGAGAGATGAACCAACATTCTCCGCTGGGGTACCAGGACTCGAACCTAGAATGGCTGAACCAGAATCAGCTGTGTTGCCAATTACACCATACCCCAATGACTGGACCTCGGCCTCGGAGCCCGATGGGCCTCGAGGCCGCTTTCCGGCCGAGAAGAAGAGTACCAAACCCCCGCCGGTAAACTACAAATCGCCTGGTAGAAGCCATATTTTCGGCCGTAGCGGCGGGGGTCGGCGCTCACTGTCCGGCGGGCGCGGTCCATTCCCGTGCCGAGCGCAGTCGCCCGAGCGAGGTCTCGCGGCCGAGCAGTTCCAGCGATTCGTACAGCGGCGGGCTGATGTGCGATCCGGTGACCGCGACCCGCACCGGCGCGAAGGCCTTGCGCGGTTTGAGCCCCAGCTCATCGATCAGCGCGGTCTTGAGCGCCTCCTCGATGGCCTCGGTGGTCCACGCGGGCAGCGGCTCGAGGGCGGCGAGCGCGGCGTCGAGCACCTGGTCGGCCTCGCCGCCGAGATTCTTGGCGCCCGCGGCCGGATCAATGGCGAACTCGTCGGCGGGGGCGAACAGGAATCGCAGCAGATCCCACGCGTCGGAAAGGACGACGATGCGGGTCTGGACCAATTCGGCGGCCGCGGCGAACAGTTTGTCATCGATATCGGCGCCGATATGCCCGTGTTCGGTCAGGAACTCGCGGAGGCGGCGGGCGAAATCGCCGGATTCGAGCAATCGGATGTGCTCGGCGTTCAGCGCATCGGCCTTCTTCTGATCGAAGCGGGCCGGATTCGAATTCACTTTCGAGATATCGAACGCCGCGACCATCTCCGCCATCGAGAACACGTCGTGATCGTCGGAGATACCCCAGCCGAGTAGCGCGAGATAATTCAGCAAACCCTCGGGAATGAATCCGCGGTCGCGGTGGGCGAACAGATTGGATTCCGGATCGCGCTTGGACAACTTCTTGTTGCCTGCTCCCATGACGAATGGCAGATGGCCGAACTCGGGGGTGAACTCGGCGATGCCGATACGCCGCAATGCGGCGTAGAGCGCGAGCTGACGCGGTGTCGAGGACAGCAGATCCTCGCCGCGCAGGACGTGGGTGATCCGCATGAGCGCGTCGTCCACGGGATTGACCAGCGTGTAGAGGGGGTCGCCATTGCCGCGGGTCAGCGCGAAGTCGGGGACGGTGCCCGCCTTGAAGACGGTGTCGCCGCGGACGAGGTCGTGCCAGCTGATGTCGGTGTCGGGCATGCGAAGCCGAATCACCGCGGGACGCCCGGCATCCCGGTACGCCTCGATCACCTCGGGGGCGAGGTCGCGGTCGTAGTTGTCGTAGCCGAGTTTGGGATCGCGCCCCGCCGCGCGGTGGCGCGCCTCGACTTCCTCGGGGGTGGAGAACGATTCGTACGCCTCGCCCGCCTCGAGCAGTGCGCGCACGACGTCGAGGTGGATGTCGCGGCGCTGCGACTGGCGGTAGGGGCCGTGGGGGCCGCCGACCTCGGGGCCCTCGTCCCAGGTGAGTCCGAGCCAGCGCAGCGCGTCGAGGATGGCGCGGTAGGACTCCTCGGAATCGCGGGCGGCGTCGGTGTCCTCGATGCGGAAGACGAAGGTGCCGCCGGTGTGTCGGGCGTATGCCCAGTTGAACAGCGCGGTGCGGATGAGGCCGACGTGCGGCGTTCCGGTGGGCGACGGGCAGAAACGGACCCGTACTTCAGTCATGGCTCTCTCTCGGACTCGGGTGCGGCGAGCGGTCAGCGCTGTTTGGCCGCAACGGAATTGGTCAGGGTGCCGATACCTTCGACGGTGACCGACACCTGCTGGCCCGGTCGCATCGGGCCGACCCCTTCGGGTGTGCCGGTGAGGATCACGTCGCCGGGCAACAGCGTCATGACGGTGCTGATCCATTCGATGAGCGTCGGAATATCGTGCAACAGAAGCGATGTGCGGCTGCGCTGGCACACCGCGCCGTCGAGTTCGGTGACGATCTCGAGATCCGAGGGGTCCGACGAGGTTTCGATCCACGGACCGAGGGGACAGAAGGTGTCGTAGCCCTTGGCGCGAGTCCACTGCCCGTCCGCACGCTGCTGGTCGCGCGCGGTGACGTCGTTGGCGACGGTGTAGCCGAGGATGACCTCGCGGGCGCGGGCGGCGGGCACGTCCTTGCACGGCCTGCCGATCACCACCGCCAACTCACCTTCGTAATCGACCTGTGATGAACTGGGCGGCAGGATGATCGAGGCGTTCGGCCCGACGATCGCGGTGCTCGGCTTCATGAAGATGACGGGATTCTCGGGTGCGGGACCGCCCATCTCGGCGGCGTGCGCGGCGTAGTTCTTGCCGACGCAGATCACCTTGCTGGCGAGTATCGGCGCGAGCAGCCGGACATCGGCCAGCGGCCAACTCCGCCCGGTGAACGTCGGGGTCCCGAAGGGATGCTCGGCGATCTCCCTGGCAACGAACGAACCGTCGACGGCGTCGTTTCCCTCTCCCTCGATGCTGACGAACGCGACCCCATCGGGACTGGCAACTCGACCTAGACGCATGCTCGGCAGTCTAACGACCGGCCGCCACCTGCTCGAACACACCCGTCGGGCCGGTCGGCCCGATGGTCGCCGCCGCCCGCGCACTGTCGACGCGACCGTGCCCGATATCCGCCAGATGTGAGGCGTTCGACAGCTCCGTGACGAAATCGTCTTGCGCGCACGGTGTAGCCTAGACCGCAATGTTCATTAAATGAGATTTCCGTTTCACATAGTGAGACACTTGCGAGATCGGGGCGAGCGATGACGGCCGTGGCACAGATACGCGACGTACGCCGGTGGTCCATGCTCGGCCTCGGGGTCTTCGCACAGGCATCCAGTGCCGTATTCATCCACGGCGTGCCGTTCCTGCTGCCCGCGCTCACCGATCGCGGCATGTCGCTGCCACGGGCGGGGCTGCTGGTCGCGATGCCAACGGTGGGTCTGGTGTGCACGCTGATCGCGTGGGGGTACGTCGTCGACCACATCGGTGAACGCAAGGTCCTGGTCGGCGGCCCGCTGGTGATGCTGATCGCGGGCCTGGCCGCCGCCGCGACCGACAACGAGATCGCCTTCGGCGCGCTGCTGTTCCTCGGCGGCATCGGCGGCGCGAGTACCAACGGGGCCAGCGGCCGGGTCATCGTCGGCTGGTTCCCGCCGCACCGGCGCGGACTGGCCATGGGCATCCGTCAGACCGCACAGCCGCTCGGTGTCGGCATCGGCGCGCTGTCCATTCCCGCCGTCGCCGCGGCGTACGGGGTGGCGCCCGCGGTCCTGGTGCCCGCGGTCATGGCCGGTATCGCCGCACTCGGCTGCTATCTGGGCATCATCGATCCGCCGCGCCCGGGCGGCCGTGCCGCCGATCGCGCCAACCCCTACCGCGGCGATACCACGCTGTGGCGCATACACGCCGTGTCGATGCTGCTGTGCGTACCGCAGGGTGTGGTGTGGACCTTCGCCCTGCTGTGGCTGCACCGCGACATCGGCTGGTCACTGCCCGCGGCGGGTGCGCTGGTGACGGCGACGCAATTGCTCGGCGCGCTCGGCCGCATCGGCGCGGGGGCGTGGTCGGATCGGGTCGGCAGCCGACTGGATCCGCTGCGCACGGTGGCCGTCGCGGCCGTGGTCTGCATGGCCGCGCTGGCGTTCACGGCGTGGACGGGCTGGTGGTGGGCGGCGATTCCACTGCTCATCGCGGCCTCGGTGATCACCGTCTCCGACAACGGGCTCGCCTTCACCGCCGTCGCCGAGATCGCCGGTCCGTATTGGAGCGGGCGCGGTCTCGGCATCCAGAACACCGGTCAGAATCTGGCTATCGCCGCCATCCCACCGCTGTTCGGCGCGCTCATCACCGCGGGCGGATTCCCGGCCGCCTATCTCGCGGCCGCGGTGCTGGCGGCGGCGGCCGTCCCGCTGGTGCCGCGCGAAGGCGCCGATTCGGCCCACCCCGCGCCCGCGCCTCAGCCGCGCGAAATCTAGGGTGGAGGCGTGAAAATCGATGAGCGGGTTCGCGGCTCGTTGGTGGGCGGGGCGATCGGTGACGCACTCGGGTGGCCCATCGAGTTCGAGGATCTGACGCGGATCCGGCACCGGCACGGACAGCGGGGCATCACCGGATTCCTCGGCGAATACGGCCCGCCGCAGCCGGTCACCGACGATACCCAGATGACGTTGTTCAGCGCCGAGGGCCTGCTTCGGTGCCCGCCGGGCGCCGATCCGGTGCCGGTTCTGCGCGCGTCGTATCTGCGGTGGCTGCACACCCAGAACGTGAGCGGCCCCGGCGACCGGCCCGACGGATGGCTGTTGAATCATCACTTCCTGTACGCGGTCCGGGCCCCGGGCAGTGCGTGCATGAGCGGTTTGCGGCGTCAGCAGCGCGGCTATCTGCCGCCGGACGGACTGGGTCATCCCGGTCCGGTCAACGAGCATTCGAAGGGCTGTGGCACCGTAATGCGCTCGGCGCCCTTCGGTTTGGCCGGGTTCGGACCCGATCGAGCATTCGAGGTCGCCGCGCTCTGCGCGCAACTGACCCACGGGCACCCCACCGGATATCTGGCGGCGGGCGCGTTCGCCGCACTCGTCGATCGTGTCGTGAGCGGTATGACACTACCAAAGGCCGTGCGCGAGACAATCGTTCAGGTTCGGGCTTGTCGCGGCGGCGCGGAGGTCGCCGATGCGCTCGACCTCGCCGTCACGCTCGCCGACACCGAACCGCCGACCCCGGAGACGGTCGAGCGGGTGGGCGCGGGATGGATCGCCGAGGAATGTCTCGCGATCGCCGTGCACTGTGGTCTGCGCGCGGAGAACGGGGATATCGCCGCGGCGCTGCTGCTCTCGGTCAACCATTCGGGCGACTCGGATTCCACCGGCGCCGTGGCGGGCAATCTCATCGGCGCGGCGCACGGGATCTCGGCCCTGCCGCGGGAGTGGGCCGCCGCGGTCGAGGGTCGGGCGGTCCTGCTTCAGGTCGCCGACGATCTGGTGGCCAATTTCTTCGGACACGACCGCGGGTCGGTGGCCGAACGCTATCCCCACAATCCACCGGCCGCCTAGACCCGTCACACCCATTGTAAACCCAGCCTTGACACACCGGCGATGTCAAGGCAGCCTTTACGTATGACCGAAGAAACCACACCGAGTCCCGGCGACGAGCGGGCGACACTGGCAACGCTGTTGTCCGCCAACGCCGAACTGGTCGTCGGAGTACTGCGCCCGGCGGAAGGCGCCCCGCAGGTCCCCGTACTCGCCGCGCTCACCGCCACCCGCAATCTGGGACACCTCGTCGACGACATCCTGCATACCCTGGCCCGCCAGGCCAAGCGGGAGGGGCACACCTGGGCCGAACTCGGCGACCTACTCGGCACCTCCCGCCAAGCCGCCTACCAGCGCTTCAGCGGCCCCATGCCCCCCGCAGGCCCCTTCCCGCCCCCGCCACCCTTCCCACTCGTACCGCCGACGCCTCCCGGCATGCCCGTGCCACCGCACCGGCCGCACGCCCCGGGCTCACCGGACGCCCCCGACGCCACAGGCGAGCACCACCCACCCGGACCGTCCGGCTTCCCGCCTCCCGGAGGGCACGCCGGACACCACCGTCCTGGCCACGACGCATGCGCAACCCGCCAGAATCCCCCTAGCCCGCAACACATCCCGGGTGCACCCCCCGTACCGCCCCCACCGAACATCCCCACCAGACCCGGCGCCCCCACCCCGCCGACCGGCTTCCACATCCCACCGCATGCGCCCGCACCCGCACAGGTTCCGACCACCCCTCCGGCACCGCCCGCACCGAACCCGCCCATTCCACCGAGTGCCCCCACTCCACCCGACGCACCGACCCCACGGTCGTAGCATCAACCTTCCGACCCATATCCCACCCGAACCACGAAGGCTCCGTACCGATTCAGACACGGAGCCTTCATCGCGCACCAGGCACCGACGCACCGGAGTCGTAGCTTCAACCTCCTGACACGCGAATCCGTAGGGCTCCGTGCCTGATTCGGGGAAAAGCCTTCAGCTAATAGTGGACGCCCGCGTCCGCACTCCGACCGGACTCGAACGCACCGCCCGGCGTCACGACGCTCGCTACCTGCCGCCGGCGTCGAATGCTGCACCGCCGGGCGGACTCTAGCCCTTCACCGTATCCCCGCGCCCGCATGTCCGGGAACGGCTCGGGGGTGGCCGCACCCGTTCTGCCGGCTGCCCGATCACCCGGCGCTCCATTCGAACCGTGGTCGTAGCTTCAACTTTCCGGCCCGACAGGCAGGGGGGATCGACCACGTAACGATTGTCCGAACCTGTCGAGCGCACTCCCCTTCACCGAATTCGCCCGCACCAGCATCTCTTTCGAGGAAACCACCCTCCGTCGTTCCTCGAGGCCGCCACGGCCGGCTGGTCGTAGCTTCAACTTTCGTTCACTCGGCTCGCGTGGACAGCGAAGGCTCCGTGGCCAATTCACGCGCGGATCGAGGTACGGGCCATCGCCGGGCTTCGACGCCGGGCCAATTGACGCCCACGTGTCGCCCGACCGCAGGCGGTTGCGGAACCGTCGGCGGGCGGGCGGAGCGCGCGCGGGCTCAGACCGCGGCGGCGATGCGGTCGCCGATGGCGACCGTGGAGGCGGGTTCGGTGCGGGATGCCAGATCCTTGGCGACCGCGGCCTCGATGCGGGCGGCGGAGTCGGTGTCGCCGAGGTGGTTGAGGAGCAGGGATACCGAGAGGATGGCGGCCGTCGGGTCGGCCTTCGATTGGCCGGCGATGTCGGGGGCGCTGCCGTGTACCGGCTCGAACATGCTCGGGTTGACGCCGGAGGCGTCGATATTACCGCTGGCGGCGAGACCGATGCCACCGCTGACGGCGGCGGCGAGGTCGGTGATGATGTCGCCGAAGAGGTTGTCGGTGACGATCACGTCGAAACGGGACGGGTCGTTGACCATGTGGATGGTCGCGGCGTCGATGTGCTGATACGCGGTGCGCACCTCGGGGAATTCGGCGGCGACCGCGTCGACCGTGCGCTGCCACAGCGAACCGGCGAAGGTGAGCACGTTGTTCTTGTGCACAAGGGTCAGATGCTTGCGGCGGGCGTTGGCCTTGGCGAAGGCGTAGCGCACCACGCGCTCGATGCCGAAACGGGTATTGGTGCTGACCTCGGTGGCGACCTCGTGCGGTGTCCGCACGCGGATCGCGCCGCCGGTGCCGGTATAAGGACCCTCGGTGCCCTCGCGAACCACCACGAAATCGATGTCGGGGCTGCCCGCCAGCGGACTGGTGACGCCCGGATACAGCTTGGACGGGCGCAGGTTCACGTGGTGGTCGAGTTCGAAGCGGGTGCGCAGCAGCAGACCGCGTTCGAGCACGCCACTGGGCACCGACGGGTCGCCGATGGCGCCGAGCAGGATGGCGTCGTGCTGCTTCAACTCCGGCAGGACCGAATCGGGCAGGACCTCGCCGGTGGCGTGGAACCGCTTGGCGCCCAGATCGTATTCGGTCTTCTCGACACCGGGGGCAACGACGTCGAGCACCTTCAGCGCTTCGGCGATGACCTCGGGACCGATCCCGTCGCCGGGGATGACAGCAAGCTTCATGACAACAAATGCTCCGTTCGATTGTGCCGGGCGCGGATCAGCGGCATCGCCACGGTACTCGGCGGCCACGGGAACGCGATCGGCGGGCGGGCGGGGCCGAACAGCGGCGGCCTCGCCCGGACCGGCCGGGCCGAGCGGCCGCCGAAGGCACCGGGAGGATGCGGATCAGACCAGGTCGACCAGCACGACCTTGGCGGCGCCGACCGCCGCGCCGATCGCGGACTGGACCTCGGCGGGAACCTCGCGGTTCACGCGCAGGACGACGGTGGCGCCTTCCTTGTCGACGTCCTGGCTCAGCTGCGCGGCGAGGATGTCGATATCGGCCTCGCCGAGCCGGGTACCGATCTTGCCCAACGCGCCGGGCTTGTCCTCGTAGTTCAGCACCGCGAGGTTCAACCCTTCGGCGCGCATGTCGTAGTTGCGGCCGTTGATGTTGACGATCTTCTGCACCTGCTGCGGTTCGGTGAGCGTGCCCGCCACGTTGAGGGTGCGGCCGTCGCCGAAAACGGCGCGCAGGTCGACGACGCTGCGGTGGCTCGGGCTCTCGGTCGCGGTGGTGACCTCGGCGGTGATACCGCGGTCCTTGGCCAGCGCGGGCGCGTTGACGAAGGTGACCGCCGGGCTCTGCCCGTTTCCGTCGGCCTCGACCAGCGCCGAGAACACCCCGCGCAGCGCCGCGAGCTCGAGAACGCCGACCTCCTCGGTGGCGAGTTCGCCGCGCACCTGCACCTCGAGCGAGACCGGCAGCTCGTCCGACAGCGCGCCGAGCAGCGCGCCCTGCTTGCGCACGATGTCCAACCACGGCGTGACCTCGTCGCTGACCGCGCCGCCGGTGACGTTCACCGCGCCCGGCACGAACTCGCCGGCCAGGGCCAGCAGCACGGACTTCGCCACATCGGTGCCCGCGCGGTCCTGCGCCTCGGTGGTGGAGGCGCCGAGGTGCGGGGTCACCACGACCTGCGGCAGCTCGAAAAGCGGGCTGTCGGTGCAGGGCTCGGTGTCGAACACGTCGAGTCCGGCGGCGCGGACGTGACCGGAGCGGATCGCCTCGGCCAGCGCCGCCTCGTCGACCAGTCCGCCGCGCGCGGCATTGACGATGATCACGCCGGGCTTGGTCCTGGCGATGGCGTCCTTGCCGATGATGCCCTTGGTCTCGGGAGTCTTCGGCAGGTGGACGGAGATGAGGTCGGCGCGCTCGAGCAGTTCGTCCAGGCTCAGCAGTTCGATGCCGAGCTGGGCCGCACGCGCCGGGGAGACGTAGGGGTCGTATGCCACGATCTTGGTCTCGAACGCGGCCAAGCGCGCGGCGAACAGCTGGCCGATGCGGCCGAGCCCGACGACGCCGACGGTCTTGCCGAAGATCTCCACGCCGTTGAACTTGCTGCGCGCCCACATGTGTTCGCGCAGGGTGGCGTCGGCGGCCGGGATCTGGCGGGCGGCGGCGAGCAGCAGGGTGACGGC
>NZ_LGYZ01000082.1 GCF_001310275.1 Nocardia arizonensis
CGCGGTGTGGATGTTCGAGGTTGGCGCGTTGACAACCATGACGCCGCGTTCGGTCGCGGCGGGCACGTCGACGTTGTCGAGGCCGACGCCCGCGCGGGCCACGATCTTGAGGTTCTTCCCGGCCTCGAGCACTTCGGCGTCCACCGTGGTGGCGGAGCGCACGAGCAGCGCGTCGGCCTCGGGGACCGCGGCGAGCAGCGCCGGGCGGTCGGGACCGTCGACCCACCGAACCTCGACTCCGTCACCGAGCGCGTCGACGGTCGACTGGGCGAGCTTGTCGGCGATCAGGACTACGGGACGGCCTGCTTGGCTCACTGTGGGGTACTCCTGGGGAGAGGTCGGCAATTACCGCCGACCAGCTTAGTCGGCGCGGTTTCGAAACCGTCTTCCCCCCGGTGGGCACCCGCCGTCAGTGCCGTGACGCGCGGATGGCCTCGCACCCGGGTACGAGGCCATCCGAAGTCGTCCGCCCTAGGCGGGCCGCCGATCAACGACCGAACGATCCCGTCCACAGGGTGTCGATGATGCCGTGCAGGGCGGCGCCCGCGGTGCTCAGCAGGCCGTTCAGCGCGGCGGAACCGGTGTCGATGATAACGGGGATCATAAGAATTCCTTCTCGTCGATAAATTGTGTCGACCGAACCGGCCGACACAGGGCACATCGGCGGGTCTTCGAATTCGGTTACGGAATTCCCCTGAAGAGTGATGCGGCACACATTATCGGATCGAGCGTCGCCCGAGACACCGGAATTAGGGGCTCGCGTATCGAATAAACATGCCTCTACCAGCAGATATGACCCGGTGTCGCACCGGTCGATCGGTCACGGCCGTCAATCGATCGAAATATTGGAAAACTCTGATGTTCAGCCTTGAATGCGGAGGTAGTCGGCATTTACGCCAGCGTTTCTAGCGATATTCGGACATCTGACGAACCTAGGTTGTGCCCCCGATAATCGGGGGTCGCGATCCGAAGTTATCGATCGGTGATAGGCGCGAACGGCGCCATCGGAGACGCGCCGGGGACAGCATCGGGCCGCCACGGCGACCCACACCGCGGCGGCCCGATGCCGCGCGTCAGCCGACGACGCGGACCTTAAGAGCCTCCGGTCCGGCCTTCACCTGACGCAGTTCGAACTGCACGCGCTGCCCCGCCGTGAGAGCCCGGAATCCGGAACCCTCTAGCTCCCGATAGTCGACGAAGACGTCGGCGCCCTCGCCGTCCTGTTCGATGAATCCGAAACCCTTCTCGGTGTCGAACCACTTCACCGTGCCGTGGACCATGCCTCGCGCTTCCTCCGTGCCCGCACCGCCGCCTGCCGCGACCCCGCCCGATCGAACAATGGTGGCATGGGCGCGAACTCGACGTCGAAGGGCACCGCCGACTGCGGGTTCCTGGAGGATGCGCGTGGCTCGGACGCGATCCGCCAGTTCCGGCGAGCGGGGCTGATCGGAAATGACAACGGCCCCCGCACCATGTGGTGCGGGGGCCGTCGAAGCCTGGTCGCGATCAGAGAACGCGGCCTAGCGATCAGAGGACGCGAACATCCTGGGCCTGCGGTCCCTTCTGACCCTGGCCGATCTCGAACTCCACGCGCTGTCCCTCGTCGAGGGAACGGAAACCTGCGCCGCTAACAGCCGAGTAGTGCACGAAGACGTCGGGACCTCCGCCGTCTTGCGCGATGAAGCCGAAGCCCTTCTCGCTGTTGAACCACTTCACAATGCCTTGAGCCATTTCATACTTTCTGTAGACGAGCCAGATTCTGACAACGGGATGTCCTGGTCTCGTAGATCAACGATGCCACGATTCGGTGAATTCCTCCACATCCGGTGGTGGTTACTGTGAGCTATCCCTCCTCCAGCACCGGATTTTGCGTGCGAACTCCCACCCCGACCGCCCGACGCGGCGGATTCCCGCCATCATCACCGTCGCAGCAGGCGCAGCTGCGCCGCCTTGCCCGCCTCCTGCTCGGACCGCCCACAAAGGTGTTGGGGCACACCGACTTCCCACCAGGCCCCGGTCTCGGTCCAGCCGTGCGCCGCGGTGCGCACGACGACCACCGACGGCCGGGACTCGGCGACCGCGGTGGCCCGCGCCCACGCGTAGCCGTCGCGGAATTCGTCGATTCCGGAAACCGTGACGGCCGCGCAACCCAATGCCCGCGCGTGGGCGGCGAAATCCACGCGCGGCGGCGCGGCGTGCACGGTCCGACAATCGGCGTAGAAATTGTTGAAAGGCGCGCCCCCCTGCCCCTGTTGCAGTCTCGCTATGACCGCGTAGCCGTCGTTGTCGCACACCACCGCGACGAAGCCGTGGCCCGCGAACGCCGCGGAGAACAGCTCCGAGTTCAGCATCAGATAGGAACCGTCGCCGAGCAGCGTGGTGACCACCCCGTCGGTGCGCGCCATCGCCGCACCCCAGGCGCCCGCCAACTCGTAGCCCATACAGGAGAATCCGTATTCGACGTCCATCGTGGGAGGACCGCCGGTGGCGCGCCAGCCGCCGACCAGTTCACCCGGCAGTCCGCCCGAGGCCGTCATGACGTAATCGTGCGGGCCGCTCGACTCATTGACCACGCCGACGACCTGCGCGTACGTCACCTCGGCCCGCGGCGCGCGGAGTTCGTCGACGCGCGCGTCCCAGTCCGCGCGCAGCCGCGCCGTCCGCGCGGTCCACTCGGGATCGGCGCGCCACCCGGACGGCGAGAGTTGCGGCAGGGTCACCGCGGCGTCGCCCACCACGGCCGTCGCGCCGTGCTTCACCGCGTCGAAGCGGGCGGTGTTGACGGTCACGATCGCGACATCGGGAGCGAAGACCGACCAGGACGCGGTGGTGAAATCCTGGAGGCGGGTGCCGACCGCGAGCACGGTGTCGGCCGCGCCCGCCAGCTCGTTCGCCGACGCGGAACCGGTGACTCCGAGCGGACCCGCGTACAGCCGGTGTCCGTGCGGTACCAGGGTGCGACCGGCGGTGGTCTCGGCGACCGGCATATCGTGCCGTTCGGCGAATTCCAGCGCGACGGCACCGGCATCGGCATACCGGACGCCACCGCCCAGGATCAGCAGCGGGCGACGCGAAGCGCGCAGGATCGCCGTGGCCGCGGCCAGTTCGCCCGTGTCGGCGCGCGGGCGGGGAACAAGATGACGCACCGGCGCGAATAGGTCATCGGGGAAGTCGAAGGTCTCGACCTGGACGTCCTGGGGCAGGGCGAGGGTCACCGGGCCGGTCGCGGCCGGATCGGTGAGCACGGCGGCGACCTGCGGCAGCGTCGCCATGAGCTGTTCCGGGCGGGTGATCCGGTCGAAATAGCGGCTCACCGGGCGAAGCACGTCATTGGCGGTGGCCGTCGCGTCGCCGAAGTGCTCGACCTGTTGCAGCACCGGATCGGGCGCGCGCCCGACGAAGGTGTCGCCCGGGAGCAGCAGCAGGGGCAGCCGGTTGGCGTGCGCGACACCCGCGGCAGTCGCCATATTCGTCGCGCCGGGTCCGATGGAGGAGGTCACCACCCCGACCTGCCTGCGGTGTACGGCCTTGGCGTAGCCGACCGCGGCCAGCGCCATGCCCTGTTCGGTGTGACCGCGCCAGACCGGCAGTTCCGCGCGCCGTTCGTGCAGTGCGGTGCCGAGTCCGAGGACGTTGCCGTGGCCGAAGATGGCGAATACGGCGGGGAACAGCGCGACCTCGCGCCCGTCCACGGTTTCCGAGCGCTGGGCGATCAGCCAGGCGACCAGGGCCTGCGCCGTCGTCAACCGCACGGCGCGCCCCCCTCGTGCGCGGCGTTCATCGCCGACCCCGGTGATCGGTGACCGGACACCGCGGATCCTTGGCGCGGCCGTCCCAGCTCGCGCGCACCCACGCGTGCGCCGGATCGTCGCAGAAGGCCATGGACCGCTCCCCCGGACCGGCGAGCACATTGAGGTAGTACATCGAATAGCCGGGCGCGGCGACGCACGGACCGTGGTAGCCGCGCGGGATGAGGAATACGTCGCCGTCGCGCACCGTGACGGTCTCGTCGAGTGTGCCGTCGGTGGTGTAGGTCCGGTGCAGACCGAAACCCTCGTCCGATGGCGTTATCGCGTCGCCGCCCGCGATGCGGAAGTAGTAGATCTCCTCGTTGACGACCTCGCAGGCGCTCAGCTCGTCGTGTTTGTGCGGCGGATACGAGGACCAGTTGCCGTCGGGAGTGAGGAGTTCGCAGGCGATGAGCCGGTCGGCGTGCTCCCAGACACCGGGCACGCCGAAATTGGTGACCTGGCGGGTGGCCTGCCCCGCGCCGCGCACCTCCACCGGAACCTCCTCGGCCGGACCGTACCTCGGCGCGAGCCTGCGCTCGCAGCGCGCCATGGGCAGTGCGGCGAGCAGTCCGCGCGCGCTGGACACGGTGACCTCGGCATCGCGCGGCACGTACGCGAAATCGCTGACCCTGGTGAAAACCGAATCCCGGCCGCGCAACGCGAAGCGCTCGCCGTCGACCTCGACCGTGCCCGATCCGGCCAACGGCAGCACGAACGCCTCGTACTCGCCGGTGCGCACGGTGCGCGAGCCGCCCGCGGGGGTGTCGAGCACCCGCAGTCCCGCATAGGACCACCCGGCCTCCGGCGCGGTCAGCACGACCGGATCCGCGCCAACCCGCAGCGAGCCCGCGCGCCGGTGCGGGTTCATCGGGCCCGCTCCCGGATCTCCGGGCGCATGGTCGCGGGATCGACGGCGAGCAACCGTTCGATCTGCTCACGGGTCGGCATGGCGTCGGCGCAGGCCAGCCGCCCGGCCACCAGCGCGCCCGCGGCATTGGCGTAGGCGGCCAGCCGCCGGGGCGGCCAGCCCGCGAGCAGTCCGTGCACCAGCGCGCCGCCGAATCCGTCGCCCGCTCCGAGCCCGCACACGACCTCGACCGGGTGCGCGGGCACCGTGCACCGTTCCTCGGCGGTGGCGATCAGGACACCGTCGGCCCCGCATTTGACCACCGCGAGGCGCACACCCGCGGCCAGCAGCCGGTCCGCGGCCGCCTCCGGGTCGGCGGTGCCGACGACCACGCGCATCTCCTCGCGATTGCCCACCACCACGCTCACCCACTCGATCAGCTCGGCGATCCGCGCGCGTGCGGTCGACTCCGCCGACCAGAACATGGGCCGGTAGTCCAGATCGAGGACGGTGTGATCGCGGCGGCCACGGCGGCGCAGGATCGCGCGCTGGGTCTCGCGCGCGGGTTCGACGCTCACGCCGGTGCCGGTGACCCACAGCAGCGGAACCGAATCCACGACATCCCATGGCACGTCCGCGGCGGTGAGCGTGAGATCCGGGGCGATGGGGGCGCGATAGAACAGCAGCGGCGGATCGGTGGGCGGAGTGAGCTCGCAGAAGACCACGGGGGTCAGTAGATTCGGCGCGGTGCCGACGTAACGCGCCGCGACGCCGAAGGTCTCGAGCGCCGTGCGCACGTAGTCGCCGAATCCGTCGGGGCCGACCTTGGTCAGTACCGCGCTGCGCCTGCCGAGCCGCGCCGCGGCCACCGCGACATTGGTGGCGGTGCCGCCGAGCGACTTCGCGAAACTCGCGACCTCGGCCAGCGGTACGCCGCTCTGCTGCGGATACAGATCGACCCCGACGCGTCCGACGGTCAGCACCTCCGGCTGGTCGTTCATGCTTGGACCCAGCTGCGGGTCGCGACGAGCAGGCGCGCGAGATGTTCGAGGCTGCGGGCCGCGGCACGGCTGGGTTCGCGGGCGGACTCGCCGGGGCGCAACGCGGTGTCCTGCTCGACGACGTACCAGCCGCCGTATCCGCTATCGCGCAGCGCCGTCAGCAGTGCGGCGATATCGATGTCGCCCGCGCCGAGAGGCGCGTACAGTCCCCGGCGCACGGCCTCGGTGTAGGTGATCGTGCCCGCGCCGACCTCCGCGAGCACCGCGGCGCGGACGTCCTTGAGGTGGACGTGGCCGACGCGGTCGGCGTAGCGGCGGACCGAGCGCACCGGATCGCCGCCACCCACGAGGATGTGGCCGGTGTCCAGGCACAGTTCCATCGGGGAGTCGGCGAGGAATCGCTCGATCTGACTTTCGGTTTCGATATGGGTGCCCACATGCGGATGCATCACCGTGCGCAGTCCGCGGTCGGCGGCGAGCTCGGCGATGGTGGCGGCGGTGGCGAGCAGGGTCCGCCATTCGGATTCCGACAGCGCCGCGCGCGCGTCGTAGCCCTCGGCCCCGGTGGCGGCGGCGAGTACCAGGACCTCCGCGCCCGCGGCGGCGTAACGGTCGATGGTGATCCGGGCGGTCTCGACGGCGGCGGCGGGGTCGGTGTGCAGGGCATGGGCGAGGAAGCCGCCGATACCCCTGATGCCGTAGCGGCCGAGCAGTGCGCGGATCTCGCCGGGATCGTGCGGCAGATACCCGGGCGGACCGAATTCGGTGGCGGTGATCCCGAGTGCGGCCATCTCCGCGAGCACGGTCGGCGCGTCGAGCACGGCGCCCCAGCCCGGCACCTCGCACACCCCCCACGAGATCGGCGCCGCGGCGATGCGCGGCGGCGGGTGGAGGGCTTCGCTCATCGGTCTCTCCGGCCTTCGAGGTGACGGTGCGCCCGTATCGGAGCGCTCCAACTATGTAACGGGGGCCATCGGGTGTCAAGGGTCGCACCATCGGCGGTTCACCCCCGTCTACCTGCGGAAACATCGTTCATGCTTGGTCGCGCGCCGGATTTCGAATGGGTGTTTCGACCGATCGGCGCCTCTGTTGATCCGTACTCGCCGAACTTGTAACCTCCGTCACGGCGAAGGTCACCGGGCCGAGAGCGGAGGCGGGATGGCGCGACCCACGTCCTTCGCGAATTCGCGCGCCGGACAATCGAATCCGCAGGAGGCTCATTCGATGACATCGGCTCGAACGGTCACTCTCGCCGTGGCGGGCACCGGCCGCATAGGCGCCACGCACGCCGCGACGCTGGCGTGCCTGCCACAGGTCGACCGGCTGCTGCTGACCGATGCCGACCCCGATCGCGCCGAATCCGTCGCCGCCGAACTCGGCGCGGAGGCGGTCGCGGATTTCGACGCCCTACTCGCGGCCGAACCGACCGGCGTCGTCGTCGCCACCCCCACCGATACCCATCCCGATCTGGTCCTGCGCGCCGTCGAGCGTGGAATTCCGGTGTTCTGCGAGAAGCCGCTGGCGGCCGATCTGGCGGGCACGCTGGCCGTGGTGAACAGACTGCGGGCATCGACCGTGCCGGTGCAGGTCGGATTCCAGCGCCGATTCGACGAGGGCTACCGGGCCGCGCGCGCCGCCGTCGACTCCGGCGAACTCGGTCGGCTGCACGCCCTGCGCGCCACCACGCTGGACCCGGCCCCGCCGCCCGCGGACTATCTCACCCGCTCGGGCGGACTCTTCCGCGACTGCGGCGTCCACGATTTCGATATCGTCGGCTGGGTCACCGGCCGCGCGATCGTCGAGGTGTACGCCCGTGGCCGCGGCGGTGATCCGATGTTCGCGGCCTGCGACGATGTCGACAGCGCCGCGGTGATCCTGACCCTCGACGACGACACCCTGGTCACGGTGTCGCTGACCCGCCACAACGGCGCGGGCTACGACGTCCGCCTCGAAGTGCTCGGCGCGCGGTCGAATATCGTCGTCGGCCTGGACGAGCGCACCCCGCTGCACTCCGCCGAACCCGGCCGCGACGGACCCGCCTTGCCCCCGTATCCGACCTTCCTCGACCGCTTCCATCGCGCCTACGTGGAGGAACTGATCGCCTTCGTGGCGGTCGCCACCGATGCCATGGCCAATCCGTGTACGCCCGACGCCGCGCTCGAGGCGTTCCGTGTCGCCGAGGCATGCGAGACATCGCGGCGGGAGCGACGGCCGGTCCTGGTCGCGGAGGTGGCGCCGCAGGCGTGACAGGCACGGCGGATCGACGCCGAATGTCCCGATCACCACGGGCGTTCGCAACGGGCGGAAGCCACTACGGTGTGGCCGACCAGTGCTCGGCGAATTGCGGGTCGCCTGCGAGAGGGTCGGACAGTCGCGCCCCCGGTCCGAGTAGCGCGTCCCGACATCCCTCGCGGTAGGTGTCCCACTTGCCCGATACCACGGCGTCGAGGGCGTGCGGATCGGGATCGCGGTCGAAGACGGCGCGCGCCAGTACCTGGACCGCGAGCCGGGGCGGGATGGCATTGCCGATCTGCTGGGCGATATCGCTGCCCGACCACGGATAGTCGGGCGGGAAGGTCTGGAGCCGTCCCGCGTCTCGGATGTCGAGGTGGCGGATGTAGTCGCCCCGCGCGGTCACCATGCGGTTGCGGGAGACCTTGCCGGTGACCGTGTAGGCGGGTTCGTCGTGGCGGCGACGGCCGCGCGCCTTGGGATCGCCGCCGGTGCCGTAGTTGGAGACGACGACGAATTCCCGGCCCGGAGCGAGCAGCGGTCCCTGCGGTCGCCAATCCGCCAGATCGGTGTCGCGCGCCGCGACCGCCGCGCCCGGCCGGAAGCTCCGGTGGGTGGCCCGGGGCAGTCGCGGCTGCCGACGCAGGTGGGCGATGAGGATCGCGCGCCTGCGGGTCTGCGGGACGCCGAACTGTTCGGTGCGCAGGATATCGGCGTGGAAGCGGTAGCCGCGCGCGGCCAGCACCGCGCCCACGCGCTGCCACACCGGGAGTACGGCGGGCACTTGTTCGAGCACGATCACCTCGTAGGGCCTGCCGTGCACATCCATGGCGTCCAGTGCCCAACGCAGCGGTTCGAGCACGAGTCCGGTGCGCTCGTCACGCAACTTCTTCAACTCGACCCGCACGGATCGATCGCCCGCGCCCATGCGCTCGACGAATCGCAGCACCTCGTCCAATGCCTGGCGCCCGACACCCGATCCGGCCACCGAGAACGTCTGACATGGCGGGCCGCCCGCGAGCACGGTGGCCTCCGGGAACAGTTCCGGGCCGAGATCGCGCACATCCGCGCGGATGGTCGACAGGTCGGCGGCGTCGCGGGTCGCGACGGCATTGTCGTCCCATTCGACGCCGGTGACCGGGATGCCGAGCCACCGCGCGGCGACATCGAGGCCGCCCGGGCCCGCGAACAGATCGATCATCCGGGCCGACGGCGCCGCCCCCGCATCCGACGACATGGTCGAAGATCATAACCGCCCGGGTTCGCGGACAGCGGTCGGACCTGCGGCGGCAGGGTGCGCCACGACCGCGATCCATGGGACCGCCACGGCCCGTGGCACAATCCGTGGCACTTCCACCTCCCGCACGGCCTGTTCGGCAGCAGCTAGCCGTCCGGCGAACGCCGATGGCCCGCTCCGAGTTCGGGCGGGCCATCGGTAATCACACCGCGAGTCAGGCGGTTTCGGTGATCGGGCGATCCACCCAGCTCATCAGGGCGCGCAGCTTAGCGCCGGTGACCTCGATGGGGTGCTCGGCGTTCTGCTTGCGCAGCGCCTCGAGCTCCTTGTTGCCGCCCTCGACATTGGCGACCAGCCGCTTGACGAAGCTGCCGTCCTGGATGTCCTTGAGGATGTCCTGCATGCGCTTCTTGGTGTCGGCGTCGATGACGCGCGGACCCGACAGGTAGCCACCGAACTCCGCGGTGTCGGACACCGAGTAGTTCATGCGCGCGATGCCGCCCTCGTACATGAGGTCGACGATCAGCTTCAGCTCGTGCAGCACCTCGAAGTAGGCCATCTCCGGGGCGTAACCGGCCTCGACCATGACCTCGAAACCGGTCTTGACCAGTTCCTCGGTGCCACCGCACAATACGGCCTGCTCACCGAACAGGTCGGTCTCGGTCTCCTCCTTGAAGGTGGTCTTGATGACGCCCGCGCGGGTGCCGCCGATCCCCTTGGCGTAGGACAGCGCCAGCGCCTGACCCTCGCCCTTCGGGTCTTGGTCGACGGCGATCAGGGCCGGGACGCCCTTGCCGTCGACGAACTGACGACGCACCAGGTGACCCGGGCCCTTCGGGGCGACCATGCCGATGGTGACATTGGCCGGGGGCTTGATCAGTCCGAAGTGGATGTTCAGACCGTGGCCGAAGAACAGCGCGTCGCCGTCCTTCAGATTCGGCTCGATGTCATTGGTGAAGATGGACGCCTGCGCGGTGTCGGGCGCCAGCACCATGATCACGTCGGCCCACTCCGACACCTCGGCCGGGGTGCCGACGGTCAGGCCCGCCTCCTCGGCCTTCGGACGCGACTTCGACCCCTCGGCCAGACCGACGCGTACCTCGACACCCGAGTCGCGCAGGCTCAGCGAATGCGCGTGGCCCTGGCTGCCGTAACCGATGACGGCGACCTTGCGGCCCTGGATGATCGACAGATCGGCGTCGTCGTCGTAGAACATCTCGACTGCCACAGTGGTTCCTTCCGGGGGATCATCCCCGCCGGCGGCGGGGAACACCGGACTCGGGTCCGGTGATTGTTTGTTGGGTTGTGTTGTGCCGTGGCCCTTATCGGGTCGCGGTGATGGACTTCGGTCCGCGTCCCACCGCGACGACGCCCGACTGGACGATCTCACGGATTCCGTACGGTTCGAGCATGCGCAGCAGCGCGTCGAGCTTGGACCGGGTGCCGGTGGCCTCGACGGTGAGCGCGTCCGGTGACACGTCGATGACCTTGGCCCGGAACAGGGTCACGGCCTCGATCACCTGGGTGCGCACGCTCGCGTCGGCGCGCACCTTCACCAGGATCAGCTCGCGGGCCACCGAGGCGTCGGCGTCCTGCTCCACGATCTTGATGACGTTCACCAGCTTGTTGAGCTGTTTGGTGACCTGCTCCAAAGGCAGGTCCTCCACGGTGACCACGATGGTCATCCGCGAGATTTCCGGCAGTTCGGTGCCGCCGACTGCCAGCGATTCGATATTGAAGCCACGCCGCGAGAACAGGCTCGCGACCCGCGCCAGCACGCCCGGCTTGTCCTCGACGAGAACGCTCAGCGTGTGGGTGGTGCTCATTCGTTCCCCCGGTTCTGTTCGGCGCCTGCCCGATCGGCGGCATGATCCCTGTTCTGTCCGAGCGCCTCGTGGATGACGGCGGGCTCGGCGGCCTGCTCGTCGTCATCGAACAGCGGACGGATGCCGCGCGCGGCCATGATCTCGTCGTTGCTGGTGCCCGCGGCGACCATCGGCCACACCTGTGCGTCCTTGCCGACGATGAAGTCGATCACCACGGGGCGGTCGTTGATGGACTGCGCCTCGCGGATCGCGGCCTCGACTTCCTGCTCCTTCTCCACGCGGATGCCGTAGCAGCCCAGCGCCTCGGCCAGTTTCACGAAATCGGGGATGCGAAGGGTGTGCGTGCCGAGATCGGTGTTGGAATAGCGCTGCTCGTAGAACAGGGTCTGCCACTGGCGGACCATGCCGAGATTGCCGTTGTTGATCAGCGCGACCTTGATCGGCACGCCCTCCACCGCGCAGGTGGCCAGTTCCTGGTTGGTCATCTGGAAGCAGCCGTCGCCGTCGACCGCCCACACTTCCCGCTCCGGCGCGCCCATCTTGGCGCCCATCGCGGCCGGTACGGCGTAGCCCATGGTGCCGAGACCGCCGGAATTGAGCCAGGTGCGCGGCTTCTCGTACTTGATGAACTGCGCGGCCCACATCTGGTGCTGGCCGACGCCCGCGCAGTAGATCGCGTCGGGTCCGGCGAGTCTGCCCAGCGCCTCGATGACGTACTCCGGCGACAGCGAGCCGTCGCTCGGGGCGGTCCAGCCAAGCGGGTAGCTGTCGCGGATGCCGCCGAGGTACTGCCACCAGGCGGTCAGGTCCAGCTTCGGCGATCCGGCCGGATCCGATTTGAGGGTCTCGATCAGCTCGATGATGACTTCGCGGCAGTCGCCCACGATCGGCACGTCCGCGTGGCGGTTCTTGCCGATCTCGGCGGGATCGATATCGGCGTGGATGACCTTGGCGTCGGGAGCGAAGGAATCCAGTTGACCGGTCACGCGGTCGTCGAAGCGGGCGCCGAGGGTGATGAGCAGATCCGCCTTCTGCAATGCCGCGACCGCGCCGACGGTGCCGTGCATGCCCGGCATGCCCATGTTGAGGTGGTGGCTGTCGGGGAAGGCGCCGCGCGCCATGAGCGTGGTGACCACCGGGATGCCGGTCAGCTCGGCCAGTTCCCGCAGTTCGGCCGAGGCGTCGGCCTTGATGACGCCGCCGCCGACGTAGAGCACCGGCTGCTTGGACTCGGCGATCATGCGGCCCGCCTCGCGCACCTGCTTGCCGTGCGGTTTGGTCACCGGACGGTAGCCGGGCAGACGCATCTCCGGCGGCCAGCTGAAGGTGGTCTGCCCCTGGAGCACGTCCTTGGGTATATCGACCAGCACCGCGCCGGGACGTCCCGAGGCGGCCAGGTAGAACGCCTCGGCCATGATGCGCGGGATGTCGACGCCCTCGGTGATGAGGAAGTTGTGCTTGGTCACCGGCATGGTGATGCCGGAGATGTCGGCCTCCTGGAAGGCGTCGGTGCCGATCAGGCTGCGACCGACCTGCCCGGTGATCGCCACGATCGGCACCGAGTCCATCTGGGCGTCGGCGATCGGGGTGACGAGGTTGGTGGCGCCGGGACCCGATGTCGCCATGCACACGCCGACCTTCCCGGTGGCCTGGGCGTATCCGGTGGCGGCGTGACCCGCGCCCTGTTCGTGGCGCACCAGCACGTGGCGCACCCGGGTCGAGTCGAAGAGCGGATCGTAGACCGGAAGGATCGCGCCGCCAGGAATGCCGAAGACCGTGTCGACGCCGAGCTCCTCGAGCGAACGGACTACCGACTGCGCGCCGGTGACCCGCTCGGGCGGTACCTGGCGGCGGGTAGCCGTCGTCGCATTCGCAGGGGCTGCCTGCTGATTCGCCGAAGGCGCGGGCCTGCGGGCCGATGGGCCGGGCCGTGCGGTTGGTGCACTCACCGTCTTCGTTCCTAACTGTTCGTACTAGACCCCGGACAACACTGTTGATGCGGCTTGTTCTGGGCGCTACGGGTGGAACCTATGCGACGCACCCGTGCGGACATTCGCCCGAACACAAAAAAGCCCCCGTCAGCGCATGGCTGATCGAGGGTGGCGCGTCGCAACGCGAGCTGACGTATTCGACTCAGGTAGTCAGGCTCAACGCTGGACGCGCCGGCCGAGTACGAGCAACTCGTTTCGATTCACGCGCACGACGTTAAGCGGGAGTGAACCGAAGAGTCAAACAGATGACTGCGTGCGTCCCATTATGTGGGACAGGCGGTTGCTTGTGTCCATTCACCAGGATGCGAGGATGGTTGTGTGTCATCACCGCATCAGTCCGTGCCACCGGCTAAATCGTCCCACACCCCGCCCGAGGGATCGGATACGGGTAGCTCGACGGCCGCCGAGCGGCCCGCGCCTGCCGCCAAGGTCATCCGCGTACCGCGCCTGGCCTTGCTCGGGGTGCTCGTGCTGCTGCTCGGGGTCTTCTTCTTCTTCGTAGGAGCGCCCGCCTTCCTGTGGGGGCTGCCGGTGCTTCCGCTGGGGGTAGCCGTATGGGTGCTGCGCACGCAGACCACCGTCTCGGCGAACGGACTCGACCTGCGGACCGTCTTCGGCTCACGCCACGTGGACTGGGAGCGGGTCAAGGGCTTGCGCATCCCCAAGCGCGGCTTCGTGCGGGTACACCTCGACGACGATTCGGAACTCACCCTGCCCGCGGTGAGCTACGACCGACTGCGCGATCTGATCACCGCATCCCACGGCCGTATCCCGGACCCGTTCGCCGCCGCCGAGCAGGCCGAGGACCGCGCTCGTCGGGCCGCCGAGGAGACCGACGAAGAGCAGCGGCGGGACTGATCACCGGCACGCCCCGTGATCGCGTCCTCCCACGGGCCGGGCGCGGATAGAGTCGACACGACTCCGCGGACAGGTGCGCGAATCCCGGTGACACACTCCGATGCGCGCGCCGCCGAGACGGTTCGGGCGACACGGCCCGAGCAGGCCGCCCGCGCCGACGACACCCTCGCGGCGACACCGATCGCGGACGACCACCCACCGTCACCGAGTCCCGCACGGCCGAAGTCCCGCCCGACCGAGCGCCGCCCTACGGCCGCATCACCCCCGACGGGGGCCGCGGACACCGGGAGTACCGTTGGGTGGCCGCCGAGGCAACTCCGCGCAGTCGCACATCAGCCCAGCGACCCCATCGAGGACCCATGCCACCGCTTCGTTCACGCACCACCACCATCGGCCGCAATGCCGCGGGCGCCCGCGCGCTGTGGCGTGCCACGGGTATGACCGACTCCGATTTCGGCAAGCCGATCGTCGCCATCGCGAACTCCTACACCCAGTTCGTGCCGGGCCACGTGCACCTCAAGGACGTCGGCGAGATCGTCGCGGAATCGGTGCGCGCCGCGGGCGGTGTCCCGCGCGAATTCCACACCATCGCCGTGGACGACGGCATCGCCATGGGCCACGGCGGCATGCTCTACTCGCTGCCCTCGCGCGAGATCATCGCCGACTCGGTGGAATACATGGTCAACGCGCACACCGCCGACGCGCTTGTGTGCATCTCCAATTGCGACAAGATCACCCCCGGCATGCTGAATGCCGCCATGCGCCTCGACATTCCGACCGTCTTCGTCTCCGGCGGTCCGATGGAGGCGGGCAAGGCGGTCGTGGTCGGCGGCGTCGCCCAGGCACCCACCGATCTCATCACCGCGATCGCGGCCAGCGCGAATCAGGCGGTGTCCGAGGACGGTCTGGGCGAGGTCGAGCGCAGCGCCTGCCCCACCTGCGGATCCTGCTCGGGCATGTTCACCGCGAATTCGATGAACTGCCTCACCGAGGCGCTCGGACTCGCGCTGCCCGGCAACGGTTCGACGCTGGCGACCCACGCCGCGCGCCGCGCCCTGTTCGAGCGCGCGGGCACGATCGTGGTCGATATCGCCAACCGCTGGTACCGCGAGGACGACGCCTCGGTGCTGCCCCGCAATGTCGCGAACGAACGGGCCTTCCGCAATGCCATGGCGCTGGACGTGGCGATGGGCGGCTCCACCAATACGGTGCTGCACACCCTCGCCGCGGCACAGGAGGGCGAGATCGATTTCGATCTCGGCACCATCGACGAGATCAGCCGCCGGGTGCCGTGCCTGTCCAAGGTGTCGCCGAACTCCGACTACCACATGGAGGATGTGCACCGCGCGGGCGGTATTCCGGCCATCCTCGGCGAACTGCGCCGCGCCGGACTGCTCGACGGCGACGTCACCACCGTGCACACCGCGAGCTTCGACGAATGGCTCGACACCTGGGACATCCGCTCGGGCAAGGCATCCGACGAGGCGATCGAGCTGTTCCACGCCGCGCCGGGCGGGGTGCGCACCACCGAACCGTTCTCCACCGAGAACCGCTGGTCCTCGCTGGACACCGACGCGGCATCGGGTTGCGTCCGCGACGTCGAGCACGCCTACACCGTCGAGGGCGGACTGGTCGTGCTGCGCGGCAATATCGCCCCCGACGGCGCCATCCTCAAGACGGCGGGCATCGATGAGGAGCTGTTCTCCTTCGAAGGGCCCGCCGTCGTGGTCGAATCCCAGGAGGAGGCCGTGTCGGCCATTCTCGGGAAGAAGATCGAGCCCGGTGACGTGATCGTCGTTCGCTACGAGGGGCCGGCGGGCGGTCCCGGCATGCAGGAGATGCTGCACCCTACGGCCTTCCTCAAGGGCGCGGGCCTCGGCAAGCAGTGCGCGCTCATCACCGACGGTCGCTTCTCCGGCGGCACCTCGGGTCTGTCCATCGGCCACATCTCCCCCGAGGCGGCCAGCGGCGGCGTGATCGGCCTCGTCCACGACGGCGACCGTATCCGCATCGACGTCGCGACCCGCACGCTCGAGCTCGTCGTCGACGACGCGGTGCTGGCCGAGCGACGCGCGAAAATGGAAGCCTCCGAACGTCCTTGGCAGCCGGTCGACCGCGACCGTCCGGTCACCACGGCGCTGCGCGCCTACGCGGCGCTCGCGACCTCAGCCGACAAGGGCGCGGTCCGGCGCGTGCCGTGACCGGCTGACGACGACGAGCACGCCCCGGTGCGAACACCGGGGCGTGCCTCGTCTCGGCGCGCGCGACCATCTCGTCGAGCCCGCGACCGCTGGTATGGTTGGCAAAATCCTTTGTCCGACAGAGCATCACGGCAAGGGGCGGCGCACGGAGGGGATATGTCGAGTCTCGACGAACGAATCGACGACGCGCTCAGATGGATGAATCGCAACCAGCTCAGCGACGGGCACGGCGGTGCGGGCTGGGGATGGGTGCCCGATGTACCACCGAATCCGCAGAATACAGCCGAGGTGGTGTGCGCGCTGGCGGCTCTCGGGTACGAGATTCCCCGCTCGGACGAGGTTTCCATGTTGGTCCGACAAGCGGTGGTGCATCGCTATGAAGGCCATGATTGGCCGTTCCAAGCGCCCATCGACCTAGCCTGGAAACTACGCGCTTTGCACTGCCTTGGGGCCGATCAGGCAGACCCCGATGCCATCGCGTGTCGGCAGGCACTGATCTCGGAACAAGATCAGGCTACCGGTGGCTGGCGTATGTCCAGCCAGGCAGGCCCGATATCCATTACCGCGACCGCAACCGCCATACAGGCTCTCATCAGCCCGGCACTTACCGAAGAGAACGCCGCGCAATCGATTGTGAAAGCGACCGGCTTTCTGGTGTCGGCCACGATCGACCAGGACCCCCGCATCGAGCCGCTGTACGCCTGTGCGCATGTGGCTGCAACACTCGCACGTCCCGAGATCGCCGCACTCGGCGGAAAAAGGCTGGAACGCGCCCGGAACCTTGTGGTCGGTCGACTTCTCGACGGCCTACGGCGCCAAGAGGCCCGCATCGAGGAGGAGGCGTTTCGACGCGGCGATGTCTCCGACACCTGGCGTCATCTGACCTTGCATCTCGCCGTCGGAGCGGTCGTGGCCGCGGACCAGCGAACGCTCTTCGATCCCGCAGTACGACAGGCTCTGGCGGAACTGCTGGATCTGCAGGAGACCGCTCAGCGCCACGCGCACAGAGGAGGCTTCAGAACCTCGGCTTCCGGTTTCGTCACTTCATACGCCACCACTCAGGCGCTCGAGACCATGGCGAGCATCCGGGGACTGCTGAACGAGAGCATCAATCCAGCAAAGGTCTTCGACCTGGTCTGCCGCGCCGATGGCGTCCACCACGCGGACGCGCAACAGCTGTTGTCCGCCCGAGGTCGCCCTATGGTGATGAACAGCCACGCCGGTGCGGCGCTGTTGGCAGTGGGTGGACCTGCCGGTTTGACGATCGCTCTGCTCGCAGTGCGCTTCGCCGACGACCTGGGGAAGATCGGCAGCCGCGCACTGGTCGTGTGGGGCGTCCTCTTCATAGCAACCGGCACGTTCGCCAGCGTCTCGACCCGATTGCCGACCGTCCCGAACGGACGTATCGCGGCAGCAGTGTTCGCCGCCTACACCGCGGTCGTGCTTCCGGTGGTCACCTTTCTCCTGTCGTGACAAGCACTGGACGGGCAGTCATCCTCTTGGTCGCGGCGACCTCGCTCTGGGGTGTCTCGAGCGCCTTGATGTCCGCGATCTCCGCACCGAGCCTGGGGGCGGCTGCTCCGGTCGCGGCCGGGGGCGCGCTCGTGATCCTCGCGGTATGCGTCTTGCGTGGCGATCACCCGTGGCGGACGCTCGCCGCCGACAGGTGGCTCTATCTCGGTCTCGGCATACTCGAAATGACGAACCTTATGCTGTATGTCGCGGCGTTGCGCCTTGGGCCGCTCCCGGTGGTGGTGGCTTTGCACCTCACTGCGCCGATGCTCATCATCGTGGCCGAGGTCCTTACCGGGCGGCGTGGCTTCAACATCTCGACTGTCATTGAATTGGTGTTGGTGTCCACCGCGATCCTGCTGGTGACCGCCGAACAATCCGACCTCGGCGACGCCGCCGCGATCGGAGCGGGGTGTGCCTTGGCGGTGGCCAGCGCCGCGTGCGTAGCCGGACTGGTCACCCTCGTGGCCAGGCATGCAGCGGGCCGACCGACCATGGCCTCGGCCGGCCTGCAGCTTCTGATCGCGGCGGGGTTCTGTCTGCCCATGATGGTCTCCAAGCCGCCTTCATATTCTGCGACTATCCACTTGATCGCAGTAGGCGCGTTTGCTCTGGGCCCCGGATTTGCTCTCTACTGGTGGGCACTGAAAACGCTGGATGCGACGACCGCTGGAATCATCGGGTTGAACGAGGCCGTCGCCGCCTCCGTCGTCGGGGCGCTGCTGACCAGCACACGAATCACACCCACCACCCTGTTGGCCGGGGGTTTGGTGCTCACGGCCGTGGCTGTTCAGCTCCGCTCCGGCTCGACGCCTGATGCGCGGCAGCTACGAAAGCCGCGCACGCGAGTGCGTCCTTGTCTCCATTGGGGGTCTCGACCCCACTGTTGACGTCGATACCATGCGGTGCAACCGCAGCGATCGCTTCGGCCGCATTGGCGGAGTTGAGGCCTCCCGCGAGGATCACACGGCAGTCCGACTCTTTCAACGCGCCCACGATCTGTGCGCTGATCGACCAATCATGGGTCTTGCCGGTTCCGCCGAGACGGTCAATGGTTCGCGAATCCAGCAAGACAGCATCACAATCCGACGCGGCACGCACAGCGACATCGACCGCATCTGGTCCGGTCACGTGCACTGCCCGCAGCACTTTCCGCCCGCGCGCCCTGGTACGAACCTCACGTGTCGTCTCTGCGGTCACCAATCCGTGCACCTGGATAGCGTCCACCCCGATGTGATCAGCGAGGTCGATGATCTCGGAAGCGTCCTCGAGGTGCGTAACGAGCACCCTTGTCACAAAAGGAGGTGTACGCATGGACAGTTCCGCCGCTCGATCGGGTCCCAGCGCATCCTCGCTGAAATGCGTCACTCCGCTGATGAGTCCGATCGCGTCGGCCCCTGAATCCACCGCGATGCGCAAGTCCGACTCGGACCGGATCCCGCAGATCTTCGCGCGTATCGTCACGATGCACACCCTACCGGCCTGGCGATTCAAGGCTCAGACCCGCCGCCGGGGCTGATTCGAGCATCCGCCGAATCCGCTTGGAGCCGGGAGATTCCCGCGTCCACAGCCGTTCACAGCCGCGCCGGTGTCCCGGTGATCTTGCGTGGCGCACCCGGCCGCGGCTCGTCGACCAACCCTTCCGGCCTGCGTGCCACGAACCGGTTGCGCCACTTACCCACCGTCTGCGGCCATATCCCCGACTCCGACGCTACTTCGCTGTTGGATTTCCTGCCGCGCAACCCAATACGATTCGACATCGCTGCGCCAGAGCCTGCGACGACTTGGCCCGCCGCGCCCATCGCTCGAGCGTCTGCCGCTCCTCGTCGGTCAACACCACCTCGGCACCCGACCGCCCCTGCCCGCCACCAAGCGAGCCGACAACCTGTTTATTCAACGAACTGATGACGGGGGGACACTAGTCGAAGGGACCGATGCCGGTGAGCGGATTCCCGCCGTGCAGATACCAGTAGGTGCCGACGGCGGCGGCGATGGCGAGCAAAAGTACGACGAACGACCCATAGCTCGGGCGCACCGCCCAGCCGCGATTGCGATCAAGCGACCAGCGTCCCGGGCCGGTGAGGATGATGACCGTCGCCGCGCCCGCGAGCACGCTCTCGAATTCGACTCCGCTGGGCAGACTCGCGCGGTACTGGAAGCCGGGCACCATGCCCTGCTTCCACATCCACGCGTCCAGGATGACCGCGAGCACCGCGCCCGCGGCCATCGGCGTCGCCAGACCGAGCACCAGCAGTGCGCCGCCGCCGAGTTCGCCGACGGTCACCAGGACCGCAGACAGGGTGGCATGGTCCCAGCCGCCCTCGATCATCATGTCGCGGGTGCCGTCGAATCCCGCACCGTTGAACCAGCCGGTGGCCTTCTGCAAACCGTGGTAGACGAAGGTGCCGCCGATCATGAGCCGAAGCAGGAACAGACCGAGATCGAGGGTGCCGCGCCGCGTTTCGACAGCGCGGCGGCGCACGGTGCGCGATGGCCCGCCGGGCGGACCGGCCGCGGGCGGAATGCTGGCGTAGGAGTACGGGGCGGTGGCGGTGTCATCGGCCGCACCGGCCGCACCCGCTCCCGCCGCACCCGCGCCTGCCGCGCCCGTGCCGCCCGTCGCGGCGGTGTGTTCGGCGACCGTCGGCACGTCGGGTTCGAGGCCGAGTTCCTCCTCGGTGCGCGGCACGTCGGCGCCCTTGCCCGGCTCCTTCGCCAGGTCGAGTCGCGGTAGCTCCCCGGTCGGCGAGTCGTACGGGCTTCGGGCGCCGTGGCCTGTCGAAGCCGCCTCCTGCTCGCCCGGCGACGGCGCGTCGGGCCCCGATGTGTCCTTCGGCTTGTCACTCACGGGCATACCCTATGTCGCGGCGTCGGGTCCGACAGCCCAAACGCCGCGGCGTGTCAATCGCAGGCGCCGATCCGAGCGGACACCCCGACACCCCACCCGGGAGCGGCGCGGGCCGCGGTATTTCCGTAACGTCTGAGCTATGAGTGTGGTTGTCGTGGGTCGCGTCGCGATGTGTCTGGCGCTCGGCTCGATGCTGGTGGCCGGATGCGCCCGGTTCGACGATTCGGCGGCGAGTCCGTTCACGCCGGAGCCGACCTTCAATCCGGCCCAGCCGAAACGGCCCTCGACCACGCCGCCGTCGACCACCCGCCCCAGCGGGCCGTGTATCGATCCCGATCCGGCCGTGGTGGCGACCTGCCTGGACACCACCGGCGGGATCATCACCGTCGGCGACGGCGCGCTGGTCGCCGAACGGCGCACCGGGCGCATCCTCAAGGTGGTCGATCCCGACACCCCGCCGGTCGAGGTCGCGAAGGTCGACGTGGACGGGTCGGCCGACGGCGGACTCAGCGATATCGCGCTCTCGCCCACCTTCGCCGAGGACGGACTGCTCTACGCATACATCACCACCGGCGCCGACAACCGGGTGGTGCGCATCGCCGAGGGCGGTTCGCCCAAGGCCATCGTCACCGGAATCCCCAAGGGCGCCACCGGAAATCACGGCGCACTGGAGTGGACCGGCCCGAATCAGCTCATGGTGCTGACCGGTGACGCTGGAAATCCCGGCCTCGCCTCGACCCCGACCTCGCTCGCGGGCAAACTGCTGCGGGTCAACTCCCCCGCCCCCGGTGCGGCCCCGGAGGTCGCCGTGTCCGGGATCGGCGTCGCGGGCGACCTGTGCTTCGACGGCAAGGACAGCCTGTGGTTCACCGACCGCACCCCGCTCGAGGACCGCTTGCAGCGCCTCGATCCGCAGGGCGTGGTCGCAAGCGGCTGGACCTGGCCCGACCGCCCCGGCGTCGCGGGCTGCGCGGCCGCGGTGGACGGCGTCGGAGTCGCCCTCACCGACGGCAAGGCGCTCGCCCTTGCCACCGTCGACCCCAACACCCATATGGTCACCACCGCCCCCAGCCTGCTGTCCCAGGACAAGTACGGCCGTCTCGGCGGCGCCACCCTCGGCCCCGACGGCAGCTTCTGGGTCGGCACGGTGAACAAGACCGACGGCCAACCCGGCCCCAACGACGACCGTGTGGTCCGCATCCCGCTCCCGCAGGCCGGTGGCGGCGGCGGACCCGACTAGATCGGTGTCCGGTGGTCCCGGCCGCCCAGCGGCGGTCGGGACCGGAGGTCACGCGCAGGCGGCCAGGACGAGTTCGCGGACTCGGGCGGCGTCGGCCTGGCCACGGGTGGCCTTCATGACATCGCCGACGATCTTGCCCGCGGCCTGCACCTTGCCGGAGCGGATCTTCTCGGCGATATCGGGATTGGCGGCCAGCGCCTTCTCGACCTCGGCTTGCAGGGCGCTCTCGTCGCTGACCATGCCGAGGCCCTTGGACTCGACGATCGCGCCCGGCTCGCCCTCACCCGCAAGGACCAGATCGACGACCTGCTTGGCGACCTTGTTGTTCACGGTCTTGGCCTCGACCAACGCGATGACCTCGGCGACCTGGGCGGGGGTGATGGGCAGTTCGTCGAGGGCGACCTCGCGTTCCTTGGCCTTCTCGGTGAGGTAGGCGACCCACCAGGAGCGCGCCTCGTTCGCGGGCGCGCCCGCGTCGACGGTGGCGATGATCAGGTCCAGCGCGCCCGCGTTCACCAGGTCGCGCATGACCTCGTCGGACAGACCCCAGTCGGACTGGATGCGCGCGCGCCGCAACCACGGGTATTCGGGAATGGTGGCGCGAAGGGACTCGACCAGATCGGCCGACGGCGCGACCGGTTCCAGATCGGGCTCGGGGAAGTAGCGGTAGTCCTCGGCGGTCTCCTTGCGGCGACCGGGCGAGGTGGAGCCGTCGGCCTCGTGGAAGTGCCTCGTCTCCTGCACGATCGTGCCGCCCGCCGCGAGTATCGCACCCTGCCTGCGCATTTCGTAGCGCACGGCGACCTCGACGCTCCTGAGCGAGTTCACGTTCTTGGTCTCGGTGCGGGTGCCGAATACGCTCGCGCCCACCGGCATCAGCGAGACATTGGCATCGCAGCGCAGCGAGCCCTGCTCCATCTTCACATCGGAGACGGCCAGCGAACGCAGCACCTCGCGCAGCGCGGTGACGTAGGCGCGCGCCACCTCGGGCGCGCGTTCACCCGTGCCGGTGATCGGCTTGGTGACGATCTCGATGAGCGGCACGCCGGCGCGGTTGTAGTCGAGCAGCGAGTGGCTCGCGCCGTGGATGCGCCCGGTCGCGCCGCCCACGTGCAGCGACTTACCGGTGTCCTCCTCCATGTGCGCGCGCTCGATGTCCACCCGGAAGACGCTGCCGTCGTCGAGGACGACGTCGAGGTGACCGTTGGTGGCGATCGGTTCGTCGTACTGGCTGATCTGGTAGTTCTTCGGCTGATCAGGATAGAAGTAGTTCTTGCGCGCGAAACGACCCCACGGGGTGATCGAACAGTTGAGCGCGAGTCCGATGCGGATCGCCGACTCCACGGCCCGCTCGTTCACCACCGGCAGCGAACCGGGCAGGCCGAGACAGACCGGGCACACCTGGGTATTCGGCTCGGCGCCGAACTCGGTCGGGCAACCGCAGAACATCTTGGTCGCCGTGGACAGCTCGACGTGGACCTCCATGCCGAGCACCGGCTCGTACCGGGCGATGACATCGGCGTAGTCCATCAACTCGACCGTGGGTGCGCTCATACGCATCAGTCTAGGTAAGTCCCGGCGGCGGACCGCGCCGACCTCCGGGCCGGTCACGGTCCGCCGCGGGCGCCTACCTCGGCGGGAAACGCTGGGTGAGCCAATCGGTGACGGTGGTGAGCACCTCCGGCGCGAGGGTGATCTCGTTGCCGGCGTACTCGCTGGGTTTGCCGGTCGCGGTGGGCTGCATGAGATGGTTCAGGCCCGCGAAGGTGCGCACGGTCGCGTCCGGGTCGGCGGCGAGCAGGGTCCGCGTCGGCCCCTCGTTCTGGGTCGCGAGGACCTGAAGGTCCTTGTCGCCGAAGAAGGCGAGCACCGGAACGCGCAACGCGGACAGCGCGGCGGTCGGATCGTAGGTGATCAATGCCGTGAAATACGGGGTGATCTGCGCGTCGACCTGTTCGTCGGGCACCCGCTCGTCCGGCGACGCTTCGGCGTTGGCGCGCTCGAGGAACGCCTTGGCGCCCTCGATGTCACCGGCCTTCAGCAGCCGCACCATCTCGGTGCTCGTGGCGACTTCCCGGTCGATGTCCTCCTGGCTCGCCCCATCGGCGGCCATGATCACCCGGGTCTGTTCGATCAGCACGTCACCGCCCGGCACGGCGGGACCGGCCATGAGGATCACGAAGGCAACGCCGCTGTCGGGCGCCGAGGCGACCAAGGGGGCCAGATAGCCGCCCTCGCTGTGGCCGAACAGTCCGACCCGGGCCGGGTCGATATCGCCGCGGTCGCGCAGGAACCGCACACCGGCGGCGGCATCGCCCGCCAGCATGGGATAGCTCGCCTGGCCGAGATCGCCGCCGGTGCCGCCGACGCCGCGGTCGTCGGTGCGCAGCACGGCGTATCCGGCGCGGGTCATGGTGTCGGCCAGCAGCAGGAAGGGCTTGTGCCCCATGAGCTCCTCGTCGCGGTTCTGCGCGCCGCTGCCGGTGATCATGAGCACCGCGGGGAACGGACCCGGGCCCTGCGGCGTGGTCAGCGTGCCCGCGACGGTGATGTCACCGCTGCGGTAGGTGACGTCCTCGGAGCGATACGGGAACGGCGGTTTCGGCTCCTGCGGCCGCGCCGGACCGGCGATCTTGCCGCGCTCGAGCGTGGTCGGGTAACTCTGCCCCGACTGGGTGAAATCGCCGGTGATGCGGTCGGATTCGTAGCGGCCCTTGAAGACCGGATCACCCGGTATGTCCGGAATCGCGAATTCGACACCGCCGCGGTCGGTTCGGACGTCCTTCAGCGCCACGCCCGTCATACCCTGCGACGGAATGTCGATGGTCGCGGTGTGCTCGGCGGTGAAGGTCACGCCGATCCCGAGCGGATGGTCCGGGATCAGGATGGACCCGTGCCAGTCGCCGGTCGTCGGCTCGGGCGGGTCGGCATCCGAGGAACAGGCCGCCACCACCGCGACGGCCACCAGAGACAGTATCGACGCGATCAGTCGTCCGGTGCGCATGTCCGCCACGGTACCGACGCGGGCGCCCAACCGCGTCCACCGACGGTCGCGCGCGCCCGCGCCGCGAGGATGATTCGGCTCCGAACGCTATTCGCCGTGGACGTAGCGGATGGAGGCTTCGATCGCCTCCATGTCCACGACCAGGTTCGGGTCGCGACGCCGCGCCTCCCGGAACTCCTCCAGCGCGTCGTCCACGCTGGTCCGGCGGGCCAGACTGATGAGCTGGCCGCGCACGTACTCGCCCAGGGACAGACCCGTCGCCCCCGCCCGGCGACCGTAGCGATCCAACGCTTCGACCGGCAGGTCGTAGGTGTCCACCAGCGCCACCGCGTCGGCGTCCCATTCGCAGCAGAGTTCGCGGCCCTGCGTCGCGAGGAATTCCACGACCGCGTCGTCCGGCACCCTGGTGCGGGCGCGGGCGATCAGTTCCGCGCGCAGGTATTCGGTCACGGGCATACCGGCCACCCGGGCGCGTCGACGCAGGACATCGGCCGAATCGACGGGCAGATCCTCGATTTCGATGCGTGGCATGGCCGACAGCGTAAACCCTTCGGGCTCAACCGAAGAACGCTTCGGCCTCGCTGTATCGCGATTCAGGAACACGTTTGAGCTGTTTGGTGGCCTCCGACAGCGGAACGAGATCGATGTTCGTGCCGTGCAGCGCGACCATCTGCCCGAATCGGCCCGCGTGCACCGCTTCCGCCGCGTGCAGACCGAAACGGGTCGCCAGCACGCGATCGTAGGGGGTGGGGCTGCCGCCGCGCTGCACGTGCCCGAGTACGGTGGTGCGCACTTCCTTGCCGATGCGGCGCTCGATCTCGGCCCCGAGTTGCTGGGCGACACCGGTGAACCGCTCGTGCCCGAATTCATCGATACCGCCCTCGCGCAGCGCGAAACCGGAATCGGGGGCCGGATGCGAACCCTCGGCGACCACGCAGATGAAATGCTTGTCGCCGCGCTGGAACCGGCGCTTGATCATGGTGCAGACCTCGTCCACGTCGAAGGGCACCTCGGGCACCAGGGTCAGATGCGCGCCCGCCGCCATACCGGCGTTGACCGCGATCCAACCCGCGTGCCTGCCCATGACCTCGACAAGCATGACGCGCTGATGGGATTCGGCGGTGGTGTGCAGCCGGTCGATGGCCTCGCTGGCGATGCTCAGCGCGGTGTCGTGGCCGAAAGTCACGTCGGTGCAATCGATGTCGTTGTCGATGGTCTTGGGCACGCCGACCACCGGCACGCCCTCGTCGGACAGCCAGCTCGCGGCCGTCAGTGTGCCCTCGCCGCCGATCGGTATGAGTGCGTCGATGCCGTTGTCGTCGAGTGTCTGTTTGATGCGGGACAGGCCATTGCGCAGGACGTCGGGATTGGTGCGCGCGGTGCCGAGGATGGTGCCGCCCTTGGTGAGCAGCCGATCGGTGCGATCGTCGTTGAGTATCTGGATCTTGCGATCCTCGAGTAAGCCGCGCCAGCCGTCCTCGAATCCGACGACAGCGTCTCCGTAGCGTCCGTTCGCCGTGCGAACGACCGCGCGGATGACCGCGTTCAGTCCCGGACAGTCCCCGCCTCCGGTCAAGACTCCGATGCGCATGCCCGATATCTTGCCGGGTCCGGCGTACCCCGGGGCCCGCGCCCCCGTGAACCTTGGGTTACCAGCTGCGCTCACCGTTGCTCCCCGGATCGTGTCAGTGGATGGATGTCGACTCCTTCAGTGTCGACGCCGGTGCGGCACAGCGAAACCGGACCGGCGTTCGTGTTCAGTAGAGGTAGACCACGGCGTTCTCGCCGCCCGTGCAGGTCACGTAGTCGGTTCCCCGGGTGCAGCGCATGGTGTATTCGCGATCGTTGACCGGACTCGTCGCGGTCACCTCGCGTTGTTCGCCGACCTCCGCGTCCCCGGTCGCGCCGTAGGCCGTGCGCACCTCCTCGGCGAACGGGCAGCTGGTCACCGCCGTACCGACAGCCGACACGCTGAACCGGCCCGCGGCCGGTTGGGTCGTGGTGCAGGTGCGCGCACCGTCGGGCAGCCGGAACCCGACACTCGGCTGCGTCGACGGCGCCGTGTGCCGCGCGTCCCGCACCGCCCACCCGACCCCGCCCGCGATCGACGCCGCGACCACGAGCACGGCGAGCACCCAGAGTCCGCGCCGGGATTTCGGCGCGGGCGGTGGTCCCATCAGCGCGGACCGTTCCAGGGTGACCGCGGTCTCATCGACGCGCCGGTAGTTCGGCCGAGGACCGAGCTGTCCGCCCGCCCCGGGCCGCGCGATCCTCGCCTGCGCCTGTTTGCGCGGCGCGGGTCGCCGGGCGGCCGCGGCGCGGTCGTCGGGCGGTCGCACCGGTGGCCCGGTCCGGGCGGCGTCGAGGTCGACGGTCACCGCGTCGGGCCGCCCACCGCCCTGGCCCGGATCGACCATCGGCCGAGTGCCACGGGGTATGCCGGTCCCCCCGCGTGTTCCGGTACCCGACGCCTCGAAGTGGGCGGTCGGGGCGGAGGCGGACCGCCCACCGGAATCCGAGCCGACCGCACCCGGATCGGTCCTCGGCGTCGGGCCGGACCGAGCGCCGGTATCGGACCCGACCGCCCCAAGGTCGACGGTCGGAGCCGAGGCCGCCCGTCCGGCGTCCGAACCGAGCGCACTCGGATCGACAGCGGGCGCACCGGCGACAAGTCGCGGATTCGATTCACCCGCGCCACCGGGCGACGCCGCCCGACTCGTCGCGGGACGACTTCTCGCCCCGCCGCCACCTGCCCCGGCGATCGGTCGCGGATTCGATTCGGCCACCGCGCCGCGCGGTGGGCCGCCGGAGCCGGTGCCCAGGTCGAGGGTGGGGGCGGCGGAGCGGGCGTCGGGGTCGGGGTCGGCCGAAGGGCGAGCGACGGGGATTCGGCGGGCGGGGTCCGACGCGGGGATTCGGCGAGTGGTCGAGTCGTCGCCGGTGGGCGGATCGGCGGCGGGGTCGACGGCGGGGAAGACGACGGTTGGCGGGGCGGAGCGCGGAGGGTTGGCGGTGTCCGGTGGCGGGGCGGTCAGGGCGGCGCGGGCGGCGGCGGCGAGGGCGGAGGCCGTGGGGTAGCGGTCGGCCGGATCCTTGGCCATGCCACGGGCGATGACGCCGTCGAGTGCCTGCGGTAGGCCGAAGCGACCGATGCTCGGGCGCGGGGGCGGAGTGGTGAGGTGGGCGCGGATGAGCACACTCAGGGCGGAGGCGGGGAAGGGCTGGGAGCCGGTGAGGCATTCGTAGAGCACACAGGCCAGGGAGTAGACGTCGGCGGTGCCGGAGATGGGGGCGGAGTCCAGTCGTTCGGGGGCGATGTAGCTGTAGGAGCCGACGGCCGCGCCGGTATCGGTCAGGCTGGGGTCGCCCACCGAGCGCGCGATGCCGAAATCGGCGAGATAGGCGAAATCCGAAGGCGTGACCAGGATGTTGGCGGGTTTCACATCCCGGTGCACCAAGCCCTCGGCGTGCGCGGCGTCGAGAGCCGCCGCGATCTGCTCGATGACGGCCACCGCGCGCACCGGGCTCAACGGGCCCTTGCCGCGCAGCACCGAACGCAGGTCGTCGCCGCGCACCAACCGCATATCGATGTAGAGCACACCGTCGATCTCGCCCCAGTCGTGGATCGGGATGATGTGCGGTTCGGCAAGGCGGGCCGCGGCCTGCGACTCGCGCCGGAAACGCTGCTGGAACACCGGATCCTTCGCCAGTTCCGCCGGTAGCAGCTTCACCGCGACGACCCGGCCCTTCACCGTGTCGAACGCCTCGTATACCTCGCCCATTCCGCCCCGGCCGAGCAGCGATCGCAGCTCGTAGGGCCCGAAACGGGCGCCGACCCGCGAATCCGCGTCATCCACCCCGTTACCTCCACCTCGCGGATGTGGTCATTCCGAGCGCGACCTCACGGCGAACACTTGCCCGCGGCCAGTTCGCCGAGGTGTTCGGAGATCAGGGAAGCCATCTTGTCCAATGCATTCATACCATCGCTGAACGCACCCGAATCCGGTTGCGCCGCAAAGGCGATGGCGATCTGCCCGGACGGCGTCGAGATGAGCCCGAACTGGCGCACCAGGTACTTGCCGGAGGTGTCGGGTCCCCATCCGCCCTTGAATTCCGCACCGGAGAACGCGCCGAGACCCCATCGGTGACTCGGCACGATCTGTTCCATCAGTTTGATCACCGGCGCGCTCTGTACCATGCACGGTAATCGCGAGGCGAACCGAACCTGTTCCGCCAGCGACCATTGCGCTTGGCCGAAGGCCGAATGTTCGGCACGGACGCGAGTGGCGGGCACCACGGTCTCGGCGTCGCCGCCGTCGCGCAGCACCGCCTCGACGGCCGCGGCCGCGGTCTGGCCGGAACCCAGCGCCTGCCACAGCACGTCGGCGGCGGCATTGTCGGATTCGGTGATGGCCGCGGTGGCCGCGTCACCGCCGGTCGAGGCGCCGCCGCGAATGGCCGCGATGGTCAACGGCACCTTCATGGTCGACCAGGCCGGACCGGTGGTCCAGTCGCCGAAGGTGACCATCTTGGTGCCGCCGACCGGCATGATCGCCATACCGTAGTGCCCCCGCAGGGTGCCCTGTAGCTCCTGGAACCCGGCCGCCAGCGTGCCGGGCAGGGTCAGCGACAGCCGCGGTTCGGAGACCGCCGCCGCCTGGGTGATGCTCGTCGTCTCGGCCGCCGAGCCGCTCTCGCCGGCATCGGCGCCGCACGAGGCCGTGAGCAGCAGGGCGAGCACACCGAGGGCTACCCGACCAACACTATGAGACATGACCTGGCGCATCACTGTTTCGTAGCTCCCCACGTTCCCGGGTCGGTACGGTAACGGGCAACCGTACTCGGTGCGGGCACGCTACACGCGACCGCCGACCGCCGTCCATCCGCGCACCGCCGCGTCCCCGTCTCCGACACGGCCCGCTCGCGCACCTCAGTAGATGTAGACCACCGCGTTCTCGCCGCCGGTGCAGGTGACCATCTGCCCCTCCGGCACGCAGTTCATCGTGTAGGTACGCCCGGTGACCGGGCTGGTCGCCACGACCGACCGGGGCGAGCGCGAGGAGGTGGCGGCCGCGGATTCGGCGTATGCCTGACGCACCGCTTCGGCGAAGGGACAACTGGTGACCTCGCTGCCCGTCGCGGACTGGGTGAACGACCCCGGCACGGCCCGCCCGGTGGAGCACGACTTGGCGCCCGCGGGCAGTGCGGCGGAGGTGGTCGCGGCGCTGGTTGTGGTGGGCGACGCGGCGGTCGACCCGCCGGGGGTGGTGGCGCCCCTTGGAACCGCGGCGGTCGCGACCGGACCGGCCTGATCCTCGATCCCGGAATCCTGCTGCCCCGAACGCAGCATTGTCCACCCGACCGCGCCGCCGACCGCGATCACCACGATGACCGCAACCGCGATCAGGATCGGCGCGACGATCGACCGCCGCGCGGGCGGCTGCGAGCCCGCGTCGCCGTAGTCCTCGGCGTACTGCTCGTATCCGTAGCCGCCCGATTCGTATCCGTATTCGGGCTGTTGGGCGTACCCGTCCGGCGCGTACCCGCCCGGACCGGCGGATTCGGGATGGTAGTCCGAATACGCTTGCGCGGCGGCATATCCCGCATCCTCGGCGTACCCCTGCGGCGCGGGTCCCGGATGCCGGGCCGAGTCGTAGCGCTGGGTTCGTACGCCGAACTGGTCGCCCGGCGCACCGTACTCCGGTGTGCCGGGTTCGTAGCCGTATGCCGCGGGAGCCTGGTGTACCGCACCGTCGTACCTGCTGGTCTCGGTCCCGTACTGCCCCGGACCGGCGTCGTAACCATCCGACGCCGGTGCATGGCCCTGTGCCACCTGGCCGTATCCCGGCGCGTGCCCTCCGTCGTAGCGCTTGGTCTCCGCGGCGAATCCGCCCGCCACGCCGAAACCTGGTGCGCCGCCGTGATCTTGTGCCCCCGCGTCGTAGGACGCATATGCGTCGAGAGGCGCGGCGACAGGTTCGAAGCGCTGCGTCATCGTCGACGGATCCGGCGCGAAATCGTATTTCTCGGTCGCCGGAGCGGGCTCGGCGTGCGAGACGATCGGCGGCGCGGCCGTCGGTGATTCGGGACCGCCGTACATCTGGGTCGGCGGCGCCACCGCGCCCATCGGCCCGCTCTGCGGCGGGTACGGCCCGGAGATGACCGGTGGCACCTGGGTCCGATGGGCCTCGTCGTAGCGCTGTTGCTCCGAATACAGGTGCGCGTCGGGGAACGGGCGTACCGGCACGGGCGCGGGATCCTGCTGCGCGGTGGGCAGCGGGATGAACTGGAGCTCGCTGGGATGCACCGCGGTCGCCGCGGTGGGGATGATCGACAGTTCGCCGGTGGACTCCGGCGGGATGATCGAGCTCGCGGGCGCGGCCTCGGTCTTGCCGAAGCGTGACGGGTCGGGCGTGCGCACCACGAAGGTCGGCCCGGTGGGAACCACGGCGGTCGACGCCGCGCGCGCCGCCTGGGCCAGCGCGGTCGCCGTGGGGTACCGGTCGGCCGGATTCTTGGCCATACCGCGGGCGACGACCTCGTCCATCGCCGGCGCGATCCCGGGACGACGCAGGCTCGGACGCGGCGGAGGTTCCGTCAGATGCGCCCGGATCAGCGCGTTCATTCCCGAGGCCGGGAACGGCGTTGTCCCGGTGAGGCATTCGTGCAGGACGCAGGTCAGCGAGTAGATATCGGCGCGCGCGGTGACCTGGCCGACGTCGAAGCGCTCCGGCGCCATGTAGATGTAGGAACCGACCGTCATGCCGACCTGGGTCACCGCGGCGTCGCCCTCGAGGTGGGCGATGCCGAAATCGGCGAGATAGGCGAAATCGGACTCGCCGACCAGGATATTCGCGGGCTTCACATCGCGGTGCACGAGACCGTCGGCGTGCGCGGCGTCGAGCGCGGCCGCGATCTGCTCGATGATGCCGAGCGCGCGTTCCGGTGCGATCGGCCCCTTGGTGCGCAGTATCGAACGCAGATCCACACCGGAGACCAAGCGCATGTCGATGAAAAGCACACCGTCGATCACGCCCCAGTCGTGAATGGGGATGATGTGCGGTTCGGCGAGGCGGGCGGCGGCCTGCGATTCGCGCCGGAAGCGCACTTGATACGCCGGATCCTGGGCGTACTCTTCCGGCAGCAGTTTGATCGCGACCATGCGGTCCTTGACCGTGTCGTACGCCTTGTAGACCTCGCCCATACCGCCGCGGCCGAGTAGTGATCGCAGCTCATACGGCCCGAACCGGCTACCGACCCTCCATCCAGGTCCGTCCACCCCGTGCGTCCTCCATTCCGCGGGCGGCGACGTACGATCCCGGACCTACCCGTCAAACAATGGATTCTCCCGGTGCGACCACCCCGTGGTCAAACGCAAAGACGATCGCGGTCGCTCGATCTCGCAGATCGAGCTTGCCGAATATATGTCCGACATGGCTTTTCACGGTGACCTCGGAGATGCCGAGCCGCGCGGCGATCTCGGAGTTGCTGCGCCCGCGGCCGATGAGTTCGAGCACCTCGTATTCGCGGGCGGTGAGTTCACCGAGTCGGCTGTCGGCCGGTGACGTGGCCGGGCGCACGCTGCGGTAGGCCGAGAGCACCCGGCCGGTGACCGACGGGTCGAGCCATGCCCCGCCCGCGGCGACCGTGCGCACCGCGCGGATCAGGTCTTCGGCAGGCGAATCCTTGAGGATGAATCCCGCGGCGCCTGCGCGCAGCGCGCCCGAGAGCAGTTGGTCGTCGTCGAAGGTGGTGAGCACCAGCACCGGCGGCGCGCCGATGCCCGCGCGCAGCGCCCGCGTGGCGTCGATACCCCCCACGCGTTTCATCCGCAGGTCCATCAGCACCACGTCGGGACGCTCGGCGGCGACCGCCGCCGCCACCTCGTCGCCGTCGGCGCATTCGCCGACCACGAATCCGTCGCGACGGCGCAGGATGCGCCGCAGTCCGCCGCGCACGAGTTCCTGATCGTCGACGACGAGCACGGCGATGGTGTCCTCGCCGCCCGCGGACGTCGTCACATCCCCTCCCTGGCGGTGGCCGCGGACGTGATCCGCGCGCCGTCGCGTAATGCCGTCGAGACCCCATTGATCAATCCGGGCAGCGGACACGACGGCATGCCGCGGTGCGATCCGATCGGGAATTCGGCGCGCACCGACCATCCGTCGTCGTAGGGACCGGCGTTGATGGCGCCGCCGAGCAGTTCCGCGCGCTGCCGCATGCCGTCGAGCCCCATGCCATTGCCGCCGATTCCACCCGGGCGCTCGCGCGGCGGCGGTTGCGGCAGGGTGTTGTCGACCGAGAGCCGCGCGCTGCCCGCGTCGACGACAAGTCGCACCGTGACGCTCGCGCCCGGCGCGTGTTTGACGACATTGGCCAGCGACTCCTGGGCGATGCGGTACAGCGCCAGTCCGACCGCGGGCGAGACCGCCCCGACATCGCCGGTTCGGCTGCTGCGCACATCGAGACCGGCGCGCACCACGTCGGTCACCAAGTCGTCGATATCGCCGAGGCCGGGTTCGGGCGCGTGTTTGGACGGCTGTCCGTTGTCGAGCAGCCCGATGGTGCGCCGAATGTCGGCCATGGCCTGCCTGCCGAGCCGTTCGGCGTCCACCAGCGCCTCCACCGCGTCGTCGACGTCGCGGTCGGTCTGCAAGGCGTGCCGGGCGGCGGTGAGATGCAGCAGGGTCACGCTCAGCGAATGCGCGATGACATCGTGCACCTCGCGCGCGATGCGCCCGCGCTCCTCGTCGGCGGCCCGCGTCGCGCGAATGGCCTGACTCTCGCGCTCCTGATAGAGGAATCTGCGCTGGTACTGCAACATGACCCCGACCAGCCAGCCGAGTGCGACGCCGATGGTGTACATCTGGATGCCCTGCAACCGGTGCCCGTCGGTATTCCAGTACAGGTATCCGGCGGCGTCGAAGGCGACCAACTCCAGCATCGCGAGCACGGCGAACAGCGCGCTCCATCGTTTGGCCACGATGGCCGCGACCTCGCCGACGACCACCACCAGCACGAACGGGGCGAAATCCGCCGAGACCGGCTGTAAGAGGAAGATCGCGGTGGCGCCGAGTCCCGAGGCGGCCAGCAGGATCGGACTCGGGGTCAGACCGAAGAAGCAGAACATCGGCACCGACACGAAGACCAACATCGCCGCCGCCAACGGCAACACCGTCGGAAAGTAGTCGTGGCGCTGGATCATCGCCCCGCCCACCACGATGATCAGCGCGGCGTCGGCGCTGATCATCACCGAAGGGGGATAGTCGAAGGGCAGTTCTTCCAGATTCGTCCGCACGACCGCGATCGGATGACGAATGAAGGCCGCGAACCGGTCACGGATGGTCCCCCGCTCGCGGAACGGCACCGCCGCGACGGCGCTCGGCGGCGAGCCGATGGCGTGGATCACATCCATGTTCCCAGGCTAGCCGCCGCGACCGCCGCGACGCATCGTCCCCGGAGCGGGCGGGCACTCCTACCCCGGTAGGAGATCGAATCGCGTCCACGGCACGACGACAGCCACCCCGGAGCGACCGTAGCGTGAACCGCAGCGTCACTCACGTCGCACCGTCATCTCACGGGAGGCCATGCCATGTCATGGGAAGATCTCCACGCCCGTTCCGCAATCGTGCACACCGTGCTCGACCGGGCCGCGGTCGACCCGGCCCGACCCGACCTGTTCGCGGACCTACCCGACCTCGACCGACTCTTCGGCGGGCCGGAGGGGTTACTGCTGACCCTGTATCACCGCTGGAACAATCACCTCGCCGCTAAATTGGATCAGGCCATGACGCAGGGACAGTCCGCACTCGACGCCTACCTCGAACTGTCGGCCGAACAGCCCGCCCTGCGCGCGGTACTCGACGCGCACCCGCGCACCCGCGACGCGGCACTGGCACGCTGAATTCCGACAACGACGACGAATTGGGGACCCCATGTCCGAACCGGCCATGATGGAACTGGCGGGTATCGCCAAGGATTACCGGATCGGCACCCAGTCGGTGCGCGCGCTCGACGGTATCGATCTGCGCATCGAATCCGGTGATTTCACCTCGATCATCGGCCCGTCCGGTTCGGGCAAGAGCACGCTGCTGCATCTGCTCGGCGCGCTGGACACCCCCGACGCCGGGTCGATCCGATTCCGCGGCAAGGAGATCGGTGCACTCGACGAGCGAAGGCAGTCCGAATTCCGCAGGCATCAGGTCGGTTTCGTCTTCCAGTTCTTCAACCTGCTGCCGACGCTGACCGCCTGGGAGAACGTCGCCATTCCGAAACTGCTGGACGGCACGGGATTGCGCAAGGCCAAGCCGCGCGCGCTGGAACTGCTCGAGCTGGTCGGACTCGCCGACCGCGCCCAGCACCGGCCCGCCGAACTGTCCGGCGGGCAGATGCAGCGTGTCGCCGTGGCGCGGGCGCTGATCATGGACCCGCCCCTCATCCTCGCCGACGAACCCACCGGCAATCTCGACTCGCGCACCGGCGCCGCCATTCTCGGGCTGCTCGGCGAGATCGCGAGCAACGGCAACGCGGTGGTGATGGTGACCCACGACATGGGCGCGGTCGAATACTGCGATCGGGTGATCACCCTGCGCGACGGGCGAATCGGCTCCGACGACCGGGTCGAACGCGAGCGGGTCGACGCGGGTTCGGTGCGCGCATGATCGGCGCGGCCTTGGATCGGCTGCGGCTGTTCAATATCGGCGAACTGCTCGCGCACCGTGGCCGGACCCTCTTGTCGCTGGCGGTCATGGCGGTCTCGGCGGCGCTGCTGGTCGCGGTGCTCAGCATCTCCGGTTCGGTCACCGGGTCGGTGGACAAACTCACCTCCGCGCTCGGCGGGCGCGCCCAACTCGAGGTCTCCGGCATCACCGACGCCGGATTCGAACAGGATCTGCTGCCGCGCGTCGCCGCGACCCCGGGCGTCGACAAGGCGGTGCCGATGCTGCGCGCGCAGATCGGCGGCGACGCCGACCGGGCGCTGCTCATCGGCGCCGACGCGAATGTCGCCGCGCTCGGCGGTGATCTGGCCGGACCGATGTCGGCGCGGGCGATGTCGCTGCTGTCGGTGCCCAACGGGGTGCTCGTCGGCAGCGGGATGGGCCGATCCGAGGGCGATACCTTCCCGCTCGGGTCCGGCACGGTCACGGTGGCGGGCGTCCTCGACGACAAGGCTTCCGCCCAGCTCAACGGCGGCCATATCGTCGCCGCGCCGCTTCCGTTGGCGCAGCGGCTCACCGACCGGGTCGGCAGATTGGATTCGGTGCAGATCGTGCCGACACCGGGAACCGACGTGGACGAGCTGCGCCGAAACCTGACCGACGCGGTCGGCGGACGGGCCGTGGTCGCCGAACCGAGTCTGCGCACCGCGCAGGCGGGCGGTGCGATCCAGATCGTGCGCTATTCGACCCTGATGTCCTCGGCCGCGGCGCTGATCGTCTCGGCCTTCCTCATCTACAACGCCATGAGCATGGCGGTGGCGCAGCGCAGGCCGACACTGTCGATGCTGCGCGCCATCGGCGCCGACCGGGGACCGATGGTGCGCGATCTGCTCGCCGAGGCCGCCCTGCTCGGCCTGCTCGGCAGCGCGGCGGGCGCGGCGCTCGGGATCTTCATGGGCCGCTTCGCCATCGACCGGTTGCCAACGGCCATCATGCAATCGGTGGAGGCGCGCACCGAATACCTGGTGCCGTGGTACGCGATTCCGGTCGCGGTGGCGGCCTGTCTGCTGACCAGTGTGTCCGCCTCCGCGGTGGCCGCACGGCAGGTCTACCGGGTCGAGCCGATCGAGGCGCTCACCCCGGTCGGTGTCGGCAGCGCCGACACCGCGGGCCCGATCCTGCGCCTGGCCGCCATCGGCCTCGGCCTCACCCTGGCCTGCGTCGCGATCTACACGGCCTTCACCGATCTGGGCCGCGTCTCACTGGCCGCCATCTCGACCTCGCTCGCCGCCGCCGTGCTCCTGTGTTTCGCCGCCACCGGACCGATCGTGCGGTGCGCGGCCGCCATCGCGCGCTGGTTCGGCGCACCGGGCGAACTCGGCGCTACCACGCTGGAGCGCGCGCCGCGCCGGGTCTGGGCGACGGCCATGACGGTGCTCATCGGCGTGGCCGCCACGGTCGCGGTGGGCGGAGCCTCGCGCAATATGGTCGATTCGGCGACCTCGGGCTTCGACCAATTGGCCGCGACCGACATCTTCGTCAGTCCCGCACCGATGGAACAGTTTCCGACCGGGCCGCTGCTGCCCACCGGACTCGGCGCCCGCATCGCGGCGCTGCCGGAGGTCGAGGACGTGGTGCCCGCGCAGATGGCCTTCGCGACATTGGGAACCGGGCGGGTCATGCTCCAGGGGTACGCCACCGCCCGCGGCGACGTCCGGTTCGACACGATCGACCCGACGGTCATGCCGCGCATCACGGCCGGTACCGGCGTCGTCATCTCCCGGGATGTGGCGCGGTCGCTGCACGCGGAGCCCGGGTCGATGGTCGCGCTTCCGACGCCGACCGGGGTGCACGAAGTCGAAGTGCTCCAGGTGATTCCGTACTTCAGCGCGATCGCGGGCGTCATCGTGCTCGACCTCGACGTCCTGCGCCAGTGGTATCAGCGTCCGGGCGAGACGCTGCTGTCGGTGCACTTGCGGCCTGGCGCGGACACCGCCGCGGTCGTCTCGCAGATCCGCGGGTTCGCCCCGCAGGGCATGCACGTCGACACGGGCGCGGAAGCGGTGGCGGCCATATCGTCCAGCATGCGGCAAGGGGCCGCGTTGAGCGGTTCGATCCTCTGGATCGTCGTACTCGTCGCCACGATCGCGCTGCTGAACACCCTCATGCTCTCGGTACTGGAACGGCGGCGCGAACTCGGCGTGCTGCGCGCGATGGGCACCGGTCGCCGATTCCTGTTGCGCTCGGTGCTGGCCGAGGCGGCCGGTATCGGAATCGTCGGCGCGACACTCGGTCTGGCCGTCGGCGCGATCGTGCAGTATCTGGCGACGGTCGCGATGGGTCACGCCATGACCATCGACATCGTCTACCGGCCCGGCATCGTGATCCTGGTCTACGGCGCGGCGGCGCTGTTGCTCGCCCTGCTCGGCTCCATTCCGCCCGCTCTGCGCGCGGCCCGTATGCCCATCGTGGAGGCGTTGACGGTCGACTGACCCCGTCAGAGCGGAGCCCGCGACCACCAGTCGGCGACCTCGGCGTCGGCCGATGGCTGCGCCGACTGGGGGTTGCGGGACGTGCCGAGATGGCTGACGTAGACCAGATATTCGGCGCGCGAGGGGTCGTCGTCGAAACTCACCACCATCTTCGAGGTGTAGAAGTACGGCTGCAACGGCCCGGGCGGATCCTGCACCACCCACATCCGCCGGGTATAGGGCACGCCGGCCTTGACGCCCGCGGTCTCGGTACCGGCGGGCAGGGCGGCGACCGCGTCCTGTGCGTTTCCGGGGGAGTCGTAGCCGAGGATCGTGTAGTTCAGCCGGCTCGAATCACTGCTCACCCGTACGCATTCCCACGCGATGGTCCACCGGCTCGACCGCAGGGCAGCCTCCTGCGGCTGGTACAGGTCGCTGGGCCGGAAAGCCGTACACGCCGCGTCCTGATACCCGTCCCCGCGCATACCCGGCTCCTGCGGCAGCAGCCGCGGAAACGCGCGTTTGCTGGCGGTCAGCCGATCCGGCGCTCCCGTGGGCACCGCCGAGCGCGGCCCGGCCGATGTCGACGACGGCGAAGCGGCGGCGGTATCCGACGACGACTCGTCCCCGATCACCACGACCGCGAGCACTCCCACCGCCACCACGATCATCGCGACGACCCCCACCGCGAGCAACGCGATGAGCATCCCCGTACCCCGGGCCCGCCGCTCCGTACCCCCGCCGTACCCCGGCGCGTACTCCGCCCGGCCGCCCGGCGGCGGCCCGAACCCTTCCCCCGGTGGCGCGCCGACGTACGGTCCTCCCGGCGCACTCGCGAGCGAACCGCCTTGCGCCCCGGCGGATTCCCCACCGGTGCGCCGTTCGTCCACCCCGCCCTCGGTCCCCGGCGGCGCTCCCGGCGAGTCCGTTACCCCGGAATCACCGGCGGCGACCGACCCCGCCCCGATCGCACGGTCTCCGACCGCCGACGCGGAGCCGGCCCCACCCCCGTATGCCCCCGAGCCCGGCCCGGTCCGGTCCACCGCCCCGGCGCCGCCGCCGGTTCCGTCGACCGTGGACCCCACATCTCCCCGCTCGGCCGCGCCGGGTCGGTCGTCATCGACACCGGGCCGATCCGACGCGCTGCCCGCGCCGGATCCGTCCACAACCCCACCCGCGCTCGTACCTTCCGGCACCGCACCGGGACCCGATCGCTCGGCCGACACGTCCTGTTGCCCTTCCGTCGCCTGCGCGTCCGGGTGTGCGATCGCGGCGCCGGGCGAGAGGACACCGCTCGGCTGAGCCGCGGGCGATCCCGGCTCGCTACCGGACGGCACGCCGCTGTACCCGCCGGTCCCCCCGGCGTCCGCGGCCACGGGGTCGGCCTGGGTCGCGTAGGAAACCGTTGCCGCCGAGACGTTCTCGGCCCAACTCGCCGTCGCCCCGGCGACCTGTCCCGCCGCGAGCGCGTCCGCTTCGGCGGAACCACCCGGGCGCTTCTTCACGAGATCGACGCCTGCGCTCGGTCCGCCCGCGACGCCGCCTGCCTCGGGGCCGGGCACCGCGGTAACGGACTCGACGGGGAACACGGCGGTCTCGTCGCCCGATGTCCCGACCTGCGGCGCGGCTCGGACGGGAGGCGGCCCCGGCGTGGCGGGAGGCTGCCCCGCCTGCCCGCCCGCGTACCCGGCGGGCGGATATCCGGCAGCCGCCTCGTATCCCGCGTGGGGAGCGTCGGGACCGTACCCGGGCGGCGCGTATCCCGGCGGCGGGGCGGCGGGATAGCCCGGCGGCACGGGATTCGGCGGAGCCTGATAGCCGGGAGGCGCGCCGGCCGGACCCTGCGGCGGAGGCGGTGGGGCGATGGGAGCCGGATACGGGGCGGGATACGACGCGAGTGGGATTTGGGGCGGGTTGGGCGGAGCCGGGACCTTGGGTGGGGTGGGCAGGCGCGGGCCGGTCGTGGTGGTCAGCGCGTGTTTGGCGGCCGCGGCGAATTCGGCGCAGGAAGCGTAACGGTATTCGGGACGCTTGGCCATGCCCGCGGCGAGTACGGCGTCCAGTGCCGGATTCAGTCCACGGCGGCGCACGGCCAGCGGCGGCAGGGCGAGTTGCAGGTGGCCTTTGATGATGTCGGCGGGATTGTCGGCGTCGAAGGGGCCGACGCCGGCCAGCAGCCAGTACAGGGCGCAGGCCAAGGCGTATTGGTCGGTGCGCGGGTCGAGGTGGCCGCCGGTCATCTGTTCGGGCGAGGCGTAGGCCAGGGTCGCGGTGAACATGCCGGTCTGGGTGAGGTGGGTGGATTCCTCGCGCAGACGAGCGATGCCGAAGTCGGTGAGGAAGACCCGTTCCTTCTGCCCGCCCGAGGACCGCGCCAACATGATGTTGGCCGGCTTCACGTCGCGGTGCAGCACGCCCATCCCGTGCGCGTAGTCGAGCGCGTCGGCCACGCCCTCGATGATCTGCACCGCGCGTTCGGGCGGCAGCGTCATGGGGTTGACCGCCGCGGCGTCCACCCCGTCGATGTACTGCATGGCGATCCACAGCATGCCGTTCTCCGAGCCGCGGTCGTACACGGTGACGATGCTCGGATGGTCGAGCTGGGCAACCAGATCGGCCTCGCGTTCGAATCGGGCGCGCACCTCGGCATCGGTGAACAGTTCCGTATTGAGCAGTTTGAGCGCGGTCTGACGGGCGAAACGCGGATGCCGGGCCAGGTATACCGACCCCATGCCACCCTGTCCGAGCAAGCGCTCGATGGTGTAGCCCGCGAACACCTCACCGCTGTTCAGCACCGCCGCCCCCTTCCGTGAACCGCCTCGGGAATGAGCGTAGCGAGTGCGCGGCGGGCGCGAGGTCGCGTCACACGCGGCGGGTGGCCGACCGGCACAGCGCATCGCCGGCCAAGCTTACCCGGTGGCCGAACTGCCACGGGATTTCGAATTCTCCGCGAAGATCGGAGAAACTGTAGAGGGAAATGTTGTATCACCGCCGAAGGGCAACGGGCCGATCCCGAGGACAACGGCCCGCGCCGGTGGTGGGGAGGACACGGCGGTGAGGACGACTGGCATGCTTGTCACATATCGAACGATGCTGCGTCTGGCAACCGTCCTCGCCGTATTCACCCTCGGCTCCTGCACCCTGCTCCCGCAACGCCACGAGGCGACCAGCGCGCCGACCATCACCATCGACACCGGTGACGGGCGACGCCCCAACTGGTCGCTGAACACGCCCGATTCCCTCGCCGCCGATTTCACCCAGTTGCAGCCGATGCTCGGCGGCGAGGTCGGGTTGGCGATCATGCCCGTCGGCGGCGGCCGCATGACGGTGTTCGGCGACTGGACCACCGGCATCGCGTGGTCGACCATCAAGGTGCCCTTGGCCATCGCCGCGCTGCGCCACGACCCCGACGGGGCGCGCCCCGCCGCGGAGGCCGCTATCACGGTGTCCGACAACGACGCCGCCGAAGAACTGTGGCAGTCCCTCGGCGACGGTCTGGAGGCGGCGCAGGCGGTGCAGAACGTTCTCGACGAGGCAGGCGATCTCACCACCGGCGTGGCAGGCCCGCGAACCACCTTGGACTACACCTCTTTCGGTTCCACGGAGTGGACGCTGACCGAGCAGGTGCGCTTCGCCGCCAAACTGCCGTGTCTGTCGCAGACCGACGAGGTGACCAAGCTGATGGGCGAGATCACCCCCGAACAGGGCTGGGGCCTCGGCACCATCGACGGCGCGGAGTTCAAGGGCGGCTGGGGCCCCGACGACGACACCGGCGTCTACACGGTGCGCCAATTCGGCTTGGTGCCCGCCGCGTCCGGCCAGGTCGCCGTCGCTGTCGCCGCACGGGCCGATTCGGGCACCTACGAGGACGGCACCGCGCTGCTCAATCGGCTGGCCCGACTGCTCGAGCGCCACATCGACGAACTTCGCGGCGGCAAATGTCCGCGCTGAGCGCTCAGCCCGGCGTGACCAGCCCGGATTCGTAGGCCAGCACGACGGCCTGCGCCCGGTCGCGCAGGCTCAGTTTCGAGAACACCTTGGACACATGGGTTTTCACGGTCTGTTCGGCCACGAACAGCGACTCGGCGATCTCGGTGTTGGACATGCCCTTTGCGATGAGTTCCAGTACCTCGCGTTCACGCGGGGTCAGCGAGGCCAATTCCGGCGCGGGTCTGGCCCGCGCCGCGGTGCGCCTGCGGGTCACGTCGGCGATCAGCCTGCGGGTCACGGTCGGCGCGAGTAGTGCCTGACCATCGGCGACCACCCGGACCGCGCGCACGAGTTCCTCCGCGGGCGCGTCCTTGAGCAGGAATCCGCTCGCGCCCGCGCTCAGCGCCTCGTACACGTAGTCGTCGATATCGAAGGTGGTCAGCATGAGCACCCGCACCGGCGGATCGAAACCGGCGGCCAGTATGTCGCGGGCGGCGTCGAGTCCGTTCATCTCCGGCATGCGGACATCCATCAGCACCACGTCCGGGCGCAGGCGTTTGGCCTCGGCCACCGCGACCCTGCCGTCGGGCGCGTCACCCACGACGCTGATATCCGGCTGGGCCGCTAGCAGAGCGCCGAACCCCTGGCGCACCATCGCCTGGTCGTCGGCGATCAAAACCGTGATAGGCACGGGCCCAGCGTACGGCGATACGGTCACCGCGCGTCTCGGCCGGTCGCTCGCGGGCGCCGGCGACCCGGCAGGCGCGAGTCCGAAATCACTTGCCAGGGGCGATCACTCGATGCCGACCGCGGCGATCACCGGATCGCCCGCTTCGGTGATCGGCGGCAGGCGCGCCTCGACCTCGAATCCGCCGTCGGGCAACGGCGTCGCGGTGACCTCGCCGCCCACCGCCAGCGCCCTGGCCCGCATGCCGGCGATACCGTGTCCGCCGTTGCCGACCGCGCCACCCGACGTGGCGGCGGCCGCGTTCGTGACCCGCATGCGCAGGTCGTGCCCGTATTCGAGGCGGATCCACACCGGCGCGCCCGGCGCGTGCCTTGCCGCGTTGGACAGCGACTCCTGTGCGATGCGGTACAGCGCGAGGCCGGTGGTGTGCGGCACCGTGTCGAGGTCGCCCCGCACGGTCCACTCGATGGTGACGCCCGCCCGTCGCGCCCCCTCGAACAGCGCGAGCACGTCGGCGGCCCGTGGCTGGGGCGCGTGTTCGGGCAGTTGGCCGTCGCTGCGCAGCACGCCGAGCATGCCGCGGATCTCGTTGAGCGCCTCACGCGCGGTCGCGCCGATGGAGTCGAATTCCGCGCGGGCGGCCGGACTCACGTCCTCGACCCGGTAGGGCGCGGTCTGGGCCTGAACCACCACGAGCGACATGTGGTGGGCCACGACGTCGTGCAGGTCGCGGGCGATGCGCGCCTTCTCCTCCAGTATCGCCCGCCGCGCGCGTTCCAGTTCGTTCTCCTCCTCCTGGCGCAGCAATTGCGCCCGCGAGGACACCAGCCTGCGCACCAGCAGCCCGAACAGCACCACCGCCGCCAGCCCGATCGGCCATCCCCACGCCGCGCTGACTCCGCCGTCGGACATCGTCGCGCCGAACAGCAGCGAGGTCGCGACCCAGGCGACCGCCACGATCTGCGGCACCGCGCGCAGTGCCACCGCGAACAGCAGCACGATCAACGAGATGATGTGCACGACCTGGAAGGGCAGGTCGTTGTGCGGCTGATGCGGTATCGCCAGCGCGATGACCAGCGCCGCGCCCGCCGAGATGGCCCAGCCGAGTGCCGGGTTGGCCCGAACCAGCACGATCGGGAAGGCGGCCAGCGCCGCGACGAACGGCTGCACCCCCGGTGGCACCGAATGCGTGAGGTGCAGGGTGGGCCAGGAGACGGTGTACAACACCACCGCGACCGCGAGGACGCTCAGGTCGATCCACATCCGGGGGCTGATCCGCCGGAAGCGGCCACGGCGTTGTCGTTGCATGCCTACGACACTAGAAACCCGCCCCGCCGACCGCCGTCATACCCGCGGGTGAATTCCGTCCCCGTACCCCGGTGTGAGATCGGGCCCCCGCTCCCCCGCCGCGGTGCACCGGGAACCGCACTCCGGCGGGACGTGCGCGGGCACTGCCCGTTCCTAGCGTCGTCCACCATGAGCAACCCGAGCACCGCGGCACGTCCGGCCGTCGAGCACGCCGCGCCCGTGACGTTGTCGCCGACCGTTCCGATGCCCCGCGTCCCGTCGCCGTCGGTCGAGACGACCGACCCGATGACCCCGGCGGCGCTGCGTCGGTGCGGGGCGGTCGCGATGGCGGCATTCACGGTGATGTCCTTCGCCGTGGCGTTCGCACCGCTCGCCGGCGCGCAACCCACCGTGGCCGTAGCCGAGAACGCCGCGGCGGCACGGGCCGTCGCCCAACTCACGGCCGCGACTCCCGAAACGGTCACCCTGCCGGAGGATTTCGCCGAGCTCGCCGGATACCGCCCCGCCATCCTCGACGGTACGAGCGTGCACCCGGACGGTGACTGCTCCTCCCCCGTGCCGTTGCCCCACGAATTCGAGACCGCCTGCAAGGCACACGATCTCGGCTACGACCTGCTGCGCTACGCCGACCGGTCGGGCGCACCGCTCGGCCCGTGGGCCCGTCAGGCCATCGACACCGCCTTCGACCGACGTATGCGCCGCGCCTGCGCCGCCCGCTCCGGTTCGGTGGACCGGGCGGGCTGCTTCGCGATGGCCGATGTCGCCGATACCGCGGTCGACCTGAATTCCCGCCGCCAGCACTACGGAGTCCCCGTGCTCGAATCCTCCGCCGGCCTCGCGCGGGCCGCCGGAGCGTTGCTCGGCGCGCTCGGCGCGCTCGGCGTGGCCGGCCTCGTCCTCGCCCGCACGACCCACCGGCGCGGCCGCCGCGGTACCGAATGGCATGCTCGGACCGCACCACTCGCGGGAGCCCGCGCATGACCGACACCATCGGCGATACCGCGGCATCCGATGATCCGGCGGCGCCCGAATCGTACGGAAGGACTCCGAACACACCGTGCCGCAACGCTACTCGCGGCCCGAGGTCATCGGCGGCGAGCGCGGACGCCGCGCTCGTACCGAAAACCACGCACATCGGAGATGTGGCCACCCGCACGCCTGCGCGCGGTCCCCTTCACCGAACCGGCATCCGCGCCACCGACGTCCGTCCGACCGCCGACGTCGTCCGCACACGGGAAGCGGCCGAGCGCCTCGCGGCCCGAATCCCGAGGGGTCCACGTATCGGGACGACCACCGCGGTCGGCATCGGAACACTGATCTCGCTGGCCCCCAATCTGCTGCCGCGGACACCGGGCGCACAGGCGATCCTGACCGCCCTACTGGTCACGGTGGCACTGGCGACGGCCGGTATGGTCCGATTCGCCCTGCGCCGCAGCGGTGTCGACGTCGACGGACTGTTCACCGCCGCGCGGCGACCCGCCGCGGCGGCGACCGCGTTGTCGATAGTCGCGGCCGCGACCGCGGCGGGCCACTGGCAGAGCGGATTGCGCGCGGCCATGGGCACCCCGCCCATCGGACCCGGGTACTGGGTGACGTGGGCGCTGGGAGCGGCCGTGCCGGTGGCGATCTGCCTGGGTTCGGCCCGGGGTATCGGGCGGGGAGTGCGGGCGCTTGGCAGGCTGCGGGCGGTCGCGCTCGGGGTGTCGATCGCGACGGTCGCCGGTCTGGCCGGTGTCCCGGCGGCCCTCGACGGCAGGCGCGCGGTCTACGCGGCCGCGGACGCGAGGATGGATCCGGCGGTCGTGCGACCGGATTCACCGACCCGTTCGGGCGGGCCGGATTCGGCGGTGCCGTGGGATTCGCTCGGCTCGCAGGGTCGTCGGTTCGTGGCGCGGACGCCGCCCGGTCCGGTCACGGTGTACGTCGGACTCGGCTCCGCGCCCGATCTCGACAGCCGGGTGCGGCTGGCGGTGCGCGAGCTCGAGCGGTCGGGCGGATTCGACCGGTCGAATATCGTCGTCACGGTTCCGACCGGTTCGGGATGGATCGACGCGCGCGCGGCCGAGGGCATGACGCGGCGCTTCGGGGCGGATGTGGCACTGGTTGGCGTGCAGTACTCCCACGCACCGAGCTGGGTGAGTTTCCTGTTCGGTCGGGACGCGGCGGTCGACGCCGCCCGCGGGCTGTTCACCGCGCTGGAAGGGCGGGTCGCGGCGCTGGAACACCGCCCCCGGCTCTACGTGTACGGCCAGAGTCTCGGCGCGCTCGGCGGCAGCGCCATCTTCACCGACGACGCCGATCAGGATCGCCGGACCTGCGCGGTGCTGTGGGCCGGTCCGCCCGGTGCGGCGGTGCACCGCGCGGGCGCGACGGTGCTGGCCAACAGCTCCGATCCGGTGGTGCGCTGGTCGCCCGCGCTGCTGTGGCGCGCGCCGGACCGCACGGGGGTCCGTGCCGACGCGCCCGCCCCGCGCTGGCTGCCGCTGGTGAGTTTCGTGCAGACCACCGCCGATCTGATCGCCGCCCTCGATGCACCGCCGGGGCACGGTCACCGCTACGGCGTCGATCAGGGCACCGGTCTGGGCGGATGCTGAACCGCACCTTGCCCGAATGTAGAACATGTTCTAATTTGCTCGCATGGGCTTTGTCATCGACGAGACGGTCTACATCGACGCGCCCGCCGAGGTGGTGTGGCACGTGATCACCGACCTGCCCCGCTACGGCGAGTGGAATCCGTTCGTCACCGAATGCGCGAGCAGTCTCGTTCCCGGTGAGCCGATCGACATGCTGGTCACCGTGGCGGGCTCCACCCCGCGCCGCCAGCGCGAATTCATCCGCAGCCACACACCGGGCCGCGAACTCAGCTACTGCATGCGTCCGGCGCCCCTCGGCACACTGCACAGCCTGCGCTCGCACACCGTCACCCCGATCAGCGAGACGCGCACCCGCTACGAATCGCACTTCCAACTCGACGGCTGGCTGCACCCCCTGGTCGCAGCCCTCCTCGGCCGCAATCTGCGGCGCGGCTTCGACGGGATGACAGCCGGTATCCAGCGCCGCGCCGAATCGTCGCGAACGAGCTGAGCGCCGCGCGCGGACCCGCCGCCGTTCGGCCGCCGCCGCCCGCGCGGGCATGCGACATCGCATGCGAGCCATCCCGAGCGTGACACCGCGGTGCGCCCCGTACGCGGCGGCACCGCCCGCCGACGCCCACTCCACATCCACGGCCCTCGGTCCCGAGGTCGACACCGATATCGGATCCGGCCGATGCGTACGCGCGCCGACAGCGCGGCGCGGGCGATTCGATGCGCGACAAATCACGGTCGCGAGATTCGAGACGACGGGATTCGATCACCCCTACCCGGGTAATCGACCGACATCAGCCGACATGATGTCGACCGAATGCTCACGAAATCACACGTTATCGGCGGGGGCCGGGGTACGGACCCGTACGGAGCTCGCACCCGAAGGTGGTGAGAATCAATGCGATCGAATTCCGGGCCGACCCCGTCCGTGGCATTCGCCGATACGACCACGGTGCGGATACGGCTGCCCGCCCGACGCGAACAACTCGGATTGGTGCGGTCGGTGGCCGAGGCGGTATCGGTGGACGCGGCCTACACCGCCGAGGACATCGCCGATATCCGGCTCGCCCTCAACGAGGTGGCCTCGGCGCTGATCGTCGACGCGGTGCCGGGCTCCACGCTCGACTGCTCCTTCACCTACGACCGCGACCGGCTCTCGGTCGAGGTCACCTCCGTCGCCTGGGCCGACGACGCGATAGCCGACGGTGATATCGCTTGGCGCATCGTGCGGACGCTGACCACGGCCGCGACGGCCACCCGCGACCCTTTCGACATCACCGTCTCCGGCTATCCGACCCGCGTCGAATTCGACTGGCAGCGCGACGCGCCGAGGACCCGCACCTCGCCCGTCGACCGCCGTGGCGAATCGGCCCGCTATCGCGTCGTGCACCGCGGCGGCGCGCGGCGCGCGACCCGGCCCGCGAACCCACGTGGTGGCACGCGCCCGGTGGACGTACGCTCGGACCATGCGGTCGCCCGCGCCCTCCACACCCGAGACGAACGCCACGGAAGCGATATGACCGCGACATCCACCGCGCCGACCGGCGGCCTGGTCCACCCGGCGATGTTCTACGACGGCGACGAGGACTACGTGGCGGGTCTGCTGCCGTTCGTCCTCGACGGAATCACCCTCGGCGAACCCGTCGCCGTGGCCGCACCGCTCCCGCGCCTGCGGCTGTTGCGCGAGGCGCTCGGCGCTCGGGCCGACGCGGTGCGCATGATCGATATGACCGAGGCCGGCCGCAATCCGGGCCGAATCATTCCCGGCGTGCTGCGCGCCTTCGCCGACGAACACATCGACAAGCCGGTCCGCATCATCGGCGAGCCGATCTGGGCAGGTCGCAGCGCACTCGAGTATCCGGCCTGCGTCCAGCACGAAGCCCTGATCAACCAGGCGTTCGAAGGACGTGACATCACCATCGTGTGCCCATACGACCGCGCCGGACTCGACGCGACCGCCATCGCTGACGCCGCAGCGACCCACCCGCTGCTGTGGGAGGGCGAGCATCGGCGCAAGAGCGAGGACTACGCACCGGAGGCTGTGCTGCGACGCTACAACCAGGCACTCGCCGAACCCGCCGACGCCGCGGAGATGATCGTGGCCGAATCCGCCGATGTGTCCGCGGCCCGGCGCTGGGCCGTCGCGCACGCCGGATCGCTCGCCGAGGACGCCGCGCGGATCGCCGATCTGGAACTCGTGGTCACCGAACTCGCCACCAACGGCCTGTGCCACGGCGTCGGCCCGGTGCGGCTGCGCATGTGGTCCGACGGCGCGCACCTGGTCTGCGCGGTGCACGACCACGGTTCGTGGACCGATCCGCAGGCCGGTCGCCGCCCCGCGCGCGCGGGCGAGCCCGGCGGACGCGGCCTGTTGCTTGTGCACCAACTCTGCGATCTCGTGCGCACCCACACCGGGGAACAGGGCACCACCCAGTACGCGCTGATGGCGGCTTGAGACCGGGTCAGTCGCGCATGGCCTGTTCGCGCAGCGAGTTCAGGGTCTTGGTCAGAATGCGCGACACCTGCATCTGGGAGCAGCCGAGCCGCTCGGCGATCTCGTTCTGGGTCATGGAGTCGAAGAACCGCCAGATCAGCACCTGACGCTGTCGCTGCGGCAGCGCCTCGATCAACGGGCGCACGGCCAGGTAGTCCTCGACCGAACCGAAATTGGCGTCGGGCGCGCCGAGGGTGTCGAGCACCGAGGCGGCGGCATTGTCCTGATCCCCCGCGTCCGGCCCCGGATCGAGCGGAGCGGCCTGATAGGCGTTCCTGGCGATCAGCGCCTGGGTGACCTCGCTGAGTTCCGCCCCGATCTCCGCGGCGATCTCGCGCGCCCTCGGCATGCGTCCGAGCTCGTGGGTCAACTTCTCCGTCGCGGGGCCGATGGCCTGCTGGATCTCCTTCAGGCGCCGCGGGACTCGCACCGCCCAGGTGTGATCGCGGAAGTGCCTGCGCACTTCGCCCATGATCGTCGGCACGGCGAAGGACAGGAACGAGGCGCCGTAGGACGGATCGAAGCGGTCCACCGCCTGCACCATGCCCATGCGGGCGATCTGCACCAGATCGTCGAAGTTCTCGCCCCGGCCGGAGAACCGGCGCGCGATATTGGCCGCGAGCGGCAGACAGCGTTCTATGAGGTCCTGACGTAACGCCTCCCGCGCCGGATCCTCGGCGTCCAGGGCGGCCAACCGCGTGAACAGCGGTTCCAGATTGTCGTAGGACTCGGTGCCGGAATGTCTGCGCGGCTCGGACCCGGACTGTTCCGTGCCGCTACCGGCCATCGGTGCCGCCCCGCACCCAGTCGAAGTCGACCACGGTGGGATAACCGTTGCGCACGGCGTCGAATTCGGTCTGCGTCGCCGCCACCGACCGCGTCAGCGTGCGCACGATATGCCAGCCGAAACTGTCCTGGCTCGGCGGCGTCGCGGTCGAGGAGACGGCGTGCACCCGCACGTGCATGGCCGCGGAGTCGCTGTAGGTGAACGCGCAGTCGAGGGTGGAGCCGGGCGCGGCCTCCAGTATCAGACCGGTGGCGACCTCATCGAGCGCGAGCCGGATGTCGGTAACCTCGTCGACCGCGAAATCCGCCATGAATGCCACCGTTTCGACCAGAGCCCGCAGCATGGCCAGTTGTTCGAGCTGGGCGGGAACCCTGACCTCGATCGTCGTCGGGGCACTCGTGGTCCACTCCGCCATACCTACCGCCTAGTCGAGATGTCGAACCCGTCCGTGGCGGTCAGGATAACCCGACCGGCCGGCGCGGCGAACCGGGGGCATATCCCTCGCCCGAGTCGGGTAGGTTGACCTCCGAAGGCTCATCCTCTGCGCCGCATCCGGATTCGGCAGAGGTTCGACACGCAGCGGAGGTAGTGCAGTGATGGCGACCCCGAGCGCACCGGAAGTGCGCGATGTTCCCGAGCGCACCGGCGGCGCCGAGGCGGTGGCCCGATGAGCTCCGAGGGCAAGAATTCGCTGCTGGACGTGGAACACACGACGGTACGGTCCACCGCCGTGCTGATGGTCACGGGTGAGGTGGACGTGGCATCGGCGCCGCGATTGCAGGCGGCCGTCGAGGAGGCGCTGCGCGAGCAGCCGCCGGTGCTCGTGGTCGACCTGTCCGGGGTGAGCTTCTTCGGCTCGGCCGGGCTGAGCGTACTGCTCGTCGCCACCGAGACCGCCCCGGCCGGCGGGCTGCGGGTGGTCGCCTCCGATCAGGTCCGCCGCCCGATCGAGGTCACCGGCCTGGACAAACTGCTGGCCGTCTTCGACACCGTCGACCGGGCCGTCGACGCGAACTGAACGCGCCGCGGCTGCCGCTCACCGCTGCGGCAGCCGCACCACCTGGACGAAGAAGTCATCGATCTGCTTGATCGCCGTTATGAACTGATCCAGATCGACCGGCTTCGTCACGTAGGCGTTGGCGTGCAGTTTGTAGCTGCGCAGGATGTCCTCTTCGGCGGAGGAGGTGGTGAGCACCACCACCGGGATGTGCGCCAGATCGGAATCGGACTTGATCTTCTCCAGAACCTGCCTGCCGTCGTATTTGGGCAGGTTCAGATCGAGCAGGATGAGATCCGGCCGCGGCGCGTCGGCGTAGGCGCCCTGGCGGTAGAGGAAATCCAGCGCCTCCTCGCCGTCGTGCGCGACGTGCAGCGTATTGCCGATTCGATTGTCCTCGAACGCCTCCCTGGTCATCAGTTCGTCGCCCGGATCGTCCTCGACGAGGAGGATATCGATGGGTCTGCCGTGCACGCTCACGCGGAATGCTCCTTGTCGGATGGCTGGTCTGAATCGAACAGGGTGAAAACGATGCGGGTGCCGTCCGTCTGTTCGCCGTAGGCGGGATCGAGCCGGATGCGCCCGCCGTGGTACTCGACGATCTTCTTGCACAACGCCAGTCCGATACCGGTCCCACTGTATTCGTCGCGACTGTGCAATCGCTGAAAGATGACGAACACCTTGTCGGCGAATTCGGGGGCGATACCGATTCCGTTGTCGGACACCGCGAATTGCCATCCCGCGCGCTCGTCCTCGACGCGCTCGCAGGTGATGCGGATGACCGGTTCCCGTTCGGGACTCTTGAATTTGACGGCATTGCCGATCAGGTTCTGCCACAGCATCACCAGCAGCGTCGCGTCGCCGGTGATCTCGGGCAGCCGCTCGGGGCGTTCGACGACGGCGGCGGAATCCTCGACGGCCGAGGCCAGATTGTCCAGTGCCTTGTCCAGGGTCTGATCGAGCGCCACGACCGTCGTGCGGTCGTTGACCCGGCCAACCCGGGAGAAGGTGAGCAGGTCGTTGATCAGCACCTGCATCCGCTTGGCGCCGTCCACCGCGTATGCGATGTACTGGGCGCCGCGCTCATCGAGCGCGTCGCCGTAACGCTTCTCCAGCAACTGACAGAACGAGGCCACCTTGCGCAGCGGTTCCTGGAGATCGTGCGAGGCGACGTAGGCGAACTGCTCGAGTTCGGCATTGGAGCGGCGCAGTTCGACGGTCTGCGCGTCGAGATTCGCCGCCTGCTCCTCGAGCTTGGTCTCCTGCACGCGCGAGGAGGCGAGTTCCTCGACGATGCGGCGGCGCATTCGCTCCACCGCCTCGGCGACCGTCGCCAGATCCGACGGACCGTGCGCGGTGATCTCGTGGTCGAAGTCACCGTCGGCGACCCGCAGCGAGGAGTTCTCGAGATATCCGAGCGGTTGGGCCACCAGACGCCGCACCAACACCATCAGCACCAGACCGGCCACCAGAATCGCCGCGATCATGCCGCCGAGGACGGCGTCGCGCACCGTCCGGGTGGTGTTCAGCTCCTTGCGATCATGGCGCGCCGCCGCGGCCAGGCCGTCGTTCTGCGCGGTGAAACGCGCTCGCAACTCGTCGAAGAGCACCTTGCCACGTTCGGTGGCCGCGCCCTCGGCCGCGGGCACGCCGCCCGCGGCGGGAACGCCCGCCGCCAGCTGTTCGGCATAGTCCGCACGCCAGCGCTGCGCGGCCCGTTGCACCCCGTCGAGATCCTCGAGCAACGGCGCGCGATCGGCCAGCAATCCTCGCAGCCGCGCCACCGAATTCGCCTCGTCCTGTTTGCCTCGGGTGTACGGCACCAGGAACTGGGGGTCGGCGGTGATCGCGAAACCGCGGATACCCGTCTCCTGATCGATCAGCGCGGCTTGCAGCCGATACGCCTCCGCCGTCGCGGGCTGGACGTGGTCGAGCAGCCGGTCGGCCGCCCGATTGCCCTGCGTGATCACCACCGAGCCGACGACCGCGCATATCAGCACCAACAGCGCTATGAGGCCGAGCACGACCTGAAACCACGCTTGAACGGTCAATCGACCCGCGAAATCCTTCCCCCGAACACCTGCACTCACCGCTGACCACCCCGGTTCGCCGCGTCTTGATTCCATCGCAGGTACATCACCGCCACATCGTCGGCCAGTCCGCCGTGTTGGGCGGCCAGCTTCTCCGCGCGCTCGATCAGCGCGTCCACGAATTCCGCGGGCGGGTGACCGGAAAGGTCACGCGCCAGCCGCAACAGCCCCGCTTCGCCCAAACGTTCCTGCCCCGAACCTATATGGCCCTCGAAAAGGCCGTCGGTGAACAGCAGCAGCCCGGTACCCATCGGCATCCGCACCTCCTGCGGCGGCCAATCGGCCTGTCCCGGTAGGAAACCCAGCGCCGGGCCGCCCGGCACCTCGATCATGTCGATCCCGGCGCCGTCGAAGACGAACATGCCGTGGTGCCCGGCGCGCAGCACCGACGCCGTGCGCCGGGCGGGGTCGAGCACGAGTGTGGTCACCGTGGCGAAGGTGCGCCGCCCGGTGCGTTCGGCCAGCAGCACCTCCTCGAGCACCGCGAGTTGGCGGGTGCCGGTGATACCGCTCAGAACCAGTGTGCGCCAGGCCAATCGGAGCGCGACCCCGATAGCGGCCTCGTCGGGTCCGTGTCCCGAGATGTCGCCGATCAGCGCGTGCACGGTGCCGTCGTCGTGCTGGACGACATCGTAGAAATCACCGCCGAGCAGCGCTCTGACCCGACCGGGCCGATATCGCGAGACCACGTCGATGACGCGCTCCCCGCGCAACAGCGGGGTCGGCAGCAGTCCGCGTTCCAGGCGCGCGTTCTCCTCCGCGCGCATCTGACTGGTGCGCAGCGCCGCCGCCGCCAGTTCGGTCTGCTTACGCTGAATGGCGTATCGGATTGCGCGGCCGAACAATTCGGGTTCGACGCGACCCTTGACCAGATAGTCCTGCGCGCCCGCGGCGACCGCGGCCAGACCGGTCTGCTCCTGGTCGAGGCCCGTCAACACCACCACCGGGACATGTTCGGCGTAGTCGTGGATGCGGGCCAGCGCGTCGAGTCCGTGCGCGTCGGGCAGGTTCAAGTCGAGCAGGACGCAATCGGGCCGCCGGTCGGCCAGCCGCGCGCACGCCTCGGCGATCGAACTGGCGCGAATGAGACGCAGTCCCGGCGCGCCGTCGGCGACCAACTCCTCCACCAGGAGCGCGTCGCCCTCGTCGTCCTCGACCAGCAATACCAGCGGTTCCGGCCGATGCCACACTCCCGCACCCATGTGATCCAGTGTCGCCTCGGTTACGGACAGGGGCGGCGGGACGCCCACACCGTCACTTCCGACCGACATTCGCACCGATCTCCTTCTCGTCCGGCGATGGATACTCACCGTCCTGGCACGGACGCGGACGCCACGGCCACCCTGGGCGAACGGCGAGGGAAGTCGACCGGATCACGCACGCGCCCGCGGTGCGGCGATCAGCACGCCGGTTCGCCACGGGATGGGCCGTCGTGGCCCCGCGTACGGCTCGACTGTCGAGCCCGAACTCATCAACACCTGGAGTACCCGGCCTTTCCGGATCAGCGGACCCCTCGGAGCCGCGGCTCCCATGAAGGGCTGACGTAGCCTAGCGGGTCGGCGACGACGATCGCAGCGGGAGCCCCTTCGACCTGCGCCGACGATTTGGGCATACTCGTGCGGTGACCGAAATCGAAGAAGTTCTACCGCTCGGCGACGAGGCGGCCGGACAGGTGCTCGGCGGCGGCGTTCCGCTCACGGCGGGTCGGTTCGGCTTCCGTTTCGTCGATCAACGGTGGGAATGGTCCGACGAGGTCGCCGCGATGCACGGATACGCGGCGGGCGAGGCCCATCCCACCACCGAGCTGCTGCTCTCGCACAAACATCCCGAGGATCGGGACTACGTCGCCGGGCTCATCTCCGATATGGTCACCAATTCGGTGCCCTTCTGTAGCCGCCACCGCATCATCGACACCGCGGGCGCACCGCACGAGGTGATCGTGCTCTCCGATCAACTCCTGGAGGACGAGGAGGTCGTCGGGGTCGAGGGCTACTACATCGACCTCACCGAGGTCATCGACGAGGAACGCAGGCAAGCGCTCGACGAGGCACTGCCGGATCTACAGGAGTCGCGGGCGGCGATCGAACAGGCCAAGGGCGTGCTGCGCTACGTCTACCGCATCAGCTCCGACCAGGCGTTCGGAGTGCTGCGGTGGCGCTCGCAGGAGACCAACACCAAACTGCGCGACCTCGCCGCTCAGATCATGACCGATCTGGGCACCCTCCCGGGCCCGGCCGTGCACACCCAGACCCAGTTCGACCATCTGCTGCTCACCGCCCACCAGCGCGTCGTCTCCGCGGACCGGGAGGACTGACCGTCCCCTCCCGGCCCGGCAGCGCACGGGCGCGGGAAGGGCGATTGGATCAGGCGATGGGTCCGCGGGCGGCCTCGTAGGCGGCGGCGACCCGGTAGAGCCGATCGTCGGCGAGGGCGGGAGCCATGATCTGGAGACCGACCGGCAGTCCGTCGTCCTCGCTCAGCCCGGACGGCACCGACATGGCGGGATGGCCGGCCAGGTTGGTGGGCAGGGTGCACAGGTCCGACAGGTACATGGCCAGCGGATCGTCGACCTTCTCGCCGAGCTTCCACGGCGTGAACGGACTCGTCGGCGAGACGAGCACGTCGACCTGTTCGTAGGCGCGGTCGAAGTCGCGGGTGATGAGCGTGCGCACCTTGAGCGCCTGACCGTAGTAGGCGTCGTAGTAGCCCGCCGACAGCGCGTAGGTGCCGATCATGATACGGCGCTTGACCTCCGGGCCGAATCCGGCGGCGCGGGTGGCCGCCATGACCTGTTCGGCACTGTGCCTGCCGTCGTCGTCGACGCGCAATCCGTAGCGCATCGCGTCGAAACGGGCCAGGTTGGACGAGACCTCGCTCGGCATGACCAGGTAGTAGGCCGACAGCGCGTACTCGAAGTGCGGGCAGGAGACCTCGACCACCTCGGCGCCGAGTTCGCGCAGCAGCGCGACCGCGGCGTCGAAGGAGGCGATGACACCGGATTGGTAACTGTCGGAGTGCAATTCCTTCACCACGCCGACCTTGAACCCGCGCAGATCCCCGCGCGCGCCCTCGCGGGCCGCGGCGACCACCGGCGGGATCGGCACGTCGCGGGAGGTCGAATCGCGCGGATCGTAGCCTGCGATGACCTCGTGCAGCAGCGCGGTGTCGAGCACCGTACGCCCGCACGGGCCGCCCTGGTCCAGCGAGGAGGCGCAGGCGACCAGACCGTAACGCGAGACGGTGCCGTAGGTGGGTTTGGTGCCGACGGTCGCGGTAACGGCGGCGGGCTGGCGGATGGAGCCGCCGGTATCGGTGCCGATGGCCAGTGGCGCCTGGTGCGAGGCCAGCGCCGCGGCCGAACCGCCGCCCGAGCCGCCCGGAATGCGCGAGGTGTCCCACGGGTTGCGGGTGGGGCCGTAAGCCGAGTTCTCGGTGGAGGAGCCCATGGCGAACTCGTCCATGTTGGTCTTGCCGAGAATCGGGATGCCCGCGGCCCGCAAACGCTCGGTAACCGTAGCGTCGTAGGGCGAGACCCAGCCTTCCAAGATCTTGGAGGCACAGGTGGTGGGCGCGTCGACAGTGGTGAAGACGTCCTTGAGCGCCAAGGGAACTCCGGCCAGCGGCGAGGCGGGCGCCTTACCGTCGGCCAGCGCCGCGTCCACCGCGGCCGCCGCGGTGAGGGCCTGTTCGCCGGAGATGTGCAGGAACGCGTGGATGTCGCCGTCCGCCTCGGCGATGCGGTCCAGATGCGCCTGGGTCACCTCGACGGAGGTGATCTCGCGCGCGTGGATCTGCTCGGCCAACTCGGCCGCGGTGCGGGTGGTCAGGTCGCTCATGCCGCCACTCCCGACCCCACGGCCCCGATCGCCACCGGATACACCGCGCTCATTCGCCCTCTCCCAGGATCTGCGGAACCATGAATCGCTGCTCCTCCACCGCGGGCGCGCCCGAGAGCGCCTCCTCCGGGGTGAGGCTCGGCCGGACCTCGTCGGGCCGGGTCACATTCGTCGCCGGATTCGGCGAGGAGGTGGGCGGAACATCCGCGGCGGCGACCTCGGAGATGGTCCGCACGTGGCTCAGGATCGAATCCAGCTGACCGGCGAACTGGTCCAGTTCGGCATCGGACAGCGCGAGCCGGGACAGCCGGGCGAGGTGTGCGACCTCGTCGCGGGAGATGGCGGGCACCGCGGGACCCCTTTCGGCATGGTTGAGCGTGGAGAATTCGGCCATCGGACAGCCTAGACCCCGACCGGGCCCGCACATCTTCCGCGCCCGGAAAGCGACGACACACCCCCTCGACTAGAGCGACACGCCGCCATGTCTCGAATTTGCCGCGTGGCGTTCCTCACTGGACGCAATTCGAGTCGATAACGGACCCTCCGGGGTGTAAGTATTGCCGGACCGGGGTATCCGACATCCACGCTCGGCCGGCCAGAGGAAAGGATCGCGCGTGTCTTATCTGCTCCGCGTGCAACTTCCGGATCGCCCGGGAAGCCTCGGCGCACTCGCGCTCGCATTGGGCTCCGTCGGCGCGGACATCCTCTCGCTTGACGTGGTGGAGCGCGGCGCGGGCTTCGCGGTCGACGACCTCGTCGTGGAGGTGCCGCCCAACTCACTGCCCGACACCCTCATCACGGCCGCCGAATCCCTCGGCGACGTGCACGTCGACTCCATCCGCCCGTATTCGGGCGTCCTGGACACCCACCGCGAACTCGAACTGATCGATCAGGTGGCGGGCGCCCGCGACGACCGCATGCAGGTCCTCGTCGACGGCGTGCCACGGGTGCTTCGCGTCGGCTGGTGCACGATCATCGACGTCGGCCCGCAGGGCGCCTACCGAGTGGTCGGCAGTCAGAGCGCACCGCAGACCCAGGCCGGTTCGGCGCCCTGGATGCCGCTGGACAAGCCGACATCCCTCGATTCCGAGGCGGACTGGGTGCCGCAGATCTGGCGCGACATGGACACCAAACTCGCCGCCGCCCCGCTGGGCAACTCGGGCAAGGTGCTGATGCTCGGCCGCCCCGGCGGGCCGGACTTCCGCCCCTCGGAGGTCGCGCGCCTCGGCTACCTCGCGGGCATCGTCGCGGGCGTGCTCGGCTGAGCCGGGGCAATCACCGCAGCGGTAGCCGCAGCACGGTCAGCGGGTCGCCCGCGTTGGTGAACCAGTCCCGTTCGGGGACCGGGCGAAATCCGAGCCGGTCGTAGATGCGGCGCGCGTCGACCATCCCGGCCATGGTGGTGAGCACCACCGCTTCGAATCCTTCCGCGAGGCCCGTCTCGATCACCCCGCGCACCAACGCCGTTCCCGCCCCGAGACCGCGCGCGGCCCGCGACACCGCGAGCATGCGGAACTCGATCTCCCCGGGCCGGGCGATGTCGGCGTATGCGGTGCCCGGACGCGCGACCGTCAGCGAGCCGAGAACCTCGCCGTCGCCGTCGGTCGCGACCAGGATCTGCGCGGCGGCCGCGCGACGGGCGGTATCGGCGAGTTCGTCGACATAGGGACTCGCGGACCGCACGTATCCCTCGCCCACGTAGACCTCGAGGGTCAGCGCGCGCACCGCCTCGAAATCCCCGGGGACGGCCGTGCGGATCGGCGGTGCGGCGTCATTGTCACCCATGCTCGGCATCCTGCCATCCGGCCGCGGCGTCGCCGAGCCGCTGAGCCGCACGTCACAGCCGTGCGGTCAGTCACCGAGGGCCGGTCCCGCCCCCGAGTCCACGACCCGCCATCGATTCGGCTTGCCCGCCGGATAGATCACCGACAGGTGGTCGCCAATGGCGGGCCAACTCCGCACATCCCACGCGAAACGTCCGTACACCACGGTGCCGGGGACCGTCGGACCGCTCAGTTCGCCGGTGATGGTCACGTACTGCAAACCCTCGGCATCAGGACGCGGACTGACCCCGGTCACGTAGAGCGAGCCCCGTTCCGGCTCCGCGCCGCCGAATCCGCCGCCACCGCCCCGACCGCGCCGGTACAGCACGAGCACGGCGATCAAGGTCGTGACCATGATGATCAGCATCGCGATTTCCAGCATTTCCCCACTGTATGGCCGCCGAGCGTCGTGGCGGCGCGCCTGCGGTCACAGCACCGCGAGTTCGCTGGTCCCGCGCTCGGTCCGCCGCACCTGCCACAGTGCGGTGTCCGCGCGCCGTCCCCGCCCGTCGCCGATCAGCCCGCGGTCGGCGGTGGTGAAGATCAATTGGGCCCCACGGACATTCGTCTCCGGCGCGCGGAACATGTCGATGAGTCCGCGGGTGAGTCCGGCAGGCAGCCGCGCGCCGATATCGTCGACGGCGAGCACCTTGCCCTCCTCCAGCGCCTCGAGCACGGCGGGCAGCAGCGACAGCAGCGACAGGGCGGCCGCCGATTCGTCGGCGATGTCGAACGGCGTCGCGATACCCGCGTGCACGAGGTTCAGCCCAACACCGCGGCGGGCGACCATGCGCGAATACAGCGCGTCGCGGGCGGCCCGCAAGGTGGTGAGCTCACGGGCGAGCACCAGCGCGGTGACACCGTGTTCACGCAGCAGCAGATCGGCGTGGCCGGGCGAGGTCGCGCACAGTTCGACCTGTTTCGCGGTGCCCGCGATATCCGCGTCGAGTTCACGCAGGTAGTCGGCATACATCGGGTCAGGATCGGCGATGAGCACATCGGTGATGCCCAGTTCGGCCGCGCGCAGCTCCCCCAGCAGCCGCGCGGCGCTGTCGGGGGAGCGCGACAGATACGCACCGAGACGGTGGGCGACCTCGGTGGGCTCCGCGGTCCCGCGCCGCACCTCCAGCACCGAGGAGAACCAGCGATAGGCGGGCACCAGCGCCTCGGCGTACATCTGACCGGCCAGGCTCAGCAGCAGCGCATTGGGCCGCACCAACGGGACCAGCGCCGCTATTCCGAAACGCGCCGCCTCGAACATGGGGCCGATCTTGATATCGATTCCGGTGCGCTCGAACACGATCCGTTTGCGCGAGCGCGGATGGGCATACAGCCATTCGGCGGCCACATCGGCGCTGTCGAGCTGGAAACCGTAGGTGTAGGGCACGCCCTCGGCCACGAAACCCGCGACGAATTCGCTGGGACGCTCGGGATACGCGAGATGCGGCACGCGCTCGGGCCCGGCGTATGGGTCCCAGCCGGTCACCGAATGCAGGACCGCGTCGCGCATCCGGGCGAGCGCGTCGACCAGACTCGATTTACCCGCGGCCGTCGCGCCGTGCACGGCGGTCACCGGCACGGCGATCGGTCCGGCGCCCCGAGACAGCCGCAACTCCTGTGGTTCGGCCAGCGAACGGTGATTGGTCACCCGAAAACTTCGCAGCATGGCCGACATACTTCCTGGCCGCCCGCCCTGTCGGGGTGCAACCCCACCGATCCGCGCGTCGTCGCCCGCTGCGACAAGCTCCGCGATCGGCGTTAGCATGCCTGGATGCGGCTGCCGGGCCGCGATATCGGGATGTGCCTGACAGGATGAGGGTTGCGCGATGGGAAGTACGGTTCGTCGTCTCGTGGTTCGCGGTGGCGTCGCCGCCGCGGTCGGGATGGGGTCGCTGATCGTCCTCGGCCCCAAGGCCGCCGCCGAGGCGCCCTGCCCCGACGGCACGGCCAGGGTCTTCTTCAACAACTCCACCAACACCTGCCAGAACGCCGGGACCGCCACCTACGCCGATCCCTGGGCCAGCCGGGTGTGCTCGACCTCGGGCGCGCGGGTCGTCATCGACACCACCGGTAAGCGCCGCGTCAACAAGCGCCATATCGAACTCGCCTCCGGCGGCTACTGCGCCCAGCTCGAACTCGACGGACAGCAGAGCGCCACCATCCAGGTGAGCCCGGCCTGACCCCGGCGACGGCATCCCCACATCGGACGCGAGCCGGACTCGGCGCGCGCCGCCGACGGCATCGCGGAACGACACACGCGCGCACACCGCGCCTCGATGTCGCGGCGCGCGGTCGTCACTCGCGCAGGAGCAGCGCGCTGTCGCCGAATTCGTGCCACAGATAACCGGTTTCGAGGGCCGCGGCGTAGACCGCGCGAACCAGGTCCGCACCCGCGACGGCCACCAACAGGTCGAGGTGCGATGCGCCGGGGGCGTGCCAACCGGTGATCAAGCCGTCGACCACCCGGGCGGACCGTTCGGGACCCAACACCAGTTCGGTCCAACCCGCAGCCGGGCGCACTCGGCCGGAGGACTCGACGGCCGATTCCAGCGCGCGGGTGACGGTCGTGCCCACCGCGATCACCCGACCGCCCGCGGCGCGGGTCTGCTCGACCTGTCGCGCGGTCGCGGCGGGCACCTCGAAACGCTCAGGACTCGGCGGCTCGCCGGTCTCCGGTGAGGAGACCCCGGTGTGCAGGGTGACCGGCGCCACCGCGATACCGCGGGTCACCAGGTCGAGCACCAGGCGATCGGTGAAGGGGCGTGCCGCGCTGGGCATTTCCGCACTGCCCGGAATACGGCCGAAGACCGTGGCGTAGTAGTGGGGCGACCACCGTTGCGGCACGTAGGCGTAGGTGATGGGTCTGCCGTGCGCCGCCATGAGTGCGGCCGGATCGGTATCGGCGTCGACGACCCACAACCGGCGCGCGGGCGGCAGCCACGGGCGGCGCAGCACCAGTCGCGCGCCGCCCGGCAGGAGTACCGCGCGCCGGCGGCGGCCATCTGGCCAAGGACCTCACCCTCTCGGCGATGCGCGGGTGGGCCGGGTGGGAGCAGGGCGCCCAGGCTCGTGAGGAGGCGGTGGTCGAGTGGGGCCGGGCGTCGACGACGAAGTCGGGTCGGTCGCTGCGCCCGGATCCGATGAGTGAGAAGGCCGCGATCGCGCAGTTGTCGCGCTGGTCGGAGTTCATGGCCACGATTCCGCTGGAGGACCGCGACGCCTGGTCGAAAGCCGCGTCGCAGACGGCCGGGCTGTTCGCGGTCGCGAGTCTGCGGACCGAGACCACACCGGGGCCGTTGGATCGGCTCGCGCGTCAGCTGGCGCGGGCGGCGCAGATGCCTGCGCATCAGCGGCGTCCGGAGCCGGTGCACGGGCCGGGGATGCGCGCGGTCGGTCGGATGTTGTGGGCGATGGGTTCACCGGAGGCCGCGACGCTGGCGTTGGTGGCGGCGATGGCCGACTGCATGGTCACCATCACCGACATGCTCGAGATGTCCGGGCGCGCTGTGCAGGCTCGCGAGATGGCCGGCCACGCCCGCCAGGCGCTGACCGAGATCCACAAACGCGCCGCCGGGATCGACCCCTATCGTCCGCATGTGCGCGAGCTCGGGTCTCCGGCCTGGGCCGCCGAGCAGCGCACCGCTGCGATCCTGAACCGTACGGACCGAGGCGCGGTGGAGGCCGAGATCGGCGAGCAGCACCGCATGTGGAACAACCGTCGAGTCACCGACGCGAACTGGTCGAACTATCAGCGCGTCGACGACCACGGGCACCCCACCGGTCCCAAACCAGCGGGCAAGCCCACCCGCACGTTCGTCGTGCAACGCCGGGTCGGGGTACCGACACCGCCGGGCAACACGGCGCGGATCACGATGGCCGCTGTCGAAGCCGCCGCGGCGAAAGCCGCAGCGGTCGAGGAGAAGCAGCAGCGCATCCGCGACCGCGCTCAAAGGATCTGGCGACTGGTAGGCGAGCGTCCGACCCGATCGCGGCCGTCGGTCGACGAGCGGTTCCCCGATCTCGATGACGACTCCTACGGCCAACCGCCGTCGAGCACACCGAACCGACCGGAGCCGTCGCGGTCGACACCGTCATCGAGGGAGTGGGAGCAATACCGGCCCCCGCCCGGTCGACCCGATCGCGGGCGCGGTGGCGGCATGGAGCGCTGACCGGCTACCGGTCGCCGCCGGTCCCGGCTGTCGTCTCCGAACTGGCGGCGCTGCGCTCCTCGGTATCGCTTTCGGCGGTTTCCTCGCTGTTGTCGTCGCTTCCGTCCTGCTTCCACCACACGTCGTCGACGTCCGGGGGCGCCGGGCGGTCGAAGAGATCGCGGCCGATGTAGTGGGTTGGCCTGTGGGTCGCCGCCTTCTCACGCAACGAGGCTTCGATCTGGTTGGGGATGATCGTGTCGAGCAGGACGTAACCGCAGACGCAGAGCAGCAGGAACACCGGTGGGACGGCGACGACGGTCATGGTCTCGCCGGTGCCCAGGTCGGTCGGATTGCGGGAGATCACCGTGACGTTCCCGACCACGCTGGCCACCGCGAATCCCGCCATCAGCAGCAGATAGAACCAGTGCAACGGCTTGAGACGGTCATGGGCCTCGCTCAGCCCGAACAACACAATGTAGGTGTAGGCAACCTGGGCGACGGTGAGCCCGACCACCACCGGCCACAACCAGGTCAGGTACTCCGGAACTCCGGCCGCTTTCGCCAAGGTGGCCGTGAAGGTGAACGACCCGATCCCAGCGGCGACGACCAGCGCGAGCGCCAGGCCCTGAAGAATCCGCGGCATCACGAACCAGACCTGCCGCGGGAAGCCGGAACGACCCGAGGCGGGGACGGGGATAAGGACGTCGGGGCGCGAATCGTTGCTCATCCGGGGTTCCTCCTACAGCGAGCGAGCACCGGGAAACCCGGTCTCACCAGCGTAACGACCACACCGACAGCCGACCTCAGCAATCATTCTGGCGGACAACGCATTCCGCGTACCCGCAGGGCTTGCACGACAGTGTCCGCGATCGTCGACCGCGCCTCGGAAGTGGTCGAAAAACCGGACATCGCCGCAAGAATTGCGGTGGGAGAGGGTATCGGCCTTATCCGGACGGGGTTCGATCTCGGTCCGCCGGAACCCTTTCGACGTTGCTGGGTCTTTTGGTGCTGCCGCACCCTCCCTCAGCGGGAGGGCTTGCCTCGGATATTCGTGCGGGTCACCGCAGGCGCAGGGTGCGGGAGACGATGAGCGCGTCGATCAGTTCTTGCGCGGCCGCGACGGTGGCGGCGTGCTCGCTGGTGGCCAGGCCGCCGTGGCGTGCGCGGCGGGCGAGTTCGTGCAACACCTCACGGGTACTGCGCGGGGAACCGAGCACCGTCGTGACGGCCTGGCGGTGCTCGGCGCCGCGACCCGGTGGTGGGGCCTTGGTCGGCGGTGGCGTTTCGGGGACCGGCGGGGCCTGAGCACCGAGAGCGTCGGAGTGCGCGACCCACAGATCGAACAACAGCGGTTGATACTGCTGGTGCCGCCACAGCTGCCCGTCGGTGATCGGCGGATCGGAGCGCATTCGACGCGCGAGTCCGCGCAGCGTCTTCTCGATCGCGAGAGGGTCGGACAGCACCCGATCGACGGCGCCGTCGGTGCTGGGTGGTCGACTGCGTTCGACCACGCGCTCGCGGATCTCCTCGCGGATTTCGACGACGCGACCCCGCTGTGGGCGGCGCGGCGTTCCTCGGACGCGAGTCGACGACACCGCGGCGAGCACCACAGTCGCGGCCGCCCACGACCCGAGGAAGCCGCGACACCGCGACCGCATCGAGGGCAGGTTCGGGGCTGCACACGACCAGCCTACGGAATTACGCCGGACGCAATTCCGATGAACGGTCGCCTCGATGCAAAAGGTGTGAACGCAGATGACGAAATGAGAGTGGGTGGTGAGAGATGATGAGGGGAAAAGTGGTGGTAGAGGGTGTTGCGAGTTCCCACGAAAATGTCAGTGGGAAATTCCCACTGCGATGTCAGTAGGGAGCCTGGCTTCAATCGTGAATCACGCTGTGTTGCTGGCTGGTTCGTGCTGAATAGTTGGCGCGGCAACGTGATGGTGCTGCACCAGCGAGCCCGTAGCCCCGTCCGTCGTGCGGGCGCGGCATCGCCGCCGGGCGAGCGCGGAGGGCTGATCGCCGTTCGGGTGGTTGATCGATGCGGGGGTGGTCATCGGGTTGGGGGGTTGTTTTCGGGGCGTGTCGGGCCCGCGGTGGGCTAGATTCCGGTGTGCGCTTGGTCCGCCGATGGCGTGGGAACCGGGGGCTGGAGATCTGATCGGCGGATCGGCGAGGAACAGGATGCTGTGATGGCGCGCGTGGTGTGTGTGCATGGGATCGGGCAGCAGGTGTCCGGGTGCGAGGTCATGCTTTCGGAGTGGATGCCCGCGCTGAACAGCGGGCTGGTGTTGGCCGGTGGCCCGAAGCTGACCGAGACTGAGGTCGCGGCGGCGTTCTACGGTGACTTGTTCCGTCCACCCGGGCAGCCGTTGTCGGGGCCGGAGCCGTGGTACGACGCGGACGACGTCGACGAGGGGTTGGAGCAGGAGCTGCTGACCGCGTGGTGGCGAGACGTCGCGGCGACCGATCCGGCGGTGCAGGTGCCCGATGAGGGGAGTTTGGGGCGGGCGCCGCTGTCGGTGCAGCGGATGCTCGAGCAGTTGGCCGATTCGCGGTTCTTTGCTGGGATCGCGTTGCGGTCGATGGTCGGCAATCTCAAGCAGGTCCGCCGCGTGCTCACCGAACCCGCGCTGCGCCAGCAGATCCGCGAGCGGGTCCGGGCACAGATCAGCGACGACACCCGCGTTGTGGTGGCGCATTCGCTCGGCTCGGTGGTCGCCTACGAAACCTTCTGCGCCACACCGGGACACCCGGTCCGGGCGTTGATCACGTTGGGGTCGCCGCTGGGGATCCCAAACCTGATCTTCCACCGTCTCGACCCCGCTCCCGTCGCCGGGCGCGGTGCCTGGCCCGGCGGGCAGGATCTGGTGTGGCGCAACTTCGCCGATGCCGGGGATGTGGTGGCGTTGGTGAAACAACTGAACCCGTTGTTCGGTGACACGTTCTCCCGGCGGGTGTGGGACACGTTGGTGCACAACGGTTCTCACGCGCATTCCGCGGCACCGTATCTGACCGAGAAACTCGTCGGTGAGGCGATCGCCGAGAGGCTGCACGGTGGCTGACGGTGCCGCAAACCCGCGGCGGTTCCTGATCGCGGCCGCGGTCGCGAAACTCGCCGTCGACGGATCGGGGTGGGACCGGCCGGGGCTGCGGCAGGCGCGGGAGCAGGTCGCGGCGCTGTTCACGCAGCGGTTCGGTTACACCCTGGTCGATACGGTGGGGATGGACCCGACCGCGGACGAGTTGCTGGACGCGATCGATGAGTTCTGCCGCGATCCCGATCGCCGACCCGAGGATGTGCTGGCGGTGTATTTCACCGGGCACGGCCATCGTCTCGATCACACCGGCGAGCACGTGCTAGTCAGCGCCGACACCCGCCCCGACCGGCTGCACCGCGCTCCCCGCACCGCCGACCTCGCTCGAGTCGCGCTCTACGACACCCCGATTCGTCGGTTTCTGTTGTTGCTGGACACCTGCCACTCGGGCAAGGGCGGCGCCGAGGTCGCCGCGGCGGCGCTGGGCGATTACACCCGCCATTGGGGTCGCGACGAACCCGGCAGCGGGATCGTGATCCTCAGCTCGGCCCAGCCGCGTCAGCTCGCCGAGGCCGGGCTGTTTCCCCGCATGCTCACCGCGGCCGCCGAGTCCCTCGCCCCGGCCGGGCACAGCCCCGAAACCGTGACCGTCGCCGCGTTGGTCGCCGAGATGCGTAAAACCGCGGTGGATCCCGCACGCCAAGCCGTCATCGCCGACAGCGTCCGTTGCACCGCCGGGGAACCACCGTTTCTGCACAACCCGCACCATCGCCGCGGCGGCACCGATATCGACTTGGCGTTGCAGCGGGCCCGAAAATGGGAGGAACACGCCGCGCGCCGCGAGGTCGAGTTCCGCACCCGCCTGCTGATGCGGGCGATGGGCAACCACGACGGCAAGGGCTGGTGGTTCTGCGGCCGCCGCACCACCCTGACCGAGATCACCGCCTGGCTCACCCACCCCGACCCGGCGCGTCCGCTGCTCGCGGTCACCGGTGACCCCGGCTCGGGCAAGACCGCGGTCCTCGGGCTCATCGCCACCCTCACCCACCCCGAGTACCGGCGCACCGTACCTCTGCACACCCTGAACCTCCCGCGTGACGCGATCCCGGCGGCGGGGGCCGTCGATGTCGCGATCTACGCCCAGAACCTCACCACCGACCAGGTCCGCGACGGGATCGCCGCCGTAGCGCAGCGCACCGCGAGCACGGTCGGGGAACTCGCCGACGCCCTCCTGGCCCGGGGCACCCCGCTCACCGTACTGATCGATGGGCTCGACGAGGCCGCCGACCCGCGTCAGCTGATTCGGGAACTGCTGCGCCCGCTGCTCGAGCACTCGGGTGACCGGATTCGGCTGCTGGTCGGGACCCGCCCGTTCCTGCTCGACGAGTTCGGTGTGGATCGCGCGTCGGCGCTGGATCTGGACGCGCCCCGCTACGCCGACCTCGACGCGCTGCACACCTACGCGGTGCGCGGGCTGGTGGAAGCCGAACCGAACAGCATTTACCTGCACCAGCCGCCCGCGGTGATCCGGGCGGTCGCCGCCGCGGTCGCCGAACAAGCCGCACCGTCGTTCCTGGTCGCCCGCATCGTGTCCGCCACCTTGTCCGCCGACCCCCACCTACCCGACCCACACGATCCCGTCTGGCGCGCTTCCCTGCCCGCCATGCCCGGCGAGGCCATGCACCGCGACCTCGACAAGCGCCTCGGTGACGACGCCGCCCGTGCACGAGATCTGTTGCGACCGTTGGCGTTCGCGCAAGGTCAGGGTTTGCCGTGGGAAGATCTGTGGGCGCCGATCGCCTCCGCGATCGCGGGCCTCACCTACACCGACGAGGACCTGACGTGGCTGCGCCGCACGGCCGGCTCCTACGTCGTGGAAGCCACCGAGAACGGCCGCTCCGCCTACCGCCTCTACCACCAAGCCCTCGCCGAACACCTCGCCCACGACCACGATCCGCGCGTCGTGCACGCGGTGTTCACAACCGTGTTGCGGGCGCGGGTGCCGCTCGGTGCCGACGGGCGCCGGGACTGGGCCCACGCCCACCCATACACCCTGCGTCATTTGTCCACCCACGCCGCCCACGCGGGACAGATCGACGAGGTGATCACCGACATGGACTACCTCGTTCACGCCGAACCCGCCCCCCTGCTCACCGCCGTGCACCGCATCGAAAGCCAAGACGGGCTGCTGACCCGCGCGCTGTACCGCTGCTCGGCCGCCCATCACCAGCACCTACCACCGGAGCGCCGCCGACAAGTCCTGGCCATCGACGCCGCCCGCTTCGGCGCGGCTCGACGACAACAGCAGCTCAACCATGGCTTGCAGTGGCAAACGCGCTGGGCCACAGGCGGACTCGCCGACATGGCTCACCGCGCAACGCTTACCGGCCACACCGGTTCGGTGCACGCGGTGGCGTGTGCCGAGATCGACGGCCGTCCGGTCGCGGTCACCGGCAGCGACGACCACACCGTGCGGGTGTGGGATTTGACCACGAGCACTCAACTCGGCGAACTCGCCG
>NZ_LGYZ01000083.1 GCF_001310275.1 Nocardia arizonensis
ACACCGGTTCGGTGGGGGCGGTGGCGTGTGCCGAGATCGGCGGTCGCCCGATCGCGTTCGGCGGCACCGGTGGCGACGTGCGGGTGTGGGATTTGACCACGAGCACTCAACTCGGCGAACTCACCGGCCACACCCGTTCGGTGGGGGCGGTGGCGTGTGCCGAGATCGACGGCCGTCCGGTCGCGGTCACCGGCAGCGACGACGACACCGTGCGGGTGTGGGATTTGACCACGAGCACTCAACTCGACGTCCTCACCGGCGACCCTGATTGGGGGCGGGTGATGGCGTGCGTCGAGATCGACGGCCGTCCGATCGCGGTCACCGGCGACATCGCCAGCACCGCCGGCACCGTGCGGGTCTGGGATATGGCCACGAGGACTCGACTTGCCGAATTCACCGGCCACCAACCCCTTTCGGTGCGGGCGGTGGCGTGCGTCGAGATCGACGGCCGTCCGGTCGCGGTCATCGGCGGCACCGGTGGCGACGTGCGGGTGTGGGATTTGACCACGAGCACTCAACTCGCCATCCTCACCGGCCACACCGGTTTGGTGGACGCGGTGGCGTGTGCCGAGATCGACGGCCGTCCGGTCGCGGTTACCGGCAGCATCGACCACACCGTGCGGGTCTGGGACCTTGATGTACCAGAAGGCCCAACGCTCGCCACTCGTCGTGACATGCGATCCGGCTCCTCGTCGACCAACGCTACGTCGCCCCGGAACGACGTCACACCGGGTCGGGCGGAGGATGATCGCACGACAACGATCCAGGCGGTGGCGTGTGCCGAACTCGGCGGCCGTCCGGTCGCGGTCACCGGCGGCGACGACTGCACCGTGCGGGTGTGGGACTTGACCACGAGCACTCAACTCGACGTCCTCACCGGCCACACCGACCGGGTGTGGGCGGTGGCGTGTGCCGAGATCGACGGCCGTCCGATCGCAGTCACCGGCGGCGACGACGACACCGTGCGGGTGTGGGACTTGACCACGAGCACTCAACTCGCCGTCCTCACCGGCGACCTCCCGCCCGACTTCCGTTCGGTGTGGGGGGTGGCGTGTGCTGAGCTCGACGGCCGTCCGGTCGCGGTCACCGGCGGCACCGACCACACCGTGCGGGTATGGGACTTGACCACCAGCACTCAACTCGACGTCCTCACCGGCCACACTCGTCCGGTGGGGGCGGTGGCGTGTGCCGAGCTTGACGGCCGTCCGGTCGCGGTCACCGGCAGCCTCGACGACACCGTGCGGGTGTGGGATTTGACCACGAGCACTCAACTCGCCGTCCTCACCGGCGACCCCTACTGGATGAGGGTGGTGGCGTGTGCCGAGATCGGTGGCCGTCCGGTCGTGGTCACCGGCGGCACCGGCGGCGACGTGCGGGTGTGGGATTTGACCACGAGCACTCAACTCGGCGAACTCGCCGGTCACACCGGTTCGGTGCGCGCGGTGGCGTGTGCCGAGCTTGACGGCCGTCCGGTCGCGGTTACCGGCAGCACCGACCACACCGTGCGGGTATGGGACCTTGAGACGCTGTCGGCCGTCTCGGTACTTGATTGCCCCCTGGAAGCCACGTTAGTGGCCATCGCTCCGACCGGCGACGAAATCGTCATCAGTCTCGATAGCGACATCGCCGTCCTTGTCCGTCGGTCCGCCGGAGACGAACCGCTGACCCGGCGAATACGCAAATAAGCCTCCATATTCCCCTGGCGACCTGCCACGATCACGGCTGCATCCCGCATGTGAGTCCCACGCGCTGCGGGCCTGGCCCTGGCCAGGCCACCGGCCCCTCACAGGGTTCCCGTAGTATCGGCGGAAAATACAACGTATATGCTGGTCAAGTCATATTTCTGGTGTGCGATACTATCCTCCGGGGTGCCACTGCCGAGTGAGGCGCGACCACGGTCGACGCTGGTCGGTTCACGCGGGATCTTCAAATGCGCCCGAAATTCGGCGAGTTCTACCGGTACCCCAGGTCCTGGTCGAAGGTCTCGGCTGACCGCCGAAATGGCCCGCTTATCGGAGCCCAGAGCACCCCGAGCTTCTGCTGTCGACCGGGCGAACAGGTTTCCGAACACCCGCTCCTGGGAGACCTCCGGCCGTGTGACTCGCAGCAGTATGTGGCGGTGATCTTGTGTTGTTTGTTGGCGTACAAGAGCGCGTGTCGCGGTCACTGTCGGTGTGGTATTGATCTGGCGTCTGATGTCGGCTCCACGTCGTCTTTGGCGGCTTGGACTGCGGCGGGCACTCGTTGCAAGTAGAGCCGGAATCCTTCGGCTTCCGGCTCGAACCCCAGGGATGTGTAGAGACGGTGCGCGCCGTCGGTGGCGTGGCGCTTATGGGAGAGGAGCTGGATCTTGTTGCATCCGGCTGTGTGCGCGTCCTCAAGCAGCCGTCGCATCATCGCGGTGGCGATTCCCCTGCGGCGATATCTGTGGTCGACGACGACGGCCTCGATGAACGCGGTCGGCGCGCAGTCATAGGTCACATGGGGCATCAGCAGTTGGGTCGCCGTCCCTATCGGTATGTCGTCGACCTCGGCGAGATAGACCGTCAGATCGTCGGTCCGCATCATGCGCGCCCAGGTCCGCTGCTGAAGATCCGTAGCGGATCGGGCCCTGTCGCCGCGGGTCCCACGCTGATCATGGATTGTCAGAACGGTTGACAGATCTCCGGGGCCCGCTGTGCGGATGACGAGAGTCTTCATGCGGACAGTCTGACTCTGACATGCGCCGGGGCTCCGCATCGGATGTGCGCTCGGACCCGCCCGCCTGCATTCTGTCGACGAAGGTGTCTCGTGAACGATCGTTCACGAGACGCCCTCGGCCGCAGTAGGTTTCCGCAGGCCAGAACTGTAACGGTTACCGTGTACGCGCCAACGTCAACCTGTCGGGGGTTCGCAATACACTCCGCGCCATGCGAATCGGCTACGGACGCGTCTCCACCCGCGACCAACACCCCGAAGCCCAGCACGACGCACTCACCGCGGCCGGATGCGAACAGATCTTCATCGACAAGGCCTCCGGCAAACTGGCTTCCAGACCCGAACTGAGCAAAGCGCTGCTGGTAGCCAACCGGCCCAAAGACCAACTGGTGGTCACCAAGCTCGACCGGCTCGGCCGCTCCCTCGAGCACCTGATCGAACTGTCGAAAACGCTCCAGGACCGTGGTGTAGACGGCATGTGGGGTCCAGTCGAACGGAAACTGGCGTTAGCAGGGCTTGTTAGGTTGGCCCGAGTGGCTCATGCCACCGGGGCCGTTGGGCGCCAATCGATTAGGAGGCAGGGAGGGGATCCGATGACGTTGTCTGTCACGCCCGGTATGCCGTGCGGGCTGCTTCGACTTCGTCCATGTGTTGTTCGGCCCAGTCCTTGATGGCCCGCATGACTGGTAGTAGCGAGTGCCCGAGTGGTGTGAGTTCGTAGTCGACTCGCTGCGGTACGGTCGGCCACACGGTGCGGGTGACCAGACCGTCGCGTTCCAGGTTGCGCAGCGTCTGGGTGAGCATCTTCTGGCTGACGCTGGCCAGTCGCCGGCGGAGGTCGCTATAGCGCTGCGGCCCATCGGCCAGTGCGTTGACCGCCAGACTCACCCACTTGTCGGATAGTCGGTCCAGGAGTCTGCGGGCGGGGCATTCGGCCAGGTAGGCGTCGTATGCGGCGCCGTGTTCGGCGCGTAGTTGCGTCGCGGTCCGGGTGGACATAGAGGTTACCTCCGGGTGCGGTGGGCACTTTGAAGTGCCGACTTCCTATTGAAGAGTAGCTCTCTGATAGTTGTGTTTATGAGCAGGCGAGAGATGATGCGAGCGGTGGTGGCTCGCGGCTACGGCGGACCCGAGGTCTTGCAGATCGTCGACGTGGATATTCCGGAGCCGGGCGTGGGCCAAGTCCGGATCAAGGTGGAGGCCGCGACCGTCAACCCAGTCGATCTGGCGACCCGCTCGGGCGCGCTGGTCGAAGCGGGGTTGATGGTGCCGCGTGAGATCACCGGTGTCGGTTGGGATGTCGCAGGTGAGATCGAACAGCTCGGTCCAGACGTCGACGGGTTCATTGTGGGGCAGAAGGTGATCGGTCTGCGTGACCTGCTCGATGTGTCACTCGGTGCGTACGCAGACTATGTCGTGCTCGACGCGGCTGCTGTTGCTGCGGCCCCGACAGGGTTGTCAGCCGTCGAGGCGGCCACCTTGCCGCTCAACGGCCTCACCGCCGCCCAGTCGCTCGATCTGCTGGAACTATCCGAGGACGACACACTCCTGGTAACCGGTGCGACCGGCGCCGTCGGCGGCTTCGCCGTCCAGTTCGCAGCGCAGCAGGGTGCTCGGGTGATCGCCCAGGGGAGCGACGCGGACTTCCTGCGCTCTGTCGGTGCGCGTTGGACACTTCCGCGCGATGCCGACCTCGCGGTCGAAGTGCGCCGGCTCGTCCCCGGCGGTGCACACGCCGCGCTGGACACCTCCGGCGCTGGTATCCGCGCTCTCGCCGCGATCCGCAACCGTGGTCGGTTCGTCACTGTCGTCGGCGGCCCGGACCCGACCCCCCTGCGCGGCATCACCGTCCACCACGAATGGATCCACGCCGACGGGAACGCTCTGGCCGGTCTCGCCGGACAGAAGCTCACCGCCCGCGTCGCCGACACCCTCCCATTGCACGCAGCCGCCGAAGCTCACACCCGCCTCGCCACCGGCCGATTTTCCGGGCGCCTCGTTCTGACACCGTGAACAGCACCGCCAGGTGATGGTGCTTGGCATTGGTTTCTGTCGTCGACAACTTTTGCGAAATCTGGCGCTTACAGCGTCGGCCGCTCCACCATCCACCGCATCGTCAGCGGCACCGCCCCGCGCGTGTAGCCCTATCAATTCACAACCGGAAACCTGCCATCGCTGCTGGTCAAGCCATATGTGTTGTTTTTTGCGCCGAGACTACTGGAACCCGCGCACGCGTGAGATTCGGGGGCATACGAGCACGTCGAATATGGGATGGCACCGGTCGTAACTCTTATGCCGAACTGGGGAAACCCGCCTTCCCGGGGTGCGCCGACTCCGGAAACTATGTGCGGTAAGGCTTACCGCCGGATCTGACGGACTTGGACCCCACGGGCCGACACGAAAAGCGCTTTCTCCGTTGGCAACTGCCTCTCTCGCCTCCGCGAGGCCGCGCGATCCCGTCAGCGTCTCTGCGGGGCGTGGAGTCGGCACCCGAGCGCATCCTGTACCCATGAGCGACTACGTCTCCGTGAACGACGCCAACGCCGAAGCAGCGAAGACGGCGGGCTGGCCCGACCTCACCGGTACCCCCAAACAGATCGCGTGGGGCATCACCTGCCGCGCGAACAAAGTACGCGAGCTGGAAGCCGCGAACCTACCCGAGGCGGAGAAGGCCCGGTGGCGTGAGGCGATGCTGCGCGAGACCCGCGCCAGCGAATGGATCGACTACCGCAACCAGCCCTGGGCCGCGGTGGGCCTGGCCAACCTCACCGACACCGAACGCAACGCCCTCTTCGGTTTCTGACCTTCCAGATCGGAGTCGGTGCGGGCGGGATCGCGGGCTGGGGGATGTTACCGAGGCTGTCGCGCTGAAGTTCTAACGTTGTAATCCATGAGTAGCAAGGCAAAGCCGCTCCCCGCCGCTGTTCAGACCGAGGTGCTGAACGCGGTGTGGGCCGCTTTCTACTACCGCGACGACCTGAAGTCGCTCATGCTGGGCGCCGGTGTTCCGCCTGCGATCTACCAGCGCTACGACCACCCGGACACTGCCAAGGTGAGAATCGCTCGCCATGTTCTCGATGAGCTGCACCAGTTGGGTGCCCCCGGCTGGACCGTCCAGCGCAAGATCGCAGTCGAGCTCTGTGCGATGCAACGCCCAGCGAACGGCGTCGAGGACGTGAAAGCAGGACAGGCCGCGCTCGAACAGCTGCGCCGGGTGGCGGCCAGCGCCAATATCATCGTCGACACCGAGCAGGCCGCCATCGATGAGCGTCGGGCCAAGGCGGAAAGACGGCAGCGACAGATCGACGAGCGATTGCGCGTGATGAACGAGCTGTCCAGCCGATTCGCGACCCTCGCCGCAGACAGGACCCGCACTCCCGCCGAGATCCAAGCTCGCGGCTATGAACTCGAGAAGCTTCTCGTCGGCCTGTTCAAGGCACACGACATCGACTACACCGGGTCACGGCGCCAGCCTCACGAGCAGGTGGATGGCTCGTTCTTCTTCCGCGGGTTCACCTACCTCGTCGAGGCACGCTGGAAGAAGGACCAGCCCACCATCGGTGATCTCGCCGACTTCAAGTTCAAGGTGGACGGCAAGCTCGAAAGCACCCGGGGTCTGTTCGTCTCTATGGCCGGCTTCAACGACGAGATCCTCGGCCACGCACGCCCGAAAACCGTTGTTCCCGGCTAGGCCGCCACGTCGCTCAGCCGTCGATACCCCACGCCTACACACCCACATGCGGACCGGCTGTCGGTATCCGGGCGTAGCCTGCCCGCAGGAGAGTTCAGGCCGAGACACTGTCACAGGAGGAACCGATGGAGCAGCATTCGTTCAAACTAGAGTTGCCCTCCTCGACCTCCTTCGCCGCCGCGCAGGCCGCTGCCCTGGAACAGATCGTGATCCCCCACATGGTCCAGACCGGACGCAACAGTTACGCCGACCTCTCGATGCTCGGCAGCCGCCCCACCACGGGCGGAATGAGCGCCTTCACCGGCACCTACAAGCTCTAGCGGATACCGAAGGCGCAGCGGCCCCCGCGCTGCCGTTCGAGCCGCTGACTCGTAACGGAAAGGTCGGGTGTTCAATGTCAGAACCGGTCGCATCGCACGGCCTCCGAGTAGTGGACCGGCTGCTGTCCTTTCGAGATCTCGTCGGTGACACCCCGAAGGCCAATACGATTACAGGACAAACCGGCGACTTCATGAATCACCTGATGGAAGCGTCATAGGCTGCTCATAGCGGCTGTACAGCAGCCTCACCGCTGCCGTGTACAAGATCACATGTCGATTACATCGGAACTACACGAGCACGACACCATGCTAACGTGGCTGCATTGCCGCTCCATCGAGGTGGAGTTGGAAGTGAGCCGTAGGATTACTCGCCGGACGACGAGGCCTGCGGCTTGCGTCGTATCTGGGTTCAGATCTCATGGATCTCAACCATCGAGCGGAGCAGATCGAGGTAGGCCGGGTTCCCTACCCGGTGCTGCACCACAGCTCCACATACGACGTCGGGAACCGACAAGACCGGCTCGGTCCGACCAATCTGAAACCGCATCCGCAGGCGATCATCGATCACCTTGCGTGCACGGAACTTCTGCACAATATCGAGATCGCTGTTGTCCTTCGGTCCTCGCGATTCCATGGTGATCCCACTGCACTCCAGGTGCGAAAGGTGGGGAAGGATGTATTCCAGACACTTGCGGCGCCCGCGTCGGTCTTTCGCGCCCTGCGAGTGATGCACCACGGTGATGCTGCAGATCGGCAGCTCGGCGACGGCCTGGATCAACTCGAAGCGCCGCACCTCACTGCTGCCGTGCCAGTGGACCTTCTTCTCAGTCGGCAGCAGAAGACCACTCATCGTTTTCCGAACGAGTTCGACGTCGTCTTCTTCGATGAGCGCAGCGGCCACGATGTAGGTGTCCGGATCAGCGTCGGGCTGCGACCCGCTCTCATCCCCCCAGGCGGTCAGCATGTCGCGCCGACCTCCGAAACGGCGGCGTCCCCGGCCCCACGGCAGCCCCTGTGGACATCCGCGACCGAATCGTTCACCGACTGGTAGTTCTCCCACCAGCGGCAAAGAGTGACAGCAAGTAGGCAGGTCAGGGATACGAGAGCCAGTGTGAATATGCCACTGGCGGTGACGATCCCGAAGAGGTCTATTCCGAACACGGCGGGGCCTTACCTGATCTGGGGGTAGCCTCACCAAGCAGTACGAGCAGGGCGCACGACGCCGGTTCGGCCATCCCGTTGGTTGCGGATGTACAAACCAGGCGTGGTGGAGCAACCGCAACCCGGGGCAGAACAAGTTGAGCGTTTCCTTCTCGAAGTCTGCGTCCACGAGCCGAGAAGGCCCGACCCGGAAGGTAGCCGCTCCGGATCGCTGGTTGTGTCCGTTGAAATCGTTCGCGCTTCGGCCAACCAGGTTCTTTTTCGTGCGTCCGAACCTTTTGCTCCCCACCGACCTTCGTGATTACAGGCCCCGAAACCTCTGAAGGGACGGTCAAGTCAGAACGCGGTGTCGATCATACTCGACCCCCCGCATGAGCTTGTGCGGCACGCCGACGTCGACCTGCTAACGCTTCGGGTAGAGCACCCTGCGCGAGGTCCTGGGGTCTCAGTAGTAACCGCCGAAAAACAACGGATATCGCATAGTTACTGGTCAAGCGAGCTGGGCTGGTTCGCCTTGGGCTATGTCCGTGCCTCGATCAGTCGGCATGCTTCTCGCCAGTAGGCGGAGTTGTCCCAGTGCGTGCCGTCCGGTCCGCTGGTCCGCCAGTGCGTGATCTGGCCGCCGTGGTGGAATACCGGCTGCACTGCCGCGACGAGGGTTCCCTCCACCGGCTGCGAGGCGTAGATCCGCAGCAGTCCCTGCTCGGCGTCGGTCGACACCGCGAACGATCTCCCGTCCTGGCTGCTGAATCCTGCGCCTGCGATCGCGAGGCCGAAGTCGGTTGCGCCGGGCGCTCGGTCGGCGGGATCGACGAGCAGGAGCACTTCGGCGAGCAGGCGTGAGCGGTCGAGGGAGCGGTCGAGTCCGGGGCCGCCGTAGGGTGTGAGCCGTTCGCCGCCGGGGTCGTCGGGGTCGGTGGTGAAGTACCAGAGGTTCTCACCGAATGGTTTGTGGATCGTGTACACCCGACCTCGATAGGCACACCCGTAGCCGTCGGCCATCTTGTGCCACTTCAGAACTCGACCGAACCACGGTGTCTTTCTCACGACCATGGGCGAAGTATCCGACGGCGCACCGACAGGTGATCTCCGGCGGCGCGCTCGCATTGCGTTCGAATGGCAGCGCGAAGGCGGGTTCGGCCCGCAGTGTCGTCATCGTCGCGCTCCTCGTGCTCGGCGGGTGGGCGGCCGAAGGCCGCGCGGGCCATCGGCGTTCATCGGATCTCTCCGACGGCGAAGTCGCCCGCGGTGTACCGGGCGCTCGCGGGTCGCTGTTCGAGCAGCCGCAACAGGGCGGGCACCACCGATTCCGGCGGCGGACGATCGGAGATGTCCTCGGTCGGGAAGGCCGCCTGATGCATCTCGGTGCGCATGTCGCCCGGATCGAAGGCGTAGATCGAGAGTTCCGGGTTCTCGGCCGCGAGTGTCGCCGTGAGGTGATCCAGCGCCGCCTTGGCCGAGCCGTACCCACCCCACTCCGGGTACGGCTCGACCGCGGCGTCGGAACTGATGTTCACCACCGCGCCGCCTGCCCGCAGCGACGGCAGCACCGCTTGCAGAACCGCCAGCGGCGCGACGACATCGGTGCGCAGGACCCGCTCGTATTCCTCCAGCGGATAATCCAGCAGTCTCGGCAACGGACTCGGCCCCAACCGACTGGCGTTGTTGACGATCAGATCCAGCGGCCCCGCCGCGCGCACCCGCTCGACCAGCCGCGCCCGGTGCTCGGGATCGGTGACATCCCCGGGCACCGCGACGAATGCCGGACCCAATTCGGCCCCCGCGGCCGCGAGCCGATCCTCCCGGCGACCCGTTCCGATCACCCGGCCGCCGCGCCGCACCACCTCGCGGGCGAGCGCCAGACCGAATCCGGCCGATGCGCCGGTGACCAAAGCGGTGACTGCATACGACATGGCGAGCTCCTGACGTCGTCCCTCGACTGCGCGGCCGCCACACGGTGCGCGCCGCCTACCACTCGATCGTGTTACCTCGAGTGAGGTTGAGGTCAAGGAGAGTCGCGGCGACAATGTCGGATATGCGTTCGGACAACGACCAGCCCCCACCGATCGTGGTGATGATGTGCGGCGTCGCCGGTTCCGGCAAGACGACCCACGCCCGCGGCCTGGAGGCCGAGGGCTACATTCGGCTCTCGATCGACGAGGAGATCTGGCGTCGCTACGGCGCGGGCGACATCGACTGCGACGCGGCGGAATACGAACGCAGGCAGGCCGAGGCCGAGAACGCCCTCCTCGACCGGCTGCGGTCGCTTCTCGCACGACGGCGAAATGTCGTGCTCGACTACAGCTTCCACAGCCGCGCCCGGCGCGAGTATTACCGACGAATCATCGAGGAGGCGGGGGCGCGCCGCAGGCTGGTCTACCTCGAGGTGGACCCGGAGACGCTGTCCGAGCGCCTCCGCCGACGCGATGGCGAAAGCGGCCCGAATTCGGTGGTCGTCGCGCCGGGGCTACTGGCGCGATACCTACTAGATTTCGAGGTCCCCGTCGACGAAGGCCAGACCACCATCCGGTCCGGCGCTACTCCTCCGACGCCGGAGTGACCGCCCCCGGGCCGCCCTCGAGCAACCGCCGGAAGCCGTCCTCGTCGAGGATCGGCACGCCCAATTCCTCGGCCTTGGCGGCCTTGGAACCGGGTGCGTCGCCGACCACGACGAAGGCCGTCTTCTTCGACACCGAACCCGACGCCTTGCCGCCGCGGACCAGGATCGCCTCCTTGGCCCCGTCGCGGGTGAAATCCCGGAGCGAGCCGGTGACCACGATCGACAGGCCCGCGAGATTGCGTTCGATGGATTCGTCGCGTTCGTCCGCCATGCGCACGCCCGCGGCCCGCCACTTGTCCACGATGTCGCGATGCCAGTCGGCGGTGAACCATTCGGCCACCGCTGCGGCGATGGTGGGGCCGACACCGTCGGCGGCGCTCAATTCCTCGGCCGTCGCCGCGCGAATGCGATCCATACTGCCGAATTCGGCCGCCAATGCCCGGGCCGCCGTCGGCCCGACGTGCCGGATCGACAGTCCGACCAGCACCCGCCACAGCGGGCGGTCCTTGGCCGTGCGCAGATTCTCCAGCAGGCGCTTGCCATTGGCCGACAGCTCGCCGTTCTTGTTCGCATACAGCGAGGTGGTGAGCAGACGGGCCTCGTCAAGGTCGAATAGATCGCCCTCGTCGACGATCGCGCCGGATTTCAGCAGGTCGACCGCGCCCTCGTAGCCGAGCGCCTCGATATCGAAGGCCCCGCGACCGGCCACGTGGTACACCCGCTCACGCAACTGCGCGCGGCAGTACCGGTGGTTCGGACAGCGGATGTCGACATCGCCCTCCTTCTCGAAAGCCAGTTCGGTGCCGCATTCGGGACAGTGTGTCGGCATGACGAATGCGTGTTCGGCGCCGGTGCGCGCGTCGACCACCGGCCCGAGTACCTCCGGTATGACATCGCCCGCCTTGCGAATGGTGACCGTGTCACCGATGAGGACGCCCTTGCGCACGACCTCCGAGGCATTGTGCAGCGTGGCCATGGCGACCGTGGACCCGGCGATGGAGACCGGCTCCATCACCGCGAACGGGGTGACCCGGCCGGTGCGGCCCACATTGACCTCGATATCGAGCAGTTTCGTCGTCGCCTCTTCCGGCGGGTACTTGTAGGCGACGGCCCAGCGCGGGGCGCGCGAGGTGGAGCCCAGCCTGCGTTGCAGGGCGATCTCGTCGATCTTGATGACCTGACCGTCGATCTCGTGGTCGATATCGTGACGGTGTTCGCCCCAGTAGGCGACCCGCTCGATCACCGCGTCGACGCCTCGGACCAGCCGGGTGTACTCCGAGACCGGCAACCCCCACGTCGCCAGCGCCCGGTATGCCTCGTGTTGACTCGCGGGCGCGTACCCCTCGATGCGGCCGAAACCGTGGCAGATCATGCGTAGCTTGCGCCGCGCCGTGACCGCCGGATCCTTCTGGCGTAGCGATCCGGCCGCGGTGTTGCGCGGATTGGCGTACGGTGGTTTGCCCTCGGCGACGATGGCGGCATTGAGCGTCTCGAAATCCTCCAGCCGGAAATAGACCTCGCCGCGCACCTCGAGCAATGCCGGGATCGGGAATTCCGCGGTGCCGCTCAATTCGCCGGGAATATCGTCGATGGTGCGGGCATTGAGGGTGACATCCTCGCCGGTGCGTCCGTCGCCCCTGGTCGCGCCGCGCACCAGTCTGCCGTTCTCATAGACCAGGTTCAGCGCGACGCCGTCGATCTTGACCTCGCACAGATAGTGCAGATCCGATCCGGCCTCGCTCTCCACCCGGCTCGCCCAGGCGCGCAGCTCGCCGTCGTCGAAGACATTGTCGAGCGAGAGCATGCGCTCCAGATGGTCGACCGCGGTGAAATCGGTGGCGAATCCCCCGCCGACCAGCTGGGTCGGCGAATCCGGGGTGAGCAGATCCGGGAACCGCTGCTCCATCTCCTGCAATCGACGCACCAGCGCGTCGAATTCGCCGTCGGAGATGATCGGGGCATCTCGCACGTAGTAGCGGAACTGGTGCTCGCGAACCTCGTCCGCGAGCCGCTGCCACTGCAAGCGCTGCTCCGCCGTCGCCGGAACCGCCGCGCTCTCGTTCTCACTCACATCACGAACACTAGTCGAGGCCGCCGACACATCCGCGCACGTCGCGACCTGATTCCGCACCCGGAGGGCAGGCCCGCGGACATCGCTTCGCGACCGGGACCCGGGGCTCGCGGCGGCACTCCGACGACGTCCGCGGTGCGCGAGAAACTCGTTCCCGGCGTCGACCGACTCCCTTTCCGACGACTCGGCGCGGTGCCCGCTATCTCACAGCAATACGGTCCACCGCTGATGAGAGACGTTCAGTCGAAGTGCAGCGACTCGGGTTCGTCGGCATAGGCACGCGCGACCTCATCGACCAACGCCAACGCCCGGCGCGCCCACGACAGCGGTGCGCCCGCCAATCCGCAGGCGGGCGCGACGATCACCGAACGGCCGAGAGTGGCGCGCGCGAAACCCAGCCGATCCACCAGCCGCACACCGGGTTCGGCGATCTCACGCCAGGTGACCGGAATCGCGGGCTCGCTCGTCGGCACCAGACCGAGCACGAGATATTTTCCCGCGTCGACGATTTCACCGATGTGATCGAGATCCCGGGTGCCGACCGCCGCCATGTCGAAACCGATGGCTGCCGCGGATGTGCGGCGTAGGAATTCCAGTGCGGGCGGCGCGGCGCAACTGTGCACCACGACCGGCGCGGACTGGGCCTCGATCACCGCCTCCAAAACCGCCAGCGCCTCGGGAGCGGGGACCGCGGGCACGGTGTCCAGCACGCTGACCCCGCGCAGCGAACCCGCGAGCACATCGTTGACCGACGGCTCGTCCACCTGTACCACGACCCGCGCGCCGAGGCGTTTGCCGATCTCCTCCACGTGCCGGGCCAGACCTTCGGCCAGCGACTCCGAGATATCGCGCACCGCACCGTGATCGGTGAGCGCGCGATGTCCGCCGGGCAGTTCGACCCGGGCGGCCAGGGTCAGCGGACCGCACGCCTGCACCTTCAGCACCCGATCGGTACCGACCGAACCGGAGGTCTCCCACACCTCCTCGAGCACGTCGAGATCGGCGCGCAGCAGGTCGCGCGCGCGGCGCGAGAGCGCACCCGGGCGCGCGGCCAGCCGATAGCCGCGCGGTGTCGTCTCGAAGAGCAGGTCGACCAGCACCGCCGACATGCGCCCGACCATATCCGCGCCCGCGCCCCGATCGGGCAGTTCCACCAGATGGGTCAGATCGGTGAGTTCACCCACCACGGTCGTCGCGGCCTCGCGCGGATCGGTCCCCGGCCAGGAACCGACGCCCGTCGCGATGCCGCCGCGCAACAGCGCGGACGGTGTGGTGTCGACTTCCGTCGCGGATTCGCTCGCCACTTCCTCACCTCTGTCATCGCCTCGCCCGGTCCGGCGCTCCGGGCGTCCGGTGGGTAGCACGGAAACGGACCGCCGCCGCGGCGAAATACTACTCGGCCGCGTTCGCGGCCACGCTATCGCCGACCGGGCCCTCGGCCCCGGTGGCTCCGCTGATCGTGCCGCTGCCGATCACCTCGTCGCCCGCCTCGTCGGGCCGGTAGAGCACCACCGCCTGACCGCGCGCGACACCTGTCAGCGGCGCGCGCAGCCGCACCACGAGTCCGTCGCCCGCCGCCGTGGCGATCGCGGGCGCGGTGCCGCCGTGCGCGCGGACCTGCGCCACGCAGTCGATCGGGCCGTCCGGCGCCTCGCCGGAGGTCCACACCGCCCGATCGGCGGTCACGGTCCACACCCGCAGGTCCTCGGCGGAACCGACCCGCACGGTGCCCGACTCCGGGTCGATCGCGGTCACGTAGCGCGGCTTGCCGTCCGCGGCCGGACCCGGCAGACCGAGGCCCTTGCGCTGGCCGACGGTGAATCCGTGCACACCGTCGTGGCGCGCCAGCTCCCGGCCGTCGGAGTCGACCACCGCGCCCGGCCGGATGCCGATCTTCGCGCCGAGGAAGGCACGCGTGTCACCGGAGGGTATGAAGCAGATGTCGTGGCTGTCGGGCTTGTCCGCCACCGCCAGCCCGCGCTCGGCGGCCTCGGCGCGGATCCGCGGCTTGGGTGTGTCACCCACCGGGAACATCGCGCGCGAAAGCTGCTCGGCGGTCAGCACCGCGAGCACATAGGACTGATCCTTGTCGGCGTCGACCGCGCGGCGCAGCACACCGTCCTCGAGCCGGGCGTAGTGCCCGGTGGCCACGGCGTCGAAACCGAGCGCGACCGCCCGATCCGCCAGTGCCGAGAACTTGATCTTCTCGTTGCAGCGCAGGCACGGGTTGGGCGTCTCACCGGCGGCGTAGGAGGCGACGAAATCGTCGATCACGTCCTCCTTGAACCGGTCGGCGAAATCCCACACGTAGAAGGGGATGCCGAGGACGTCGGCCGCGCGGCGGGCGTCGCCCGCGTCCTCCTTGGAACAGCAGCCGCGCGATCCGGTGCGCAGCGTGCCCGGCGTCGCCGAGAGTGCCAGATGGACGCCGACCACGTCGTGCCCGGCGTCGACGGCGCGCGCCGCCGCGACGGCCGAATCCACACCACCGCTCATCGCCGCGAGAACCCGCATCACACACCGCCTTTCGCTCCGGCAAGACCAGCTGCCCTGGCTCGCTCCACCACCTGCGGGAGTACGTCGGTCAGGGCGTCGACGTCGGCGAGCGTCGAGGTGTGCCCCAGGGAGAAGCGCAGCGAACCCCGCGCCTGCCACGGCTGCACGCCCATGGCGATCAGTACGTGACTGGGCGAGGCCACACCCGCGTTGCAGGCCGAGCCCGTCGAACACTCGATACCGGCGGCATCGAGCAGCATGAGCAGCGAATCGCCCTCGCAGCCCGGGAACGTGAAGTGCGCGTTGCCCGGCAGCCGCCGTGCGCCACGCGGTCCGTTGAGCTGTGCGTCCGGCACAGTCGCCTCGATCCGGGCGATCATCTCGTCCCGCAGCGTACTCAATTCGGCACTGCGCGTGGACAGTTCGACGACCCCTTGGCGCAGCGCCACCGCGAGCCCGACCGCGCCCGCGATATCGGAGGTGCCCGACCGCAGATCCCGCTCGTGCCCGCCGCCGTGCAGCAGCGGCACGCACGGCACTTGCCGACCGAGCAGCAATACCCCGATACCGTGCGGACCGCCGAGCTTGTGCCCGGTCACACTGGCCGCCGACAGTCCGCTCGCACCGAAATCCACCGGCACCTGCGCGGCCGCCTGGATCGCGTCACTGTGCATCGGCACGCCGAATTCCGCCGCCACCGCGGCCAATTCGGCGATCGGCGCGATCGTCCCGACCTCGTTGTTGGCCCACATGACGGTGACGAGCGCCACCTCGTCGGCGCACTCACTCAGCACCGCGCGCAACGTCTGCGGCGACACCGTGCCCTCCGCGTCGACCGGCAGCCAGCTCACCTGCGCGCCCTCGTGCCGCTCGAGCCACTCCACGGCATCGATCACCGCGTGGTGTTCCACCGAACTCGCGACGATCCTGGTCCGGCGCGGCTCGGCGTCCCGGCGCGCCCAGAAGATCCCCTTGACCGCCAGATTGTCGCTCTCGGTCCCGCCCGAGGTGAAGATCACTTCCGAGGGCCGCGCCCCCAGATCCGCCGCGATCGACTCCCTGGCCTCCTCTAGCGCCCGCCGCGCCGCCCGCCCCGACCCGTGCAGCGAGGACGCGTTACCCGGCCGCGCGTACGCGGCCGTCATCGCCTCGACGGCGGCGCCCAGCACGGGTGTGGTGGCCGCATGATCGAGGTAGACCGTCTGGGGCGCACCACCGGTGACCGAGCCCGAAAAAGCCGACTTCATGACATATAAACCCTATCCCACCATGACCTGCGCATCCGTGGGGCATCCCCCGCTGTCCACGATTCGTCCACCACATGCAAGCCGATACGGTCCCGACGGTATTCCCGTCCACCGCGCGCACAGCTCATCCGCGGCCGCTGCCCGCTGTGCGGGCGGCCGAGCGATGTCCTCGTCCGCGGTGACCCGCTGGACGGAGGCCACGGCGCGGACCGTCCGAGCGCCAGGTCAGCGTTATGACGCAGCGGCGGCCGTGGTCTGCTACCGCCCTTCGCGGGCCATCTCCTGCAATGTGGCGAAACGTGATTCGAGGTATTCGTATTCGGCTTCATCGAGCACGGTCCGCCGGATACCCGCCTCGACCAGGAAAGCTCCCTGCCGATGGTCGTCGATCACCTCGATATCGATGGCGACCGCGACGTAATCCTCGGCGTCGGGCATCGGGTCGGCCAGCACGCGCGCGGAGCCGCGCGCCGACAGCGCCACATTGCCACCGCCGAGGATCACCAGCGCGACCTCGGCGCGTTGCCGCAGGCGCTCGAGCGAGCCGCGATTGTTGCGCAGGCTCAACAGGATTCGGCGGTCACCGGCCCGAACCGGCCACGACACGGGAATCGCGTGCGGCGCGGGATCGGAGGTCACAAGCACCGCGATGGTGTCACGCGGCCACTCCGGCAACACCCCCAACTCAGGATGTCCGCCGGCCGCCGTCGGCGCGACCGCGCAATCCTGCTGACGTTCCCGAGCTTCAGCCACCATGTCCCTACTACCTCACGCTCACCCCGACACGGACCAGCTCCCCCGAACATCAGTGTAGCCCCGACGAACCGCCACCCTCGTGGAAAACCCAACCGCGTCATCGGAATACCGGGACGCACCGAATGCGTTCCCCGCCTTCACCGAATACGCCACCGCGCCGCGCACGGTCACGATGGACCGTGCGCGGCGCGTGCGGGTGTGGACTAGGCGGTTTCGGGGATGGTGCGGGTGGCGTCGCGGCCACGGCCCCGGAAGAGGGCCACGGCCCGGCGGCGCATGCCGGGACTGCGGCGCGGGATGGCCGGGGCCGGGTCCTTGACCCGAGTGGCGCTTGCCTCGATCCACTCGGTTGAGCTGCGGCTGTGACCGGGCCGTTCGGCGCCGCGAACGGCCGCCTCACAGCGACGAGCCAGGTCACGGCGGTCCAGGCCGGGATATTCGAGCGGTTCGAGGCGGACCTCCGCGACCATGCCGCGCGAGCGCAGGATGCGCGCGGCGGAGGTGGCGAAGGTGTCCTCGCCGACGAATCCGCAGACCGAGCACCGGACGCCGCTTCGATCCAGGTAGCGCAGGCGCACCGGCTGGACGTAGGTCCCGGCGTCGACGGCGGCCTGGAACAGGGCCGGTCGCATGCGTCCGTACGCGCGGCCGCACCAGGTGGTGCCCTCGGGGAAGGCCGCGATCCGCTCGCCCGCCGACAAGCGCGCGGCGATGGTGTCGACCACGCCGGGCAGCGCACGCAGCTTCTCGCGCTCGATCGGGATGATCCGCATGAGCTTGGCCAGCCCGCCGAGCAGCGGCCAGTCGATCAGATCCGCGCGGGCCACGAATCCCAGCGGCTGCACCGCGGCCAATACGACCACGTCGCTCCAACCGATGTGTCCGGTGACCACGAGCACACCGGTGTCGTCGGGAGCGAAGCGCACGCGTTCGGAGTCCTCGGTGGCGCCGCGATCGTCACGGCGCAACGCGGCCCCGAGCTGGGTGACCAGATCGGGGCGGTCGGGTTCGCTGACCGCGGCCGCCGCGACGCGATTGTCGACGACCCGAAGTCGCATGCCGAGGCAGCCGAGCAGCGCGTGGGCGTACCCGCGCTGCACGGACTGACGGCGGGCCCGCGGGGTCGCCGCGTTCACCAGGGGGAAGCTGATCAACAGCCCCGCCACCTGAGCCAGGCGGGCGATCACCCGCGCGGTGCCGACCTGATCGACGGTGTCGATGCAGCCGGGCCCACAGGAGCTCGACGGCATCCACGCGTGGACGGCCTGTGCGGGCGGAGCGTCGAACACCACGGGCCTCACCGCCCCCCGTCGAAGGTCGCGGCCGCGTCCTGTAGCCGGTTGAGGTAGCGGGTGTTGATCGTGTCGAGCCCGAGCAGCACGACGAAATCGGCGACGGCGAAATCGGGATCGTGCGCGGGCTCACCGCAGATCTCGGCGCCCAAGCGCAGGTAGCCACGCAACAGCGGGGGCAGCTTCGGCCGCGAGGGCGGGGTCAGCTCATCGAGGGTCTTACCGTCGACGATGACCGGATTGTACGGGTGCACGCGCTTTTCCGGGTCGGACCCGTGCCTGCCGAGCACCAGGTCGCGCACGCCGCGCACGTTCACGCCGACCGGATCGTTCGGGGTGTTCTGCATGGGCACCGAGGCGCAGCCCATGACCCAGTCGTAACCGGTGAGCTGGATGTAGTGCAGGATGCCCGCCCACATGAGGGTGAGCACCGAGCCGTTGCGGTGATCGGGAACCACGCAGGCGCGGCCCATCTCGACGATCCGGTGGCCTGTCGGATCCAGCTGTTCCAGATCGAATTCGGTGGCCGTGTAGTAACCGCCCGCCGCGGCAACCCGGTCCGGGGGCAGCATGCGGTAGCAGCCGACGAATTTGTCGCTGACATCGTCACGGACCAGCATGTGGTCGCAGTGCAGGTCGAACCGGTCGGCGTCGAGGCCGGTGCCGGTGTCGGGCAGGTGGAAGCCGGGCTCGTTGGCGAAGACGCTGTAGCGCAGCCGCTGCGCGGCCTCACGATGTTCGGCGTCGGACGCGACGACCAGCGAGTACCGGGACCGTTCCACCCCTGAGTCCGTCGGCCTACCCGGGGCTGTCAACACGGACGAAATAGTCATATCCGTGATGAAGCCGGCCTCAGAATGCGATGGAGCAACCTCGAAGTGTCGCTTCGATGCAACTTCGGTGAACGCGACGACCGTCACACCGAGCGTTCACCGGCCCTTAGTGTCATGTTCGCGTCTTCGCGACACGAACGCCGCCTTCGCCCTGATAGGAGACCTTTCCGCGACGCGCGGCCGCAGCCGGGAACGCGCCGGCGCCGCCCCGGTGAGAGGCGGCGCGCATAGCCGCGCTCGGTCAGGCGGCCAATCTGTCGGTCGCGGACCGGACCTGCTCGCGGGTGCGATCCACCTCGTCGAAACCGGGTCGGCCGCTGCCGATGAAGGCGATCAGCCACGAGGCCACCGCGGCGAACCGATTGCGGAAGCCGACCAGATAGAACAGGTGCACCGCCAACCACATGCCCCAGGCGACCACACCGCGGAAGCTGATGTGCTCGTTGAGTTTCGCCACCGCGCTGAAGCGGCTGATAACGGCCATGCTGCCCTTGTCCCAGTAGACGAACGGGGTGCCGGGACGCTTCTTACGGCGGATGATGTCGGCGGCGTGCCTGCCTTCCTGCATCGCCACCGGCGACTGGCCGGGGTAGCGGTTGAGCGAGGTCATGTCGCCGATGGCGTATATATCGGCGTGACCGCCCACCGTGAGGTCGGGATTGACGAGAAGCCTTCCGGCGCGGTCGGTTTCGCATCCCGTGGCCTCGGCGAGGATTTTCGCGAATCCGCCCGCCTGCACACCGGCCGACCACACCACCGTCTCGGCGGCGATGCGCCGCTCCACGCCCGCCTTGTCCTTGACGGTCACCTTGCCGGGTTCGATATCGGTGACGAACGTGTCGACGAGCACTTCGACGCCGCCCTTGGTGAGCGAGTCCTTCGCGTACTCCGACAGTCCGCCGCCGAAGGGCGGCAGCACCTCGGCCGCACCCTCCACCAAGGTCACCGAAACCTCTTGGCGGTAGTAGCGTTTCGACAGTTCCTTCAACTGGCCCGCGACCTCGACGCCGGTCGCGCCCGCACCGACGACAACGAAGCTCAACAGCCGCCGCCTGCTCTGCTCGTCCGCGCCCGCCGCCTCGGCGAAGACGCGCTCGATCTGCGCGCGCAGGGTCCTCGCGTCCTCGATGGTCTTGAGCGAGAACGTCTTCTCCGCGAAATCGTCACGGCCGAAATAGGATTGCGACGCGCCGGTGGCGGCGATCAACGAGCCGTAGCGGATTCGGCTCTGTCGGCCGTCGTGTTCGTAGGTCAGTTCCGCGCGGTCGGCGTCGATCGCGACGACCTTGCCGAGCCGCACGTCGGCGCCGCGATGCTTGCGCAGGATCGACGCGATCGGCGGGGCGATCTCCTCCGAGCCGAGCACACCGGTCGCGACCTGGTAGAGCAACGGCTGGAACAGGTGCTCGGGGGTGGCCGAGATCAGCACATAGTCGACACCCGACTTCGACAGTTGTTTGGCAGCGGCGAGCCCCCCGAATCCCGATCCGACGATGACTACGTCCGCAAAGTCCACTTGTTCCATGACAGCCTCCTTCACTCATTATCAACCGTCATTCGGAACGCAGATATTTCGGGCGTTCAGGCGCATAATGGAGATGACTCTTATCTAGATCATTCATGAATGGGAGCTTGTCGTGGAGCTTCGACAACTGGCATACTTCGTCGCCGTCTGCGAGGAGCTGAGCTTCAGCAAGGCCGCGGCGCGCTGTTTCATCTCGCAGTCGGCGATCAGCCACCAGATCGCCCGACTCGAACGCGACCTCGGCGTGTCGCTTTTCGAACGCTCGACCAGGGCCGTTGTCCCCACCGAAGCGACCAATCGGCTACTCCCGCTGGCAAAACAGATGCTCAGCCTGGAAACCGCGATCCGCGCGGCCGTCCGCAACACCGGACACCGTATCCGATTGGCCGCCAACATGTCCTTTGCGACCCGGTCGCTGTCGGCCATCGCCGCCGCCCGCGCCGCCCACCCGGACGCCGAGATCGAATTCGTCATCAAACCGTTCCGTCAGCGGGTCACCGCGGTCGCCGACGGTGATTGTGACCTTGCTCTCATCCGCGGCAGCGTCGCCCAACCCGGGCTCACCGTGGAACAACTGTGGGTCGAGGATCTTGTGATCGCCACCACATCCGGCCACCCCCTCGCGGGCCGCGACACCGTCACCCTCGCCGATCTCAGCCCCTACCCCCTGCTGCTGCCCCCCGAACAGGAACAGGTGCTGCTGCACACCGTGATCCGCACCGCCTTCGCCGATCTGCCCACCGGCCCCACCTTCGGACCCCCCATCCCTCCCGACCACACCGCTCCCATGGAACTCATCAACCGCCCCGACGCCTGGACGGTCCTCTACGCCGACAGCCCCACCGAGGGCCTGGTGGTCCTGCACCTCACCGAACACCGCCTCCGAATCCCCGTGTCCGCCATAGTCCGAGACGACGCCCGCCCCTCCCCCATCCTCACCACCCTCCTGCGCACCCTCCACCGCACCTGAACGCGTTCGGCGAATCAGCTCGGATTTCGTGCCGCGAGGGCTCCTCTCGACGCAGCAGACGTTCATGCACACGAGGAAGGCCCGCCATGGCGTTGCGATCCAGCACGATTCGCGAGGCGCTGACGCCGGGCGGAGGTTCGGTGGCGGCCCAGTCGAACGACAGATCCAGCACGCGAACCTGCGCCGGCTGCGTCAACTCCAGCACCGATTCCACCAAACTCGCGCTCAACCCCAATTCGGCAATGCGGTCGAGGGCCGACTCGTCCCAGTCCAAGGCCAGTTTTCGGGTCGAAGCGAGGCCCGTCGCCAGCGTCGTCATCACCCGACGGGGAAACGGCACCGCGGACCCACCGAAGTCGCCGAGACGGGCGACAACGGTGAACACGAAACCACCGCGTTTGGTATGCCCCAGCCGCATGTCGTCTTCCAGAAAGTTCGTGACGGTCGCCGACCGGGTTCCTCGGTGCGAACAAGTGGGATCATCGGCGGTGGTCGCGGCGGCCTTCATCATGGTGAACAGCGCCCGCAAGGTAGCCTCGGCCTGGCGAAACGGAATGGTGGCGTCGATCATCTCCTGATCGAGACCCACGAAGAATAGATCCGCCGGAGATTCGCTGATCCGCTCGGCGAGGTGTGCTGGATCCCAGTCGTACACGGCCGCCAACATTTGCAGAGTTTCGCGAAATCGCCGGGGGAAGTCGGCGTAGTCGGTGGCCAACGGCACCATGATCCGCCCGCGAACACCGTCCCGCCCCGGGAGACGCCACACCTCCCTGACATCCCGATCACGACTTTCCAGCTGCCAACCGTGGGTCGCGAGATACCGCGAGACGGCAGGTGGCGAAAGTGTCGATGCGACCTCCCGCAGGGAGTCCAGCGGCAGATCCTTCACCATCCCCTCCTTTGCCGATCGTGGGCTTGATGTCGAGCAGAGCGTCTACGAACAGGCTGCCTCTTAGTATTCGGATCGTCTTGCCGGCCTTGTCATCCTCGATCTGGCCCGGATCAGTCGGCCGGACATCGGTCGACCGCCGTCCGGGTGCCCTGCGCGAATATGGCTGTCCGACTTGGTATCTGCCACTGAATACTCCCCCTTACACTCTCACGCATCGCGGGTACGCCATCCCACCGTAACCGAAACCTATTGCGGCGACCAGCTTTACGGTCCGGGCAGGAACCCGGATACGAGAACGGCCCCGGACTCAGGTCCGGGGCCGTTCTTCGCGGGGTGAGGGGGATCAGCCCTTGTGGTTCTTCACCGCTTCGGTCAACTGGGGGGCGACGTTGAACAGGTCGCCCACGATGCCGTAGTCGGCGATCTCGAAGATGGGGGCCTCTTCGTCCTTGTTTACCGCGACGATGGTCTTCGAGGTCTGCATGCCCGCGCGGTGCTGGATGGCGCCGGAGATGCCAAGGGCGACATAGAGCTGCGGGGAGACCGTCTTACCGGTCTGGCCGACCTGGAACTGACCCGGGTAGTAGCCGGAGTCGACCGCGGCGCGAGAGGCGCCGACGGCCGCACCGAGGGAATCGGCGAGCGCCTCGACCACCGAGAAGTTGTCGGCGGAACCGACACCGCGGCCACCGGAGACGACAATGCTCGCCTCGGTGAGTTCGGGACGGTCACCGGCGACGACCGGTTCGCGCGAGACGACCTTGACCACGCCCTCTTCCTGGGCGGGGACGTCGACGGTCACCTTCTCGCCCGCGCCCGCCGAGGCCGTGGCCTCGATCGCGCCGGGGCGCACCGAGATCACCGGCACATCGCCGGTGGCCTTGGCGTCGACGGTGAACGCGCCACCGAAGATGGAGTGCACGGCCGAGCCGTCCTCCTTGACGTCGATGACGTCGATGAGCAGACCGGAGCCGATGCGCGCGGCGAGGCGACCCGACACCTCCTTGCCCTCGGCGGTGGCGGCGACGATGACCGCGGCCGGGGAGACCGACTCCACCAGACCGGCGAGCACGTCGACCTTCGGGGTGACCAGGTAGTTCTCCACATCGTCGGATTCGGCGATATAGATCTTGTCGGCGCCCGCGGCGGCCAGGGCGTCGGCCAGCTTCTCCCCGGTGCCCGCGGCGCCGAGCACGACGGCGGCGGGCGAACCGAGGGTCTTCGCGGCGGTGAGCAGTTCGGTGCTGACCTTCTTGATCGCACCGTCGGCGTGCTCGACGAGCACGAGTACTTCTGCCATGTGTGTTCTCTCCTAAGCAGTCTCGGTCGCGGCGATCAGATGATCTTCTGGCCGATGAGGTACTGGGCGATCTTCGTGCCGCCGTCACCCTCGTCCGCGATCTTCTCGCCCGCGGTGCGCGGCGGCTTCGGCGTGGCGGCGGTGACCGCGGTGCCGGCGTTGGCGACGCCGACGGTCGACGGGTCGACACCGAGGTCGGCGAGGGTGAAGGTCTGCACTTCCTTCTTCTTCGCGGCCATGATGCCCTTGAAGGACGGGAAGCGCGGCTCGTTGATCTTCTCGGTGACCGAGACGATCGCGGGGAGGGTCGCCTCGAGCTTGAAGACACCCTCGTCGGTCTCGCGCTCGCCGGTGACCCGGTCGCCGTCGACGGTGAGCTTGCGCAGGTGGGTCAACTGCGGCAGGCCGAGGTACTCGGCGATGATGGCGGGCACCGCACCCGCGCGGCCGTCGGTGGCCTCGTTGCCCGCGATGACCAGCTCGACGCCTTCGACCTGTCCGAGGGCCGAAGCGAGCACCCACGCGGTCTGCACCGCGTCGGAGCCGTGGATGGCCGGGTCGTTGATGTGGATGGCCTTGTCCGCGCCCATGGAAAGGGCCTTGCGGATGGCTTCGGTGGCCCGGTCGGGCCCGGCGGCCAGCACGGTGACCTCGCCGCCCTGGGCTTCCTTGATCAGCAGCGCTTCCTCGACGGCGCGCTCGTTGATCTCGTCGAGGACGGCGTCGGCCGCTTCGCGATCGAGCGTGTAGTCACCATCGGTGAGCTTGCGCTCGGACCAGGTATCGGGGACCTGCTTGATGAGTACGACGATGTTCGGCATCGGTCTTCGTCGACCTCCTGTTCTGGGGGCGTGTATCCGGTGGTCGCACGAGCTTGGCCGTACGTCCGTGTGAGTAGCTCGGCCGTGACACTACCCTACGTTAAGTTACTCGTGGGTAACTTAGCTTCTGCTCTCTCACAACACCGGTCCGGCCGATATCGTGCGCGGGCGCTACCAGTAACGTCGGACGGATGAGCGAGGCTGTGATCCCTGCCGCAGTAACCGACCCGGCCATCGGCATCGAACCGCTGCCGCTGACCGGTGAGCGAACCGTGCCCGGCATCGCCGAGGAGAACTACTGGTTCCGCAGGCACGAGATCGTCTACGCCCGACTGCTCGACCGCTGCGCGGGCAGGACCGTGCTCGAGGCCGGTTCCGGCGAAGGATACGGCGCGGACATGATCGCCTCCGTCGCCCGCAGGGTCATCGGACTCGACTACGACGCGAGCGCGGTCGCGCACGTGCGCGCGCGGTACCCGCGCGTGGAAATGATCCAGGGCAACCTCGCCGAGCTGCCGCTCGATGACGAATCCGTCGACGTGGTGGTGAATTTCCAAGTGATCGAACACCTCTGGGATCAGGGCCAGTTCCTGCGCGAATGCCTACGGGTGCTGCGCCCGGGCGGTGAACTGCTCATCAGCACGCCGAACCGGATCACGTTCTCCCCCGGACGCGATACCCCGCTCAATCCGTTCCACACCCGGGAACTGAACGCGGCCGAACTCACCGAACTGCTCGTCGAGGCCGGATTCGACATGCCGACCATGACCGGCGTGCACCACGGCCCGACGCTCGAGGCGCTCGACGTCAAGCACGGCGGCTCCTTCATCGACGCCCAGATCGAGCGGGCGCTGGCCGGTCGGCCGTGGCCCGCCGACCTCACCGCGGATGTCGCCGCGGTCACCATCGATGATTTCACCCTTCGCACCGAAGACATCGACGCGAGCCTCGACCTGGTCGCCATCGCGGTGAAGCCTTGAGCGAGGAAGTACCCGGCCAGTTCACCCTGGTCCTGCATTCCCATCTGCCCTGGCTGGCCCACCACGGGCGCTGGCCGGTCGGCGAGGAGTGGCTCTACCAGTCCTGGGCGGCGTCGTATCTTCCCCTCGTCGAGGTGCTGAGAACCCTTGCGGCCGAAGGCCGTACACATCTGCTCAGCCTCGGTATCACCCCGGTGCTCGCGGCCCAGCTCGATGATCCGCACTGCCTGTCCGGTATGCACCACTGGCTCGGCAACTGGCAGCTGCGCGCCGACGAGGCCGCGATGGCGGGCAATCTCACGCTCGGACGGCACGAACACCGCCTCGCCGCCGCCGCGCTCGCCGATTTCGAGCGCACCTGGCGCCACGGCGCCTCGCCGGTCTGGCGGCAGCTGATCGACGCCGAGGCCATCGAACTGCTCGGTGGGCCGCTGGCACACCCCTTCCAGCCGCTGCTCGATGCCCGGCTGCGCCGATTCCAGCTGGTCGAGGGTCTGGCGGACGCCCATCAGCGCTGGGGTCGCACCCCGCGCGGCATCTGGGCTCCCGAATGCGGCTACACCCCCGGTATGGAGGCCGAATACGACGCCGCCGGTGTGACGCATTTCATGGTCGACGGACCCGCACTGCGCGGCGACAGCAGCCTCGGGCGGCCGGTGCGCGATGCCGAGGTCGTCGCGTTCGGCCGCGATCTCCAGGTGAGCTACCGGGTCTGGTCACCCAAGTCCGGCTATCCGGGCCATGCCGCCTACCGTGATTTTCATCACTACGATCACGCGACCGGTCTCAAACCGTCGCGGGTCACCGGCAAGACCGTCGCCGGTTCGGACAAGGCTCCCTACGATCCCGAACTCGCCGCCGCCGCCGTGCACCGCGACGTCGAGGATTTCGTGCGCACCGTGCGCGACCGGCTGCGTGCGGAATCGGCGCGCATCGGCCGACCCGCGCTGGTCGTGGCCGCATTCGACACCGAACTGTTCGGCCATTGGTGGCACGAAGGACCGCAGTGGTTGGCCGAGGTGTTGCGCGCCCTGCCCGAAGCCGGCGTAACCGTCGGCACGCTGGCCGACGCCAGGGCTCGCGGCTATGTGGGCGAACCGGTGCCGCTGGCCGACTCGTCCTGGGGCTCAGGTAAGGACTGGCGCGTCTGGGCGGGCGATCAGGTGCGTGACCTGGTCGAACTCAATGACGATATCGTCCGGCTCGCACTGGACACCATCGACAAGATGCGTGAGAGCGGCGGCGAATCCGAGGACCGCGGCGCATCCGCCCTGCGCGACCCCGTCGCCGACCAATTGCTCCGCGAAGCCATCCTCGCCGTGTCGAGCGACTGGGCCTTCATGGTCAGCAAGGACTCCGCGGCCGAGTACGCTCGCGGCCGCGCCCACCGCCACGCGCACGCCGTGCGCGAGATCGCGGCCGCGGCCGGGGCGGGACAGGTCGCCAAAACCCGGCAGTTGGCGGCAGGATGGGGAACGGACGACGGACTCTTCCCCGGCCTGGACGCCAGAAGACTCGGAGCGCGACACGAGGCGAACACGACGGCCCCGACGTGCGCCGCCGGGGCGCACGCCACGGCAGCGGAAGCGGAAGCCGCCAACGAAGGCCCGGCTGGAGAAAGACGCGCATGAAGATTCTGATGGTGTCATGGGAGTACCCGCCGGTCGTCGTGGGCGGGCTCGGCCGCCACGTCCACCACCTCGCCACCGAACTCGCCGCGGCGGAACACGAGGTCGTCGTGCTGGCCCGACGGCCCTCCGGCACCGACCCAAGCACCCACCCCACCCACTCCTTCGTCGCCGAGGGCGTGCTGGTCGTCGCGGTCGCCGAGGATCCGCCCTGCTTCGACTTCGGCGCGGACATGCTCGCGTGGACGCTGGCCATGGGCCACGCGATGGTGCGCGCGGGCGTCGGACTCGGCAAACCCGGCATCGGCGACGGTTGGGTCCCCGACGTGGTGCACGCGCACGACTGGCTCGTCGCCCATCCGGCCATCGCCCTGGCCGAGTACTACGACGTGCCGCTGGTCTCCACCATCCACGCCACCGAGGCGGGCAGGCACAGTGGCTGGGTCGCGGGCAAGGTCAACAAACAGGTCCACTCGGTGGAGTGGTGGCTGGCCAACGAATCCGACGCGCTCATCACCTGCTCGGCCTCCATGCGCGACGAGGTGGAACGGCTGTACGGGCCCGAACGCATCCCCATGACCGTCATCCGCAACGGAATCGACGTGGGCGCGTGGACCTTCCGGCCCCGCGCACCCCGCAGCGGACCGCCGCGTCTGCTCTACGTGGGCCGCCTGGAGTACGAGAAGGGCGTACAGGACGCCATCGCCGCGCTGCCGCGCATCCGTCGCGCGCACCCCGGCACCACACTCACCGTCGCGGGCATCGGCACCCAATTCGAATGGCTGCGCGAACGCGCCCGCATCCACCGCGTCGCCCGCGCCGTCACCTTCGCCGGACAACTCGACCACCAGGCTCTGCTCGGCTGGCTGCACGGCGCCGACGCCATACTGCTGCCCAGCCGCTACGAACCCTTCGGCATCGTCGCGCTCGAGGCCGCCGCCGCGGGCACCCCACTCATCACCTCCACCGCGGGCGGACTCGGCGAAGCCGTCATCGACGGCGTCACCGGCGCCTCCTTCGAACCCGCCGACGTGGACGGACTGGTCGAGGCCGTACGCGCGACCCTCGACGATCCCGCCGCCACCCAGCAACGCGCCTACGCCGCGCGCGAGCGGCTCACCGCCGACTTCGCCTGGGATGTGGTCGCCGCCGAGACCGCACTGGTCTACTCGGCCGCGAAACGCCGGGTCCGCAATCCGCTCGGCCGCCCCAACATCGTGGAACGGCCACTGCCGGAACGGGATCCGGGCAATCCCTGCTGAACTACTTCTCCGGTTCGAAGGCGAAGACCTCGCCGATCCAGGTCGCAACGACAACCTGGCCATCGGCGCCGACCGCGGTACCGGTGGTGCCGCCCGTCGCATCCGGCAGCACATCGGAGTCGATGGTCTCGCCGGTCTCGGTGTCGAAGGTGATCAGACTCAGCCCCTTACCGATCGCGGCCACCGTGTAACCGGTACCGCCCGCGGTCTGCACCGGATTGCCGCGCAACGCCAGATCCTTACGCTCCCAGACGATCTCGGACCGCTCGCCATTGTCGCGCACCGCCAGCAGATAGCCCTCGTCGCCCGCGGGCATGATCACGCCATCCGCCGACACCGACAGCCCGCCACGCGGCGTGAAGCCCAACTGCCGCACCCACTTGGTCCGGCCGTCGGCGGTGTCGAGGGCGAGCAGCCGATTGGTGTTGTCGCCCACATACAGCGTGGAGCCGTCCGCCGACACCGTCGGACTCGTCGCGCTGCCCTCGGCCAGAACGTCCGCGCTCCACTGCTGGGTCACCGCGCCGCCGCGGTAACTCAACGCCACCAGCGAGGCGACCGGCTTACCCGGCTTCCACACCGTCACGAAGAAACGACCCGACTCCGCGTCCACCGCAGCGATATTCGCAACCGCACACTGCGGACCGCCGGTCACACAATCATCGAGACCCGCGCCCGCGGCCGGACGGGTCAGATCCGGATACGCCAGGAAATCGGCCTCGCCCAGCAGTTGTAGCGTCGGCACCTCGCGCGCGCCCGTCTGCCTGCTCAGCACGTCCACCTGACCCGACTGCGTCACCGTCAGCACCCGGCCGTCGCCGGTGAACTGCACCGACACCGGCACTCCCGCCACCGGCGTACGCCAGCGCGGCTGCCCCAGATAGTTGAACGAATTCACCGCGCCGTCGTCGCCGACATAGACATTGCCCATACCGTCCACCACCGACGGCGAGGACACGGCGTTCGGGCCCAACTGATTACAGAAACGCTTACGGCCGGTCGGCATCTGGAACGACAGGATCGCGCAGCCGTTGGGAGTCCGGGTCGTCAGATAGATCTGGCCCTCCGCGCCGATCGACACCGGACGCTCCACCGGCCCGCCCACCGGACGCGACCAACTCAACGCCATCCGCCGCGAACCCGTCACCGACGTCACCCCGCCGTTGCGGCCATCGTGATAGGCGGCGGGCCAACCCTTCCCCGAACCCACCGTGATGTCGTCGACATCGGTGCCGCAGCCCGCCACCGCGACCGACACGGCCAGCAACGCCAGTACGGACACAGGGAAACGCGGGCGGCTGTATTCAGCCCGCATATTGCCGGTTCGCACCTGCTCTACTCCCCTCGGGGTCGATGGCCGCACGTCACACTACTGTGTTGGTTTTGCCGCGACTTCGTCGCGGCGGGTTCGCGGCCCCTTTGGTCTCGCGTCCGAGGGACCGCGACTCGCGACTGCGTCGCATTGTCACGGCCCCTCGGACGCGAGACGGCCGCGAACGGTCGCTCGTAAGACTCGCTCCGTGCGGGGTTGGGTTGGGTGTGGATGTGACGGGGTTGGGGTGAACCTGGTGGGAGGGTTGGAGAACGGTGGTGGTTTGGGTGTGTCCTGGACTGAGGTGGGGGTCTTGGGATCTTGCGGTTCGGGGGGCCGGGCTTTTGCCGGGGGCTGCGATCTTGCGGCGGGCGTCCTTGGGGAGTTGGGTCCGGGGGCCTTCGGCGGGGGGTGGAAAGTACGCTGTGTAACCGAATGGCAGACCACTCGGGTGCGGGCCCGGGCGTACGACGGGAGACGGATCGTGACTAGCATGTGGGGCGCGCCGTTGCGCTCACGGTGGCGGGGGTCGCGTCGCCGGGATCCGCAGCAGGCGCGATTTCTGACGGCGGCCTCGCTGCGGTGGGTGCTCGCGAATCGGGCGTATACGCCTTGGTACCTCGTCCGCTACTTCCGGCTGTTCAAATTCCGGCTGGCCAATCCGCATATCGTGCTGCGGGGGATGGTGTTCCTCGGGCGCAATGTCGAGATCCACGCGACCCCGGAACTGAGCCGCATGGAGATCGGGCGGTGGGTGCACATCGGGGACGGCAATGCCATCCGCTGTCACGAGGGGTCGCTGCGCATCGGCGACAAAGTCGTCTTCGGCAAGGACAACGTGGTCAACACCTATCTCGATATCGAGATCGGGGAATCCACGCTGGTCGCGGACTGGTGCTACATCTGCGACTTCGACCATCGGATGGACGACATCAATATGCCCATCAAGGATCAGGGCATCGTGAAGAGTCCGGTGCGGATCGGGCCCGACACCTGGATCGCCGCCAAGGTCACCGTGCTGCGCGAGACCCGGATCGGGCGCGGCTGCGTACTCGGCGCGCACGCGGTGGTCAAGGGTGAGATCCCGGACTACTCCATCGCGGTCGGCGCACCGGCGAAGGTGGTCAAGAACCGCAAGGCCGCGTGGGAGGCGGGTGCCGCGGAACGCGCCGAATACATCGCCGCGCTGGAGGACATCGAGCGCAAGAAGAACGGGGTCGCCCAGCAGGCGTGAGGTCATCGCGGCGACCTCACGAACCTGTCGCCGCGATGGGCTACGGTCGCGCTATGAACAGGTACGCGGCGCTGCTGCGCGGGATCATGCCGAGCAATCCGAATATGCGCAACGAGAAGTTGCGCGGCGTATTCGAAGGGCTCGGATTCGACCGGGTGGCGACGCTGCTGTCCAGCGGCAATGTGGTGTTCCGATGCTCGGAGTCCGACGAAGCCGACCTCGAGAATCGCATCCAGGAGGCGCTGAACCGGGAACTCGGCATACCGGGCGGCACCATCGTGCGCAGCTACGAGAATCTGCGCACGCTGGTCGACAGCGACCCGTTCGCCGGGCTCACCCACGAGCGCGGCTCCTATCTCACGGTGACCTTCTTCAAGCATCAGAACCCGGAGGTGTCGCCGCCGCGGACCGTCGACGAGTTGATCCGCGTCGTCGGCTACGACAGCGCGGCCCGCGCATTCCTCACGGTCATCGACAACACGAATCCCAGGACCACCGATTTCATGGCCTGGCTCGACCGCACATACGGCAAGGACATCACCACCCGCACCTTCCTGACGGTGCAGAAGGTCGTCAAGAAACTCGACGCCTAGGGCACGGCCACGGCCTCGATCCAGCCGCCGAGCATATCGGCGCGCACCAGTTCCTCGCGGTCGCCGACCGCTTCCAAGATCGCGTACATGCCGGCCGCCACCGCGTCACGCGGGGACCGGGTGAGTCCGGCGAGGACCGCGGCGGCGAAACGCTCCTCCAGATCGGCCGGCAATCGCGCACGCAGGACCCCGGCGATCTCGTCCTTGTCGCCGAAGTACCGGTAGAGCGATCCGATGCTCATGCCCGCGTGCGCGGCGATGCGATTGGTCGAGGTGTCGGAGACACCGCGCGCGGCGAACAGGTCGGCGGCGGCGGCGAGTATCCGCTCCCGCGACTCCCTGGCGCGGGCCTGCGTCGGATTACGCCGTCGTCCCGGTGATCGCTCGGGCATCAGCGCGCCCGCGCCGAAGAAGTGAGCATTCGCTCATCTCAGGTCGCCGCCGATCGCACGGCCTCGCAGAGGAAGACCGTGGCGGTGCGGCCGATGCGGGTGATCACCAGCGTGTGCGGGACCTCACCGCGCGGTTTGAGACGTTTGCGCAGGGCATCGGGGTCGATATCGACACCGCGCACGAGGATCTCCAGTGCCCCGCAGTCACGACGGGCCAGTTCCTGGCGCAGCGCCTTCTCCCGCAGCTCCATGCGATCGAGGACGCGGAAGCCGCGCATGCCGCCGGGCACCCGGTCGCCGGTGAGATAGGCGATGCGCGGATCGAGCTGCCAGAGTCCGTGCACGGCGGCGTAGTGGCGGACCAGTCCGGCCCGCACGACCGCGCCGTCGGGATCGATGATCCACGTTCCGGGTTCGCGCTCGGGTACCTCGGCCGGATCGGCGTCGGTCAACTCGAAATGCGCGCCCGTCGAGGTGAGAACGCTCGCCCGGCGGGTGATACCCGGTTCGCCGAGTCCCGGCGACCACAGACACGCCTCGCGAACCGCGCCGTCCAGGGAGACGACCTCGATCTCCCCGGGCCAGTCCAGTCGGTCGAAATCCAATCCGGGAGCGCATTTCACGGCGATATCGCGACCCCGGTAGGCGGCGAGCAGATCCGGCAGCGGTGGTTGCAGACGGGACGGATCGTGGGTGCGCTTGCCGTCGGCGCGGCGCGCGGGATCGGCGATGACCGTCACGCCCACGCTGACCGGCCGAAGGGCGTCCGCTCTCATCAGCAGCGATCGTCCGCGACCGTCCGCGACCGGGTCGTGCGCGGCGAGATTGTGCGCGGCCATGTCCAAGCGCACCGGGTCGAGATCACTGCCGAGAACAGTCGGGCAGACCCGGGTCAATTCCGCCAGTTCCGCACCTATCGAACAGGTGACATCGTGGACGGCGCGACCCGCCAACCTGCGCGCCCGGTGCCGGGCGACAAGCGTCGGGGTCGCCTGTTGCAGCGCGTCGTCGGTGAACAGCCAGTTCCGGGCATCGTGGAGTTTGCCCGCGGCACGGCGGCGCAACCGCACGGTTTCGACCACGGCGGGCGCGTGGACGCCGAAGGCCCGGCGCGCCCGATCCAGATCGCGCAGATGTGTCGCCGGGGTGAGCTCCAGCCCGTCCGCCTCGGCGAGTGCGGCGCGCCCGTCCGCACCGCCGAGGAAGGCGACATCCGCGCGGCTGAAGCCGTAGCCCACCTACTTCGCGGCCACGCCCGGTTTCACACCGGTGATCATGGCGTTGTAGAAGAACTGGCGCGGCACCACGCGACGCATGATGTTCTCGTCCACCCAGCTCAGCCCGAGCCACGCGCGGTACATCGCCATGCGGTAGCCCATACCGAGCTTCTCCGCGGGCACGGCGGCCTCGAAGGTCCGAACCGGCCAACCCCACAGGGCGGCGGCGAACTCCTCGGTGGTGGCCTTGACCTCGGTCGCGCCGGCCGACCGCGCCATCGCCTCGAGGCGACGCGGATCGAAGGTGTGCAGATCCACGACCGCCTCCAGCGCCGCGGCGCGCGAGGACTCGTCCAACTCCTCCTGCGGACGACGCCAGTCCGCCAGCGGCCCCAACTTGGTGACGGTGGTGGTGGCCTTCCAGGTGATACGCCCCAGCCAACGGGCATAGAAATTGCCCGCGGTGGTGGGCTCGCCCGCGAAGACGAAACGCCCACCCGGTTTGAGCACCCGCAGGCACTCCTTCAGCGCCAGTTCCACATCCGGGATGTGGTGCAGCACCGCGTGGCCGACGACCAGATCGAAGGTGTCGTCGTCGTAGGGGATGGTCTCGGCGTCGGCGACCCGGCCGTCCACATCCAGACCGAGGTTGACGGCATTGCGCAGCGCCACCTTCACCATGCCCGGCGACAGATCCGTCACCGAACCCGACTTCGCCACGCCGCCCTGCATGAGGTTCAGCAGGAAGAATCCCGTACCGCAGCCCAGCTCCAGCGCACGCTCGTACGGCAACGGGGCCGAACCTACCGCGGCGTCGAAGCGACCTCGCGCGTACTCGATACAGCGCTCGTCATAGGAGATCGACCACTTGTCGTCGTAGGTCTCCGCTTCCCAGTCGTGGTAGAGAACCTGAGCGAGCTTCGTATCCTTGAGCGCGGCTTCGACCTCTGCCTCGGTGGCATGCGGGTTCGGCGCGGGGTCGTCGGGGTGGACCGTCATGGATGCGTAGCCTATCTTCTCCCGCGCTCCGGCGAACCGGTCGGGGGTGGCGGGAACGCGTGCTGTCGCCGGGACGGGACGGTAGTCGTTTTCCCGATCAGCGGCCGGTGAAGACCGCGGAGCCGGGGCCGTTGGCCAGGGCGGATTCGAGTCCGGCGCGGAGGTCCTCGGTTTCGAACAGCCCCGACCATTCGCCGCGGGCTCGGTCCGTACCGTGTGAGCCCGCTTCGAAGACCGCTTTGGCGGCCGCGAGGGCTCGGGCGGGGGCGTTGACAAAGCGGGTGGCCCAGCTCAGAGCGGCCGAATAGACATCGTCGGGTGCCACGACCTCGTCGACCAGGCCGAGTGCGCGGGCTTCGGCGTGCTCTACGAAGCGGCCGGTGTAGACGAGATCCTTGGCAGCGCCGGGGCCTATCAGGGTGGTCAGCCTGCGAATGCCCGCCAGGGGGATCGAACCCGTGGTGATCTGCGGAAAGCCGAGTTTGGCGTTGTCTCCGACGATGCGGCGGTCCGCGCCGAGCGCCAACTCCAGGCCGCCGCCGAGAGCGTAGCCGCTGATGGCGGCGACGGTGGGCTGCGGGACACGGGCCAGGCAGCCGAGGGCCGCTTGGATGTCGGCAGCCATCGCCTCGGCTTCGCGGTGGCTCCACGTCGCCAGTTCCGCGAGATCGTCACCGGCGCAGAAGACCCGTTCGTCGCCGTAGACGACCAGCGCCGCGATCGCGCGATCCGCGGCGACCCGGTCGGCGGCCTCGGCCACCTCGCGCAGTACCTGGGCGCTGAGCAGGTTCATCGGCGGGCGATCGATCCTGAGCACCGCCACACCGCGCGCGGTATCGCCCTCGACGAGATCCAGGGTCACGAATTCGGCCATGCGGGAACGCTACCGCGCGGGCGAACGCGCTCAGCCGCGGGCGGAACCCTTCAGGCGGGTGTGATCGGGGAGTTCGGCGAAATAGCGTTCGTCGAACGGGAAACTCAACCCGGTCACGGTGTCGCCCCCGACTACCGGCATGATCGGATCGATGACGGGTTCGGCGGCGAATATCTCCGCGGCCGACCCGAAACGCGCCAGCGCGTCCAATTGCGACCAGGTGGGCGGGAGCAGGACGTCCTCGCCCGCGCGCCAGCGGTCGAGTGCGGCGGCGGGGGTGCGCCACTGGACGTGCGCGGCCTCGGAGGTGGCCCCGTCGGCGCGCTGACCGCTGGGCAGGATCGCCACGAAGAACCGCGTGTCGTAGCGGCGCGGTTCGATGACGGGGGTGATCCAATTCGCCCACGGGCGCAGCAGATCCGCGCGCAGTACGAGCTTCTCCGCCGCCAGGAAACCGGCCAGCGACATCTCGCGCCGTTCCATGCGACCGCGGGCGTCCCGGTATCCGGCGGTGTCGGAGACGACGGTGTCGGCGGTGGGACCCGCGAGCAGGACTCCGCATTCTTCGAAGGTCTCCCGCACCGCCGCGCACACCAGGGCCTTGGCGCGCACCTCGGTGGTCGCGAACTTCTCGGCCCACCACCGAGGTCCGGGACCGGCCCAGGCGATATCCGCGGTGCCGTCGGAAGGATCGACGCCGCCGCCGGGAAACACCGTCATGCCCGCGGCGAAGGACATCGCGCCGACACGGCGCTGAAGGAATACCTCGGGGCCGTCGGCGCCATCGCGGACCAGCATGACGGTGGAGGCGTCACGGAGGGGCGGAACCTGCGGCTGAGAGTCGGCAATCGGGTCTGTCTCACTCACCACGCCACCATACGCTGTACGAACGTGCGACGCCGGGCGGTGTCGGACCTATCGCGATCGGTGTTTGCCCGCCCTGCGGCTGCGGCGCGCGAAGTAGCGGCCGTCCACGCGGTTCAGCGTGATCGACTGGCGGAAGGCGTCGCTGAGGTTCTCGGCGGTGAGCACATCGCTGAGCAGACCCTGCGCGACGACCGCGCCCTCGTTGAGAAGCAGACCGTGGGTGAAGCCGGGCGGGATCTCCTCCACGTGGTGGGTGACGAGCACCATGGCGGGGGCGTCGGGATCGGCGGCGAGGTCACCGAGGCGTTCCACCAGTTCCTCGCGGCCGCCGAGATCCAGTCCGGCCGCGGGTTCATCGAGCAACAACAGTTCGGGATCGGTCATGAGCGCTCTGGCGATGAGCACCCGCTTGCGCTCGCCCTCGGACAGGGTCCCGTAGGTTCTGTCGGAGAGATGTTCGGCGCCAAGGCTTTCCAGCATGTCGATGGCGCGGTCGGTGTCGACTTCGTCGTAGCGCTCGCGCCAGCGGCCGAGCACGGCGTAACCGGCGGAGACCACGAGGTCGCTGACCTTCTCCTCGCGCGGCACGCGGGCGGCCACGGCCGCGGAGGACAGTCCGATGCGCGGACGCAATTCGCTGACATCGGTCTTGCCTAGTACTTCGCCGAGCAGATGCGCGATGCCCGAGGTCGGATGCACCTCGGCGGCGGCCATGCGGAGTAGCGAGGTCTTGCCCGCGCCGTTGGGTCCTAGCACGACCCAGCGTTCGTCGAGCTCGACCTGCCAGGTGACCGGACCGACGAGGGTGTGCCCCGAGCGTCGGATGGTCACATCGGTGAAATCAATGAGCAGATCGGGATCCGGTTGCGCCACGCGCTCCATCTTGGCCCACGTGGGCCGCCGGTGCCCGACCGACCCTCGCGGGTCGCGGCATTCTGTCCCGCGACCACGAACGGGCGCGGCGCGGGGTGCGCGCGGGATCGGCGGGCGGGTCGTCGTGGGATCGGAACATCCTGGCGACGAGCAGAGCGAACGGGAAAGACAGCGCCAACCAACCGACCAGAATCAGCAACACAGTGGACATGACGTGACGTCCTCCGCAACAGTCTGGGGCAGTCCTGAATGGACGGGTACCCGAATGTCCCCGCGGCCACACGCCGCGGGATGAAACGGACAAATCGCCTGCGAAGCTCCTTCCTCTTCCGATCGTCGGATCTCTTCCGTTATCGCGCGGACGGCCGAACCCGCATCGGCCGTCCGCCGTTCGCCTCACCGATCGCGCGCGGGTTCCGCGATCACCGTCAACGATCCGGGCGCGATCTCGGTGAATCCGGCATCGCGCACGGCCACCGCGGCCCCAGCCGAAACCCGATCGACCAGCGACCGCCACGACCGCGGATCGGCATCGCGCACCGAACACGCGTATCCGCGCCGCGCCCACCGCCACGCCTGTTCCGGGGTCAACGCGCCCGCAAGCAGCATGCTCGCGTGCCCGACCTGCGCCGCCGCCTTGCCGACGGTCATGCCCAGTTCCTTGTGCACCCACAGCACCGGCAGGTCGGGGTCCGGCTCGCCGGGATCGTCGTGTTCGAGATCGGTGCCGCCGATCTGGAGGCGACGAATCCGCGGATCGACCGAGCCGACCGGCCCCGGCACCAAGGCGCGCGCCCGCGCGCCCGCGACCTCGACCGTCACACCGTCGACCTCGTTCGCCGCGAGCCACTGCGCACCGCGGGCCCGCCGCGCGACCTTACGGATCCGCGAACGCCTCCAACCGAGATACCGCTGCTCCCACGGCCCTCCCGGACCGACCCGCTCGTCCAGACACAGCGCGACCGCCGCACTCGCCGCGGCGGCCAGCAGCGCGCTGCGCGTCGGCGGATCGAGCTTCGGCAGATGCAGCACCATCTGCATGGCCTGCACCTGCTCCGTGTCGTGCGGATCGGGCGCGCCGCCGTACCCGCGCGCCAGTTCCGCGTGCCGGACCCGGAAGCCCTCCGACGGCAGCGCCGCCTGTTCGGCGGACGAATCCACCGGGGGCACCGGCGAATCCATCATCGCCGCGGCACCACCTCGGTATTCGGCCGCACTGTCCTCGCCGCTCACATCAGCTCACCTCGATCGTCACCGTGAATATCCGCGCGGGCTCGACGCTGTGCTCCCACGGCCGCGCGTACTCCATCACAAGCGGGCTGCTACCCGCCGCATTCCCGGTGAAGGTCCATGTCTGCCCGCCCTCGCCACCGAACGGCTCCGGCACCGCGGAATCCTCCCCGACCTCCGCCTCCCTCCCCTGTCCGACGACCGCGCGGTCGAGTTGTCCGAGCCGCCACGTGTATCCGGTGCTCGGATTCCACGGGAGTGACACCGTCAGTCGCTGACCGATTGCCAGCCTGCGCATCCCGCCATTGTCGGCCTCGGTGACCGCGACCGCCGCCCCGCCGCCGCGCGCCTGCGCCACCCGCGCCGCCGCCGCGTCGTCCACCTCGTAACGGGTATCGCCCTTGGCGGCGCAGCCGGTGAGACCCGCGGTGAGCAATACCGCGACCGATACGGAACTACGCACGTCACCCTCCGCTCCGCCGAATGGTCAACCGGCCCGGCGCAACCTGTCCGAACCAGTGGTAATCATGGAGCAACTCGGGCCGGCGCGCGGCACTTTCGAGCCGACCGGCGCGAAAACCCAGCGAGAGTCGACTATCCAGCGAGTCTTCGGAACAGAACTCCTCTATCGAGCCGCCGATCCCTCATCTCCGTCCGGCCGAGGAATTGGCCGGCAAACCCGTGAGCGATCAGCGGACCCGATCCGACGGAATCGCGGCGCCACCGGCCGCATCGGAACCGCGACAGCACCGCGGAGCCGCGCCCCGGGCAGGCACGAGCGATCCGGGCGGACGATCCCGGGCACCGGACGGCTCGACGTGCCGCTACCGAGCCTCGGCTGGATCAGCAATGACAGCGGGGAATCCCGGATCGCCGGACATTTGCCTCAACGGTTCGAATGTCGCGCGGAACCGGATTCAGCTGCCGACCAAGGGAACCCGGCGCACCCCGCCGTCACGGGCATCGGCGGCCTCGACCTCGTCGCGGGTCACGCCGAGGATGAACAGCACCGCGTCGAGATAGGGATGCGACAGCGCCGTATCGGCGACCTCGCGCAGCGCGGGTTTGGCATTGAAGGCCACCCCGAGTCCGGCGGCGTTGAGCATGTCGATGTCATTGGCGCCGTCGCCGACCGCGACGGTCTGCGCCATCGGCACACCCGCCTCGGCGGCGAATTTGCGCAGGGCGGTGGCCTTGTAGGCACGGTCGACGATCTCGCCCACCACGCGGCCGGTGAGCTTGCCGTTCTCGACCTCGAGGGTATTGGCCTGGACGAAATCCAATTCCAGTTCGTGTGCGAGCGGTTCGATGACCTGACGGAACCCGCCGGAGACAACACCGCAGCGGAATCCGATCCGACGCAGCGTGCGGATCGTGGTGCGCGCGCCCGGGGTGAGTTCGATGCGATCGGCGACCTCCTCGATCACCGATTCGTCGAGCCCCGCCAGGGTCGCGACCCGCTGGCGCAGCGATTCGGCGAAATCCAACTCGCCGCGCATCGCCGCCTCGGTGACCTCCCTGACCTGATCCTCCACCCCGGCGTGGGCGGCCAGCATCTCGATGACCTCGCCCTGAATGAGGGTCGAGTCGACGTCGAAGACGATGAGCCGCTTGGCCCGGCGGGCGAGACCGGCGCGCTCCACCGCGACATCGACCTGTTCGGCCACCGCGACCTCGGCCAGCGCCGTGCGCAGCCGCGAATCGGTGTCGGCGCCGGTGTCGGTGGCCGAGACCAGCAACTCCATACCGGTCACCGGATAGTCGGCGATACCGCGAATGGTGTCGATATTGGCGCCGAGGGCCGCCAGCTGGCGTGAGATGGCACTGAACGCGCGTGCGGTGACCGGACTGCCCAGCACCACCACGGCGTGCGTCGAGAGGGGCGGACGGCCGATCTTCGCGTCGACCTCGACCTCGACGCTCATGCCGACGGTGCTCATGGCCTCTTCGAGTTCGTCCTGCAACACCTCCGGGTCGCCGGGACAGGTGACCAGCACTCCGAGTGTCAGATGCCCGCGGATCACCACCTGTTCCACGTCGAGCAGGCTGACGTGGCGGCGCGACATGGCCGCGAGCAGCACCGACGTCACGCCGGGGCGGTCGGGTCCGGTCACGGTGACGAGAACGATGGTGTCGGCCAAGTCGATGTGCTCCAAGTCTGTCCGCCCTCCTGTGCCGCGTCGCCGTTGCCGCTACCGTTCGGGGCTGCTACCTCGTCAAACGAGTGTGCACCCGCTGGATGACCAGCGGGTGCACACTCGTCGCTTGAATATTAGTGCGCTACCGCACCGATACCACTACTTCGCGGCGACCGCGGTGGGCTCCTCGTGTACCTGCTTGCTCGAGCCCCAGCCCACGTGCGCCTCGGCGCGCATGCGCTCGACCATGTGCGGGTAGTGCAACTCGAACGCGGGGCGCTCGGAACGGATGCGCGGCAGCTCGTAGAAGTTGTGCCGCGGCGGCGGGCAGGTGGTGGCCCATTCCAGCGAGTTGCCGTAGCCCCACGGATCGTCCACGGTGACCACCTCGCCGTAGCGGTAACTCTTGAAGATGTTCCAGATGAACGGGAGCATCGAGGCGCCGAGGACGAAGGCGCCGATCGTGGAGATAGTGTTCAGGGTGGTGAAACCGTCGGAGGGCAGGTAGTCGGCGTAGCGACGCGGCATACCCTCGGCGCCGAGCCAGTGCTGCACCAAGAAGGTGGTGTGGAAGCCGATGAAGGTGGTCCAGAAGTGCCACTTCGCCAAGCGCTCGTCCACCATGCGGCCGGTTATCTTCGGGAACCAGAAGTAGATACCCGCGAAGGTCGCGAACACGATGGTGCCGAAGAGCACGTAGTGGAAGTGCGCGACGACGAAGTACGAGTCGGTGACGTGGAAGTCCAGCGGCGGCGAGGCCAGGATGACGCCGGACAGACCGCCGAAGAGGAAGGTCACCAGGAAGCCGAGCGACCACAGCATCGGCGACTCGAAGGTCAGCTGACCCCGCCACATGGTGCCGATCCAGTTGAAGAACTTCACGCCGGTCGGCACCGCGATGAGGAAGGTCATGAACGAGAAGTACGGCAGCAGCACCGCGCCGGTGGCGTACATGTGGTGTGCCCACACCGCGATGGACAGCGCCGCGATACCGAGGGTCGCGTAGACCAGCGTGGTGTAACCGAAGATCGGCTTACGCGAGAAGACCGGGAAGATCTCCGAGACGATGCCGAAGAACGGCAGCGCGATGATGTAGACCTCGGGATGGCCGAAGAACCAGAACAGGTGCTGGTAGAGCAGGATGCCGCCGGTGGCCGGATCGTAGATGTGCCCGCCGAGGTGACGATCGTAGGCCAGACCGAACAGCGCCGCGGTCAGCAGCGGGAACGCCAGCAGCACCAGCACGCTGGTGACGGCGATGTTCCAGGTGAAGATCGGCATGCGGAACATGGTGAGACCCGGTGCGCGCAGGCAGACCACCGTGGTCAGCATGTTGACAGCGCCCAGGATGGTGCCGAGACCGGAGACCGCCAGGCCCAGGATCCACAGGTCGGTGCCGACGCCGGGCGAGTGCAGGATATCGGTGAGCGGCACGTACGCCGTCCAGCCGAAGTCCGCGGCGCCGCCCGGGGTGACGAAGCCCGCGGTCGCCATCGAGGCGCCGAACAGGTACAGCCAGTAGCTGAAGGCGTTCAGGCGCGGAAAGGCGACGTCGGGCGCGCCGATCTGCAACGGCAGCACGATATTGGCGAAGCCGAACACGATCGCGGTCGCGTAGAACAGCAGCATGATCGTGCCGTGCATGGTGAACAGCTGGTTGAACTGCTCCGTCGACAGGAATTGCAGACCTGGCCGCGCCAGCTCGGCGCGCATCAGCAGCGCCATGAGGCCACCGATGAGGAAGAAGCTCGTCGCGGTCACCAGGTACATGACCCCGAGGACCTTGGGGTCGGTGGTGGTCACCATCTTGTAGAGGAACGAACCCTTCGGCCCGGTTCTGGCCGGATACGGTCGAGTCGCTTCCAACTGAGGGACTGGTCTGGGCTCTACCGCAGTCACTGATCCTCCTGAAGATGCCTGTAGGTCGCTCCGCAGGCTCCGCTGTTTGGATCCATTCCGTGACCGGAACAGACGACAGTTAGCTTGCGCTCTTGTGATCGTAAACCGTGCGGCCTCGGCCGTCCGCACTGGTCCTACTCTCTGTCGTATTTCGTTGGTTCGACGGCCACCGATGAGTTTCCGGGCTCGCGCACGTCTGTACCGATACCCGTTGCTCACGACCTGCAAAGGAGAGATTCGACATGACGCAGCCCAAACCCGGCGACCCGGTATGGATCGACCTGTTCACGGCCGATCCCGAACGCAGCATCGCCTTCTATACCGACCTGTTCGGCTGGACCGCCGAGCGCGGCGGACCCGAATTCGGCGGCTACATCACCTTCCGCAAGAACGGCAAGGCGGTCGCGGGCGGTATGGCCAAGCAGCCCGACAGCCCGGAGGGACCGGATCAGTGGACGGTGTACCTGTCGTCCACCGACGCGCGGGCTACCGCGGCGGCGGCCGCCGACAAGGGCGGCGCGATCTGCGTGGCGCCGATGCCGGTCGGTGATCTCGGCGTCATGGCGATACTCGGCGATCCGGGGAATTCGGGCGTCGGCGTATGGCAGGCGGGCAGTTTCGCCGGCATCGAGACCAACGCGCTCGTCGAGGACGGCAAGTGGCGCGATCACGACGGCGCGCCGTCGTGGTTCGAACTGCACACCCACGCCTACGACGCCGCACTGGACTTCTACCGCGACGTCTTCGGCTGGAACGACACCTTCGCCGTCCCCATGCCCGAGGAGGCCGGATTCCGCTACTCCACCATCCATTCGACGAGTCCCATGCGCGGCGGCGTCATGGACGCCTCGGTGTTGCCCCCGGACGCGCCCGGCGGCTGGACGGTCTATTTCGGCGCGGACGACGTGGACAAGGCCGTGGCCAAGGTGGTGGAACTCGGCGGCACGGTCCTCTCGCCGCCGCAGGACACCCCCTACGGCCGCATGGCCGCCGTCACCGACAGCACCGGCGCGCGCTTCAGCCTGGGCGGCGACGTCGGCTGATCGGCGCGACGGTACCCTCTCCGGCATGTCGGTGAGCGCACGCGTCCGCATCCGAAACCGTACGGCCGTCTCGCGATACGGCACGGCCGTACTGACCGCGGCCTGCGCCATGGTTCTGGTCACCGGCTGCGGCGACCGGCGCGACGACGCGAGTTCCATCGTGCGCACCACGACGAATATCGCGGGCGCGGGCGTGGTCGGCCTGGAACGCGACACGTCCCGGGCATGCCCGCTGCCGAGCGCGCCCGATCAGACCGGCGGCGCCCGCAGCGTCACCCACGCCGCGGGCGTCACCGACGTTCCCGCCGACCCGCGCCGCATCGTCGTCCTCACCAACTCCGCCTTGGACGCCGCGTGCGCGCTCGGTCTGTGGGAGCGAGTCGTCGGCGCGACGGTCTCGGAAGGTCCGCGCCCGCATCCGGTGTATCTCGGCTACGGCGTCACCGCGATTCCGAATCTCGGCTCGCCGGAGCAGCCCGATCTCGCCCGCATCGCCGACCTGCACCCGGATCTGATCCTCGGCGAAGTACCCGCGGGCGCGGCGACTTTCGGTGCCTTGCAAGCCATCGCGCCGACGGTGCTGGTCGGACGGTCCCCGAGCTGGCAGGCCGTGTTCACCGCCTTCGCGGCGGGCATGAACCGCCGCGACGCGGCCGCGGCCGCGCTCGAGTCCTATCGCACCCAGGCCCGCGAGACCGGCGTGGCGTTGGCCGCGAGCCAGAGTCAGGCGTCGGTGCTGCGGTTCACCCCCGATGTCATCAGGATTCAGGGCAACGACAGCTTCGCCGGTCAGGTGCTCGCCGACACCGGCGTGCAGCGTCCCGCCGCGCAGCGCGGCGCCTCGGCCGACATCACCACCGAGGAACTGGCGAAGAAGGCCGAAGGCGACATCATCTATGTCGATTTCGCGGGCGAGGGCGGCAAGGCGTACGGCGAGAAAGTGCTGCGTGGCGCCGCCTGGAAAGAGCTCGGCGCCGCCACCGACCACCGCGTCTTCGCCGTGGACGACTCGGTCTGGCACGGCAACGGACTCACCGCGGCCCGTGCCCTGCTGGTCGATCTCCAGGGCACGCTCAACGGCTACGTCACCGACTAGGTCACCGACCAGCCCCGTCCTAGACCGAGGAGGTCACCCGCTCCTCGGACTGCGGATCGGGACGCGCGGTGTCGGCATTGGGGCGCGCGAGCGCGCTCGGCCACCAGATCCGGTCGCCGACATCCAGGGTCAGCGCGGTCACCAGGACCGCGCGCACGATGATGGTGTCCAGCAGGACGCCGACCGCGATCAGGATGCCCATCTCGGCGAAGGTGACCACGGGCAGGGTCGCGAAGACCGCGAAGGTGCCTGCCAGCACGAGTCCGGCCGAGGTGATCACGCCGCCGGTGGCCGCGAGACCGATGAGCGCACCGGCCTTGGTGCGGTGTTTGACCGCCTCCTCGTGCACCCGCGACATCAGGAAGATGTTGTAGTCGATGCCGAGGGCGACCAGGAAGACGAAGGCCAGCAAGGGAAGTCCCGCGTCGGCCCCGGTGAATCCCACGGCGTCGAATATCCAGCGGCTCGCGCCGAGCGCCGCGAAATACGACAGCACGACGGTCGCGGTCAGCAGGACCGGGGCGAGGATCGAGCGTAGCAGCACCATCAGGATCACCATGACGATCGCCAGCACGACCGGCACGATGACTCGGTTGTCCCGGGCGACCGCGCGTTCGACGTCGAGCACCACGGCGGTCTGGCCGCCGACCCGCGCCTGCTCGTCGACCTGGTGCACCGCGGCGCGCACCCGGTCGATGGTGGCGTCGGCGGCGTCGCTGTCCGGCGGGTCCGACAGCGTGCCCTCGACATAGATCAGCCCGTCGCGGGTGACCGGCGAGTTCGTCGCGGTGATGCCCGGGGTCGAGCGCAGGGCGGCGACGACGGCGTCGGCGCGGTCGGCGCGGCCGATCACGATGACCGGATTGCCGGTGCCCGCGTCGAAATGCCGTTCCAGTACCTCGGTTCCGTCGACGGCCTCCGACGAGCCGACGAAGGCGTCCTTGTTCGCGATGCCGCTGGTGTCGAGTCCGTTGGCACCGAAGGCCAGCGCGCCGAGTACGACCGCGGTAGCGATCCAGACCGTGCGCGGCCTGCGCGCGACGGCGAAGCCGACCCGCGCCCAGATCCCGGATTCGGTGTGGTCGGCGGTGCCGACCTCGGGGTGGCGCGGCCAGAAGATCCACCGGCCGACGATCACCAGCAGGGCGGGCAGCAGGGTCAGCATGGCCAGCAGCGCCACGGCGATGCCGATCGCGCATACCGGACCGATGCCCTTGGTCGAGTTCATCTCGGCGACCAGCAAGGCGAGCATGGCCACGATGACCGTCGCGCCACTGGCCAGCACCGCGGGTCCGGCCCGGTGCAGCGCCACCGCCATGGCTTCGTGTTTGTCCTCGTGGCGGCGCAGTTCCTCGCGATAACGGGCCACGAGCAGCAGCGCGTAGTCGGTGCCTGCGCCGAAGACGAGCACGGTGAGAATGGCCTGACTTTGGGCGTTCATCGTCAGACCGAGTTTCGTGGCGCCGTAGACCGCGCTCTGGGCCACGATCAGCGCGAATCCCGCCGACAGCAGCGGCAGTATCCACAGCATCGGCCCGTAGGTGAGGACCAGGATCACCACGACGACCGCGGCCGCGGCGTAGAGCAGCAGGCCGTCGATGCCCTCGAACGCCTCGCCGAATTCCGCGGCGTATCCGGCGGGACCGGTGGCGTGGAAGGACAGCCCGTCGGGGCGTTCGCCCGCCGCGGCACGAATGTCCTTCACCACGGCGGTCAGCCGACTCCAGCCCTCCGAACCCATCTCGACGGGCGCGAGGATCTCCACCGCCTCGCCGTCGCGGGACTCGATGGGCCCGAGCACCTGGTCGGCTACCACGTGGTCGACCTTTCCGAAGCGCGCCGCGTCGGCGGCCACCGCGGCGCGGTCGGCGTCGGTGATACCGCCCGGTCGTTCGTAGACCAGCACCACCGGAACGTGCTCGCTGTTGCCGAAGGATTCGGCGAGTTTGAACGCCTGGGTGGATTCGGCACTGTCGGGCAGCCAGTTGACGTTGTCGTTCTCCTGCGCGCCGGTCAGTTTGCCCGCGAAGGAGCCGAGGGCGATCAGCGCGATGATCCAGACCCCGAGGACCACCCATTTGCCGCGGCGCCCGCTCGGGATCCGGGCGAGCCTGCCGAGCAGGTCGGTCATATCGGGATCGGTTGGTACGGACATCGACGGTCCCCCTCGGTAACTCGGTACGGCGGTATCGTACGACCGTGAGCGGCCGATCGGTCCTGTGATCTTGTCGCCCGCGCGCTCATTTCGATCCCGCAAATCCTCCGCGCCGACCGCTACGTCGCCAGAATCGCGGATGAACCGTTCCAGCAAATACTGCGCCATCCGAACGGTGCGGGGACCCGGCTACCGGCTCGCGACCCGGTGCCGCACAATGGTGTGCCGCGAGCGATCCCCGCCGTACCCTTGCCATTCCGCGACGCCGTGCCACGACGCCGTGCCGCGACACGCAACATCGTCCACAAGGTGTTGTGCTGCACGGACTTGTCACCCACTACGGGTAGTGTTCGGTATGAGATCGGCGACGGCGGTGTCCGCGACGAAACGAGCGCACGGCGACGAACGAGCGTCCTCGGCGAAAGGGTGTGGAGGCAGGATGAAACTGATCGATCGGGTATCGGCCATCAACTGGAATCGGGTTCCCGACGAGAAGGATGCCGAGGTCTGGGACAGACTGACCGGCAACTTCTGGCTGCCCGAGAAGGTCCCGGTCTCCAACGACATTCCGTCGTGGAACACCCTCACCCCCGACGAGAAGCAGCTCACCATGCGCGTGTTCACCGGCCTCACGCTGCTGGACACCATTCAGGGCACCGTCGGCGCGGTGAGCCTGATTCCTGATGCGCTGACCCCGCACGAGGAAGCGGTGCTGACCAATATCGCGTTCATGGAGTCCGTGCACGCGAAGAGCTACAGCTCGATCTTCTCCACGCTCTGCTCCACCCGCGAGATCGATGACGCCTTCCGCTGGTCGGAGGAGAACCGCAACCTCCAGCGCAAGGCCGAGATCGTGCTCGGCTACTACAACGGGGAGGATCCGCTCAAGCGCAAGGTCGCCTCCACGCTGCTCGAGAGCTTCCTGTTCTACTCCGGTTTCTACCTGCCGATGCACTGGTCCTCGCGGGCAAAGCTCACCAACACCGCCGACATGATCCGCCTGATCATTCGTGACGAGGCAGTGCACGGGTACTACATCGGCTACAAGTACCAGCGCGGACTGGAACTGGTGACCGAGGCCGAACAAGACGAGCTGAAGAACTACACCTTCGAGTTGCTCTTCGAGCTCTACGACAACGAGGTCGAATACACCCAGGATCTCTACGACGAAGTCGGACTCACCGAGGACGTCAAGAAATTCCTGCGCTACAACGCCAACAAGGCGCTGATGAACCTCGGCTACGAGGGTCTGTTCCCCAAGGACGAGACCGAGGTCAACCCCGCTATCCTGTCGGCGCTCTCTCCGAACGCCGACGAGAACCACGACTTCTTCTCCGGCTCGGGCAGTTCCTATGTCATAGGCAAGGCCGTGAACACGGAGGATGACGACTGGGACTTCTAGAGTGAGCGGTTGATCACAACTAGCCGGTGGCAGTCTTGCGACTGTTCGAACAGAGCGGCAGGGGCTCACCCCCATCGGCGAAGTCAAACCGACGGTCACCCTGGAATCTCCCGGTGTCCGAGCATCGCCCGCGAAGCTGTGTTTTCGACGACGCGCTGCCCGGACGCCGCGCAGGATCTTGAAAGTCGATGGTGCGAGGTCCGTGTCGCCACGATACGGACCTCGAGCCCGACACACGTTCGAGCCGCTTCGCGAACTCCTCGACGGTCAGGTATGTGGGGTCAGAAGATCTCGTCGAGCCGCCCCGCGGTCAGAACCTCGACAGTCCACCGTTGAAGCTGCTCGATACTCCCCGCCCGCACGGCCGCTACCACCCGATCGGGCAACGACCCGAACTTCAAGGTCAATTGCTCGAGAAGCACATCCGCGCGACCCTCGATCTTGCCTTCGATCTTGCCTTCGATCTTGCCTTCGATCTTGCCTTCGATCTTGCCCTCGATCTTGCCTTCGATCTTGCCCTCGCGACGGCCCCGCGCTTCGAGCATCTCAGCGGTTGTCACAAAAGCCTCCTTGGCGACTGGACCGAGCTGGTCGGTGAAAGCCTCGAGTTCAGCGGGGTCGATATCACCCACACGAATAATGTAAGCGAGCGCCACCTGGAAGTCACGAAGACCACCCGGCGCCCCGAGCACCGCACCGACCACATCCACCAACCCACCCAGACCCGCAGCAAGATCCACATTCGCGGGCACGATCTTGATCAACGCCAACATCAACAACGCCTGCGGAGTCAGACCACGAGCCGACAAACGATCGACATCGACACCACTGATGTCATCGAGAACATAACGAAACCGCGGCAGATACGGCTCGGCCACCGCACGCGCTCCCGGAGACAGATCGATCAGATCGAAGATATCCATCGCCGCGGTCCACCGACGACCAGCAGGATTACAGTGCACAACCAACGGCAGAACCGCGGGCACCGACCGCGCCGCCGGCACATCGGTGAGGTAATGGTTCCAGATACGGACCACATACTCGAGGATCCGCAACGCCATCAACGGGTCACTACGACTCTGATGCTCGATCAACAGATAGATGAACCCGTCGTGACCATCCAGACGAGTACGGAAAAGCACATCACTATAACGAGACTGCAGCTCAGCCGACACGAAACTAGCCGACTGCGGCTCCAGCACCCCCCAATCCACCAACGCCACCACCGACTCCGGCAACACCGCACGCAACTCCGAAGCCGCATTCACAGGACTCCGCATCACCTCACGGAAGTAAGCATCATGATTGTTCGTGGGATCAACGGGCACACCCACCACCGTATAGGCCACCACCGACACAGGTCCAAACCCACCCTCGCAGAACACAACTCGTCACATCCCCGCATCGGAGACGCGGACGATACTCGCCGACGTACGGGCCGTTCACAGCGGCGGCAGCGCCTTGGCTCTCGAAAGACGACCTGACAGTCCGAACCGGTGAGCTCCGCCGGGATGGCCGGGAATTCACCGTGACCGGCGCACCGCTCAGATGCCGAGCACGAGCTTGGCCGTGGTGAAGTAGATGATCAGGCCGGTGGCGTCCACCAGGGTGGTCACCATCGGCGCCGACACCACGGCCGGGTCGATGCGAAACTTCTTGGCCAACAACGGCATCGTGCCGCCGATGGTCGCGGCCCACCCGCAGATCAGGATGAGGGTGATACCGACCACCGCGGCGATCTTGGCGCCGACGAAGATCGCGCCGATCACAACGCCCGCGGTCGCCAGCATCGCGCCGAGCACCAGACCGACCCGACATTCCCGCCAGATCACCCGGAACAGGTCCGACCCGCGTACTTCGCCGACTGCCACCGCGCGCACGCAGGCCGTGGCGGCCTGTGCCCCCGCATTGCCGCCCGCGCCGATGAGCAGCGGTATGAACAGCGCCAGATGCGCCGCCTGTTCGAGAGTGCCCTGGAAGAAATCGGTCACGCTCACCGTCAGGGTGGCCGCGAGCAACAGCAACAGCAGCCACAGCGCCCGGTAGCGCGCCAGCTGGAACACCCCGGCGGCCATGTAGTGACCGGCCCATGGCGCGGAACCGGCCTGCTTGGCCACATCCTCGCTGTCGGCGGCCTCGATGACCTCGACCGCGTCATCGATGGTGAGCAGCCCGACCAAGCGGTCCTCGCTGTCCACGACCGGCAGATTGAGATCGTTGGTCTCCCGCATGAGTCGCGCGGCCCGCTCGGCCGAATCGGTCGCCCGCACGAAGGCCGGTTCGGTGACCACGAGTGCGGATACTTCGGTCTCGGGTCCGCCGAGCACGAGTTCGCGCAATTCGACGATGCCGATGAGCCTGCGGCCCGCGTCGACCACCGGCAACGTGTACACGGTCTCGGCATTGCCGCCCTTGGCGCGCACCAGGGTCAGCGCCTCGGCCACGGTCAGATTGCGCGGCAGCGCAACGACTTCCGGGGTCATGTAGAGCCCGACCGAACCCTCAGGGTAGCCGAGCAGCGCCGCGGTCATCCGGCGCTCGCGCGGACTCAGGCCGGCCAGCACCTTCTTGGCGACCTTCGCGGGCGCCTCGTGCAGCATGCGGGCCCGGTCGTCGGGGGCCATGCTCTCCACCAGGTCGCGGTAGCTCTGATCGCGCAGACCTTCCAGGATCTGCTGCTGATCGATCGGCTCGAGTTCCTCGAAGACCGCGAGCGCCTGGTCCTTGGCAAGCAACCGGAAGGCGACGCCCGCCTGCACGGCGTCCATGCGGGCGAGCTGATCGGCGATGACGTGCGGCGGATGGTGGCCGAGCCAGTCCAGCGCGTCGTCGACCCGGTGGGTCTCGACGATGTCACGCAGGGATTCGGACAGCGTCGGCGGCGTGTCGACGCGTGGCGAACGTACTTCGATGAGGTCGGTCTGCGACATGGGTGATCCTCAGCACGGAGCGAGTGAACGGGTGAATCGATGACGTCGAGATCACACCGCGAGGCGCCTGCTCACGACCGCGCACAGCGAAAGCGCTGAGGACTGGGAATACGGTCAGTTCGAAGGAGCGGCGCCGCGCGGCCTTCGACTGGGAGGTTCGCTGCACATGAGCACCCACCTCCTCGTCGTCGCCGCGTGGTGATCCCTTCGCGGACTTCCCGAACGCGCCCGAACCGGGTTCGGCGCACTGCTTCCGTTGGAAGGATACATGCGTCGGGCGTGGGAGCCACACGCGCGACCGGATCGCCGCCGACCCGAGTCCCGAATTTCGTCTCGGCGACACCGCCCGTGCACCGCGCCGATATCGCGAATCACCCGATCGCGGACGGCGGTCCGAAGGTAGCCATTACCGCGGCCTCGACGTCGGCCCAGGTGCGGGTGTGCACGACCCAGTCGGGCGCGAGTTCGGTCTGCACCCCGAACAGGTATCGGTGCGGGACGAGGTCGCGCACCGCGGCGTGCACGTCGAGCCGGTCATCGATCATGTGGGTGATGGACAGTTCGACGCAGTGGCCCGCCTTGTCGGCGCGCGGAGCGCGGTTCACCGGCGCGTGAACGGTCGGGGCCCGTGGCCGGAAACGGTCACCGGCCCCGTGTCCACGGATCGCTAGGCTCGAAGCCGGACGACCTACCGGCCGCATGAATCAGCCCGCGTCGAATCCTTGACCGGTATTCGCCGAACCACCACTGTATTCGGCGGCTCAGCACGGCCGCGGCGGGCGCTCCGTCGCGGCCACGGGTCACTTACGGGGCTCGGGCACAGCCACGCCCGGGCCGATGACAAGGAGATATCTGTGCGTTTCGGCATTTTCGTCCCGCAGGGTTGGCGACTCGACCTGATCGGCATCGAGCCCGCGTCGCAGTGGACGGTCATGCGCGATCTGGCCCAGCGCGCCGATGCGGGGCAGGTCTGGGAGTCGTTGTGGGTCTACGACCACTTCCACACCGTGCCGGTACCCACCGATGAGGCGACCCACGAGGCGTGGACGCTGATGGCCGCCTTCGCCGCCACCACCTCGCGCATCCGTCTCGGCCAGATGTGTACCGCGATGAGCTACCGCAACCCGGCCTACCTGGCGAAGGTGGCGGCGACGACCGACCTGATCTCGGGCGGTCGCGTGGAGATGGGCATCGGCGCCGGCTGGTACGAACACGAGTGGCGCGCCTACGGATACGGCTTCCCTTCGGCGGGTGAGCGGCTGCGCCGTCTGGAAGAGGGTGTGCAGATCTTCCAGCAGGCGTGGACCAAGGGCGTGGCGAGCCTGGACGGCACGCACTATCAGGTCGACGGCGCGATCGTGCGGCCGCTGCCATTGCAGGACGGCGGGATTCCGCTGTGGGTCGCGGGCGGCGGCGAGAAGGTCACCCTGCGCATCGCGGCCGAGTACGCGCGCTACACCAATTTCAGCGGCGCGCCCGAGGAATTCGCGCACAAGTCGGATCTGCTGCGCGCGCACTGCGCCGATGTCGGCACCGACTTCGACGCCATCGTGCGCTCGTCGAACTTCAACGCCGCCATCGGCGCGACCGAGGCGGAGGTCGAACAGCGCCTGCGCGATATCGCGGTGCGCGTGACCCCGGTCCTCGGCGAGGCCGCCGCGACCGCTTACGTCGACAACGCCTTCCGCGGTTCCGCCGCGGTGGGTACGCCCGAGCAGGTGATCGAGAACCTCACCCGTGTCAAGGACCTCGGCCTCGAGTACGCCATCTTCAACTTCCCCGAGGCCGCCTACGACACGGCGGGCATCGAACTGTTCGAACGCGAGATCGCGCCTGCCCTAGCCTGAGTCGCCGGATCGTACCGTGGTCCGTCGCCGGCGGACCACGGTGCGGTCAGCGCCAGGCCGGTCTCTTGCGCCAGCGGTCGGCAGTGTCGTCGGTGATGCGCTCGTTGGAGCGGACCATCACCCGCTCCAGCACCGCCATTCGCTGACGTTGCACCAGGACCTCGCGCAGCGCCGTACGCACCGTATCCTCCGGTGTATCGGTGCCGAGCAGCGCGCCGACCACCGCCAGCACCGCGTCGTCCACCTCGACTGTCACCTCGGACATTTCAGCACCTCCCGAACACCGCCCCCCTTGAATCGTAAGTGGTCCTGCACTCGCGCAGAACCCGACGGCCCTTCCGAACGGCAGGATTATCGGTGCGCTGCCCGCGCGCGGCCCGGTCCGATACGCTCGCCACGATGATCACCGGGGAATTGCGGAACAGGATCGACCGGCTGTGGTACGCCTTCTGGTCGGGTGGGATCTCCAACCCGCTTGAGGTCGTGGATCAGATCACCTACCTCATGTTCCTGCGCCGACTCGACGAGTTCGGCGGCGCGGTGGCGCGCACCCCGGACTTCGAGCGGCTGCGGTGGTCGACGCTGCCGCGGTCGAATCCGGCGCAGTTGTTCGCGATCGTGCGCGAGGAAGTGTTTCCGTGGCTGCGCGGACTCGGCGGCGCCGACTCCGCCTACGCCGAGTACATGCGGGCGGCCCGGTGCACCATTCCGACCCCGGCCCTGCTGGCCAAGGCGGTCGATCTGCTCGACGGCATCCCCTTGGCGGGCGACACCGAGGGCGACCTCTACGAGTACATGCTGTCCAAGATCGCGACGGCCGGTCAGAACGGCCAGTTCCGCACTCCGCGTCATATCGTCGAACTCATGGTCGCCATGCTGGCCCCCGGACCCGACGAGCGGCTGTGCGATCCCGCATGCGGCACGGCGGGTTTCCTCGTCGCAGCCGCCGACCACGTACGCGCGCATCACGGTGCCGCGCTGCTGGACCCGAGGCGACGCGAGCACTTCCACGCCGAGATGTTCCACGGGTTCGACATCGACACCACGATGTTGCGCATCGCCGGGATGAACATGCTCGCCCACGGGGTCGAGCGCCCGCACATCCGCTACCGCGACGCCGTGGCCGACGGCGTCCCGGCCGAGGCGTATTCGATGATCCTGGCCAACCCGCCCTTCGCGGGCAGCATCGACGCCGCGACGGTATCTGGCGAACTGTCGCGTATGGCGCCCACCCGCCGATCCGAACTGCTGTTCCTGGCCCAGGTGCTGCGGTCGTTGCGGACCGGCGGGAAGGCCGCGGTCATCGTGCCCGACGGCGTGCTGTTCGGCGCGAGCCGCGCCCATCGCGCGCTGCGAAGCGCGCTGGTGGAGGAAAACCGGCTCGACGGTGTGGTGAAGCTGCCCGCCGGGGTCTTCAAACCCTACGCGGGGGTGTCGACGGCGATCCTGCTGTTCACCAAGGGCGGCCGGACCGATCGGGTGTGGTTCTACGATGTCGCGGCCGACGGCTACAGCCTCGACGACCGGCGCGCGCCGCTGCTGCCCGCCGACGCGCTCGGCGCGCACCCGCGCGTGCCGCTCACCGCGGCCGAACACGCCGCGAACAATATCCCCGATGTGCTGGCGCGCTGGTCGCGACGCGAGGACACCGAAGGTGACCGCACCCGCGAAGACCGCAGTTTCCGGGTGCCCAAGGCCGATATCGCGGTTCGCGATTACGACCTGTCATTGCACCGCTACCGCGAGATCCCCAGGGCAGCTGTCGAATTCCGCGCATCCGCGGTGATCGTCGCGGAGATCGAAGAACTGGAAACACGGATACAGCAGGGCATTTCACGAATGAAGGAACTGCTGGGATGAGCGGGTGGCCGAGGGTCGCCGTCCTCGACGCCGTCCTCGACGTGACGCCGGGCGGGCGCGGCATTCCCCGGTCGCGCTATCTCGACTCCGGTGCGGTGCCCGTCGTCGACCAGGGCCGGGCACGGATCGCGGGTTACACCGACGATCTCGACCGCGCCTATACCGGACCGCTGCCGGTGCTCGTCTTCGGCGATCACACCCGACTCGTGGACTACGTCGACTTCCGCTTCGCACCCGGCGCCGAAGGGGTCCGGGTGCTGTGCGCCCGGCCCGGTTTCGACACCCGCTACCTGTGCCACGCGCTCGGTGCGCTGCCGCTGCCCGAGGCGGGCTACGCGCGGTACTACAAGTTCCTGAAGGAAGCCGAGCTGCCCGCGCCGCCGCTGCCGACCCAGCGGCGGATCGCCGAACTCCTCGACAGTGTGGAGACTCTCAGGGCAGAGCGGACCACCTCGCTGGAACTCGCCGAAGAGCTCGTCCGGTCGGTGTTCTACGAGACCTTCGGTCCCGAGCTCGAATGGCCGCTCGTGAGCCTCGAGTCGGTCGCCCGATTCCATTCCGGCACAACCCTTCCGGTCGGCGCGGCGTTCACCGGACAACCCTCCGGTCATCTGCTGCTCAAGGTCGCGGACCTGACCGCCGAGGGCAACGACCTCGAAATCGCCACCGCCCGAAGCTGGTCGGCGACCCCCGGCACCCGTGCCGCGAGTTGTCCCGCGGGATGCGTCGTGTTCCCCAAGCGAGGCGGCGCCATCGCTACCAACAAGAAGCGCCTGACCGTGCGACCGGCCGTCCTCGATCCCAACCTCATGGCGATCCGGCCGCACGGCGTCGAATTGCGGTATCTGTTCGAATGGTTGCGCGGACTCGACCTGCTGACCCTGGCCACCGGCAGTTCGGTCCCGCAGATCAACAAGAAGGATCTCGCCCCGCTCCTGGTTCCCATTCCGCCGCGCGAACTCCAGCGCGCCTTCGCGCGGCGCGCGGAGATCCTCTACGCCCGATGCCGGACGCTGCGGGCTCAGCTGAGCGAATTCGACGCACTGGCCGCGACCCTTCGGCACCGCTTCTTCGGGGCCGAGCGAAGTTCGCCCTCGCGACCCGAACCGGCCGATCGGTACAGCAGCGGGTGATGTCGATCGTGATGCGCACGGCCCTCGATGCGAGGATCACAAGGTGAACGGACCCAAGTTGTGGCGCGGCCGGACTCTGCACGACAGATCGGCCGGCCGGCGCGAACAACTGCTCGCCGTGGCACTGGACCTGCTCGGAACCGAGGGTTCGGCCGCGGTGACGATGCGCGCGGTGATCCGGCTCGCGAACCTGAGCCCGCGCTACTTCTACGAGAGTTTCGACAACCGGGACGCGCTGGTCACCGCCGTCTACGACCGGGTCGAAGCGGATCTGCTCGATCGACTGCACACTGTCGCCGCCACCGGCGACCCGCGCGACACCGCGCGCGCGGCGCTCAATATCTGCGCCGACTACTTCGAGGAGGACCCCCGACGGGCCCGGGTGTTGCTGCGCGAACCGCTCACCGACGAGACCTTGCGCGGGCACAGCGCACCGCGCGGCCCCGCCTTCCTGCGCGCGCTCACCCCGCTTCTCGGGCCAGACGCCGAAACTCTGTTCTCCGGCGGTCAGGAACGCCTCGCGCTCGTCGGGACCGCGGTCGCGGGCGCGCTCATCGCCCTCTATCTCGATTGGGTCGACGGACGGCTCACCGTGAGCCGAGACCGCCTGGTCGACACGGCCGTCGACGTGGTGCTGTCACTGCTCAACACCCGTCCGTGAACGACCCGGCGCTCGGCTCGCCTCACAGCATGCAGCTGACGCAGCCCTCGACCTCCGTGCCCTCCAGCGCCATCTGGCGCAGGCGAATGTAGTAGAGGGTCTTGATGCCCTTGCGCCAGGCGTAGATCTGGGCCTTGTTCAGATCGCGGGTGGTGGCGGTGTCCTTGAAGAACAGCGTCAGCGACAGACCCTGATCGACGTGCTGGGTGGCCGCGGCGTACGTGTCGACTATCTTCTCGTAGCCGATCTCGTAGGCGTCCTGGTAGAACTCCAGATTGTCGTTGGTCATATAGGGCGCCGGATAGTAGACGCGACCGATCTTGCCTTCCTTGCGGATCTCGATCTTCGACGCCACCGGGTGGATGGAACTGGTGGAGTGGTTGATGTAGGAGATCGATCCGGTCGGCGGCACCGCCTGGAGGTTCTGGTTGTAGATGCCGTGCTCCATGACCGACGCCTTCAGCTCGCGCCAGTCGTCCTGAGTCGGGATGCGCACTCCCGCGTCGGCGAACAGCTGCCGCACCCGCTCGGTCTCGGGCTCCCACACCTGTTCGGTGTACTTGTCGAAGTACTCACCGCTGGCGTACTTCGACTCCGGGAATCCGCCGAACCAGGCGCCGCGCTCGATCGCGATCCGGTTGGAGGCCCGAAGTGCGTGGTAGACAACGGTATAGAAATAGATGTTGGTGAAGTCGACGCCCTCGGCTGACCCGTAGTGCACCCGTTCACGGGCCAGATACCCGTGCAGATTCATCTGGCCGAGGCCGATCGCGTGCGACTGGTTGTTGCCCTGCTCGATGGAGGGCACCGAATAGATGTGGGTCTGGTCCGACACCGCGGTCAGCGCGCGGATGGCCACCTCGATGGTGCCCGCGAAATCCGGCGAGTCCATCGTCTTGGCGATATTGAGCGAGCCGAGATTGCACGAGATGTCCTTGCCCACTTTGGCGTAGGACAGGTCGTCGTTGAACTCCGAGGGCGTGGAGACCTGGAGGATCTCCGAGCACAGATTCGAATGGGTGATCTTGCCCGCTATCGGATTCGCCCGATTCACGGTGTCCTCGAACATGATGTACGGATAGCCCGATTCGAACTGCAATTCGGCGATGGTCTGGAAGAACTCGCGCGCCTTGATCTTCGACTTGCGAATCCGCTTGTCGTCGACCATCTCGTGGTACTTCTCGGTGACATCGATATCGGCGAACGGCTTGCCGTAGATGCGCTCCACGTCGTAGGGCGAGAACAGGTACATGTCCTCGTTCTTCTTCGCCAGTTCGAAGGTGATGTCGGGAATCACCACGCCGAGCGAGAGGGTCTTGATGCGGATCTTCTCGTCGGCGTTCTCGCGCTTGGTGTCGAGGAAGCGGTAGATGTCCGGGTGGTGGGCGTGCAGGTACACCGCGCCCGCGCCCTGGCGCGCGCCGAGCTGATTGGCGTAGGAGAACGAGTCCTCGAGCAGCTTCATGATCGGGATGACGCCGGAGGACTGGTTCTCGATGCGCTTGATCGGCGCGCCGTGTTCGCGAATGTTGCTGAGCAGCAACGCTACTCCACCACCGCGCTTGGACAACTGCAACGCCGAATTGATCGACCGCCCGATGGACTCCATATTGTCCTCGATGCGCAGGAGGAAACAATTGTGCACCACGGTCCCACGAATGGTGTAGGTATGCGTCCCCTCGACGTGCAGGTTGTAGACCGTCTCCGGTGTCTGGTCGGTACGTGCGATTTCGCGGATGCCATAGACATGACGACCGTGTACCACCTGGTATGTGGCGCGCGTCGTCCCCTTGCGGCCCACATAGTTGTGCAGATTCGTGCCGACATCGAAGATGAACTCTTCGTTCGTACCGGGCAAGCCCGGGACGAACAGTTGGCCTGTCGGGTTCCCCGCCTGGTTCATGTACCGGCGCACTGTCGAAACGACGCCCAGGCGTCGGAGAATCAACTGCACCTGGTCCACCAGATCCGGATTCACCAGATCCAGGGCCAACCCGCCGGTGGTGCAGCAGCCGGCCCCCCGGAAGAGTCCGGCCAGTAGCCCACGCTGAAACTCCGCATCGGCGGTCAGCACATCGGGGGCCAGCCGCTTCGTGCTGTAGCCGGTACCCGCCAACGAGAGCATCAGCGACGACACGCTCTCGCTGTCGCAGACCATGCGCACGGAGTTGTCCGACTGGTTCGAACGCACCGAGAGTTCCGTCGCGAATACTCGCTTGAACGCGGCGGAAAGTTCTTCCTGTAAAGCGAACTCGTGCGCGCCGAGAGTGAAATTGACAACTTTCGGAGTCACCGCGCCCTCGGTGGTCGAACGTTCGGATACGTGCCCCTCGGCGACGTACCGGCCGACGACGAGACCGAGATCGTAGGACTCCTCCACGTGGCGATCGACCGAGACGCCTTCCCCGACGTACTCCGTCAAGTCGTGTATACGGCGGTCGCGGGCGGCCAGCGGCGCGACGGTGACGATGAAATCAGAGGGGTGGACATCCCGAGCGGCCAGCCACACGAATCCGTTGAACGGATCGGCGCCATCGCCGTCGATCAGCGTATCCACATCGCGGGTCGTCCACACGAGAATCGGGTGCTCGGGGGTGCACCGAATGGGCTCCATGTGCCCGAAGTGCGAAATCGACACCAGGGCCTGGTCGTTCGGATTCTCTACGATGGCTTCCACCGCCGCGTACGAACCGTCGTGCGAGAGCACCCTGTCGCCGGGGCGCAATGTCTCGATCGCCCGCGGACCCGTCTCGGTATCCACCGGAGTCCCCGCCGGGAAGCAGGACACCGGCTCGCCGCGCTGCTTCTTGCCCGAGTTGAGGAAGGTCGGGGTCGCGGGCTGGAACCGTCCGTCGATGATCTCCTCGACCAGGCGAGTCGCCAGGGTCTCGTCGCCCGCGGCCAGGGTCAGCGCGACCATGACCACGCGATCCTCGAACCGCTCCAGATAGCGCTTACCGTCGAAGGTCTTGAGCGTGTAGGAGGTGTAGTACTTGAACGCGCCGAGGAAGGTGGGGAACCGGAACTTCTTGGCGTAGGCATGCTTGAACAGCCGCTTGATGAACGACCGGTCGTAGCGCTCGAGTACCTCGGCCTCGTAGTAGTTCTCCTCGACCAGATAGTCCAGCTTCTCCTCCAGGTTGTGGAAGAAGACGGTGTTCTGGTTGACGTGCTGGAGGAAGTACTGGTGCGCGGCCTCGCGGTCCTTGTCGAACTGGATCTCGCCGTTGGGCCCGTACAGGTTCAACATCGCGTTGAGGGCGTGGTAATCGAGTACCTCGCCGGACTCGGCGGCCCGGCCCGCGGGCTGCTCTAGACGAGCTGACTTTCCCGTCGGCGCTGTTGTTGCTGTTGCCAAAACAATCCCAATCCCTCTCGGACGCGCTCGACGTCCTGCGCGGTTCCCATCAGTTCGAAGCGGTACAGGTACGGCACCCCGCATTTGCGCGAGATGACCTCTCCCGCAAAGCAATAGGTATCACCGAAGTTCGTGTTGCCCGCGGCGATGACCCCGCGCAGGAGTGCGCGGTTGTGCGGGTCGTTGAGGAACTTGGCGACCTGGCGCGGTACGAAATCCTTATCGGATCGATCTCCCCCGAGCACGTGCCGACCGCCGCCGTAGGTGGGCACGATCAGCACGTACGGTTCGTCCACACGCAGCGAATCGGCGGTGTGCAGCGGTATGCGAGCGGCCGGGACTCCCAGCTTCTCCACGAAACGGTGCGTGTTCCGCGAGGCGCTGGAGAAGTAGACCAGCGATTCGGTCATACGCGCTACCTCCCCTCCCCCGTTCGGCGGACGATACGGGCGATCAGGCCGCCGCGGTCGCGAGGGACTTGATGCGGTCGGGCCGGAAGCCGGACCAGTGCTGCTCACCGGCGACTACCACCGGAGCCTGGAGATAACCCAGCGCCATGACATAGTCGCGCGCCTCGTCGTCGACGGAGATGTCGACGACTTCGTAGTCCACCCCGACCTTGTCGAGCGCCTTGTAGGTGGCATTGCACTGGACGCAAGCGGGCTTGGTGTACACGGTGACGGTCATTGATCCCTCTCTCCTATGCCTGATCCACAGCCTGTGGTCCGTATGCCGATCGTTCCGAGCGGCCTCGGGGCCGCTGGCGATACATGCTCCGACGTACGCTGCGCAAACTCCTGGATCCGGTGCGGAAACCCCTGATCAGCCCTGCGGGGCCGGCTCCTCTGAGCGATGACTCCGTGCCGTCTTCCAGTGAGCAAGACACTACACCTAGTGGCCGACAGATTCCTACAACACGAGATGTTGCGAGTCACATGGGTGAAATTCCGGCGCGGTAAGTACCAGGACACTCGACTCGCAACCGACCACGGCCGTGTCGGAGATCACAATTTCGCACCGTAGCGTCTTCCCAGCAAACACAGGTGTCACATCCGCAACGCCAATCCCTTCCGCAGTACTTCGGAACAGCGGGCACACGAGACCGCCCCCGTACCGAATCGGCCTTGGGTTCACGCGGTCGTCGCAACACTCTCGATTCTGAGAGGTTGCGGCGACCGTGTCGTTTTCGGAGAGCGTGGCGTCAGGCGGATACCAGCGACTGACCCGCGGCGCGCACGAGTTCGGCGACCGCGCCGGACAGCTGGTTCAGCACCTCGGCGTCCTCGCGCGGATGCACCTGCGCGAAGCGCTCGCCGACCGCGCCGAAGTGCACATGCGCGGCCTCGATGACATTCGCGCCCGCGATGCCGACCGCCTTGACCGTGTCGCCGTGCGCCCACTTGGCGGCGTTCGGGCTGAGCGACGCACTGAGCACCGCGACCGGACGGCCGCCGAGCGCGCCGGCGCCATAGGGACGCGACGCCCAGTCGATGGCGTTCTTCAGCACCGCGGTGGTGGTGCCGTTGTACTCGGGGGTGACCAGCAACAGGCCGTCGGCCGCGGCGATCGCGTCGCGCAGGGCCTCGGCCGCGGCGGGCACCGCGCCGGGCACATCGAGGTCCTCGTTGTAGAAGGGGATCTCACCGAGACCCTCGTAAATGGAGATCCGCGCGCCCTCCGGGGCGGCCTCTACCGCGGCCTCGGCCAATTTGCGATTGATGGACGCGGCACGCAGGCTTCCGACGAGGACGAGGATGCGAGGCTGGCTCATGACGACTCCTGATGTACTGATGCGGTATCCGACCTTTCATCAGCACTAACCGGACCGCGGTCCGATTACATTCCTCGGAAAGTCAGAGAGAACTGTGACGTACAGCACACCACCGTCGAGCGGACCCGAGCCCGAGCGCCCGCTACTCGGGGTCGGCATGTCGCCGGGGACCGCCGGAACACTCGGGATCGGCGAGACGGCGGAGACCGGCAAGACGACGCGACCCGGCAAGACGCCCGGGACGGGGCGCAAGACACTGCCGGGCACGGAGGAACACGTCGAGCGCGCCGATGCCGCGCGCAACCGCCGCATCCTGCTCGACGCCGCCCAGCAGCTGGTGCGCGAACAGGGTGTCGAGGGTCTGACCATGGACGAGCTCGCCAAACGGGCGGGCGTCGGCAAGGGCACCGTCTTCCGGCGTTTCGGCAATCGCTCCGGCCTGATGCGGGCACTGCTCGACCACTCCGAGCGGAAGTTCCAAGAAGCCTTCATCTTCGGACCGCCCCCACTCGGTCCGGGAGCGCCGCCGCTCGCGCGGCTGATCGCCTTCGGACGGGCGCGGCTGCTCGACATCGAGGTCGAGGGCGAACTGCACCAGGCGGCCGAGATCAGCGAGGCGGGCACGCGATACACCAGCGCGCCCTACAACCTGCTCAAGTCGCACATCGCGATGCTGTTACGCGCCGCCGACACCGACGGTGAACCGGCGCTGATCGCCGACGTGCTGCTGGCCGCGCTCGGCGCACCGCTGGTCATGTACCAGATGCGGCAACTCGGCTACGAGCGCACGCAGATCAGCGACAACTGGGAGAGATTCGTCGCGCTGATCGTCGGGGCCGGTTCGCCAGTAGAGTGAGCTGCCATGGCCAGCGCTACCTCACCTTCCCCGGCATCCGGTGTCCGCGAACAGATCATCGCCGAATTGGGCGTCCAGCCGACGATCGAACCGAAGGTCGAGGTGCGCCGCCGCGTCGAATTCCTCAAGGACTACCTGTGTGCCACGCCCGCACGGGGTTTCGTCCTCGGCGTCAGCGGCGGACAGGACAGCGCGCTGACCGGGCGGCTGTGCCAGCTGGCCGCCGAGGAACTGCGCGCCGACGGTGTCGATGCCACCTTCTTCGCGGTCCGGCTGCCCTACGGCGTGCAGGCCGACGAGATGGACGCCCGCGTCGCGATGAAGTTCATCCAACCCGATCGCTCGGTGGTGGTGAACGTGCGCCCCAGCGCCAACGCGGTCGCAGGCGAGGTCGCCTCGGCGCTGTCGGTCGACAAACTCCGCGATTTCGTGCGCGGCAACGTCAAGGCCCGTGAACGGATGGTGATCCAGTACGCCATCGCCGGACAGGAGAATCTGCTCGTGGTCGGCACCGATCACGCCGCCGAGGCGATCACCGGATTCTTCACCAAATACGGCGACGGCGGTGTGGATCTCACCCCGCTCACCGGACTCACGAAGCGGCAGGGCGCGGCCCTGCTCCAGGAACTCGGCGCGCCGGAGAGCATCTGGTCCAAGGTGCCCACCGCCGATCTCGAGGACGACCGGCCCGCGCTGCCCGACGAGGAGGCGATGGGCCTGCGCTACAGCGAGATCGATGACTATCTCGAGGGCGAGGAGGTCACCGCGGAAGTGGCCGAGCGGCTCGAGACGATCTTCCGCAACACCCGCCACAAGCGCACCGTGCCGGTCACTCCGCTCGACACCTGGTGGCGCTGAGCCACGCCGGGCTCGACGCCGGCGGGTCGCTCCCGGCCCGTGTCACCCGCCGGCGAACGGCGGCAGCACGTCGACACGGCCGGTCAGCGCCGCCGACGGATCGCGGGTCAGCTCGTCGCCGATGAGATAGGCGCACACGCCGAGCATGGTGTCCAGGTCCGGCCCGTAGGTCCCGGCGAGCCTGACCCGCAGATCGGCGACGGTGGCGCCGCTCGGCAGGTCGAGTATCTCGCTGTCCTTGCCAACCGCGTCGGCGATCGCGGCGAAATAGCGGATCTCAACCACCGATGGCTCCCATCGTGCGTTCGGGCGGGACGAAATTCTCGGCATCGATACCGTGCCCCGCCCATTTGTGCCACATCGCGCCGCGCCAGATGGCGGCAAGTTCCTCATCGTCCGCGCCGCCGCGCAGGGCGGCGCGCACATCGAATTCCTCGTCGCTGAACAGGCAGGAGCGCAGCATGCCATCGGCGGTGAGCCGGGTGCGATCGCAGGTGTCGCAGAATTTTCGGGTCACGGTGGCGATCACGCCTACGGTGGCCGGACCTCCGTCGACCGACCAGCGCTCGGCCGGTGCCGAGGGATCGGGCCGTCCCACCTCGGTGAGCTCGAATCGCGCGCCGAGCACCTCGAGCAGTTCGGCGGCGGTCACCATATTGGCGCGCGCCCACTCGTGATCGGCGTCGAGCGGCATCTCCTCGATGAATCGCAGCTCGCAGCCCTCGTCGAGACACCAGCGCAGCAGATCCGCCGCACCCGACAGGGTCTCGCGCATGAGCACCGCGTTCACCTTGACCGGGGCCAGACCGGCCGCGTGCGCGGACTTGATACCCGCCAGCACCGAGTCGAGCCGGTCGCGCCGGGTCAGGCGGGCGAAGCCGAGACGGTCGACGGTGTCGAGGGAGACATTGACCCGGCTCAGACCGGCCCGCGCCAGATCGTGAGCGCGATGCGCCAAACCGACGCCATTGGTCGTCATGGCCAACGGGGTCTGCGGCACCCGCTCGTGACAGCCTGCGACGATCCGTTCCAGCTCCCGCCGCACCAGCGGCTCGCCGCCGGTGAACCTGACCTCGCGCACCCCGAGTTCACGCACCGCGAGCGCGACCAGCCGCACGATCTCATCGACGGTCAGCAGCTCGTGTTTCGGGATCGGCGCGAGACCCTCCTCGGGCATGCAATAGGTGCAGCGCAGCGAGCACTTCTCGGTGATCGACACACGCAGGTCACGGGCGACCCGGCCGTACCGGTCCACAAGGAGCGGCGTATCGGGCCGTCCGTCGAGCGAGGGCATGCCGGATCGGACGGTAGGCATCCCCATATCGACCAGCGTCACAGTCCCATTATGTACACCCCTCGGCCTCGCGATACGAGCACACCGCCGGCGTCGCGTCACACCGGATCTCACATATCGCCATGTCAGGCGGTGAGTTCCAGCCGACACCGCGATGCCGGATCGGCGCGTCGTGCGGGCGATAGGCTGGCCGACATGAACGCTCGGCCCGCCCGCATCTCGGCACGGTCCGTCGACGAGTACCGCGATACCGTCGAGGGGCTGCTGCGGCCATTGGCAGCGCGTCCCCTCGAGGATGTCGCGGTGCCGGCCGCACTGGACCGGCTGCTCGCCGCGGATATGCGATCCCCGGTGGAACTGCCGGTCTTCCGCAATTCCGCCATGGACGGCTACGCGGTGGACGCGGCCTCGGTGCTGGTCACGCCGGTCACGCTGCCGGTGGCGGGCGTGGTCGCCGCGGGCGACGCGGGTCGCGCGCCGCTGCCCCCGGGCGCCGCGGTGAAGATCATGACCGGCGCGCCGCTGCCCCCGGGCGCGGACTGCGTGGTCCCGGTGGAGGACACCGAATCCGACGGCGCGACCGTCACCGTGCGGCGCGGGCGATCCACGGGCGAATTCGTGCGCGAACCGGGTACCGACGTGCGGGCGGGCGATTTGCTCGTGCCCGCGGGCACGGCGCTGGCGCCGCGCCACATCGCCGCCCTCGCGGCCGTCGGGCTGGCCGAGGTTCCGGTGTTCGTGCCGGTGCGCGCCGCGGTGATCACCACCGGCGACGAACTCGTGCCTGCCGGAAAACCGTTGCGCCCCGGTCAGATCTACAACTCCAACGGCATAGCGCTCGCGGCGGCGTTGCGCGCCAACGGCGTTGCCGTCACCACGGTCGAGCACAGCACCGACGACCCCGCGGTTCTGCGTGAACTGCTCACCGCCGCGACGCGATCCGCCGATCTGGTGATCACCTCCGGCGGGGTGTCCAAGGGAGATTTCGAAGTGGTCAAGGATGTGCTCGCCCCGCTCGGCGGCGTCTTCGGCTCGGTCGCGATGCAACCGGGCGGTCCACAGGGGCTCACGGTCGTCGACGGGGTGCCGGTGCTGAGTTTCCCGGGCAATCCGGTGAGCACGATGGTCTCCTTCGAGGTGTTCGCCCGGCCGATTCTGCGCGCGCTGAGCGGTTTGGCGCCGGTACCCGACCGGGAGGCGCGCCTGGCCGAACCGGTGCGCTCGCCCGCCGGTCGGCGGCAGTTCCTGCGCGGGCGGCTCACCGACGCGGGCGTGGTCGAATTAGTCTCGGGTCCGGGTTCGCATCTCGTGGCGGGCATGGCCTGGGCCGACGTACTCGTCGACATTCCGGCCGAGGCCACCGAACTGCCCGCGGGCGCCGCCGTCCGTGTGCGCGCGCTGTGACTTCTTCGCGCCGCGGGTACCGACTGTGCCAGGGTGGAAGGTATGAGTGAGTTGTCGCATCTCGACCGCGAGGGCCGGGCCCGGATGGTCGACGTGAGCGCGAAGTCCGACACCACCCGCGTCGCCGTTGCCGCCGGGGAACTACGTACCACCGCCGAGGTGGTGGCCCTGGTCCGCGCCGACGACATGCCCAAGGCCGATGTGCTGTCCACCGCGCGCATCGCGGGCATCGCCGGTGCGAAGAAGACCTCCGAACTCATCCCGCTATGCCATCAGCTCGCGCTGTCGTCGGTGCGGGTGGAATTCGGCTTCACCGCGGACGCCATCACGATCGAGGCGACCGCGAAGACCAAGGGGCCCACCGGTGTCGAGATGGAGGCGCTGACCGCGGTGGCGGTCGCCGGACTCACCCTGCACGACATGGTCAAGGCCGTCGATCCCGCGGCGACGCTCAACGGAGTCAGGCTGCTCGCCAAGGATGGCGGCAAGCACGGACACTGGACCCGCCCCGATACCGCCGACATCCCGCCCGAGCAGAGCCCGCCGGAGGACGATTCCGTCGATCTCGTCGCCGATGGCGACACCGTCCCGGAGATGAGGACGGCGGCCGTCGTGGTCGCCTCCACCGGCGCCGCGGCGGGCATCCGCGCGGACACGACCGGACCGGTTCTCGTGGAATGGCTTACCGGACTGGGCTATTCGGTCCGCGGTCCGCTCGTCTACGCCGATGCCGACATCACCGTCGGAATCGCCGACGCCCTGCATCTGTCGCCCGCGCTGGTCGTCACCACCGGCGGCACCGGCGCCTCCCCCACCGACGCGACCCCCGAGGCGACCCTCGCGGTGCTCGACCGCGAACTCCCCGGCGTCGCCGAGGCGATCCGGCAGCGCGGCACCGCGAAATTCCCGCTCGCCGCGCTCAGCCGCGGGGTGGCCGGATTGGCGGGCGCCTCGGTCGTGGTCAACCTGCCCGGATCACCGGGTGGGGTCGAGGACGGCATGGCCGTCCTCGAGCCACTGTTGGATCACCTGATAGCGCAAGTAGCCGGAGGCGGCAGACATGACAACCCGTGAGGACGCGCTGGTCCGCGTCGCCCGCATCAGCGACCGTCCACTCGACCCCGCCGAAGCGGAGGCCGCGGTCACCGGTCCCGAACACGGCGCGGTGGTCGTCTTCACCGGCAAGGTGCGCGACCACGACGGCGGACAGGCGGTGTCGGCGCTGGAGTACTCCGCCCATCCCCGGGCGGACCGGTTCCTGCGGACCTGCTGCTCCGAGGTCGCCGCGGCCTCGGGTCTGCCGGTTGCGGCCGTGCACCGGGTGGGCCCGTTGACCATCGGCGATCTTGCCATTGTGGTCGCGGTGGCCGCGCCGCATCGGGCCGAGGCATTCGGCGTCTGCGCCGAATTGGTCGATCGCATCAAACTCGAGGTGCCGATCTGGAAACGCCAGTTGTTCGCCGATGGACTGTCCGAATGGGTCAATGCCTGTGGGCATTAACCATTCCGTGACGTGATTCCAATGACGAATCAAAACGACCGGGCTAGCGTTCTCGCCCGAAGTGTTCATCCGGTTGTGCTGCAGGAGGACGCGTGGGAACCGATCAAGTGCTGCTGCATCGTTTCGTCATCTCGCAGCTCAGCGCGGCCGGGCTGGATCGGGACACGTTGATTCGGGAGACCGGTCTACCGGAATGGACGATGTCGGGCGACGACGTGCACCTGCCGTCGGAGACCTTCTCGCGGCTGTGGGAATTGGGCGAACACGGTCTGGGCGACCCGAATGTCGCGCTGGAAGTGGCCCGTCGCTACGAATTGCCCAGTCTCGGACTCTACGACTATCTGTTCTCCACCGCGCCCACTCTCGGCGCGGGCTTGGCGACCTGCGGGCCCTATGTCGCCGCCGTCACCACCAATCACCGCTTCGACCTGGTCACCGACAACGAATACGAGACCAGTCTGCGCCTCGAGATGATCGAGGGCGAGGGGCGCGGTCGGGATCTGACCCAGCTGTGGGGACTGTCGGCCGTGCTGAGCCGCGCGCGCCGAGCGCTCGAGGGTCCGCTCGCGCCGGTGCGGGTCTCGCTGCGCCAACACGCACCGCGGTGCTATGACACCTTCGTGGACGTCTTCGGCACCGCCGACATCACCTTCGAGGCCGATCTGGACGCCATGACCTTCCGCAGTAGCGATCTGGATCGCCCGCTGACCACCGCCGATCCCGTACTCGCCGCCATTCTGCGCCCGCTCGCCGATGCGCTGCCGCCACCGCCGCCGCTGGCCACCGCCTGGCCCCGGCGGGTCGCGGACGCCCTCGCCGACACCCTCGCCACCGGTGACGCCTCGCTGGAACGGGTCGCGCGCGGTCTTGCGACCAGCCCGCGCACGCTGCAACGCAGGCTCATGGAGGCGGGCACCACCTGGCGCAAGGAATTGGACCGGGCGCGCGACGCGAGATTGCGCCAGGCGGCGGCGACCGGCCCGCTCAGCCGCGCCCGCCAGGCCCAGCTGCTCGGCTATTCGGATGCGGGGGCGATGCGGCGGGCGGCCAGACGATGGGCCGCCCCCGACAACGCGCACCGCGCCGACCGCTTCGACTGAACGGTTCGGCGGCACGCTCAGACCTTGAGGAAGGTGGCCGCGATCCGCCAGAAGGTCGCGTCCTCGATCGTGCGGAAATCCCAGCTGTCGGCGATATCCCTGGTGGCGGCGACGATCGCGGGTACGTCGAAGTCCTCGCGCGTCGCTGTTCCCTTGGCTTCGAGTGCGGCGATCACATAGGCGGTGGCGCTCTCACAGGTTTCGGTTTCGTACACGGAAACGCTCCCATCGGTCGCAGAACAGCACGGCGATCTCACCTCTCGGGCCCCGACCCGGACTCGACGCGCGGCGCGTGCGCTACCGCGCGGACGCCGACGCGGCGGACCTGCTGTCAGTCTTGTTGTCCGCCTCTGACAGGCAAAGCACCGAACGCGCCGGCTTCGCGCAAACGCGCCAATCTGACATATCTGACGCCTGGTCAGTGCGGGGTGTAGCGCCAGACCCCGAGCATGGTCTGCGGATCGAGGCGCTCGGCGGCGGTGTGCACCGTCTCGCGCAGCCGCCGCAGCGTGGATTCGGGTTCGAGTCCGGCGCCGATGAGCACCAGGCTGGTGGTGCGCGCCTCTCGGCGCGCCCAGCCGCTCGGCTCGAAGACGATATGGCGGCCGACCATGTGGAACAAGAACTTTCGGCGTTCCTCGGCCACCCCGAACGCGGCGAAGCCCTTGGCGCGGAATAGTCCGGCGGGCGGGTCCTCGAGGAAGCCGATGAAGCGGCGCGGATCGAGTTCGCGCTCGCTGGTGAACGACACGCTCGTGTAGTCGTCGTGCAGGTGCCGGTGGCCGTCGTCCTCGTGCTGGTGTTCGGACAGCAACTCGTCGAAGCTCAACTGCTCGGCGACGGTCGGCGCGCTGCGCCGCGGCCGGTCGAACAAGAGACCGGGGTCCATGCGGCCGAAAGCGGTCGCGTACACCGGCACTGTTCCGACGACATCGCCGATCTCGGTTCGCAGCCGGTCCAGATCCTCGGGCGGCAACCGATCGGCCTTGTTGACGACGACCAGGTCGGCCAGGCGCAGATGGGTCACCAGTTCGGGGTGGCGGCGGCGGCTTTCGCGAAACTGCTCCGCGTCGACGACTTCCAGCAGACCGCCGTAGCGGATGCGCGGATTTTCGCTGCTCAGCACCATTCTGATGAGATTGCGCGGTTCGGCAAGACCACTGGCCTCCACCACGATGACGTCGATGCGGGATGTCGGATGCGCGAGACGGTCGAACATCTCGTCGAGTTCGCCGATGTCCACCGCGCAGCAGACGCAGCCGTTGCTCAGCGACACCGTGGCGTCGACCTGACCGGCGACCAACATGGCGTCGATGTTGACGGCGCCGAAATCATTGACCACCACGCCGATCCGGGTGCCGCGGTTGTCCCGGAGCAGATGGTTGAGCAGCGTCGTCTTCCCGGATCCCAGGAATCCGGCGACGATCAGAACAGGTATCCGCTCGGCCACCCGGACCACCCTAGTCGGCGGCCCGGGCGGCGCTCGGCGGCCTACTTGCCGGGTGCGACGAAGGTCGCGGCGAGGGTGTACGCCAGGTTGATCAGTTCGGTGGTGAGCGCGGATCCGTCGCCGCCGAGCACCTTGGCCAGCGGGGCGAGCAGTTCGATGACGCGCGCGGTCGGTGCGCCGGTGCCCCCGGGTACGGACGGTGTGGCGGGCACGGCCTTGCCCGGAACTGCCCGGTAACGCGGCGCCTCGGTCGCGGGCGCAACCTTGCCCGGCGCAGCCTGGTAACGCGGCGCCTCGGTGGCGGGCTCGGTCGCGGGACGGTCACCCGCCGATCCCGAGGTGCCCGCCGGTGTCGCCGAGAGCAGGTAACCGACCAGGCCGGTGGTGATGGCGACCGCGTGCTTCAGCTTGCCGTCGGACGATTCGAGCACCGCGGCGTCTTCGGGATTGGCGCCGTTGCCCATTTCGACGAAGACATTGGGCACCCGGGTCAGCGCGGGCCCGGCGATATCGGCCCGGGTCTGCAAGCCGTCCTGGACGCCCGCGTAGTTCGCGGGCTGGAATCCGGCCTGTACATAGGCGTCGCGCACGGCCTTGGAGGCCGCCAGCCCCGAAGTGGATTGCACCCGGTCGGCCTCGGCGTCGGGGATGGGCAGTTGCGGCACGATGAGGTGGAAACCGTGCGCGGTGGCGGGCGCGCTGTCGGCGTGGATGCTGACGGCGACCGCCGCGCCCGAGGCATTCGCGGCGCGGGCCCGCTCATCGACGCAGGGACCCGAGCCGGTGTCGTCGGGACGGCTCAGCACGACGCGCGCGCCGAGGCTCTCCAGGGCGGTCTTGACCAGCTGGGCCACATCCCAGTTGATGGTGTGTTCGGGGATTCCGTTGAGCGAGGTCATCCCGGTGGTCTGGCAGTCCTTGGTGCCGCCGCGGCCGTTGTCGACCTGCTTGGACAGGTTCTCCGGCGCAATGACCGCCTGATGGCCGGGGTCGACGAAGACGGTGCGGCCCGCGAGGGAATTGGCGGGCGGGTCCGGCGCGGCGAAGGCTACGGCGGGCACGGCGGAGGCGCCGAGCACGACCGCGGCCGCGATGGCGGTGCGAATTCCGGTTCGAATGACGGTTGGCTTCATGTGCGGTGTCGGCGCCCCGGGACGGGGCGCCCCTCCCTTCCCACTAGTAACACCAAACCCAGTGGTTTACTCTCGCAACACCTACACCACGAGGCAAGCCACGTTGCCGAAATGTTACGCCCCCCTCGCGGGTCCATCGTGGCTGATCAGGGCCGATGTCGGCGTGTCGGGACGACTCACGCACCGCGCGGCAGTCTGCGCAGCGACCGCAGGGCATAGTGCACCCGGGTCTTCACCGTGCCGACCGGCACGCCGAGATCGTCGGCGACCTCCTGATAGGCGCGGTCACGCATGATCACCTCGACCACGGCCGCGCGCTGGACCTCCGGCAGCCGCGCGAGCAGGTCGGCGACCAGCAGTCCGTCGACCAGACCGTCGGCGAAATCCGGACTCACACAGCGCGGCTCGGCGCCCTCGCGAATATCGTCCCAACCGGTCTCGCCGGGCCGGACCGCCCGGGCGCGGGACAGGTCGATCAGGACGTTGCGCTCGATGCCGAGCAGCCAGGTCCGCACCGAACCCTTGCTCGCGTCGAAGCGGGCGCAGGACCGCCACGCCCGCAGCAGTGTCTCCTGCACCACCTGTTCGGACGCGCCGCTGTCGCCGAGGCTGCGCATGGCCCGCCAGTACAGCAGCGCCCGATCCTCGGCGAGTACCGCGGCGATGCCGCCGTCGGTACAGAGCCCGGCACAGGACACCCCGCATGGCCGGCGCGGATGCGCGGCGATCGCCCGATGACACCTCACACAGAGATATCGCGGCGGGACCCGTGAATGACATCCTCGCCGCCGAACTTCCCGACGAAAGCCGACGAAACGTTACCCGCGCGTATTGACTCGCGTTCAACAGTCGCTAGGGTCGGTCCATGACGAGGAGCAGGATTCTGATCACCGGCGCCAGCGCCGGACTCGGCGCGCAGATGGCGCGGGATTTCGCGAGTATGGGCCGCGACCTGGCACTGTGCGCGCGGCGACTGGACGCCTTGACCGAGCTGCGCGCCGAGTTGATCGCGAAACATCCGGGGATCGAGGTCGCGGTGCGCGCGCTCGATGTCGATGACCACGCGGCGGTGCCGGGCGTCTTCGGCGAACTGCGCGACGAACTCGGCGGAATCGACCGGGTGATCGTCAACGCGGGCATCGGCAAGGGCGCGCGCATCGGCACCGGCCGCGCCGAGGCCAACCTGGCCACCGCCACCACCAATTTCGTGAGCGCGCTCGCCCAGGTCGAGGCGGCCATGCAGATCTTCCGCGAGCAGAACGCCGGACATCTGGTGCTGATCTCGTCCATGAGCGCGGTGCGCGGCCTGCCCGGCAAGAAGGCCGCCTATTCGGCGAGCAAGGCGGGCCTTGCGACCCTCGGCGAGGCGCTGTCGGTGGAGACCGCGCGCACGCCGATCGCGGTGACCACCCTGCTGCCCGGTTTCATCGCCACCGATATGGCGGCGCGCGCGGGTGACGCGAAACTGGTCGCGCCGTTGGACAAGGGCGTCGCCTCGATGGTGCGGGCCATCGAGAAGGAGCGCGACCGGGCCTGTGTACCGGCCTGGCCGTGGCGGCTGCTCGATATCGTCCTGCCGCGCCTGCCGGGCGCGGTCATCGCCAGAATCAGCTGACGGTAATTCTCGAAGATCCGGTTCGGCGTAACGGAACGCGGTCTACGGCGCCTGATCCGGCACCGCCGAACCGATGCCCGGTGCGTGACTGGTCACGCACCGGGCATCGTCGCATCAGGCGCGCGCCCGGCCGCGCCTACTTGGTGAGGGTGAACTGCATGACGTCGAGCATGCCGCGGCGGAAGCGCTCGGCGCACCCGGTCAGATACCGCATATAGCGGTCGTAGACCTCCTCGGAGGTCAGCCGCACCGCCTCCTCACGCCGCGCCTCGAGCGCCTGCGCCCACAGATCGAGGGTGCGGGCATAGTGCGGTTGCAGCGACTGGATGCGTTCGGTGCCGAGTCCCGCGCAGCCTGCCAACCGGGTCACCTCCGCGGGTCGCGGCAACTGGCCGCCGGGGAATATCTCCCGTCGCACGAAGGTGTGGAAGCGGGCGTCCTCGCGGGTCACCGGAATATTCATGCGGCGCAGGTCGTTGAGCGAATTGCCGATGATGGTGTGCAACAGCATCCGGCCGTCGGACGGCAGGATGCGGAAGCAGCGCTCGAAGAACTCCGTATAGCGCTCGTGCCGGAAATGTTCGAACGCGCCGATGCTGACGATCGCGTCGGCGTGGCCGTCGAACTCCTCCCAGCCCTGGAGTCGCACCTGCGCGTCGTCCAGGCCGCGACGCCGGCTCTCGGCGGTGACGTGATCGTGCTGATTCCGGCTCAGCGTGAGACCGACCGCCCGCACACCGTAACGCTCGACCGCACGGAAGATCGTTGAACCCCAACCACATCCGATATCGAGCAGCACCATGCCGGGCCGCAGGTCGAGTTTGCCAAGCGCCAGATCGATCTTGGCCGCCTGTGCCTGCTCGAGCGACATCTCCGTATGGTCGAAATAGGCGCAGCTGTAGGTCATCGACGGGTCGAGGAACAGCCGGTAGAACTCGTCGGACAGATCGTAATGCGATTGCACATCCTCGTAGAACGGTTTGAGCGCAGCCATGAATGACCTCCTGGTTTGTGACTGGCCACACAGTGATACGAGCGAACGAACTAGCCGGTTCACCATTGCGATGGAAATGCTCGGGCGCTAACCTTGGCCTATCCGGGCATCTGCGGACGCAGTGCCGCCGCGGGCACCGTCCTGAATCGGACACTGTCCCGAATCCGATCCGGTTCCGAAAATCCGATCCGGTCCGAATCCGAAGCGGCCGCAATCCACGCGATCCCGACTGGCGATCCGGGTCCCGTTTCCCGCAGACGCCACATTCTCGCAGGTCACGGTTCTCCGCCGAGCACAGACCCCCGGGCACGGTCGAATCCGCGCCTCGTCGGGTCCGCGCCGCCCGCGACCCTCCGCGCCCCGGCTCGACGCCGGGCAGTTCATCCCGGAATCCACGGACACCTCAGAAAGAAAAGCCATGAAAGACAACACATCCCAGCACGCGATCCACGAGAACCGAGCCACCGGAACGTTTCCGGTGCGCGGGGTGCTCGATACCGCGGGGGCCAACGCGCGGCTACTCGTCGACGGATACCTCCCTGGTCCGCGGGACCTGCACGTGCCGCCTCGCGTCCTACGCGAATATGGTTTGCGTCGAGGCGATTTCGTCGTTGGCATCGCGGGCGCCGCGGCGCGCGGCGATCGTCTCGATCCACTCGTCGCGGTGGAATCGATCAACGGGCAGGCGCCCGACCGGGCCGCGATCCGGCCCAAGTACCTGGATCTGACCCCCGTCCATCCGCGTCATCGTCTGCTCCTGGAGACCGAGGCGCAGGAACTCACCACCCGGGTCACGGATCTGATCATGCCGATCGGCAAGGGACAGCGCGCACTCGTCGTCGCGCCGCCCAAGGCGGGCAAGACATCCGTACTAGCGGCCATCGCGCACGGTGTCGCCAAGAACCACCCGGAATGCGAACTCGTGCTGGTCCTGGTCGGCGAACGACCCGAGGAGGTCACCGATCTCGCGCGCTCCGTGCCCGCCGACGTCGCCGCGGCCACCTTCGACCAACCTCCGAGCGAGCACATCGCCGTCGCCGAACTCGCCCTCGAACGGGCGCAGCGGCTGGTCGAATCCGGGCGCGACGTCGTGGTGCTGCTCGATTCGCTGACCCGACTCGCCCGCGCCTACAACCTGGCCGGATCCGGCTCAGGACGCATCCTCTCCGGCGGTGTGGACGCCGCCGCCCTGCCCCCGCTCAAGCGTTTCCTCGGCGCGGCCCGCGCCATCGAGAACGGCGGGTCCCTCACCCTGGTCGCCACCGCCCTGGTGGAAACCGGATCGCTGGCCGACACGGTGATCTTCGAGGAATGCAAGGGCACCGGCAACGCCGAACTCAAACTCGACCGCGCCACGGCCGCCCGCCGCGTCTTTCCGGCGGTCGACATCGCCCGATCGAGCACCCGCCGCGACGACCTGCTGTGCACTCCCGACGAACTGGCGGCCACCGACCTGCTGCGACGCACGCTCGCGGCAACCGACGCGGCACAGTCCACCGACCTGCTGATCCAGGGTCTGCGGCGCACCCAGACCAACGCCGAATTCCTCGCCCAGCTCTCCCGCCCCCGTCCACCCGCTCTTTAAGCCCTCCTTAAGGGTGTGTCAAGGCCCCCCAGGCATGGTTTGTCTCAGCCCCGGCGGGGCCTGCTCCAGGAGGGGGGAACAGGATCGCCGGGGCGTCCTCATCTCGGACCCGGCCATACGGACTCCCATCCGCGGTCCGCCGCGGGTCGCTGGTACCCGGCTGCGCCGCACGGCGGCCCGACGCGCGCTGCCCGACACGGCGACCGACGCCGCCGACGATCCGTGGACGGTCACCAGGGCTATGATCGCTACCGTTCAGTTCGGCTGAGCCGCGTGAATTCCAGGCCGTTTGTCGGCGGTCACGAAATTCGACGCATCCGCACACCGGCGCACCTCATCGGTGATAGGCAAGGCCCAGCGAAAGGGGCAGTATGACCGTGCACGCCTATCCGACCGACGCGACGACGCCGGTCGACCTCGCCCAGGCCCACCGCATCACCGAGCGGCTCCTGTCCGATCCCGACGACCTCGCGGCCGGAATCACCCGCGTGGTCACCGAATTCGACACCGGGTTCACCGTGGTCGCCGTACGCGGCGCCGCGCCCACCGAGCCCGGCGCGCCCGCACCGCCCACGGTCGGCGGCTCGGTCTGCGTCATCGACAAGGCCACCGGCGCGGTCTCCTACTGGCCCACCTATCCGCCCGCGCTCGTCGCCGAACAGTATTCGGCCATGCTGCGCGCCGGCGGGCTGGTCGTGGCCGAGAACTGGCCCGATCCCGACGAACTCGATACCGGGGAAACCGCCGAGCCCGACCCGGCGACCGATGAGGTCGTCATCGACTATGGGACGCGCGAAGGTCGGTGATCAGCGACGGCCACGGTGCTCGCATTGTGGTCGGATTCGTGTTCGCGCTGCTCAGCGACGTGACACCGTCGCTCACCGGTAACGAAAGTAGTTGACGATCATGCGGGTGAGGCTGTCGATGAAGGTTTCCCGCGGGATATCGGGCCGGTCGAGAATGTACCGGACGGTGAGGTGTTCGGCGATGCGCACGAGCAGCCAGGCCGCGGTCTCGGTATCGGCGTCGCCCGGACGGGTCACCTTGCGCAATGTCAATGCGGTGCGGGTCAACTCGACCATCTGGTGTTCGAAATCGACCACGGTGTCGCCGACGCTGAGTCTCGGGGTCTGCTCGATGACCGCGCGCAGCAGTCCCGGATGGTCACCGAGCGCCTCCAGCAGGACCGAGATGGATTGCCGGACAGCGACTTCCGGTGATGCGGTGAAATTGTCGAGCACATGCGCGCGCACCCGCTCGGCGACCTCGCTCTGATAGCGGTCGATGACCGCGCCGATGATGGCGTCCTTGTTCGGGAAGTACTGATACAACGAGCCGGGGCTGATGCCCGCCGCCTCGGCGATCCGGTTGGTGGACGCGCCGTCGTAGCCGTGGGCGATGAGTACGCGCTGGCCGGCGTCGATGATGCGGCGGACCATCTCGCGGGAGCGTTGCTGGCGAGGAGCCTTGCGCAGTTCGGGGCGGGATTTCGAGGACATGGTCACGCTCGGAACGCGAATTGAATGCGAGTAAATATTCGTGTCACCATGCGATTCATGGTGACACACGAACCGGCCGCGTCCATATCGCCGCAGCCCACACAGGTTTCGGCCGAGGTCGACCCACCCGCGCACGTTCGGGTACACCCCTTCGACTACTACTTCCGTCCGCATATGCCGCTGCGCCCGCCGCCGCCGCGCGCGGTCCCGTCGCGGCTGTGGTTCCCCACCCGGCGCGCCATGTTGTCGCCGTGGCTCGACGTGCGCGAGTCACCCGCGCCGACCCCGCAATCGCGGCTCATGGCCGACCACCTGTGGCAGGGCGACGAACCGATGGACGCGGTGGTCGCGGCCTTCGACCGGGTGGGAACCGCCGCCGGGCGCGCGATGCTCGACCTGGCGCTCGCCCACGGCATCGAATCGGTACCCGACGCACCGCCCGAACTGCGCGCACTGTTCGCCCATCTCGACAACCCGCCGCAGTGGTACGACCCGGACCTGTGGGAACGCGGCCGCCGATGCTGGATCGGCGCCTCCACCTCCGGCAAACTCGCCATGCTCGTCCAGGACTTCATGGGCACCTTCGTCGGCGCCGAGGTCGCCTCGGCGACCGGCGCGACCGGACGTTTCGTCTACGACCCGTACCGTCGGAATCTGGAGACCACCAACTGGTTCCGCACCATGACGGTCACCGGAGCGCTCGAGCGCTTCTCGCCCACCTTCGCCGACACCGTGCGCGTGCGTCTCATGCACTCCCAGGTCCGTGCGGGCCTGCGGAAGTCTTGGGGCACAGAGCATTTCACCGAAAACGGCAATCCCATCTCCAATGCGACCATGATGGGCGCCGCGGTGACCTTCGGCCTGACCCCGCTGCTGTTCGACCACGCGCACGGCCGACGCACGAGCACCGAGGATCTCGACGCGGTCATGCACTACTGGAGTTACATCGCCTATGTCTTCGGCGTCGCCGAGGAGCTGATTCCGCGCACCGCGCTGGAGGGCATGCGCATGGTCGACTACATGGTCGCCACCGCCGGGGTCGCGCCGGAATGGACCGGCAAGATGGCGCGGGCGGCCACCTCGGGTTTCCGGGGCCGCGGTCCGGTGCGGTGGTTCAAAGTCGCCGCCATCGCACCCGCGTTGGGCATGATGGCCTATTTCAGCAGTCCGGGCCTGGTGCGTGAACTCCTGCGCGCCACGCCGCTGCGCCGGGTGCCGCTGCAACCGTGGATCACCCTGGTCGGGCTGGTCGCCGCCGTCGAGGTCCGGTTGCACGCGCTGGTCGACCGGCTGCCCGGCCGCGAACGCCGACTCGCCCGCCGGGCGCGCGGCGACGATCCGGTGTGGCGCCGGCAGGCGCGCATCGCGCGACTGTCGGCGGCGCGCGCGGGAATCCACGGCACCCCCTACGACCACCACGACGGTTCGGCCGTCGGCGGGCTCACCGGGTGCCCGGTCCGATGAGGTGGCGACGCCGTCGGCGGCCGCCGCCCGCGCGGCGGCCCGACCGCCCGCTGATCCTCGAATTGCGCGCCTCCGGCGTGGAACTCGTGGTGCCGCCGCGCTTCACCGCGCTGGAGGCGCTGGAGCGCAACGGCATCGACGTGCCATCCATGTGCCGGGCCGGAATCTGCGGCACCTGCGAAATCGAGCCGCTGGCAGTGGAATTCGCACCCGGTGTGCGCCCGGCCGCACCCGACGAACGGATCGCGCCGGTGCGATTGTGCGTCACCGTCCGCGGGACGATCGCGCGAATGGCACTGGATCTGTGAACGCCGGACGTCAGTCGACGGGCAGATGTTTGATGGAGTCGCCGCCCTTGGTGTGGTGCAACCGCCCGAACCGGCTGTCGAGCAGATTCGCCATGCTCTCGGCCGCACCGGTGTACGCGGCCTGCACCGTGTCGGCGCGATGGGCCACCGCGACCGGCGGCTGACCGGTCGGACGAGCCTCGAGCACGCACTGCTTGTCCTCCACGCCGCCCTTGTGGGCGGTCTGATCGCTCGACGATACGGCCGAGACCCTGGTACGGCGGCGACCTAGGTCGCGGCCTGCGCGGGCGGCGTCGGTGCGTCGGCCTCCGCGGCGGGCACCTCGACGCCGCGCAGCGAGGTGCCCGCGGTCTCGCGCAGGAAGGTCCACGCGATCAGGCCGATCACGGCCGCGCCGACCATGTAGAAGGCCGGGAACAGCGACCAGCCCGTCGCCTCGATGACGGCTTCGTTGACAAGGGGCGCGGTGCCGCCGAAGGCCGCGGTGGACACGTTGTAGGCCAGGGCGAAACCCGCGTAGCGCACATGGGTCGGGAAGATCGCCGGGAAGGTCGAGCTGATGGTGGACAGCTGCGGGACATAGAGCAGCCCGAGTATCACGAATCCGGCGATCGCCCAGAAAGTGCCCTGCCCCATGAGCCAGTACATCGGTACCGCGAGCACCGCGAGGCCGACCAGCGAGATCAGCCACATCGGACGGCGGCCGATCCGGTCGGAACCGGCGCCGAAGAAGGGCAGCACCAGCATCATGACGACCTGGCCGATGAGCATCATGGCCGTGGTGGCCGACTCGCCGAGGCCGATGGTCTTCTCCAGATAGGTCGGCTGATAGGTGAGCAATGTGTAGTTGACGACATTGAGCGCCACGACCAGACCGGCGAGGGTCAGGGTTTCGCGGCGGTAGGTGGTGAGCACCTCGCGCAGACCACTGTTGGGGTGCGGTTGGTCGGCGATCTCCTCGAAGACCGGGGATTCGTTCAGTCGCGACCGCAGGTACCAGCCGATCAGGCCGAGCGGGACGGCCAACAGGAACGGAATGCGCCACCCCCAATCGTGCATGGCCTGCGAGCCGAACAGCAACTGGCAGAGCAGCACCACCGCCGAGCCGCCGACGAAGCCCGACAGGGTGCCGAATTCCAGGAAACTGCCGAAGAATCCGCGTTTGCGGTCGGTCGCGCATTCGGCCAGATAGGTCGCGGCGCCGCCGTATTCGCCGCCGGTCGAGAAGCCCTGCACCACCCGGAGCAGGATCAGCAGAATGGGCGCCGCCACGCCGATGACCGAATGCGTCGGCAGGATGCCGATGGCGCCGGTAGCCGCGGCCATGAGCAGAATCGTGGTGGCCAGCACCGCTTTTCGGCCGATCCGGTCGCCGAGCGGGCCCCACACCATGCCGCCGAGCGGGCGCAGCACGAACGACACCGCGAAACCGAGCATGGTACCGAGGGTGCCTAGTTCGCCGGGGAAGAAGGCGTCGGTCAGATAGGTCGCGGTGGCGGCGTAGACGCCGTAGTCGAACCACTCGGTGGCATTGCCCATGGCCGAGGCGGCGATCGAACGGCGGAGCACCGCGGACTCGACGGTGTTGGCGGCCATGGATTCTCCTCTTCCGGCCCGTTCCCACGGACCTCGATCGGTACGGCCGCCGCCCCGGGAACCGCGGAATCCGGGAGGACAGCACGAAACGGACCGTTACCCATGACTCGCGGAGCACAAACCCCCCGACCGCCGCACATCACCCACGCACGACCTCGGCTACCTGGCAATTTTCACGGCGATATGATTTACATCACCGTAGATCGCAAATGGTGTGTCCCCCCACGATCGGCGGCGAACCACGCCACCGTCAGATCGGCGTCACATACGCTCCCGAGATACCGCCGTCGACAAGGAATTGCGAAGCGGTGACGAACGAGGAATCGTCACTGGCGAGAAAGGCCACCGCCGCGGCGATCTCCTCGGGCTCGGCGAAGCGGCCCAGCGGAATGTGCACCAGCCGCCGAGCCGCCCGCTCGGGGTCCTTGGCGAACAGCTCCCGCAACAGCGGGGTGTTCACGGGTCCGGGGCACAGCGCGTTGACCCGGATGCCCTGGCGGGCGAACTGCACGCCGAGTTCGCGACTCATCGCCAGCACGCCGCCCTTGGAGGCCGTGTAGGAGATCTGCGAGGTCGCCGCGCCCATGACCGCGACGAAGGATGCGGTGTTGATCACCGATCCGCGTCCGCGCTCCAGCATCCGCTCGATGGCGTACTTGCTGCACAGATAGACCGAGGTCAGATTCACCTCCTGCACCCGCCGCCACGCCTCGATGCCGGTGGTCAGGATCGAATCGTCCTCCGGCGGTGAGATTCCCGCGTTGTTGAAGGCGATGTCGACACCGCCGTAGGTCCGCGCGGCGGTCTCGAACAGTCCGCGCACCTGCTCCTCGTCGGTGACGTCCACCGCGACGAAGGTGCCGTCCACCTCGGCCGCCGCGGCCGCGCCGGTGCCTGCGTCGACATCGGCGACCACCACCTTGGCCCCCTCGGCCGCGAACCGCCGCACGGTCGCCAGTCCGATGCCGCTGCCGCCCCCGGTGACGACGGCGACCCGATCCTCTAAGCGCTGCAACACATCTCCTTTTCGACAGGCGGAAACTAGGTGGCGAGGAAGACGTTCTTGGTCTCGGTGAAGGCCAGCGCCGCGTCGGGACCGAGTTCGCGTCCGAGACCCGACTGTTTGTAGCCGCCGAACGGCGTCCAGTACCGCACCGACGAATGCGAGTTCACCGACAGGTTGCCCGCCTCCACCGCGCGCGAGACCCGTAGCGCCCGACCGAGATCGGTGGTCCAGATCGACCCGGACAGACCGTATTCGGTGTCGTTGGCGATGCGCACGGCATCGGCCTCGTCCTCGAACGGAAGCACCGCCACGACCGGGCCGAACACCTCCTCGGTCAGTACCAGATCCGAAGGTCCCGACGGCAGCACCACCGTGGGCGGATACCAGAACCCCGGACCGTCGGGACACGCCCCGGTGTAGGCGACGGTCCCCGGATCGACGAACTCGGCCACCCGCTGCCGGTGTTCACCCGAGATCAACGGCCCCATTTCGGTGGCCTCGTCGGCGGGATCACCCACGCGCACCCCGCGCACCGCGGGTTCGAGCAGTTCGAGGAAGCGGTCGAAGACGCCGCGCTGCACCAGAATCCGCGACCGCGCACAGCAGTCCTGTCCGGCGTTGTCGAACACACCGTATGGCGCCGTCGCCGCCGCCCGATCCAGATCCGCGTCGGCGAAGACGATATTGGCGCTCTTGCCGCCGAGTTCCAGTGTCACCCGCTTCACCTGCGCCGCACAGCCCGCCATGATCTGTCTACCGACGGTGGTGGAGCCGGTGAACACGACCTTGCGCACCGCGGGATGGGTCACGAACCGCTGCCCCACCAACGAACCCTTGCCCGGCACGACCTGGAAGACACCCTCCGGCAGCCCCGCGGCGAGGGCGAGTTCGCCCAGGCGTATCGCGGTCAGCGGGGTCAGTTCCGCGGGTTTGAGCACGACGGTGTTGCCCGCGGCCAGCGCGGGCCCGAACCCCCATGCCGCGATGGGCATCGGGAAATTCCACGGCACGATGATCCCGACCACCCCGAGAGGTTCGTGGAAGGTGATGTCCACCCCGCCGCCGACCGGAATCTGTTGTCCCAGTAAACGTTCCGGCATACCGGCGGCGAAGTTCAGCACGTCGCGCACATTGCCCGCCTCCCAGCGCGCATTGCCGACGGTGTGCCCGCTGTTGGCGACCTCGAGGCGCGCCAGATGCTCGAGGTCCGCGTCCACCTCCGCGGCGAAACGGCGCAGCAGCGCGGCCCGGTCGCCCGGGGCCACCGCGCGCCAGGCGGGCGCGGCGGCGCGGGCGCGCTCGATGGCGGCATCGGCCGCGGCCTCGTCGGCGAGCTCGACGCGCGCGATAACCTCCTCGGTCGCCGGATTGACCACCGTGCTCGCATTCACGCGACCCGCTCCTGTCTCCGGGCGGCCGCCGCGGCGACCACCGCTCGCATCAATCGGTCGTCGGAAGTGTCGGCCTCGGGATGCCATTGCACGCCGAGCAGGAAGGGACCGTCGACCGTCTCGGCGGCCTCGATCGCCCCGTCCGCGGCGTGCGCGGTGGCGACCAGTCCGTGTCCGAGTTCGGCCAGGGCCTGATGGTGGTGGCAGCGCACCGACACCCGCGGACCCGTGATCGCCGCGACCGCGCTGCCGGGCGCCGTGGTCACCTCGGTCCGCGAGAACGTACCGGGACCGCCGGAATGGCCTTCGTGTCCGACCACGTCGGGCAGATGTTCGATCAGGGTGCCGCCCAGCGCGACATTGACCAGTTGCAGTCCCCGGCAAATCGCCAGTACCGGCATATCTATCGCGCGGGCCAGCGCGAACAGCTCGAATTCGGACTCGTCTCGGTCGGGTCGGGTGTAGCCCGTCGATGGCGTCCGTTCTCCGCCGTAGCGCGCGGGCTCGATGTCCGCTCCGCCGGTGAGCACCAGTCCGTCCAACCGGTTCACCAGTTCCGGGCGGGCTACACCCGCGGGCGGCAGCAGCACCGGGATACCGCCCGCCCGCAGCACCATCTCGACGTAGTCGTAATGCAGGACCGCGCTGCGCACATCCCACGAACCGAAGACCGCCCGCTCCACGTAGGTGGGCAGGCCGATGACCGGCCGCGAATCAGAGTCGCTCGAAGCCACGGATTCGCTCCCAATCGGTGACGGCGGCGTCGAATGCCTCGAGTTCGATGCGCGCCGCGTTGCGGTAGTGGTCCACCACGTCATCGCCGAACGCGGCGCGGGCCGCCCCGGACTCGCCGAACAGCCGCGCGGCCTCGCGCAGCGTCGCAGGCACCCGCGGACGGTCGGAGCGGTAGGCATTGCCGTGGAATTCCGGTTCCAGGGGCAGTTCGTTGTCGATGCCGTGCAGTCCGGCCGCGATGGTCGCGGCCACCGCGAGATACGGATTCACGTCGCCGCCCGGTATCCGGTTCTCCATCCGCAACGACGGGCCCTCGCCGACCACCCGCAGCGCGCAGGTGCGATTGTCCACACCCCAAGCCAATGCGGTGGGCGCGAAGCTGCCCTCGACGAATCGCTTGTAGGAGTTGATGTTCGGAGCGAGCAGGTAGGTGAATTCGCGCAGGCAGGCCAACTGCCCGGCCAGGAAGTGGCGCATGAGCGGCGAGCTGCCCGCCTGCCCGTCACCCGCGAAGACCGGCGTGCCGTCCCCGGCGCGCAAACTGAGATGGATGTGGCACGAATTACCTTCGCGCTCATTGTATTTCGCCATGAAGGTGAGGCTGCGCCCCTCCTGGGCGGCGATCTCCTTTGCCCCGGTCTTGTAGATGCTGTGGTTGTCGCAGGTCACCAGCGCCTCGTCGTAGCGGAAGGCGATCTCGTGCTGACCAGGACTGCATTCGCCCTTGGCCGACTCCACGTACATCCCCGCACCGGTCATATCGTTGCGGATTCGCCGCAGCAGGGGTTCCAGCCGGGCGGTGCCCAGCATCGAATAGTCGACGTTGTACTGATTCGCGGGCGTCAGACCGCGGTAGCCGCTGCTCCAGGCCGCTTCATAGCTGTCATCGAACACCAGGAACTCCAGTTCGGTGCCCACGTAGGCGCGCAGACCGCGTTCGGCGAGGCGACCGAGTTGCGCCCGCAGCACCTGCCGCGGCGAGACCCGCACCGGTTCGCGGGCCGGCCGCACCTGTTCGACGTCGCAGAGCACCAGTGCGGTGCCAGGCCACCACGGCACCGCGCGCAGGGTCGCGAGGTCGGGTCGCAGCACCACGTCGCCGTAGCCGCCCTCCCAGGACGCGTTGCGGTATCCGTCGACGGTGTTCATCTCCACATCGACCGCGAGCAGGTAGTCACACGCCTCGGTGGCGTGGTCGAGCACCTCGTCGAGGAAGTAGCGCGCCGCGCAGCGTTTGCCCTGAAGTCGCCCCTGCATATCGGTCATGGCGACCAGAACCGTGTCGAGTTCGCCCGACTCGATCCGTTCCCGCAACTCGGCGGGCCCCAGCATCCCCGATCGCATCCACGGCCCCTCTCGGCGTCACAACCTCGCCAACGCTAGAGCAAAACCCGACCGTGTGCCCCTCGACGCGACGAACCCGCCGATACCGGGCGCCGTGAGGTGCGCGGTATCGACGGGTTCGTGGCGAACGTCGTCGTTCGGAGGACTGCCGGCCGACAGTCGGTCTCACTCCTCGCGGCCGCGGCGACACTGGCGCGAACCGGCCGCCCGAACGACGTCGCGGGGGCGGCGACACTGACGCCCCGGACGCCCCGTCATCCGATCCGTAGCCCGGCCGCCGTGGCCGCGCTCTGACCGTGATAGTGGGCGGTATATTCCGATATTGAATCGGATGGATGATCCCGACTAATCGGACGCAATACCAATTTTATATTACCAATAAATAGCTCGACGCCCACCGCAAGAATTAACGGTGGGCGTCGCATTAAGCCCGGCTACCTCAGAGGTAGGCGCCGCATACCGGCCACGCGCCGGGGCCCTGACCCGCGAGCACGTTCTCGGCGACGCGGATCTGCTCCTCACGGCTGGCGTTCTCCGGCGAGCCGGTGCCACCGTAGGCGGCCCAGGTGCTCGGGGTGAACTGGAGGCCACCGGAGAAGCCGTTACCGGTGTTGGTGTTCCAGTTTCCGCTGCTCTCACACTGGGCGACAGCGTCCCAGTTGTGGTACTCGGCCGATGCGGTACCGGCGGAAAGGCCCAGCGGGAGGGCAACGAGGGCGCCCACGATCGAGACGAGGCCGAGTGTACGGTTGCTGATCTTACGGTTAAGCGACATTCGAAGTTCCTGCCTGCGCCCGTCCGCCCCGGCGCCATACGGTCGGGACCCTGCCCCCAGGAATTTCTCGGGGATTCTCGAATCGTGGGGCAGGATTACGGTGTTCGGCGATTCGAGGTCGTGCCCGGCTCGATGTTTCCGGGCCTGCAAACGAAGGTAACCAAAAGATCGCAGAAGATCACGCCCCGATAACGAGCGACCACTCTTGACCACTACTTCAGGTTTTCGGCGTTCACGCAGTTCGACGCGAAGATTCCTCGAATTACATTTCTGTCGTTATAGCACCGTTATGTGGCGGAGATCACTGCGAAATAGTGACACCGGTCGCGTTCGAGCGCACCCCACCTCGGGCGAACGTCCCCCTTGCGCCCGCCGCCCGCCCCCTGATCCCATGGACAGATCATTCCCAGCCCCGGAGGCGCCCGTGCTGTCGCTCCAAGAGATCTCCGACCGTATGGAGATCCAGGACCTCATGGTCCGCTACTCCCACGCCGTCGACACCCGGCAGTGGGATCTGCTCGACGAGGTCTTCACCCCCGACGCCCACATCGACTACTCGGCCATGGGCGGCTCGGCGGGCGACCTGACCACGACCAAGAAGTTCCTGGCCCAGGTCATGCCCGCCTTCCCGGCCTTCCAGCACCTCATCGCCAATTCGGCGATCACCGTCGATGGCGACACCGCAACCGCGCGCACCATCTGCCAGAACCCCATGCTCGCCCCCGGTCAGGACGGTGCGCAGACCCTCATGATGTGCGGTTTGTGGTACCACGACACCTTCGTCAGGGTCGACGGCGCATGGCGGATCTCGCGGCGGGTCGAGGAGAAAAGTTACATGTTCCTCGCCACCGGCGTCTCCGCCTGATCCCGGGCCGTGTCCTACCCGCGCGGGCGCAGGACGATCGGGACACCGTCCTTCGGGAAGGGCAGGGCGCTCATCTGCCACGGCATCTCGTAGCCGTCCGCGAAGTCCCAGTCGTAGCGGCACAGCATGGTGTGCAGCATGGCCTTGACCTCGTACATGGCGAAATACATGCCGATGCACTTGTGCACACCCGCCCCGAAGGGCATCCACGCGTAACGGTGCGACCGGTCCTCGCGGCGTTCCGGGCCGAAACGGGACGGATCGAACTTCCACGGATCGGTCCAGTACTCGGGCAGGAAATGGTTGGCGACCGCGCCGAGCATCACATTCGTGCCCGCGGGCACGTAGTAGCCGTCGATCTCGGTGTCCTTGACCGCCTTGCGCAGGATGAACGGCACCGGCGCGATGATCCGCATGGACTCCTTGATCACCAGATCCAGCGTGGTCAGCGAGTCCAGTGCGGCGACATCGAGCGCGTCCGCGCCGAGCGCGAGGGATTCCTCGCGGGCGCGGCGCTGCCACTCCGGGTGTTTGCCCAGGAAGTAGGCCGATACCGTGGTGGTGATCGTGGCGGTGTCGTGCGCGGCGAGCAACAGGAAGATCATGTGATCGATCACCTTGCTGTCGCTGAAGCGCTGTCCGTCCTGACTCTCGATGTGACAGAGCACCGAGAAGAAGTCCGACCCGTCGTCGACCCGCTTGGCGGGCAACATGCGCGCGAAATACTCTTCGAGTTCCCGTCGACCGCGCAGCCCGGCCTTCCACCGCCCGCCCGGCACGGGTATCCGCACGGGTGTCTCACAGGCCAGCAGCATCGCCTCGAAAGCCTTGGTGAGCCGATCGGCCTCGGGGCCGAGTCGCACGCCCATGAACACATCCGCGGCGATATCCATCGACAGCTGTTTGATCGAGGGATACAGCTTCATCGATGACGACCCCCAGCGCCCGATCCGTTCCTCGACCAGTTCCGAGACCCGGGAGAAGTACGTGCGCAGACGCTCGGGGGTGAATGCCTGCTGCATGATGCGCCGGTCCATGCGGTGCTCCTCGAAGTCGAGCAGCAGCAGTCCGCCGTGGAAGAACGGATCGATGAGATCCTTCTGCCCGGTCACGAAGGCGCGATCGCGATTGCCGAGCACCGATTCGATGGCCTCACCACCCGTGGCGATCACCATGTCGCGGCCGAAGCCGCGGATCCACACCATCTTGCCGAAGCGGTCGACCAAGTCGAGGGTGTGGGCGGAACCGTAGCGTAACGCCTGAATCGTATCGCCGAGCCACGGCAGGCCCGCGCGGCCGGGCACGGCTGCGAGTCCGCTGCCGGGCGGCGGCGGTGCGAGCACACCGCGGCGCTGGGGTATCAACCGGGCGGCGCGCTCGACGAGTCCGTTCGGCATCTCGATGAATTGCCCGTTCTCGGGGACGGGTGTGGGATGGGCGTGGAGTGCCGTCATGGCATCTCTCCTCTATCGATCGATCGCGACGCTCATCGTCGAACGCGGCGACATGATGTGAAAGTCGTTGCGGCGCACGGGAACCGGAGAGTCATCGGTCGCCCCCGGCTCGGGTGGCGGTGTGGTCGAGCAGCAGCGGCACGAGATGGCGGCGCGCGAAGACGCGGGCCTGTTCGGGGCTCGCGAGCTCGATGCTGCGCGACGGGGTCAGCAGGAAGGACAGCACGATGCGGACGGCGAGTTCGGCGACGACTTGGAGTTCCGCGCCGGATCGATCCTCATGAGCGTCACGTGACAGTTGCACCGCAAGGAACGCGGCACCGGTGTCGACGAGACTGCCCGCGTCGGTGGTGAGATACGGCAGCAGCGAATCGGGCTCGATCTCCAGTAGCCGGTTCAGCAGCACGTTCGCGCCCAGATAGGCCGTGGAGAAGACGAAGCCCTCGACGAGTTTGTCCTCGGTCGCGGCGAATTCGGCCATCTCGTCTTCCAGCGCGGTGAGGAATCGACCCATCTCGCGCAGGATCACGGCCTCGACGATGTCGTCCTTGCCGGGGAAGTGTCGATAAAGGGTGACTCGTGCCAGCCGGGCGCGCCGGGTGATGTCCTCCACGGTGGTGCGTTTGATGCCGACGGTCTCGAATTGGGTGAGCGCGGCATCGAGGATGCGCTCCGCGGTGCCGGCGGACTCCTGCGCACCCGCCGATATCACCGCTCTCGCGAGCATTCCGCTTTGCCTCATCACCATCTCCGCAACTCGTCTACCAGTGGAATGGAACAAACATACGCTCATTGTCTCTCCATACTCAAGCGCTGGATGAAAATCGTTGTGAGGCAAGCCACGCCAACTCTGATTGTGCACAATTTAATTGCTGGCTACCGTTACCGGTGCAAGCGAATTCCGCAGAGCCGAAGGAGTCAGACCATGAAGGTCCTGTACACCGCCGAGGCCCTCGCGACCGGCGACGGTCGCAACGGTCACGCCCGCAGCACCGACGGCCGGGTCGATGTCGACCTGGCCGCACCGCCGGAACTGGGCGGCAGCGGCCAGGGCACCAATCCCGAACAGCTCTTCGCCGCGGGCTACGCCGCCTGCTTCCACTCGGCGCTGCGCCTGGTCGCCAAGTCCGCCGACGCCGACGTCACCGATTCGGCGGTCGGCGCGAAGGTCAGCCTCGGCCCGAACGACGACGGCGGCTTCGGGCTCGCCGTCACCCTGGAGATATCCCTGCCCAACGTCCCGCGCGACCGGGCACGGGAACTGGCCGACAAGGCGCACGCGGTCTGTCCGTACTCCAATGCCACGCGCGGCAATATCGACGTCGACGTGATCGTCGCCGAAGACTGAGCGTGATCGTCGCCGGAGACTGAGCGTTTCCACCCGACCTCCCGGTAGACTTCCTCCGACCAAGCAATTGCTTGGTATCTGGCGGACCGGAGGGTCGGGCTCCCGCGCGGGGCCGAACGGCGGAGGTGTGGATGAACGATTTCGGTCAGCGCGAGGGCGCCGCGCTGGTCCTCGGCGCCAGCGGCGGACTCGGCCGCGCCATCGCGCGCCTGCTGCTCGAACGCGGCAGCCATCTCGGCCTCACCTACCACCGCGACCCCACACGACTCGATCCGCTGACCGAACGCGCCGCCGAACTCGGCCGCACCGCGCGCACCTGGCAACTCGACCTGATCGACGCCGACCGCACGGCACAGGTGGTAGCGCAGGTCGCGGCCGATCTCGGGGGCATTCACACCCTCATCTACGCGGCCGGACCGCATGTGCCTATGGTGCACCTGAGCCGGATCGCGCCCGCCGATCTCGCCCGGCAACTACACGTCGACACCGCGGGGTTCTTCGCCGCGGCGCACGCGGCATTGCCGCATCTACGTGCGAGCGGCGGCAGCATCGTCGCCGTCACCAGCGCCGCGACCGCGCGCTACCCGGTCCGCGACGGACTCTCGGCCACCCCGAAGGCGGCGGTGGAGGCGCTGGTGCGCGGCATCGCGGCCGAGGAGGGCCGCTTCGGGGTGCGCGCCAACTGCGTCGGCCCCGGCATGACCCTCGACGGTATGGCCGAACGCCTCGTCGACTCCGGCGATCTCGATGGCCGTGCCCTCGACGTCGCCCGCGGCAATATCCCGCTGCGCCGTTTCGGCGACGCCGAGGACATCGCCGAAGCGGTCTGTTTTCTCGCCTCCGACCGGGCCGATTTCATCACCGGCCAGAAACTCGACGTGGACGGCGGCTACGGCGTGTGACACGCGGGCGGCGCGCGGGGATCGCCCGACGCGGCGGGGCGTTCGCGGACGCGAACCGGTATCGTCACGAACCGGTACGACACCGTACTCCCGCACGGCGGCCCGGGGCATCGCCGAGGTCGCGCACGACATCTGAGAAGGAGACCGGTTTGGAGGTCCTCGAGTCCCCGCGCAGCGACGTCGACCCGATCGCCCATATCCACTCTCTCGTCGGGCAGCGGTTCCGCATTCTCGCGCCCTACCGGGTGGGCCGGGAGAAGGTCAGGGAGCACGCGCGGGCGGTCCAGAATTTCCATCCCACGCACTGGGACGAGGACACGGCCGCCGCATACGGTTACCCGTCACTGCTCGCGCCGCCGACCTTCACCAGTCTGCTGGCCGGTTCGGTCCAGCGGGCCATGGCCGATATCCTCGTCGGCCTCAATCTCACCACCACGGTTCAGACCGACCAGATGCTCGACTTCCACCGCCCGATCCTGGTCGGCGACGAGATCACCAGCAATGTCTCGCTGCACTCCTTCCGGCAGGCATTCGGCGGCGACATGCTGGTGATCGAGAACGCGATCACCAATCAGCACGACGAACTCGTACTCACCGCGTATACCTCGGTGATCTCGCGTTCGGAGGCCGAGGAGGAAAACGAGCCGATACTGGCCAAGGTGGCCAGAATCGGACGCCAGGACTTCGCGCGCCCCGAGGAGGTGGTGCCGTGGCCGAATCCACTGCGCACGGCCGAGACCCCACCGCCCGGACCCCGCGTCCGCACCTTCGACAGCGTCACGGTGGGTGCGGAACTTCCCGTGGATACCGTTCGCCTCACCCTCGGCGACCTGGTGAACTACGCGGGCGTCGCGGGCGACCCGAACCCTATCCATTTCCATTCCGACACAGCCCAACTCGTCGGTCTCGAACGCGGGGTGGTCGCGCACGGCATGTTGACGATGGCGCTGGGCGCGGGCTATGTCACCGCGTGGCTCGACGATCCCGGTGCGCTGGTGCAGTATTCGGTGCGTATGACGAGTCCGGTGTACGTCGGCGTGGGCGGCCGCAGCAATATCGAGTTCAGCGGCAAGGTCCGCTCGGTCGATCCCGAGGCGCGCACCGCCTCCATCGCGCTGACCGCGACCTATGAGGGCAAGAAGATCTTCGGCCGCGCCACCGCGGTCGTGCGTTTGGCCTGATCGGCGAATTCCCTTCCGTTCGAGCCGATTCCACCGACGACGCCCTGGCTACGCCGGGGGTCACGCCGGCCCGGTGCGCGTGCCATCGCCGTGGACCGCGCCCCGGATGGGGGTCAGGCGATCCGGCGGGCGGCGGGTTCGGCCAGAGCCTGTTCCCTGAGGTTCTTCAGTGTCCGGGTGAGAATCCGCGACACCTGCATCTGGGATACACCGAGCCGTTCGGCGATCTGGGCCTGGGTCCGGTTCTCGAAGAATCGCATGACCAGCACCTGCCGCTCCCGGTCGGGCAGCGCGGCCAGTAACGGGCGCACCGCGAGCGCGTCCTCGAGCAGGCGGTAGGAAGGCTCCTCCCGGCCAAGGGTGTCGGCGATCGACGGCCGGGTCTGTTCGTCGGAGGGTCCGGCGACGGCGTCGAGCGAATTGGTCTGATAAGCGTTGGAGGCCATGAGTGCCTGGGTGACCTCGACGACCTCGAGGTCGAGTTCGGCCGCGATCTCACGCGCGGTCGGCATGCGGCCGAGTCGCTGCGAGAGCGTCTCGATGGCGGGTCGGATCTGCGCCTGTATCTCCTTGGCGCGCCGCGGCACCCGCAACGCCCAGGTGCCGTCGCGGAAATGTCGGCGCACCGAACCCATCACGGTCGGCACCGCGAAGGACAGGAACGACGCGCCGCGCGAGACGTCGAAGCGGTCGACGGCCTGGACGAGTCCGAGGCGGGCCACCTGGAGCAGATCATCGAAATCTTCCCCGCGGCCGGCGAATTTGCGGGCGATGTGTTCGGCCAATGGCAGGCAGCGCTCCACGATCTCGGTGCGCAGTTTCGAGCGGTGCGGGTCGTCGGCGGCCAGAGCGGCCAGCTTCTCGAACCACGGCTCGATATTGTCGTAGGTGTCCGGCCCGAACACGTCCTGTGACACCTCGGCGGCGCCTGTCGTCCTGCTCATCCGACATCCTCGTTCCATCTCGAGCGCTTGGGCGTTGGCCCGGATACCCGCGCGCACGCCCTCGACACCCGTGAATCCGGGAAAATCTCCGAAGTCGAGACGGGCGCCGCCGCTCAGGAGGGTGCGGCGATCTTGGTTATGGCGATCACGCCGCCGGTCTCGGTCACCGTCACGAATTGGCGATAGGTGCGCACCGCGGCATCGGGACGCGCCTCGGTGATGACGACGTCGAAGCGCCCATCGGCCAACGGCGTGATGAGTACGCAGTGCTGTGTGCCCGCGGGCACCGAGGCGATGCCCGCGCCGATCACCTCGGCCGTCGGCACCGCGGCGTCGGCGGTGGTGAGGGTGCGCGCCGCCGTACCGGATCGGCTGACGTAGTAGGCGTGCTGGAAGGCCAGGATGACATCCGGTCCGTTCGCGGTGGAGCCGACCCCATTACCGCGAACCAGCTGGTCGGTACGGGTTGGCTCACATCCCGGACCGCCGCCGAGCACCGGGTCGGCCGCCGTCGCCGCCTGCTGCGGCGCGGTCATCGCGGTGGTGTAGACCAGTACGACCGCGGCCGCGGCCAGCGAACCGACCACCGCCGCCGAACCGACCACCACCGATCGGGTGCGTGAACGACGCGGTGGCCTGCGCTTACGTTTGCGCTTGTGCAGCGGCGGAAGTGTGCGCGGGGCGGGCAGCGCGCCAGACGACGGCAGCATTCCCGGCCACAGCGGCGCCGCCGCCGCGCGGCTCGCGGCGCCGGTGCGTAACACGCCGACGCTTCTCTTGGGTTCGGACGTGTTCGACGACATCATGATTTCGCCGCACCCCCTTTTACCGGCGCCTTCGTGGCGACCTCGGGCCCTCATCAATGCTGTTGGGCTCTAACAACATTGCATACCTCATCGGATTATGGCGGGCGAACGGCCCGGGAGCCACCGTTCGGGTGCGCGAATATGGCGTCGCGGCGTGTCTTTCGCGCACCACGCGGACGAGATCAGGTGGTACGACGAGCCCTCGCCCGGCGTTTGCCCTCGTGCATGGCCTGCACCCGGGCGACGGGAATGGTGTGCCCCTCCGCGATCAGATCGGCGGGCAGCGACTGCGGTGCGGGCATGTCCTCGGCCCACGGATCGGCACCGGCCAAACGCTCGGGCGCGGTGCGCACGGTGAAATCGGCCGGCACGACGGCGTCGAGATCGTCCCAGGACACCGGGAAGGACACCGTGGCCCCGGGCCGGATGCGGGGACTGTAGGCGGCGACGACCGTGGCCCCGCCCGCGCGAGTGGAGTCGAGGAACACCTTGCCGCCGCGATCCTCGACGATGAAGGCGGTGGTCGCGGCGGCCGGATCGAGGCATTCGGCCCGCGCGGCGATGGCCCGGGTGGCCGCGGCGGCGTCCTCGACAGAGATGCCGGCCACCACCGGAACGAAGATGTGAACACCTTTCGCCCCACTGGTTTTCACCGCACCCGCGAGTCCGTCGGCGGCCAGCGCCGACCGCACAAGTCGCGCCGCGTGCACCGCGCGAGCGAAGTCCGCGCCGGGCGGCGGATCGATATCGAGCACCAGATGCGTCGGACCGGCCGTGTGATCGGCGAGCAGCAGTGTGGTGTGGTACTCGACCGCGCGCTGATTGCCGAACCACAACAGCGTGCGCACGTCCTCGCACAGCGCGTAGGAGATCTCGCGACGCGAGGTCTCGGCCCACAGATTCACCCGTCGCACCCACTCCGGCGTGTACTTGGGCAGGTTCTTCTGCATGAACGCATCCTGACCGGGTCGGATGCGCACCACCGAGAGCGGGCGTTGCCGCAGTGCCCGCACCATGCGCTCGCCGACCGCCCCGAGGTAGTCGATCAGGTCGCGTTTGGTCGTCTGTGCGCCGTCGAACAGCGGCTGGTCGAGGTTGGTCAGTTCGACTCCGTCTCGAACCTCCGCATTGCCCATTCCCCCACCCTGCCCGGACGGGAACGGACGGTCAACCGAACGGATGGCGCGTTTCTTCGCGCGGGTCATCCGTCCGGGCGCTCGGTCCGAATCAGAGGAGTAGGCATCTACCTCCCGGAAAGAGAGCACATGGTCACATCGAAGACCGTCTCCCACCGCCGTATGCCCCGGCGCACCGCGTATTTCCTGGTGGCGGGTGCGCTTCCATTGGCCGTCGCCGTCGCGGCCGCACCCGCACCGGCCGCACCGCCCGGTGGGCCGTCGGCGGTCGCCGACGAGGAACCGGCCGCGCCCGCCGATCCGGCGACGGACGCACCCGTCAACACCATCCGAATCGGTGACATCGAGGTCGGCAGACCCGAATTCGTTCCCCCGGACCTCGCCGAGCAGATCAACGACGGCGCGCAGGGTATGGAGGATTCCCTGTCCGACGGCCTCGACTCCGTTGGTGTCGAGCACGGCCGATCGGACAAGATCGCGGAGGATGTCGTCGGCGCGAGCGTGGTCGGCGCGAGCGTCGGCGCCACCGTGGCCGGCCCGCTGGCCGCGACCAGCGCCATGATCGGCGCGGCGACCGGCCTGATCGTTGGCATTCCCTTCCTGCCCGCGGGCCTCGTGGTCATGCCTATCGTGTGCGGCGCGCTCGGTTACGCGATCATCGCCGCGCCGGCGGCGGCGATCGGCGCCGGCATCGGCGCGATGGTCGGCGCGGTCGAGGGCTCGGTGGCCCCGCTGCCCGAGCCGAACGCACCCGCCGCGCCGGCCGATTCCGTCCCCGCTACGTGACCGCCGCCGGGACCTGGTGGTGGTTCAGCGGCGGGTGACGGCGGTGGGCAGCCGGGCGAATCCGCGGTTGTCGGACGAGTGGACGCGCACCGCACGCTCGGGCCGCGGATCGGTCGACGTTCCGTGATACCGGAGCCTGCTCGCGCAGCCTGGCATAGTACGGATACCGATCGCGGTGGACATCGAAGTCATAGGGCTGTATAGCAACGACACGATGCGGTCTTCCGTAGCGCGGGACTCGGGCGGACACGATGACAGTAGTCGAGATGAATTGAGGCGGTTACGATCTGGTCCGGCCAGGTCACGTCGGTGGTCAACTGGCGACCCGATTCCCGGCATCCGCATCCGCATCCGCGTCCGAGGCGCTCTCGATGCTGGGTGGCGGGACCCTCCTTCCCTGACCCGAAATCGGCCGGTGATCAACGGATTCCGGGAGTACGGGGGTCAGGGCCGAGGCAGCCGAGGATGAAGCAGCCCGGCGGCCAGTCCGCGATCGGCGTGCCGAGCGGCTGCCCGAGGCAGGTCACCGGACCGCAGCCGGGATAGGCGTCGGGGCCTATCCCGAACGCCGCCAGCGCCGCTTCCGGATTGGAGATCATCGGATCGGCCACACTGACATCGGGTCGCGGCACGTACGGTCCGGGATCGGGCAGTCGCGGCTCACGGAAGGCGGCAACGGTAGCGCGCAGCATATCGTGCGGGAAGCTCACCGAACCGCCCGGAACGGTGATTCCGGTCCAGCTGATCAGCAGTCCGAGACTCGGCACGATGAAGTTGTCCTGGCGCATCATGCCCGACATCTGCACCGCGTCGGCGGGCAGACCCGGGAACAGCACCTCGCAGCCGGGCCCGTTGACGACGAACAGGAATCCGTAGCATGGATTGACCGCCGTCGGCTCGGTGGCTCGGGCGAGGTAGTCCGCCGAGATGACCCGCCGCTCGCCCCAGGTGCCCCCGTTGAGCACGAGCAGGCCGAGTTTGACGAAATCGTCGGGCGGCATGATGAGATGCGCGTAGCCGTAGGTATTCCCGCTGCGATCCCTTCCCCAGTGATAGTCCGAATTCCGGATCCCCAACGGGTCGAACAGCTTTCGCTGGGCATAGACCTGGAAGTCCACGCCGACGGCGCGCTGTGCCACGTAGGCCAGCAGATCCACCGCGCGCTGACTGTACTGCCAGAGCTCACCCTGCGGATGGTCGATCGGCATCGCCAGCGCCTGGGCAACCACATTCGGGTCGAGCTGCACGAGTCCGGTCACGCCCTCCGAGGCCACCGCGACCCGCATGCCCGAGGATTCGGTGAGCAGACTGCGCACCGTGATCGCCCGGTGCGCGTCGTCGCCGAGTCCGGGCGGCAGATACGCGCCGATGGGGTCGTCGAGGCGCAGTCTGCCCTCGTCGATGGCGATGCCGACGACCATGGACACCACGCTCTTGGTGGAGCTCCACAGATTCCACGCCTGACCGCCGGTCTCGGCCACCCGCGGCCCGCTGGCGATCAGACAGTTGTTGCGGAACACCCGCACCGTGCGGCGGGTCGGATCCGAGGCGAAGTCAACCGCGTAATCCAGTGCCGCGGCGTCGATTCCGACCTCATCCGGTGCCGCTGTCTCGGGCATTCGCCCGCTGCTCACCGCGCAGACCCGACCACGGTCCGGTTGTGCCCGCGCCATCCCGGGGGTCGCGCACACGACCGACAACCCGACGGCGACGAACACGAGAAGGGTCGACCGCCACCGAATCACCGCATCCTCCGCTCTCGACGTGAACATCTGCCACATCGAGCCGGAGCGACAACCGGTTACGTCCTACGACGCCCCCATTTGCCTGGGCAAAGGTCCCGGGGGGAGGACGCGGCAGGGTCAGTCCCGGTGCGCCATGTCGTACCACAGGTGCGGAACCGACCAATCCCAGTGCACCTCGCCCCCGATCTGCGTTGAATCGTCGCGCGCGACATCCTCTTTCGCGGCGGACTGTTCGCGAATGGATTCCTGATAGCAGTACACGGAACCACCGACGCCTGCGCCGTACAGAAGTAGGCCGCGGCGAAGGTGCTGCCACAGTGCGCGAACCGAGATGCGTCGTCGCATCGGAACCTCCTCGAACCTCGGTTCGACAACAATACCGGCGTCGCCCCCGCCGCGTACCGGAATCGCAACGATTCAGCCCTGAAGAGAAACTATTTCTGCGAAAAACCGACCGGTCCGACCGACCCGGCCGATAAAGTCAACACACGATGCGCACACTAAATTGTCCCGAGTTCGATCCCAAGGGATCGCTCGACCACCGAGAAAATCCGATGCGTTCGGTGATGGCGTAGACGCATTGCCCTGCGCAGCGACATACGTCGTGGAAAAGGGGTCGCGATGAGCATCGAGAATTCACGCACACGGGTCGCCCGGTACGCACTGCTGGCCGGTATCGCGGCGGCCGGACTCACACTGACGGCGACAGCGCAGGCCGAACCGCTGTGGCCCGGCGGACCGGATGTCCCCGGTGTCCCCGCCATCGTGCCACCGCCGCCGCCCGCGCCGGTCTACGCTCCATGTTCGCCCGACGCCCGGCTCTGCCTGCAACTGTCCACCAACAAGGCGTGGCTACAGGACGACGGGCGGGTCACCTACGGTCCGACGCCGATATCGCACGGTCGACCCGGCTACGAGACACCGCCGGGACGCTTCCGGGTGGCCTTCAAGAAGGAGGACCACTGGAGCACGATGCACAATGCCCCGATGAAGTGGGCGGTGTTCTTCAACGGCGATATCGCCACGCATATCGGCCCGGTGGAAGAACAGTCGCACGGCTGTATCCGTATGACGCCGGAGGGCGCCGAAGCGACCTATAATCACCTGTCGCCCGGCGACATCGTCGAAGTCGTGGAATGAGTTCCGAGGAATAACGCGGCACCTTGTGACCGAATCGACTCCAGAGCTGTACCCGAAATTAACCGACCGGAACAACGGTCGGAAAAATTTCGCCGCGCAATTCTTCGATCGCAATTCCGCGAGAGGGCGGGCGATCGCCGTGTCGAAATCCGCGCGCCGGGCGGCGGCCGGAATACTGTTGCTCGCGGTCGCGGGCTGCGGCCACGGCGGCGGTGACGAGGTCGTGGTCGCCGGCCCGCCCGGACCGGCGCCGATCTCGGCGGCCACCATCGTCATCGAACACAACGCGTACAGCGGACTGCCGCCCATCACGCCCGGCGCGGCGATCACGGTCGTCAACCGCGATCTGATCCGCCACAGCGTCACCAGCAAGCGCCCGGGACTATTCGACCACGAGGTGGAACCCGGGCACAGCATCCATTTCAACGCCCCGACCGAAATCGGCTCCTTCGAGTACTACTGCCATTACCACGCGTTGATGGACGGCTGGCTCAGCATCCGCGCCTGACCCGCGGGCCCGGGACTATCGTGGAGTCGTGGGCGTGATCGGAGAGATGTTTCCCGGCAAGAAGCTGACCGACGAGAGCGGACAGACCGGCGACGGCGAACAACACCGGCCCCGAGTCGAACTCGATCTCGACGCCGGTGTCATCCGCCTGTCCGGCCCGGCCGAACAGCGACACGACACCGACCGGACGGACTAGCGGGACGGACCCGGCTCGAGCGCGTCGAATTTGCGTTCGAGCACGGCCCGTTCCCGCTCGTTGCCGCACAATTCGATGGCCCGCTGGAACTCCGCGCGTGCCTGAGCCGACCTACCCATCCGGGCGAGCAGTTCACCGCGCACGGTCGGTAGCAGATGCGAATTCGCCAGCGCCGCACCGGCGACCAGCTCGTCCACGATCGGCAGCGCCGCCGCGGGCCCCTGCGCCATCGACACCGCAACCGCCCGGTTCAGCTCCACCACCGGCGATGGCGCGAGCCTGCCAAGCGCCTCGTAGATCAGCACGATGCGCTCCCAATCGGTCTCGCGCACCGACGCCGCCACCGCGTGACATTCCGCGATCGCCGCCTGCAATCCGTACACGCCCAATCCGCGGCCGAGCTTTTCGGCGCGGGCCAGCGCGGCACGGCCGCGGACGATGGCGGAGCGGTCCCAGCGGCGCCGATCCTGATCCTCCAGCAGCACCGGCTCCCCATCCGTGTCGGTGCGAGCCGGAAAACGGGCCGCGGTCAGTTCCAGCAGCGCGAGCAGACCGTGCACCTCGGCTTCGTTCGGGACCAGCCGGGCCAGCACCCGCGCCAGGCGCTGCGCCTCCCCCGCCAGATCGAAACGGATGAGATCACCGCCCGAACTGGCCGAGGACCCCTCGGTGAAGATCAGATACACCACGCTGAGCACCGATCCGAGACGCGCACCGCGCTCCCGCGCCCGCGGCGGCTCGAACGGCACCCGGGCCGCCGCCAGCGTCTTCTTCGCCCGGGTGATGCGGGCCTGCACGGTGGCCGTCGGCACCAGGAAGGCCCGAGCGATCTCGTCACTGGTCAGACCGCCCACCACGCGCAGCGTCAACGCGACCCGCGCCTCCCGCGACAGCACCGGATGACATGAGATGAACATCAGAGTCAGCACGTCGTCATCGATGCGATCGGGATCCCACAGCACGTCCGAATCGTCCGGCTCGCCCGAAGGTTCGCCGCCTGCGAGCACGCCGCCCTCGCCCAGATCGCGGGCGAGCGCGGCGTAGCGGTCGTCGAGCGCGGAGCGACGGCGGAACAGATCGATGGCGCGACGGCGGCCGACGGTCAGCAGCCACCCCGCCGGATTGCGGGGCACGCCCTCGCGCGGCCAGGTCACCAGCGCCTCGGCCAACGCCTCTTGGGCGAGGTCCTCGGCCAGGGCGAAATCGTTCGTATAGCGCGCCAGCGCACCGACGATCCGAGCGGACTCGATCCGCCAGACAGCCGAGACATGCTCGACAGCGACGATTCCGCCCTCTTCGGTCAGAGTTGACCGGTGGCCTCGCGCCACGCGCGTTCCTTCTTGACCCATTCGTTGTCCTGGGGGAATTCATCGATGCCGGCGACGCGGCGGATCTCGGTCTTGAGTCCGGGGGCGCTCAGCGGGGCGCGTTTGGCCCATTCGATGGCCTCCTCCTTGGAGGCGACATTGATGATGTAGAAGCCGCCGAACAGTTCCTTGGTCTCACCGTAGGGGCCGTCGGTGACCACCGGCGTCTCGCTGGAGTGGTCTACCACGACGCCCTCGGCGGCGTCGTCGAGCCCTTCGGCCGCGACGAGCACGCCCGCGCGGATCAATTCCTCGTTGTATCGGCCCATGGTCTCGAGCATCCGGTCGAAATCGATCTCGCCCATCTTCGCCCATGCTTCGTCGGTGGCGCGCATGATCAGCATGTACTTCATCGGCTGTCTCTCCCTGGTTGTCCGGGCCCCTCTCGGACCCTCTCACATCAGGGTCGAACGGGCGGGTGCGCGGATCGACACACGCGCCGATCTTTTTCGGGATTATTTTTCCCGACCCGAATCCCGCTGTCCGACTCGCGCGTCCGGGCGGAGGGTGCACGGTCGGCCCGGTCGCCCTGCGCGGCGCTTACGCGGGTCTGTCCGGTGCGGGGCGGGTGACGCGACCGCCGGTGCCGCGCTCCGCCGAGGCGGTTGCGATCTCGCCGACCGTGCACCCGCCGGTCGAATCGTCCGCACCGGATGATCGCTCAGTCGAAGACCTGGGGCAGCCCGTCGGAGACCACGTCGGGGAAACGCGGTTCGCGCTTGTCTAGGAATGCCTGCACGCCTTCGCGGACATCGGCGGAGGCGCCGCGCAGATAGATGGCGCGGGATTCGGCGCGGTGGGCGACCTCGGGGCCTTCGGCGCCGAGCATGGTCCACAGCATGCGGCGGGTCAACGCGACCGAGACCGGGGCACTGTCGGTGACCAGGGTGAGCGCGAGTTCGACGGCGCGGCCGAGCAATTCGTCGACGGGGACCACCTCGCGGACCAGCCCGCGCGCCAATGCCTCGGCGGGTTCGATCATCCGTCCGCTCATCGCCCATTCCACCGCGGTCGCGATCCCGACGATCCGGGGCAGGAACCACGAGGAGCACGCCTCGGGCACGAGTCCGCGGCGGGTGAACACGAAACCGAAACGTGCCTTGTCGGAGGCGATGCGGATATCGGCGGGCAGCGTACTGGTCACGCCGACGCCGACCGCCGGGCCGTTGATGGCGGCGACCACCGGTTTGAGCGACCGGAAGACGCGCAGGGCCACCTCACCGCCGGAATCCGGCGGGGCTTCACCGGATTTCGCGTCCGCCTCGGCGCGGAAGGTCTCGGCCCCGCCGGAAAGATCCGCGCCCGCGCAGTAGGCCCGGCCCGATCCGGTGATGACGACCGCGCGCACGCTGTCGTCGGCATCGGTGCTGTCGAATGCCTCGATCAGTTCGTCCCGCATACGCAGGGTGAAGGCGTTGAGCCGATCGGGACGGTGCAGGCGCAGGATCGCCACCGGCCCGGCGCGTTCGATCAGTACCACGCGCTCGGCGGCGGTTCCGGCGTCGACGCTGGTCATCGGCATACCCCACGGTCATCCGGCGACGCCGCCGCGAGACGAACGCCTGTAACGAAGAGAGACATACTGCGACACTCTATCGCTCATCCGCCGCGGCGGAACCCACGATCGCGGCGGCCGGCCGCCCCGAGTTGTGTCAGCGCACGGTGACCGATTTGGCCAGCGAGCGAGGCTGATCGATTTCCCGGCCCAGATCGAGGGCGCAATAGTAGGCCAGGAGCTGACCCGCGACGAGTTGGATGACCAGATCGGCGATTTCGTCGCCGTGGTAGGGCAGCGGCAGGTATTCGACGAAGGTACTGAGGTCATCGGCGGGTACGTCGGCGGGACCGATCCCGATCACGGGCCCTTTGCGGGCCGCGATCTCGCTCACCGCGGCCAGCGTCGCCGCGTAGCGGTCGGGATCGTCGGTGTGGGACGGCAGCAGTGCCACGGTGTAGAAATGTTCGTCGATCAACGAGATCGTGCCGTGTTTGAAGAATCCGGATGCCATGCCTTCGGCGTGGTGGTAGTTCACTTCCTTGAATTTCAGCGCGCTTTCGCAGGCGGCGGGATACAGGATGCCGCGGCCGAGGAAGAACCAGTCGCCGACGTGGCTGTACTTGGCGGCCAATGCCTGCACTGACGTCGAGGCGGTGGCGATGAAATCGGTGAGCGTTTCCGACAGACGCGCCAGCGACGCCTGATGTGTCGCGTAACGCTCCGCGGTGAGCGTGCCATTGGAGCGCCCGGTTTCCAGCGCGAGTCGAGCGAGCAGCACGACCTGGCTGACGATGCTCTTCGTGGACAGCACGCAGATCTCCGGGCCCGATCCCTGCGGCAGCCGGTGCGTGGCCAGCCGTTCCTGGGTGGAACTGGGCACATTGCAGATGCTGGTGAGAACAGCACCCGCGTCCAGTGCGTTGCGGCAGACCTCGAGGGTGTCGAAAGTCTCACCCGACTGCGAGACCGCGACCAGCGGGTCTCCGGGACCGAGCACGGCCAGGTATTCGGCCTCGTCGGACGGAAGCGCGGTGGCCCGAATCCCGGCGAGGCTCTTGAGCAGGTACTGGCCCATCGAGGCGACGTAGAACGCGCTACCCGCGCCGACGAGCGTGACCGCGCGGTCCGGCGGCAGCACCGAGGCGAATCGCTCGGCGGGCAGGCTCAACGCGGCGGTCACGGCCGTCGGGGTTTCGTGGATCTCTTTGATCATCCAGTGGGGGTACTGGCCCTTGTCGGCGCGTTCCTGTCGACCGGCCAGGCGGGTGAACGCTCGCGTCACCGGCTGCACGGACCCGTCGGTCGACGCGTACACCCGCGCGGAATCGGCGCGACAGGCGACGATGTCGCCGTCATCGAGGAACAGGACATCGCTGCTGACGCCGTCGAGCGCCATCTGGTCGGAGGCCAGAATGCCTCGCTGTCCGTTGAAGGCGACGACGAGGGGGCTCTTGTGTTTCGCCCCCCACACGGTGTCCGGTTCGGTGACGCTGATCACCGCGAGCGCGTACTCGCCCGACAGCGCGGCGGTGGTGGCGGCGATGGCATCGCGCATCGAGGCGCCGCGTTCGAGGTGGCGGGCGATGAGGTGCGCGGCGACCTCGGAGTCGGTGTCGCTGGCGAATGTCACGCCGTCGGCTTCCAGATCGCGGCGCAGTTGCAGATGGTTCTCGATGACGCCGTTGTGCACGACGGCCACCGTACGGTCGTAGGACAGGTGCGGATGTGCGTTGGCGGCGGTGACGCCGCCGTGGGTGGCCCATCGGGTGTGCCCCAACGCCAGGGAAGCGTCGGGAAGCCCGCTCAACCGTCCCTCTCGCAGCGCTTTGCCGATAGATCCGGTGTCCTTGACCACGGCAAGGGTGTCGTCGGTGAGGCAGGCCAGGCCCCACGAGTCGTAGCCGCGGTACTCCAGCACCGCCAGTTGGTCGGCGGTCTGCCCGGTCACGGTGTTCTCGGGTGAGGTCATCCCCACGATGCCACACATATTTGGTAGGTTCCTCCGTCGGTCTTACGAACAAGAATCAGTCTGCGGAGCCGGCCGCGACAATGCGGCCACAGTAGCCCCGCACGGGCGTGCGCGGTATCCGAGCCGCCGCGCACCGGGCGCGCCGGGTTCGACAGAACTCTCCCAGCCGTACCCGGACCTGCGCGCAGCGGGTTATGCCGTGCCGTCCACCGAAACAGCCGGATCCTCCCGAACAGGCTGCACAGCCGGGACGCGGACCGGTGTGCGCGCGATCGTGAACGCTTCCTCGAACGAGGTTGCCTCATGGCGAGGACGGCCGCAGCCGAGTTCGAAATCGATGAGCACAACTTGCGGCCGGTCGGTGACGACACCGTTACCCGCCCGGCGGTCTCCGGCCACGATACCGTGATCGTCGGCTCGGATCACCAGCCCGTAGTGCCGCGGTGCCGACCCCATCGGTGTGGCCGGGCTCGTCATGGCGAACACGCATCACTCCGTCGCTGACCTCCGGTATCCCTCGGCGCAGTTTCGCCTTCAAATCCGGCCGTTTCCGGTTCGCACCCTCTTCGGCGCGTTCCATACCCACACTCCGAGGCTCGTACCGCCGGCCGTCGCAATGCCCGACACCGCCTTGCGCCACTGAACTCCGAGTCCTGTCTCTTCGATGAACGCCTCGGACGATTTCGGCCGCGGCTCGGGGCGTACGCCGGATCCGTCGCGAGCGACCGCGGCCGCTTCGAAGCGTCGCCCGCCGCGTGCCGAAAGAGCCTGTGCGCCGGGAACTCCGCGCGCCGGATTGAGTGTCGAAGCGTTGGGTAGAGCGACCGAGGCACCCGCCGATGAGCACAGCGAGGAGATTCCATGGCCGCCGCGCAAGTCTCGGATCATATTCTGCAACGCCTGCGTGAATGGGGAGTGCGGGAGGTGTTCGGCTATCCGGGCGACGGCATCAACGGCCTCGTCGCCGCCTTCGGCCGAGCCGACACTTGCCCGCGGTTCGTCCAGGCACGCCACGAGGAGATGGCCGCCTTCCAAGCGACCGGCTACGCGAAGTTCAGCGGGCGCGTCGGCGTGTGCACGGCGACATCGGGCCCCGGCGCGATCCACCTGCTCAACGGGCTCTACGACGCCAAACTCGACCACGTGCCGGTGGTCGCGATCGTCGGTCAGACCGCGCGCAGCGCCATGGGCGGCAGCTACCAGCAGGAGGTCGACCTGCAATCGCTGTACAAGGACGTCGCCGCGGACTACCTGGTGGAGGTCAACGTCTCCAGCCAACTACCCAACGCCATCGATCGCGCGTTCCGCACCGCGATATCACGGCGCTCACCCACCGCGGTGATCATTCCCGCCGATCTCCAGGAAGAGAAGTACGAGCCGCCGCGGCACGAGTTCAAGCAGATGCCCTCGAGTCCACCCTCGCTTCCCGAGACCGTCACCGTCGCGCCCGACGATGGCATCCGCCACGCCGCCGAAGTGCTCAACGCCGGGTCGAAGGTGGCGGTGCTCATCGGTCAGGGCGCTCGAACGGCCGCCGCCGAGGTCGTGGAGATCGCCGAACTGACCGGCGCGGGTGTCGCCAAGGCGCTATTGGGCAAGGACGTGCTCTCCGACGAACTCCCCTTCGTCACAGGCCCGATCGGATTACTCGGCAGCCGACCAAGCTACGAGATGATGCGCGACTGCGACACTCTGCTCATCGTCGGCTCCAACTTCCCCTACACCCAGTTCCTGCCCGATCTCGACCAGGCACGGGCGGTGCAGATCGATATCGACGGAACACGGATCGGCATGCGTTATCCCACCGAGGTCAATCTCGTGGGAGACGCCGAGGCGACCCTGCGGGCGATGATCCCGATGGTGAACCACAAGCAGGACCGATCCTGGCGGCACGGTATCGAGAAGAACGTCGAACGCTGGTGGAAGACCGTCGAACGGCAGTCGATGCTCGACGCCGACCCCATCAACCCGATGCGGATCGTCTGGGAGCTGTCCCAGCGGATTCCCGACAATGCCATCGTCACCGCCGACTCCGGGTCGTCCACCAACTGGTATGCCCGCTGCCTGCGCATGCGCGGCGAGATGCGAGGGTCGCTGTCGGGCACGCTGGCGACCATGGGCCCCGGCGTGCCGTATGCCATCGGCGCGAAATTCGCCCACCCCGACCTGCCCGTAGTCGCTCTCGTCGGTGACGGCGCCATGCAGATGAACGGCTTGGCCGAACTCATGACGATCGCGCGCTACCAGCACCTGTGGGACGATCGCAGGCTCATCGTCTGCGTCTTCCACAACAACGACCTCAACCAGGTCACCTGGGAACTGCGCGCGATGGGCGGCGCACCGAAATTCGAGGAATCGCAGAGCCTGCCCGATGTCTCCTACGCCGACCTCGCTCGTGACATGGGCCTGGAATCGGTGGCCGTCGCGGATGCGGGAGCGATCGGTCCCGCCTGGGACTACGCGTTGACCGCCGACGGGCCGGTGTTGCTCGATATCCGCTGTGATCCCGAGGTGCCGCCGATTCCACCGCACGCCAGCTACGAACAGATGAAGGACATGGCCGCCGCGGTTGTGCGTGGCGACCCCAACGCCTGGCATCTGATGGTGCAAGGGGCCAAGACCAAAGCCCAGGAGTTCCGGTCGTGATGCGCGACGGGCGAAGCGCTGCAATTTTCGCTCCGCGGAATAGAATCACCATTTCGCGTGAATTCGCGAAACAATTACTCGGCAACAATAGATAAATCGCGACAACTCGCTCGCGGCGATAAGATGATACGATGTCCGAATGATCGATCTATTCGCGATTGACGACGAAGAGCTCGCGTACTCGTGGGAGGATCGCGAGCAGAAGTACCGGGCGAACAATTACTACGGTGCGCAATCGCCGTCCGCGATAGACGTCCTGAATGGTTCGAGGGACATTATTGTCACCGCACCGCACGCGCTGCACCATTTCCGTGACGGGCGCAAGAAACCCGCCGATCGCTGGACCGGAGCCTGCGCCGAACTCCTGCACCTCGGCCTCGACGCCACGGCGATCATCCCCACCGGCCCCATCCCGGACTGGACCACCTGGGACGAACGCGACGACCCCTTCCGGCAGGCGCTGGATCGCCTGTGCACGCCCGAGACCTTGGTGATCGACCTGCACGGCATGTCGAACGCGCACGGGGTCGACGTATGCGTCGGTTTGGGCCCCGAACCCGCCGCCGACACCGGCGAATTCGCCGAATGGCTGGTCGACAGCCTCCGCCCCTACGAGGTCTCCCTCAATGAACCGTTCTCGGCGGCGCCGCACTACACCGTGACCTCCCACGTGCAGACGCGCACGCCCGCCGACGCGATCCAGGTCGAAATGGCACTGCGGGTGCGCGATCCCGCAGACCATCCACAGCGGTCCGCGGACTTCCTGCGCCGCCTCGCGAGCAGTATCCGCAAGTTCGCCGACTGCCGGACCCCGCCTACCGCCGCGGGGTGAAGACCTCGGCGGTGTCGGCGCCGATGATGCGCAGTACCGCGCCCGAATAGGTGACGGTGCCGACCACGAGGACGGTGCCCGTTCGCAGCACCTCGGGCAGCGCGTCGTCATCGATCCACTCCCACGGCCACTCGGTGCGGTCGGGATACGGCAGATGCGACCCACGCATGTTCACGAAATATCTCGCGGCCTCGACACCGCCGAGTTCGTGGACGAAACCGTCGAAATCCTTGTTGCTCGGCACCGAGACCAGGATTTTGTCCGGAATCTTCCCGAAACGCGACCGCGCGAAGATCAGCGCGGACACCAGGCCGTCCCGTGAGATCGCCGAATCGATGATCACCGTGGCGTCACCGTAGGTGTGCTCGGACAATCGCCCCGGATAGTTCACGGTCTTCAGCGTTCGTTCCAGTACGGTGCGATCGATTTCCTGACCGTCGATGATCGAGCACAGCTCCACCCCGGCGCGCACGCCCGCCACCGCGTTGCGGCGGCTGAATCCCGGCGGATAGAAGTCGAAGGAATCGCTGTCGGCGCCCGGATCGATCCAGATCAATTCCGCGTCGACCCGCGCGACCGCCGTCTCGACCTCCCGACGCACGACCTCGACCTGCGGCAGGCTGATCACGCATTTCGTCCGTGCCGAGACGACGCCGAGTTTGTCGCGCGCGATATCGATCAGCGTGGGGCCGAGTACTTCGGTGTGCTCGGAGAACACCTGCGTGAGCAGGACCGCGTCCAGGTCGAGCAGCGACAGCTCATCGCTCTTGCCGCCGATGCCCGCCTCCGCCACCACGACGTCGCAGCCCCGGTCGACCAGGGTGCGCAGACCGGCGAGCAGGTACAGCCCGCTTGGCGACAGATATCCGGTGTCCGGCCGCGCCCTCGGCAATTTCCGGCGCGCCGCCAGTACCGTCTCCAGCATTTCCCGGTATACCACCGGATCGAGAATTCTGCCGTCGATGCGCACCCGGTCGATATTGTCGGTGACCCCCGGACTCGTTATCGTCCCCACCGTATGCCCGCCCGCGGCCGCCGTCGCGGACGCATAGATCGCGGCTGTTCCTTTTCCTTTCGACCCGACAACGCCGAGCACGGCCACCGACCGCAGTTTCTTCTCCAGTTCCAGCGCATCCGCGAGCGCAGCCGCGCGTTCCAGACTTCTGGCGACCTTCCCCCGCAGCCGCGACCATTCCTCGAATATGGCGCGATGTTCGAGATCCGCCGTGCGTCGATCCATAATGCGGAATATTACAAGACTACGGCCACGCACGCCACGACGGGGAACTCATCCTTTCGCCGATGAGCGTGCAGAACAATACCGCCGCGACAATTCCGGCCGCGATCACGGGGTCGAGATCGAGTTTCAGTATACTCAGCGTGACGGCCAGCACCGGAATGGTCAGTGCGATGAGTTTGCGCCGTAATCGGGAATTCAGCGAGCGCCGCAGGACGACGACGCCGTTGCGCGGCGCTCCCAAACGGGTGCGGAATTTGGCGGGTAGCGCGATGCGGCTGGCGAATTCCACGCGCGCGCTTCGAGCCGTCGGCGTCCAGTCGATGATGCGCGTGTCCGGCAGATGGTCCGACGCCTCCTTGTCGTAGCTGCATGCGCGAACCAGCACCCTTCGCCTGCCCCAGTACACGAAAACCTTGTCACCGCTTTCGATTCCGAGCAGGTCCAAGGCATCCTTGGGAATTCTGGCGAGCCCGTGCGGGTCGTCGCTCGTGCCGGATTCCTCGATGGCCAGCGCCACCCGCGGCGCACCGAGCAGTGCCCGCGCCACGTACTCGAGCACCAGCAGCGGCAGCCGCGGAACCGCGGCCACCGCCCGACGTATCATCCGGCGGATCGACACCGGTGCACCGACCGGTCGATACGGCGACATCTGGACGTATTGCCGATCGGTGACCGCCCCCGGCACGATCCCGAGCAGCATCCTCGCGTGGAAGTTCAGCCGGATACGACCGACGGCCTGCCGCCGCGACCGACGACGCCCCACCGGACGCACGATCATCGTCCGCGATTCCGACACCAACAGCACCCGGCGCGTCATCCGCTTCCTGGCCGCGGCATCCAAGACTATCTGGTCGGTCTCGAGGAAGTTGTCGATGCGCGCGGGCTGCACCCGCGCCGTGGCGGCCTCGACGCACAGCCGCACCTCGACGCCGGTATCGGCGGGTTCGATCCCCATCCGCTCGGCGAGTCCGATGGAAATCCACACGCTGCCAGACCAACTCACCCGCTCCCACGCGCAGAGCAGATCCGCCGACGCCGGAACCAGCCAGGCTCGACGCCGCTTCTTCCCGAACTCGAGCGTGGCAATGGTCCACGGCCGAATGCGGTGCGCCACGAAGAACGCGGGGTGGACGATGACCGCGGGCGCCTGGCGTAACAGAGACCGATGGGTGAACCCCTCCAAGATCAGTTCGACATCCATCGTTCCCACCCGAATTCCGCACTGCCGCGCCGCATTCAAACACGAAGAGCCCCCACCGCGCAGGCTTTCGCGCCCACCCCGGCCCGCCGGAGGGTTACTTTATGTGCACACGTGCGCACATAAAGTGTATAGTCGAGCCGGGCCGTCGAGGTGAGGAGTTCGGGTCGTGCTCGAGGTGCTGAGGCAACGGGAATTCCGACGATTGTTCACCGCTCAGGTGGTGGCACTGCTCGGGACCGGTCTGCTGACCGTCGCACTGGGCCTGCTGGCCTACGACCTGGCGGGCGCGGACGCTGGCGTGGTCCTGGGGACGGCGCTGGCGATCAAGATGGTCGCCTATGTCGCGGTGGCGCCGGTGGTCGCGGCGGTCACCGACCGAGTCCCGCGCCGCGCGGTGCTGATCACCGCCGACGCCGTGCGCGCCTGCGTCGCGCTCGCGCTGCCGTTCGTCGGGCACGCCTGGCAGATATACGCGCTCGTCTTCGTGCTCCAGGCCGCCTCGGCCACCTTCACCCCCGCCTTCCAGTCGGTGATCCCCTCGCTGCTGCCCGAGCGGGACCGCTACACCCGCGCACTATCGCTGTCGCGCCTGGCCTACGACCTGGAGGCCGTGCTATCACCGCTGGCCGCGGCGGTGCTGCTCACCGTGATCAGCTATCACGGACTCTTCCTCGGCACCGTCGCCGGATTCCTTGGCTCGGCGCTGCTGGTCACCGCGACACCGCTGCCCGCCGTCCCGTCGCCGAGCTCAGGGGCGCTCACCGACCGGATTCTGGCGGGCGCCAAGGCGATGACCGCGCGACCGGAGTTGCGCGCGCTGCTCGCGATGAATCTCGTGGTCGCGGCGGGCACCGCGCCGGTGTTGGTGAATACCGTCGTCTACGTGCATGATCTGCTCGGCGCCGCCGATATCGGGGTGGCGGCGGCCCTCGGCTGTTTCGGCGCGGGATCGATGCTGGTCGCCCTCCTGGTGCCGCATCTGCTGACGATGGTCTCCGACCGGAGCCTGCTGCTCGCCGGATGCGCGGTCGTCCCATCGGCCTTGACAGCGACCACCGCGCTGCTGGCCGTCGCTCCCGCACCGGCGACGAGCCGGGTGGTGCTCGGACTGACGTGGACGGCACTCGGCGCGGGCACGTCGATGATCAACACCCCTTCGGCGCGCCTGCTGCGCGAGGCCACCGACGAATCCGAGCGGCGCGCGGTGTTCACCGCCCAGTTCTCGCTCTCGCACGCCTGTTTCCTGATCACCTACCCCATTGCCGGATGGATAGGCGCGCATATCGGTCACCCGGTCGCCACGGCGACCCTCACCGGGTTGGCTACACTGGCCGCACTGACCGCCGCGCGGCTGTGGCCCGCGCACCGACCAGCCGCGGCGGCCATCGCGGTTCGATGACGACACCGTCGCGTGACCGTGACGACGGCCCGAGGAAAGTGGTGTCGAACATGGCCCAGCGCGCCGACGAGTCCGCGCCCACCGCGGCCAGCCTCACCCACCGTGTCTCCCCCGATCCGGCGCACCTGGACGCGGCGACCGGCATGTTCCAGATGCTCGCCGACCCCACCCGCCTGCACATCCTGTGGCTGCTGACCCACGGCGAAGCCGACGTGACCGCGCTCGTGGACGCCTGCGGCGCCTCGCGCACGGCAGTGAGCCAGCATCTGGCCAAGTTGCGCTTCACCGGTCTGGTCGACACCCGCCGCGAGGGTCGCCGGATCATCTACCGCCTGCACGGCGGCCATGTCACCCGGCTCGTCCGCGAGGGGCTCGCGCACGCCGATCACATGATCACCGGCGAGCCCCCGCACGAATGAGCGGCGCGGTCAGTCCGCGAACAGCGTCGAACCCCAGAAGTCCTGCTGCCGCAACCCCGGCGGCACCGCGAACACCGCCGATCCGACGTGTTTGATGTATTCGTTGAGTGCGTCGTTGCGGGCGAGGTTGGTTTGCATGGGCACGAACTGGGTCTGCGGATTGCGGCAGTAGGCGATGAAGAACAGACCCGCGTCCAGATGGCCGAATCCGTCGGAACCATCGGTGAAGTTGTAGCCGCGGCGCAGGATCTGGACACCGCCGAGTTCCTCGCGCGAGGCGAGCCGCACATGCGCGTCACGGTCGACCAGCGGACCGGACGGCCCCGCGGATTGCAGGTCGAGATCGTCGAATTCGTCGCGCCCGCCCAGCGGAGCGCCGCTGCCCTTGGCCCGTCCGATCACCCGCTCCTGTTCGTGCAGGGTGGTGCGGTCCCATGGTTCGATGAGCATCCGAATACGGCGGGTCACCAGATAGGACCCACCCGCCATCCACGGCTGGTCGTCCCCCGGTGCGACCCACACGAATTCGTCGACCGCCGAGCGGTCCTCGGCTTTGATATTGCGCGTTCCGTCCTTGAACCCGAGCAGATTCCGCGGTGTGACCTGACTCGTGGAGGTGGAAGAGGTGCGGCCGAATCCGAGTTGGGACCAGCGCACCGACACCGCCCCGAACCCGACCCGGGCCAGGTTGCGAACCGCGTGCACCGCCACCTGCGGATCGTCGGCGCAGGCTTGGATGGCGATATCGCCGCCGCTGCGCGCGGGTTCGAGCGCGTCGCCGGTGAATTTCGGCAGATCGGCCAGGGCGGTGGGTTTGCGGGCCGCGATCCCGAACCGGTCACGACCGTCCGCCGTGGTGAACAGCGATGGCCCGAAACCGATCGTCAACGTCAACCGCGACGGCGAAAGGTCCAGTGCCTCACCGGTATCGGTCGGCGGTGTGTACGCACCCGCACCGATCGCACCGTCGGCGACCGCCTCGTGCCCCGCGGTCATGCGTTCGGCCATCGCGGTCCACGTCCTCAACAACTCGACCAGTTCGGCGCGGGATTCGGTGTGCACGTCGAAGGCCGCGAAGTGCAGCCGATCCTGAACCGGGGTGAGTATGCCCGCTTGATGGTCCGCGCGGAAGGGCACCACCTGCGACACGGCGGCCGCGTTCGCCGTCACCCGTCCGGCGAGCACACCCGCGCCCGCCGCCACGACACCTACTCCGGCCGACCCGATCAGTCCGCGTCGCGAGATGCCGCCACGGACCGAACGGTCGGAATCATTACGCTCCTGCGACAACGCCCTGCACCTGACTCACGACGGCCGACAACGCGTCGATACGACGCGACAACGCGACCCGCTGATCCGCGGTGACGGTGTCGTACGCGACATGCCCGTCACCCTGCCGGTATTTCGCCAATTCGGTGTCGAGTTCGGCGAAGCGCCGGTCGATCTGGGTCCCGAGATCGGCATTGCGTTCATCCAGAATCGGACGCAGACTCGCGATCGCCGCCTGCGAACCATCCACATTGGCCTGGAAATCCCACAGATCGGTATGCGAGAAGATGTCCTCCTCACCGGTGATCTTCGTGCGCGCGATCTCGTCCAACAACGTCTGCGCGCCACCGGCCATCTGCACCGGGTCCACCGTGTAATCCGCGGCGCTCACCCCTGTCACCAATTCCGCGATATCGGCGAGCAGTTGATCGGCGATGCGGTTGGTGTCCGGCTGCAAACCCTGGACCCACAGGTCCTTCTCCAAGCGGTGGAACCCGGTCCAGGCGTCGCCAGGGGCGAGGTCGGCCTCACGGAGATCCAGCCGCGGATCCAGGTTGTCGGGGAAGCTCTCGGCCACCGGTTCGATGCGTTCGTAATAGGTACGGGTCATCGGGTACTGCTTCTTCGCCGACTCGACATCCCCGGACTTGATCGACGAGACGAACGTCTTCGCGGTCTCCTGCAACGCGGTCACCTGACTCACCAGATACCGCTTATAGCCCGCGCCCGCCTCGGCGAGCTTGCCGGACTCGTCACGCGTGCGCGCCTGACCGGAGACGGTGAAATCGTGGCGGATACCGTCACCGACCATGCCCGGTTTGCACGCGGTCTGGTACGTGCCGGGATCGGGCACGGACACGATCAACTGGCGGGTGAGGCCCGGTCCGATGTTCTCGATCTCCCCGAGGACCCGATCGCCGCCACCGTAGAAGTAGAACTCGGTGACCTTGGTGCCGTTGTTGGTGATACGGAAGGTCACCGTACCGGTCTCGGCCGAATCGGCGGCGACCGTGCAGGTGGAGTCGTCGGCGGTCACCGCGATCTCACCGGTCGCCTCGGATTTGCTGGTACATGCCATCAGCGCCAACGGCAGCGACACCGCTGCGGCTAACGGGACAAGTGGAGTACGCACGGACAGTGGACCTTTCGATGACTACGACGCCGACGCGATATTCGTCGACGCTGGATTTCCCTTGGCCGATCGCGCGGCGACGGGACGGAGGAACAGCGTCAGCACCACCACGACGTATACGGCCCAGGCGGTCGCCTGAAGCACGGTCGGGTCGGCGCGGAAGTTGAAGATGCCCTGTGCGACGGTGCCGTACCAACTCGACATCGAGAACCACGACGAGATGTCGAACGCGTGGCGTGACAGGCCGGGCAGCCAGTCCGCGGTCTGCAAAGCCCTGATGCCGTAGGCCAGGATGCCTGCCGCCACCACGATCAACAGCACGCCCGTGTAGCGGAAGAAGACCGAGAAATCGACGCGCACCGCACCGAAATACATCGCCACGGTCAGCGCCGCGGCAACCGCGATTCCGCCCAACAGGCCGATCAGCGGCCACTGACTCCCCGAAGCGTTCTCCGCGTACCCGACCATGAGCAGCGCGGTTTCCACACCCTCGCGCCCCACGGCCAGGAAAGACAGGCTCAGCACCGCCAGCGGACCGATATCGAGCGCCCGGGTCAGCCCCGCCTTCAACTCGCCGGAGATCGACCGCGACGCCGTGCGCATCCACAGCACCATCCACGTCACGATCACCACCGCGGCCAGCGAGGCCAGTCCGGCGATCAGCTCGGCCGCGACACCGGTCACCGTCGAGGTGCCGTAGTGGATGGCCGCGAACACCGCCGCCACCATCGCCACGGCGGCACCGACACCCGCCGCGACCCACTTCAACGCGTCACGGCGCTGCGACTTCACCAGGAAAGCGACCAGGATCATGACCACGATCCCGGTCTCCAGCCCTTCCCGCACTCCGATGAGCCCGCTGCCGAACAATTGTGCGGCCACCGACGGCGCATCGGAGGCCGACGCACGCTCTATCACACGCACTCCGATCCCACTAAACCAAGCCTTACCAAACCCGGCGGCAAACCAGTGTCGCATACTTCCCCGGCCCGGCACAGCCCAGGTACCCGCCCGTACTTCGGCGGCGGTCCGCGCCGTCACGAGGACCTGCCGAATGGAATCAGTCGCCGATTCCGGCGGTCAGTGGGCGGCGAAGAATCGCCAGATGACTTCCGAGGCGTCGAATTGCCTGCTGACCTTGCCGATCAGGGCCTCCGGCAGATACTGGTCGCCACCCGGCCAGGTGTGTCCGCCATTGGTGACCGTGTAGAGGACGACCTCGGCATTGCCCGGGCAGGCCGCCGTACGGACCGTGACCGAGGTGCCGTCGTCGGCGACCGGCGGCAGCGCGGTGGTCACCGGCGCGGCGCAGTTGTTCGCGGCCCGCCACACCGCTTGGTCGGCTTGCACCGACAGCATGGGCGTGGTGCCGGGGCGGCCGTTGTGCCCCGAACTGGTGCGCACGAAGCCGCCGTCGTAGGGCGTGATCGGGTCGCCGGTGCCATGGATCTGGAGTACCGGCATCGGACGGCCCGGCGCGCACAGCGGTTGCGCCGCGACCGGCAGCAGTCCGGCGACCGGCGCGATCGCGGCGATCCTGGCGCCGAGATGACAGCCGAGATACTGGGTGAACATGGCGCCGTTGGACATTCCGGTCACGTAGATCCGGGCCGGATCGACATTGTCGGTGGCGATCAACCGGTCGATGAGCGCCGAGACGAATCCGATGTCGTCGACGCCCGCCGCGCCCGCGGCTGTGTCGCCGCCGCGCCCGTCGTTCCAGGAGCGGTCGATGCCCTCCGGATACACCGCGACGAAACCGCCCGTGTCGGAGAGTCGGTCGAATCCGCTGCGGTCGGCCAGATTCCGGGCGGTGCCACCGCCGCCGTGGAAGACCAGTACCGCGGGCACCGCGGCGCCCGTGCGGTTCTCGGGATGGTGGATCAAGTAGCGGCGTTGCGTCCCGCCGTGATCGAGGGTGCGTGATTCGTCGTCGGCGGCATCCGCCCCGGAGGGCCCGCAGGCGACCGTAAGCAGGATGGCCGCGGCAGCCGCGATCGCCAACATTCTCGGCACAGCCGAATCGTAGATCCCGTATGGCCGTGCCGAAACCCTAGAGGACGAGAATCGAGTGCATGGTTTCGCAATCACGGCGACGGATCGAGGTGGCGGCGGCGGGTCTGCTGGCCCGACACGGATATCACGGATTCGGTCTCAAGAAGTTGAGCGAGGCGGCGGGTCTGCCATACGGCTCGATCTACCACCACTTCCCCGGCGGGAAGGAGGAGATCGCCATCGCCGCCATCACCGGCACCGGCGTGCTGTCGGGTCGGTTGATCGCGCAGGCTCCCCGGGACGTATTCGCGACGACCTCGACCATGTTCGAGTTCATGGCCGCCAAGCTGACCGGATCGGATTTCACCGAAGGTTGTCCGGTTGGCACTCCCGCACTCGACGGCGGCAGCGATGTCGAGGCGGTTCGCGGGGCCTGCGTGGCGGCATTCGAAATGATGGAACGAGCCTTCGCGGGATTGTTGACCGAACTCGGTGTGCCGTCGTCGCGAGCGCTGGAACTCGCGACGACGGTGGTCGCGGCCTACGAGGGGGCCACGATCCTGGCGCGGGTGCGGCAGTCCGACGCCCCGCTGCGCACCGTGGCCGACGGGATGGAACGACTGCTGCGACTCACCCTGTCCGAGATCGAAGCCCCTTGACTAGAAAGAACGTTCTAGCGAGACTGAGGGCATGAAGCGATTGATGCTGACCGGACCGGGCGCACTCGCCTGGGAGGAAGCCGACGAACCCGTCATCACCACCCCCGGCCAAGCGCTGGTCCGCCCGGTTGCCCTGGCCACCTGCGATATCGATCCCGCGGTGCTGCGCGGAACGTTCCCGCTGCCTGGCCCCTACCCGTTCGGACACGAGGGTGTGGCCGAGGTCGTCGCGATCGGCGAGGACGTACGCACGGTCTCGGTCGGCGACCGGGTCATCGTGCCGTTCCAGATCTCCTGCGGCGTCTGCGCATCCTGTGCGCGCGGGCGCACCGCCAACTGCGCGAGCCATCCGCCGCTGTCGAGCTTCGGACTCGGTTCCATCGGAGGTCTCGACTGGGGCGGGCTATGGGCCGATCTGACCCTGATCCCGCACGCCGACGCCATGCTCGTCCCGGTGCCCGCGGGGATCGACCCGGCCGTCGTCGCCAGCGCCAGCGACAATATTCCGGACGCCTACCGTTCCGTCGCACCGCAACTCGCGGCCGATCCGGGTGCGGAGGTGCTGGTGCTCGGTGGGCAGGCGGCCAAGTCCATCGGCCTCTACGCCGCCGGACTCGCCGCCGCGCTCGGCTCGGAACGCGTTGTCTACCTGGATGATTCACCCGAGCGGCTCGAGATCGCGCAGAAGCTGGGCGTCGAGGCGGTCGAGGGTTCGCCCGATACCAGGGTCGGGCGCTTTCCCATCACGGTGGAGGCCGCGGGCGGGGCGAAGGCACTGCGCGCGGCGGTCGCCGCCACCGCGGGTGACGGCTGGTGCACCAGCGTCAGCGTGCAACTACGCGACGTGGAACTGCCGCTGTTCCAGATGTATTCACGCTGCTGCACCTTCCACACCGGCCGTGCCCACGCGCGCCCGGCCATTCCGCACGTCCTCGACCTCGTCGCCGCGGGCGCCTTCGATCCCTCCGTCGTCACCACGGTCACCGCGACCTGGGACGAGGCCGTCGACGCACTTCTCGACACCCCGCTCAAACTGGTCGCGATGCGCTGACCCGTGCGCGGGCGCGTGATCCCCGGGCGGCACCGACCGCACGGTGGAAGCCGGCGAACCGATTCGCACGGACCCGACATGATCGGAGGGCGGCAACGGTGCGGGCGGACGGAGAATCCGTCAGGGGTGCTCGGCGAGATCGATGCGAATCGAATCGCTGACGCCCACGACGAAGACGCGGTCGCGTTTGGCTTTCCATTGGTGCGGAACAAGGAAATACCGATCGGGTGTGCGGGCGAACAGGAGAAGCCCGCTGTACACGTAGCGATATTTCTCGCCCGGGACAGTGATCTCGTCGACTCGGGAACCGCCGCCTTCGATTCCGAGCCGGTCCACGCTCAGCAGCAGAACCACCGGTCGGGCACTGAACGAGTCGGCCTCCATGGTTTCGGCATCTCGCGCGCCGCGGTGCTCGGCATAGGAGCCGACACCCCACAGGGTGCCGAGAAATCCGAGTACCAGCAGAACCATGATCGGAAACCACATGGCCCTCGTGGCGGAGGCCGATCGCGCGCGAATACCGAGCAGGGAAGGGTACGCGGTGCGAAGCGCGATCGCGTAACCAATGAGCGCGACGCCGATCACCAGCATGACCGGCAGGTACAAGCTCATCACCGAGGGAAGGCCGTCGCGCAGGACGATCCCGGCCGCGACCGCACCCTCGAGCAGCGCCCCGGTGACCAGAACCGTCGCGGCCCAGACACGCAGGACTCGACGTGGTCGGCGCAGGCGTACGGCGACGGCGAGAGGCACTCCGCGCAAACCGAACAGCGCGAGTACCCCGAGCAGAGCCATCACCGCGGGCCAGTAGGCGCCGCCGACGCTACGCAGCACGTAGTCGGGGGTGGTATAGCCGAGCATGCCCGCGTCGACTCCGAAGTGCGCGTACCAGGTTCGGGTGTAGATCAGCCCGAAGTAGTACAGCACCGCGGTGACTACCACCGCCTGCGAGGCGATGGCTCCCACGCCCGACAACGCGAGCCGAAATCCCGCCGAACCCGGTCGGTTCGAAGAAGTCCCCGTCATCTGCTCGAGGATCTGACGGGCGGGGTCGTGGTGGTGGTGGTCGTCGTCGTGGGCGGCGTCGAGTTGATTCCCGCTCCCGTGCGGGTGCGGCCCGACGAGATCGGCGCCGTCGACGGAATCACCCGCACTCCGGTGTCCGCGTCGGCCGTTGTCGTGAAGCGCGCCGGATCGGGCTGCGAGTCACCGCCGCCGCAGCCTGTCAGCGAGCCCGCGAGAATCGCGAACGCCATCGCCGCGAACGACAGCACCACACGACGCGCCATCGGATCCCCCAATCAGGTGACATCGAACCTTCGCCGAATTGTTCCACAAATCACCTCGGCCGGAATGCGTCTCGTGCGCCAACCACGAGATCGCGACACCCGGTCGCGAGGAAAGGCCCACGAAACATGCACCGGGCGTGAGTTTTCGTTCGCGCGGCCGACCGTAAGTGGGACAGATCGGGACACCCGCGACGGTTGCCCGGCCGCGGCCGAGACGAGTTGACTCCTGGAGTGACGGACGAGGGGGCGACGTGTGGGAATGGAGTCGGATGGTTGCCGAACGGGCGGCCGCCGCGGCATGGACGAGTTGGCGCACGCAATGGACGACACCGACGGTCGTGGACCCACGGCGGGGCGGCGAACGAGAGTCGGGGCAAGCGGACGCCGCCGACAGCGATTCGGCCGAGGACGGGTGGGAGTAAGCCAGGTGGGAATCCGCATCGCATCGCCACCCACAACCGGCCCGGGTCAACCGCAGTCAACGTACGATTGACCAGATCCGGCGCCGATGTGGCGCCGTAGTCCTGCCGAGTCGATTGCAAAGCGATTCTCGCCGACATGAGGCGACACTATCTAGAACTGATCGTGCGACCATCGACATAGGGTTAGCCTCGGCGGCACTGGACGCTATTCACCCCATCCCAGCACGGGAGGTCGTCGATCAGTTGCGTCACCCCGCACCGGCCGTGGAACTTCCGAACTGCGCCGCGAAATCGTCAGCATTCCCGCTCGGCCCGCGCGTTCGCAACGCCGACGTCCTGCGCCCACTCCTTCACCGGCGCTTGGCCCGATGCGTGCTCACGTTGTGGCACAACACGATCGGCAAACCTCATTCCACGGATTCAAGTGTGGGCAATCCCTGCGATTGACCAGCACAGCCGAGGGTTCCCTCCATCGGAGGGCACATCGAACGCATGCTGATCGCCCGCCGACCTCCGGCGGTCCGGCTGCCGACAAGGCGCGCAGCCGGTCATGCAGTACGTGCGCCCACTGGTATTGCCGGGGCGAATGGCATCCGGGTTCGGGAATTGCGGCCCTGTCCCGAGATGCCCGGATCGGGTTTTCTGGGGTGTTGAATCCGCTCGTCGGCAGGGGCTGGTTCGGGAAGGAGCGGGTGTGGTCGGCACGAATTCGATGATCGGGCGGTGGTCGAAACGGGTCGCCGGATGGGTGGAGCCCGCGCTCGTCGCGGTGACTGTATTCGCGTTGCTGCTTGGACTGATCATGTGGCCGTTCGGGCTGCACGGGGCGGCAGAGGTCTGCTGGATCGCGGCGACGGCGGCGGCGGTCGTGCCCGCCGTGTGGTGGATGGTCGCCGCGTTGCTGCGGGGTAGGGCCGGGGTGGATTTGATCGCGGTGTTGTCGCTGGTGGGCACGTTACTGGTGCACGAGTACCTCGCCGGTGCGCTGATCGCGGTGATGTTGGCGACCGGTCGCGCACTGGACGCGGCGGCCGAGCGACGCGCGTCGCGCGATCTGCGTGCCTTGCTCGAGCACGCGCCGCGCTCGGCTCGCCGCCGTATCGGCGCCGAGGTGAGCGTGATCGCATTGGACGAGGTCGCCGTCGATGATGTGCTGGTGGTGGCACCCGGTGAGGTGGTGCCGGTCGACGGGCGGGTTCTCGACGCGGTGGCCGTCTTGGACGAGTCGGTCCTCACCGGAGAGCCGTTGCAGGTCGAGCGCGGTATCGGGGAACTTGTGCGCAGCGGTGTCGTCAACGCGGGAACCTCCTTCGAAATTCGCGCGACCGCGACCGCGGCCGAGAGCACCTACGCCGGAATCGTGCGGCTGGCTCAGGAAGCCGGCGCGGAGAACGCGCCCGTGGTGCGGTTGGCCGACAGGTACGCGGCCTGGTTTCTGCCCTTGACGCTGCTGGTGGCGGGAGGGGCGTGGTTGTTGAGCGGTTCGCTGGTGCGCGCGGTCGCGGTGCTGGTGGTGGCCACCCCGTGTCCGCTTTTGCTGGCTGCCCCGGTGGCGATCGTGTCGGGGCTGTCGCGGGCCTCCCGTCTGGGGGTCGTCATCCGCAGCGGCGGCGCGCTGGAGAACCTCGGTCACGCGACGACTCTCGTCATGGACAAGACCGGCACTCTCACCGCGGGCAGACCCGCCGTGGTCGAGGTGATCGCCGCGCCCGGCCAGGACGCCGCCGAGGCGTTGCGGCTGGCCGCGTCGGTGGATCAGTTGTCGCCGCACGTGCTGGCCGAGGCGATCGTCACCGAGGCGCTGGCCCGCGACTCGGCGCTCACACTGCCCACCGCTGTGGTCGAACAGCCTGGTCGCGGGATTTCCGGCTCCGTCGACGGCCGCCACGTCCAGGTGGGCAAACTCCCGGACACGGCGACCGGATCCGAGTGGGCGCGCGCGGTGGACAGCCGAGCGCGGCTGGACTCCGCGGCGATCGCGTGGATCGTCGTCGACGAGGAACTCGTCGGGGCGGTCCTGCTGCGCGATCCGCTGCGGCGCCACGCGCCGCGCACGATACGAAGGCTGCGCGAGGCGGGGTTGAACCGACTGGTGATGCTGACCGGTGATCGACTCGAACCGGCCCGCGAGGTCGCCGCCGTGCTCGGTCTCGACGAGGTGTATGCCGGGCAGAGTCCCGCCGACAAGGTCGCCGCCGTCCGTCGCGAGCGCGAGCGCGCGGTGACGGTCATGGTCGGCGACGGCGTCAACGACGCTCCCGCCTTGGCCGCCGCGACCGTCGGTGTGGCGATGGGCGCACGCGGGTCCACCGCTTCTTCGGAGGCCGCCGACATCGTGCTCACCACCGACCGGCTCGACCGGCTCGCCGACGCCATGGACACCGCCCGCTGGTCACGCCGTATAGCCGTGCAAAGCGCTGTCGTCGGGATGGGATTGTCGTTGCTGGCGATGGTCGTGGCCGCTGCCGGACTGCTCCCGCCCGCCGCCGGGGCGCTGCTGCAAGAGGGCATCGACATGGCGGTGATCCTCAACGCCCTGCGCGCGCTGCGCGGCAATCCGGCCGCTCGCACCGAAGTGGCCGCGGCGACAGAACAATTGCTGCACCGCTTCGCGGACGAGCACGAGACCCTGCGTGAGATGCTCACGCTGTTGCGCACCGCCGCCGACCGGCTCGCCACCGCCAACGATCCCGCGGCATTGGCGGCGGTCGAGGACGCCCACCACTTCTTGGTTACCGATCTGCTACCCCACGAACTTGCCGAGGAAACCCTGCTCTATCCCGCACTGGTCGGCCCACTCGGCAGCACCGAGGCCACCGCCACGATGAGCCGCGCCCACGCCGAGATCCAACGGCTCACCACCCGCATCGGCGCCCACCTCGACCGCGCCCACACCGCGGGCGCTATAGCAGACGAGCAGATCGATGACCTACTCGCCTGCCTCTACGGTTTGCATACCCTGCTGCGATTGCACTTCCTTCAGGAAGAGGAGAACTACTTCACCCTCACCGACGTCGACGACCAACCCGAGAACGGCTCGACCTACCGACGCGCGCACCGACACGAACCTCTGCCACGATGACGCCGGTGCCCGAAGCCCCCACGGTCACACGGCCTCGAGGACGAAGAACAAGAAGCTGGGACCGGTGGTGAGGGCGCGATACTGCTCGGGGAACAGCTCACTCGCGACCGGCACCGGCTGCGGCTCGCTGATGACGGAGATCCGAAAGCCCGCCGCGGTGAATGCGTCGGTCATCGCGTGCAACGGCCGGACCCAGAACCTCATCGGGACAGGCCGGCCGCCCAACGTCCAGTCGAAGGTCCAGTCGTAGGTATCGAAATAGTTCGGACTGCGCCCGGCCAGCTGCTGAAAACCGTAGGCCACGAAGGGATGATCGACCGAGACGAGCAATCGTCCGCCGGAGGTCAGCACCCGCCGCAGCTCGCTGAGCGTCGGTCCCCAGTCTTTCAGATAGTGCAGCACCAAGGATGCGACGACGTCGTCGAACACTCCATCGGCGAAGGGCAAGGGCTCTGCCAGGTCGGCGACCCGCAGATCCACGTCGGCACCGAGTCGCCGTCGAGCCAGCTCCAGCATCCTGGCACTCGAGTCGATGCCGGTAACAATCGCTCCACGATCGCGCAATGCCGCGGAGGTCGGGCCCGAGCCGCATCCGGCGTCGAGAATCCGCCTGCCTGCCACGTCACCGGCGAGTCCGAGCATCGCGGGCTGTTCGTAGTACGCGTTGTAGAGGCTGGTCTCGTTCTCGGCCGCGTACGCCTCGGCGAAGCTGTCGTAGTCGTTTGCCTGGACGGAATCGGCGGAAGCCGCAAGGTTTTCCGGGACCTGAGTCATGCAGCCCATACTGGCACCCCCGCGCTCAACTCGGGTCGGCTCGAACTTCACTCGCGCATCGGGTGTGCGGCGCCGAACGCTGGACGAGTGACACCGCGCGGCAGCGGTAAGCCGGCGGCCACCGAGACCGGAGGCGTGAACACCCGAATAACAGTGTGTCACTTGTATTCCAAGCGTTGTCGCGGCCGCTCGCCCATTGCTACTCTTGGCGCCCGTACGAGGGGAGAGTGGCCTGGTGTTCGTGGGGCGCACCGATGTTCTCGAGCTCATCGACCGTTTGGTCGAGGTGCCGGTCGACGATACCGACGTTCCGGTGAAACCCGTTCTGGTGCTGGAGGGTTGCGGCGGCTCGGGCCGGACGTCGATCCTGGAGCGGGCGCTGGCCACGTGGTGGCCGCCGCCGACCACGGTGTGGGAACGCTTGCGCGGCACCTGGCGGCGCAGCACCCCGACCGTGCTGATCCATCCCCTGGAACGTCCCGTTGACGACGACGATCCGGCGCGACCGCTGCTCGCCTCGATCCTGCTCGGGCTCAGCCAGGGCATTCCCGGCTACACGATCGCCTTTCCCCGGGTCCTGGTCGCGCAGATCGCCATCAGCGCCGACTTCGACGGCGCCGCCGACGGTACGCAACGCGTGCAGTTGCGAACTCTGCTGAACCGCCACAGGAACCGCACCGTGCTGTTCGAGTTCATCCGCACCCTGGCCGCCCTTGGCGGCACGCAGGCGGCCAACTTCCAGGTACCCGACGACATCGCCTCGGCGGTCCTGGACCGCGCCGCCGACATCGTCATCCACCGCCTCTCCCAAGGGCGCCTGGTCAACCGCCTCACTTGGGGACCGGCGGTGCCGTGGTTCGGCCACCAGGACCAGCAGTTGCACGCCGACCCCGAGCGGGTACTGATCGAACTGAGCCTCAAGTCGCGCAGCCCCGACCGCGCCGTGCGGCAGGGCGTCGACGACGTACTGATCGGCGCACTGCTCGCGGACCTGCGCCACAGCGCCGCGAAGGTCGCGGGGCGCACCTCGAATGTCCTTGTTCTGCTCGATGACGGCGACGCGCCCGCGACGGTGTCGTTCACCGGCTCCCTGCTGCGGGTGCGCCGCGCGCTGGCCGCCACCGGCCGGGGGCCGACCGATCCGCTGACCGTGATCACCACCAGTTCCGGCACGCTGATCACCGAACTCGCGGGCCAGATCGGCGCGCCCGAGGAGTGGACCGAGCCGGTCAACCCCGCGCGCGTGACCGAGGTCACCGCGCCGTGGCTGACGGTACGGCTTGCCGACCTGCCCGAATCCGATGTCGGCATCATGGCCAAGGCCGTCGACCCGATCGAATACATCGGCCTCGGCGCCGAGATCCACCGCCTCACCCACGGCCATCCGGCGACGACGTCCTACCTGCTGGGTGAGTTGCGCGACGACAGCACGGTGCGGACGCGGTTCGACGAACTACTGCGCCGCCCCGGCCCCGAGCGCGGGAAGTCCGTCGAAGAACATCTGCTGCGCGTCTTCGTCCGGGCGCTGACCCCGCACCGCGAAGCACCTGACCTACTGACCAGCGCCATTATCACCGCCTCGGCTGCCCGCGACCGAGGCGCGGCGCGCGCCGTCGTCACCCGGCTGCACACCGATATCGCGGCCGAGTCCCCGCTGCTCACCTCGCGCACCCTGTGGACCGGCCGGGAGGACGCCGCGCGGCTCCCGTCATTGGTGCGGCTGCTCGGCCTACGTCTGCTGGCCGTGCGAAACGACCCGCTGCTCGGCTGGGAAAGGGTGTTCGGCGAGCTGCTCGCCGCCGTCTCCGCGGACGACCGCACCGGCAGGCTCTACTACGAGAGGCTGTTGAACGGCCGCGGCGCTGTCGTCACCGCACTCGCCGACGAGTTGCCGAGGCTCGAGGACGTGCGCTGGCTCGCGATGTTCGACGCTATCGTCGCCACCCCCGACCCGCGCGATCGCGACCGCGACCTCATCGATGACGGCCGCGACAGGCCCACACCCGCCGACGACATCGCGATGCTCATCGCCGTCGTGCCGACGGTCGACGCCGATCTGCGCGCGGTGTCCGAGGACGTGGAAGCGACCCTGTGCATGCGGGCCGCGCGCAGTTACGAGCGCCTGGCGAACACGGCCGTCGGCGGCGACCCGTTCCTGCTGCGCGCCGCGCGGTATCGCGCTCGCGCCCAGCGATACCACTGACGTTCCGGCAGAAGGAGTTTCATCGTGGCATCCCGGTTCTGGCTGGGGATCGTCCCCAAACACACTCGTCCGGCGCCGCATTCGTGGACCGACTGGGTACGGATCGCGCTCGTGGTGCTGCTCGTGGCAGGCGCGAGCGCGGGCTATCTCACCCGTGATTGGCGGCACCGGCTGTTCACCTGCAACGAGGGCGGGCCGAGCACCGAGGCATGGCAGGTGGGCGACCGGTGCGTCGGATTGTCCGACGGACCCTACGCTTTCGGCCTCGACGCGTTCACGCATGTGATGGGGGTGATCGATGAGCAGAACAAGTCGGCCGAGAAGCACTGCGCGGGCGGGAAGCCGGTGACCGTCGGTGTGCTGCTCACCATGTCGGACGAGCTGGCAGGCAGTCGCGCCGTGCACGAACTGGAAGGTATGGCCGCGGGCCAGCGCCGCGCCAACGACACCGGCTGCCTGCATCCGATCCGTCTGCTGGTGGGTGAGGTCGGCGACTACGACGACGACGGGGACCCGATCGCGGTGGCGCGGGAACTGGCCGAGCGCGACGAGGTGGTCGCCGTCGCCGGGATCGGACTGAGCCACGAGAGCACCGCCGAGATCGCGAATCTGCTGGCGGCGGCGAAGATTCCGATGGTCTCCGATGTGGTCACGGCGGAGGGTTTCGACCAGAACGGCTCGCGCGCCGACCGCCCGGATTTCGAGCGATGCGACCGCTCCTACGCGGGCGGCATCGGCAAGGACTACTACTACCGCGTCGGATTCCGGGTCGCGGTCCAGATCGAGCGGATCGGCGCAGTGGTGCCCCGCCCGGATTTCATCATGGTGCCGGTCGGCGGCTCCGACCCCTACACCTGCACCGCGCTGCCGCTATTGCAGCGCCGGTATGACGGCGGTCTCATCGAAGTCAAATTCGACACCGAGGAGCCGAGTACCGTACTCCAAACCGCCCGCCGGGTCTGCGCCCTTAACCAGGACGTGCGGATCGCCTACATCGCCCGCGGCCGCGACCTCGGCAGACTGCTGTCCAGCCTGGACGAGGCGTACGCCAGCGGCCAGTGCGCGGCGAAGTCGATCACGGTGGTCAGCACCTCCGACGGCAACCGCCTGCGCACCGCCGAAGTCGACGCGGCACTCGAGGAACTCCGGCTCGACGGCCTCGGTTCGCGCAGCTTCGCCGAGGGCCGGATCCGGGTCCTGTTCACTCTGGTCGCGGGCGCGCGCGGCACGGACGACGGCACCGACAACTGGGCGCGGTTCGAGCAGGCGTTCATCGACGCGGGTTTCGACAAGGACCATGTCGGCGACGGCTGGGCCGTCAACGCCTACGACGCGCTGACCACGATCCACGCCGCCCTCCAGCAACTGCCCGCCAACGCTCCCGTGCAACGCAGCCAGGTCAACACCACCATCAGCGGCTTCTCCGGACCCGACCAGTTCGTGCAGGGTGCGGGTGGCCCGATCATTTTCGACAACGCCGGCAACCTCACCGGACGCGACCCCGATGTAGTCCGCCTCTGCCCCCCGAAACCGTCCGGCACCACCGTCCCCACGGTGCCCGTCACCTCGCAGGAGATTCCCGACTGCCCCCGGTGAGCTGGGTCCTCCCGGCAACCGGTCGAGGAACCGGCGAACCGCATGGTGCGGCGATTCGGCCCGCGAGTAGTCACCGGGGGCACATGCCAGTCTGCCGTTGAAGGCCGGGAACAGCGGACCCCGTTGTACGTCACTTCGCGGTGAGGGCCACACCGCACGTCGACACCGTCGAGGTGTAGGGACTGCGGTGCGAGTGCCTCAGCGGTCCCGGCGACTGCGCCACCGACCCCCGCCGGTGCCGATCCGCGCTCTCACTCACGTCCGGGTGGAGACCGTCACGACAACAGTAGTCCGCGTAGTCGATGGGTCGCCGCGGTTACGCCGAGCACGATCAATACGATGAAGTACACCACCGCGCCTAGCAAGCTCCAGCTTATCGAGCCGGTAGTCAAGGAACGCATCATTTCCGTTGCCTGACAAAGGGGTGTGTATTCGACCAGAAGCCGGACCGGTTGCGGGTAGACGGACAGCGGATAGAAGGTCGCCGAAAACAAGAACATTCCGAGCAACACGACACGGATGATGTCGAAGTCCTGTGGAGAACGTACGAACGTGGTGGCAGCCATACCCGCTGCGGCGAATCCGAGAGCGGTCAGAACTCCCGCAGGGATAACCAGCAGTGCCCACGGCGACGTGGTGGCACCGATCGCGTACATCACCGCAAGGAATCCGACAGCATAGCTACCCCCACGGACTGCCGCCCACGAAACTTCGCTCGCGACGATCTCGCCCGGTTCCAGCGGCGTGGCCAAGAACGCCTGGTAGAGCCTGGAATGCTTGAGCTTGAAGAAGATATTGAACGTCGCGTACTGTACAGCGCCGTTCATCGCGGAGGCGGCCAGCAGTGCAGGGGCTATATACGAAGAATAATCGACCGAATGGCCATCCGAACCTGCCACGCTGGTGGCCTGCCCGCCCAAACCCCACCGGAATGCGATCAGAAAGAACACCGGCTCGAAGAATCCCGACAACAGCGCCGTCCACTGATTCCGGCTAGCGAGAAGTACCCGCTCCAGAAGGACGAGAACTCGCGTGCCGCGTCCCTGAAACAACGCCTTCGTGGCAACCGACACATATGTCATGAAATATCGAACACCCGCTTCTTCGAGAAGGAACCACTAGGACTCGGCAAGGCGACGCGCGAACCGTCGGCGCGCTACGAGCACGCCGGCGACGGCCATCGCGACCAGGTAGGCGGTGTGCCCGAGCGCGGGCCATACCGGCAATACGCCGAGTGCCGCGCCGCGAGCCAGCTCGGTGCCGTGCCACAGCGGCGTGACCCATGCGATCCACCGCACCGACGACGGAAGGAGGGCGAGTGGGAAGAAGGTGCCCGAGAACAGCATCATCGGAGTGACCACGAAGCGGAACACGGCATTGAACTCCTGCCCCTCGCTGGTGAGGCTCGCCGCGTACGCGACAAGTGGTGCAGCGAACGCGATTCCGCAGAGAACGCTGAGCAGCAGCGAAACGAGCACCCATGTGTCACGAATCATCCCGAGCAGACAGGCAACAGTCAGAAACACCGCTCCCGACAGTAGGATTCGCGCGGCGATCCACACCAGCTGACCGGCCAGAACTTGGTCCGGCGTAATGGGAGTCGTCACGATCCTTTGATATGTTCTCTCCCACTTGAACGCCGCGAGCACGGGGAAGGTCGACTCGACTGCGGCAGTCTGGACTGCCGCGGCCGCGAGAAGGGCCGGCGCCAGATACACGGAATATGGCAGCCACCAAGTGGATTCACCCGGCCGAACATGCGATCCGTAGCCCAGTCCGAAGGCCAGCAGGAGTAATACCGGTTGGAGTAGCCCTGCGGCCGCGCTGCTTCGCCAACTACGTCGATATGATGCCCAGTACCCTTCGACCACGAGCCACACTCCGAATACGGGGTGTACAGCCGGTCTTGGCGATGAGGCCGTCGCGGAAGTCTCCGGGTTCAGCGGAACGGGTGCCATCAGTCCGTCAAACTCCGTCCGGTGAGGTGTAGGAAGACATCTTCGAGAGTGCTTCTGCGAACCAGACTTGCTGCTGTTCGCACACCACGATCGCGTACCGCAGCCAACGTCGTCTCGCCGTTGTCCGCGTAGAGCAACAGGCGATCGGGGAGTTGTTCGATTCTTGCGGTCAGGTCCTTCACCGAGCCGAACGCTGCCTCCCTGTCGGCCGGGGACAAGCGCAGCTCCAGTACCTCACGGGTGGAGTAGCGGGCGATCAGGTCGGCGGGCGCGCCCTCGGCCACAATCTTGCCGTTGTCCATGACGGCGAGGTTGTCGCACAGTTGCTCGGCCTCGTCCAGGTAGTGTGTCGTGACGATCAACGTCACACCCGACTGCTTCAGCCGGAACAGCTGGTCCCACAACAAGTGTCGAGCTTGCGGGTCGAGACCGGCTGTCGGTTCGTCCAGTAGCAGAAGTTCTGGATCGTTGACCAGCGCGCGCGCGATAACCAACCGACGCTTCATGCCACCGGACAGAGATTCCACCGCGTCGTCGCCGCGGTGGGCGAGTTGCACGAACTCCAGCAGCTCCGCGACCTTCGCGCGCACATGGGCTCTGCCCAGGCCGAACAACCTTCCGTACACCTCGAGGTTCTGGCGTACGGTGAGCGCGACGTCCAGGTTGTCGACCTGCGGTACCACACCGATCTTGGCCCTGATACGCGCTCCATCGACATCCGGATCCATGCCCAACACCGTGAGATCGCCCGCGGAGCGGGGCGAGACGCAACCCACCATCCGCATAGTCGAGGACTTGCCTGCGCCATTCGGCCCGAGAAGCCCGAACGCTTCGCCCTGCCGAACCGTTATATCGATACCGCGAACAGCTTCGCGCTTGCCGAACGTTTTGCACAGTCCGCGAGCGAATAGCACAACAGGCTCGATACACGAACACGAATCAGGATTGCCCTGCACAGATTCCCCTTCACCGTCGGATCGCCGCAGCTCAATTCCGACCGCACAGCGGCCGCCCCCATCGCTATCCATCTCGACGACGATAGCTCACGACCCGGCTTTGATGTCATAGAAGATTTTTATCGGACGATAGAGCGTCCTGAGCCGCCGATTGCCCCCTTGACAACCGAATGTCCAGATGGTTTTGTGAAGCGACCGATCTCTACACCTCAATTGAAAAGCCCGGACCGATCGGGCCTTTATGGGGGAAATCGAAACCTCGATTCGCCTGCCATCTCTTGAATGCGAATGGCGGCGGTCGAATCTGAATCCGTCGTGCTTTACCCTCGAGAGAGTCTCTGAAATCGCCATGGATATCCGATGAAACGGCTACGCAGCGAGGAGACAGCGCTACGCTGCAAGGGCTGATGCCGCGCGCATATGTCATATTGCGCACACACGGTGAACACACCGAACCTTCGTTGTATTGAAACGCGCCCGGAATTTTCCGACCTACGCACGGTTGTCATATCCGCGGGTTGCGTGTGTCGAATTTACATGGGGAGTTTCCGCCTCGTCTATTTCTCTTCGTAGACAGTTCGCGGATCCGGTTTGATTTGGGGGAAATTTGTTGCGCTTCGAGCAGTCCGACCCGATGGCGAGGGATCGAACGCAGTCAGGCAATGGAAAACTGTTGTCGGTACTGGGCAGCAAGAATGGAATACGGTGCTTGTTCTGTTTTCCTGCCGCCATTCACCCAGGACAACTTCTGTTGACAACCGAACACTTCTATTTGCTTGCACCGCGCGGTCAGATTCGCACGGGTTTTCTGACGATCATGACGCACGTCTGTCAAGATGAGCCGGTCCGTCTGCGCTGCATGAACGATATAGAGCCTGCCTGGCTGGACGAACTTCGACTACTCAAGTCGATAGTCGACGAATTTTATGTCGATGTGTACCGCGCGGATCCTGTGTTCTACGAACACGGGCGCGGCGGTGGCCATGAATCTAGATTCCCGGATGAGGACTACTGGTTCCATCCGCATATCTGCGCACTGCCCGGACCGGTCGACATCCATGCCGTGCTCAGCGAGAACTACCAGTGTGCAGAGGTTCTCGGGCACTCGGACGTGTGCCGGAAGATCGGCCGCAGGCCCTACATCTACGTGCACGCGCCGCGGGACACATCACTGAATTCGGAGTACGTCTATTACGACCCGGACTCCTCGTCTCGGTCGATCGGGAAGTTACGGCTGAAGAAACTCCTTGCGGAGTCATTCGGATCGACGACGGGCTGGGATTGGCGCACACATCCCGGAGAAGAAAGTCTCCGCCACCTGATCGCCGATTTCAACGAGTGGTATGGCTCGAAATACCAACGCGTATAAGACATTACCGACCAACAGCCGCGAGTCACTAGGAGTTTCATGTACACGAATGGTATTGCCGACGTCCTCCCATCAGAGACGCTTGCGAGCGAGATCGAAATACTCGGGCCGGTGATCGGCTCACACGGCTTCGCATCGCTCTCGACCGAGCAGCGCTACATGGTGGGACGTGCGTTGTCGGTATTGCCGCTGGATGTCCTCGATCATCCCGCACTGTTACCCGAGCAGGTGCGCAAGGCGCTCACCGCCCTGGACAAAACGGGACGGCGAACTTTTTCCCGAGTCCTCGCGAATCTACTGGCAGGAACGGTGGCCGACGGCACCATCTACTCGATAGACCGGTCCCCGCTGCCCGGCGGTCCGGCTGCGTTGTTCGTACCCAATGTGGGCGGGCAATATCCTGTGCGGGGCGGCACCGTCGGCAACCGGTCGCGCAAGCTTCTCGGTGTCCAGCCACCGATCGGCTCGTTCTACGTGGCGTCCTGGCTTGCGCTGCTGGGCGTCGAGGTCCGGGCATTCAATCTCGAACTCGGCGCGCCGGAGTTCGAAGCCTGCGACGCGGCGCTCGCCGAATTGAATCGCCGTGTGCAATTCCTGTTCTCGACATCGAACTTTTTCACCCAAACCGAAATCGAGTCGATGTACTTCCTGGCCGACAAATGTAGGGCGTACGCGACAGATGGCGGCCACGGCCCCCGCCTCGTCGGCGCGGGATACAGCGCGTATTTCTGCCGGCGCGAGTACCTGGAGTTCACGCCAGTCGATGTCGTTGTCGGCCCGCATGGGGAGACCAGCGAAGCTGATATGATCTTCTCCTCGCCCTACACCGGGCCGTCCGATCGGCGCAGCAGCTACGAACTGTTCAAGGAAATACCCAATCTCCATGTCGTCGATCCGACGGCGGATTCCTTCACGGTTTTCGACACCCCGGTCGTCAAGTTGGGCGAATACGAGCGACGGACGTTCTCCGGTGGGCTCGATGTCTCCTTGATGGAGATGAACAGCAAATACTGGACGGCAGCCAATATCATCGATGTGTGTGCGCCGGATGACCTGAACATCCCTCTCGAACTTGTCGACGATGCTCGCACCGAACAGTCCGCAGCCCGTCCGAGAACGGCACTGAGTCTGTCCAACTATGTGCACCGTCCCAACTCGATCAAGATGATGACCGTGTTCGGAAGCTGCCCGCGCGCATGCCAATTCTGCCAACTGACGCAGTGGGGTGAACAGCTCTACTTCTATCGAGGTGACGAGGCGGTCCAGGCGATGAACCGCGCCGCCGAGGTATACCCCGACTTGCAGATGTACATCTTCGAGGACGACGACTTCCTCTTGCGGAGGAAGCACGTCGAGAACCTTATAGAAGCGCTGCGGGAGAACCGGCCGACACAGGGCCGCATCTTCTACGTGTCGACCGTACCGATGGAGGTCGACGCCGACATCATGTTCGATCTGCGCGCGACGGGCTTTCGAGCGATGCTGCTCGGGTTGGAGTCGCCGGTCGAGCGAGTGGCTCGGCAGATCGGAAAGTTCGCCAACCGCTACAACTTCGACCATGTGCTCGAGGCCCCGAAGATCGGACACGACACCGGTCTGCATATTCGGGTTACCGCGATTCCGTTCTATCCGCTGCTGCGAGAGAACGAACTGGGTGACATGATGAACGGCCTGCTCGACTTCCTGACCTATGGCACAGGTATCTCGGTCGCTGTACACCCGTTGGTGAAGGCGGCGCCCGGAATCGAACTCACCAAGTCCGGTCAGCACGAGGTCACTACCGTCCGCTATCCGCTGCCTGACGGCAGCGGTCGGGCACTCGACCTGCTTCGCTACGTCATGCCCGACGACTCGACCGTGCGCCAGGTCGCCCTCGAAGCGATCGCGACCACCGACCGGGAATTGGCGTCCCGCATGTCCCGCTTGGCACATCCCGATCGAGATCATCCATCACAGCTGGGGGTGATCGCACTGTTCAAAGCGACTCTCGACGCCTGGCGTTCGGCGGGGGGCCGCACGGTCGACGACGCGGTTCTCGATGAGCTCGATGACCGTATCGAACGAGCCTTTGCACAGGTCGCTCGCAAACACAGCGTGCTGTGCGACGTCCAGGATGTGTTGTTGGCGGGCAGCGGGGACATCACCCCGATGCGCGAGCATCTCACCGACACGTCGCTGCCGTACGTTCAGCTGGGGCTACGCATGGCAGCCGATTTCGGCGGCCCGCACGAGGTCGTCGCCGCGGCTCGGTGCGCGGTTCAACTGGAACGCGACGGATTCGCCGATTGGAGTGTCCAGGACAGCCTGCGCTACGCCCTGAAGCGACCCAACCTGGGCGAGGCCGGATCGGAGCTCGCGGCGGAGGTCGCGAAACTCGGTGAACTGCCGCGCCCGCAGATACGGCAGAGCGCGCCTCGGCTGGTCGAGGTGGTCCGATTGTGAACGACCCGACCGCAGTCGACGCCCGTTCGACGTGGGATCGACAGCACGCGCGAATGACCTCGGACTATGCGGGCATCCGCGAACAAGCCGAGGAACACGTCAGCCGAGCCGCTCTCGCGACCGGGTTCGCATCCGATCCGAGCGAAGCTCGGGAGTTCGCGGCCGAATGGTACGAACACTGGATCGACAAAGCCGTCGATGAGCAATGCTATCTGGCTTGGCCGGAACCATTGCGCCGCAGGCACTTCGACGTGTATGGCTTGGACGACCTGTTCGCCGCGCACGCTGCGGGGGAACGCACGCTGATGGTGGGAGTCCATCTGCAAGCGCACACGCTCGGACTCGTGCATCTCGACATGCTCGGCATAGGACTGCACATCCTCGTCCATGAGCAGATGCTGCCGGTCATGGGGCAATACGGTCTACGCAACTCCACTTGGATCACCCCCGGCAACGGCTTCGGCAAGCGGACTCGCTCCGCCGAGGCCATCAGCAAGATCTTCGTCACCTTCGCCGATATCGGGGCGGACGGTGAGCCGATCGTTCCGATGGACCGGCGATCGGCGGCCGACCCGCCTGCCATGCGGCTCGTCGCCGATTTCGACGCGGTATTCGCCTGGTCGATCCAGCGAAGCGGCGAGGACGGTCGACCTCGATGGGCGTTGACCCTGACCCGTATCACCCCGACGCAGGACGGCCGATCACTGAAGCAGTGGGCAGAGGACGAAATTACCAGCCGTCCTCGCCATTGGATGCTTTGGCGCCGTCTCGATTCCGACATCGGAAAACTCAATCTCGAACTGGAGTGGCCAAAATCATGACCGGCACCGAAACCGAACGTGCGATCCGCCCGCCCGCAAGCGGCCTGCGTAACTCGTTGCATGCGGAGATCGATCTCGCCGTGCAGCGCATCACCCTTGTCCGAGAACTGTTCGGCGTCGAACCGGCGGTCGGATCGCTTCTGGTCACCGAGGGGAAGTGGACGGTCCGGGACACGATCTGCCATCTCGCAGGCTACTATCCCGCAACCCAGGTTCCGGTGCAGATCGAACGCCTGCACCGGCTCGTCGAAGAAGGCGCGCGGGGACGTGACGAATTCGATATCGATACCGCCAACGAAGCCATCCTGCGCGGCTTCGATGGAGTCGACATCGAGGAAGTGTTCGACGTCGTGCTGGCGGGACGGGCCGCACTGAGGACCGCCATCGACCAACTCGACGAGTCCTTTCTCGAACGACCGGTCTCGGGCACGATCTGGGGAACGAACGCCACCGTGCACACGGTAGTCGCCGAGTCGACCTCCAGGCACGACGCGGGACATCTCGACGAGATCGTCGAAGCGGTAATGGATTTCGATCCAGTCCTCGTCTACCAATATCTCCAGCCGTGATCACGCCGGGATCGCCCCGATGCGCTGCGACGCAAGAGGAGCCGTTCGCAGTCGGATTGCCCGCCCAAGCCGACGCCGAATCGCTACTCGAATGCCTGCCCGGGCTTTTTCCGGGAGTCACGTCGGCAGAATGGATGGACCTTGACGCGAGCACCTCGGTGAGACGCATTCGCCTGCATCGAATAGAGCAGGCGGGAGTTCGGACCATTGTGCTCAAATCGCCTGCGGTACATCCGGGTCTGCGCGAATTCAAGGAGAGGTTCAGGCTGCCATCGGTCGAAGCGGGCTGCTACCGCTTCGTGCGACCGGCAATGGGATTTCGCCTGCCTCGCCTTTATGCCTACGCGCGGGCGATCCCGTCATATCAATCCTTCTATTTCGTCCTGGAAGACGTCGACAGCGCGAACGGAGACACCCAGCGGGCATTCGCATTGCCGGAACTGGTGCGTGCCCTGGCGCGCTGCCATGCCACAACCTGGGCGAATATCCCCGAGTCTTGGACCTGGTTACCCCGGGAATCCGATCCCGACCGACTCGGGTTCCTCGTGAATTCGCTGCTCCGCATCGCGGACAGTTGCGATCTTGTGAGCGGATTACCTTATCTGACAGGTGATCTCGTATCAACTGTCACGTGGGCGCTGCCCGCCGTCGTGGCACGGCTCGTCCGCGAGCCGTGTTGCCTCGTTCACGGCGACCTGCATCCGGGCAACCTGGTCATGTCGGGCAACGGCGACGCCCCGATCCCGACACTGATCGACTGGGAGGCGGCAACCCGGGCCCGCGGAGCCCTCGACCTGGCGTTCCTGCTGGTCAACAACACGGTTGACGATGTCGAATTCGTAACGCTTGTGCGCGAGTACGTAGCCGAACTCGCCGGACTCGGCATCTGGTGCGATCCCGAAGAGATCGAAACCGATGTCCGGTTCGGGCAGGTCTACTACTTCGCCCGACGGCTGGCGATGCGAGCCGACTATGCGGGCGTACCGGACGACGAGCCGTTTCGGCATGCAACGAAGTTCGTGGCCGGATTTTCGACCAGCGCTCTGCTGCAGTGCGTCGATGAGGAGAAGAGCTGTTGAAACCTCCTGCCCTCACCTCGGCGAGTTCCACTGCCCTCGGTGACGCCTTCATCCGCGCCTTTCATACCGAGCACGAACGAGAGCCCGTGTTCAGCGATGTCGTCGCTCGCCATCTACTCACCGACGCGGAATGGGAGGGGTTCGTCGCCGGCGTGCTGCGATCGGTGTCGAACTATGACGAATCACTCGCGGGTCCGGAGGCGGACCGCATCCGATTCTGGCTGTACTCGCTGTCCGCCGCGGCTCCGCATGTGCTGTTCCGCAGCCGATACACCGAGGATCGACTGCGCGATTACGTCGCGGCCGGCTTCCGACAATATGTCTGTCTCGGTGCGGGATTCGACACCTTTGCCGCACGCCGACTCGACTGGGCGTGGGAAACCCGAACCGTGGAATTCGATCTGCCCGCGACCCAGGCACTGAAGATCGAGCGTATGCGCGGCTTCGGAGCGGCTTCGGTGGACTATGTTCCGATCGACCTGGCTTCCGACGACTTGGGCGACGGACTGCGCGCGGGTGGATTGCGACCGGACGCTCCGGTGTTCCTGAACTGGTGCGGAGTCAGCTATTACCTGTCGCGAGAACATATCGCAGCCGTCCTGGCTGCTGTCCGGGACTACTTCCACAGCACGGTGGTGATCGTCATGGATTACTGGAACGAGCGATACATGACCCGGTCCGCGCAGGACCGGGCGACGCGCAGCATGTTCGACAGTGTCGAACGAAACAACGAGCGGTTCGTCACCGGACTCCGTACGACCGAGCTGAGCGAATTGGCCACTCACCTGGGCTACCGGGTCGCGGAGGATCTCGGCTGCGCGGAGATCGCCGAGCGAATCACCGCGCCGGTGGTCGCCGAACTGGTTGTCCGGCCGATCGGCCGCGTCGCTCGGCTGGAAATCGGATGACCGATACATTCGTGCGGCGATGGAAGCCCGGGCAGCCTCTGCTGGTCCAAGAGATCTGGCAGGAGCGCGTTTGGTCGGCGCGCCCGGCCGTGATGGTGGAAAGCACCGATCACTCGGCGGTGCTGTGGCTGCCCAACGGCTCGGCCTGGCGTGCGCCGGACGCGCCCCGGAATGTGCCCGCCCAACTGTCGAGGGCACAGCGAACGGTGGCGTGTCTCCGCGGCCTCGACTGGGGCTATCTCGACCGGACCTGGCGGCTGAACACCCTGTGGTTCCTCGACACACACGTTCCCTACGCCGTCTGGGTCTGCTGGGATGCGCACGGTGAGCACATCGGCTGGTATGTGAACTTCCAGAGTCCCTTCGTATGGCGCAGCCACACAGTGCAATACATGGACTGGATGCTCGATCTGCGTATATCGCCCGCGGCCGAAGTGGAGGTCAAAGACCTCGATGAGCTACGATTCGCCGTCACCGAGGGCGTGTTGCCCGCCGACCTCGAATCGCGTTTGACGCGCCACATTCCCGCGATCACCGCGATGGCCACCGCACAGGAAGGCCCATTCGCCGAGCGGTGGGCGAGTTGGCGTCCGGAGCCGCATTGGCCTGCGGTGCTGTCGCTACCTCCCCACTGGGACAGGTTCGACACCGAGTCGACGCATCCGACCGGGCCTCGGTATGCTCCCCCCGGTGTGGGATGCCAGGATGACCGTGGCCATACGGCACTCGATCGCACCGATGGAGAGGAACGGCTCCGGTAGCGAATAAGCGGGCACCCCATCGGATGGGCAAGAGTCGACGCCCGCGAAATCACACCACCCTTGAATGACGAGGAGAATAATGTGAAGACCCTCAACGTGGGTCTGGTCGGTTGCGGCAACATCGGGACCGAATTCGTCCAAATTTTCGACGATCGGCGGGCGAGGCTCGCCGATAAAACCGGAATCGAATTGGCACTGCCACGTATCGCCGTCGCCGATCTCGGCAAGACGAGACCGGCTCATATCGCATCGCGTCGACTCACCGACAATGCCACGGCGATCGTGGAAGACCCGGACATCGACATCGTCGTCGAATTGATCGGCGGAGTCACCGCCGCTCACGACCTCGTACTGCGCGCGCTGCGGGCAGGTAAATCGGTCGTAACCGGAAACAAGGAGCTGGTCGCCTCGGCGGGCGCCGAACTCTACGCCCAGGCCGCTGCGTCCGGCGTCGACTTCCTCTTCGAGGCCGCGACCGTGGCTGCGGTTCCGATTATCCGCCCGCTCAGGGAATCCTTGCTCGATGAACCGATTACCCAATTGGCCGGAATACTCAATGGCACTACGAACTACATTCTGACACGCATGTCGCGGGACAACATCGACTACGCCCGCGCACTGGAACTGGCCCAGTCATACGGCTATGCGGAGCCAAACCCCGCGGCCGACGTCGAGGGCGCGGATTCGGCTGCCAAGCTGGCGATTCTCGCCTCGCTCGCCTTCAACCGGGGCGTCACGCTCGATGATGTGGAATACGAGGGCATCAGCGGCATCGAACGCATCGATATCGAGATCGCTCATCACCTGAACTACGAGATCAAACTGATCAGCTTCGCCGAGACCGTGCACGACGGCCATGAATCGGAGCCATTGATCCGGATCAAGGTGTTTCCAGCGCTGGTTCCCCTGAACCATCCGCTTGCGGCCGTTTCCGACACCTATAACGCGGTGTACATCAAAGCGCAGGACGCGGGCGAGTTGATGTTCTATGGCCAGGGAGCCGGTCGCCGACCAACTGCCTCAGCTCTCATGGGAGACCTCGTCGACGCCGCCCTGAATCGATCACGCGGGGTCAGCAGAATGGTGCCGATAAAGGGACAGGCAACCGTCGACGACAATCGAGGAATATCTTCACCATTTTACCTCAGAATGGAAGTCGATGACCACCGCGGTGTGCTGTCCAAGGTATCCGGAATCCTCGCCAACAGGGGAATCTCCATTCGAGTTCTCGAACAACATGACACCCTCCACGGCGCGGCCCAGCTCGTCTTCCTTACGCACACGACAACCGATAAAGAATTTTCTGCGGCAGTCGATGAATTGAAGTGCATTCCAGAAGTCATTCGCATCGGTCGATCTATGCGCATATTTTTCGAGCACTAGACGGTATCGACGAAAGACGATTCCGTAGAAGGGTACAGCCATGAGCGAGGTCGTTGAATCAGTGGCTCTTCCAACAGCTTCCGCTGCTGCCGATCCGGACACTGCCACCGCCGAATGGCTGGCCGTCCTGGCGGAGGTCGTCCCGGTCATCCAGAAGTGCCGGGAGACAATCGAAACGCAACGAGGGCTCACCCCGGCACTCGTCGATACACTCCGCGACGCCGGACTGTATCGACTGTGGGTGCCGCGCGAACTCGGCGGATACGAGGTTCACCCGCTGACCATGCTCGCCATCGTGGCAGAAGTCGCCCGCCACGATGGCTCGGTCGCCTGGGCGTTGATGGCGGGGGCCAACTCGGCGCTGCTGGCGGCTCGGATGCCTCGCGAGGGTGGGCAGGAGGTGTTCGGCGATCCCCGCGGCATCATCGCGGGTTCCCTGCACGACGGTGGTACAGCTCGGGCGGTCACGGGAGGCTATCTGCTTTCCGGGCAGTGGCGACTGGCCAGCGGATGTCGGGAGGCAACCTGGATCATCGCCTCGGCCAGGGTCTCCGACGCCGGTGATGATCGGACCGTCCTGGGCGACCGACCGCACACCTTCTTGGTTCCGCGGACCGAATGCACGGTTCTCGAGACGTGGAACGCCGTCGGGATGCGGGGTAGCGGCACGCACGAATTCGCGATCGCGGAAACGTTCGTGCCGAGTCATCGGGTGATCGAACCGCCGATGAGGACCGTGATCGACGGACCGCTGTACCGCCCCGCGATGGCGCACTTCATCAATCCGCCCCTGGCGGCACTGGCTCTCGGCATCGCCGGTGACGCCATCGCCGTCTTCACCGAGATCGCACTGCGCAAGCGCTCACGAAACAGTGATCAGGTAATCGCCGCGCGGCACAGCATTCAGGAAAAGGTCGGCGAGGCACACGGACTCGTTGACAGCGGATGGGCCTATCTGCGCGAAGCGACGCGGGAACTGTGGGCCGCAGCACAGCATCGCGAGCCGATCGACAGGTCGCTGACCGCGAAGATAATGCTGTCCACCGCGTCGGCCACTGCCAATGCGGTACGCACGGTCAACACCCTGTACACGGCGGCCGGATCGACATCCATCATGGAAGCGAACCGGCTCGCCCGGTGCTTCCGGGACGTCAATGTGGTCAACCACCACGACGCGGCAGCACCGGCGGTGTTGGAGCGCGCGGGGCGATACTTTCTGTACGGCAATTGATCTCGCTGGGCGTCTGTTTGCGCCGTGCGCCGATCAGGCCGTATCCACGACCAGGAAGGACTCGGCATATTCCCCGGTGATATCGGGCCCCGCCGCGGCGATCGTGCTCGCCCAACGCCGCAGTGAGGGCTCGACACTGTCGGGGTGTTCGTGCTGGCTCCGATGCGCGAGAACGGCCGCGATCTTGCGGTCCATGTTGGCCGAGATGTCGACGTAGGTGTCGGCGTCTCGGCCCGTCATCAACCACACCTCTTCGACGATATGGGGGGCGAGATTCTGTTCGAGCAGTTCGGGAAAGGCCCCGGGGTTGCGCGCATCGGGATACACCGCACACATCACGGCCTCACCCACCGCGACATGGTCCGGATGACTGGCCTTCACCCGTCGAATGTTACGAACCGGACTGTGCGTCACGATACGACGCGGCCTCAGCTCGCGAACCGTTCCGGCAAGCGCGCGACGCAGGTCCGTCGTGGGAGCGACGAGGCCGTCAGGAAAGCCCAGGAAGCGAATATCGTCGACACCGACGATATTCGCCGCAGCACGCTGCTCCGCCATCCTGATCTCTGCCAGTTGCACGGCGGAAATTTTCGGATCGACGGATCCGGTCTCCCCCGCGGTGACCAAACAGTAACTGATCACCTCTCCGGCATCCGACCAATTGGCAATGGTACCGGCACCGCCGAAATCGATATCGTCAGGATGCGCAACGACTACGAGGACATCGATCACGGTCAATCCATTTCTAGAGACTGTACAGAGGTTAGATCGACAACATCTTCGGCGATCCTAACTACTCGGACGCCGTTGCCGCAAGCATCGAAATCAGCGGAATCATTCACAAATATCATCCGATGGAGAAACCAATGGATATTCGGAGCGTACGAGCCGAGTCCGAGTGGCGACTGTCCGACGTCGACGCGATCCTGGTGGATTTGGACGGCACCGTTCTGGACTGGACGTCGAGTGTGGAAAGCGCGCTGCGGCAGTGGCTGCCCGATATCGGCATCGCGCCATCGCAGGAGGCCATAACGCTGTGGTTCGAATTGGAGAAGAAGTATTCCTACAAGACGAACGGCCTACCCGAAAGCAGAAGATTGCGCTTGACCGCCCTCGCGACCGAGTACGGTGTGACACTGCCCGCGGCCGCACTGGACCGCGTATTCGCCGACTACCTGGAGACCTGCCATCGGAACTACCGACTGTTCCCTGACGCACTGCCGTTCCTCGAGACCCTCCGAGACAACGACATCCCCGTAGGCGTGGTGACCAACGGTCCCAGAGCGGTACAGGAACGCAAGGTCACCGACTGCGGGTTGCGGCCGTTCGTGCGATTCGTACTCGCCGGAGACTCTCCCGGGCACTGCAAGCCGCATGCCGACTTCTTCGCGGTAGCCGTGGGGATGTTCGGTGGGCAGCTGTCCAATCCTGTGGTGATCGGCGACGACTTCGAAACCGATGTGGCAGGTGCCGTGGCAGCTGGTTTGACCGCGATTCATCTCACCAGGACTCCGCGCGCGGACGTCGACCACCTGTACACGGCGCAGAGCTTGGCCGAACTCGAAACGTGCGCGGTCGGAATCTGACGGCATCTGACGGCATCGACTCCTCCTCACACACCCCCGACACGAGCAGAGATAAAATCTCGAGGTATTCGATATGAGTGAATCAGAAAGAACGACCACCGCTCCCGACGTGGGAACCATGCGAGCTCCGTCGAACCCACGTTTCGACCGACGAATCGACCTGTCTATACCGTCCGATATCCGGCAGGCCATCGCGCCGTTCGGAGAATCGACCGGCGAGGATGTCGCCCTGGTATCCGCATTTGCCGCATTGATCTGCCGCGTGGGCAACGTCTCCGATATAACCCTGTGGGTTCACACAACCGGACCGCGCCCAGTCGATCAAGGTGAAGGCACCAGCGGTATCGCACGGATTCAACTGTCCGATGATCCGACATTCCGCATGCTGGTAGCCGCAGTGGCCACGCAATTTCCCAGCCCCATACGATCACACGACACCGACTCGGTCGTCGTGCAGGTGCTGAGTGATGAGGACACCGATATCGAGTTCGACCGATCAGCACACCTACGGAAGCCCGTAGCCCTGAACTTCGTGCCGCGGGGCGCAGTGAGACTGACAATAGGCCGGTCGGATATCGTCGACCTCTGCATCGAATACAACACGCGGATGCTCGATGAGCACGACGCGAACCGACTTGTCGGATACTTCACGAACCTGCTCAGCGGTCTTGTGGAAGCTCCCGACAGTCGGATTTCCGAACTCACGGTACTGAGTGCCGCGGAGGTCGCAAAGCTGAAGGTTGAGTGGAATTCGACAGAATGGGACTGCCCTGACCTACGCCTAGAAGAATTGTTCGAGCGCCAGGCCGGTGAGCGGCCGAATTCCGCGGCGGTCGTCCAGGACGGCTCTGTGATCACGTACGGCGACCTCGATCGCCGGGCGAACATCCTCGCGAGGCGGCTTATCGCACTCGGCGTACGTACGGGCGTCCGTGTCGCCGTGGTGGCCGAACGCCACGTGGAGAGCCTGGTGGCGATACTCGCCGTCCTGAAAGCGGGAGGGGCGTATGTACCGATAGATCCGGACTACCCGACTTCGCGAGTCCAGTTCATGCTCGACGACGCCGGTTGCCGGGTGATCATTCAGTCGAGCCGTGCGCCTCTGGATTCGAGCGTAGCCACGGGAACGGCCGCGGTGCTGGATGCGGACTCGCTGCCCCTTCCATCCGCCGTCGACGCAGGCCCACCCCCTCGGTCCGGTTCGACACGCGATATCGCGTATGTGATATACACCTCCGGATCGACCGGCACTCCGAAAGGTGTGGTCGTCACCCATCGGTCGGCAGTCAACTTCGTCGCCGACAACGCACGTCGATTCTCCCCCGACGACCGCTGCCAGCAGTTCGGCTCGTTGAGCTTCGACATGTCGGTCGGTGAGCTGTTCGTTACCTGGTGCGCCGGTGCCGCACTGATCTTTCCCCCGCACCCGATGCAGTCGATCCGGGAAGTACTGGAATTGGCCGAGCGCGCGAGCTCGACGACCATAAATATTCCGGCGACATACTGGCACGCGTGGGCGGCCGATCCGTCGATCGTGGTTCCCGACACAGTACGTTCGGTCAGCTTCGGTGGCGAGGTATCGATGGGCATCGACTCCCGACTGTGGGCAGAGCGCGTCGGAATTCCGTGGACAAACAACTATGGGCCGACCGAGACGACGATCGCCTGTACGATCTACGATGGCATCGGTCAGGAGATCGAGTCCGAAACCATTCCCATCGGACGTCCGGTAGCGAACACGAAGCTGTATGTACTCGGAGAACACGGTGAACTTCTGCCCACCGGGACGTGGGGTGAACTGTACATTAGCGGATTCGGAGTCGCCGTAGGATACCTGGACCGGAGCGACCTGACAGAAGAACGCTTCCTTGTCGACCCCTTTGCCAATAAATCTGGGTACGAAAGAATGTATCGCAGCGGCGACAGGGCGCGATGGCTCCCCGACGGCAATCTCGAATTCGGCGGTCGCGTGGACAACCAGGTGAAAATCCTGGGACATAGGATCGAGCCGGGCGAAGTGGAGGCCGCGCTCCTGAAACACCCGCTTATCGAAGAAGCCGTGGTTCTCACCCACCGGCATTCGGCGGGCAGTCGATTGGTGGCATTCGTGGTGGCCCCGGCCGCCGATCAACAGAGCTTCGGACGCGAGGTCCGCAATTGGCTCAGGCCGTACCTTCCATCCCACATGGTTCCTTCGAGTATTGTCGCCGTGGAACGTATGCCACTGACCAACAATGGCAAGATCGACCGCGCCGCACTCGAGCTCGCTGTCCCCTCCACAGGTAGCGACCTGCCCGGCGACATCGACTCGACGATCGGCGATATGTGGCGCCGCGCCTGTCTCGCGACCGACCTCGATTTGGAACTGTCCTTCTTCGACCTCGGTGGAGATTCCGTCACTGCGATGGCATTGTTGCTTGCCATCGAGGAAGAATTGGGTGTCGATGTTCCCCCGGACGTATTGGTCGAAGCCCCGTCCGGCGCCGCATTCGTCGCCAAGGTCCGCGCCCTACTGGAAGACCGAGCCCGTCTTCGATCGCGCGAACTGTGAGCGCGGCCGGGGCGCTGCCGATCCGATCAAACATATCGGAAAACATATTCAGCGTCTTGCGTCGATCACCATCCAATCAAAGTATCATGTGGACACGCGGTCAACGAGGGAATCAAATGACATCTCAGTCGACGCCGATATCTTTTCACAGAGAAGGCAGTTTGAACTGCCCGCAGTTGGAATGGATTTTGTCGCAACCAGTACACCTCGCAGAATATTCTTACGAATACAACGCAACACTTGATATCGGCCGCAAGGTTGTCGGGGTCACCGTCGCCGATGCTCTTGATGCCCTCCAGGGGCTCGTCATCAGACATGAGGCGCTCCGCACCTATCTGACCTACGACGGTTCGGGCCGCGGTCGCCAACAAGTCGCACCCCCGCCACGCTCGCCCAGTGACCTCGAAGACTTCGTGCGAATCACCGGACCGGACCATTCGGTGTCGGCAATCGAGTCGGCGCAGAAGACATGCTTCGACGCCTCTTGCGATCGTCCGTTGAAGGTGGTAATCACCGCTACCGCGAATACAGTTCAGGATTTTCGTGTCATCTGCGACCATTCGGCTGTCGACGGCTGGGGGCTTCGAATACTGTACGAAGATCTGGTGCGGATGGTGCACCTGCGGCAGAGCGGCACCCTCGCAGGGGATCTGCCACTGCACTTCGACTCGGCGACTCAACCACTCGACATCACCGACTGGGAAAATTCGGAGCAGGGCGTACGAAGACTGGAGAAGTCTCTGAAGTTCTGGTGCGACCAATACGAGCTGCTCGGAAGTCTGGTGGACACTCGGGCAGTCGTCCCCCCGGCCGGTTTTCCGGAGGGTTCGGTGTACTGGTCGTGCACCTCGAGCTCCGCAGCCCTGGCGCACGCTAGCAAAGCGGCGGCACACAGGTTGCGCGCCACACCCTCGGCGATACTTCTCACCGCCTATGGACTCACGCTGTGCGACTTTTTCGATCGGCCTGCGATCGGGGTACTGAATCTGGTCTCGAACAGGAGTTCCGATGCCGACAAACGTTCTGCGAGTAAGATGTTCATGAAGGCTCCGGTCATCGTCTCCCGCCCCGAAGACGGCAGCGTGTCGGCGACCGTGGCGGAAACCTTGAACCAAATCCTCCTGGGTCTGAAGTTTGCACACGTCGACCGATGGCGAGTGAACGAGCGACGTGCCGACATCCTGCCGTCCGCATCGTCGGCAGCGGTAGCAGGCGCCGCGTTCAACTACGTGCCGAGGATATCGTCAGGACGACAGGCAGGCGATGTCGCCGACTTCGCCAACGAGCAGATCCGCTTCGAGCCTGCCCGCCGTTTGTCTCCGGCACTCATGCTGACGGTCTTCGATGACCACTACGGTTTCGAAGCCTGTCTGACGTGCCGCGACGACATCATGGGTCCCGACCTCGCCGCGAAGATGCTTGGCTCGATCACCGCGCTCGTGACAGATATGGCACAGGCCGACAGGCTCCAGCACTGAGCCGCCACCAGCGGATCATCTTTCGAAGAGGAAATCCAGTTTTGACGGAGAACCTGGTAGACCTGAAAACATATGGTGACGAATTCGTCGCGAATCCCCATCCTCGATTCGGGCGGTTCAGATCGACCGCCGCGGTACACCGTGTCCGATTGCCGAGCGGTGTGGACGCCTGGCTGGTTGTCCGGTACTCGGCCGCCCGAGCGATACTCGCAGACAACAGGTTCAGCAAGGACTGGTCGAGCGCGAGTCCGGAGTTGCGCAAGGCGAAGATGGGAGACAGTGAACGGACCAGCTCTCGACTCGGCAGGCATATGCTCGCGTCCGATCCGCCGGACCACGGCCGACTTCGAAAGCATGTGTCCGGGTCCTGACTCAACGCCGGGTCGAATCCTTCCGACGCCGGATACGAGAGACCGCCGAAACCCTGATCGATGACATATCGCCGCTCGGCCGCGCGGACTTGATGGATTTCTTCGCCTACCCGTTGACGATCAGTCTGATCTCCGAGCTCCTCGGCGTTCCGCACCTCGAGCGAGAACGTTTCCGCGGCTGGTCGACGACAATCTTCAATACCGACGCGGCGTCCGACGAATATCATCGAGCGGTCGCAAATATCAAGGAATATCTGACCGGTCTCGTCGAAACACAGCGACGGGATCCCGGCGACACCCTTCTGAGTGACCTGATCCGATCGGCCGACGAGGAGCGCGGCCTGTCCTCCGACGAGCTGCACGGTACCGTCTTCCTGCTGTTGGCGGCCGGGTACGAGACGACCGCCAACCTCATAGGGAACGCCGTGTTGGCGCTACTTCGCAATCCCCTCCAGCTGGCGGCGCTTCGTAAGGATTGGTCGTCGGTCGACAAGGTGGTCGAGGAGTCGTTGCGCTACGACGGTCCCCTGAAGACCACGACGTGGAGATTCGCGCGGGAAAACCTCGAATTCGGAGGTGCTTCGATACAGCAAGGCGACCTGGTTCTCGTCGCATTGGCTTCGGCCAACCGGGATGAGCGACGCTTTCACGAATCCGACCGATTCGATATCGACCGAGTCGACGGTAATCACCTGGCTTTCGGCTACGGCATCCACTATTGCGTCGGGGCCCCACTGGCGCGCCTCGAAGCGCAGGTCGGCCTGTGTGCTCTCTGGCAACGCCTTCCCGATCTGGCCCTGGACGTAGACGAGTCCCAGTTGAGATGGCGAACCGGCATGTTGGTCCGAGGCGTCGAAGAACTTCCGGTGCGATTTTCACGCCCCGGCGACTGCTGACTCCCCCGGCGAGGTGACCATGCGCTCGATGGCACCTCGCCGGTCTGAAAGACTAGCTGTTACCAGGATTCGGCGACGGCGTCACGGAGTTCGACTGCGATGTCATCTATTTCGTAGATCCGCAGCCCAGGCTTCCATACACTCGCCTCGCCGACGACACGTATCCGCCCGCGACGGTAGTCGACGCTCTTGATGTGTACCTCGAGGGTCATCTCGCGATCGGTGGCCAGGATCTGCCCGCGGTAGCGCCATCGCATCGGCAGACCGGTTGGCAGGACGAACCGCGGCTCGGTCATCCCATCGGCAAGGCCGGTGTCGACCGCCCATTCCTGCATGGCTTGGACGACCGCCTCGACGCCCAGCGATCCGGGCATGACCGGGTCCAGGTGGAAGTGGTACGCGAAGAACCAGTCCTCTTCGACGATCGAACGCACGGCGCGCAGATAGCCCTTCGCGTATTTGCCGCCCCGGTCCACAACATCGACGCTGTCCAACAGCGCAAGATGGTCTCGGGATATTCCGATACCCCTTCCCGCCACGCGCCGTGCGGCGACATCGATGGTGCGGACGGGGGGCCGGTCGGTGCCGTCGTCCAGCCACGGTGGCAGGTAATCGCCGTTGTCGAGACCGTTCTGGTTGGCCAGGGCGGTCTCGTTGAAGAATCCGAACAGCGATTCGCCGGTATAGAACACCTCGCCGTCGACCGACAGGTCGTAGGCGAAGCTCTGGAGCACAGCACCAACGAGCACAGTGGTGTTCAGCAACCGGCTTGTCTGGCGGATCGTCTTGTCCCGCAGATCGACCTCCCGGACCACGGTCGCTACACCGTCCAGATTGCGCAAGCTGTAGTCCTCTTCGGGCGCGGTCAAGGTGGCACCGAGAAAGTAGCCCAATAGCAGGGCGGACTGCAACGAGGTCTCCATGTAGACGACGTTGGGCATCGACGCATTCCCGGATTCGCGGTAGTACCAGGAATCCGCGGGCGAGTCGTATTCGGTCTGAGCGCGGCCGCCGCTGAGATCTCGGCGGGTGCCCTCCACAGCCATGACCCTGTCGCACAGTTGCAGTCCGTGCGTAGGCATACGGGTGGCGCGGCGACCCGTATACGCGGCGAACTCGGGTCCGAGCGCGATACCCAGGTCTCCGCGCGCACTGTGCGTCATATGAAACTCGCTCAGCAGCGCGGGCTCGCCGAATGCGTTGCGGCGTCCGAACAGGCGTGGCACGACCCCACCGCGTTCGGGCCCGACGGCCTGCCCCGGCCGCTCACTGATTTCGAGCACCAGGTTGCGCACGCGTGCCACGACTTCCCCCTCAACCTGGAGTTCGGCACCGACCCGTAACCATGGGCGTGGAATGAGGTCGATCTCCACGATGTCGAGGATCACGGTCCCGGTTGGCGCCGCGGCCCTTTCCAGATCTACTTCGGGCGGAACCGGACCGGCGTGGAACCTGGTGCCGGCCAAGCAGAGGTGCAAGCCCATCTGCATAGCGAATACCTGCGCGGCCTGCCAGGCGATTTCGACGGCGGCGGCAGCGGCGTCGACCCATGCCGAATCATGGATCCGATAGGCCGCGGACAGCCTGCCGCGGCGCCACGGCCCGCCGTGCCGGGATATGTCGAGGACCTGCGTGAGTTCGCCGTTGCGACACGCGGCCAGCCGTATATCGGGGCTACCGCCCTCCAGTTCGTAGCCAGGGCCGAAGACCACGGGGATCTCACCCCGCGCCAGGAGCGCCAGCGCAGCCTCGTTCAGCGCGGTGACCGGTGAATAGGCGAGCGCCTTGAACGCGTTCATGGCGGTCGCGGTCGCCGGCGCCTCCGGTATCACGGATCCGCTCAGTGGTCGAGCGGACGTCGTGACGCCGGACTCCGGCGAACAGTGGACGGCGACCGAATACGTACGTGGCCGCCCGTCGGTGGGTGCGAGCGCGTTCGTCGGGTCGGGTCGACCGAATGTCGCAAGCGCCCGGCGCTGCCAGGCGGTTTGCACCGACAGCGCGGACAGGTGCGCGCTGACGAGTTCCGCTCGTACTTCGTCGATCAACCGGGACGCCGGGTCACCGTTCTCCGCAGACCCGACATCGGGAGCAACGGCGGCTCGGCTCACCGGCGGTCCTGGGGTCGGCGAGGGCTCGTGCGCGCGTACGGGGTTCGGCGGTGAGGACAACAGCAGCCCGTCGAAAGGCGCACCGTCGAAGTCGAGAGCTTCGGACTGAATCGTCATCGCGTATGCCTTCCCATCGATGGTCGTCATCAGCCCCGCTCCCGCAGTCGGACCGCTTCGCTGAACTTGGCGGTCATCTCGCGCGTCGCAACCACGGTCAGGTCACGGTATCGTTGCAGCACTCGGCCGTGCACGTCGCACGCGCTGACGGTCACCATCACCTGTGGTGCGTTGGGATGCGGACGCAGATCATCGACGACAGCGATGAACGGGCTGTCGTCCGGCAGCGGGGCGTAGTACTCGATCCGGCCGACGGCCAGCGGCAGGCAGCCCGCACCCAGGAACCACACGCCCAGCAGCGAGCCTGCTTGGACGACGACGTCGGACAGCACGGGGTTGTGCAGCGCGCCCGCGTAGTTGCCCCCTCCGATCGGCGTTGCGGGCAGACGGCATTCCACCACCAGCTGCCGCTCTCGGCGCTGGATCAGCCGCCGTACCCCTTGCAGGAGCGGACCGTGGAACAGATAGGCGTCCTGGTAGACCTCGAGGCCGTCCTCGGGTCCCTGGCCCGTGGGATACTCCGGCCATCCCGGCATCACCGGCGCGGGCGCGGCTTCGGAGGCGAGCACGAACGTGCCCGCGAAATAGGACGGTGACGTCGTCGCGCCGGACTCGGAACCTCTGATCCGCGCCTCGATTGTCAGCCTGCCACCCGCCTGCGCACCTGCGCTGACGTCGAGTCGATAGTCGCGCTCGCAGCCGCCGTCGAACACGATTCCCTTGAGGACTTCGAATCCCGAGCATTCGATGACCCGCAGGCCGGGATTGGCGTGCTCGAGCACATTGATCGCCCAGCCGAGTCCGGCGGTGGCCGGAAGCACCGGGAACCGGCCGACCCGGTGGTCGTTGACGACCGGATCGTCGGCCAGCGCTCCGAGGTCCCGATGGGCGGTGAACGGCGCCGTCGCGATCGGGTCAGCGGGGGCGAGCGGGGTCGGCGGACCTATCAGCACCGATACATCGGCAGCTCGCGTCGGGGTGAATTGCGCGGCGAACATCCGCGCGCCGACATCCGGGCTCAGCAGCGGAATACCCCTGCTTACAAACACTTCTCGCAGCTCGGGCGTGACCATGCCGCCGTCCCAGGCGCCCCAATTGATCGTGGTGATCCGATCGGCGTGCCCGTGCCTCTTCCAGCTCATCGCCACCCGGTTCAGTGCTTCGTTGGCGACCGCGTAGTCCGCCTGCCCCGGATTGCCCAACACACCCGCAACGGAGCCGAACAGAATCACGTGCCTGAGTGTGGCATTGGCGAGGGCCGTGACGACATTGTGGAGACCATCCAATTTGGTCGACAGCACGGTGCTGATATCAGCGGCGGTCTTCGTCGCCAACAGCCGGTCGGCTAGCGCCCCCGCCCCGTGCACGATACCGGTTGCGCGAGTGTCGTATTCCGCCAGAATGCGTTTCGTCGCGTCGGCATCGGTGATGTCGACAGCGAGATAACGCACCGCCGCCCCCGTCCGCGTGACGGCGTCGAGGGTCGATCGGATCTCACGCTGCGCCAGCAGATCCCGAACGATCGGATCGACCTTCCCAGGCGTCGGGTCGTCCCCGGCGGCACGCAGCGCTTCGATCGCCGCCCGCTTGAGGTCATCGTCCGCGATCCCCGAGGCCCACCACGGCTCGTCGGTGAGGACAGTCCGGCCGAGTAAGACGAACGTACAAGACCGACGGGCGGCGAGTTCCCGCACACACCACGCCGTTACCCCCCGCCCGCCGCCGGTCACAACCAGTACATCGTCTTCGGTGAGGGTGGATTCCGCCTCATCCTCGGTTGTGGCGTCGACCGGGCTCGGCACAAGCGTCCAACGGGCACGGTCGGCATCGATGGCGACTTCGCGAATATCGGCCGCCGCATCGGCCAGTTCGGCCACAACCATCGCGACACCAACCTCGTCGTCGAGTCGAGGTGAGAGGTCGACTGTCCTACAGAAGAGGGTAGGTGCCTCTCGGGCAAGGGTTTTCACCAGCCCGCTGACGCCGCCGACAACCGATTCCGCCGCGGTCCGGTCGCCTCTGTGGCCCAGCGCGCCATCGATGCGAGTGACCGTGACGAAGGCCGCTCGGGTCCCTGCGGCGGCGGTCTTCTCCAGTCGGTTGTGCACCAGCTTCGCGGTGAAGACGGCATCCGCGAGCCGAGACGCGCTGACGTGCCACCGCCTGTCCGCGGGCAGCGCCATCACGCAGAGGTCCAGCCTGGTGAGTTGTTCCACCGGGACCGCGAGTGCGTCATGGACCGCGCTTCCATCCCATGTGGACACGCCGCTATCGTTCCCGGCCCGCACGCTCGCCATGTGCACCGTCCACCCGTCTGCCTCCAAGTGGGCCGCGAGCGCGCCCGCCGTGTTGTCGCCGCAATCGACGATCAGCGCCACCGGCCCGTCGGCAAAGGGCTGCGCGAGGCTGTCGATAGCGGGGAGCCGGACCCGCTCGATACGCAGCAAGGTCGGGGCGATATCGGCAGGCCGAGGCACCTCTACTGCCGAATCCTCAACCTCCACAACATCATTCACGACACCACCGGCCACGCCCACATCCGCACCGACAACGAAACCTACGATGTCACCCAACGTCCGCAACTCCGCGGCCCGCTCCGTACCCACCGCGGGCACACCATCGATCCGCTCAGCCAACGCACCCAGAATCTGCACCCGCTTGATCGAATCCACCCCCAGATCCGCCTCCAGATCCATCGACATGTCCAACATCTCCACCGGATAACCCGTCTTCTCCGCAACCACCCCGACCAACACCGACTCCACCACCGACACCTCCACCCCCACAACACCATTCACGACACCACCGGCCACGCCGACCTGCGCGGGTACCGACAGCCCGACTGCTCCGGGTCCCGATTCGCGCGCCACATCGGTGTGACCGTTCGCGGACCCGATTCCTGATCGATGGCCGGTCGGTAACGGGGCTTCGGGCAGGGTGACCGCGCCCGCACCCTCGTCGTCGGTCGACACCGTTCCGTCGCTGTTATGTTCGTACGTGGGAAGAACGGCGGGCGACACATCGCGTTCGAGAGCCGTCAGCGAGTCGAGGATCTCGTTCACCCGGGTATGAGCGCGGCCGATCGCCAGGCTCTGTTCTGTGATGGCATGCACGGTGTCGTGTAGTCGCCCGTCCGCTGTGCCGGACCGCTGGGCCTCGCGGAGCGCGTTGACCAGCTCCCTGGTGATTTCCAGCTGCCCTTCGGTATAGCGGTCGTGCAGGATCAGGTGCTGGCGGGCAATCTCCTCCGGACGGACTTCGTGCCGACCGTTGCGGTGGGCGTCGACGGCGGGGAGGAGCCAGGACGGCTCCGTGTGCTGATCGGGCACCGGTGTTTCGGACGGCGGCAGCGCTTCGTACGACCGAGGCGCGGAAGCCTCGGTGGGAGTCCGCGTCTCGGCCATGGCCACTCCTCGGGCCTCGGCCTGCGCGACGGCCTCCAATACGGTGGGCTCCGCGATCGCCGCGCGGTAGCGGTCTCGACGGGTATCCGCCACGTAGTCGTGGCCGGTCAACTGGACAACCATGCCCTCGGCCGCACGCGCAGTGAGCGGTGCCGCGTCGTGCCGATGCAGGTCGGTGATCGGAGCGCCGAGTACGGCAAGGTTCAGCGCGGCCTTCTTCAGCGCGACGTCACTGTCACCGGCGGGTCCCCGGTCGGTGGCTATGGCGACCACCCCCTCGCCCAACGTCCGACGTACGAACTGGGTCAGCACACTCTTGGGCCCGAACTCGACGAACACGGTGCACCCGTCGGCGCGCATGGCTTCCAGTCCGCGCACGAACTCGACGGTCCTGAGTAGCTGCTCGGTCAGCACGCGCCGGTTGGTGGCGACTCGGGCCCCGTACTTGCCGCCCTCGGAATTCGCGTAGACCGGAGACCGAGGCGCACGCACGGTGACGTTCTTCACCGCCTTGCGGAAGGGCTCAACGGCGTGAGCGACGTACCGGGTGTGGAAGGCGCCGGATACCGACAGTTCCCGCACGGTCAGCCCGCGCTTCCGACATGCCGCGACGAGTTCGGCCACGGCCGCGGTCCCGCCGCCGACCACGACCTGATCCGGCGCGTTGTGGTTGCAGATGTCGACATCCGAGTGCTCGCGGAGGATTTCGGTGATCTGCTCGCGCGAGGTTTCAACCGCCGCCATCGTGCCGGTGTCGATGCCGTCGTCCGGATCGCAGGCGGCCATCGCGTCGCCGCGGGCCTTGGCCAACGTGAACAGATCGGCGTCCTCGAGGGCACCGGCAGCCCACAGAGCGGTCAACTCACCGAAGCTGTGACCCATGAACCCCGCACACCGCAGACCGCGCTCGGTCAGGAACCGGTACTGGCCCACCGACAGGGCGGCGATGGCGGGCTGCGCGTAGTCGGTGCGCCGCAATGTCGCTTCCTGCGCTATTCGCTGCTCCGGATCGAATACCGGAGGCGGGAACACCACGCTTGCCAGCGGCCGCGTCGAATCGGTAAATACGGCGTTGGCCTCGTCGAAGGCGGTGGCGACCGTGGGGTTGTTCAGCAGGGCTGTCAGGCCCATGTTCACGTATTGGCTGCCCTGTCCTGCGAACAGCGCACCGATCTTCAGATCCGGCATCGCACGGAGTCGGAAGAGGATCCCCTTAGGATGGGAGAACTCCTCGATCGACCTGGTCCCGCTCAGCTCGTCGGCTGCCAGTGCGCGCAGCGTCTCGGCCTCGTGCTCCCCGCGTGCGACAAATCCTATCCGAGCGTGCTCGGCCGGAATGCCCGCATCCCCGTTGGGGGGTGTACCGGAGCGGAGCAGGTGTACCAGCTCGGCCACGTCTGCGGCATGCCACAGATGGACGCGGGCGCCGCGATGCAGCGTGCTCGGCCCGTTCCGATCGGAATTCGTCTCCTCCAGCACCACGTGGAAGTTCGTGCCGCCGAAGCCCATCGCCGACGCAGACGCCCGCCGCCGCGGTCGTCGAGGGTCGCGTATCCACGGGCGGGTTCTGGTATTGACGTAGAATGGCGACTTCTCATCGAGTGCTCTATTGGGCGTGGTGACATTGATGGTCGGGGGCAGCACCTTGTGGTGCAGCGCGAGCGCCAGCTTGATCAGACTCGCGGCGCCCGCCGCCCCCTTCGTATGGCCGATCTGCGATTTCACGCTACCGATCGCGGCATAGCCGGTTTCGCCGGTCTCCTCGCGAAGTACCGCGGTCAGTGCGGTGAGCTCTGTGTGGTCACCGACTGTCGTACCGGTCGCATGGGCCTCGAACAGTTCGACCGACGCGGGCGAGCAATCGGCATCCTCGTAGGCACGACGCAGCGCTGCCTGCTGTCCCTCTGCGCGGGGAGCGTAGATACTCTTGAACCGGCCATCGCTGGATGAGCCCATCCCCCGGATCACCGCGTAGACGCGATCACCGTCACGCCGCGCGTCCTCCAGCCGTTTGAGCGCGAGCATTCCGATACCTTCACCGACGAGCGTGCCGTCGGCGGCGTCATCGAGGGGTTTGATAACGCCGGACCGCGACAGCGCGCCGACTTTACTGAAGCACATGTAGCCGAAGATCGAGTTCTCGGTATCGCAGCCGCCGGTGATCATCATGTCGGCACGTCCCGAGACCAGCTCGCTGATCGCCACGTGCACCGCGGACAGCGAACTCGCGCACGCCGCGTCGACAGTGCAATTCATTCCACCGAGATCGAGGCGGTTGGCCACTCGGCCTGCGATCACATTTCCCAGCAGCCCCGGAAACGAATTCTCCTCCCAGGGTGCGAATGCCGCCGTGTACTTCTCGGCGATACGTTCGGCGTCCGACTGTGTGAGACCGCAGCTGCGCACGACCTCCTTCAGCACCGGAGTCGACAGACGGGCAGCGAGTGGATGCGACAGTGTCGTCGGCCCGGCCACGCCGAGTACGACGCCTGTGCGCTGTGGGCGGTACCAGTCAGATCCGATCGCCCCGGCGTCGGCGAGCACGTCGCGCGCGACGAGCAAGCTCAACAGCTGGACGACCGTGGTGACTTCGAGCTGGTTCGGTGGCACCCTGAATTCGGTGGCGCTGAACGGCACCTCGGGGAGGAAACCGCCCCGTCGGCAGTAGGTCTTGTCCGGCGCCGTCGGGTCCTCGTCGTAGTAGTCGTCGAGGTTCCAACGCGACGGCGGCACCTCGGAGGTGCAGTCGACCGCGTCGGTGATGTTCTGCCAGAACTCCCGGACATTGCGCGCCATGGGAAACAACCCGGACAGACCCACGATGGCGATCGGGTTGTCCGCGAGGCGTCGCGCGGTGGCGCGCACGCCATCGTCGCTATTCGGATGGTTCACGGTATCCCCCTGTTTCGAGTACTTTCCTGCTGCCGCGCGGCGGAACGTGCACCGCACGGGCTTCATCGATGAGCTCTGCCATCGCGATGCCGATGATCTGGTGACCAGCGGGACTCGGATGCATTCCGTCCGGGCACCACATCACCGGATCTGCGGTGATCGGCGCGTTCGCCAGGTCAAGGCATACGAGGCCGAACTCCTGAACGAGTGTGTCGATATAACTGTTCGCTTCGGCGAATCGCGCGCGCAGCACAGAAACGGAGGCGGCGTCGAGACCGGGAAGTCGATCAGGAATAGCGGGCCAATTAGTGGTGAAGACCAGCCGACCCGGCTGTGCGAGGCCGGAGTAGATCCGCTGGAGGTTGCGCTCGAAACGGTCACGGTGGTAGTCGGCGATCAGGTCGTTCCCGCCCACGATCACACCTGTGAGCGGAGCTGGGCACTCGAGCGCGACCGGCAACTGCCGGTCGACGACATCCTGTGTTGTGGCGCCATACGCACCGAGATTCAGGATTCCACCCGAAATACCCAGCTCTTTCGTCATCGTCGTGATGAACCCCGCGAAGGAGCCGTCAGGCCGGACAGAGCCGCCCCGCCCCTCCGCGAAGCTGTCCCCGATTACGGTCAGCTCGAGGTCTTCCATCGTCGGTCGTCTCCCCCACGTCACGCCCGTTGCTGCCCACCCAACATCTCGGCCATCCGCTCCGGCGCGAAGAACTCCTCGCCGGTCATACCGCCGCCGATCATCGCGAAGAAGTCCTTGGCGTATTCGGGTTTCGCGCCGAGCGCCTGAAATACTGCCAGCAGCTGCGGCGTCAGCTCCAGCGTGGAAATAGAACACGTGAACTCGAAACTCGACCGCGATCTCGAATCCCGCTCGCGCTGGTATGCCGCCAATGCATCGGCCATCGAAACGTCTCCATTCAGGCCGTCGTGAATGCGGTCAGCGAGCAGTTCCGCATATTGGAATGCGTCCGAAATCCCGAGACCGGTGAGCGGGTCCCTGTGATATCCCGCGTCGCCGACCAGCGCCCAACCGTCCCCGTAGGAGCGCCGATAGAAGTTGTCCGGATACCGCATTGCATAGAAGGCGTCCTCACGCCTGCCCTGTGTTGCCAATTCTTCCGCGAAATCTGGCACGATAGCCCGTGCAATCCGGTGAAAATTTCCTTCCACATCAGCACGGAAATCCGCCATCGCGTCGAGCTTGCGCATCACCGCCACTAATGTCAGATCGTCGTTGGTAGGCCATATGCCGATCTGCTCGCGGTCACCGATCCTACTGTGGAAATCGGTCCGCAAACCGCTGAAATAGGTGTAGTAGACGAAACACTCCGCTGGCACCCGCTGATAGAACTCCGCGCCGACCGCCTCGGCCACGAAGGAATTGCTGCCATCCGCTCCGATCACGATCGTGGCCCGCTCCTCGCACAGATCACCGCCCGCGGACGAGCCGCGAACGCCGACTACGCGATCGTCCTCGAAGACGAGCTCACGCACGGTGAAACCCTCGCGAACCTCGGCGCCCGCCGCACGCGCGCCCTCGACCAATAACGCGTCGAGTACAGTCCGGCGCGGCGCACAGGTGATGTCGATGCCGTCGATGGGATCGGCGAAACCCCCGATCACGATGTCGCCGTATGACACAGTCATATGCTTTATCAAAGGCACGTTCGTGGCTACCAGATCATCGAGGAGACCCCAGTCGGATAATCGGGACAGACCCCGCTGCTGAATGTAATGCGTCGATACGGTATCGCTCGGAAAAATGGAACGGTCCACGATGAGGACTCGATATCCCCTTTTCGCCAGCAACATACCGAGGGGAGATCCCGCACAGCGTGCCCCCACCACGATCGCATCATAGTTCACGTCGCCTCCTAGAGAAAACTCAACCCAGGACCGGCCGTCCCCCGGTGTCTTGCATGCGGTCCTCGACCACAACGACAGTCAACCGCACGATAGCCGAATTACCGATATGATGACTGTTTTCGATCGACAGATTCGCACAATCGATGGCGATCCCCCACTCCCTTCCACGCCCCGAGGAAGACAATAGTTAATTCGTTGTTCATCGAACGGTAGGTCGGCTGTGTCGTAATTCAATACATGGGGACCACAGGAAAAGAACCGATTGCGGGAATGGCGGCCGCACAGGCGCATTTGCTGAACCTCGCAGGTGCTCGAACACCGGATTACGAGCAGATACGTCGGACCGTCGACAGAATCGTGCCGTTCGTCAATCTCGCCGGCATTCGCCTCACCGAACTCGGCGACGGTTCTGCGGTGGCCGAGTTACCCGCGCGCGAGAACATGTTGAACCACCTGGGAACGGTGCACGCGGGTGCACTGTTCCTGGCAGCTGAAGTCGCATGTGCAGGCGCGTTCTCCGGGGTGATCGCACCGAGGATCTCGCATGTTCGTACATTCGTGTTGCGCGATACGCGCATGTCGTTCCTGAGGGCCGGGCGCGGGCGTATCCGGGCCTTCGGGACAGTGAGCTCACCCGTACTGCGCGCTGTCGTACGTGCCCGGAGCGCGGAGCAGTTCGATATCTCGGGCAAGGCATTGCTGCGCGACGACACCGGCTCGCTCGTCGCGAAGGTCGACCTCGACTACCTGTGCCACCTCGCGGCAGGCTGACTGCTCGGGATCCGACCGGAAGTCACCGCGGATACAGAGTCGCGATCGTATCCCGGAAATCCTCCTCGATCACGGCGCGCCGCAACCTCAGTGACGCGGTCACCTGTCCTTTCGCGGCCGAGAAGTCCTCGGGCAGGACCGCGAACCGGCGGATCGACTCCGCTCTCGACACCAGCTTGTTCGCGGCCTCGACCGCCGTGGCGATCTCGGCGATCAGCCCGCTGTCGCCCGTGGGGACACCCAGCGAGCAGTCGAGGTCTCGGTCAGCGGCCCACCGTGAGAGCGCGGCGACATCGACGGTGATCAGCGCCGTTACGTAGGGACGACCTTCCCCGACCAGCATGCAGTCGTTCACCAACGGGTGCAGCCGGATTCGGTCCTCCAACGGCGCGGGCGCCACGTTCTTGCCGCCACTGGTGACGATGATCTCCCGGCGCCGCCCGGTGATGTACAGGAATCCGTCGTCATCGAGTCGACCGAGGTCGCCGGTCGCCAGCCACGATGCATCGCGGCCCGCTCCATCCGGCCAGTATCCGGCGAAGACCTGGTCACCCCGCACCAGGATCTCCCCCTCGGGGCTGATCGCGATCGTCGTACCCGGCGCGGGTCTGCCCACCGCATCGGGCCGGTTCGCGTCGGGCGCGCTCATGCTGACCGTCGAGGATGCCTCGGTCAGACCGTAGGCGCCGAGGATCTCCACGCCCAATCCAGCGAAGAAGTCGGCCGTGGACGGCTCCAGAGACGCCCCACCCGAGATTATGTACTCGAGGCTGCCACCCACGATGTCACGCAGTTTTCGGTGCTCCTCGTCGAATCCGGCCGTCGCGTCCGATCCAACCTCCGTACCGTACCGCTCGGCATGCCCCTTCGCGATCAGGGCCTTCTCGACCATGTCATACGACGTTTCGCCAACCACCTGGCGTGCGAGCTTCCGTATCTTCTCCAGCAGGTGGGGCACCCCGACCAGAAATGTGGGCCGGAAGGACGGCAGTTCGCGGATCAGATCCCCGGGCGTGCCGACAAGCCCGGTACGGACACCGGCCCATACACACGCGAACTGGGTGACGCGCCCGTACACATGGGCGAGTGGCAGGAACAACAGTGTTTCGCCGCGCTCCCGACAGAACACCTCGTCCAACAACCTCACCACGTTCGCTGCGGCGGTGAAGATATTACGATGAGTCAACATACAGCCCTTTGGCACCCCGGTCGTGCCGCTGGTGTAGACGATCGTCGCGAGGTCGTCCGCTCGGACGGCAGCCCGGCGTCGCTCCCACACATCGTCCGATATCACCCGGCCGTGCTCGATCAGCTCGTCGAAGGACGAACCCAGCAGCCACCGTGTCGCGATCGCCTCCCCCACGAGCTCGAGTTGCGTGTCGGTCTCGGCGAAACATGCGCTCGGGCGGGAGTGCTCCAGGATGTGGCGGATCTGCTCGGGTGAGGATGTGGGATAGACCGGTACCGTCACCGCCCCCACACTCAGCAAGGCAAAGTCCACCGCCGACCACTCGTAGCTCGTGTTACCCAAGACCAGTACGCGATCCCCCGCGCGGATTCCGGCCGCCACCAGCCCTTTGGCGAGACGGCGGACCACATCCGCGAACTCCGTCGCGGCGATGTCTCGCCACCCACCCGCAGTCCGGCAGCTGAACACAGAGTCTGCGGGTGAACGCGCCGCGTTCTCGAACACCATGTCGGCGAGTCCGACGTCGGCGGTGGGCTTCACCAGAAGTGGAATAGCATGTTCCCGCACGGCTCTCCTCGGCTCGCAGGAATTCGATTGTTGTCAAACCCGGAATCAGACGTCGGATCCGATGTTTCGACCGGGCGTCGTGCCCGTGGTGATCCACGCCGCGACGGCGGGACCGATGACATCGCTGTCCTTCACCCACGACGCGTGGCCGAGATTCTGCACTCCCGACGAGGCGTCCAGGTGCCACCGGGTAACATTCGCCGACGGGATCCGGCCGCACAGAAACCGGACCGTCTTTTCCGGGCCGAGTGGGTCGCCGTCGATCGAGATCACCAGTACGGGCAACATGAGGTCACCGAGCAGCCGGTCGTAGTCCCGAGAGCTACCCCGTGGCCGGTATCGGCCGGTGCGGGCGTGCCGGACCCAGTCGGCCATGACACCGGCGGTCATCGGTCCGATCCCGCCACCTCCCGGCCAACGCCCACGTAGACGACAAACCACGCCGACCCATTGTGTCGAGAACAGAATGCGCAGCTTCCGACCGGGAGGGAACGACCGCCAGTACACCGACCCGGTACCAATGGTGACGACACTCGCGACCCGCCCACGCTCGCCCGCCGCGTACAGCAGCGCCAGCTGCCCACCGAGACTGTGCCCGAATAGATGCAGCGGCGCGCCCGGGAAGCGGTCGCCGAGCGTGTCCACCACGGCGGGCAGGTCGACTTCGACAAGCTCACGGTAGCCGAAGTCCGGCATCGATTCCGGCTCCGGTCCGCTCTCGCCCTGGGCACGCAAATCCACGAGGGCAACGGCGAAACCCGCGGCGTGCAGCGCTGCGACCAGCGGAAGATAGAACCTGGCCTCGATGGCCATCCCGGGCAGAATCAATACTATCGGCGCCGCCGGGTCCGGATGTGGCAGGACCCGCAACGCGAGATCCGCGCCGTCGGGCACACTGACCACGGCCGGCTCCATCTCAACGGAAACTCGCCCCGACATCAGAATCCACCCCCACGGCGGCGATCGGCCACCAATTCAGTTGCCATACAGCTATTCCCGCACAGCGGGGTGTCGAACCCCCAGGACCATCGCCAGAATCTATCGGCTGAACGCAGTTCCGCCTCGCCGCACCGTCGAACAGACCCGGGGTCGCTCCGCCATCGAGCCGATACGACGCGTACCGGTTGCCGCGACCCACCCGAGTACCATGCACCCGACAGGCGCGGAACTTGCGGCACCGCAGGATAATCCGCCTGCAACGCGCGGACGGACGAGGTGATCGGTGAACTTCACGGTGGGTTTCGACCTGGACATGACGCTGATCGATACGCGCCCCGGCGTCGCCCGACTGATCACCATGGCCGCCGCCGAATTCGGAATACATCTCGATGAGGACGAGGTAGCCATGCGACTCGGCCCTCGGACTGCGGAACTGCTCGCCGAGTCTGGCGCACCCGCAGAGGTGATTCCGACGCTGGTGGCCCGTTATCGCGCACTGTATCCCTCGATCATCGCGGAGGTCGCGCCGATGGCGGGGGCCGCGGCGGCACTCGAGGCGGTGCGCCGGCGAGGCGGGCAGGTCGTCGTGGTGACAGGAAAACATCAGCCGCACGCCCAACTTCATATCGACACACTCGGTTGGAAGATCGATCGACTGGTAGGCGGGCTGTGGTCGACTAACAAGGCGGAAGCCCTACGCACGCACGGGGTCTCGATCTTCGTCGGAGACCATGCGGGCGATATGGTCGGCGCCCGCGCGGCCGAGGTCATCGCTGTCGGAGTCGTCACAGGTCCGTGCGATGCCGGTCAACTGTGGGATGCAGGCGCGGATGTCGTTCTCGCCGATCTCCTCGAATTCCCACGCTGGTTGGCCATCGCGGGGCCGCGCCGAGTCGACCATGCCCAACACCAATATCGACACTCCCGCTAGGCTATATCGAACAATCACGCAGCGCGCAGGCATCACAGCGAACGGGACTGATCGGCCGCGCATCGAGCCGATCCCCTCCACGCCGATGAGCGGAATACCTGTCGTGACCTCACGGACCCGCAGCGCGGCGTCGAAGGCGGGAGCGGCGTCATAGCATACGAACCCGTAGACCCAGTTCCCGCGACGGGCCAGGTTCCTCCGCGCGCGCCAGCGCCGGTCGGACATCATCGAGTGTCCGCGCGCTGAAAACGGTTCCCCGATCGTGGAAGACGGTACTTCGCCGGCTCCGCCGGTCGTCGAACCGCGCGACACCGAATTCCGATCGTTCGCGCGCCTTTGACGGCGACGGTGTAGGCGATGCCGCGGTCGGTGAGCCCGGTGCGGAATTCGGTGGCGTCGCCGTATCCGGCATCGGCGCCCAGCACCGGAGGCGGCCTGCGTCCCCATGCCAGCAGCTCGTCGATCATTTCCAGCGCCTGCTCCCATTTGCGGCGGTGCCGTTCACCACCGGGGATGGCGGCTTTGGCGCGCCGGGCCGCGATCGCCGCGGCTTCGCCGGGTTCTGCGGCGGCGTGATCGTCCCAGCTCTCAGGCACGAACAGCCGCCAATTCAGCGGGCACGAGGCGGTGTCGGTGACCGTGTGCACGCTGACCGCGACTTGGAGGTTGCCGACCTTGCCGAGAGTGCCCGAATACTGGCGCGCCACGCACGGCGAGGAAACGACGGCCCGCACTGTTGTGCGAGCCGTCGATGACTGGGCGGAGAAATCAGGCGACAACCGAGCGCTGCGGCACGCCCACGTACTCGCTCAGCGGGCGGATCAACGCGTTCGACTCACCCTGTTCGACGATGTGGGCTGCCCAGCCGGTGATACGGCTCATCACGAATATCGGGGTGAACACTTCGATGTCGAAACCGAGCAGGTAATAGGCCGGGCCGGTCGGGAAGTCGAGATTCGGCTTGACCCCGGTGGCCTCGTTCATGGTGCGTTCGAGGGTCTCGTAGATCTGCACCCACTTGCCGCCGTCGGTCACCGCGGCGATGTCCAGGAACGCCTTCTTCATGGTGGGTACCCTGGAGTCACCGTTCTTGTAGACACGGTGGCCGAAGCCCATCACTTTTTCCTTCTTGGCCAGCTTGTCGCGCATCCACTGCTCGGCCAGGGCGGGATCGTCGATCTCGAGCATGTCGTGCATGACCGCTTCGTTGGCTCCGCCGTGCAGCGGGCCTTTCAGCGCGCCGATGGCGGCGGTGACCGCGCTGTAGATGTCCGACAGCGTCGAGGTGACCACGCGGGCGGCGAAGGTGGAGGCGTTGAAACTGTGCTCGGCGTAGAGGATCAGCGAGACCTCGAACGCTGTGACCAGTTCGCGCGCGGGAATGGTGCCGAAGCACATGTTCAGGAAGTTCTCGGCGTAACCCAGATGCGAATGCGGCGGAATCGGATCGAGGCCGTGCCGGCGCCGGTGATCGGCCGCGACGATCGTCGGCAGCACCGCGAGCATGCGCAGGGCCTTGGCGCGGTTGGCCTTCGCCGAATTGTCGTCCTCGGCGGGATCCTCGGCGCCGAGGTAGCTGATCGCGGTGCGCACCACGTCCATCGGGTGGCAGTTGTCGGGCATCTTGGCCACCAGCGACAGCAGCGACCGGTCGGCGCGGCGCGAGGCGCGTTCACGCTGCTGGAACTCCGCGAGTTCGGTGTGCGAGGGCAGTTCGCCGTACCACAGCAGGTAGGCGACCTGCTCGAAGGAGCAGTGCGCGGCCAGATCCTGCACCGCGTATCCCCGGTAGGTCAGCGAGTTGGTCTCGGGCACCACTTTCGAGACGGCGGTGGTGTCGACGACAACTCCCGCCAGCCCCTTGTAGATGGTCGGTATCGCGGTCTCCATCATCACCGGTTTCCTTCCAGAGTGAAATTGAAGATCTCGGAGTCGAATTCGTTGTAGCGCTCGTACTGGAGCAGTTCGTAGAGCCGGGAGCGGTGCTGCATCGTGTCAAGCAGCCCGGATTGCGTTCCCCGCTCGAAGATCTCGCGCAACCCGGCCTCGGCGGCGAACATCGCCAACCGCAAGGTCGTCACGGGGTAGATGACCGCGTTGAAACCGACCTTCTCCAGCGTCGAGGCCGGAATCAGCTCGGATTTACCGAATTCGGTCATATTCGCCAGCAGCGGCGTGTCGACGGCGGCTCGGAACTTCTCGAAATCGGCGACGGTGTGCAGCGCCTCGGTGAAGATCAGGTCCGCTCCCGCTTCGGCGTAGGCTTTCGCCCGCGAGATCGCGGCGTCGATGCCCTCGATCCCGGCGGCGTCGGTGCGCGCGCAGATCACGAAATCCGGGTCCCGGCGGGCCGATACGGCCGCGCGCAGGCGCCGCACCATCTCGCCGGTCGGCACCACGGCTTTGCCGTCGAGGTGACCGCAGCGCTTCGGGTTGACCTGATCCTCGAGATGCAACGCGGCCAGGCCAGCGTCCTCCAGGATCGTCACGGTCCGGGCGGCGCTCATGGGTTCGCCGAATCCGGTGTCGGCGTCGATGAGCACCGGCAGATCCGTGACCCGGGCGATCTGCCTGCCGCGCTCGGCGACCTCGGTCAACGTCGTCAGGCCGATGTCGGGAAGCGCGAGATCTGCGGAGACAACGGCTCCGGAGACGTAGACGCCTTCGAAGCCGATCTCCTGGATCAGCCTCGCGACCAGCGGGTTGAACGCCCCCGGGATGCGCTGGATCTTCCCCGAGGTCAGACCGGCGCGAAATGCTTTGCGCTTGTCCGAGGCCGAGGTGTTCGCGGCCAGCGGCCCGGCCATCAGAACAGGCCCTTCGGCGCGCGGGGCGCGCGGGCGAGCACATCCGGCGAGACGGTGAACGTGAGCTCCGACAGGTCATCGGCGGACAGCTCACCCGCACGCTGGACCACCGCCAGGAAGCGATCCTGTTCGGCGGGCTCGATCACACCCTCGGCCAAAGTGCGGAACTTGGCGATGTACTGCTCGCGCGCGAACGGCCGCGCACCGAGCGGATGAGCATCGGCGACGGCGAGTTCGTCGACGATCACCTCACCGCTCTTCAGGGTGACCTCGGCGCGCGCGCCGAACGCCTTCTCGTTCGGGTCGTTCGAGTGGTAGCGGCGGGTCCATTCCGGGTCCTCGGCGGTGGAGATCTTGTTCCACAGCGCGATCGTGTCCGGGCGCCGGGCGCGTTCGGGGGCGTAGGAGCGCTCGTGGTGCCAGGTGCCGTCCTGGAGGGCGACGGCGAAGATGTACATGACCGAGTGATCCAGGGTCTCGCGCGAGGCGGCCGGATCGAACTTCTGCGGATCACCCGAGCCGGTGCCGATCACCACGTGGGTGTGATGGCTGGTGTGCAGCACGATCGAGGCGATCTGCGACAGGTCGCCGACGCGGTCACGCAGGCGGCGGGCCAGATCGATGGGGGCCTGCGACTGGTATTCGGCCGAGTGTTGCTTGGTGTAGGTGTCGAGGATGCCGCGCTTGGGCTCACCGGGACCGGGCAGCGGCACCGAGTACTCCTTCCCGGGTCCGCCCAGCAGCCAGGCGATCACACCGTCCTCGCCCTCCCAGATCGGCGACGGCGCGCCCTCCCCACGCAGCGCCCGGTCGACCGCCTCCACCGCCATCTTCCCGGCGAAGGCGGGCGCGTACGCCTTCCAGCTCGAGATCTCGCCCTTGCGCGACTGCCTGGTCGCGGTCGTGGTGTGCAATGCCTGGCCGATCGCCTGGTAGATGGTCTCGACGTCCAGGCCGAGCAGGGTGCCGATCCCGGCGGCGGCCGACGGGCCGAGGTGGGCGACGTGGTCGATCTTGTGCTCGTGCAGGCAGATCGAGCGCACCAGATCCACCTGGATCTCGTAACCGGTCGCCAGACCCCGGATCAGATCGCGTCCGTCGCGGCCGGTGTGCTGGGCGACCGCCAGGATCGACGGGATGTTGTCACCGGGATGGGAGTACTCGGCGGCCAGGAAGGTGTCGTGGAAGTCGAGTTCGCGCACCGCGACACCGTTGGCCCACGCCGCCCACTCCGGGGAAAAGCGGCCCTCGGCGCCGAACACCGTCGCCCCGGGTGTGTACGGATGAGTCAGTGCCTGGGCGCGAGCAGTGGACACCGGCCCTCGCGTCAGCGACGCGGCCGCGACCGCCGCGTTGTCGATGATCCGGTTGACGATCATCTCCTCGACCTCGGGAACGACCGCGACCGGATCCGCGGCCACCTCGGCGATCCGCCACGCGAGGTGTTCCTCGCGCGGAAAGTTCTCGGCCGAACGGTGCGTGCGGACTAGATGGTTCTTCACGGTCCAGACCCTCCAAGATGTCGTTTTTCGCTCGTTTCGCACGCTACGCACCACCAACAGCCGAAGAGAATACGTTGCAGAAAGCGAATTTTGCGGAAGCAGACCTGCAAATTTGCGTAATCTGCGAAAGCGCGCGGCATGACGATCGAATGGGCGCCGACGAAGTATTTACCCTGAATTCCGGGAGAGGAATACTCGAGCACGATGTGACAACCGAGGCGAGATTGTTCTCCGTCGCGACCGATCAATCATCGGTGACGTGAGCCAGCGGAGCGTAGGGAGTGTTCGCCGGGCGATTCTCATCGGCGGCCAGCGGGCGCCCGATCTGGGGAAACGCTCGCTGACCGCACGCGGCCCGTTCACAGACGCGGCAGCCCGCGCCGATCGGAACGGCCACCGCAGGGTCGTCGAGGGGAAGGCCGTGCGAATACACGAGCTTCTCGGCGAAGGTCAGGTCACAACCGAGACCCACCGCGAAATCACGCGCGGGGGCCAAGTAGCCGGGATTGCTCTCGCCGGTGGTGCGAGCCAACCAGAGGTAGGTACGCCCATCGGGCATCTGCGCGATCTGGGTCAGGATCCGTCCCGGCGTGGCGAAGGCATCGTGCACCACCCACAACGGGCAACTACCGCCGACCCGCGAGAAATGGAAAGCCGTCGCGGACTGGCGCTTGGAGATATTGCCCGCCCGATCGGTGCGGACGAAGAAGAACGGCACACCACGCTGACCTTTTCGCTGCAACGTCGACAGCCGGTGACAGACCGTCTCGAACCCGACCTCGAACTGCGCCGAGAGCAGATCGATGTCGTAGCGCAGTTCCTCCGCCGCTTCCAGGAACAGCCCATACGGCAGGATCAGCGCACCGGCGAAATAGTTCGCCAGACCGATCCGCAACAACCTGCGAGATTCCGCGGGCAACGTCGTAGTCTCGGCCAGCAATTGCTCGATCAACTCCGCGCAGCTGAGAAAGGCCAGCTGAGTAGCGAGCTGGAAAGCACGCTGCCCGACCGTCAGCCGACGCGCGAGAGTGAGCGTGCGCGCCGCCCGATCGTATATCCGTTTGGGTCCCGGTTTCCTCGGGTCCTCCGAACGGATACGCACGACCACGTCATACCGATCATTCAGCATTCGAGCCAGTTGCAGATCCAAACCGCCGAGGGTGAAACCACTCGTGACAAACAATTCCTCGGCAGCGATATCCAAGGCGGCGATGTAATTGCGACGGTCGTAGAAATAGTCGCGAACATCCTCATACGGCATCGCCGTGCGTGAATTCCGCGCGGGCAGGTCAATACCCGCCGACAGCAGGTCGAGCTGCCCATTGGCCGCGCGAAGCCGACGATGCTGGCTGATCAACAACCTGGCCGCGGTCGGTGCCCGCGACAACAAATCATCGAGTTCACCACCGGAGACAGCACCTGCCTCCGGATCCTGCGCGAACACCTCGTGAAGGTCGGCCAACAGCCGAGCATCGGTCTCCGCGGCGAAGAAACCCACCTCCAGATCGAAAGTGGCGGTCAACCGCATCAACACCGGAACCGTCAGCGGGCGTTGATCGTTCTCGAGCTGATTGACATAGCTCACCGACAAACCCAGCGCCTTGGCCAGACCCGACTGCGACAACTTCCGTTGCTCACGCAACACCCGCAGCCGGCCACCGGCATACATCTTCTCCACCGCAGCACCCTTGCTATCGGGAAATCGACCGGGCGCGGGCACAACGGCGTCCGAGCCCGCAAGCCCGTCGAGCCTCGAAAGTTCGAGCGGTCCCACCGACCGGACGGATCGGGGGCGAGTAACGCCCCACAGTGGAGGCACCCACCGGTGTCGACATGTCATGCGCTCCATTGATAGCGGGTAGGGCCACCACCCCGCTTCCGAACGCGCGCACGACAACACACCCGGGCGACGCCTGGGCGCATTCAGATGTCGGCGTAGCGCCCAATCCACGAGGCGACAACCACCGGACACGATGTATCCGGTACAGCGGGCAGGTCTTCGGACTCGCGGGCACCGGCCCGTTTCGGCCGACCCCGGCGAAATACGCCCGGGCTGCTACTACCAAGCCGTCGCTTCCCAGGCCACCGGCCCAGTGCTCATGTGACGACAGTCGCTCCCACTCACCGCTGCGGGACAGTCCCGGATTCCCACCGGGTTCCCTCTCACCCCTCGCCTCAGAACAAGGTCCCGGACGACAGGTTTCGACATCCCCGCACGCCGAAGCGACCGGAGATGAACCAGCTGCACCGACCAGGATAAACGGATCCCGCAAACCCCGAGCACCAGACCTGCGGTACTACCCCTCGGAGTGTTCGACCCGGGCGGCGTCAGGCTGTGCCGTGCCGCCGTCCTCTCCCTGACAGCGCGGCCGATCGGCCATCCCCCGCCCCCATGTAGCGATACATGCCCTCCGGCCACTTTCCGTCCGAGCGATGACCGGTGCGTCGATGAGGTTCGGTGCGTCGGTGGGTCACTCGGCAGTTGCTGGTCGAGGTAGCTGGTTCATCATGACGCGCACGGACCTCGGTGTCGCGGTGTCGAGTCACTGCCCCTGAACGTCGCAGGGGCGGTGGTGAGAGCGAACCCGGTGGGAATCCGGGACTGTCCCGCAGCGGTGAACGGGAACGAAGCCGTCAACAGCACTGGACTCCGGTCCGGGAAGCGACGGCCGGTAGGACGCGATGTCTGTCGGCGCGAGTCGTGCGCAACGCACTCTGCCTGTCCGCTCACCATGGTGGCGAGACTCTTCCGGCCAGGCGGGGCCCCTTCGTCGCTGATCAGCGATTTCATCCGGGAGGTTCCGCGCCCGCTTCAGCGCCGCGAGGGCGAGGTCGATGGCGAGGAACGCGACCAGTGTGATGCCGAGCAGGGGCAGGAACCAGCCGATCGCAACGGCGAAGACCGCGAGCACGACGACCCCCGCGAGCGGGGCTCGGCCGATGCCGCCGCGCAGTGGTGGCCGCCCGAGGGCCCGCCCGAGCCAGAAGGCGAGCGCGTCCGCGGCGGACATCCAGGCAGGTTCGAAATACACTGCGGGCGCGGCGATCTCGGCCGCGGCTTGAAGGCCGACTTCGCTTAGCCGCTCGATGAAGAGTCCGGTCTGAAAGTTCGGTCCAGTCTCGTGAGAAGCCCCGGCGCGAGGTCGACCGGCGACCATTCGGCGAGACCGGAACCGCGTACCGCCGACTGCTCGGAGCTCGACTCTCGCAGCATCGCTGGACTTCCCCTCGCTATCGCCACCCGCCGACCTCGGTCGTGGAACTCACTCCAGCGGTGTCGAGACAACCGCGAAGGGCGCAACTCCCGCCACCCCACTATGCAAATGGGAATCATTATCAGTAATATTCTCTTCGGCGCTCAGCCACCCGGAATACAGATGAGGAAACCGAAGATGTTCATCACGAAGACCGCCGCCGCGGGCCTGGGGGCGGCGATGCTGTTCACCGCCATGACATTCGGCCAGGGCAGCGCACACGCGACTTACACCGACGCGGTGGGGTTCCGCGCCGAGACCACCGAAACCGCCACCGTCATCACCACCGACGCGGGCTCGCTGACGGTCGAGGACGGCGTCTTCAAGATCAAGGCGGCCGACGGAGCCACGCTCGCGGGCAGCGAACTGTCGTTCCGGGTCGATGACTTCGTGTTCCCGATCGAGGCGAAGGTCGATGACCGCACTGCGGTCCTGACCCCGCGATTCGACCTCGCCCACGCGAAATATCAGCCGGTCGCGCTTCCGTTCGAGGACAAGGCGCCGTGGAAGAACGAGTACGACCGCGAGCAGGCCGCCTGGAGCCGCATGACGAGCACCATCTCGATGGGCGCGACGATCGGCACCCTCGTCGGCGGACTCGGCGGGGCCGCGGTGGGCTGCCTACTCGGCGGCATCGCCGGAGCGACAGTCGCGTCGGCGACCATCGTCGGACTGTTCGGGCCCTTCGTCCCGGCCGCGGCCGTCGGTTGCGTCGGCGGAATCGTCGCGGTCGGCGCGCTCGGCACCGTCGCGGGACAGCTGCTGGTGACCGCGCCGGTCGCGATCCTGGCCGCCGCGCAGTACTTCACCACACTGAACTCTCCCGCCCCGACGCCGGCCAAGTAGTCCGAAGAGTTCGATGCTCGAAACCTCTTCTCCCGGGAAGGTTTCGAGCATGCTCAGTAACGATTATCATTTCCATACACTCTAGGTGACGAGGAGACCGCGTGGGACATCTACTCATGGTGGAGAGCTGGGTCGGATCGATGAGCACACTGCTTCCCCGAGGCATTCACGACCGAGGGCATACCTTCACCTTCCTCACCCGCGACCTCGGCCACTACCTGCGAGCCGTCCCCGATCCTGCCCATCCCCTGCTCTCGGCGGCCAACATCGTGTCCGCGGACAGCAACGACGAGTCGGCTGTCGCGTCCTACGCGCGCGACCTGCACCGAGTGTTGCGCTTCGACGGCGTCCTGTCCTCCTGCGACTACTACCTTCCGACGGTGGCGAGCATCGCCGCCGAACTCGGACTGCCCGGACCGCGCCGCGACGCCGTCGCCGCGGCGTGCGACAAGGCCAAGACGCGCGAACTCTGCTCAGCGGCGGGCGTTCCCGGCCCCCACTACGCTGTCGCCGCCCGCTGGGCCGATATCGCCGCCGCCGCCGAGGAGATCGGATACCCGGTGGTCGTGAAGCCGATCGACCTGTGCGGCGGCATGTTCGTGCGTCGGGTCGAGGACGTCGATCAACTGCGGGCGGCTGTCGACGCGATCGCAGGCTTCCCGGTCAACGCGCGCGGACAGGCGCGGGCGCCGCAAGTCCTGGTCGAACAGTGCCTGGTGGGCGAGGAATTCAGCGTCGAAACCGTCACGGTCGGCGGCCGGACCACGATCGTCGGAATCACCGACAAACGGGTGGTCGGCGACGGATGCTACATCGAGGCCGGTCACATGTTCCCCGCCGCGCTCGCGCCCGCACTGGCCGAAAGCATCGGCGGCCTCGCGGTTTCCGCGATCCAGGCCCTGGGCCTGGACGGCACGGTGGCCCACACCGAGGTGAAACTGACCGCCGAGGGACCACGCCTGATCGAGGTCAACCCCCGCCCGGCGGGAAACCGGATCACCGAATTGGTGCGGCGTGTGACGGGTATCGACCTCGCCGCCGCGCACGCGGATCTCGCCGCGGGCGTCGAACCCGATCTCGCGCAGCGGGATACGGGTATCGGCAGCGCGGCGATCGCCTTCCTCGTCCCCGACCGCACGGGTGAACTCGAGGAGATCGTCGGTGCGCAGCGGTGGTCCGAGACCGAGCACATCGTCGAACACACGCTGGCCGCACCGGGTAAGACGGTGCGCGCCGCGAACAGCAACAACGAGTACCTGGGCCACGTGATGGTCGTGGACGAGAAACCGGGAACCGCGGGGGCCATCGCGGCCGACCTCATCGAGGAACTGCGCGTGTCCTTCCGTGACGACAGCGAACGCGCATGACCGAAACGCACACCACGCGGGCCCCCTCCGGCTTTCGAACCGTGGCGGCGCTGATCGACAGCGTCCGTGCGGGGTCAATCGGTCCCGCCCCCGACACGATCTCGGTCTCGACGGCGTTCCTCACCGCTTACGGCACCCGCCACACCGGCCGCACCAACGGGTATCGCAACGAGATCCTCAGCCTGCGAATCGGATCGGCGGTGGGATCGTGCGGCGCCGAACCCGGACACCACCACGAGCTCTCCGAGGCCCTCGACCAGTGCGTGGGCACGACGGTCTCCGACCTGCTCGACCATCCGATCCCCGCCGTTCGGATCGCAGCCCTGGACGGCTATCTCATGCATGTGCATCCCCATCCGCGAGCCGCCGGGTGTTCCGGCGCGGCGATCGTCGTGGACGGACCGTCCTCGCTGGCCAAATCACAGGTCCGAGCGCGGACGGTAGCCGATCTGCTCCCCGTCGCCGGGGTGCGTACTGTCCTGGTGATCGGTGTGGTCAACTCCCTGCTGGCCCAACTCCGGGCCCGCGGGATCAGCTATATCGCATGCGACGCGGTCGGCGGCGTGACCGAATGGGGCGAGCCGGTCCTGACGTCCACCTCCCTGGTCACCGCGGACTACGACGCGCTGCTCGTCACCGGAATGACCTTGGTCAACGGCAGTTTCGACGACGTGTTGCGCGACGCGAGCCAACGCGACATCCCGTTGGTCATGTTCGCCCAGAGCGGCAGCGCGGTGCTGCCGTGGTTCCTCGGAGATGGCGCGGTCACCGCGATTTCCGCCGAACCATATCCCTTCTTCTCCCTCGACGGCGGTCCGAGCACCCATTTCCACTACCGTCGATCGGAGAGGCGATGACCGCCGCGGCCCATCCGCACGCTGGACGACACGAACTCCTCCGCATGATCGGCGGCACGCCTTTGGCCCGAATTCCCGTGGGGTCCGCGAGCCGAGCCCACTACTGGGCCAAGATCGAAGACGCCGGACTCGGCGGCATGAAAGCGCGTGCCGCCGCCTCGATGCTGCTCGCGGCGATCGATCGCGGCGAACTGCGCCCCGGCGCGCCGATCGTCGAATCCAGCAGCGGCACACTCGGTGTCGGACTCGCCTTGGCGGGCCGGGCACTGGGGCATCCGGTGATCCTGGTGGTCGACCGCGAACTCGAACCCGACATGCGCAGATTGTTCGACATCTACGGAGTACGACTCGAGATCGTCGACGCGGCGCACCACGAGGGCGGTTGGCAGCGCGCACGCCTGGACCGCTTGGCCGAAGTGGTCGCCGCGACTCCGGACGCCTACTGGCCCGACCAGTACAACAACCCCGACAACGCGCTCGGCTACACCGCGATGGCCGAGGAGATCCTGGCCCAAGCCGAGCCGATGGATATCCTGGTCGCCAGTGTCGGCTCAGGGGGGCACTGCGCGGGCCTGACCAGGACACTGCGACGACACTGGCCCCGGCTGCGCGTCGTCGGCGTGGATTCGGTGAACTCCCGCATCTTCGGCCAGCCGTGTAAGGACCGGATCATGCGGGGGTTGGGCAGCAGCATCCTACCGCGCAACGTCGTCTATTCCGACTACGACGAAGTGCATTGGGTGGGTCCGGTCGAGACGGTCGCCTCCTGCCGGTCGGTGGCCGCGCTCACCTGTCTGGCGGGCGGATGGAGCACCGGCGCCGTGGCTCTCGTGGCGAACTGGCTGGCCCGCGAGGAACCGGCGGCACGGGTGCTGACCGTGTTCCCAGACGGTCCGCACCGATATCTACACACCATCTACGACGACGACTGGTGCGCGGTACGCGGACTCCTGGCGACGCCGCGCTCCGAACCGACCGAACTCGCCGACCCCGGCGAGACAGAGGTCGACGGCTGGGGTCGGTGCCGCGTCGTGCGCGATCCCGCGATTCGAGAGGTGCGGTCGTGAAACTCGATTGGCACAGCATCCGTATCGAGTTGCGCGAGCCACTGCGCATCTCACGCGCGACCATGTCGACGCGAGACGCCGTGTGGGTCACATTCACCGATGCTGACACCCTCGGCCGCGGCGAAGTCGTCACCAGTCCACGTCTCGGCATCACCCTCGATGCCATCGATCGGGCGCTGCGGCAGGTGGCCGACTGGGTTGCCACCGAACGGGATCCGCGAGAACTGCGCGTTCGACTACCCGAACTGCGCGCGCTGCTTCCCGACGCGCTGCCGGTGGTCGCCGCGGTCGACGTTGCCCTGCACGACTTCCTGGCGATCCGGGCCGGACAACCCCTCGACGCCTACCTCGGTATGCCGCAATGGGATTCGGCGCCGACGGCGTACACACTCGGCATCGTGCCGGTCGAGAATGCGGTACGCGGCGCCCGCGAACTCACCGCGGCGGGTTTCACCGTCCTCAAATTGAAGTTGGGAAGCACTACCCCCGACGACGACATCGCCCGGGTGCGTGCGGTGCGAGCGGCCGCCCCCGACGCCCGGCTGATCCTCGATCCCAACGGAGCCTGGGACGCCGAGACCGCGGTGCGCGTACTCACCGACTTGGCCGACGCGCGGATAGCCGCGGTCGAACAGCCCGTCCCCGCGGGCGAACTCGCGGCACTGGACGCGGTAGCCGCCGCGATACCGATGCCGGTGATCGCCGACGAGGACGCGGGCACGGTCGAGCAACTGGAACTACTGCCGCCCTCCGTGGCCGGTATCAACATCAAGCTCGCCGAGTGCGGCGGACTGCACGCCGCCGTCGCGATGATCGAGTGGGCCAGGACCGCGCGCATGGATGTCATGCTCGGCTGCCAAGCCTCCACGTCGGCGAGTATCGCGCCCGCCGCGCATCTCAGCGGCGCCGCGCGCTGGATCGACCTGGACGGCCACCTCCTCATCGCCGACGACCCCTGGCGCGGACTCGCCGGTTCCGACGGGATACTCCGCAGGCCCGCGGGCCTCGGCTCGGGCATCGAACGCCGGGAAACCGCCGCATGACCACGCTGCGCTTGTTCCGAACCTTCCCCTTGTCGGTGCGGTTGCTGCTGGTCAACCAATTGGCGGGCAATATCGGGTTCTACATGCTCATTCCGTTCCTGGCCGATTATCTGCTCGAGGATCTGGCGCTTTCGGCCGCGGTGGTCGGTGTGGTGCTCGGGGTGCGCAACCTCAGCCAGCAAGGACTGTTCCTGGTCGGTGGCACCGCCGCCGACCGCCTGGGGGCACGGCGGGTGATCATCGTCGGCGCCGCGATCCGCGCGACCGGTTTCACACTCTTCGCGGTCGGCGGCTCACTGCCGGTCGTCCTGCTCGCATCCGTCCTGACCGGTTTCGCCGGCGCGCTGTTCAACCCGGCGGTCCGCGCCTACATCGCCCGCGACAGCGACGACCGCGCCGCCGACGCCTTCGCGCTGTTCAACATCTTCGGCAATGTCGGCTCGGCCGCCGGACCGATCGTCGGAACCGTATTGATCTCACTGGGATTCCGGCTCACCGCGGTGGTCGCGGCCGGGGTGTTCCTCACCCTGACCATCGCCCAGCTGCTGCTGTTGCCGGACCGCCGCGCCACACCGAGCGGCACCCACGTGCTCGGCGATCTCGCCACCCTGGCGCGCCACCGCGCGTTCTGGCTGTTCGCCGTCGCGCTGATGGGCATGTTCGCGTTGCAGAGCCAGATCTACTTCATCTTCACCCTGCAAGCACAGAACGCGGCAGGCGATACCGCGGGCGCTGCCGCCGTCGCGGCGTTGTTCCTCACCGAGACGGTCGTGATCCTGGCCTTGCAGGTGCGTATCACCCGCGTATTCGGCTCCCGCGCCCGCGGTCCCGCCATGGCCATCGGCATGGCCGTCATGGGCGGCGCGTTCCTGGTGCCGCCCGCGGCCGCGCGGGTCATCGACGCGGTCACCGACGGTGGCGCTCCGCTCGTCGTGGCGGTCGTCCCCGTCCTTATCGCGGCCGCGATCCTGGCGATCGGCATCATGACCGTCCAGCCGTTCGTCAACGAACTCATCCCGCGGTTCGGCGGCCCAAGCCTGACCGGAACCTACTATGGGGCCTTCTATCTGGTTTCCGGCGTGTTCACGGTGACGCTCACCTCGACAGTGGGCAGCGCGATCGACCGCCTGGGCGGTGCTCTCGCGTGGTGGCCCGCGTCGCTGTGCGCCGCGACGGGCTTCGCCTCGGCCGCGGCGGTACTCGCGCTGCACCGATCCGGCGTACTGCCCGCCCCCGGCGGGGGTGCTGCCGAACGCGTTCCCACCGCCCTCGTGAAAGGTGAATCCGCCGATGACACCGACCGGCACTAGCCCGACGCTGGTCAGCGAGAACCTGCTGACCGACAACCCCGCGCTCTACGAGCAGACATTCCCCGACACCGGCGCACGCAACGCCCGCTTCGTCCACGACCTCGTCACACGCTTCGCCGACACCGAACCCACAGCCGACACCCGACTGCTCGACGTCGGCGCGGGCACCGGTCGGGACGCGGCGCGGCTCGCCGAGATCGGCTATCGCGTTTCCGGCGTGGATATCTCGGCCCGGATGGTCGACTACGCCCGCGCGAAGTACCGGGGACCGGATTTCCGCGTGGGCGACGCCAGAGAGGTCGAGGTGCGCGAACCCGTCGATGTACTCACCTGCCTGGGCAGCACGCTGCTGCACCTGCACGAAACCCGCGACATCCGTACCGCGCTCACCGCGTTCCACCGATGCCTGCGCGAAGACGGACTGCTGATCATGGAGATGCGCAACGCGGCGTTTCTGCTGACCGACCGCGGCCGCCGGGAGCTGTTGGCCGAGGAGTCGACGCGTCGCATCGAATGGGAGGGCGTCGGATACACCTCGCGCACCGTACTGTCGATCGATCTGCCCGCACAGCTGCTACGTCGACGCCGGACATGGACGTGGGACGGATGCGCGGAACCGGTAGCCCAGGACACCGCTTGGCGACTGCTTTTTCCGCAGGAACTCCGGCATCTGCTGGAGTCGTGCGGTTTCGATATCGTCGCTCTTTTCGACCGTCCCGGCCCGCTCACCGAACCGGCGTGGCCCGGCGATGGCGTACTGAGCGACCGACTCGACGACGACCGCCTGCATGTGGTGGCACGGCGAGCCCGTACGAACCGCGCGGCCGCGCGGTGAACCCGCCACGAAAGATCGGTGTCGGCAGCGCTTTCGGCAGCTGCGGCGAGTTGCTGCAAGGAGTCACCGCCGACAATCGCGACTTCCTCGTCACCCTGCCCATCCGCGAGGGATCGGTCGCCGTCTTCGAATCCGACCCGCACAGCGCCCACGTCCGGGTATCGCCGCCGCACAAGACGAAGGCTCTCGCGCTCGCGGAAATGATGCTGGAGACGTCGCCACGAGAACACGGCGGCCACTTGACGATCATCAGCGAATTACCCGAGGGCAAGGGGCTGGCCAGTTCCACCGCCGATCTGGTCGCCACCGCACGCGCCGTGGCCGACAGCCACGGCGCGGCGACGGACGCGGCCGAGATCGAAGCCCACCTGCGGCGCATCGAACCCTCCGACGGCGTGATGTATCCCGGCGCGGTCGCCTTCTACCACCGAGAGGTCCGGTTGCTCTCCCGACTACAGCCCCTGCCGCCGATGACCATCGTTCTCGGCGACGAAGGCGGACAGCTCGACACCGTCGAGTTCAACCGGCGCGACAAACCGTTCTCGTTCGCCGACACGCGCGAATACAGCGCGATGCTGGCCGAACTCACAGCCGCCATCGGCCGTGGCGACCTTGCCATGATCGGCGCCATCGCCACGCGCAGCGCGATCAAGAACTCCGCACTGCGCGAACGCCCGCATCTGGACATGGTTACCACCGCCGCCCGGCGACTCGGCGCGCTCGGCGTGGTGGTGGCCCACAGCGGCACCACCACCGGCATCCTGCTCGCCGACGCCGATCCCGACCGCGACCGCAAACTGGCGCAGGCGCGGGAAGTCTGCGCCGGATTCGCCGTTTCCGTCTCCGTGCACCACACCTGGCGGCCGGGACCACCGGACTGGCCGGTCGGATCGCGGCAATCGCTGTCCGGCGCCGGGGCGAGCGCATGATCACCACGGACGGCGTTCACTTCGACTACGACGGTGCGACCGTACTGTCCGGGGTAGGGCTGACCGCCGCGTCCGGCACCACGCTGGGACTCATCGGCCCCAACGGTTCCGGCAAGTCGACCCTGCTGCGAGTGATCTACCGCGCGCTGCGTCCGCGCGCGGGAACGGTGCTGATCGACGGAACACCGGTCGAGTCCATGCGCGGCAAGCAGATGGCCGCCCGCCTCGCCGTGGTCACCCAGGAATCCTCGAGCGATACACCTGTCACTGTCGCGGAGATGGTGCTGCTCGGCCGGTCGCCGTGGGCGGGAGCGTTCCAGGGGTACTCCCGCGAGGACCGCGTCGTCGCCGCGGCGGCCATGCGTCGAGTAGGCGTGCGCGAGTTCGCCGACCGCAGCTTCGCCTCGCTCTCGGGCGGGGAACGCCAGCGGGTGCTGATCGCAAGGGCGCTGGCCCAGCAGGCCGACCACATCCTGCTCGACGAGCCGACCAACCACCTCGATGTCCGCTACCAACACGAACTGCTCGGGCTCGTCAGCGAATTGGCGGTCACCACGGTGATCGTGCTGCACGACCTCAATCTCGCCGCCCGCTACTGCGATCGCCTGGTACTGCTCGACCGAGGACGGATCACCGCGACGGGAACAGTCGACGAGGTCCTCACCCCGGAGGTGCTCGAGCCCGTGTACCAGGTGTCGGTGCAACGCTCGACCGCCTTCGGCTCCACCCAGTTGCTTTTCGGACCATCGCCGGCCGCGCCCGTGAACGAGACGGTCGACAGCGGGAAGGTACTGCAATCGTGACCACCACTCTGGCACCCCCGCCCGCCGACGATCTCGATCACGCCACGAAACGATGGGCGACCATCGGGTGGACCACTGGACTGAGCGCGCTTCTCGTCGTCACCATCGTCGTCGCGACGGGACTGGGTCCGGTGTCGGTCCCCCCGCTGACCGTCGCCGAAATCGTGTGCCACCACATGTTCGGGTGGCCCGGCGACATCGACTGGAGCCGGGCGCACGACGCGATCGTGTGGCAGGTGCGCACCCCGAGGGTGCTGCTCGGCGCCTGCGTGGGCGCCGCACTGGCGGTGAGCGGTGTGGTGTTGCAGACCCTCATCCGCAACGCGCTGGCCGACCCGCACATCCTCGGCGTCACCTCGGGCGCTTCCACCGGCGCCGCGGTCTGCCTGCTGTTCGGCTCCACCACGGCCGCCTCCGCGGCCGCCCTCACCTCCAGTGCTTTCGTCGGCGCGGTGATCGCCACCGTCCTATTGTTCCTCGTCGCCAGGATCAACGGACAGATGACCTCCCTGCGGCTACTGCTCGGCGGCGTCACGATCGGCTACATATTCTCCGCGGCGACCAGCTTCCTCATCTTCGCCTCGGACTCCCCCGAGGGCGCCCGCGCGGTCCTGTTCTGGCTGCTGGGCTCGCTGGGGTCGGCGGC
>NZ_LGYZ01000084.1 GCF_001310275.1 Nocardia arizonensis
CTACCGGCGTTTGGGGCGTATTTCCGCCCGCACCACGCAGCCGCGTCCATCCCCCGTCGTCCGCGCGTGCTTCAATTTGGGGGTTTACATATGCTGGGCCGGCTCGGCCTTTGGAGAACGAGAAAGGGATCACCGTGTCGGAACACAACGACGGTCGGAAGTCCTTCCGACGCGGCGAGGGCTCCGATGGCCCCTCGCGCGGCGAAGGAGCCGACGAGGGACGCGGTCGCGACCGCGGGCCCGGTCGTTCCGGTTCGTACGGCGACCGCGGCTCCGATGACCGCCGCGGTTCCAGCGAGCGCGGTGACTCCGGGCGCGGTGGTTCCGGGCGCGAGGGCGGCTCGGGCACGCGCGGCGGCTTCCGGCGCGGCGACGATTCCGGTGAGCGTCACGATGATTTGCGCGGTTCCGGTTCCGGCTCGCGCGGTGGGTTCAAACGCGGCGGCTCAGGGGATCGCCCCGGCTTCGATCGCGCCACCGGTCAGGGCGGCGGCTTCCGCCGTGGTGACTCGGGTGAGCGCGGCGGATACGGCGAGTCGGGCCAGGGCGGTTTCCGCCGCGGCGGCGACGACCGCGGCGAACAGCGTGGCTTCAAGCGCGCCGACAGCGAGCGCGGCGGGTCGAGATCCTTCGATCGCGGTTCCGACCGTGGCACTTCGGATCGGGGCGGCTATGGTCGTGGCGATCGGGATTCGGGTTCGCGCGGTGGCTCCGACCGGAGCGGTTTCGGACAGGGGAGTCGGGATTCCGGTTCGGGAGGCGGCTTCGATCGCGGTGGCTACGGCCGTGGCGATCGCGATTCCGGTTCACGGAGTGATTTTGATCGCGGTGGTTCGGATCGGGGTGGCTACGGTCGCGGTGATCGCGATTCCGGTTCACGTGGCGGCTCAGATCGCGGTGGTTCGGGTGGCTACGGCCCTCGTGATCGCGATTCCGGTACGCGCGGTGGTTCGGATCGGGGTGGCTACGGCCGGGGTGATCGCGATTCCGGTTCACGGGGCGGTTCGGATCGGGGTGGTTCGGATCGGGGTGGCTACGGTCGCGGTGATCGCGATTCCGGTTCACGGGGCGGTTCGGATCGCGGTGGTTCCGATCGTGGCGGCTACGGTCGCGGTGATCAGGATTCCGGTTCGCGCGGCGGTTTCGACCGGGGTTCGGACCGCGGCGGATTCAAGCGCGGCGATTCCGGTGAACGCGGCGGATTCAAGCGCGGCGGTTCCGGCGAACGCGGGGGCTTCGATCGCGACTCGGGTCAGGGCGGCTTCCAACGTGAGGGCGGCTTCCAACGTGGCGGTTCGGACGACCGTCGTTCCGATCGTCGCGGCGGTGATCAGCACGGCGGGGACCGCCGCCGGGGCGGTGAGGGCGCGAAGACGGGCCGTTCGCTGGATCGGCGTCCGCCGCGTCCCGAGGAGCCGGATCTGCCCGACGATATCCAGGCATCCGATCTGGATTCGGCGATCCGGCGCGATCTGCTGAGTCTGGACAAGGGCAATGCCGAGACGGTCGCCCGCCATCTGGTCATGGCCGTGCGGCTCATCGAGGACGATCCCGAACTGGCCTTGGCGCACGCCCGAGCAGCGCGGCAGCGGGCAGGACGTATCGCCGTGGTCCGCGAGACCGCCGGAGTGACGGCCTATCACGCGGGCGAATGGGCCGAGGCGCTGTCGGAACTGCGTACCGCGCGTCGGATGTCGGGCGGCCACGGACTGCTGGCCGTCATGGCGGACTGCGAACGCGGGCTCGGGCGGCCCGAGCGGGCCATCGAACTCGGTCGCAGCGACGAAGCTCGCGAGTTGAGTGGTGACGAGGCTGCCGAGCTGCGGATCGTCGTCGCGGGCGCGCGCATGGACCTCGGGCAGTTCGATCAGGCGGTCGTCACCTTGCAGACACCGGATCTTGACCCCGAGCGCACCGGTCAGGCCGCGGCGCGGCTGTTCTACGCCTACGCGGACGCGCTGGTGGCGGCGGGTCGCACGGCCGAGGGCCTGGAATGGTTCCTCAATTCCGCCTCCGCGGACCTCGACGGCGAGACCGATGCAGAGGAGCGCGCCGCCGAACTCACCGGAGGCACCCCTGAGTAGCGGGTCTTCGTATTCGGGCGGAGGCCCGCGATCGCATGTCGGAGCGTTGGCGTAGGGTGCGGGGAATCCCACGGCGGACGTCGGGGTGTCGGATCGGTGGCGGGGGCGGATTCGGGCTCGTCGTACCAACCGGCGCGGATGCGGACGGCCCGGGGCCGATCGGCGACACGGAGTGAGAGCGGTGTGACACGACTACGGGATCGCTACGCGGCCCTGCTGCTGGACCTGGACGGAACCCTGTACCGGGGGCCCGACGTGATCGAGGGCGCGCCCGTCGCGCTCGTCGACGACCGGGCGCGGCAGCGGCTGGTGTATGTCACCAACAATGCGAGCCGGGGGCCGGACAAGGTCGCCGGACATCTGAGCGAACTCGGATTCCGTGCGGGCGTCGAGGATGTGGTCACCAGTGCGCAGGCCGCCGCGCGCCTGCTCGCCGAGCGTCTGTCGCCGGGCGCGTCGGTGCTGGTGGTCGGCACCGACGATCTGGTCGCCGAAGTGGACGCGGTGGGTTTGAAGCCGCTGCGCCGCTTCGACGGCACGGTGCCTGCCGCTGTCGTGCAGGGGCATTCACCGCTGACCGGATGGCCGGATCTCGCCGAGGCCGCCTACGCGCTGCGCGCGGGCGCGCTGTGGGTGGCGGCCAATACCGATCGCACACTGCCCAACGAGCGTGGATTCGCGCCCGGCAACGGCGCGATGGTCGCGGCGCTGCGGGCGGCCACCGATCTCGAACCTGTTGTGGCCGGTAAGCCGTTCGCGCCGCTGCTCGAGGACGCGCTCGTGCGCGCGGGGACCCGCGCCGCCCTGGTGGTGGGCGACCGGCTCGACACCGATATCGAAGGCGCGCACGGGGTGGGACTCGATTCGCTGCTGGTCCTCACCGGGGTCAGCACCGTCGAGGATCTGCGCGCGGCGCCCGCCGAGCGGATCCCGACCTTCGTCGCGGATTCGCTCGACGCGCTCAACCACCCGCCGATCGACGCGGCCGCCGACGGTGACGTGGGTGCGGCGCTGGTCGAGCTGCTCGGCCGCAATCCGGGGCGGGCGGTGACGGTACGCGCGTCCCGTTCGGAAATCCGATAGCGTTGTCGACACGATGAGTACTCCGACACCCCGCCCGAACGGCACCGGGATCCCGCTGCCCGGTCGGCATCTGCCCGGGGCGCAGGACCGCCCGGAGCCAGCCGACCCGGTCGCCGTCCGCGCCGAGATCGATGCGCTGCTCGCCGAACTCGGCGCGCGTGCGGTCGACCCGGACGCGGCCGAGGCGGGCACCGACATCACGCGGCGTGCGCACATCCTGGAGCAGGCGCACGATGTCCTGGTCCAGGCCCTGGCCACGGTGGACAAGATCTGAGGTGGCCAGGCGTGCGCGCGTGGACGCCGAACTGGTTCGCCGAGGATTGGCGCGATCGCGGGAGCACGCGGTCGAGTTGATCGACGCCGGGCGGGTACTGATCGCCGGGACGGTGGCCGTGAAACCGGCGACCGCGGTGGAGACGAGTACCCCGCTGGTGGTGCGCGCCGAACCCGACGAGGTCTCCTGGGCCTCGCGCGGCGCGCACAAACTGCTGGGTGCGCTCGAGGCGTTCGAACCGCTCGGGGTTCGGGTGTCGGGGCGGCGGTGTCTGGACGCGGGCGCTTCGACGGGCGGATTCACCGATGTCCTGCTGTCGAAGGGCGCCGCCGAGGTGGTCGCGGTCGACGTCGGTTACGGGCAGTTGGTCTGGCGGCTGCGCAACGACGAACGGGTCCGGGTGTTCGATCGCACCAATGTGCGCGGTCTGACACCCGAAACCATCGGCGGGCCTGTCGAACTCGTCGTCGGTGATCTGTCGTTCATCTCACTGGGACTGGTGTTGCCCGCGCTGGCCGCCTGCTGCGCGCCGGGCGCGGATCTGCTGCCGATGGTGAAGCCGCAGTTCGAGGTCGGCAAGGAGCGCGTGGGATCCGGTGGGGTGGTGCGGGATCCGGGGCTGCGCGCCGAGGCGGTGCGCGAGGTCGCGCGCGCGGCCGCCGAACACGGATTGCGTACGCTCGGTGCGGTGGCGAGTCCGTTGCCCGGACCGTCCGGCAACGTCGAATACTTTCTGTGGTTGCGCAACGACGGGCCGTTCGACTACGACGGCGATCAGGTCGCGGCCCTGGTCGAACGCGCGGTTGAGGAGGGTCCACGGTGAACGCGCCCATACGCGGGAGTGGCCGGGAAATCCTGCTGGTGTCGCATCCGGGGCGGGCCGAGATCATCGAGACCGCCCATCGGGTCGCGAAGATCTTCGCCGACGCGGGCATCGGATTGCGCGTGCTGGCCGACGAAGCCGACAGCACCCGGTTCGAATTCGAGGATCCCACCGCGAGCCTGCTCGCGGTCGCCGAACCCGGCGGCTATCCGGCTCGGGTCGTCCCGCACGATCCCGATGCCGCGAGCGGGTGCGAGATGGTGCTCGCGCTCGGCGGTGACGGCACCTTACTGCGGGCCGCGGAACTGGCCCGCCACGCCGGAGTTCCGGTGCTCGGCATCAACCTGGGGCGTATCGGATTTCTCACCGAGGCCGAGGCCGAACATCTGGACGAGGCATTGGCGCAGGTGGTGCGGGGTGACTACCGCGTCGAGGATCGTATGACCATCGATGTGTCGGTGCGCGTCGACGACGAGGTCGTCGAATCCGGTTGGGCGCTCAACGAGGCCAGTATCGAGAACGCCGCGCGCATGGGCGTACTGGAGGTGGTGCTAGAGGTGGACGGCAGGCCGGTCTCCTCCTTCGGCTGCGACGGTATCCTCATCGCCACCCCGACCGGGTCCACCGCCTACGCGTTCTCCGCCGGCGGTCCGGTGGTGTGGCCGGAACTCGAGGCGCTGCTGGTGATTCCGAGCAATGCGCACGCTCTGTTCGCGCGCCCCCTGGTTACCAGTCCCGAGTCCCGGATCGCGGTGGAATCGGTCGCCACGGGCCACGATGCGATAGTTTTCCTGGATGGCAGGCGCACCCTGGCCCTTCCGCGCGGCGGACGCGTGGAAGCGGTGCGCGGCTCCCGGCCGGTGCGCTGGGTGCGGTTGGATTCCGCGCCGTTCGCGGATCGGATGGTGCGCAAGTTCCAACTGCCCGTGACCGGCTGGCGCGGCCGACGGCGAACGGAGAGCACACGTGCTGACAGAGATCAGGATTGACGGACTCGGCGTCATATCCACCGCCACCGCGCAATTCCACGAGGGGCTGACGGTGCTGACCGGTGAGACCGGCGCGGGCAAGACCATGGTGGTCACCAGTCTGCATCTGCTCAGCGGTGCGCGCGCCGACGCGGGCCGGGTCCGGCTCGGCGCGGCGCGGGCGGTGGTGGAGGGTCGGTTCACCGTCGAGGACGTGAACGAGGCCGCGCGCACCGAGGTCGCCGGGGTGCTGGAATCCGCGGCGGCACAGGCCGATGACGACGGCAGCATCATCGCGGTGCGGACCGTGGGCAGTGACGGACGCTCGCGCGCGCATCTCGGTGGCCGCGGCGTCCCGGCCTCGGTGCTCGCCGAGTTCAGTGCGCCGCTGTTGACGGTGCACGGCCAAAACGATCAGCTGCGGCTGCAACGGTCCGAACAACAACTCAAGGCGTTGGACCAATTCGCCTCCGATACTGTCGGGCCGCTGTTGCGCAAATACCGGGCGGCGCGCAAATCCTGGCTCGAGGCGCGGTCGGAACTGCTCGAACGCACCGCGCGCAGCAGGGAACTCGCGCTGGAGGCCGACCGGCTGACCCATTCGCTCAACGAGATCGACGCCATCGCACCCGAACCCGGTGAGGATGCGCGCATCGTCGCCGAGGTGCGGCGGTTGAGCGATCTCGATTCGCTGCGCGAGGCGGCGGCGGGCGCCCACGACGCGCTGGCCGGCCAGGCTGACGCGCCCGTGGACGGTTCGGGCGCACTGGAACTGCTCGGCGCGGCGCGCGCCCGCATCGAGTCGGCGGACGATCCGGCGCTGGCGGCGCTGGCCCCACGACTCGGGGAGGCCATTGCCGTCGTGGTCGATCTGAGCACCGAACTCAGCGGATATCTGTCGGATCTGCCGTCGGATCCCAGCGCGCTGGACTCGCTGCTGACCAGGCAGGCCGAACTCAAGAGTCTGACCCGCAAGTACGCCCCCGATATCGACGGCGTGATCGCCTGGGCCGACGAGTCACGCGCCCGGCTGCGGTCTCTCGATGTCTCCGAGGAGGCACTGGCCGAACTGGCCGCCGAGGTGGATGCCGCCGCGGGCAAGGTGGCCGATACCGCGCGCAAGCTGACCGCGGCCCGCACGAAAGCCGCCGGTAGGCTGGCCGCGGCGGTCAGTGCCGAACTCGGCGGACTCGCGATGGGGAAGGCGCGGCTCGAGGTCGAGGTGCGGCCGGTTCAGGCCGGGCCGCAGGATTCGGCGCCGCTGGAGATCGGCGGTGCGAATCTGCACGCCGGATCCTCGGGGGTGGACGAGGTGGAATTCCGGCTCTCGGCGCATTCGGGAGCGCAGTCGCTGCCGTTGAGCAAGAGCGCCTCCGGCGGTGAGCTGTCACGGGTCATGCTGGCGCTCGAAGTGGTGCTCGCCGGTTCCGAGCACGGGGCGACGATGGTCTTCGATGAGGTCGACGCGGGTGTCGGCGGACGCGCGGCGGTCGAGATCGGACGCCGTCTGGCCCGCTTGGCGCGCACCCACCAGGTGATCGTGGTGACCCACCTGCCGCAGGTGGCGGCCTTCGCCGACACACATCTGGTGGTGCACAAGTCCGATGACGGCGACGGCACGGTGAACAGCGGCGTGCGGACGCTGACCGATGAGGAGCGGGTCGTCGAATTGGCCCGCATGCTGGCCGGTTTGGACGATACCGAGACCGGTCGCGCGCACGCGGAGGAATTGCTCGAGACCGCACGCGCGGAGCGGGCGCCCGCCTAGCCCGCGCGGAACGCGCGAACCCCCGCGCGGCTGGCGCGGGGGTTCGGCGGAGACGCTCGGATCAGGCCAGCGCCTTCTGGGCGCCCTTGATGAACTGATTGATCAGCGCCTTCAGGCCCATTTCGAGTACCTTGGCGGGCACCGGCAGGCTCGGCTCGGATTCCATGGTGTAGGCGACGCGGGTGCCGTTCGGCACATCGCTGAAGGTGATGATGCCGACGTGGCGTTTGACGGGCGCGCCCTTGATGATCTTGTATTCCATCCGTTCGTTCGGGATCAGCGCGGTGGTCTCCTCGAGCAGGCCGACTCCGCCCTTGCCGATGAGGTACTGCGCGCCGACACCGTTCGGAGTCGGCGACCCCGGCCGCTTGAGCGTGAAATCGACCGGCACGTATGGGTTGATCCCGTCGCGTTCGGTGAAGAACTTGTATACGGCCTCGCGGGGGGCCGGGATGACGACATCAACGGTACTGCTGGCCATGCTGTCTCCTCTTCGAGCTGTCTGTGACAGGAAGTGTATAGCCGGCCTGCCCACCGCCCGCGCTCCGATGTAGTCCGTATCACAGCGGTGCGGGCAGCTGCGCGGACCCGCTGTCGCGGACTTCGAATGTGCCGGGGCCGGCGCTACGCGGGAGACAACGGCGCTACGCGCGGCAGGTTTGCGGAGTCGGACGCCTTCGCCTGTGCCGCGCGACCGTACGCCACGATTTGCCGCTGCTCATGAGTTCGCGCACACGGTTGACGGTGCGGCGGAGTCGGCGGCCTGGCGCGAACGGGCGCGTCGATCGACCTCGACGCGGGCGCGCGCCTGGGGACATGTCCTGGGCGGCGTCGATATGTCGGAACCGGCGGCGGCGACCGCGGTCCGATTCGGCATGCGGAGGTCCGGTTCCGGTGGGGGGTGTTCGTCACCCCGCCGGAACCGGACCGTACCCGGCTATCGCAGTGCGGTGCGCTTGATCTGCTCGAATTCCTCCGCGGTGATCGTGCCGTCGTCGAGCAGCTTCTTGCCGGTGGCGATCTGCGCGGCCGGATCGGAGCCCGCGACCTTGCGAATGTAGTCGTTCTGAGCTTGCTGGAGCTGCAAGGTGTCCGCCGCGCGGCGCTCGGCCATGCCCTTACCGCGCACGATCAGATACACCAGCGCGGTGATGACCGGGAATATCAGCAGCAGGACCACCCAGGCAGCCTTCGCCCATCCCGATGTCCCGTGATCTCGGAACAGGTCCATCAGGATGGAGAACATCACCATCAGGTAGGCGATGAAGAAGAAGCTCACCACGATGAACCAGATAATGTCCCAGAAGTCCATGTCGTCCGCCCTTTCCGAGGCTGCGGCGCGGTAGCCGCCCTGGCACAACTCTGGCGTTCGCGGATCCGTATTCCCTCACACGATGCGGGTGATTCCCGGTCCCGCGGCGAATAGGGTCCGTTCCATTTCACTCCCGTACTGTCCGCGAGGCGGCGTCGAATTTCGCGTGATGGGCGCGATTCATCCACGCTGATTGGTAGCTGAACCGGCGAACTCCGCCTGGAACCGGTGAGTCGGGACATGTTTGCGGAAAGTGTCACCGTGCCGAATGTTACGGATGGTTCGGCGCGCCTTCGGCGATGACCGCTGGTTTCCCGCCATCATCGGGTCATGAAGATGCCCGCGTTGCTGTCGAGACACGCCGAAACGTTGCCTGGGCGGACCGGGACAGCCCGTGTCGACCGGAACACTAGACGTTTGCTGAGAAAGGTCGGGGCCGGGGATATCGTCGTCATGGACGAGATGGACCTCGACCGGATGACCGCCGATCGGCTCGTGGAAGCCGGTGTCGTCGCGGTGATCAACACCTCGCCCTCGATATCGGGACGCTATCCCAACCTCGGTCCTGAAGTGCTCGTGGCCAACGGCGTGCTGCTGCTGGATACGGTGAGCTCGGATGCGTTCAGCAAGATCAAGGACGGTGCGAAGGTCCGCATCGCCGACGGCGTCGTCTACGCCGACAAGATCGTCAAGAAGGAGCCCGAGGTCCTGGTCGAGGGCATCGAACTGACCGCGGAGACCGTCGCGGAGCGGATGCTCGAGGCCCGCAACGGCCTGGCCGACCATCTGGAGGCATTCGCGGGCAACACCATCGAGTTCATCCGCACCGAGAGCGCGCTGCTCATCGACGGCATCGGGGTGCCCGACCTCGATCTGTGCATGCGGGGACGGCATGTGGTCGTGGTGGCCGACGGCTGCGACCATCTCGACGATCTCAAGCGGCTCAAACCGTTCATCAAGGAATACGCGCCGATCATGGTCGGGGTCGGTCGGGGCGCGGACACCCTCCTGAAGCAGGGCTACCGCCCGGATCTGATCGTGGGCGACCCGGAGGAGATCACCACCGCGACCCTGCGTTGCGGCGCCGAGGTGATCCTGCCCGCCGACACCGACGGCCACGCCAAAGGGCTGGAACGCATCCAGGACCTCGGCATCGGCGCGACCACCTTCCCGTCCTCCGGTTCACCCGCTGATCTGGCCCTGCTGCTGGCCCACCACCACGGCGCGGCCCTCATCGTCACCGCGGGTGCGGCCGCCTCACTGGACGACTTCTTCGACCGCGGCCGCCGCGACAGCAATCCGGCCACCTTCCTGACCCGGCTCAAGATCGGCACCACGCTGATGGACGCCAAGGCCGTGGCCACCCTCTACCGCAATCGCATGTCGGCCGTCGCCGTCGCGCTGGTGGTGCTGGCGGCGCTCGTCGCGGTGATAGTGGTGCTGCTTGCCTCCAATACCGGCGGCGAGGTTCTGGACTGGTCGATCGACACCTGGAACCGCTGTGCGCTGTGGGTGCGGGGTCTAGCGGGCGCGGGAAACGACTAGCGGGCCGGTCCGCCCGAGCGTAGGAGCAGCATGATCTCGTTTCGTCAGCACACCATCTCGATCGTCGCGATCTTCCTCGCCCTCGCGGTCGGGGTGGTCCTCGGTTCCCAGACGTTGGCGGCGGACATGGTGTCGGGACTGCGCACCGAGCGGACTGATCTGCGCGGACGGGTCGATGAACTGTCCGCCCGCAATGCCCGCCTCGGCGGGGAACTGGACGCCGCCGACGGATTCATCGCGGGCTCGGCCGGGCGAATCCTCGCGGGCGTCCTCGCCCAGCGCAGTGTCATGGTGTTCACCACCCCCGACGCCGAGCCCGCCGATGTCGAGGCGCTGTCGCGGGCGCTCGAGACCGCGGGCGCGGCGGTGACCGGGCGCATCGCGCTCACCGAGGCGTTTCTCGACGCGGGCGAGGGTGACCGGCTGCGCACGACGTTGACCAATGTCATACCCGCGGGGGCGCAGCTGCGGACCGGTGCGGTGGATCCGGGCAGTATGGCGGGCGATCTGCTCGGCCTCACCCTCCTGCTCGATCCGGCGAGCGCGCAACCGCGCAGCACTCCCCCCGAACTCGGATTGGTGCTCGAGACCCTGCGCGGCGGCGGCTTCCTCGCCTACGGTGACGGCGCGGTCGCGCCCGCGCAGTTGGCGGTGGTGATCACCGGCGCGGGCGCCGAGGCGGGCCGGGATTCCCAGGGGGCGAATATCGCGCGATTCGCCGGCGCGCTGCGGGCGCGGGGTGCGGGCACGGTACTCGCGGGTCGCGCGGGCGCGGCCGAGGGGCCGGGGCCGATCGCGGTCGTCCGCTCGGACGCGCCACTGGCGGGCGCGGTCACGACCGTCGACAATCTGGATCGGGAGATCGGCCGGGTGACCGCGGTGCTCGGCCTGACCGAACAGCTCAACGGCGGCGCGGGCCGCTACGGAACCGCGGACAAGGCGAGCGCGCTGACCGTCGCGGCGTTACCCAGGTGACAGCTGACCCGGTTCGGCTATAACAGCGATCCTTCGGCAAACCTGTGTGGCATTCCTTTCGGCGAGGGTGCTCGTGTTACCGTGAAGACCCGTGGGTCAATCACGGATTCAGGCGCGAACTGCCACGAAACACATCTTCGTCAGCGGTGGCGTCGCCTCCTCATTGGGTAAGGGCCTGACCGCTTCCAGTCTCGGTCAGCTGCTGACGGCGCGCGGACTGCGCGTCACCATGCAGAAGCTCGATCCCTATCTCAACGTCGATCCCGGCACGATGAATCCGTTCCAGCACGGCGAGGTGTTCGTGACCGAGGACGGCGCCGAGACCGATCTCGACGTCGGCCACTACGAGCGGTTCCTGGATCGCGACCTGTCCCGCGACGCGAATGTCACCACGGGCCAGATCTATTCGTCGGTCATCGCCAAGGAACGGCGCGGTGAGTACCTCGGCGACACCGTCCAGGTGATTCCGCACATCACCGACGAGATCAAGGACCGCATCCTCGCGATGCGGGGTCCCGATCTCCAGGGGCAGGTGCCCGATGTGGTGATCACCGAGATCGGCGGCACGGTCGGCGATATCGAGTCCCAGCCCTTCCTCGAGGCGGCGCGCCAGATCCGCCACGATGTCGGTCGGGACAATGTCTTCTTCCTGCACGTGTCGCTGGTGCCGTATCTGGCGCCATCGGGTGAGCTGAAGACCAAGCCGACCCAGCATTCGGTCGCGGCGCTGCGCAATATCGGTATCCAGCCCGACGCGCTGATCCTGCGCTGTGACCGCGAGGTGCCCCAAGCCCTCAAGAGCAAGATCGCGCTCATGTGCGACGTCGAGGTCGACGCGTGCATCTCCACGCCGGACGCGCCGTCGATCTACGACATTCCCAAGGTGCTGCACCGCGAGGGTCTCGACGCCTACGTGGTGCGCAGGCTCGGGCTGCCCTTCCGCGACGTGGACTGGACCGTCTGGGGCGATCTGCTCGATCGCGTGCACTCCCCGCGCGAGACCGTCGAGGTGGCACTGGTCGGCAAGTACGTCGATCTGCCCGATGCCTATCTCTCGGTCACCGAGGCGCTGCGGGCGGGCGGATTCGCCTACCGGGCCAAGGTGCAGATCCGGTGGGTCCCCTCGGACGAATGCGAGACCGAGGCGGGTGCCACGGCCGCGCTGCGCGATGTGGACGCGGTGCTCATTCCGGGCGGATTCGGTATCCGCGGCATCGAGGGCAAGGTCGGCGCGATCCGGTACGCCCGCAAGCGCGGAATTCCGCTGTTGGGTCTGTGCCTCGGATTGCAGTGCGTGGTGATCGAGGCCGCGCGTTCGGTCGGACTCGCCGAGGCCAATTCGGCGGAATTCGAACCGGATACGCCGTATCCGGTGATCTCGACCATGGCCGATCAGGAACAGATCGTCGCGGGTGAGGCCGATCTCGGCGGCACCATGCGGCTCGGCGCCTATCCGGCCAGGCTGGTCAAGGGCTCGGTGGTCGCGGCGGCCTACGGCAGTGAGAACGTCTCCGAACGGCACCGGCACCGCTACGAGGTCAACAACGCCTACCGCGACAAGATCGCCGCGAGCGGACTGCGTTTCAGCGGCACATCGCCGGACGGACATCTGGTCGAATTCGTGGAGTATCCGGCCGAGGCGCATCCGTTCCTGGTCGCCACCCAGGCCCATCCCGAACTCAAGAGCCGTCCGACGCGACCGCATCCGCTGTTCGCGGCCCTGATCTCGGCGGCGCTGAAATACAAACTGGCCGAACGCTTGCCGGTCGACCTCCCGGATGAGGAGTTGGCCGCGGCCGATCGGAATTCCTGACCGGGACTACGGCGGACACGCGGGCGGGCCGATGGGTCCGCCCGCGTCGTGTCGGTCCCGGATGCCGCGCTCGTGTCCGAACCCGTGCGCATGCGCGGTGCGGGCAGCGGGTATAGCGTGCTCGAGTGCGACAGGAGTCGGTGTGGTGAACAAGGTGTGCTCGGGCGCGCGCGGGAGGGAGTTGCGATCGTGACGGACAACGAATCGGCGTCGGGACGCCATGGGTTCGACATCGTGTCGAGCCGGATCGTCTACAGCGGAGCCATTCTGGCTCTGCGGCTGGACCAGGTGGTGATGCCGGGGGGAGCGGTGGTCGAGCGCGAGGTGATCGAGCACCACGGCGCGGTCGCGGTGGCCGCGCTGGACCACGACGACGAACTGATCCTCATCGACCAGTACCGCCACCCGGTCGGCCGCAGGCTGCTGGAATTGCCCGCTGGTCTGCTCGACATCGAGGGGGAGGATCCGCTGACGGCGGCGAAACGCGAACTCGCCGAGGAGGCCGGACTCGGCGCGCGCGACTGGTCGGTGCTGGTGGACGTGGCGCTCTCGCCCGGTTTCACCGACGAGGCGCTGCGGGTATATCTGGCGCGCGACCTGTACGAGGTGACGCGGCCGGAGCCGGAGCACGAGGAGGCCGATATCCGCACGGTGCGCATGCCGGTGGCGGCGGCGGTGCGCGCGGCGCTGGCGGGTGAGATCGTCAACGCGACCGCGGTGGCCGGCGTGCTCGCACTCTCGGCGGCCCGCGCCGAGGACATCGCGCCGCGGCGGGCCGACGCGCCGTGGCCCGGACAGCCCACCGCGTTCCTGAACCGTCGGGCGCGGCGGTCCGGGGACTGACGGGCAGGCCGAGGTGCTCGCGCGCGAAATCGATGCCTACCTCGACCATCTCACGGTCGAGCGCGGCGCCGCGCGCAACACCCTCGGCGCCTACCGCCGGGACCTGGAGCGATACCGGGTGTTCCTGACCGAACGCGGCGTCACCGAACTCGGGCCGGTCACCGAGACCGATGTCGCCGAATTCACCGTGGCGCTGCGCGCGGGCAGCGCCGAACACCCGCCGCTGGCGGCGAGTTCGGTCGCTCGCGCGCTGATCGCGGTGCGCGGACTGCATCGCTTCGCGGCGGCCGAGGGCATCACCGACACCGATGTCGCGCACGGGGTGAAACCGCCCGCGCCGGGCAGGCGTCTGCCCAAAGCGCTGCCCTACGACCAGGTGCTGCGGTTGCTCGAGGCGGCAGGCGGTATTCCGGCCGCGGATTCGGACGCCGCGCTGGTCTGCGACGGCGGCGCGCGCGGACTGCGCGATCGCGCGCTGCTGGAACTGCTGTACTCGACGGGGGCGCGGATCTCGGAAATGGTCGGTCTCGACGTGGACGATATCGATACCGCCGAGCGCGCGGTCACCCTGCACGGCAAGGGCGGCAAGCAGCGCATGGTGCCCATCGGCAGGCCCGCCCTCGCCGCCGTGGACGCCTATCTGGTGCGCGGGCGTCCGACGCTGGCCGCCGGCGGACGGGGCGGACGGGACAACGGCGGCGCGCTGTTTCTCAACGCGCGCGGCGGGCGGTTGTCGCGTCAGAGTGCCTGGCAGGTATTGCAGACCGCCGCCGAACGCGCCGGGATCGGCGCGGCGGTGTCGCCGCACACTCTTCGACACTCCTTCGCTACGCATTTGCTGGATGGCGGTGCCGATGTCCGTGTCGTCCAGGAACTCCTCGGCCACGCCTCGGTGACGACCACCCAGATCTACACCTTGGTCACCGCGGGTACGCTGCGTGAGGTGTGGGCCACGGCACATCCGAGAGCGCGATGAGACCGATGGCGCCCGCGGGCGGCACGCTCGGCGGTAGCCGACAGTGCGGCACGGTTTCTCGGTGCCCGCCCAGAGGGTATCGTCCGGTGCGAGACTCTCCGGTCGCTCGTTCGTCGCAGGCGGCGAGTGGGCGCGGGACGGCGTGGAGGGGGTGCCCGCGGTGATGTCGATCGGCGGTGGCGCGCGCCCGAAGCGCGGTGTCGCGTGTCCGAACGTGGATCTCGCGCTCTCGAGCGGTAGCGTCTATCGAGAGCTGGACCGTACGAAAGCGAGGTCGGGCCTGATCGGTCTCGCTAGGCTCGGCGAGGCGACGGGCAGAAGCATAAGGAGCAGCGGATCGTGACGACAGCCGGTGCGGCGCAGGAGCCGCCGAGGGGTGCTGGGGCGCAGCCGCTTTCGGGCCCCCGCTCGGAACCGTACTCGGAGGCCGCGGCGGAGACGCTGTGGGGCACCGGGATCGAACCTGTGCCGGACAGTCCGGAACTCGGCCCGACCGGTCGTCCGCTTCGCCTCGTACCCGATCCGCCGCCGGTGTCCGCGCAGGACGAAGCGGCGCTGATCGTCGCCATGTGCAACCAGAAGGGCGGGGTCGGCAAGACCACCTCGACCATCAACCTCGGCGCCGCACTGGCCGAATACGGCCGCAAGGTGCTGCTGGTCGATCTCGACCCGCAGGGCGCGCTGTCGGCGGGGCTCGGCGTCGCCCACCACGATCTCGCACTGACCGTGCACAATCTGCTGATCGGCTCGCGCACCGCCATCGACGACGTGCTCATGCCGACGCGGGTGGAGAATCTGGATCTGCTGCCGAGCAATATCGATCTGTCGGCCGCGGAGATCCAGTTGGTCAACGAGGTCGGCCGCGAGCAGACCCTCGGGCGCGCGCTGGAACCGGTGCGTCACCGCTACGACTACATCCTCATCGATTGCCAGCCCTCGCTCGGTCTGCTCACCGTGAACGCGCTGGCCTGCTCCGACGGCGTGATCATTCCGATGGAGTGCGAGTATTTCTCGCTGCGCGGTCTGGCGCTGCTCAACGACACCGTGGAGAAGGTGCGCGACCGGCTGAATCCGCGACTGAGCCTCTACGGCATCGTGGTCACCATGTTCGATGCCAGGCTGCTGCATTCACGTCAGGTCATGGCGCGCGTGGTCGAGGTGTTCGGCGACCTGGTGTACGACACCGCCATCGCGCGCACCGTCCGCTTCCCCGACGCAAGCGTGGCCGGTGAGCCCATCACCACGTGGGCGCCGAAATCCGGTGGGGCCGAAGCATATCGAGCGATGGCACGGGAAGTCATCCACCGGTCGGGCCGGTGATCGACCCGACGACTCCGGCGCAACAGACGACAACCGCTGAATCGCACGGCCCCGACGAACCGCCATCCGAGCCCGCGGCGCCCGCCACCGGCTTCCATCTTCGGCTCAGCAATTTCCAGGGTCCGTTCGACCTGCTGCTGAGCCTGATCAGCTCGCGCAAACTGGACGTGACCGAGGTCGCGCTGCATCAGGTCACCGACGAATTCATCGCCTACACCAAGGAGTTGACCGCGGCGGGGCTGGGGGAATCGGGCCTGCGGGCGGACAAGATCCTTGACCAGACCACCGAATTCCTCGTGGTGGCCGCGACCCTGCTCGATCTGAAGGCGGCGCGGCTGCTGCCATCGGGCGAGATGACCGACTCCGAGGATCTGGAATTGCTCGAGGCGCGCGACCTGCTGTTCGCGCGACTGCTCCAGTACCGGGCGTTCAAGCAGGTCGCCGAACTGCTCGGCGAGTTGGAGGCCGTGGCGCTGCGCCGTTATCCGCGCGCGGTCGGGCTGGAGGAGCGCTTCGCGGGCCTGATGCCGGAGGTTACCCTTGGAGTGGACCCGGCGGGATTCGCGCAGATCGCCGCCGTGGCCTTTCGCCCGCGTCCCGCGCCCCGGGTCGGACTCGACCACCTGCACGCGCACGCGATATCGGTGGCCGAGGAGGCGGCGCGGGTGTTGGAGCGGCTCAAACAGCGCGGGCCCGGCGGCTGGACGACCTTCGCCGAACTGGTCGCCGACTGCGAGGTCGCGGTGCAGATCGTGGCGCGCTTCCTGGCGTTGCTCGAGTTGTATCGCGGCAAGACCATCGAATTCGACCAGCCGGACCCGCTGGGGCCGCTGGCGGTGAGCTGGACCGGCGAGCTCGACCCGAACGCCGAGCAGGGTGCGACCGTGACGATCGAGGAGGACTACGGGTGAACGAGCCCAGCGAACACGCGGCGGACGAGGATGCCGCCGACTCGCCGCGGGAGATCTCGAACACAGCCGCCCCGCGGGTGGCCGCGGCCGAATCCCCTGACGGGCAGTCCACCCCCGCCCCGCTCGATGAGGACGAATTCCGCGCGGCGCTGGAGGCGATGCTGCTGGTCGTCGACGTCCCCGCGCCTGCGGAACAGCTCGCCGCCGCCCTGGACGACACCGTGGAACGGGTGGAGCAGGCGTTGCGCGAGATGTCGGCGGCGCTGACCGCCCGGGGCAGCGGCATCGACCTGCGTTTCGTCGGCGACGGGTGGCGCTTCTATACTCGCAGCGAGTACGCGCCCTATGTGGAACGGGTGCTGCTCGACGGCGCACGGACCAAATTGACCCGGGCGGCGTTGGAGACCTTGGCGGTGGTGGCCTACCGCCAACCGGTGACCCGCACCAGGGTCAGCGCGGTGCGCGGCGTGAACGTCGACGGCGTGATGCGTACCCTGCTCGCGCGCGGCCTGATCGCCGAGGCCGGGGTCGATACGGAAACGAACGGCACGCAGTACCGCACGACCGAGTTGTTCCTGGAGCGGATCGGGCTGGCGTCGCTGACCGATCTGCCACCGCTGGCGCCCCTGCTTCCGGGCGTCGACCTGATCGATGAGATCAACGAGAGCCTGGAGACCGATCCGCGGTACACCAGGCTGAGGAAACCCGCCGAATCCGACCTGGATCTCGGCGCCGAGGATTGACGGGACAGATGAATACCTCCGCTCGCCGAGATGGCACACCGGATCGTAGAAAGCGCGGCGACCAGCCCGCCCGGGGCGGCGCGAACCGCGCGGCCGGTTCCCGCGGCGCTCGCGCCGCCCAGCGCGGGACGGCCGAACGCGGCGCATCCGACGCCGAACAGCGCGGCGCCCGCCCGGCCCAGCCCGCCCGCAAGGCCAAGAACCCCAAACCGCAGCGCCAGGTGAGCGCGCCGCCGGTGCTGAGCAATGCCAAACCCGCCCGTCGGCAGCATGTCGAGACCGACGAGGGCGGCGCGCATCCGAAGATGCCCTGGGGCGAGGGTGAACGGTTGCAGAAGGTACTCGCCAAGGCGGGGGTCGCCTCGCGCCGTGCCGCCGAGGAGATGATCGCGCGGGGCCGTGTCGAGGTCGACGGATTGGTCGTGCGCGAGCAGGGGCTGCGCATCGACCCGCAGCGCGCGGTGGTCCGCGTCGACGGCGTTCGGGTCGTGGTGCGCGAGGAACTGGTGCATCTGGCGCTCAACAAGCCCAAGGGCTGGCAGTCCACCATGGCCGACGATCTTGGCCGTCCCTGCGTCGGCGACATCGTGGCCGAACGCGTCGCGGCCGGTCAGCGGCTGTTCCATGTCGGGCGGCTTGACGCCGATACCGAGGGACTGCTGCTGCTCACCAACGACGGCGATCTCGCGCACCGGCTCATGCATCCCTCCTTCGAGGTCGCCAAGACCTATCTGGCGACGGTGCACGGCGAGGTCGACAACAAATTCATCGGGAAGCGGCTGCGCGCGGGCGTCGAACTCGAGGACGGCCCGGCCAAGGTCGACCGTTTCCAGGTGCTCGAACTCGGGGAGGGACGCTCCCTGGTGAAACTGGTGTTGCACGAGGGACGCAAGCACATCGTCCGGCGACTGCTCGACGCGGTCGGACATCCGGTGAACCGGCTGGTGCGCACCAATATCGGTCCCGTGGCCCTGGGCGATCAGCGCCCCGGCACACTGCGGGTGCTCGGACGTGACGAAGTGGGCAAACTCTACGAGGCGGTGTCGTTGTGAACAGTGTGGAGGTTCCGGTGCAGCGTGGTGCGGCAGGGAAGCTTTCGGGCACTGAATCCTTGGTCGTCGCGATGGACGGACCGTCCGGGACGGGGAAGTCGAGCGTCTCGCGACTGCTCGCCGATCGCCTCGGCGCCCGCTATCTCGATACCGGCGCGATGTACCGGGCCGCGACCCTGCGGGTGCTTCGCGCGGGTATCGACCTCGCCGACGCCGCGTCGATCGGCGCCGCGGTCAAGGAATTGCCGCTGACCATCGGCACCGATCCGTACCACGAACTCATCGCGCTCGACGGCGAGGACGTCTCCGGCGAGATCCGCGGCGACGCGGTGACCAAGGCGGTCTCGGCGGTCTCGGCGGTGGCCGAGGTGCGGGAACTGCTGGTCGCGCTGCAACGCGAGATCGCCTTCAGCGCCCAGCGGATCGTGGTCGAGGGCCGCGATATCGGCACCGTCGTGCTGCCCGACGCCGACGCCAAGATCTATCTGACCGCCTCGGCCGAAGCCAGGGCGCAGCGGCGCAATCAGCAGAACATCGCCGAGGGGCGCGGGGACGATTACGCCGCGGTCCTGGCCGACGTGCAGCGTCGCGACACCCTCGACTCCACCCGTAAGGTCTCCCCGCTGCGCCCGGCCGAGGACGCGGTCATGGTCGACACCAGCGAGATGACCAAGGACGAGGTCATCGATGAGCTGTACCGGGTGGTCGCGCACCGGATCGCGACGAGTTCGGCCGGTGGCGCCCGATGAACGAGGACGTACTCGCGGGCGACGGCGTCTGGAGCGACGAATCCGACTGGGAGATCGCCGAATTCGAGGCCGACCGGGAGGACGACGAATCGCTCGCCATGCCGACCCTCGCGGTGGTCGGGCGGCCGAACGTCGGCAAGTCGACCCTGGTGAACCGCATCCTCGGCCGCCGCGAAGCGGTGGTCGAGGACATACCGGGCGTGACCCGCGACCGGATCTCCTACGAGGCCGACTGGGCCGGGCGCAAGTTCTGGGTGCAGGACACCGGCGGCTGGGAGCCAGACGCCAAGGGTCTGCAACAGCATGTCGCGCGACAGGCCGAATTGGCCATGGAGACCGCCGACGCCATCCTGCTCGTGGTGGACGCCACCGTCGGGGCCACCGCCACCGACGAAGCCGCGGTGCGCAAACTGCGGCGCTCGAAGATCCCGGTCATCCTGGTCGCGAACAAGGTCGACGACCAGCGGATCGAGGCCGATGCCGCGAGTCTGTGGTCGCTGGGGTTGGGCGAGCCGCGCATGATCAGCGCCACCCACGGGCGCGGTACCGGCGACCTGCTCGACGATGCGCTCGCGGCACTGCCCGAGACGCCGCGCGAGGGCGGCGGCGGTGGCGGCGGTCCGCGGCGTGTCTCGCTGGTCGGCAAGCCGAATGTGGGCAAATCCAGTCTGCTGAACAAACTCTCCGGCGACGAGCGGTCGGTGGTGCACGATGTCGCGGGCACCACCGTGGACCCGGTGGACTCGCTGGTCGAATTGGACGGCAAGATCTGGAAATTCGTCGACACCGCCGGTTTGCGCCGCAAGGTCTCCACCGCCAGCGGCACCGAGTTCTACGCCTCGCTGCGCACCAAGTCCGCGCTCGAGGCGAGTGAGGTGGCGATCATGCTGATCGACGCCTCCCAGCCGATCACCGAACAGGATCTGCGGGTCATCAGCCTGGTCGCCGACTCGGGTCGCGCGCTGGTGCTGGCGTTCAACAAATGGGATCTGGTCGACGAGGACCGGCGCCTGGTGCTCGAGAAGGAGGTGGATCGGGAGCTGGTCCGGGTGCCGTGGGCACAGCGGGTCAATATCTCGGCCCACACCGGTCGCGCGGTGCAGAAACTGGTGCCCGCCATGGAGTCCGCGCTGGAGTCCTGGGACAAGCGCATTCCGACGGGCCGGTTGAACAACTGGCTCAAGGAGGTCATCGCGGCCACCCCACCGCCCCTGCGCGGCGGCAGGCTGCCGCGGGTGCTGTTCGCCACTCAGGCCGGAACGCGCCCGCCGACCTTCGTGCTGTTCAGCACCGGATTCCTGGAGGCAGGCTATCGCCGATTCCTCGAACGCCGGTTGCGCGAGGAATTCGGATTCGACGGCTCCCCGGTTCGCATATCGGTGCGCGTACGGGAAAAGCGCGACCGGAGGAAGTAGTCGCCGCGCGCCCTGTGGCCGCTCCGGTCACAGGGCCGCGCCGAGTCCGTCGGCCCAATTCTCCCGCGCGCGCCGTGCGCTTCTGGTCCGGGCCGCGAGGGTGGCGGGGGCGAGGTCGGCGCCGTGCAGCGCGGCCAGATACACCTCGGCGATCGACATATCGCCCGGGAATTCGCGGAACAGCCGCTCCAGACGCGGCAGCAACTCCTGGGACCGGCCGCGGTCGACCTCGATGCGAGCGAATCTGATTTCCACGGCCCGCAATTCTCCGGCGAGTTCGCGCCGATATCGGTCGATTCGACGGCCGTCCAGATCGGCGAGCGGAACTCCGCGCACCGATTGCAGTGCCGCGGCGAGGAATTCCCTGGCCTCGGGATCCCCGAGTTGGGCGGCGCGTTCGGCCAATGTACGGAATTGGTGCAGGTCGACCCATTCCGGTGGCACTTCGAGCCGGTACGTGCCGTCGCCGTCGATCAGTGCGCCGCCGAGTCCGATCGGCCGCAAATGATCGCGGCGCAGACTGTCGGCGACCAGGCGCACCGCGGATTCCGGGTCGCGTGGTGCGATATCCCATATCCAGTCGATGAGTTCGGCGACACAGACCGATTGCCCCATCGCCGCCAGCAATGCGGTGAGCAGGCGGCGTTGGAGCACGTCGCCGAGCCGGGCGGAGGTGCCGTGGACTTCGGCCTCGACAACGCCGAGCAAACGGAATTGCACGACCGACCGGAGGGGCGTGCGCTCACCGCTCGCCATGGAATTCGTCCTCACTGTAGGAAATCTGTCTGTCGCACCGCGGGATCCGATCCGATTGCACACCTGCCGATGTCATGACGCCCGCCCTGCTCGGGCGCTTTCCTGGATAGCGGAGCGGGTAATCGGTCCCCGCGATCGAGGGAGATGTAATGAGCGACAACATATTTATCGAGGGGGACTTCAACGCGAAGTTCGCAAAGAGTAGCTTCAGTGACGGCGGAGGTGAGTGTGTCGAGGTCGCCTTCATCGGCGGCGGAGTCGCGGTGCGCGATTCGAAGAATCGGTCCGGCCCCGTGCTGCGGTTCACGTCGTCGGAATGGCGGGCATTCCTCGCCGCGGTGCGCGGCGGCGAATTCGATGCGGGCGTGTAGTGCCTTCGGGGCGGTGCCGCAGCGGGATCGCTGCGGCACCGCCATCCCGAGTATTCCCGGTCCGCCCGGGTCATCGGTCCGAGGAGCGGCGTAGGTCGGCGGCGATCTCGCCGAGGAAGGCGCGAGCCTCGTCGTCGAAGAGGGCCATTCGCCGCAGCAGATTCCAGCGCTCGCGGTACAGGTCGATCTCCTCGGGCGCGCGCACGGTGCGGTTGGCGTCGACCATGTCGATCGAGACGAGCGGATCGGGTCCGTCGTAGATGACGAAACTGTGGGGGATCGTGGTGATCGCCTCGACATCGGAGGCGATGATGCCGATCGAGACGGTTTCCAGGGTGCTCACCGAGGCGATCCGGTCCAACTGGGCGAACATGATGTGGCGCGGCCCGGGCCGCGCTCGCAGCGCCGTCTCGCCGATGAGGAATTCGAAGCGTCGTTGCGGGTCGTAGAGCGCGGGCTGGCGGTCCAGCCGGGCCGCGACCGCGGCGGCGAGTTCGTCCGGGCCGTAGGGCAACTGGAAGCAGGCGAAGACGCGGCGCGCGTAGTCGGCGGTCTGCAACAGGCCGGGTACCAGGGTGGGCTGGAAGTTGTACACGGTCGTCGCGGTGGATTCGTGGGCGCGGTAGTCGTCCTGTAGGTGCTCGCGGGTCGCAAGGGCCGTGCGCCACGTGCTGACCTCCGAATGCGCCGATTCGGTGAGATGGCGTAGGAGGCGCTCGGTTTCGGCGGATGCGCCGACCTCTCGGCTCCATGCCGTCACCTGGGGTAGCGACGGCACCGCGTGACCGGTTTCGATGCGCGAGAGGGTGGATTGGCTGATGCCGACCCGGGTCGCCAGATCGCGACCGGAGATGCCCGCGAGATCGCGCAGCCGACGGAGCTCGGCGGCGAGTCGGGTGCGCGGCGCGGCCGCTGCTGGGGGCGATCCGGTTGCGCCGTCTTTCCCCGCTCGATTCGTTTGACCCATTGCGAGCCGAATTGAACCATCGTGATTCCCGGTGGTCAAGCCGAGATTCGCTGCGTGTTGGCGGCGTTCCGGCGGAGGAGTGAGACGGTGCGGGTATTCACCGGCTCGCCGACCGCGGATCGGCGTCGCCGCATTCGCGGGTCGACTCGAATCGAAATGCGTCCTATTCGATTCCTGGCTGGTCGCGAAGGTCGGCCGACCTTCGGCCACCCGGGTTTGCGGACACCGGTCTTCCATAATGCGAATGCCGGTGCCGCCGCCGCGTTTTCCGGCGACGCCGCACCTGGAGCGCGCCGAAATGGTCGTTGTGCGAGCGATTCCTGAAGCCGCCAGACGGCGACACGGTGAGATAGCTAACATATTGCTGATGGTTGGTTCCCTGGCCGTTGCGTAGTGGATGTGAGAAGCTGGGTCGAGTTGAAATGTGATTGCTCCAAAGGGAAGTCGCGCCGTGCGACCGCTGCCGGCGATCGACCGGGAGGGGTTGGTATCGCGATTGCCGGCGCGGTGCGGTGAGTGTCCGGCGATCGAAATCCTTTCGGCTGAAAATACTTCGACAAATGCCGGTGGGTCGGTCGATGGCGGGTTAAGGTGCGATGAAGATCACATTCGAGAATCGGATAACTACCGGTTCCGGGCCGTGGGGCTCGGAGGCATCGGAGGGATGACGAGTGGTCGATACAGCCGGCGGGCATATGGCAGGGGTTCTCGTGCTACCGCCCACATTCGGAGAACTGCTCAGACGACTACGGCAGAGCCGGGGCGTCTCGCGCGAGAAACTTGCCGTCGGCGCCGGAATGAGCGTCAGTTATCTCACCCACCTCGAGCGCGGTGAGCGGGGCAGGCCGACGCGCACGGTGGTGGAGGGACTCATCCGGCATCTGGATCGGATCACCGCACTGTCCTGGCCGGATCGCCGACATCTGTTCGACCTCGCGGGTATCCGGGAGGTCGGAGCGCCCGACGTCGCGCAATTGCGGGCCGAGATCACCGCCGATATGCGCCGGGGTCTGGCGCTGCACCTGCCGCACCCGGCCTCCTACTTCGACGCGCGATGGAATCTGCTGGCCGCGAACAGTGCGGTGGCCGCGGCGTTTCCTGGATTGCGCGAAGGCGCCAATATCCTGCACTGGCTGTTCGGCGACGACATCGCGCGCCGCGTCGTGGTCGACTGGGATCGGGTCGCCGCGCTGTCGGTGGCGGGACTGCGCGGTCGAATCGGGCGATTGCAGGCCGGTGAGCATTTCGCCGATCTGCTCGCGGAGCTGGGTCGCTATACGGAGTTCCTGGCGTTGTGGCAGCGCGGTGAGGTGACCTATTTTCGCGAGCGTCCCGTCCTGCGGCTGCGCGACCCGGACACCGGCGTCGGTCGCGCCCTCGATGTGCGGATCTACGACGTGGACAGCGGGAGCCATCCGGGTTGGGTGCACTTCTTCGGCACGAGTCCGGCCGGTTGATAGAACCTGTTCTAGACAATATGGGTATTTTGTCTTAGCCTCGAATCATGCAGGCAGAGTTGTCTCGGGACCCCGCCGCGGAGCCGCGGTTCGAATTGCGCAGCGCCGACACCTGGGCGGACCCGTGGCCGATGTATCGCGCACTGCGCGACCACGATCCGGTCCATCGCGTCATACCCCCGGGCCGTGCGGACGAGGATTACTACGTCCTGTCGCGCTACCGCGATGTGCACGCCGCCGCGCGCGATGTCACCACCTTCTCCTCGCGGTGGGGTCTGACCGTCGACTACACCGACCTCGACGACATCGGTCTGCCGCGACCGCGCCCTTTCGTCTTCACCGATCCGCCGGACCACACCGTTTTCCGCAAACAGGTCATGAAGGGATTCACCCCGCGGCAGGTGCGCTCGGTGCGACCGCGGGTCCGGGCCTTCGTGGTGGAACGGCTCGAGCGGTTGCGGGCGGCGGGCGGCGGCGATATCGCCGCCGAGCTGTTCAAACCGCTGCCGAGCATGGTGGTCGCGCACTACCTCGGCGTGCCCGAACAGGACAGGGCGCGATTCGACGAGTGGACCGATCTCATCATGGCCGCCTCGGCGGGCGGCAACCCCGTCGGCGCCCAGGACGCGGTCGCCGAACTGATGCAGTACTTCACCCGGCTCATCGAGACGCGCCGCGCCGCCCCCGGCGACGACACCATCTCGCATCTGGTGGCCTCCGGCATGGGCGCCGACGGCGACTACGCGGGCATCATCTCCATCCTCGGCTTCGCCTTCACGATGATCACCGGCGGTAACGACACCACCACCGGCAACCTGGGCGGTGCGGCGCAACTGCTCACCCGCTATCGGCACCAGCGTCGCCTGCTGATCGAGAATCCCGCGCTCATTCCCGACGCGGTCGAGGAATTCCTGCGGCTCACCTCCCCGGTACAGGGACTCGCGCGCACCACGACCCGCGATGTCGAGGTCGCGGGCACGACGATCCCCGAGGGTCGCCGCGTCCTGCTGCTCTACGCCTCGGCCAACCGCGACGAACGCGAATACGGGCCGCGGGCGGGCGAACTCGACGTGCGACGCGCGCCCAAGGGCATACTGACCTTCAGCCACGGCAACCACCACTGCCTCGGCGCGGCCGCCGCGCGAATGGTGGCCTGTGTCACGCTCGAGGAACTGCTCGCCCGCTGCCCGGATTTCACCGTCGATCTCGATGGCGTGCGCTACGCGCCGGGCAGCTACGTGCGGTGGCCGGATCGGGTGCCGTTCCGGGTGTCGGCATGACCGACTGGCTGCGCCCCGCCCGCGCGGATATCGCCGCCGAACAGATCCTCGACGCCGCGGCGGAGCTGTTCGTCCGTCGCGGGGTGACCAATACCGGGATGGGGGAGGTGGCGCGGGCGGCCGGATGTTCGCGAGCCACGTTGTACCGGTACTTTCCCAACAGGCACGCTTTGCGGATCGCCTTCGTGCACCGCGAGGCGCGCCGGGTCGCCGCCGCGGTCGCGGCCGAGATCGCGGGTGTTCACGATCCGGCCGGGCGGATAGTGACCGCCATGCTCGCCTCGCTGCGTATCGTGCGCGCCGATCCCACGCTCATCGCCTGGTTCACCGCGCGCGATGCCGGACTGGCCAACGAGATCGGACAGGGCTCCGATGTCATCGAGGCCATCGCCGCGGGTCTGCTGCCCGAAGCGGTCGCCGACGACGCGGGCCGATTGCGCTCGGCGCGCTGGGCGGCCCGCGTCATCCTGTCGTTGCTCACCGTGCCGGGACTCGACGCCGAGGACGAACGGGCGATGCTCGAGCAGTTCGTCGCGCCCGTGGTCCTCGGCGGGTTCGACACGTCCGCCCGTGGGTGACCCAGCCGCCGCCCCGCATGTCGTGACCGACCTGGCCGCCGAGACCGTGCCCGGGTGACCGGCGGATATCCCCGCGCCGCCACGGCGCACCGGTGAGAAACCGGTAGCTCACCGCGCGACCCCGCTCGCGCCGGGAGCCGAACGGGTGGCCAGTGCCGTGATGCCGCCTTCGAGGAAGGGGATCAGCGCCGCGTAGCGTTCGCGGTAGTCGCCCGTGCGCAGCCGGCCGTGGGTGATGTGGTCCAGCCGCAGATTATCGGCGAAGGTGTGCATGGCGGCGGCGACCAGATGCGTATACGCGTCGTAGAGCGTCGCGTCCGGCGCGGCGGGGAACAGTTGGCGCAGGCCGTCGATGAACTGCCCTGCGATGGCGTTGAATTCGTCGGCCACCAGCAGCAGGACCGGTTGCCGCGAACTCGAGTTCTGGGCGAGCAGGCGCAGATAGTCGCGGGCGCCGTCGTCGCCGTCGGCGAGTTCGAGCAGCGGCAGGGTGAACGCCTCGATGAGGGCGCGCAGCCTGCTCGCGCGGGAACCGCGGCGCGGCAGTGCCGCCAGCAGTTCGCGGCGGCGGTTGTTCAGCGGCACCGCGCGGCGCAGCAGCACATCGCGGAACAGCGCCTCCTTGCCCCCGAAGTGATCGCTGACCGCGGCGACCCTTGTACCCGCGTGATCGGTGATGTCGCGGACCCCGACGCCGTCGAAACCGTGATCGGCGAACAGCGATTCCGCGGAGTCGAGCAGTCGGGCGCGTACGCGCGCCCGGTTGACGGCGCGCGGTCCGTATGGCGCGTCGGCCTTCATCGACCCATGATGCGATGTTCCACATCGCCGATGCCGTCGAGGGTCAGGGTGAGGGTGTCGCCGGGTGCGAGCCAGTGTCCGGTCTCCATACCGCTGCCGCCCGGGAGTGTGCCGGTGGCGAACAGTTCGCCCGGCAGCAACTGCTCGCTGGTGCTGGCATGGGCCAGCGCCTCGCCGATGGTCCACTGCATACCCGCGGTGGTGACCGTGCTGACGGTCTCGCCGTTGATCCGCACCGAGCCGGTGAGTTCGCCGACCTTCGGCAGTATCTCTTCGGCGGTCACCGCGGTCGCCGACATCGAGCTCGCGAAGTGTTTGGCCTTCTGCGGTCCAAGTCCGCTGGTCATCTCGGCGGTCTGCACGTCGCGCGCGCTGAGATCATTGACCAGCACGAAGGCGCCGATGGCGGCCAGCGCCTGTTCGGGTGTCGCGTCCAGCAGCGGGGCGGCCAGGACGAAGCCGAGCTCGAGTTCGAAGTCGAGCGCCTCGGTGTAGCTCGGCGGCGTGATCGGCGTGCCGGTGGGTACGAAGGTCAGGTGGTTGGACATGTAGTAGATGGGCTGTCGGTAGAACAGCGGGCGCGGCTTGTAGAGCGGGAAGTCACGGCGGGTGAGCCGTTCGACGACGGCGGCGGTGCGCGCGAGTCCGGGGTGGAAGCGGGCCATCATGCCGCGGCCTGCATCGATATTGTGTTGTTCGAACAGCAAGAAATCTCGGAACGAGAGCGGCTGGAACGGCAGCAGCGCGTCGGTGCCGCGCAGATGACGACGGGCGATCTCGCGCAGCCGGTCGGGGGCGAAATTCGAGCCGCCGAGTGCGGTGATGTCGTCGTGTGCGACCCACTGCTCGTCGTCGAGGCGCTCGGTGATCAACTCGTCCCCGACGAGTACGCGGCGCAGTTTCATTCGGCCTCCAATTTCTCGGAACAACTGTTCCGAATATAGCAGTGCCGATGCTAAGTTCGGAACAACTGTTCCGGGAATGGGAGTTGGGTATGCGGTACTACCAGGTCGCCGACAATGTGTTCTGCGTCGAGGGCACCGACGTCAATATGGTGCTCGCCCGCGACGGGGGCGCGCTGACCCTGATCGACGCGGGTTGGATCGGCGACGCGGGTGTCCTCGAGGAATCGGTGCGCGCGCTGGGCCACAGACCCGAGGACATCGCCGCGGTGCTGCTCAGCCACGCGCATCGGGACCACATCGGCGCGATCTCGCATCTGCACGCGCGCTACGGCATTCCGGCTTACACCTCCGCTGCGGAGGTCGGCCACGCGCGCGGCGAATATCACGAATCCGCCACCCCCCTCGACGTGATCAGCCGCGCCTGGCGGCCGAGGACCGCGGCGTGGGCGTTGCGCATCGCGGCGGCGGGCGGACTGCGCGACAACAGCGCACCGCATATCCAGCCCTTCCCCTCCGACGGCCCGCTCGACCTGCCCGGCTCGCCCATTCCTATCGCAAGCCACGGTCACACCTCCGGGCACAGCGGCTTCCACCTGCCACTCGCGGGCGTGGTCGCGACCGGTGACGCGCTGGTCACCGCCCATCCGACCAGCCCTATCAGCGGACCGCAGATCCTGCCCGACTTCTTCAACCACTCCACCCCCGCCACCGTCGACGGACTCGCGGGCTTCGAGGACGTCGACGCCGAGCTGGTGGTCCCGGGGCACGGCCCGCTGTGGGACGGAGGCGTCCGGCGTGCCGTCGAACTCGCCCGAGAACGCGCGACCGGTCGGTGACCTGATATTTCGTCTCCAACCCGACGGACGCCCGGCATAGCATGGGGATGCTCCGCTCTGCCATCGCGACCGGCGCGCCGACGTCGAGGGCGGCCGCGCGGCGGCGGATCTCGAACGATCTCGCGAATAGCCGGGTGGCTCAGCGGCTTTCGTCGAGGAACAGCGGCGGCAGATAGTGGATCATCAGCGTCGACCAGGTCAGATGGATGAGTATCGGCGCGCGGACACCGCCGGTGCGGCGGCGTTCGAGGCCGAGCAGCGGACCCATCACCGCCGCGGCGAGGACAAGCGCGGGATTGCGGGTCGCCGCGGTGCTCACGACGTAGATCGCGCTCGACACCGGAATCGGATGCGGGCCCGCGGCGGCGTACACCGCGCCTCGGAAGAACACCTCCTCGGCGGCGCCATTGGCCAGTGCGGTGAGCAGCACCGGCGGCGTCGGCGCGCGGTCGGCGTAGCGCAATACCCCGGCGATCGCCTTGCGCAGGAAAGGGATCCGGCGCGCGACGAGGGCGCAGCCGTAGAAGACACCGAAGGCGGCGACCCCGGTCGCGATCGGCGCGAGCACCGGCTCGCGCCGATGCTCGTCGGTGCGCGGAGTCGTGGCCAGCCCGCCGATGGTCCAGGTGGCCGCGGTCGCCGCGGTCAGCGCGTAGAAGTCCGTACCTGCCGGGCGCGTGGACAGGGACGCGCCGAGCAGTGCGGTGCCCGCGAGGGCGATTCCCGCGACCCGGATACGATGCCCGGTCGCGCTCTCGCGGCGGGCGTGGGCCGCACGCTGCGTCACGAGGCGTGTCGCACGCTGGGTCATGAGGCGTGTCGCACGCTGGGTCATGAGGCGTGCCGCACGCCGGCGCGCTCGCCGAGTGCGCGCAGTACCGCCTCGTCGTATCCGATCGGCTCGAAGGGCAGGAATTCGCGGATGGAGTCGTCGCGGACCACGACCTCGTTGACCATGGAATCCACCAGCGACCGGCCCGTGGTGAGGTCGACGTCGGTGACCAGCGCCAGCCACATCGACGACAGTCGCGGCGAGAGCAGCGGAACCGGCACGATCGCGGGCTTGCGGCCCTCGATACGCGCCACCCGGCGCAGCATGTCGATGTATTCCAGCACGTCCGGGCCGCCGATCTCGAAGGTGCGCCCGGCCGTCCGCGGAATGGCGAGTACGCCGACCAGATAGCGGATGACGTCGTCGACCGCGATGGGCTGGGTCCGGGTGCGCACCCAGCGCGGGGTGACCATCGCGGGCAGATGTTCCACGAGCTGGCGGGTGATCTCCCAGGATATGCCGCCGTCACCGACGATGATGCCCGCCCGCAGCGTGGTCACGGCGACCCCGGACGCGCCGAGCAGACCCTCCACTTCGCGGCGGCTGCGCAGATGTTCGGACAGGTCGTCGCGGTCGTCACCGAGTCCGCCCAGGTAGATGATCCTGGCGACCCCCGCCTCGGCCGCCGCCGCGCCGAAGTTCTCCGCCGCCGCGGCGTCCCTGCGGCGGAAGTCGGCGGTGGCCAGGGAGTGGACCAGATAGTAGGCGCTGTCGCATCCCTCCAGTGCGGCCCGCAGCGAGGCGCGGTCGGCGACATCACCCCGCACCGGCGTGCCCGCGCCGTGGTAGCGGCCGGGATGTCTGGTCATGGCGCGCACCTGGTATCCGGCCTCCTCGAGCGCCGGGCACAGTCGCCTGCCGATGAAACCGGTCGAGCCCGCGACGAGCACTGTCATCTCGCATCCTCTCCGGGTGGCGCGCCTGCGACCCGCTGCCATCGGAGACGGCGCGCGATGGTCTCTTCATGATCTCGTTGGTACCCGCGTAGACCATCTGTACACGGCTGTCGGCCGCATTTGTTCCGCGCTCGCCGTCGACGGTCCCGCTCGACATCGTTCGCCCCGGTCCGCGTGGTATCGGCATCGTGGTCGATCGTCGAGCCCCGCCGCCGCGACCGTTGGGTTCGTGGTGTCGGCGGCGGGATCGCCGCGAGTGTGTAATATAAGTTGAAACTTATATAGGGAGGTTGTTGCCATGGTCTTACTGACCGATCCGGCGGCCGTCGCGGGACTGGTGGCTCGGGAGGTCCGTTCGGGAGAGCGCGACGGCGCGCCGACCAGGATCGCGATCGCGCGGCGCACCTACGCCACCGATCGGGCGGATCTGTGGAGTGCGCTCACCGATGCCGAACGGCTGCCGCGCTGGTTCCTGCCGGTCACCGGCGAGTTGCGCGTCGGCGGGCGTTACCAGCTCGAAGGCAATGCGGGCGGCCTCGTCGAACGGTGCGACGAGCCGGAGAGTTTCGCGGTGACCTGGGAGATGGGTCCGCAGATGTCCTGGCTCGAGGTGACCCTGACGCCCGACGGCGACGGCACGCGGCTGGAACTGGTGCACGAGGCGATGGTCGATCCCGACTTCGCGACGCGGTTCGGGCCCGGTGCGGTCGGCGTCGGTTGGGATCTGGCCCTTGTGGGACTCGGCCTGTACCTGAGCAGCGGAGAAGCCGTGGACCAGAGCGCGGCGATGGAATTCCCGACCACGCCCGAAGGTATCGCCTTCGTGCGCGGCGTCGCCGAGAGCTGGGCAGCGGCGGCGGCGGCCGACGGCGACGACCCGATAGCGGCGTACACCGCGGCCGAGAACACCATCGTGTTCTATACGACGGTGCCGGAGGAGGATTCCGAATCCTGATGGACGTCGCGGCGGCCGTGATCTTCGAGGCGCTCGGCGACCCGGTGCGCCGCGGCATCCTCGAGATCGTGGCCCGGGAGGAAAGTTCGGCGGGCGCGATCCTCGACGCGGTGCGCGCCACGGCCGCGATATCCCAGCCCGCCGTCTCCCAGCATCTGAGGGTGCTGCGCGAGGCCGGACTCGTGACGGTCCGGGCCGAGGGCACCCGCCGCATCTACGCCGTCGACCCGGCGGGCGTCGAGGCGGCGCGCGCGTGGCTGGTTCGGCTGCTGCATCCCATCGAGCAGTTCGCTCAGCCGCTGGATGCACTGGCCACCGAGGTCGCGCGCGGGCGCCGCGATCGGCGGGTCGCGGGCGAACAGGGGATCGGGAGGCGGCGCGCGCACGAGGATGGTGCGCCATCCCGCCGATCGGGGTAGTGCGGTCGGTGAACCGCACGGGGGCCGACGCCGTTTCTATCGAGACGCCCCTACCGACCGGAGACGGAGACCCAGATGACCGCCGCCCGCCCGACCCCGCCCTGGCCCGAGGGCGCCATGCTGCTCACCGACGGTGGACTCGAGACCACCCTGGTCTTCCACGAGGGTCTCGACCTGCCGGATTTCGCGGCATTTCCCCTGGTGACAACGGCGCCGGGCCGCGCGGTACTGCGCCGCTACTATCGCGCCTACGCCGAGATCGCCCGGCGGCACGGACTCGGCATCGTCCTGGACACGCCCACCTGGCGAGCCTCGGCGGACTGGGGCGCGCGGCTGGGCTTCGACGCCGACGACCTGGCCGCGATCAATGGCGCGGCGGTCGCCCTGGTGGATGAGATCCGCGCCGAATCCGCGCCGGGCACACCGGTGTTCCGTTCGGGGAACGTCGGACCGCGCGGGGACGGCTACCAGGTCGGCGCGCGGATGACGGTGCGCGAGTCACGCGAATACCACCGGCCGCAGGTCGCCGCGTTCGCCGCGGCGGACGCGGATCTGGTCACGGTGCTGACCATGACCTACGCCGAGGAGGCCGTCGGCGTCGCCGAGGCCGCGCGTGCAGAATCCATGCCGGTCGCGGTCGGATTCACCGTGGAGATCGACGGTGCCCTGCCGTCCGGGCAGTCGCTCGCGGAGGCGATCGAACAGGTCGACGCGGCGACCGGGGGCTATCCGGTGCATTACGGCATCAACTGCGCGCATCCCGATCATTTCGCCTCGACACTGCGGTCGGAGCCGTGGGCCGAGCGAATCGGGCTGTTGCGCGCCAACGCCTCTCGGCTCAGCCACGCCGAATTGGACGAGGCCGCCGAACTCGACACCGGCGATCCCGCCGAATTGGGCGAACAGTACGCCGCACTGCGTCGACGTTTCCCGAATCTCGTTGTTCTGGGCGGCTGCTGCGGAACCGACGACCGGCACGTCGCCGCGATCGCGGCCGCCTGCGCGGGCGAATAAGTCGGGAAAACTTTGGGGGACCGGCTTATCGGTCGGTCCCCGGGTGGAACGCGGGGTCAGCGACCGAATCCGGCAAGCGGACTGGTGTCGCACGCGCGGTCGGGTGCCGTGAGGACCGGCGGTGTCGAGGGCAGGCCCAGCGACACCGTCGTGCGACGAGTGCCGGTGCGGGAGTGGTCCTTGTCCGGCAGCGGGCGATTCGCGCCCGCGCCGACCAGCGCCAATTCCGCGTTGCCGCGCACACATTCGGGATCGGGCCCGTCCAGCGGAAGTCCGGTGAAGAACTTCGCGGCCATGCAGCCGCCGCGGCAGGAGTCGAAGGCCGAACACGCGGTGCACGCGCCGCCGGTCTGGGGTTCGCGCAGGCTCGTGAACAATTCCGACTCGCGCCACACGGTCTCGAAGCCGCCCGGTGCGCGCACATTGCCCGCCAGGAACTGGTCGTGGATGGCGAACGGGCAGGCGTACACGTCGCCGACCGGGTCGATCAGGCATACCACCCGACCCGCGCCGCACAGATTCAGTCCCGGCAGCGGTGCCGAACCGAGCGCGTTGAGATGGAAGAACGAGTCACCGGTCAGCACGTTCTCGCCGTGCGCGATCAGCCAGTCGTAGATCTCGCGTTGCTGATCGATGGTGGGGTGCAGATCCTGCCAGACATCGGCCCCGCGCCCGGACGGTCGCAGGCGGGTGATGCGCAGCTGGGCATCGAAACGGTCGGCGATGGCCTTGAACTCGTCGAGCTGACCCACATTGTGGCGGGTCATGACGACCGAGATCTTGAAGCCGGTGAAGCCCGCGTCGGCCAGATTCTGCATGGCGCGGATGGCCGTGTCGAACGAACCGGCACCGCGGACGGCGTCGTTGACGTCCGCGGTGGCGCCGTCGATGGAGATCTGCACATCGACGTAATCAGTGGCGGCGAGTCTGCGCGCCTTGTCCGGGGTGAGGCGAACGCCGTTGGTCGAGAACTTCACTCCAACGCCGTGATCAACGGCGTAGTCGAGCAATTCCCAGAAGTCCGAGCGCACCGTGGGTTCGCCGCCGCCGATATTGACGTAGAACACCTGCATCCGCTGCAACTCGTCGATGACCGATTTGCATTCGGCGGTGGTCAATTCGCGGGGGTCGCGGCGACCGGAGGCCGACAGGCAATGGGTGCACTGGAGATTGCAGGCATAGGTCAGCTCCCAGGTCAGGCAGATGGGTGCGTCCAAGCCGTATTCGAAGTGCTCGACAAGTTTCATGGTGGATCCCGTTCGATTCAGGACGCGCGGCGCGGGTGGATGGTGCCCGATTCGCACAATCCGCGCAGGGCGCGCAGATACCGATCGTGGTCGGCGGCGGGGACGTCGGCGGCGGTCAGGGCGCTGAACGCGTCCGCATGGTGTTCCAGCGCGCGCACGACGGTCACCAGCCGGGGTGTCTTCAGAAACGACAGTCGTCGGGTCGCGTAGTCGTAGACCAGCGCGCCGAAGGGTTCGGGCCGCAGCGACACCGACCCCGCCAGGGTGTAGGGCAGGGTCGGGTCGAAGGCTGCGGGGTCAGTAGACACCGCACATTCCGTCGATCGAGACCTCCTCGACGAGGACGTCCTCGACCAGGTTGTCGTCGGTGTCGGTACGGGTCACATCACTCATGGCCAAACCTCGCCTTGCCGTGGGGCTAATGTGACCGCCAGCATAATGGCATCGAATGACAAAATGGAAGTGCCTGCGGCTGTATCGGGTGAAATCGCTGGTCAGCGATCTTGTTGTGGAATGCAAGCGATGGCCAAGCAACCCGTAAGCGACCCCGTGCACGCTGTTGTCCGATCGGGTGCAGTACCCGGACAACGGCCGCGAAGGCCGCGATTGGGAGGAGTCGTCATGAGCAGGATCACCGCAACCGCCGATGCCAGGGTGCGCCCCGATGTCACCGGCATGAAGATCGCGCACCGTGGCATGATCGCCGACACCGCGCGTTTCGCCGAGATCACCGCGGGCATCGCGGCCGGTTCGCCGTGCCCGCCCGCGCGGGCCGCCGCCATCGCGCGGTATCTCGACCTGCTGTGCGATTCCATCCACCACCACCACACCATCGAGGACGACGTGGTCTGGCCGGTACTCATCGCCTCGGCCGGATCGGCCATCAGTGTCGGCGAACTCGAGGACGACCACATCCACCTCGACTCGCTGCTCACCGCGCTGCGGGAGCGCTCGGCCGCCTTCGCCGCGAGCGAGGGCGACCGCCGCGCTTCCGCCGCCGCCCTCGCCGAGACGCTCACCGCGGCGCACGCGCTGCTGTCCGAGCACATCGCCGAGGAGGAGAACGTGGTGTTCCCGATCGTGGATCGCTATGTGAGCGTTGCCGATTGGACGCGCGTCGAGAACGCGGCGAAGAAGGGCGGCAAACTCTCCTTCGAGGTGCCGCGTGCCGTCCGTTACGCGACCGAGGCGGAACTGGCGAAGCTGCGCGCCGAGGTCGGACCGGTCCTGCGCGTACTGATCGGACTGATGGTGCGCTCCTTCGACAAGCGTGAGGCCGTGATCGCGGGCTAGGGGTTTCGGCGGCGGTCACCACCAGCCGGTGATCGCGCCGATCTGCCTGCCCAGCTCCGGGGCGAGCGAACGGGCGTAACTCGCGGTGAGGTGGTGTTCGTCACGGTAGATGAGGACATTGCCCTCGGCGACCCAGCAGTGGTCGGGGCGGCACAGCGAGTCCGACAGGTCGAGCGGGTAGACGTTCGGATAGCCGGAGGCGGCGTCCACCGCCGGATTCACGGGATCGAGCGCCATCGCCCGATCGACTCCGCAACTGAACGCCGTACCTCGGCCGCCGAGGCAGTCGACGGCGCGGTAGAGCACGCCGTCGCGGCGCAGCCGGGGGGTGTCGCGCATGGCGAGCACGTCGAGTCCGCGCTCCGACAGCGCCGCCCACACGTCGCGGAACTCCGGCGGCACCTCGTCGCCCGAGCCGTCGACCCGGTAGTAGGTGCCGAGGGTGAAGACCCAGTCCGGGGGTGAGGCGGCCAGACGCTCGATGACCTCGGTCGACCATTCGCGGCATTCCGGGAACGGCGAATGGGAGTAGGAGGGTTCATCGGACAGGGTAAGCGGGCACGCCTGCTTGAGGTAGGTGACGATCCTGATGCCGTATCGGCGGGCGAGCACCTCGAAGGCGGGTAGCCAGTGTTCGGAATGCGATCCGCCGACCAGGGCGATGGTGCGCGCGGCGGTGGGATCGCCGTACACGCAGGTGCGGACCTCCCGGTCGGGGGTGATGCAGCCGTCCAGGGTGGGCGCGGGCGCGTCGTTCCAGCCCTCGAGCACGGTGGGGCGCATGGGCGCGGAGGTATAGACCACGCCGGGGACCAGCGCGGCCGCGCCGGGATACTCGGCCACCTGGAGTACGGGCTGGGGCGCGGCCGGATGGACGGCCAGACTCGCCTGCCAGCCGACCGCCGCGCCGATGACCGCCGCACCCGTCACGCCGACCGCGGGTATCAGCAGGCGCTGCCGCAGCGCCCGTGCGATCCGCGAGCGCGCGGGGGAGCGTTGGCGCAGTGGCGATTCCACGAAACGCTGTGTCGCGACCGCGAGTACGAGTGCGATGGCGACGACCAGCGCGCCGTCGGCGAGCCCCGCCGACGCTTCGCCGTATTCGGCGAGATAGAAGATGAGAATGGGCCAATGCCACAGGTAGAAGGTGTAGGCGACGGTGCCGAGTCCGGTGCAGGGCGCGGTGGACAGTAGCCGATTCACCCAGGAGCGCTGTGCGGCAGCGGTATTCATTCCGGCCACGATCAACGCCACAGTGGACAGCACCGGATACAGCGCGGCCGGGCCGGGGAACTGGTTGGCGCCGTCGAAGAGGAGGCCGCAGCTCAGGACGCCGAGAATGCCGAGCATCGCCGCCAGTACGCGCAGCGGATTCGGCAGGCGCACCGCGGGCGCCAGGACCGCGGGCAGCGCGCCCGCGAGCAGTTCCCACATGCGCGCGCCGGTGTCGTAGTAGGTCCACGCCTGGTGGCGGCCGACGCCGTCGAGGGCGTACCAGAACGACAGCGCCGCGAGACCGGTCAACAGCAGTGCCAGCGCCGCTCGCTCGACGCGCGGCGGTATCCGACGGGTGATGCGCAGCCACACCGCGATCAGCAGCAGCATGACCAGGTAGAACTGTCCCTGCACCGACATCGACCACAGATGCTGCAAGGGGCTGACGGAGGGATTCGGTGCGAGATAATCCAATTCGGCGTCGGCGAGGAACCAGTTCTGCACGTACAGCGTCGAAGCCAGTGTCTGCGCGGAGATGTCGCCCCACTGCGTATAGGGCCGTATGGCGACGGTGGTCGCCGCCACCGCCGCCAGGACCACCACGAGCGCGGGCAGCAGTCGGCGCGCGGTCCGGCGCAGGGTCGCCGCGACGCCGACGACGGCGGCCCGCGCGCCGCGGCGCAGCAGCATGGCGGTGAAGAAGTAGCCCGACAGCACGAGGAAGACATCGACACCGCCGGACACCCGGCCCATCCAGACGTGGAACCCGACGACCAGCGCGATCGCGACACCGCGCAATCCGTCCAGGTCGTGGCGATATTCGGCGGCCGGTTCGCGGGTGCTCGCATCCGTCGGCGCCGCGGTGCGGACGACTCGGACGGCCGCGTCCGGTGACACCGGCACTGCGCTGCTCCTTTCGCGGTCCAACTGCGGTGCCGCCCGCGCCTTTTCGGCCACCGCCTGCGGTGCGGCGGCACCGATCTGCCCTCCCGGCGAACGTCGGACGAATGCCGGATGGTCGAACAGTAAAGATGCCGGAAACCGACCGTGAGGGCAAAATCACCGTGCACGGCCGTTCGGAGGCAATGCCGCGCCGAACAGTTACGCACCCCAGCCGCCGACATGCCGCCTCGGCCGCCGGTCCGATGAGCGAGATCGGTTGAGCAGGCACCGGACCCGCGCCGAGTCCTCGGCGGCCGGATGTGGAATCGGCAGCGGCCGCGCCGTTCAGGCGTCGGCGACCTCGGTGACGAAATCGGCGACCGCGTCCTCGAGCTGTCGCAGTCCGGGATCCTCGATCGGATAGTGTCCGGCGTTCTCCAACAGCACCGTGCGCACCGGAACGCGGGTGACCCGCGAGAGGAAGCGGTCGCTCAGGGCCAGCGGCGACCACCGGTCACGGGCGGGCTGGGTCAACAGGATCGGGCAACGGTCGAAGAGTTCGGGTTCCACCGCGGGCGTGTAGGTGGTGTAGGACGCCAGGAAGCGGGCCGAGGCCCAGTTGCCGCCCGAGGTCCGGTCCCGGGTCATCACCCGCAGCGCGGCCGGATTCTCGACCAGTGCCGACATCTTCGCGGCCAGGGTCATCGGATAGCGGAAACCCGCCGCGGGGGTCGCGGCCAGCAGATGCATGAGCGGTATGCCGAGGCGGGAGTGCACGATGTCGTGCGAGGTCCGGTCGCGGACCCGCTGATCGCGTTGGTCGAGGAAGGTCATGCCCACGATGCCGCGCACACTGTCCGGCGGCGCGGCGGCGGCGACGTGATAGGCGAGCATGCCACCGGCGCTGAGGCCGTACAGCACGATCGGGCGATCGTCGCGGGAGCGCTCGAAGGCGAGGTAGTCCACGACCAGGTCGACCCAGTCGGCGTAGGAGGGCACCGTGCGCGGGGCGAGGCGGGTGAGTCCGTAGCCGAGATTGTCCAACGCGACCGTCTCGAATCCGCGCCGGGCCAGCGGCGCGCCGAGGATGAGGCTCATCTGGCGGCCGTTGGTGCCGACGCCGTGATGCAGTACCACCTTGGCCTTCGCCTCGGGGTTGCGATACCGGTCCAGGTGCACGGTATTGCCGCGCCACTCCCAGAAATCCTCGACCGGGGCGGTCGTCTCGTCCAGACGCAATCGGGCGGGCAGGAAGCGCTGAAGAGCGCGCCAGTCCGATTGGTCGCGGTAGTACAGGGGCTTATCCACGGCGCTGTTGTCCTCTCCGCATCCGCAGGACCTCCGACAAAGGTCGACACTAGGTGTTCGCCATACGGATGCCGAACGTATCGCCGCCGTGCCGCGGTGGTCGATTCGGCAACGATTTCGCCGGCTCAGAACTCCGGTGCGGAGGCGCCGCGCGCCGTTGCCACCGTCTCGGCGAGCAGTGCGCCGATCTCGGTGACGGCGGGGGCGAAGGCGAGCACGTTGTTGAAGAAGCCGTGCATGTAGCCGTCGAAGCGGCGCAGTGTGACCGGTACGCCATCCGAGCGCAGCGTGTGCGCGTACGCCTCGCCCTCGTCGCGCAGCGGGTCGAAGCCTGCGGTCACGACGAGCGCGGGCGGATGGCCCGCGGTCGTCTCCGCCCGCAGGGGCGACACGTCGGGCCGGGCGCGGTCGAGTTCGGGCGGCAGGAAGCAGCGATCGAAGAAGTCGATATCGGCGCGGGGGAGTGCGACGCCGTCGGCGAACAGCGTGCGGGAGGGGGACGCGCCGGTCAGATCGGTGGGCGGGTAGATCAGCAGTTGGCACAGCGGCGTGGGTGCGCCGTCGCGGCGCAAACGGTGGCACACCAGCGCGGCCAGATAGCCACCCGCGCTGTCGCCGCCGATTCCGATGCGATCGGGCGCGGGACCGAATTCGCTCGCCCGCGCGAGGATGTCGCGGAAGGCGGCCTCGGCGTCGTCCACCGCGGCGGGATACCGGTGTTCGGGCGCGAGGCGGTATTCGACGGAGACGATGGTCAGCCGCGAGGCGGCGGCCAGTGCCCGGCAGCATCCGTCGTGGGTGTCGATATCGCCGAAAACCCATCCGCCGCCGTGGAAATAGACCAGTGCCGCGGTGGTATCGCCGGGATCGTAGACCCGGGCGCGCAGCGGACCGGAGGCGCCCGCGACGGTGATGTCGGTGACCGACATCGGTATCGGCCGTCCGGCCCCGATGGCCGCCATGCGCCGCGCACCGGCGCGCATTCGCGCGGGTGAGTGCACCGGATCCAATGGCGTGCGGGGCAGCGCGCGGGTGATCCGCGACAGCAGTTGGGCGTCGAGATCGAGTTCGAGTCCGTCGCGGCGCACCGCCGGACCCGCGAGCGCCCGCTTGACCGAACGCGGCAGACGCAGCAGTCCGCGCACCGCGGCTGCCGCCGCCCGGACACCCCGATCCTGTGCCACTCTCGCACCTCGCTCTCCACGACGCGTCGACCGGAGATCGCGTACCACGGTGGCCGTGGCGCCCGGCCCCGCCCCGGCCGGGCTCGGATGGCTCAGGCGGCGAGCGCGGCGCCGAGGGCGAACTCGTGGGCGAGGATACCCCGCCGGAAGGCGTCCATCTCGGCGTGATCGAACAGGAACTCCACCCCGGGCGCCGGGTGATCGGCGCCCGCGCGCATGGCGTACATACCGTCCGCGCGCCGGGTCACCGACAGGTGGTCGGTGACCGTGCGGCCCGCGCGCACCGCGTGCTGGAAATCGTCGAACTGATCGTCGGTGAGCACGATGAGTTGGTCGTGCGGGACGCACCCGGTGGGTTCGGGCAGTTTGTCGTCGCGTATGGCGGTGTAACCGTCGACGCGGGCGATCGTGACACAGTTCTGGCTGGGCGAGCTTGCCGAGGCTTTCTTGAATCCACCGAGGGTGAATTCCGGCAGCTGCTGCATGGTGTTTCCTTTCCGGCGGGGTGGAGCGAGCGGACCGGGCTAGCTGCCCTGATCCGCCGTTGTCGGCTTGCGGCCGATAGCTGCGAAGTTACAACGGCGTGCGGGATCCTGCGGATCGACGGTGCCCTGCTCGTCGGGTCGCCAATCGGGCGCGAAGACCACACCCGGGTCGACAAGGTCGAGGCCCTCGAAGAATCGGGTGAATTCCTCTCGGTTTCGCGGGGTGATGGGGTCGGCGGTCTGTTGGTAGAGGGTGTTCGCCTCGACCAGGCGATCGAGGATGGCGGGCGGCGCCTCGGACATGGAGGCGTGGCTGAGCGCGATGTAGCTGCCCTCGGGCAAACTATCGCGCAGCCTGGCGATGAGTTCGTGCGGCTTGTCTTCGTTGGACAGGAACGGCAGCACGCTGACGATGAGCAGCCCGATGGGGGCCGAGAAGTCCAGCAGTCGCCGGGTCTCGGGGTGGTCGAGGATGTGCCCGGGCACGCGCAGGTCGCCCTCGATGATGGCGGTGTTGTCGAGCGCGTTCTGGGCGGCCAGCAGGTCGTGGGCGCGGTCGACGGCCTCGAGATCGAGGTCGACGTAGACCACCCGTGCGTCCGGCACGCTCGCGCGCGCCACATCGTGGGTGTTTCCGCCGGTCGGCAGGCCCGAACCGATGTCGAGGAACTGCCGGATGCCCTGGGAGGTCATGAAATTCACGGCCCGGCGTAGGAAATTGCGGTTGTGGTGGGCCCATTCGTCGGCCCACGGGACCAGCTCGAACATGCGTTCGGCGAAGACCGCGTCGGAATCGAAGATCGGTTCGCTGGTGAGGTAGTAGTGGTAGATGCGCGCGCTGCTGGGCACGCGGGGGTCCGTCTCGCGTGGGACGAATTCCTCGGCCATTGAGAACTCCTGTGTCACTGGTGGTTACGGCGGGATGGTCAGCGGGTCTTGCGGCGGAAGGTGCGCGCGACATTCGCGCAGAACTCCCGGGAGTCGGCCGGACTGAGCGCGGCGGCGGTCAGGCGCGCCCACACCAGTTCCCGCGCGGCCAGGTCGGGTTTGTCATCGCTGTAGCGCAGGGCGCCTTGCGATTCGGTGACGACGATGTCGAGATCGCCCGCCGCGCCCGGCGACGGCACGCGGAACATGGCGAAGCGGTCCTCCATGCCCGCGCCGTGCACCCGCACCGAGAACGGCAGCACCTGGAGTTGGACATTGGGTTGCAGTGACAGTGTCTGAAGATGCTCGAGCTGTTCGAGCATCACCGACCGCGGTCCTTGTTCGCGGCGCAGACAGGATTCGGACAGGATCGCGTGGTAGATGAGCTGGGTGCTCGGTTTGTTCAGTACTTCCTGACGGGCCAGTCGGGCTTGGACCTCGTCGTCGACGGTGACGCCGGGGCGTTCGCCCGCGGCCTCGTGCAGGGCGTGGATGTAGGACCGGCACTGGACGAGTCCGGGAATGATCTCGGCCTCGGTGACCCGGATGAGCGAAGAGTGGTCCTCCAGATCGACCAATAGTCGCAGGTTCTCCGCGTACGCGGCCCGGACGCCGGTGTCCCAGTAGCCGCGCTTGTGATTGTCGCGGCGTAGTTCACGTAGGTTGTCCAGGTACTGCGGATCATCGAATCCCAGTCGTGCGGCGAGGAGTTCGAGATCTCCGACGGTGATCGCGCCCACGCCGTTGATCAGGCCGGCGATCCGGCTCTGCGTGGTCTCGATGAGTTTCGCGGCTTCGGCCTGACTCACTCCCGCCGTGGCGATCATGTGGGCGATCTCGCGTCCTAGCAGCAGTTTTCGTGCCGTGCGCAACGGTGCTCCCATGCGCTCAGCCTATCCCGGCGCCCTGATCGACAGGCCTCACTACTGCAATCCCTCTATGCGAAAAATGATAATCGAGCTATGATCCGTAATGTCGACGATATCACCACACGATGCGTGGAGTACACGGATCAGAGTGATTTCCCCTACTGGTCCAAGAGGTCTCGGGTGACAGCCAGCGTGCGAATAGAACCACCGCACCGTGCGAGCGCAATGCCGTGCCCACCGCGGCGTCGCAGGCCGACCGCCGACCTGGCGGCGGTGCTGCCGTTGCGCGAATCCTGTGAACAGCGATGCCGCCGCTACGGCAGGCTCGACCTGCCGGTGGAATACGACCGGGTGCGCGGGCGGATACTGCTCGACGGTGACGACGTGCGCATCTGTTCGGTGGTGATGCCCTCATGGCTCGGCGTGACCGTGGTGATGTCGGGCAGCGCGCCGTGCGGGCCGGTCGTCTACGACGCTCGCGCCCGGACGTGTGCGTTCCTCACCGGTTCACCACGGTGGTCGGATCACATGGTCCTCGACGCGGGCCCCGATCGAGGCGTCGGAATCGGCGGACTCTGCGTCCTGCCCTCGCCGGCGGACGAGTCCTCGGGTGTACGTCGGTGGCTCATTCCACCCCGGGACGGGTATGTTCCCCCCATGCATCTGGTATTGGCCGCGGTCCGACAGGCCCGTCGATGAGCGGATCCGTACTCGGTCGCCTACACGGCACCCGGGCGACGGACGGCGCCGTCAGCGGCCCCCTGCTGTCCCCCCGGGAGTTGATCGCGGCGATCGCCGGACATATCGAGGGCCTTTCCCCGATGGTGGCCTGGGCCCGTGAGCTGGGCGACCTGCACGCCAGCCTGCTGCCCGGCGATCCGGATCGCCGCCCCGAGGGCTTCGACCCCGCCGATGTGCACACCGAGACCGCCCGGATCATCGCCAAGATCGACACCTGGGCCGCCGCCCACCTGCCCCGCATACCGCACGCCCGCCTGCATTCGCACACTCTCGGGCAAGTCGTCAGCCATGTCGCCGAGACCTTCGCCACCGCGTGGTGGACGGTGCGCCACAGCGACGACGAGGAAGTCCGCCACCACGCCTGGACCCGGCTCGGCGAGATACGCGAGAGCTACGCCGCACTCGTCGCCGATCTCGAGGCGAAACGGGTGCGGTTGCCCGCCGCGCCGCAGTCGGACGCGCCCGTCTCCGTGAGTGCCCCCGTATCCCGCTGATCTCCCCGTTGCGCCGCCCTTCGTGATCTCGATCACCACGGTTGTACCCTGGGAATCGTACCCGGCTCTACCGTTTTCTTGCGTTGATCATCCGTCTGCACCGGTCCTCGCGGCCGGTATTCGAAGGGGGCAAGAGCGTATGCTGAACAATTCCCCGCACATCCAGAACCTGCGATTGGAGGACGGCAGAACAGTCGCCTGCACCAGTCCGGCCGAGGCGCGCATGTTGTGGAACGAGATGTCGACCGAAGGTTTCTACCGCCGTGCCGCGGCGCAATTGCGTACGGGAGACGTCGTGCTCGACATCGGCGCCAATATCGGCCTCAGCGCCATGATGTTCGCCGACACCTGCCCCGGCGCCACGGTTATCGCCGCCGAACCGGCCCCGCTGACCTTCGACTGTCTGTCCCGCAACGCGACCACCCATGTCGCGCGCTGTATTCCTCTGCGCACGGCGGTCGGCGCCGAGCCCGGCGTCCGACAGTTCACCTGGTATCCGCGGGCCTCGGCCAATTCCGGCTTCTACGCCGATCGCGAGGCCGACGACGAGGCGACCAAGATCTTCTTGCGCAACAGCGGATTGCAGGACGAGGCCATCGATCTGATCACCGAGGGTCTGCACGACGGCGAACGCATCGACGTCGAGGTCGTCACGGTCTCGGGACTGCTCGCCGCGCACGCCGCGCACAGCGAGGTCGGCGTGCTCAAGGTCGATGTCGAGCGAGCGGAGCTGGAAGTGCTGCACGGCATCTCCGAAACCGATTGGCCGCGAATCCGTTCGGTGGTCGCCGAGGTGCACGACACCGACGGCCGCCTCGCCGAATTCTGCGAACTGCTGTCCGCGCACGGCCTCACGGCCGAGACCCGCCAGGATCCGAGTCTGGCGGGCACCGAATTACACGAGGTGATCGCTGTTCGCGCGAATATCTGACCGCGCGGGCGAGGCCGCGTATCCCGCGGCGGGGCGGGATACGCGGGGCCGCGTCACAGCGGGGATGAACCGGATCGCTCCTCCAGCCGCGCCAGCCGGACCAGCGCGTCGGCGAGCGCGTCGACCACCGTGCGCCCGCCCAGTTGCGGCCAGCCGCCGTACTCGCCCCGGTCCCGCTGCGCGAGTCCGCACAGCTGTTCGCGAATGTCCTTGACATCACTGCCGATCGGACCGCAGAACCCCGCGACGAAGTCCTGGATCTGCCTGACCTCGGCTGCGCTCATCGGCGTATCCCTTCCCTCGATGAATATCTGTACATCGCGACGGAACGCGTTCATGTCGATGCCCGCGGGATCGATCTTTCCCTCCGTGCTGTACTCGCGGTGTGCGACGCAATCGCTCGCGTCACGGCCGATGCGCCGCAGGATGGCGGCGCATCCGCGCTTGTAGGCGTCGAGTTGTACCGCGGTCCAGTCGGTTCCGTCACCGCGCGAGACCGCTTCGATGCCGATCACGTGGTAGTTGGCGTTGTCGGTGGGCCATCCGGGCCAGCGGCCGCGGCCGGCGTGCCAGCACACCCCCGCCGCGATCACCCGGTACAGCCCGTTGCGCTCGAGCACCAGTTGCGCGAGCGGACCGGCCAGATCCGGGCGGCCGTACTGGACCACCTGCCAGTCGTTCGGACCACCGCCGCCGGTGTGATGACACAGGACTCCACGCAGATCGGCGAAGTCGCCGTGTCCGCGATCGCGCCAGCCGAGATGTTCGACGACATCGAGGCCGTCGGCGCGCAGCACATCGGCCAACCAGACCGGATCTCCTGTCCACGACATGAGTCCTCCTCGATCGATTCCGTTTATCGGCAACAAGATCGGGATGAGCGCACACGAACGAGCAGTAGGCGAGGAACAGTCACGAACCCCCGCAAGACCAGGGTGACGCAACGAGTCGCCGTGCGGGCGATTCCGGGTGAATTCACCGTTCGCAGCACCGCGTTCACCCTGGCGTAGCCATCGGGCGGGGTTCGATGTCCGTGGCGGCATTCGTGTCCACCGACCGGATGCTCCACCGAATAGTGCTGGTAATAGCAAGGTTTCAGCCGGAATGCGGACGAATCCCGAGGTCGATCGGGTGCGGGTGTGAGTCGTCGGGAAGGTGGGAGCATCGGTGGCCGCCCGCCCGCGGTGTCAACGAGTATGGACGCGGACGAAAGGCGTTCAGCCGCAATCGGCCAGCGGCTGCCGCGGAACGGCTCAGGCCCACAGGCCCGCGCAGGGCAGGCGCGGGAAATCCTCGTGTACGTCGTCGTCCACGGTGACCGACACCCTCGGGCCGGGGTGGCTCGCGGTCAGCATGCGGGCGACATCGTCGGCTTGCGACGAGGGGGCCGAATAGTCCAGGGTGAGGGCGCCCATGCGGATACGGATGTGCCGGACCTGCTGCGGTTGCATCGCTAGCCGGTCCCGACGCTCGCGCACGTATCGGTCATGGACATGTCCCTCGCATCGTCGCAGGGTGGGTTTCCGCGCCCTCGGCCGGATCGAGTGGCGTCGGCGCCGGCCGCGGGATGTATCTCGATGGTAGCAGAATTCAAAGTAACATATCCGGCGGAATCGCGTGCTCCACCCATTCATTTGATAGAAGAATCAAATAACATAGGGCGGTTGGGTGCGTGGGTGCCGGTAGCGGGACGGGTCCGTCGGCCTGGGTGGCTCGGGACAGCGCTGTCCCGAGCCACTGCCGCGACGACCGAGGACGGGCCCGGCGCGTCGCTCAGCGGTTGGCGTCAGGAATCTCGATGCTGATGGTGAAGCGGAGTTCGTTGAGATAGAGCAGGGCGAACCGACGGAGGAATTCGTCGAAGAGCCAGTAGGCCTCCTTCGCCAGCGGGACGACGGGCAGCAGACCTTCGCGCACGGCCACGAACGGCGGCCAACTGACCTCAAGCAGCGGACTCCACACCGGCTCGCGGCCGATATGGAGTGAGTCGGCGAGGCGTTCGCCGATCAGGTAGCGGGTGAAGGCCGACAGCACTCCGCGGCTCAGCACCGTCAGGTCGAGTTGGGCGCCGAGGTCGAGCAGGATATCGGCGAGTTTGATGCCCTCCGGGGTGGCGGTGAGGATGGGGTCGAGGGTCTGGCGCGCCTGGGCCTCGGCCTCGTCCCACGAGTTGGGGATGTATTCGTCGCGAATACCCAGCATGTGCGCGGCCACCTGCCACGAATGCAGGAAACTGGCGGACTCGTTGGCCGGGATCGGCACCTTCCAGGCGGTGAGGTGGCGCATCACGGTGGTGGGCAGGCTGTGCCAGGTGACCATCATGTCGTTCTGGCTGATCGGGATGCCCTCCTCGGCGACCTGCGACCACCCGGGCGATCTGGGTAGCAGGTGGCGAACGCCCGCGTGCGCGAGCCGGGTCTTGAGGCAGGTCACGATCATTTCGCCGTCGGGGCCGTATGCGTTGGCGGTGCCGATGTCGTAGCCGAGTTTGGCGGTCTTGGTGATGCGGTCCTTCATGTTCGCGCCGCCCTTGGAGTAGTAGACCGCGCGGGCCTCCTTGGGGATGACGGTGCTCATCATGCCGCTCGCCAGACCGTAGAGGACGCCGAGGTAGAGCCCGCGCTTCTGGTTGAATTCGATCGCGGTGGCGAGCTTGCCCTGGTCGGTCCACGACGGCATCTGGCGGGCATGCTCCATGAAGTCCCGCAGTTCCGGCGGCAGACCGTCCGGCAGTGGCTGGGCGTTCTTGGTCCAGGTACGCAGCTTGGCGTTGACGTCGGCGACGTTGTAGTTCTCGAGGACGTTCGCGACGATCGGATCGGCCTCGTCGTCCCACACTCCCATGGGGTCGGCGCCGTCCCCGTAGCCCGCCACCGAACCCTGCGGTGACCAGGTCCAGGGCTCGGCGCGTACCGGGGCGGCGACGGCGATCGCGCCGATCGCGCCCAACGCGCCCCCGACCTTCAATGCGTTGCGCCTACTGAGATTGTCCATGGCTTCTCTACTCCTCATTGAGCTCACCGCGCTGTCGTGCTCGCGCGACGCACCAAGCGCTGATGGCGACTCCGGTCCATTCATCTGACCAGAACAGTGATTAACTTATCAAGCGTTCAAGTCCGGCACATCGGCTTTGTGGAAAGTGGCCGAATCGGCGGAGGCCAATGCCAAATATTGTCTTCAAAAGTCAATGCTTCGCGTTTGAACTGCGTGTTCTGGTAACGGTCGGCGAAAGTCGGGTGAGGTCGAGTGGAGGGGGATTTCGCTCCTGGTCGCCCGAAATCTCCGTGAGCATCCCATTGCTTCTTGGTAACCCGTAGTCACATAATGAGCACGTGGGCGGATGTGGCCGCTGGATGTTTGGTCGCCTCGGCGTGGGTACCCGTGCTCGAGGAGGTGACCGACATGCCGAGACAGTGGACCGACAAGCAGGAACGGCAGTACGAGCACATCAAGGATTCGGCCGAGAAACGCGGGACGAGCGAGCGGCGGGCCGAGGAGATCGCGGCGCGCACCGTGAACAAGGAACGGGCGCGCGCCGGGCAGACCAGAACCGCCAGCCGCACCTCGGTCAAGGACATCTCGTCGGGACGGCGCGGTGGCCTGCGTTCGGGCAAGTCCGGCCCCAAGGGGCCGACCCGTGACCAGCTCTACAACGAGGCACGTCAACGCAATATCGAGGGCCGCTCCAAGATGTCGAAGGCCCAACTCGCCCACGCGCTCGGGCGCGACTGACGGGCGGCGAATCCCGCGAGCGCCGGTGACGGCGGGGCCGGTCGCCCGTGGTGCCGGTATGGAACCGCGGATCTGACAGGCGCCGGCCCGCCCGTGGACGGACATGATGCCGCACGGACGGACCGGGTGCGGCGGGTCAGTAGCTGCGCGCGACGATGGCGACCAGATCGTCGGAGGGGTCCTCGGCGGCGGGGATGCCGCCGTCGGGGGTTTGCAGGCACCGGACGCTGACGGCGTGCTCGTTGAGCGCACGCTCACCCTCCTCGCCGAGGGCCCGCCACGGCACCCGCGCGAATCCGGTCTTGGCCGCCTCCAGCGCCTCCGCGGTGTCGGCGGCGTCCACGGTGCGCTCCATCAGACGGGTGTGCGCGTCGGCGATCATGTCGGTGTGGATGTCGTCCAGTAGGGCCGGGACGGTGGCCGCGACCGTGTCCAGCGCCAGGGTCGACTTGCCCTGCGTGTCGCGGCGCACGACGGTGACCTGGCCGTTGGCCAGATCCCGCGGTCCGACCTCGATGCGCAGCGGGACGCCCTTGAGTTCCCATTCGGTGGCGCGGCGGCCGAAACTGCGCGAGGTCCGGTCGTCGAGGCGGACCCGCGTACCCGCCGCCCGCAGGTCCTCGGCCAGGCGCGCGGCCGCGCCGAGGGTGTCGGGATCGTCCTTGACCGCGATCACCACCGCCTGGATGTGGGCCACCCGCGGCGGAATGCGCAGTCCGGCGTCGTCGCCGTGGGACATGATCAGGCCGCCGATCATGCGGGTGCTCGACCCCCACGAGGTGGTCCAGCAGGTACGGGCCTGGCCCTCGGCGTCGGTATAGGTGATGTCGAAGGCATGCGCGAAGTTCTGGCCCAGTTCGTGACTGGTCGCGATCTGCAACGCCTTGCCGTCGCCCATCATGGCCTCGCAGGTCATGGTGTTGATTGCGCCCGCGAACCGCTCGCGCTCGGTCTTCACGCCGACCAGCACGGGAATCGCAAGCACGTGCTGGAGGAAGTCGCGGTAGACGTCGAGGTGGATACGCAGGGCGTAGGCGGCGGCGTCGGCGCGCGTGGCGTGCGCGGTGTGGCCCTCCTGCCAGAGGAATTCGGAGGTGCGCAGGAAAATGCGCGGGCGCATCTCCCAGCGCACGACATTGCCCCACTGGTTGAGCAGCATCGGCAGATCGCGGTGGGACTGGATCCATTTGGCCATCAGTTCGCCGAAAACGGTTTCACTGGTGGGGCGCACGACCACCGGCTCGGTGAGATCCTTGCCGCCCGCGTGCGTGACGACGGCCAGTTCCGGGCTGAAGCCCTCGACGTGCTTGGCCTCGCGTTCGAGGTAGGACTGCGGGATGAACAGTGGCATGTAGACGTTCTCCGCGCCGGTGGCCTTGATCCTGGCGTCGACCTCGGCCTGCATCCGCTCCCAGATGCCGTAGGCATACGGTCGGATGACCATCGTGCCGCGCACGGGTCCGTTCTCGGCCAGCTCCGCCTTCTCCAGTACGTCCTGGTACCAGCGAGGGAAATCCTCGGTCTGCGAGGCGAGCACGCTCGGTCGCTTCGTTGTCGTCACCGGTTCATGCTAACGAGAGCCCGAGGGCGGCTTCGCACCGCTGTCACCGCGCCCGGATGGCGGCGCGCGCGAGTCCCGGCTGCTCACCGCCGCCGACGAAGCCCATTTCCATCAAGGGTACCGACATCCCGATTCCGCCGAGTGTGCTGAATCTTCGGGGAACCCACCGATCCACGACATCCACCACGGATCGCTCTCGCGCATGTTCAGCCTGCGCGAGATCCAGGCGCTCGAGGCCAGGATCCACCGCTACTGCGCCGACAGCGTCGACCCGGTCGCATTGACCGTCTCGACTTCATCGCCGACATCGGCGCGCAGATACTCATGCGCACCGTCGGCTCGCTGCTCGGCAATTCCCGAACAGGACCACAAGCCATCCGCGACTTCGCCGAACGAGGTCGATGGGCTGCCGCGCTTCGAGCCGCCCGCGCCGCATGTCGCGCACTACGTCGTCACGTGCGATGTGGAGATCCACGGGCAGACTGTGCCCGGGCGCAGCTGCATGATGATGCTCATCGGCGCGGCCAACCGCGACGAACGGCGGTTCGCCCCCCGCGTGCCGGAACGCAAGGCATCTCGGACCGTTCGGAGGCGCTCGTTGTCCGTCGCCCCTTGGGCGCATCTGCGGCCCAAGGGTTTTCGCGCGGCGAGCGAGAATCTCCAACTTGACAAGCCGATCGATGACCAAGAGACTCGGACGTGTCGGGCGGACGTCGGGTAGCCGGTCCGAAACCAGCGGGGGAGTCGATCTTGGTTCGGTGTGACATGCAGCGCCGCAGGCTCAGAGGCGGCGGGCAATGTAGGGGTGAGGTGACGTAGTGGCGGCCGGAGGTTGGTTCAATCACTATGACGACCCCGACGAATTCTGGGACGACGAGCCTCGCGAGCAGCCCGTCAAGAGTCGGCAATCCGCTGCGGTCGCCCCTTTCACGCCCCCTTCGCGATTGTCCCGATCCCCGCGAATTGAGGAAGCAGATTCGGCGGGACTCCCTCATGTCGGCTCGAGATTCACGTCCATGGAGCAGAGAGTGATGCTACCAATATAATAGAAAGTCAGAAAATTGCGCAGAATGGAGGCTATCAAAGAGGTATCCCGAATAACAAGTGGCCGGCTGCGGTCAATTCCGCACCGTATGGCGCAGGGCTCGAGGGATTGAAGAACGCGATCGGTGATGGAACATCACTGGACGGTGATAAGTCCGATTGGGAGCTTGGTCCGGCTGCGACGGTCGCACAATGAGTAAGGGTCTCTTTTCCGTTGTCGCGGCTGGAGCGTTGGCCTTCGTGGTTGGGTGTTCCGCCGCTCCTTCGACACCTTCGGCGCCGATATCAACCGAGGCTCACGCGCAGCCGATGACGCAAGGGGAATTGTGCGACGCGTTGACAACCTTCTTCGGGGACAGGTTGCGGGTCGTGGACTTGCAGGCTCAGCCGTTGCTCGCTCAGGAGACACCGCTGTCACCGGGTGGCATTTGCACCATTGTGCAGGGACAAGAACGAGTTGGCCGATGGGAATCTCGGCTGGCGCCGAACCAGCTCGATCCGACCGAGGGTGTTTCCCGCTTCAAGCGGATGGCAGAGATCGGGCAGCCGGTTTGGGTGCGTGACGATCGAGCTGATGGCTTCGATATACGCTTCGCCACCCGGATCGATGAATGGAATGCGCGACTTTTTGTCTGGCCCTCGGGAATACGGACTACGGATGGCATCCTGGATATGGACGAGAAAAACAGATACCAAGCTGCCGAGTTCCTTGTCGAGTTGACTCGAAAGCTGGCCGCAATGCCTCGATAGTCGGCTGACCGGGGGTCGCGGTGGATTCTGTTCGGAATCGGATTACTTGGTCTGTACGGCGGGCCGGCTATGGCCTGGGAACCACCGATGAGGCCGTCGGTTTCGAGGGTAGTGACTTCCTGGGGTGAGGCCGAGGACGGTGAGGATCTCGGTGTTGTGTTGACCGAGGAGAGGGCCGGGGGCACGGTGGACGTGCGGGGACGGCGGAGAGCGGGCGGGGAAGGTGCCATCGCGGGCGGAACCGGCGACGGGGTTTGGCCGGGGGTTCGAAGGATCCGCGGAATTCGAGTTGGGGGAGTTCGCCCGGCGGTGTCGCTGGTCCGGGCCCGGATGGTAGAGAACGCGGCACAGGCGCGCCATTGGTCGTCGGTGCCGACCGCGATGGCGAACCAGCGGTCGGGCGGTCCGCGCCGGACCCGCACCGTCTCGGCGGTCGGATCCCGGTAGGTGACGACGAGTTCGGTCGCGCGCCACCACGCGCCGTGCGCCCGGCGCGAATTCGGGGAACAGCGGCCCGCGCGGCCGCGGATCCGGGCGGCACGGCTGCGACCAGCTGCGTCGATGGAAGCCCTGAAAGCTCGCGGCTGACCGTATCCGCAGCACAGGGCGCACATCGCTCGGTCGGGGCGGCCGAGACGATATCGATCCGGTCGGAGGTGATCAGCCTCACACCTGCTGGCGGCATATCGTGAAAGACTCGTCTGACCATTGGTTTTCATAGGTCCCTGCGGGCGTCGTTCGGAAAATCGGATGATTCGTGTCGGTGCCGCCCGCAATACTTGCCCGCGCCCGATGAGTTCGAGCGGCTGATCCCGTCTCAACCGCTGTGGGGGCCGGACGCGCTCCGGTGCCCGATCACCGGGTCGCCCATGCCGAGTCGACAAACCGTGAACCGGAGGTAACCGATGTCCGTCCATCCATCCTCACCCGCCTCGGGAGGACGGACACCGACCGTCATCCGGGTCCTGGTGCTCGCCACTTTCGTGGTAATCCTCAACGAGACCATCATGATCAACGCGATACCGCGGCTCATGGAGGATCTGAGGGTCACCGAGCGGGCCGCGCAGTGGGTGTCCACCGCGTTCATGTTGACGATGGCCGCCGTCATCCCCATCACCGGCTGGTTCCTCCAGCGGGTGTCCACCCGCACCGCCTACGCCCTGGCGATGGGCGTATTCCTCACCGGTACCGCGCTCTCGGCGCTCGCGCCGTCGTTCGGCGTGCTGCTGGTCGGGCGGGTCATCCAGGCGGGCGGCACCGCGGTCATGATGCCGCTGCTCATGACCACGCTGATGACGGTGGTGCCCGAACACGATCGCGGCCGGGTCATGGGCAATGTCACCCTTGCCATCTCGGTGGCCCCGGCCATGGGCCCGGTGATCTCCGGCGCGGTATTGCAGATCGGTTCGTGGCGTTGGCTGTTCGTGCTGGTGCTGCCCATCGCGGGTGTGGTCACCTGGTTGGGCCTGCGCAAACTCGAGAATGTCGGCGAACCGCAGCCGGGTTCGATCGACGTGCTGAGCGTGGCGCTGGCCGCGGTCGGTTTCGGCGGTCTGGTATTCGGTCTGAGCCGCTTCGAGAGCGGTAAATACACCGCACCGGCGGTGATCGCGGCCATCGGCGCGGCGCTGATCGCCGTCTTCGTCCTGCGGCAGGTGCGATTGCAGCGCAACGGCACCCCGCTGCTGGATCTGCGCGTGCTGCTGGCGGGCACCTACACCAAGGCACTGGTGCTCATGTCGGTCGCGTTCATGGCGATGCTCGGTTCCATGATCCTGCTCCCGCTGTACTTGCAGAATCTGCGCGGTCTGAGTCCGCTGGCTACCGGTCTGCTGGTCATGCCAGGCGGTCTGGCGATGGGTCTGCTCGGCCCGAGCATCGGCCGACTGTTCGACCGCTTCGGCGGCCGCTGGCTGGTGATCCCGGGGTCGATCGGCATCGCGGTCGCGCTGTTCGGATTCACCCGGATCTCGATGACCATGCCGTACTGGCAGTTGCTGCTGCTGCACATCGTCCTGATGGTGTCGCTGGCCACCACCTTCACGCCGGTGTTCACCCTCGGCCTCGGCGCGCTGCCGCAGCACCTGTACTCACACGGCAGTTCCATGCTCGGCACCCTCCAGCAGGTCGCCGCGGCGTTCGGCACCGCGCTGGTGGTCACGGTCATGTCGGCTCGCAGCACCTCCCTGCTGGCCGACGGCGTCGACGCGGTCACCGCGCACCTCGACGGCACCCGCCTGGCCTTCCTGGTCTCGGCGGTGATGGCGCTGGTCGTGATCGTCATGGCGGTTCTGCTGCCGAGCCGGGCCGCCGCCGAACCGGAGCCGGTTCAGGACGCCGACACCGTGGCACCCGAACTGATCAAGGGCTGAACCGACTCGACGCGGTACGGATCGCACGCGGCGCTCACCGACTTCCGGTGGGCGCCGCGAGTGCTGTGAGTACGGCTTTCGCCGCCGCGCGTCGCGCCTTCCGGGGGCGTGCGCGATCGGGCGGCGACCGGTCAGGAATCGAGAAGCATCGGAGGGCGGTCCGGTCATAGCGTATTCGGTATGAACATCACCACTGATCGGATCACCATCGAGAGTGTCGTCCTGGAGGCCGCGGACCCCGCGGCCGCCGCGAATTTCTACGCCGAGGCGTTCGGCCTCGGAGACCGGCTGCGGATACGCGGTTCGGATGCGCCGACCAGCGGATTCCGCGGCTTCGTGCTGTCGCTCGTGGTGTCGCAGCCGAGCACGGTCGACAGTCTGGTCGACAGTGCGATCGGGGCGGGGGCCACGACACTCAAGCCCGCCAAGAAGAGCTTCTGGGGCTACGGCGGTGTCGTGCAGGCTACGGACGGGACGATCTGGAAGATCGCCACTTCGGCGAAGAAGGACACCGGACCCGCGACCCGCGAGATCGATGATTTCGTGGTGCTGCTCGGGGTCGACAGCGTCAAGGCCACCAAGCAGTTCTACGTGGAGCGCGGTCTGACGGTGGCGAAGAGTTTCGGTGGCAAATACGCCGAATTCGACGCCGCGTCCTCGCCGGTGAAACTCGCCCTGTATGGCCGTCGGGCCGCCGCCAAGGACGCGGGTGTGCCCGCCGAGGGCAGCGGATCGCATCGGATGGTTCTCAGCGGCAGCATCGGCGGATTCACCGACCCGGACGGCTTCGCGTGGGAACGGGCCTGAGGGCGCTCAGGAGTCGTCGGTGAAGGGCCACCGGGTCAGGCGGTCGCGGGCACGGATCTCGTACGGTCGCGCGCCCAGGACGCGGGCACGGTGCATGGCGGTCACGACCTCGTCCCGGGCGCCGGGGCGGCCGAGGATGGCGCGGGCGGTGCCGCGGTAGAGGCCGGATGGGCCCAGACAGACCAGGCCGGGCCACTGCACGATCAGTGTCTCGCCCCATCCCTGGGTGAGCGGTTCCAGTCCGGCGGCCGACGCCACGACGCGCTCGCGCAGCGGCGGCGCGTGCTGTCCGATGGCGAGTAGCGCCTCGATGAGCAGCGGCACCCGCACGACGACCCGGGGGCCGTGCAGCCGCCCGGGCAGCGCCGTGATCGTCTCGACGAGCCGGATCGCCCGTTCGTGATCGCCGGTCTCGGCCGCGGCCATGGCGACGACGATGCCGAAATCCTCGTCGAAGTCCGCGGCCATGCGATCGGCCTCGGCCAGTACCTCGCCGAGGCGGCCGCGATGCCACAGCTCGATGGACGTGGACGTGAGCAGGGAGGCGTCGGCCAGCAGCCGCGCAGGCCCGTCGATCGCGCCAAGTTCGTCGGCGAACCGGCCCATGAGCGCGCGCGAGCGGTCGTAGTCCCCGCGCAGGACCGCCAGCATGACCTGCCACCACAGTTGGGTGGCGGCGAGGTCGGTGCCGCCGTCGGCGGCGAGTTCGGCGAATTCGGCGGACAGTCGCCGCACCAGCCGCAGATCGCCCCCTTCCAGCGCGCACACGCGACGCAGGTGCACGGCCGTCGCGCGGGCCTCGCGATCGTGGCCGGCGAGTTCCTGGAGTTCTTCGGCGATCTTGTTGCGGGCGGCCACGGTGGTCGGGTCCCAGGTGCACACGAACTCGGCGAGCAGCACCTGCGGCCACGACCGGGCGCCGGGCGCGCTGCGCGACCGCGCGTCGGCGAGGGCGTCCAGATCGCCCGCCGCACCGTGCACCGCGCGATCGACGGCCTCGATCGCCTCCACCTCGGCGATCAGGTCGGTGTCGAGGTCGAGCCGGTGGGCCAGGACCTGCGCCCGCAGCGCCGGTGAACCCGATTGCACCACACCGTAGCCGGAGAAGTAGCCGCCGACCCCGCGCGGTGCGGCGAGCAGGGCGGTGCGGGCCAGACCGGCCCAATCGCCGCGTTCCCCGCAGAGCCGTCCGGCGCGGGCGAAGTGTTCGGCGGCCGGATCGTAGGCGCCGAGACGGTTGTGGGCCTGTCCCGCGATCGAATCGAGTTCGATCATCAGCTGCGCGTCGCTCGGGTTCGCGTGGCGCAGACCGCGGTCGGCGAATCGGGCGCAGTCGGTGGCCGCGCCGCGGCGCAGTGCCTCGGCGGCCGCGGCCAGGCAGGTGCGGGCCGCGGTGGCGTCGAGTGTGTCCAGTGCGGCGGCGCTGCGGTGTAATGCCTGCTCGGCCACGGCATCCGGGCGAGATCGGGCCAGCGCGTCGGCAATGCGCCGGTGCAGGTCGGCCTTGCGGAGCGCGCCGATCCCGTCCAGGATCGCTTCGCGCACGAGATCGTGGGTGAACGCGATGGCGCTGTCGCGCACCGAAACCATGTGGGCGGCGCGGAGTTCGGCGAGACGGTCGTCGAAGCCCGCCGCCGCGTCGGCGACGGCGGCAGGTCCGACGGAGGTGCTCGGCCCGATCACCGCGAGCAGTTCGGCGAGTGCGCGGGCGGGCGCGGAGACCGAATCCAGTTTCGCGGCGGTGATTTCGGCGGCCGCTCCCGCTCCCGTCACCGACTTGCCCGCGCGTGCCAGATCGCACAGTTGGGTCGCGAGGAACGGGCTGCCCTGACTCCGCGCCACGATCGCCGTCCGCGTCTCACGGTGCCCGCCCGGCAATTCCGCGTCGACCAGCGCGCCAACGGCGGCGTCGGTGAGCGGCGGCAGATCGACCGCGATATGCGAGCCCGCCGACCGGAGCAACCGCGCCGCGGCGTCCACCTCCTCCGACAGCGCTTCCGGGCGCACGGTGAGCAGCAGCAGGACCGGGTGGGCGCGCAGCACCCGCATGGCGGCGGCGATCATACGCACCGAATCGGCGTCGGCCCATTGCAGATCGTCGATCACCGCCACCACCCCGCCCGTCTCCCGCGCGACCTCGGCGAAGAGTCCGGCCAACGTGCGGGCGGTGGGAGCGTCCGGCACGGCACGGCCCGACAGCGCGAGCTGGTCCAGCCACGGCGTGAGCGTCGCGAGTGCCGCGCCGACCCCGTCGACGCCCGCGGTGCGCAGCGCCGTGCCGCCGTGGCGCCGCAGCGCGTCCTCCACCACCGTCGTCTTGCCGATTCCGGGCGCCCCGCGCACGGTGACCACGGTGAGCCCGCCCTGCGCGCGAGTCCAGGCGCGGTCGAGGACGGCAGCGATATCGTCGCGCCCGACCGAGGTCGGCGGCCGTGGCGGGGGCGGTGCGGGCGGACGGCGGATCTCCTGTTCGACCCGCACGGTGTCCGGTGCGGGATCGAGTCCGAACTCCTCGCGCAGCGCCCCCCGCAGCCGGGTGAGGACATCGAGCGACTCGGAGATCCGGCCGCAGTCGCGCAGGGCCAGCGCCAGTAGCCGCGCCGCGCCCTCCCGGAACGGATGCCGCTCGCATTCGTCGGTCAGCAGGGTCACCGCGTGCCGGGCGCGGCCGAGCACGATGAGTCCCTCCGCGCACATTTCGACCAGTTCCGAGCGCAATTCGTCCAGGCGGGCCCGTTCGGGTGCGATATCGGCGATATCGGCGATATCGCTCAGCGCCTCGCCGCGCCACAGCCGCAGCGCGCGTTCGAGCAGATCGACGGCGCGGTCCACGGCGCCGTCGGCGTGCGCGGCGCGGGCTTCGCGCGACAGCAGGTCGAGCAGGTCCAGATCGGTACCCGAACCCGAACAGCGCAGGACATAGCCGTTGCCGTCGGTCTCGATGCGCACATCCGGCAGCGGCCGCAGGGCGCGGCGCAGACGCGAAACATAGCCCTGCAAGGTGACGTGGGCGCTGTCGGGCGGATCGCCGCGCCACAGCAGTTCGCACAGGTATCCCGCGCTGCGGGCGGTGCGCTCGGCCGCGAGGATGACCAGCAGTTCGGCGTGTTTGCGCGCGGGGACGGCGATGCGCTCGCCATCGGGGCCGCGCACCTCGAGCGGGCCGAGCACCGCGATGGCGGGCCGCTGCGCGTCGGCGCCGGTGTCGGACCCGTCGCGCACCAGCGTCACACCAGCGCCCCGGTCGACCCTTGGTCCATGACGAACACCCGAACCCTCCTGCCCACCCCGACCACCGACGATATCGGGGAACTCGGCCTGTCTCGCGAGACTGTACTGCGACTGTGCGGCGGCGCGCTGACCGTCGGCGGCGCGTTGTGCATCGCCGGCGGCACACTGCATCCGATCGTGGCCGGTAAAGGTCATTCGGTCGAGGCGCTGACCAGCCCGGGAACGCCCGCGGCGCAGATACTGCTCGGCATCGGCACCGTGCTGCTCGTACTCGGCCTCCCGGGCATGTACGCGTGGCTGCGGCGCCGCCTCGGCATGGTCGGATTCCTCGGCCTGCTCTGCTACCTCATCGGCAATATCGTCACCGCGACCGGTCATCTCACCGTCGAGTTGTTCGTGGCCCACCCGTTCGCGGAGGACCCGGCCACCGCGCATCTGATCGCCGACAACGACAATATGATCGACTCCACCGCCTTCATGCTGTTCAACACCCTCGGCGGATTGGTGATGCTGGCCGGTATGGGCCTGCTCGGAGCGAGTCTGCTGCGCCACCGCTCGGTGCCCCGGTGGATCGCGGTGCTGACCCTGGTTGGCATGGTCGGGTTCTTCCTGCCGATTCCCGCGACCGAGGGTCTGTCGGGATTCATCTACGAGGCGCCGCGCGGCATCGCCGTTGCCGCCATCGGGGTGCTGATGATGCGCCGACCGGGCGGGCTGCGCCGCTGGGCCGCGCGGTGATCTCAGGTCGTCGCGACCACGATCTGCCGGGGGCGCGCACTGCCACGGTGACCCGCGTCGGTTCGCCTGAGAACACGCGGTCAGCCGGCCAGCGCGCGCCCCGTGATCCTTCGCTCGGCGCTGGTCGCCGAGCGCGCGGGGCCGAGTTCGTAGATGGCGTAGGCCGCGCGCAGGACCGGGTGGGCGACATTGCGGACCCGGATACCGCCGGGGGTGGTGCCGTGTTCGGTGCCCGCGTGGGCGTGACCGTGCAGTGCGAGATCCACCGGATGGGCGTCGATGGCCTCGCCGAGCAGGTAGGAGCCGAGGAATGCGTAGATCTCCGGCGGTTCGCCGTGCAGGGTGTCGCTGACCGGCGAGTAGTGGGTGAGCGCGATCGTCACGTCGGTGTCGAGATCACCAAGCGCTCGGTCCAGCGATTCGGCGAGTTCGGCTCCGTGCCGGGCGAATTCGCGCATGAGTGGTTCGCCGAACGCGCTCGCGCACTTGCCCGCGAACCCGCCGCCGAACCCCTTCGTGCCCGCGATGCCGAGGCTCGCGCCGTCGATCTCGACGCGGGTGGAGGTGCCCTCGAGCACGGTGATGCCCGCGTCGACAAGCAATGCCGTCACCTCGCCCTGCGCGTCGTCGTGGTACTCGTGATTGCCGAGCACCGCGATCACCGGCACGCCGCAGTCGCCGAACTCCTCGGCCACCACCGTGGCCTCGTCGGGTGCGCCGTGGCGGGTCAGGTCACCCGCGAGCAGCAGCACATCGGCCCGGCCGGGCAGTTCGGCCAGCGCGGGGCGCCAGCGGCCGCGGGAATCCTCGCCGAGGTGGATGTCGCCTACCGCCGCGATGCGCATCGCTTCAACTCCTGTCGCGATCGGACGGGTCCGTCCTGACCTGCCCCTCGTGGTGATCGGGCGCGTCACAGCGACCGATCCGTACCTCGTTGTGGACCTCGGCCCGCGGGAGTAGTTCGCGCACCACGGTTTCGAGCATCCCTCGGCGATGTTCGGATTCGACTTCACCATCGATGATGACGGTCTCACCGCGGATCGTGACGCGGATTCCGAGTTCACATGTGCGCGGATCTTCGGCCAGCGCGCGGCGCAGATGCGCCACCGTGTATTGCGGAGGTTCCCTCACCGGTCGCTCCTCTCCTGTTGGTTCGTCTCCCCGGACGCACCGTCCACCTGCGAAGCGGTGACGATCTCGAGATCGAGGAGCAGCCCGAGGAAGGCCCGCGCGTACGGCGACTGGCGAGTCTGCTCCGCGACCTGCGCCCAGTCCACTTGCTCGCGCAGATCACGGGCGATATGCAGCAGCGGCGCGAAATTCAGTCGGTGCGCGTCGAATACCAGCATCTTGTCGACCATGAGGTCGGTGCCGCTCACCACCGGCGCCTTGGCCGGTCCGATGCGCATGGTCGTCGCCCGATTCAGCAGTTCGTCGGTGACCGGGCGGTCGTTGGGCCGGTAGATGACATCCACCAGCACGTTGCCGGCGTACACCTTGCGCAGCCAGTCCTCCGGCGGATCGCACACTCGCAGCCCGGCCCGCGCGAGACTGCGCACCGCCCGGTCGCAATCGCCCGGCTTGACCAGCAGATCGACGTCGTGCTGTGAGGCCGGACCGCCCCGGGCATACACCGCGCAACCACCGGCGACCGCGAACGGGACATCCGCCGCCGCGAGCGCGTTGACCGCCCGCGTCAGGGCATGCAGCAGTTCATCGATGCTCACCGACATGGACGGCGGCTACCCGCGGTCCGCCCGGTCAATCAGCACGACCGCGCGAATGCCGTCGGCTCGACCCGGTCGCGATTCCGGCATGGGCCGGACCGAACGCGGCGGACGACGATGTCACGCCGTCCGCCGCGAGTCGAACGAGCCGATCTCTCGACGCCTACCCGACGAAACGGGAACGAATCCGCCCGGATGACCGGATTGCGGGGACGCGATGCGGGTACGCCGAGGTGGGAGGCTGTCCGTACCGGTGAAAGGGGTCGTCATGACAAGCACACGGGGGCAAGACGTGGTCGACGTCCTGACCGCGCAGCACCGTGAGATCGAGGCGCTGCTCGAGCGGCTGCGGGCCGGCGGCGGCGACACCGAGGCGCTGTTCGGCGAACTGGTGCGCTCGCTGGCCGTTCACGAGGCCGCCGAGGAGTTGGTGGTGCATCCGCTCGCGCAGCGGGCGCGTTTCGGGGCCGAGGAGATCGTCGAGCCGCGTCTGCGCGAGGAGAGCGAGGCCAAGCACGCGCTGTCGGACCTGTGGCATCTCGGAGTGGAGCATCCCGATTTCCCCGACAAGCTCGCGGCGTTCGCGGACGCGGTGAGCGCGCATGCCGAACACGAGGAGGTCGAGGAGTTCCCGCTGCTGCGCAGGCAGTACTCGGCCAACGAACTACAGAACATGGCGCGGACGGTGCGCCGGGCCGAAGCGATGGCCCCCACCCGACCGCATCCGCACACCGGCACCTCCGCGCCTGCGAATATGCTCGCGGGTCCGCCGTTGGCCGTCTTCGACCGCATCCGCGACGCCCTGCGCAGACACCACTGAGTTCGGAGGCGCTGGTCTCAGGTGCGCTGCGACCAAGGGTAGATCCACCAGACCGCAACGAACAGCACTCCCGGTCACGGAGCGGCCAATCGGGGTCGGCGCGATCTTGCCCGGCGATCTCGTGCGCTATCCGGCAGGCGCGACGCCTTCGGAGCGAAAACGCCTGCTCCGCTTGTTCTTTCAATCGGCGCGCGCATCCGTCCGCCACGCGGGCGGCGGTGCGCGCGAATCAGTCGGCGGACGGTGCGAAGGTCAGGAACTCGGTGACCGGGCGGCGCGGGGTCTTCGGGTAGAGGCGGTAGTTGTCGCTGGTCCCGATCCGCACGACGACCTGCGGGTCGAGCGGATGGCGGATCAGTCCCGCGAGGAGTCTGCGGGCGGCGGACAATTCGGTCAGGTGCGTGAGCGCGCAGGTGGCCTGCCCCGCGGTGGTGCATTCCAGCAGCACCGCCGAAAGCGCCTCACCCGCGCGCAGCCACTGTTCGGTCGTGTCGCCGTCGGTGCTGAGGACGATCAGTCGTGCCTCGTCCGCGGCCGGTTCGGGTCCGCTCGCCCGGCCCGCGGGCGGGAAGCTGCGTGCGATGGCCGAGTTCGCGGTGACCAGCGCCTGCGGCGGCACCCCTTGTGTCGGGTGCGCATGACCTGTCCACCAATGCAATTCGGCTTGGTACTGCATGTCGTAGCGCTGCACGGCCGCACTGTGTTCGGAGGCGGTGACCAGTCGGGATCGCACGGTGTCGTCGAGCACGTCCACCTCGACGTCATGGGGGGAGGCCAGCATGCGCAGCCGGTGTACCAGATCGTCCCAGCCGTCCGGGCGGTGCATGGCAAGGCGTTCGGTGTAGCGGCGGCCCATCGCCTCGGCGCGGGCGCGCACCCCCGCAGGCGGGTCGTTCCACGGGCGGAATTCGAGCACGGCGAGCCAATCGGGTCGCGCCGGATCGGGCATGCGCAGGATATCGGTGTGCCAGCCGCTCGCGGCGAAGGCCGTGCGGACGTGGTGCACCATGGCCCCGCAGCTGATCACCAACTGACGGCCCTCGGGATCGGCCACCTCGAGCAGCCGCGTGTCGTCGCGATAGAGCCGCAGGCTCGGCCCGTCACACACCCAGCGCCACGGCTGGGTGTTGTGCACCGACGGCGCGCGCGAGGCCGACCGCATCGCCGTGACCACGACCGAACGATCGGGCACGGTGGAGATATCACCACTCGTCATGGCTCAAGTCTGGTGACTTCCGGCGTCGCCGACAACGGCAATTGCTCTCCCGCCGAAGGGCATTTGGTCACGATCGCGGCGCGTCGGTCAGAGCAGACCGCGGCGGTGGGCATAGATGGCGGCCTGGGTGCGGTCGCGGACCCCGAGCCGGTTGAGAATGCTCGAGACGTGATTCTTCACCGTGCCCTCGCTCAGGTGCAGCGAGCGGGCGATCTCCCGATTGGCCGCGCCCGCGGCGAGCAACCGCAGCACGTCGGTCTCGCGTGGTGTCAGGTCGATCGGAGGCGGGGCCGTGCGGGCGCGCACCAGGGCGGCGAGCCGGTTGGCGACGGTGGCCGAGTACTGGTCGACCCCCGCGTGGGCGAGGCGCACGGCGCGGGCGAGATCGGGTGCGGGCAGATCCTTGAGCAGATAGCCCGCAGCGCCCGCGTGCAGCGCCCGGATGAGGTAGTCCTCGTCGTCGAATGTGGTGAGCATCAGGACGGTGGCGTGATCGCGCAGCCGGGCCGCGGCCTCGACGCCGTCGAGTCCGGGCATGCGGATATCCATCAGCACCACATCGGGATTCAGTTCCAGGGTGAGTTCCACCGCGGCGGCGCCGTCCTCGGCGGTCGCCAGTACCTCGATACCGGGCTGGAGCGCCAGCAGCGCGGCGATGCCCTCGCGGACGAGTCGCTCGTCGTCGACGACGAGGATGCGCACGACGCCGCTCATGCGGCGGGAACCGTTGCGAGCAAGCGGGTTCCGGTGGGCCCGCTGGTGATCGTGAGGGTGCCGCCGACCAGGTCGAGACGTTCGCGCATACCGCGCAAACCCTGCCCCTCGGTGGCCCCGGGCGTGAAACCCCGGCCGTTGTCGGCGATGTCGAGTACGCGTCCGGTGAGGTCGACGCGCACCGCGACCGTATCCGCGCCCGCGTGCCGCCGTGCGTTGGTCAGCGCCTCCTGGGCGACGAGATACAGTGCGAGCCTGGTGGACTCGCCGACCCGGTGTTCCGAGCCGGACAGTGCGAGTGTCACCGTGAAGTCGGTGTCTCGCAGCCGGGTGACCAGCGCCCGCAACGCGCCCGCGAGGGTGAATCCGTGCGCGTCGTCGTGCAGGGCGCCCACGGCGCGGCGGACCTGTTCCAATGCCTGCCGGGTGGCCTCCCGCCCGTCGCTGAGCGCTCGGTCGGCGGTATCCGGTTGCAGCGCGCGGTAGGCGGCGGCCTTCTCGAGCTGGATCGCGGTCACCACCAGGTGGTGGCCGACGGTGTCGTGGATATCGCGGGCCAGTCGCGCGCGTTCGGCCACCGTGGCGAGCGAGACGGCCTGGTCGGCGTATTCGCGCAGGCGGGCGTGTGCGTCGGACAGCTCGGTCAGCAGCGATTCGGCGCGGCTGCGTCCGGCCTCCGCCCGCGCGGCCAGCACCGCGAGGGTGAGCGCGAAGACGACGCCGACGGCGAACATCGACAGGTCGGAGAACGCCTCCGTATTGCCGCGCAGATCCGGCACCGCGGCGACCAGGACGCCGACCGCGAGCACCTCCGCCGCGCCGAGGGCGAAGGCGATGCGCGGTCCGAGAGTGAAATACGCGGTCAGCGGCAGCAGCACGAACAGCAGTTTCGCGGTGCCTCCGCAGTCGAAGACGGTGACCACCGTGAACAGCGCCGCGCGCACGGCGAGCATGGCCACCGCGATCGCCCGCGTGGGTGGCATGCGTGACTCGGCCGTTTCCAGTCCGCCCGCCAGGACGAGTCCGCCGGCGAGGACGGCCGCGTCGCCCGTACCGCAGTCCCCCGAATACGCGGCGACGAGTCCGGCCACCAGAACCGACAGGTAGAGAAACCACGCCACCCAGGTCAGTGCTCGCGGTCGGATCATGGCACCGAGCGTAGGGCCGGACGCGGGACCGCGGCAGTGGCGGGCGGGGAATTCGGTCGAAAGTCATGGGTCGCGCGGCACTTATCGACGTGCCGATCGGATTCCTAGCGTGAGGTCCATGCCGAGAAAGGACTTCGACATGGACACAACGTTATGGCGGCTCAGCGCGATCGCGGGCATCGCCTGCGGCGGCAGTATCGCACTCGCGGGCGCATTGGAAGCGGTGATCGGCCACAAGGTGGTGCTGACCCAGTTGCTCAACGGCGGTTCGGGACCGCTGGGCATCGGACTGCTGATCGGCCTGTACCTGTGGCAGCGGCATTCGCTCGGCCGCTTCGGGCTGGCGGCGTTCGTAGTGCAATTCCTGGGTTTCGGATATTTCGCGGGCGTCGCCTACGTCCGCAATGCCGTGCTCGTATACCTGGACCGCCCGACTCTGGACGCCTTGCTGGACGGCCCCGCCCGCTACGTCTTCCTCGCCACCGCCGTTCTCGCCCTCACCGGAATCTGGCTCTTCGGCGCGGCGCTGTGGCGTGCGGCTCCCGTTCCCAAAATCGCCGTGGCCCTTTACGTCATCGGTCTGTCGGGTCTGTGTCTGACCTTCCTGCTGCCCGTCGGGGTGGTGCGCACCGGTCACGTCCTGGGCGGCACCGGCATGATCTGGCTGTCGATCACCCTCCTGCGCGACGTCGCCCGCTCCCGACCGGCCGCCGACCTGCCGCATACCGCGCCCGCGCCCGCCTGAGCGCTCGGCGGGCGGATCGCTGTCGTATCCGGGGCGGCCCGTCCCGGATACCGGCGTGATCCAGGACGCCGACCACTCGGGCCTTTCGGCTCGGCTGATCTCAGGCGACCAGGGTGAGTCCGCGGGTGGTCGGTTCGGCGGCGGTGTCGCCCGCGCGGGCGATCAGACGGGTGAGAGCATCGGCCACCGCGTCGGGACGTTCCAGGATCACCGAGTGGCCCGCGCCCTCGACCAGGACGAGATCGGCGTAGTCGACCGAGGCGGCCATGGCGACGGAGTGGGAGGGCGGGGTCATGAGGTCGGCGGAACCGCACAGGACGACCGTCGGAATCCGGGACAGCATGGGCAGGACGTCGGTGCGGTCGTAGACCATGAAGGCGCTCAGGAAACTCGCCATCGTCACGATGGGTGTCTGGTTGTGCATGGCGTTGGCCAGGGTGAGTACGCGCGGGCTGACCTCGCGGTCGCCGAATTCGGCGGTGCGGATGACGGGGGCGAAGATCCTGCTCGCGAGCAGTTTGGCGTGGTGCATGAGCCCGGGAGCGTGACGGACGGCGGTCTGGAACGCCGAGACGATCGGATTGCGCAGCAGCCGCCCGAAACCCGCCTCGGCCAGACCGCCTGCGGCTGTCGCGATCAGGGCGACGCCGGTGATCCTGGTACCGATCTCGTGCGGATGACGCGCGGCGTAGGTCAGCACGGTCATACCACCCATGGAGTGCCCGACCAGCACTACCGGCCCGGTCGGCGCGACCGCCTCGAGCACGTCGTGCAGATCGTCGGCGAGCTGTTCGAGGGTGTAGGTCCGCCGGGGCGCGCCCGCGGAGTCGCCGTGACCGCGGTGGTCGTAGCACACCACCCGCGCACCCGGATACCTGCCGGTCAGCTCGTCGCGCACGGAGGTCCACGATTCCGACCGCAGGCAGTGCCCGTGCAGCAGCACGATCGTGCGGTCGGCGTCGCGCGGACCGTACTCGCGCGTCGCCAGCGCCACCCCGTCCCGAGTCGAGATCGCGACACGGCGTGCCGCCGGTACTGCGGTCGTGATCGGGATCGACATGGGAGGCTCCGGTTTGCTCTTGCGGTGGATGCCTCCCACTCTGCGCCGCCCCCGCCCCGGTTATCAGGTCCCCGAGTGCTGACTTCCCGGCCCCCAGGTGGACCCGATCACCACCAAGGTGTGGACCGGCGGCCGGGCGCCCCGCCGCCGCGCGGAGCCGACGACGGTCATCGGGTTCCGGCTCCCGCGTCGCGGCTGGAGAACACGTCCTCGACGTAGCGGTTCTCGGAAACGAGCCCCTGCCACCAGGTTTCGGCCTCCTGGACGGTAGCCGAGGTGTGCGCGAGCATGACCTCTACGAAGGCGCGGCGCACCGCGGGCGCGAGCACCTTCGCGTCACCGCAGACGTAGACTTTCGCGCCCGCCGCGAGCAGTGGCCACAGTTGCGCGCCCTCGGCCGCGATCCGGTCCTGGACATAGGTCCATCCGCGTTCGGGAGCACGCGCGAAGGTGGGGCGCATGGACACCGCGCCGCAGTCCTCGGCGGCGGTCAGCTCCGCGGCGTGCAGATAGTCGAGATCGGGAGCGTCACAGCCGAAATAGCAGATCGCGGGCGGTAGTTCGACCTGACGGCCGCGCAGGGCGACGCGGTCGGCGATCGCCGCGCGGAACGGCGCGAGTCCGGTGCCCGCCGCGACCATGATGATCGGGGTCCGCTCGTGGTCGGTGATGCGGAAGGAGTCACGGCACGGCGTGACCTTCGCCGACACCCGGGCCCCCGGGGTGAGCTCGTGCAGGTAGCGGCTGGCGACACCGGTGAACGACTCCTCCGGCGCGCCCGCGTGCGGGGCGGTGAGCAGCGAGACCATCAATTCGACCGCCTCCGGCGAGGCCGCGGGCGAGGAGGAGATGGAATAGTGGCGCAGCCGCATCGGGGGCAGCAGCGTGAGCAGCAGATCCCAGTCCACCCGGCCCGTGAGCCCGCGGTACCGTTCGAAGACCGCGACCAGCGAAACACCGGCGGGCGAGCCGGATTCGGCGTGCTCGACGAGCGCGTCTCGTTCCGGCGGACAAGGGTTCGCCGCGGCGAGCAGACGCAGCTGCCTGGCGGTCGGCGGGTCCTGTAGTTCGACGTGGTGTGTGAGCAGAGTGTGGACATCGACCGGACCGTCCACGGCGACGGTGTTGCGCCCGGCTCCGTCGACCGCGATGTGCAGTACGGTGTCGAGGTCGACGCCGAATGCCGCGGCCGCCCGTTCGACCAGCTCCGCGCCGTTGGCGGGCAGCAGCGTGAAATGGTCGCCGCTGCGATAGGTCGTCCCCGCGGGCAGCGCGACCCGCACCAGTCGCTTGGCCCGCGACGGCGCGTGCTCCTCGCGCACCAGACTGTGTGCCGCGGTGACCGTCATCGTTTCCAGACCGTGGCGGGTCCGCAGTCCGCGCAGGGAGGTCGGGTCGACCTCGGTGACGCGGTAGCGCCGCGCGGTGGTCTCCGCCGCCGGATTCGCGCCGTCGAGCCGCGCTCGCACGCGCTCGGTGAACCGCTCGACCACATCGGTGCCGCCCATCGACACGTCGACCTCGGTGAGATCGGCCAGCCGCGTCGCGCCCGCGCGCGCCAGACCGGCGTCGATCAGACGCGGCACCCGCTGATAGGTCGACGCCCAGTTCCGGTCGCCGAGTCCGAGCACCGCATACCGGACCTGTGCGGCCGCGCCCGCCTCGGCGGTGTCGAGCCAGGCGAGGAATTTCTTGGCGTCGTCGGTCGGATGTCCGTTGTAGGAGGCGGCGACCACGAGCACGTCGCCGCCGGGCAGCGCGCCCGCGGCCGTGTCGAGCGCGGCGACCGTCGGTGTGTAGCCGAGGGATTCGAAGGCGTCGGCCAAATCCTCGGCATGCTGCACGCCGGTGCCGAGATTCGAGCCGTGCAGGATGGTGAGCGGGGTTCCGGCGGCCACGGCGGAAGTTGTCGTCGCGGATGGCTTGTCGCCCGCACCGGCGGCAACACGATCGGTGCGGCGGCGCAGTGTCATGGTGAAGCCGACGGGTTTGAGCGTGAGGGTCTGCTGGACGTTCAGCGTGTAGTCGGCGTGATCGAGGAAGTGGTAGCGGTGCACGAGCAGACCGAGCATGAGCGCGCCCTCGTGCAACGCGAACTGCTGTCCGATACAAGCGCGCAGACCCGTGCCGAACGGCTTGTAGGAATCCGGCGGGCGCGCGGCGATCCGCTCGGGGGTGAAGCGCGCGGGATCGAACAGTTCGACATTGTCGCCCCAGACCGGGTCGCGGTGCAGCATCGCGGTGACGACGCTGATGGTCTGGCCCTCCTCGACCGGGTACAGCCCGGCGAGCACCGTGTCGCGCAACGGCCTGCGGTCGAAGGAGGGCGCGGTGGGCCACAGGCGCAGCGCCTCGTGCAGGATCTGGCGGATATAGGTGAGTTTGCGCACCTGGGCGTAGGTCGGCGCCGGATTCGGATCGGAACCGAGTACCGCGTCCACCTCCTGTTGGGCCAGGTGCAGGACCGCCGGATTCTTCATGAGGTAGTACAGGGCGAACGACAGCAGGCCCGAGGTGGTCTCGTGTCCGGCGATGAGGAAGCTGATCACCTGGTGACGCACGTTCACCAGATCGAGCAGTTCACCGGTCCGCGGATAGCGCGAGGTCAGCATGAGGTCGAGCAGATCGCCCGGTCCCGGATCGGTCGAGGCGCGCCGGGCATCGATGACCTCGTCGACGATGGTCGCCATGGTGTCGCAGTCGGTGCGGTATCGGGCCGTCTCGGCCGGATGTTCCTCGCCGGGAGCCCAGTTCACGCGGATGCGGCTGTAGGTGAGCGCGCCGTTCATGGCGCCGACGAAGGGGTGCGGCTCGTCGCGGGCGAAGGAGTCGAAGTCGTAGCCGAAGCCCGCCAGCCCGATGGTGTCGAGGGTCATCTTGGTCAGATCGCCGGCGACGTCCACCGGCGCCACCGCGGCCATGTCGTCCCATTTGCGCAGCAGTTTGCCCGCGGCGGCGAGCATGAAGCCGTGGTAATTGCGCATGGCGTCGAGGGCGAAGGCGGGCAGCAGGATGTGATGGGCCTTGGCCCAATTGGGTTCCTCGGTGTACGCGGTGAACAGGCCCTCGCCCGCGTAGTCGCGGGCGAAGCGCAGACCCGCGCCGAGATCCTTGCCGAAGCGGCGGTCGTCGCAGACATCGGTGACGAGGTCACGGGAGGAGATGAACAGCGGCGCGTAGTCGTCGCTGAGCCGCCAGCGGAAGATCGGGCCGAGGCGGCGGGCGACGCGGATCACCGCGAGGCTGTAGCCGTCGACGCCGAATTCCTCGGGTGTGACCACGGCGTCGGGAACGGCCGGGGCGGCGGGCGGGCGGGCGGTGGGCGCACTCGAAGTCGGCGAGGCAACCATGGCGAAGTCCTTGTCAGCCGTAGAGGGTGTCGATATCGGCGGCGAAATCGGCCAGGATCTCTGATCTGACCAACTTCCCCGACGGTGTGAGATGCCCTGATGCGACGCTGAATTCGGTGGGCACGATGCGGAAGCGGCGGATGGACTCGGCGCGCGAGACCTGTGCGTTGGCGGTGTCGACGGCGCGCTGCACGGCCGCCTCGAGTTCGGCGCGGGACAGAGCCGCACGGGCGACCTCGCGCTGGTCGAGGACGATCAGCGCGGCGATATAGGGGCGTCGGTCGCCGACGACCACGCATTGGGCCACGAGCGGATCGGTGCGCAGCGCGTCCTCGAGTGGCGCGGGCGCGACGTTCTTGCCCGCGGAGGTGATCAGGATGTCCTTGCGGCGCCCGGTGATACGGATGAATCCGTGCGGGTCGATGGTCCCGAGATCGCCGGTGCGCACCGAGTGCGGTCCGTGATCCACTGTCGCGGTGTCGATCTCGCCCCAGTAGCCGGGCGAGACGTTGGCGCCGGTGATCACGAGTTCGCCGTCTGCGTCGACGGTCACGCTGGTGCCGGGATTGGCGCGGCCGACGGTGCCGGTCCGATTGTCGTCGGGGCGGTTGATGGCGGCCGCGGCGGCGGATTCGGTCATTCCGTACGCGCCGAGGATCGTGATGCCGCGGCGGCGGAAGGTCTCGTGGTGGTCGGCGGACATGGACGCGCCGCCGCAGATGATGTACTCCAGTGCCTCGACGGCCGCGGCGTCGAGGCGATCGGCATCGGGCGGCGCGTCCGCGGCCAGCGCGCTTTCCACCTTCTCCAGCAGGTACGGGGTGAGGGCGAGGAAGGTCGCGGGCCGGTGGTTCATGGCCCGGACGAGGTCGCCCGCCCGCGCGATCGTGGTCGCGGTGCCGCCCGCGAGCAGCGTGGCCAGCAGGGTCGAGCGCCCGTACATGTGCGCCAGCGGCAGCGCGATGACCGTGCGGGGGACGGCGCCGTCCGACGGTACGAAGATATCGCGCACGGCCGCCGCGACATTCGCGGTCGCGCAGTACACATTGCGGTGGGTGAGCACGCAGCCCTTGGGGGAGCCGGTGGTGCCGCTGGTGAAGACGACGGTGGCGATGTCGCGCGCCACCACCGCCGCCTCGATCGGTCCGGGTCGAGGGTCCGTCGCGATCGGGTCGATGAAGGTCGTGATGCCCGCCTCGGCCAGTACCGCACGGCGCGCCGGGTCGTCGGCGACCGCGACCGTGGCCCCGGTGGCGGCGACGATCTGCCCGACCTGTTCGGCCGAGCCGGTGGGGTAGATCGGGACGACGACGACACCGAGGCGCAGCGCCGCGTAGTCGGCGACGATCCAGGCCGCACCGGTGTCGGCCATGATCACCAGCCGGTCACCGTGGGCGAGGTCGGCCGCGCGCAACCGGATCGCGCAGTCGGCGACCAGGTCGGCGAGACGACCGTAGGTCGTCGTCTCCCACCGGTCGCCGACCAGGTCGTCGAGGGCGACGCGGTCGCGGTGCGCCGCGCACACCGATTCGATCGCGGGCCAGAGACTGTCGCCGTCGGCGAGTAGGGCGGGCGATTCAGGCATCGCCGTGGTCCGCGGCCAGTCCGAAGACGAAGTCGAGTTGCGCCTTGCCGATCAGCGCACCGGTGCCGTCGTAGACGTATGCCTTGGCGTCGCAGGTGAACCGGCCCGGTCGAGGTTCGGCCAGTGCGCTGTCGAGCAGTCGCCGGTCGACCGTCGCGACGATGCGGACATCGCCGGTACCGGGCTTGAGGAAGGCGATCCGGCAGTCCTTGAGCACGAACATGGTCAGCGCGCGCAGCTGCCGCGCGGCCGCGCCGATGAAGGCCGCCGAACCGGCCATATCGCAGGCCAGGAAGAGCACGCCCGCGTGCAGGGTGCCGAAGGCATTGGTGAGTTCGGGGCGGTAGGCCACGGTGACCACGCCCTCGGTGTCGCCGACCTCGGTGATGTCGAGTCCGACGAAGCTGTTGTAGGGCACCGAACTTCCGAGTACGGCGCGCAGACCGTCGTAGTCGGGAGTATCGCCCGCGTAGGGATGCAATGCGGACAGCGGGTTCGGTGCGGTCGGTGCCGATGCGGGGGAGTTGCTCATATCCGGTGTCCTGTCTTGGCGTCGAAGTGGTGGACGAGGTCATCGGGAACGTGGACGCGGATGGGCCTGCCGATGGTCGGCGCGACGGTGGCGGGCACCTCGACGCTCCACGCGCCGTCCGCGCCGGTGCAATACGCCACCCGCCGGTCGCCCGCGAATTCGACGACGTCGACCGTCGCGTCGAAGGTCGGCCCGGAGCGCACGGTGTCGCGCGGATCCTCGACGAGGACCGCGTCGCCGGGACGCCAGCCGAGCACACGCCCGGGAGCGCCGACCGCCTCGCCGGGCAGCAGATTCATCGCGGGACTGCCCAGAAAGCCCGCGACGAACAGATTCGCCGGACGCCGCCACACCGCCTCCGGCGCACCGTCCTGCTCGAGCGACCCGCGATTGAGCACCACCAGGTGCGTGCCCATCGACAGCGCCTCGATCTGATCGTGGGTCACCAGCACGAAGGTGCCCTCGACCTCGCGGTGCAGCCGGATCAGTTCCGTGCGCGCCTGGGTCCGCAGATGCGCGTCCAGATTCGACAGCGGTTCGTCCAGCAGCAGAATCGGTTTGCGGCGCACGATGGCCCGCGCCAGCGCCACCCGCTGGCGTTCGCCGCCGGACAGCTCGCGGGGTTTGCGGTCGAGTTTGCCGGTGAGGCCGAGCAGATCGCAGGTGTCGCTGACCCGCCGCCGGATCTCGGCACGCGAGAGTTGCTTGCGCCGTGTGTGTTTGGCTTCCAACAGCAGGCCGAAGCCGACATTGCGGGCGACCGACATGTGCGGGTACAGGGCGAAGTCCTGGAACACCATGGCGACATCACGGTCGCCCGGCGGTATGTCGGTGACCTCGCGCCCGTCGATGTGGATCGCACCCTCCTGGGGTGTCTCCAGTCCGCAGATCATGCGCAGGACAGTCGATTTGCCACAGCCGGACGGACCGACGATCACGGTGAACGAGCCCGCGGGCACGGATAGTCCGGGCAGGTCGACGGCGAGTTGCGCGCCGTAACGTTTGCGCACGCCGGACAGTTCGATACCGCCCCTACGGGGCGGAGGCGGCGGCGTGGCGGGCAAGGGCGTCCGGGCCAGGGTGTCGGTGGAGTTCATCGTCAGATCACTTGATTCCGGATCGGAGGAACGCGTCGGCGATATGCCGGGAGGCGAAGAGATAGACCACGAGCACGGGAATCGTGGTGATCATGGCGGCGGCCAGCAGCGCGCCGGAGGTCGGCCCTTCCTGGTTGGCGAACAGTTGCAGCCCGGTCTGGATGGTGGTCTTGCTCGCCTGCGGCGCGACCAGGGTCGGCCACAGGTATTCGTTCCAGGTGTTGATGAACACCAGGATCGACACGGCCGCGAGCGCGGGACGCAGCAGCGGCAGCACCACCATGCGCAGGGTCTCGCCGGGCCGCGCGCCGTCCATCACCGATGCCTCGAGCAGGCTGGTCGGAATGGCCGCCAGGTATTCGCGCAGCAGCAGCAACGGCAGGGCACAACCCGCCAGCTGCGGCACGATCAGTCCGAGATAGCTGTTGCGCCAGCCGAGTTCGGCCGCCAGCAGGAACTGCGGGATGATCAGCGCCTGGGGCGGGATGATCAGCGTCGCGCCCGCGAGCAGCACGAGCCCGTGGCTCCATCCCGGTCGGAATCGCACCAGCGCGTAGGCGGCGGGCACGGTGACCAGGATCTGTAGTGCGGTCACCCCGGCGGCGGTGATCACGGTATTGAGCAGCATCATGCCGATCGGGAACTTGAACACCGCGTCGCGGTAGTTCTCGAGTGACACCGTGGCCGGGATCAGGTCGGTGGAGAACAGGTCGTTGGGCGGGCGGATCGAGGTGAGGCCGGCCCAGAACAGCGGGAACAGCAGTGCGAAGACGCAGCTCAGGATCACGAGGTGGCGCAGCGCGCCGCCCGCGCGCCGCAGCGCCGTGGAGGTCGTCGCGCGCCGCAGCGCCGTGGCGGTCATCGCGCGCCCCCCGCGGTCGCGCCGGCGCGGCGCACCAGCCTCGCGCCGCACTGGCCGAGCAGGTACGCGCCGCCGATGGCCAGCACGATCAGCACCGCCGAGGCCGCGGCGGTGCCGCTGTCGAAGAAGGTGAATCCGTAGGTGTAGAGCCGGTAGTAGATATTGTCGGTCGACCCCTCGGGTCCGCCCTGGGTGAGGATCGCGACATTGGTGAAAACCCACTGACCCGCCAGCAGCACGCACAACAGTCCGAGCAGCACGACCGAGCGCGTCAATTGCGGAAGCACGATGTACCGCACCGTCTCCCAGGTCGAGGCGCCTTCGACCCGCGCGGCCTCCAGACCGCTCTGGTCGATGTTGGCCAGCGCCGCGGAGAACAGCAGCACATCGAGTCCGATGATCTTGCCCGCGGTGATCACGACGATCACCGCGGGCGCGAGAGCGGCGTCGCCGAGCCAGTTCTGTGCGGGCAGCCCCAGATCGCGCAGCACGGTATTGGCGATCCCCTGGAGCGGATTGAGCATGAACTGCCACGACACGGCGTTCGCAGCGGGGGCGAGCACCACCGGCAGGAACAGCAGCGCCCGGTAGACGGTACTGACGCGCCCCGGGCGCAGCCACAGCGCGACGGCCAACCCGAGCGGGACGAGGGTCGCCAGCGGCAGCATCAGCAGCACGTAGACGCCGGTTTGCCAGATGGCCCGGCGGAACTGCTCGTCGTCGAAGAGCCTGCGAAAATTGTCGAATCCGACGAATTCGGCCCGCGTGGTGAGATTCCATTCGAGCACGCTGACGACGGCGGTGGCGATCATCGGCGCGTAGACCCAGATCACCAGGGACAGCGCGACCGGCGCCGAATAGGCGAGTGGTCGATGGCGGATGCGCACCGCCGCCGTCAGAACGCTCATTTCGTCAGGTCCCTGATCTTCTCGGCGACCTTGGTCAGCGTCGGCTGTGCCTCGCGGCCCTGGATCACGATGGGCTCAACACCCTCGTCCTGGAGGATCACCACCGCCTGATTGGCGCGATTGCCGGGGAAGTACCGGTAGGGGGTGACATCGCCGATCTGGTTCAGCGACGGCAGCAACCGGTTGTTCTGCCGGAAATAGTCGCCCAGGTAGGCCGGATCGGTGACGATGGCCGGTCGCAGGGGCAGATATCCGATGGACTTGGTGAGGATGGTGAAGCCCTCCGGGCTGGTCAGGTATCGGACGAACTCCCACGCCGCGCGCTGTTTGCGCTTGTCCTTGGCGAAGACCGCCAGACCCGCACCGGAGAAGGTCGGCTTGGCTTTGCCGCCGTCGAAGGAGGGGAACGCCGCGGTGCGCAACTCGAATTTGCCCGCTGCCGCCTTCTCGTTCGCCGACATCGCCGCGGTGGTGAAGATCAGCATGCCGAGCTTGCCGCCCGCGAACGCCGCCTGCGCGTCGTTGGCCGAGACATTGGGCTGTGCGCCCGAAACGGTCAGGTCGCGAATGCGTTCCAGGGCCCGCACCGACTGCGCGGAGTCCACGGTGACGTTGCCCTTGGCGTCCACGACGCCGCCGCCCTGGCTGTTCATCACCGACTGCGTCATGTAATCGGACTTGCCGGGATCGGCGAGCGCGACGTACACACCCGGCGTGCCCGAGCGCGCGATGGCGCTCGCGGCGTCCTTGACCTGGTCGATGGTGGTGGGCGGCTTGTCCGGGTCGAGTCCGGCGGCGCGGAACAGGTCGGCGTTGTAGTACAGGATCGGCACCGACATGCTGAACGGCATGATGTCGACCTTGCCGTTCGGATTCCGCACGGCATCGAGGACATTGGGGTAGATCCCCTCGGTCGCCGACTTCCAGTCCTGACCGGACGGTATATCCTGCACCGGCACGATCGGCAGACTCGTGCGCGCCTCGGCCGCCTTGCTCCAACCCAATTGCGCCACATCGGGAGTCGTGCCCGCGGCGGTCTCGGAACGGAGTTTGGTCAGCACGTCGGCCACCGCGACCGCCTCGGGCTGGACCTTGATGTCGGTATGCGCGGCCTGGAAGCGATCGACCAGTTCCTGGATGGCGGCATTGCAGCACGGCGTGCCGTAGTTGTAGGACAGGAACCGGATGGTCACCGGTCCGTCGGCGCTCGTGTCGTCGGCCGAACCACAGCCTGCGGCCACGACCGCGAGCACCGCCGCGACAGCGGCGGCGAAAGCCGAACGGAGGCGGCCGGATCGGGCGCTCATGACCGTTCCCACGGTTCGGCCGGGACCTCGAAGCGCATACCCGGTTCGCCGATGTGCACCGGTCCGTCGAATTCGGCCGCGGCGTCGGCGCGTCTGGCCTCTTTCCACTCGTCCTGCGGCGCGGTGAAGTGCGTGAGCACCACCGAGCGGGCCCCGCCCGCCGCGGCGGCCTTGCCGACCTCGGTGGCCGACAGATGTCCGTGCGCGGTGTGATCCGGCTGCGCCAGCGACGCCTCGGCCAGGAAGATGTCGACCTTGTCGGCGAGGGTCACGAGGTTCTCGTTCCACCCGGTGTCACCGGTGAAGGCCACACTGCCGGTCGGGCTGTCGATGCGGACTCCGCAGTCCGGCGCGGTGTGCACCATCGGCACCATCGTTATGGTGCAGTCGTCGAGTGGATAGGCGGCGCCGCGTTCGTATTCGATGACCTCGTAGGCGAAGTCGAAGGCCCGGTTCAGATGCGGAATGGTCTGCACCGGAAACAATTCCGCGAGCCGGTCCAGGGTTTCGCGGGCGCCTGCGGGCACGAACAGTTTGATGCGTTCGCGCTCGGCTTCGCCGTGGAATTCGCCTTCGCCGTCGGTGTCCACCAGCCAGGTCTTGCCGTAGGGCAGCATCGCCTGCTTTCCGATGGGCAGCACGTCGTAGCAGTGGTCGAGGTGCATATGGCTGATGACAACCGCGTCGAGTTCGCTCGCGTGCATGTATTTGGTCAGCATCACGGCAATTCCGGGGCCGCAATCGAGGAGAATTTTCGACCGGCCGGTGTCGACCAGATAGCCGGAACTGGCGGCGCCATCAGCGGGCATTGCGGCCCGATTTCCGACAATTGTCAAATGCATTCGACATGCCTCTCTACCCTGAAAGTTTGCGGCTCGAGCGTATCGTCGGGCGAAGGGCAGGCCGTGGAATCACTTGGAATGCCGATAAATCCATGACATTTTCGGATAGGGCCTCGGAGCCGGGGGTCGCCAACTGCGGCGACGCGCGCGATGCTGGTTGTTAACACAGAATTGTCCTGCCGGTCGGGTCGGCGATAATCGATTGTTCAATATCATCGACAACGGATTTCATGGATGTGTCGGACGAACGAGCGGAGTTGGGCGAATGACGGACGAGACGATCGCGATCACCGACCGCGCGCTGCCCTTGCGCGGTGCGGTGAACGCCCGCGATCTGGGCGGGCTGCGCACCGGCGACGGGCGCCGGGTGCGGGCCATGCGGGTGCTGCGCTCGGACGGACTGTCCGAACTGGACGGCGAGGACGTGACCTTCCTGCTCGACCGGTGTCTGCTGCGCATGGTCCTCGACCTGCGCGCGCCGGGGGAGATCGACACCGACGGCCGCGGCGCGCTGTCGGAGAGCGTGGCGATCTACCGCAACACCCATGTCTTCGGCGCGGACCGCACCCGCCTCGACCTGTCCACGGTCTCGCCGTCGGGCGGGATGCTCGAGCGCTACATCGGATATCTCGAGCACAGCGCGGACAACATCGTCACCGCACTGGACCTGCTGGCGAGCATGGACAATCTCCCCGCCCTGGTGCACTGCGCGGCGGGTAAGGACCGCACCGGCGTCGTGATCGCGATGCTGCTCGCGGTGCTCGGCGTGCGCGAGGAGGACATCGTCGCCGACTACGCCGCGACCGGCCCGAATATCGCGGCGCTGCGGGCGCGGGCGCAGCGCACGGCGACCGCCCGCAGCGCCGGAATCGACATGGCGGCGGTGCCGGAATGGGTGTTCGCTGCCGACGCGTCCACGATGCGGAATTTCCTGTCCCACCTGTCGGTCGAATTCGGTGGCGCTCGCGCCTGGGCGGCTCGCGCGGGTCTCGACGAGGCGGCGCGGCGTCGTCTCGTCGAGAACCTACTCGAGCCCGCGGGCGCCGACTCGGGCGCTCGCGGGTAGCGGCCGGTATCGCGCGGCCCGCGGCGGCAGCGAGATGCCGTAGCAGCGCAACATCGCGACACGTTGCCCGAAGGCGGCCCCGCGCATGATGTGGGTGGCGAGTTCACCCACCGTGCGCCGGTCGACCGCCTCCAGATGGGTGCCGCGCAACCAGGTGTTGCACGCGCCCATGGCCGGACCGCACCATATCTGGTAGTCGGCGGCTCGATCGGTGTCGCCGGTGACCGCCCAGCGCGACGAGAGCCCGAGATACCACCGGAAGATCAGCGCCATCCGGCGTTTCGGATCGCCCTCGGCGCGCGCGAGCTGATCCGGGTCGCGCTCGGCGAAGTACGTGTGCGTCTGCGACCAGATTTCGTCGAGGCCGCGGCGGAAGACGTCGCGCTCCAACGTCGCCCGGGTCGAGGCGGGTATGTCGTCGATGCCGTCGTATCGGCGATACAGATCGTAGAGCTGGGCGGCGCGGCCCGCGAACATGGTGCCGCGGCGCAGTACCTGCACCTTGGCGCCGAGTTCGAACATGTCCGCCGACGGCGCGAGTTCGCAGTCGGTGAGTTCCGCCGTGCCGAGCAGCGCCTTGACGGCGGGCGACTGCCCGGCCTCGACGCAAGCCTGATTGATCGAACCGGTGACGACGTAGTCGGCGCCGAGGGTGAACGCCGCGGCGGCGGCCTCGGGTGTGCCGATGCCGCCTGCCGCGCCGATCCGCACGCGCACCCCGCCGTGCGCGGGCGTGCCGTCGCGCAGCGCGATGAGGTCGCCGAGCAGTGCCGTCAGCGGTCGTCGATCGGTGTGCCCGCCGGAGTCGGCCTCGGCGGTGATGTCGTCGGCCATCGGCACGGTCGCCGCGAGGCGGGCCTGCTCCGCGGTGATCGCGCCGCGCTCGACGAGCCCGCGCAGGATCGGCGCGGGCGCGGGGGCAAGGAAGAGTTCGGCGATCTCGCGCCGCGACACCTTCGCGATGACCCGGTTGTCGATCACGGTGCGCCCCTCGCCGTCGGAACCGAGTCCGGCGGCCCGGTAGCGCACCAACTCGTCGGTGAGCCGGACGAAGGCGGATGCCTCAACGCAGCGCACCCGGTGCCGCAGACACAGGTCGACGGCGGTGCGCTCCATCGCAGGTTCGCTGGGGCTGTGGATCACATTGCACGCGAACGGCGCGCCGGGGCTGCGCCGGGCGATCTCGGTCAGACCGCTGTCGAGACGTTCGGGTGAGAGACCGGCCGCGCCGAAGGAGGCGAGCATGCCGAGTCGGGCGAGTCCGACGACCAGATCGGCCGAGGCGATGCCGTTGGCCATCGCGCCCGCGTGGTAGCAGTGGGTCACGCCGTGCCCGCGCAGGAACTCGCGCGAACCGAGTCGACCCGGCGGCAGCGGGCCGAGGGTGACCAGCGGGCGCGCGGCGGCCGCGCTGTCGTTGGTGAAGGCGACGCCACCGCCGTCGGCGACGATGTGGACCGGTTCCTCGAGTCGCGCGAGTACCGAATAGACATCCCGCGCTGTTGTCGATAATCGCGCCGGGCCGACAGTATGTGTCATGGGGATTCCTCTGCGAGATAGCGGGTTGCGTCGGGGACGGTTTCAGGGACCGGTGAACGCGCCCTGAACGAAGCATCGCGACGGAATTAACGAACTCGGTGACCGGGGCGATCCCCAAGATTCCGGTGCGCGAGCGATCATGAATCCCAATCCTTCTTGCCCGATTGAGTTCGCACTGCTGCACTGTGTTTCGAGAAGTCCGATGGGCCGCTGCTTCGAGACGGAGTTGTCCGTAGCCGACCGTCGATATCCATGATCGAATCCGGACGAATTCAACTTCAATTTCCGTGCCGGGTACGACCGTTGTCTCGAGGCTGGAGCGAAATGCCGCGAACAATGAATGGGCGCACGGCCGTGATCACCGGCGCGAGTGGCGGAATAGGTGCGGCCGTCGCGGTGGCATTGGCCGAGGCCGGTGCGAAAGTCGCACTGGCGGGCCGTGATCGCGCCGCATTGGAGCGGACCGCCGCACGATGCCGGGCCGCCGACGTCCCGGTACTGACCGTGCCATTCGACGTGACGGTGGCCGCGGAGTGCGCCGAGGCCGTCGCCGCGGTCACCGACCGACTCGCCGCGCCGACCGTGCTGGTCAATGCCGCGGGGATCGGTGAAAGTCGCCGATTCGCCGACGTGACCGTCGACGTACTGCGCGAGGTCATGAAGGTGAACGTGGAGGGGCCGCTGCTGCTCATGCAGGCCGTCCTGCCGCGGATGGTCGAACTCGGCCGCGGCGCCATCGTCAACATCGGTTCGACGGCTTCGAGCGTCGGTCTTCCCCGCGCCGCGCCCTACACCGCGGCCAAACACGCGCTGCTCGGCGTGACACGTTCGGCCGCAGCCGAATACGCCGACAAGGGCGTGACGATCAACTGTGTCTGTCCCTACTACGTCGACACCCCGATGACCAGGCGGGTGATCGAGGCCCGCATGCGCGGCAAGGGCTGCGACTACGACGAAGCCGTGCGCCCGCTGCTCACGCCGCAGGGGCGGCTGACCACGCCCGAGGAGGTCGCCGCGCTGTGCCTGCTGCTGGCCTCCGACGCGGGCGCGGCCATCACCGGTCAGGCGCTCAATATCGACGGCGGCCGGGTGCAGGGCTGATCGGCCGCACCTGCCCGCAGTCGGACTCGTTGGAGGAAATCCGATGCACGACAACAAAACCCACCATCGAAACGACCGAGGTCACGCCGTCGTGCTCGGCGCCAGTGTCGCGGGCCTGCTCGCCGCGCGGGTGCTGGCCGATCATTTCGAGCGGGTCACCCTGCTCGAACGCGACGAGATCGACGGACTCGGTTATCGCGACGGTGTCCCGCAGGCGCGCCACATCCACGCGCTCATGCACGGCGGCAGCCAGGGCATGAACGAGGTCTTCCCGGGACTGCTCGAACAACTGCGCGCACTCGGCGTACCGCACAGCCCGTGGCTGGCGAAATCCCGGTGGTATCTGGGCGGTGTGCCCATGCGCAGCCCCGAGCGCACCGAATTGACCCTCGCCACCCCCAGTCGTCCGCTGCTCGAACACCTCATGCGTGGGCGGGTTACCAAATGCCCGAATGTCGTTCTGCGGCAAGGGATAACCGTGTCAGGTCTGCTGCGCTGCGACGACCGGGTGGCGGGTGTGACGACCCGGGAGAACGCGACCGGACGCACCGGTGAGGTGCGGGCCGATCTGGTGGTCGACGCCACCGGGCGCAATGCCAGGACGGGGGAGTGGCTGACGGCCGCGGGCTGGTCGGCTCCGGCGGAATCACGGGTCGAGGTCGACCTCGGTTACTGCTCGCGCCGCTATCGCCGACACCCGGGCGACCTCGACGGCGACCTCGCACTGACCGCCTCCACCGTGCCGGGTATGCCGGGCGCCGCGGTCCTCGCGATCGAGGACGACATGTGGCACGTCACACTGTCGGGCACCCTCGGCACCCGTGCGCCCACCGACGAGCAGGGATATCTGGATTACGCTGCCGCACTGCCGGTTACGGATGTCATCGAGCTCATCCGGGTCGCCGAGCCGGTCGACGACCCGATCCAGCACCGGGTGCGCGATTCCATCCGGCGGCGTTACGAGGACCTGCGCGAGGTCCCCGGCGGACTCGTCGTCATCGGCGACGCCGTCACCAGCTTCAATCCGATCTATGCGCAGGGTATGTCGGTTGCCGCGCAGGAGGCGCTGGTGCTGCGGGACTGGCTCCGCGAGCCGGGACCGCTGCGGCCCCGGGTGTTCTTCCGGCGGATCGCTCGCGTCATCGACGCCGCCTGGGGCATGTCCACCGCTATCGACCTGCGCTCCCCCTTGGTGAAGGGCGAGCGGACCCGACTGGGCACACTTTTCGGCAGATACCTCAAGCAGGTCCAGATGGCCAGTGCCGCATCGCCGTTCGTGGCACACCGGCTGCTGGCGGTGATCAATCTGACCGAGCGTCCGCGCACCCTGCTGCGGCCGAGCCTGGTGCTGTGCCTGGCGCGACTGTGGGCCGAACGCGCCCTCGCGACGCGGCGGGCGGCGGTCCCCGCGTCGAGGCCCGCGCCCGAGACGGCCGCCGATCCCGCCCGACCGGTCGGAGATCTGGTGATCCGCGAACGCGTCGAGGAGTCGTCGGGCGTCGTGTCACTGATCCTGGCCCGTCCCGATGGCGCACCGCTGCCCGCCTGGACCCCGGGCGCGCATATCGACGTGCTGGTCGGCGACGGCACGCCGCGGCAGTACTCGCTGTGTGGCGACCCGGGCGAATCCGGGCGATGGCGCATCGCCGTCCTGCGCGCGGAACAGGGCCGGGGTGGATCGGTGTACCTGCACGAACGCGTCGCGGGCGACACACTCGCCGTCGGCGCGGTGCGCAACCACTTCCCACTGGTCCACGCGCGGCGATTCGTGCTGATCGCGGGCGGCATCGGTATCACCCCGCTACTGCCGATGGCGCGTGAACTCGCGGCGGGCGTGGCGCCGTGGACCCTGCACTACGGCGGACGCACCCGTGCCGCGATGGCCTTCGCCGCCGAATTCGCCGACCGCGAGTGCTGCACCCTCTACCCGGAGGACGAGGTGGGCCCGCTGCCCCTGCGGACCATCCTCGACGCCGTCGCCGACAGCGAATGCGCGGTCTACTGCTGCGGGCCGGAAGGACTGATCGCCGCGGCCGAACGGCTGTGCCGGGACCGGCCGAAGCTGCGCCTGCACGTGGAGCGGTTCAGCCCGCGACCGGTCGAACCCGAAACCCCCTCCGACACCGCGAGTTACGAGGTGGAGTTGCGCCGGTCTGGCCGCACGCTGACCGTCGAACGCGGCGCGAGCCTCATCGACGAACTGCGTGACGCGGGCGTCGCGGTGCCGTTCTCCTGTCGGGAGGGCACCTGCGGCAGTTGCGAGACCCCCGTATTGGCCGGTGCCGTCACCCACCGCGACTCGATACTCACCGACGCCGAGCGCCTCGCGGGCAGATCCATGATGCTCTGCGTCTCCTCCGGCGCCGCCGACCGACTCGTCCTCGACCTCTGAACACCGGTACTCCGAAGGGATCTCTCATGTACGACGTCATCATCGTGGGCGCGCGCTGCGCCGGGTCGCCGCTGGGCATGCTGCTCGCGCGCAGCGGACGCCGGGTCCTGGTCGTCGACCGCGCGACCTTCCCCAGCGATACCGTCTCCACCCACTTCATCCAGCAGACCGGTATCGCGCTGCTGCGCGATTGGGGCGTGCTCGAGGCGGCCACGGGCAACGCCCACCCCATCCGGCATATGACCGCTTCCTTCAAGGATCTGCTGATCAGCGGATTCGCCGATCCGATCGACGGCATCGACCGGGTGTACGCGCCGCGCCGCACGGTCATGGATGCGGCCCTGCTCGAGGCCGCCGTCGATGCGGGAGCCGAAGTGCGCCAAGGCTATACGGTCGAGGAACTGATCGTGGCCGACGATCGCGTGGTCGGCATCCGCGGCCGCGCGGCGGGCGGTCGACTACACGAGGAGCGCGCCGCCGTCGTCGTGGGCGCCGACGGCGCGAATTCCACGGTCGCCAGACTGACCGGCGCGGCCGTCTACAACCACGTGCCCGCCGCCTGCTTCATCTACTACAGCTACTTCGCCGGCCTGGACTGGAACGACTTCCACCACCGCACCGGGGATTTCCAGCAGATGGGCGCCTGGCCGACCAACGACGGCCTGCATCTGGTCGCGGTCATGCGCAAACGCGACCGCTTCGCCGCCTTCCGCGCCGCCCCCGCGGAGACCTTCGCCGAGATCGTCGACACCGTGACCCCCGACCTCGGCGCGGATCTGCGCGCCCGCGGTGAGCGGGTCGCGCCATTGCAGCCGATGCTGTACCCGGACAACTACTACCGCCAGGCCGCCGGGCCCGGGTGGGCGCTGGTCGGCGACGCCGGCTATCACAAGGACCCCTACACCGGTAACGGCATCGCCGACGCCTTCCGGCACGCGGGCCACCTCGCCGAGACGCTGCACGCCAACCTGGACCGTGGGCCCGCGGCGGTGGACGCGGCGCTGAAGGAGTATGGCGAATATCGCGACGAGGAGTCCGCGCAGACCTACGAATTCACCTGCACCATATCCGAACTCGAACTGCCCCAGCGCATCTACGACGCCTTCGACGCCTCCAGCCGCAGCCAGAAGTACCGGCTGGAGTTCTTCCGCATGATGGCGGGCGCCATGCCGGGCCACGAATTCTTCGCCCCCGACCGGCTCGAACGCATGTATCGCGAGGTCGGTTTCGTGCCCGCCGGCGCAGTGTCACCGAACGGCGGGCACTGATGCCGGTGAAGCTCGTCGTCATCGGCGACAGCTTCGTCGAGGGCCGGGGCGACCCGGCCCCCGGCGGGGGGTATCGCGGGTGGATCCCGGCATTCGCGCGCCTGCTCGGAATCGGGGACGACGAATGCCGCAACCACGGTGAACATCTCGCCACCACCGCGACCGTGCGTGATCGTCAACTCGTCGCCGTGCGGACCGTGCGGCCACAGGTCGCGGGGATGATCGCCGGATTCAACGATATCGTCGGCGAATACCGGCCCGCCGAATTCCGGGACAATCTGCGCGAGATCTTCGCGACCATGTCCCGTGCCGCCTCGGTCGCCTTCACCGCGACCTACCCCGATGTCACCGACCGGCTCGCCATGACCGCTGCGGCGCGCGCCGACATACGCGGCCGCACCACCGACGCCAATTCCGTCCTGCGTCGCACCGCCGCCGAATTCGGCATGGTGTGCGTGGACGCCGCGCGTGCGCCGCTGTCGGAAGTCTGGCGTGACGGGGCGCTGTGGTCCGACGACGGAATCCACCCGAATCGACTCGGCTACCGCCTCTTCGCCGAGCAACTCGCCGACGCCGTCGCCGAGGACCTCGGTGTGGCGTTGCCCGCCAACGCAACCTACTCGGCCGTCACCGGCTGATACGCGCGGCGCCGCCCGGCCTGCGAAACACATGATCCGAAAGTGAAGGCAATGGACTCGACCTCCTCGTTCGACGCGCGTCGGCTGGCGAACACGCCGATCGCCATCGTGGGCATGGCAGGCCTGTTTCCGCAGGCCCGCAACGCCGGCGAGTACTGGCAGAACATCGTCGACGGCGCGGACTGCACCACCGAGGTGCCCGCGGATCGTTGGCGGATCGCGGACTACTACGACCCCGACCCAACGGCGCCGGACAAATCCTATGCCAAGCGGGGCGGCTTCCTGCCCGACATCGATTTCAGCCCGATCGAATTCGGCATTCCGCCGAATCTGCTCGGCATCACCAGCACCTTGCAGACCCTGAGCCTCATGGTCGCCCGCGACGTGCTGCGCGACGCGGGGGTCGAGGGTTCTTCCTGGTACGACCCGGCGCGCACCGGTGTCGTGCTCGGCGTCGTCGGCTGCGTCGGGCTCATGCATCCGCTGGCCATGCGACTATCCTCGCCCGTCCTGCGTGAGGTGGTGCGCAGTTGCGGGCTGACCGACGCCGACGCCGAGGAGATCGCCGACCGTTTCGCCAAGGCGTTCGCGCCGTGGGAGGAGGACAGTTTTCCCGGGCTGCTCGCCAATGTGACGGCCGGGCGCATCGCGAATCGGTTCGACCTCGGCGGCATGAACTGCACCGTGGACGCGGCCTGCGCCGCCTCCCTGTCCGCGGTGCGCATGGCCGTCGCCGAACTCGTCGACGGCCGCGCCGACATGATGATCACCGGTGGCGCCGACACCGAGAACTCGATCTTCACCTACATGTGTTTCAGCAAGACCGGCGCGCTCTCGCATTCGGATCGGGTGCGCCCCTTCGATCGCTCCGCCGACGGCACGCTGCTCGGCGAGGGCATCGGTATGCTCGCGCTGAAACGCCTCGCCGACGCCGAACGCGACGGCGACCGGATCTACGCGGTCATCCGCGGTATCGGCTCCTCCAGTGACGGCCGGGCCAAGAGCATCTACGCGCCGCGCGCCGAAGGGCAGGATCTCGCGCTGCGCCGCGCCTACGCCGACGCGGGCTACCCCATCTCGTCGGTGGAGTTGTTCGAGGCGCACGCCACCGGGACCGCGGTCGGCGACCGCACCGAGATCGCCGCGCTGACCGGCGTGCTCGACGATTTCACCGCCGACCGCGCCTATGCCGCCATCGGCAGCGTCAAATCGCAGATCGGGCACACCAAGGGCGCCGCGGGCGCGGCGAGTCTCATGAAGACCGCGCTGGCGCTCCACCACAAAGTGCTACCGCCGACCATCGGCGTCGAGCAGGCCAATCCGGCGCTCGACGGCGGCCCGCTCTACCTCAATGCCGCCGCGCGCCCGTGGATACGCGATCCTCAGCGGCCCGTCCGCCGCGCGGGCGTCTCGGCAATGGGCTTCGGCGGCACCAACTTCCACATCGCGCTGCAAGAGTACGGCGACACCGTGGACGTGCCGCTGCATCGCCGCGCGCGGGTCCGGCTGTTCCACGCACCCGATGTCGCCGGACTGATCGCCCTGCTGCGTTCGGATCGCGCACCCTCGACCGCGCCGGCACCGCCGAATTCGCCCCGTCTCGCGATGGTTGTGGCCGATCCGGCGGCCGGGGACGAATTGCGCACGCAGGCAGCGGATCTGCTCGAGCAGCGGTCCGACGCCGCCGAGTGGTCGACGCCCAACGGCATCTACTACCGGGCGCGGGCACTGCCCGAACCCCGGGTCGGCGCGCTGTTCGCCGGTCAGGGCAGTCAGTACGTCGGCATGGGAAGCGCGCTGACACTGAGCAATCCGACGGTCCGCCGCGCCTTCGACGAGGCCGAGGAGACCTTCGCGGGCAGCGACTCGCGCCTGAGTACGGCGGTTTTCCCCGTGACGAAGGATTCCGACGGCGAGGAGATACTGCGCCGCACCGAATTCGCGCAGCCCGCCATCGGCGCGCTGTCCGTCGGTCAGTTCCGCGTCCTGCGCGAGCTCGGACTCGAGTGCGCGGCCTATCTCGGTCACAGCTTCGGCGAACTCACGGCCCTGTGGGCGGCGGGCGCGCTGGACGATGCCGACTACTTCCGGCTCGCGCGGGCACGCGGCGCGGCCATGACACCGGCCGCCGGGACGGCGGACGGCGGCACCATGGCGGCGTTGCAGTGTTCGGCCGAGCGGGCGCGGAAACTGCTGGCCGAGGTGCCCGAAGCGAGTATCTGCAACTACAACGCCGCCGACCAGATCGTCGTCGGCGGGCCGACCGCGCAGGTGGACCGGCTCGTGGCGATCTGCCACGAGGCGGGGGTCAAGGCTCGGAAATTGCCGGTGTCCGGTGCATTCCACACCTCATTGGTGGCACATGCCGTCGCCGCCTTCGGCCCCGAGGTCGAGCGGACCGAGGTGCGCGAGCCCGCCGGCCGGGTACACGCCAACACCGCGGGCGCGGCCTACGGAGCCGATGTGGCGGCCAACCGCGCGATCCTCGTCGAACATCTGCTACAGCCGGTGGACTTCGTTGGCGGCCTGACCGCCATGATCGAGGAGTCCCGCTGCAATATCCTGGTCGAATTCGGTCCGAAACAGGTGCTCACCCAGTTGGCGCGGCGCACCGTCGGCGCGGACGTCGTGACCTTGGCCGTCGATGCCGGACCGCTCGGCGACGGCGATGTGGCCCTGCGCCGGGCCGTGGCCCAGCTCCTCGTACTCGGCGTCGATCTCGCCGTACCCGTCGAGGCCGCGCCGCGCCCGCCCGCCGCGACGGGGGCGGTAGTGCTCACCGGCGCGGAATACGTGCCCGATTCCCGCCGCCGCGCGTACGTCGAGGCGATCGAGAAGGTCTACGTCCCCGAGCCCGTCGCCGCGGCGCGCGATGCGGTCCGCGCCGCTGCCGAGGCCGCGCCCGCGCCGCGCATCGAACCCGCGCCGCTCGCGGCGACCGCGGATCTCGACTCCACCCGGCAGGTCGCCGAGGTGCTCACCCGCCAGACCGATCTGCACAGCAGGTATCTGGAGGGTCAGTTGAGGGTCGCCGAGGAGCTGATGACGCTTCGGCGCGCGGACCATCGCACCTCCGACGGCTTGGCCGAGACCATCGCGGGGCACAGCGAGGCGATCAGCAGTGCGCATGCCGCCGCCAACACGGTGCTGGCGCGTCTCGCGCAGGTGGGTCTCGGTGCCGATGTCGCGGAATCCGCGCCACCTGGTTCGTCCGCGAACGGTCTGCCGCCGAACGGGTTCGTCCCCGAGGCGCACGTTTCCGTCGAACTGCCGGGGTTCCCGGTGGTGGTCACCGCACCCGCACCCGCACCCGAGACCGACGGCGTCGCCGCTGTCACCGTCTCGCCACGGGAAGCGCCGCGGTCCCCGAACGGTCTGCCCGCCACAGGCTTCGACACCGCGTCCCTGCGGGCCTCCGTGCTCGGGGTGGTCGCGGATCGGACCGGCTATTCGGTCGAGATGATCGACCCGGCAATGGATCTGGAGGCCGATCTGGGTGTGGACTCGATCAAGCGGGTGCAGATCGTGAGTGTGTTGCAGGAGCGTCACCCCGAACTGCCCGAACTCGGTCCCGAGGCGCTGGCCGAGCTGCGGACCATCGACCAGTTGGTCGACCAGCTCACCCGCGGTGTCGCCGTGTCCGCGCCCGCCGCGCTCACGACCGTGGAGCCGGGGTCGTTGCGGACCTCGGTGCTCGGAGTGGTGGCGGATCGGACCGGCTATTCGGTCGAGATGATCGACCCGGCAATGGATCTGGAGGCCGATCTGGGTGTGGACTCGATCAAGCGGGTGCAGATCGTCAGCGTCTTGCAGGAACGGTTTCCCGAACTCCCGGTCCTTGGGCCGGAGGAACTGGCGGAGTTGCGCACGATCGACCAGTTGGTCGAGCGGTTGAGTGGTGCGCGCGTCGCGCCGGATGGGGGTTCGCCGCGCGCGGTGCCGTCACCGGGTCCCGCCGGGGCGACCACCGAGATTCCGCGGCTGCCGATACGGGCCGTGCCATTGCCGCCGGTCGATCCGGCGCCCATGCCGTACGCCGAGCGCGCCGCCGTGGCGGTGGTGCGGCTGGGCGGCGACGCGATCGCGCTGTCGCGACATCGCGCGGCACGGAATTGGGGGGTGCGTGAACTCGTACTCGACACGACGGGCGAGTGGCTCGGCGCGGACTGGGACGACGAGGCGCTGGAGCGCACGCTGGCGGACTTCTTCGCCGCCGGTCCCGCGCCCGACGCCTGCGTGGTGGTGTTCGACCGTCCCGCGCAGGTCGGCGCCGCGGTACGGCGGCTCGCCGACGCCCTGCTCGTCGTCAAGCACGCCGCGGCGCGCGCGGCCGACTCCGGGGACCGCGCCGCGCTGATCCTGGTGACCCGCATCGACGGCAGACTGGGCGAACATCCCGACACCGGGGGAGCGGTTCGCATGCTTGGCGCGCTCGCCGCACTGGCGAAGACCGCCGCCGCCGAGAATCCCTCGCTGTTCACGAGAATGCTCGACCTGCATCCGTCCATCGCCGACGAAGCGGTCGGCGCTCATCTCCTGAGCGAGATGTGCGATGCCGCGCGAACTCCCGCCGCCGTGGGTATCGACGCCGACGGAACCCGATGGACGGTCGCGCCGATACCCGACACGGAACGCGTCGACGCCGGGCCGGGCCTGAGCGCCGACGATGTCGTCCTGGTCACCGGTGGTGGCCGCGGTGTCACGGCGACCTGCGCGGTGGCACTGGCCCGCGCCGTGCCCGCGGAATACATCCTGCTCGGTCGCACCGACATCGAGCAGCCGCAGCCGCGATGGGCCGACGGCGTCGCCGACGCCGACCTGGTGCGCGCCATGGTCGAAGACCACTCCCGCGCGGGTGCGACACCGCATCCGCGTACCGTCGAGGCCACCTGCGCCCGCGTCCGCGCCGCCAGGGAGATCACCGAAACCCTCCGGTCGATCGCCGAGACCGGTGCGACCGCACGCTACCTGCGGGCCGATGTGGCCGACGCGGAGGCCGTCGCGACGGCACTCGCCGCCGACCGCGACCGAATCGGCGTGATCGTGCACGGCGCGGGCGCGCTTTCGGACGGGTTGCTGGCGCGCGAGTCCGGCGCCGACATCCGCCGCGTCTTCGGCCCCAAACTCGCCGGTCTTGCCGCGGTTCTCGGGGCGGTCTCGCCGGCGACCCTGCGACGGGTCGTGCTGTTCGCGTCGGTGGCGGGCGTCTACGGCAACACCGGTCAGGCGGACTACGCGGTGGCAAACGAGGCCATGAGCCGCTGGCCCGTCGCCGGTGCCGGGCTTCTCGCCCTGGCATGGGGCGCCTGGGACGGCGGCATGGTCACCGCCGACCTGCGCGCCCTCTTCGCCGCCCGCGGCGTACCGTTGCTCCAACCCGACGCGGCGGCAGCCGCGTTCGTCGCCGAACTCACCGAAGGCGCGGGCAGCGGCGAGGTTCTGCTCGCCCCGCCCGTTCCCCTCTCCGCGACTGTCCGGCCCACGACGGACGCGGCGCATATCGCCTGCCGCGATATCGCCGCGCTGGCCGACGATCCCGTACTCGACGCCCATCGTGTGGGCACAACCCCGGTCCTGCCCGCCGTCTACGCCATCGGCTGGATGATCGCGGTCGCCGAATCGGCGTATCCGGGGCTGCGCGTGGTCGCCGTCGAGGACTTCGAGGTGTTGCGCGGCATCACCTTCGAGGGCGCCGAGGACCGGCGACACCACGTCCGACTCGACGTGCGCTCCGTGCGCGACGACGGGGCGAGCGTGACCGCGAGCATCGGTGACGGCCACCCGGCACGGGGCGCATCCGGCGGGGGATCGGCCCGATACCGCGCCGTCCTCACCCTCGCCGCACGCACTTCGAGCCGCCGCCGTGCCGAAATCGATTTCGCCGCACCGGAATCGGGAATTCACTTCGAGTCGGGTGATCGGCTGTACCGCGACGGAATCATCTTCCACGGACCGCTCCTTCAGGGCATCCGCACCATCCACGAGCGCAGCGCCGACCGGCTCACGGTGACGTGCCGTATGCCCGGACCGGTCGCCGACCGTGGTTACGCGGGCGAGTTGTACCATTGCGCCCCGGCCGATTTCGTACTCCAGGCCGCGGTTGTCCTTGCCGCCGAGACCGGCACGGTCGGCTGGCTGCCGCTGGCGATCGACCGGTTGGATCTGTGGGCCCCACTGCCCCTGGACGATTCGTTCGTCATCCGTGTCGACAAAGTGTCGACCGCGCCGAATCGCCTGCGCGTGGATGCCGAGGCGCGTGCCGCGAGCGGCGAGGTATTCCTGCGCGCCTCCGGCATCACGGTGGTCACCACTTCGGGACTCGACGAGAAGTTCCGCGCGGGCGTGCGCACCTGGAACTCGACCGCATCGGAGGCGGGCCATGTCGACGCGTGAAACCCGCCCCGCAGGCGATACGATCGTCATCGAGTTCGACGAATTGGACTGGGCGCGAACATCCGATGACGGTGCGGTGTCCTCCCGGAGCGCGGCGACGCCCGCCGGGAAGCGCATCGCGGAACTGGCCCGCCGCCTGCACCGCGGCACCGCCGACGCCCACCGTGACGCACTGGCCGCCCAGCAGGCGCTGCAACTGCTGCTCGTCCGCGGCCTCGGTGACCGAAGAGTCCCGCCGCCGCGTGCGGTCCCCGCGTCCGGCCGCTGGTTCGACATCGACGCGGGCCTACCGGTCGAACGGACCGATCCGCCGCCCGGTCCGCACATGTGGCCGCCGCGCCGCACCGCCTTCGAACCGCTGGCGCGCAGCAAGTCCCGCGCGCTGGACCGCGACGGACTCGCCGCACTGACCCGCGGCGACCTGGCCGCCGCATTCGGCCCCGCCTACGCCCAGCCCGGCTGCAACGACCGGGTCGCCTTGGCCGCGACGGACCCGCTGGTCCTCACCGCCGTCACGGATCTCGACCATCGCGGCGGCGCGAGCGGGCAGGGCTCGTGCCGGGCGCGCCTGGCCGCATCGCCGCACGACGCCCGCTCGCGGGTGACGGCAGCTCGCCAAGCGGTCGAGGCGCTGGCGTTGTATCTCGGCCTGACACTGTGTTTCGCCGACTGCGAGCTGGCTTTCGGGCTGCCCGACGACGCGGTCTCGATCGACCTGCGCACACCGACCATGCGCATCGACTCCGACGCACCATCCACTGCCGTACACGTCGAGGTCGTCTCGGTCGACCTCGTTCCGCTGCCCTGGCTGGCCGCCGACGTCACCTTCGTGGCCGACGACGGCACGACCACGGCGGTGATCCGGGGCCTCGGCACGCACGCGCGCCCGCGTCCCGGTGCGGTGCTCGGCCCGGGGCCGGGCGGTGTCGTCACCGAGTTCCTCGGCCGGTTCAATGCCGACGGCGTCCCCGCCATGCTCAGCGAATTCAATATCGCCCACATCGCGCACGGCGATCAGGCACTGGCCATGGGCCCCGAATTCGGCCGGTTCTCCGATATCCCCGCCGTGCGGTTGCCCAGTCGCGACCTGTTGCTGGTCGACAGGGTGATGTCGCTGGAGGGCACCCGCGGCGGAATTCCCGATGGGGCAGGCTGGCGCACCGAATACGATTCGCCACCCGACGCCTGGTACTACCGCGAGAGCGCCAACGCGGGCATGCCGAACTGCGTGTTCATGGAGTTCTCGTTGCAGGCCGCCGCGTTCCTCGGCCCCTATCTCGGCGGCACACTGCTCGGCGGCGGCACGGAGTCGCTGCGGCTGCGCAATCTGGAGGGGCGCGCGAGCGTGCTGCGCGAGGTCGAGTTGCGCGGAGCCACCATCGGCCAGCGCAGCGCCATCACCTCGACCTCCATCACACCCGGCGCGTTGCTCCAGGAATTCGCCTACGAATCCTCCGTCGGCGGCGAGCCCTTCTATCGCGGCACCTCGCTGTTCGGATACTTCAACGACGAAGCGCTGGACAATCAGATCGGTCTCGACGGCGGGCGCGAGACGCGGATGTGGCTGGCGGGGTATCCGCACCTGTCCTCGCGCACCATCGACGTGGCCGCTCGCCGCCGCGCGGAGAACCCGCGCGTCGCCTGCTCCACCGGCCGACTGGCTCTGTTGGACACCTTCTCGGTGGTCGACGGCGGCGGCAGTGCGGGACTGGGATATCTGCACGCGGTGCAACAGATCGACCCGAGCGCCTGGTATTTCGATCAACATTTCTATCTCGACCCCGTCATCCCCGGATCGCTCGGCGTCGAGACGATTATCCAGGCAATCCAGGAATGGGCCGTCGACACCGGGCTGGACGACGGTCTCGACCGACCGGAATTCGTTGTCCCGGTCGGTGTGGAGCTCCGTTGGAAATATCGGGGACAATTCCTGCGCACCGATACGCCGATGCGGTTCGAGGTGCATATTCTGAATGTGGAACGCAGGCCCGGCCGGGTGCGGATAATCGCCGAGGCCAGTATCTGGAAACCCGGCATGCGAATCTACTGGCTGGAACAGGTTCCGGTGGAATTGCGGGCGAAGGACGCACCCGCCTGGTGAATGCGACAACCGACGATGCGACTGCCGATCATCCCGATTCGGTCGGCAGTCGCACCTGCGCGCCCGCCGTTGCCAGCGCGTCGACGAAACGCATCAGCAGCGAGGTTTCTCCCGACGAACGCCAGATCGCGTGCAGCGCGAGCCGCGGTGTCGGCTCGATCAGCGGAATATTGACCAGCTGCCGCCCGCCGGGCGCCCGCCCGGCGTCGGCGGCCATGCCGAGTCCGGTCGCGAAACCGACCATGGACCGGCCGAGGACCATCGCGTTCGCATGCCAGCCGTCGGAGACGAATTCGGCGACATTGAGATCGACGCCCGCGTGCGTGGCCCCGCCCGCGATGGCGTCGTACATCATCGGACTCTGGGCGCGTTCGAAGAGAATGCACCGGCGATTGCGCAGGTCGACGAAACGCACCGCCTTGCGCCGAGCCAGCGGATCGGCGGCCGTGACCACCACCTGCACTTGGAGCGTATGCAGTTCGCGTGCCGACAATTCCGAGGCAAGCGGCCTACCCGAGGTGAGGGCGATATCGAGTTCGCCCGCGCGCAGCGCCGTGAGCTGCGGACCCGATTTCAACTGCTGGAGATGTACGTGCACGCGCGAGGATTCGGCCTCGATCGCGGCGACCGCGCCCGGCAGTACCGTGCGGCTGGCGATCGAGCTGTAGCCGACGCGCAACGACCCCATGCGCCCGACCGCGGCCATCTGCGCGTCCGCGCGGGCCTGCTCGAATTCGAGCATCGCATTGCGCGCCTTCGCCAGAAACGCCTGGCCGCCCGGGGTCAGTTCGACAACTCTGGAATTCCGGTTGATGAGTTGTACTTCGAGATCCCGCTCGAGAAGTTGAATATGTTGACTGAGCGTGGGCTGGCTGATGTGGACACGTTTCGCCGCTCTGCTGAAATGTAACTCTTCCGCGACAGCCAGAAAAGATCGGATGTGTCGGATTTCCATGTCTTGCTCGATTCGCGCATGCTGGAGTTCGACTCGTGCCACGGCGTCATGGCATCGAAAATCTTAATGATCGATCTTGAACCAGGGGGAAAGCTCTGTCGAACTATCAGTACCGAGGCGGATTGTCGGTACCGATATGCTGGTAGATTCTGTATCGTCGCCATCACTGCCGCTTCGTCGCCGATCGTGGCGAGAATTCCTGTCCGAGCATCCTTGCCCGGTATGCTGTCGTCCGGTGCGCCGTCGGTCGCGTGTGCCGTCCGGTGCGCCGATGATGGGTCATCGCAGACTTTGATTGTCTCGAATTTATTGGGTAACAGAAGCATTCGTCCGGCTCGCGAGCGTCCTCGTAGTACGACGACTTCCCGACTCGTCCGAATTCGACTGGGGGCGAGACGTATTCGTGGCAATGGGTGTCGTCGTGAAGTGACGGCCGTCGCGATGGCCGACGTGTCGACGTCGTAGCGGGGTCGCTCTCGGCGCACGCGGGCGAACAGGTCACGACGGATCGGCATTCCGATATTGTGCCCCGCGTCGGTCTCGGCGTCCCGGGCGGCGGCGCCCGGCGGGCAACCCTTCCGCGACCGGCGGAGCGCGGTCGATCGGCGGATGTGCGAGCCGGTTGCCGAAATAGTTCGAGAGCAGTGCCTTTTCGGTGAAACGCGGTCGGGTCCCGAGCGTCGGGTTGGGGTGTTCGCCGTGCCGCGGTGTGTGGCTATTCCCGAAATCCGGACCCCGGACGGCCCGTGCCGTGGCGCGCCCCGGTAGCCGATCATGACCGAGGGCGGTGGTCGGCCCCGCTGTCCGACCGTCGACTATCGACCCGATCCGAAGCGGCTCCGGTCGCATACGGGCCGGGCCGGGGTTCGGTACTGGACAGCGGCCGCATCCTGGTCCAAACTAGAATCAATTCTAGTCTTAGTGTTGGAGGCGACATGGTGGCGGTGGCCGAAACCGACGTCGACCCTGTGCGGGCGCCGTCGTCGATGGTCGAGCGGATCACCTCGATCATGGAGGTATTCGATTCCGCGCACTCGACCCCGAGTCTGGAGCAGGTCAGCAAGCGTTCGGGTCTGCCGAGATCGACCGCATACCGAATTCTCGAGCAGTTGATCGCGCGGGGCTGGGTCGTGCGCGTGACGAACGGCTACCGTCTGGGCGCGCGGTCGCTGCGGCTGGGCAACATGGTCGCCGACGAGGACGCCCTGCGCGCCGCCGCGGCGCCGGTCCTGCGCGATCTCGCGCACCGATGCGGGCGCGCGGTGCAATTGGCGGTGCTCGACGGGAACGACGTCCGGTATCTGGAGCGCCTCGGCGGTCCGCTCGCGGTGCCCCGCGCGCCCGCCCACCGCACCGCACCGGGGCGCGCGATACTGGCCGTGCTGGACCCGCACGAGGTGGACGGCCGTTATCGCGCGGGCGGTGAGTCCGCGCAGGCCGAACTACACGCGGATCTCGCGCGGGTGCGGTCGCGGCACGGAATCGCCGTGCAGCACATGGTGTCCGGTGCTCGCGCGATCTGTATCGCGGCACCGGTGCGCGGCCCACGCGGCCTGCTCGCGGCGGTTTCGGTACTCGCCGACGCCGAGACGCGCGTGGAGTACCTGAGTCCCTTGGTCGCGGCGGCGGCGCGTGCCGTGCAACGCGACCTGACGTCCGGCTAGCCGACGTGCGCCCCGCCCCTTCGAGAACGTGGAGGTCGAGATGGCACGAGTCGCGCAGACCCGCGACGCCGCATCGCCCATATCCCCCCGGCAAGCGGCCCGGCGCGCGCAGATCCTGGACGCGGCCGCGGCACTCGGGTCCGGCGCCGATTACGATCGCGTCCAAATGGCCGACATCGCCAAGGCGGCAGGTGTCGCCCTTGGCACCCTCTACCGCTATTTCCCCTCCAAGACACATCTTTTCGCGGCGCTGTTCCAGGACCGCATCGCGCGCTTCGTGGGCGACGACTGGTCGCGGACCGGCGCGGACCGCGCCGCGGTGGTCGGCGCCAATCTCGCGGCGCTGAATCGGAGTCTGCTGGCCGATCCGCGACTGTGCTCGGCCATGTTGCGCGCGACCGCCGCCGGATACATGAACGACCTGCCCGCCGACACCCTGTGGCTGGAATCGGAATCGGCTCTGACACAGGCGATTCTGGACACCGTTGGCATCACCGAGCCGAAACCGGCCGATCACGGCGTCGTGCTGCTGCTCGTCTACAGCTGGTGGGGTGTGCTCGCTTCCAGTCTGAGCAGTCGCATGTCCGCCGAACGGGCCGAACGCGAACTGCGCACCGCCGCCACTCTGCTGCTGGCGGGCCACACCCGCTGAGCCGATTCCACTCAGCGAAATCGGCAGGGGCCGAATCCCGTTCGCCCGGGCTACCGTGCCGTACATACCCACCGCCGGACCACCGGCGGCACGCCGATCGCGGAGGTGCGAACATGGCACACACAGTTCTGGAACGGGTCGAGGCCATCGCGGAACGATTGGCGGACACGGCCGAGGAGACCGAGCGCCTCGGACGGTTGTCCGACGCCAGTGTCGGATTCGTCCGTGAGGCGGGCGTCATGCGCCTGCTGCAACCCGTGGAATTCGGCGGTCACGCCGCGCATCCCCGGGATTTCGCCGAGGCGGTCATGGCGGTGGCGCGCCGTTGCGGTTCCACCGGCTGGGTGTGCGGAGTCGGCGGATTGCACCCGTGGGAAATGGCGCTCATGGACCCCCGGTTGCAGCGGGAGGTCTGGGGGGAAGACCCCGACACCTGGATCGCCTCGCCGTACGCCCCGCAGGGGGTGGCGACACCCGCCGACGACGGCTACCGGCTGACCGGCCGATGGAACTTCTCCTCCGGCACCGACCACTGCGCGTGGATCTTCCTCGGTGCGGTGCTCGCCGACCGCGACGGCCGACCCGTGACCCCACGCAAGACACTGCACGTGGTGCTGCCGCGTGACGACTACACCATCGTCGAGGATTCCTGGGACGTCATCGGACTGTGCGGGACCGGCTCCAAGGACATCGTGGTCGACGGCGCGTACGTGCCCGCCTACCGCACGGTGGACTCCGACGATGTCGCGGACGGGAGCCGCGCCGATCGGGTCGGGCGCACCGAAACCGTCTACCGGCTGCCGTTCTGGTCCATCTTCCCGCTCGGCATCACCGCCGCCGTGATCGGCATCGCCGAGGGCGCGCTCGACGCCCACCTCGCCTATCAACGCGGTCGCACCATGATGACCGGCACGAAGATCGTCGAAGATCCCTACTCGCTCTACACGATCTCCGAGGCCGCCGCCGATATCGCGGCCTCCCGCGGCCAGCTGCTCGACGGCATCTGCCGCCTCTACGACCTCGCCGACCGGGGCACGGAGATCACCTTCGCCGACCGGTCGCTGGTGCGCCGCAATCAGATTCGCGCCGCTTGGCGCGCGGTCTCCGCGGTCGACGCCATCTTCGCCCGATCCGGCGGCAACGCGGTCCGGCGCAGCAATCCCGTGCAGCGCTTCTGGCGCGACGCGCACACCGGGCTCCAGCACGCCATCCATACCCCCGGCGCCACCTACCACTCGACCGCGCTCACGTCCATGGGCGTCGAGCCGCAGGGCCTGTTCCGCGCCATGATCTGAGGGTGCGCCGGTAACGCGGCGACCTGGGTCGATGATCGCCACGGTGAACGACGACCTGGCGATATTGCCGCACGCGGAATACACTCCGCGGCCGTCCGGTCCTCGCCCCGGCAGAACCGCGACTACCCGGCGCATTCCAGGCGCGGAACACTAGCGCTCGACGTCGCGCCAGATCAACTGGGCCAATTGTTCGCGGTCGGCGGCGTCGAGCTTGGTGCACGCGCGGTAGATGTGGCCTTCGACGGTGCGGACCGAGACGCCGAGCCGTTCGGCGATCTCGCGGTTGGTCAGTCCGCGGGCGACCAGCGCGGTGATCTCGCGTTCGCGTCCGGTGATGGGCAGCGGCTTGGAGGCGGCGACGATGGCGGGGGTGGTCGCGCCGTCGCATCTGGTGGCCAGGCCGAGGGCGCGGGCGGCGGACTGGGCGCTGAGGCGGCGCTGTCCCGCGCGGTCGTGGACGGGCACGGCCTGGGCGGCGGCGTCGGCGGCGGACGGGAGCAGACCGGCGGCCTCGAACTCCGCGCTTACCTTCGCCAGTGCTTCGGTGTCGTTGTGCGTGAAGGCGGCCGCGTGCCGGGCGTAGATGCCGGCCACCGGACCCTGCACGCGTCCGGCGATATCGCCGAGGCGGTGGGCGACGGTGCGGTCGCCGAAACGCACCGCGTAGTGCAGCGCTTCGGCCTCGAGCGCGTATTGCCCCGCGCTGTGGGCGATATCGGCGGCCTTGCGGGCCAGTTCGACCGCGGAATGGCGGCTGTGCGAGGCGGCGGCGAGCCAGGCGCGGGCGATCACGCGCTGCGGCTCGTGCAGGGCCAGATGCCGTCCGCTGTGCTCGTCGGCGTCGTTCAGAACCCGTTCGGCCTGTTCGACATCGCCGAGGGTGGCGTAGGCGCGGGCCAGCAGCAGCCGCGCCGGAAGTTGCCAGGGCAGTGTCTCTTCGGCGTTCAGCGCCGCCAGCGCCTGTTCGAAGGCGGTGATCGCCTCGCGGAACCGGCCGCGGGCGGTGGCGACGACACCGGCCGCGATCTTGGCGATCGCCCAGCCGAGAAACTGTCCGGCGGAGGAGAAGTGGCTGTATTCGGTGGCGCGCCGGTCGGCGAGGTCGAGATCGCCGACGGTGGTGAGCGCAAGCACGTCGCAGTAGCGCACCATGACCCGGATCATGCCGTCGGTGGCCTTCTGCTGCGCCCGGCTACGGGACGCGATCGGCGCGAAATCCATGCCGCGCCCGGCCACCGGCATGGCCAGACCGGCGGCGAAGGCGGCGAAGTCGACGGCCTGCCGCGGAGCGTCCTTATCGGCGAGAACCTTTTCGGCGGCGGCGATTCCGTCGGCGATACGGTTCTCGTGCACCGCCATCATGGCGCCCGCGCCCGCCACAACCAGGCGCAGCGCGGGATGTTCGACCCTTGCGTTCATCAGATCGATCAGTTCGAGACCGCGGTCGACCTCGCCCAGTGACCAGAACAGCAGACTGGCGCGCGGAATGCCCCACTGGACAAGTTGCAGCTGATCGAGACTGTCGGGATCGAAACCCGCGAGGATCTCGTCGGCCTCGACCGGCCGACCCTGCCACAGCAGGGCGCGGGAGAGCAGCTCGGCCGCGGGCAACCCGGCGCCGCGCTCGTGGGCCGCGCGGGCGAGTCGTTCGCCCAGCGGCAGATTCGACAGCGCGACCGCGTCTTTGGCGGCGGTGATCAACAGCTCGATGTCGATGGGCTGATCACTGTCGACGCACAACTGGGCCAAGCGGATGCGGTTCGCGGCGGTGCTCAGATCCTGGTCGCGCAATTTGGCGACGATCCGCCCGCGCCGGGTGCGCGCCGAGGCGGTGCCGATCCGGCGGCGCACCACATCGCCGAGCAGCGGATGGCTGAAGCGCGCGCTGAGCGGTCCGCTGTCGCGGCCGGTGCGGATCAGCCCCGCGATCTCGGCGGCGTCGACGGCCTGCTCGCCGACGAGTTCGGTGAGAATGTCGATATCGAGCGGTTCGTAGATGGCCAGCATCTTCAGCGCGTCCATGACCGCGTCGCCCGCGCGCGCCAACCGCTCATCGAGCAGCGCGGCCAGGCCGGAGGGCACCGCGGTGGCGCCGCGCAACTGCCACACGCCGTTGACCTCGGTCAGATTCCCGGCCTCGAAGGCGCCCTCGACCATATTGCGCAGGAACAGCGGATTGCCGCCCGAGGACTCCCACATCACGTCGGCGCTGAGACCTTCGAGTGTGCCGTCGATGACGGTTTCGACCAGGTTGACGCACTGGCGTTTGGTCAGCGGCTCGAGTTCGACGCGCTGGAGGTAGCCGTCCTTCCACAGCGAGGTCACCGCGTCCGGGACCGGTTCGCCGGTGCGGACGGTGGCGACGATGTGCGCGGCGCGGTCCACGGCGATCTGGTGCAACAGGGTCGCGGAGAGTTTGTCGAGCAGGTGCGCGTCATCGACGCCGATGACGGTGTCCGGTTCGGCGACAAGGTTTTCTCGCGCCGAGGACAGCAGTGCGATGGGATCGCGCGAGGCCGACGGGGCCACCCAGGGCGCGAACGCGCCAAGCGGAATCGCCTGGGAGGACTCGGTGCAGGCCGCCCACCGCACCGGAACCGTCAGCATCGAGGTGACCAGCCGCGCGAGCGTGGTCTTACCTATGCCCGCGGCGCCCACGAGCACGACACCGCCTGCGCCGCGGCTCGTCAACGCCGCGTGGACCGCTTCGAATTCGACGGGGCGGTCGAGCAGTTGCCAGCGGTCACCCATGGTTTTGAAGTGTAGGTCTTGCCCTGCGGCGTCGCGACGGGTGCCACCGCTCGTCGCGTGCCCGCCATCACCCGCCGCGTCGGGCGCATGTCCCGGATCGGCGGGCGTGCCGGAGTCATCGCGGAAGGTCGGCGGGACCGCTCGGCTCGATGCGCGGTGCGTTGTTCACCTCGTGGCGGTAGTTGCTCGATGCCTCGTAGACGCGCTTCTTGAGCCGGTTGATCGATCCGAGCGGACGGTGCAGGTCCAGACCGCGCCAGGAGTTGAAGGACAGCACGTCGTCGCCATAGGCGCGCCGCTCGGGGGTGTAGGGATCCTGCGGCTCGAATCGGATGGTCGCGACCGCGCGATGCGGAGATGCCTCCTCCGGCCACGGCACCGTCGCGTCCTCGATCGGCATGACGTCCGGGTCGGTGCACAACTGCACACGCAACTCGTATTCGGCCGCGTGCGCGGCGAAGAAGTCCACGATCGCGTCCCGGTGGGCGTTGATGCCCTTGTCCGGTCCGACGGGCAGCCCCGCCAGCGCCGCGACCTCCGGCGAGGACGGCGCGTAGAGCATCTTGGCGACGTGATCGCCGTAGCGCAGCGGCGCCGATGAGTAGAAGGTCTCGCCGAGTATGTGGGTGTTGGGCCGGACGAAGACGCTCAGATTGGCGGGCAGGGGCCGGTCGATGCGCCGCAGCACGCGCTGGTCCAGCGCCGAGAGCAGCGTGCTGCCGGTCTGCAGCAACGGGTCGGGCAGGCGGGCCAGCACCCACGCCGTCGGCATTCCCTTGGTGAGGTACTCGTGCGCGTCGGCGAAGAGGAATTCCCGGTGGGTGACCATGATGAAGTCCTGCGTGGTCGCCGTGTCGTCGGGCAGCGCGCGCGGGCCGGGCACGCCGAGCACCTTGATCCCGAGACCGCGCACCCCGCGCAGTTGATCGCTGCGGATCACCCCGGAAGTGCTCGACAGCCGCGCGATGACGGGATACGTGGCGGGCGTGGCGAACATGCCCTGCGCCAGTTCCGTGGCCAGACCCGAGTGCACGGTCAGCTCGCCGCGCAGGATGCCGTGACTCTTGGCGTGCGCGTCGCGCAGACCGTGCTTGTAGCGGCGATAGGCGCGTTCGTTGTTGTCCCGCAGCACCGCGATGATCCTGTCGATGATCTGTTCCTCGTCGACCCGTGGACGTTCCAGATCGTCGCGGTAGCGCAGGTAGGTCTGCTCGGTGCGCGGCCGTGCCACGTCGGTCATCGCGGGTCGGTTCCTTTCTCGGCGCGCATCCGGTCGACGCTGCGCCACGGTGCGAACGGATTGGCGACGCCGTCGAGGGCGGGCGCCAGCGTGGGGAAGTGGCGCAGCAGCACACTGCGCATATCGTTGTCGCGCACCCAGGCCATCCCGGCCTCGGTGTAGATCTCCGGTCGGAAGTCGGTGGTGAAGTAGCGATCGCTGGACAGCCGCCGCGAGGCCATCAGGATGAACACCCGGAACGCGGTGTCGCTGAAGCCGAATCCCGGCGGCTTGGGTTCGGCGAACAGGCCGACCATGAGATCGACCTGTTCGACGTCGCCGTAGACCTCGCGCAGTTGCCGCGCCCACAGCGGATTGTCGGTGAGTTCCTCGAAGGACGGCGCGGGGGCCAGGCGCAGCTGACGGCGGAACTCGTTGTAGCGCGGCACACCTCGCTCACGGATCCGCAGGATGTCGACGGTCGCCAGATCCATGAGCGGATGGTCCGGGCGGGTCAGATTCTGTAGGTGGCGCGGATAGTTGTGCAGTGTCAGCGCACCGGGATTGGCGCGCCCGAACGAGTAGAACAGATCCGGCATCGACGTCTCCGCGAGGCGTTCGCGCACATTGGCGACCAAGAGGTCGGGAAGTTCGTGTTCGGCCAGGACGCTGTCGTCGGCGAGACTGCGCACCGTGAACTCGTCGGGAATGAGCGGGTGCATCCGGTACACCGAGACGAATTCCTCGGTCAGCGAATACGGTACGCCGTGGTCGTCGGTCTCGGAACCCGGTATGCCGCAAAGGATCTCGTTGTCGCTGACCCTGCCGAAACGGCGCTGAACCGTCTCGCCGAGCAGGCCGAACCAGTTGGCGCGCATGGCGGCGACCGTGGTCGGATGCGAGATGATGGCCGGTGTCCAGTCGACGGTGTGGATCTTGGCGATCAGCGCCGAGTTGATCAGGCGCGCGGTGTCGTAGAGCTGTTGATCGGTCATATCCGGGTAGCGGCGTTCCAGGCGTGCGCAGATCGCGTTGTGCTCGCGCATGAACAGCGAGTGCAACAGTGCCAGACCGACCCAGAAATTGGCCGCCGCTTCGGTGAGCGCCATGAGGTCCCGCACGTCGAACGGCGGCAGTCCCTGGTCGTCCATCTTCAGTCGCCCGCCCCGGCCCGATCGCAGCGCCGCCGCGAATTCGGCTGTGCTGCCGTAGATCTGGGAGGCGTCCCACCAATGGGTGTCCTCGGTGACGTAGGTCGGCGGATCCTGGGGATCCGGCGCGGGCACCGAGACGGTGCGGTTGACGGTCATGGGCCGCAGCGGCCACGGGTCGTCCTCGTCGAGGGTGACGGCGAAGGGCTCGGCATCGGTGTCGCCGTGGCTGAGCCAGTCGTGCACCTCGAACTGGATCCAGGCCGCCGCCAGCAGGTTCAATGTGGTCGCGGGTTGGAATTGCTCGCGTGCCAATAATTTCCGGCTGACGAGGCGCGGCTCCGGATGCAGTATCCGGCTCTCGTCCTCCGGGCGGGTGTGCTCGATCGGGAAGTTGCGCCCGAACCTGCATCCCACCGAACCCGTCCGCGGCGCGGCGAGGGCGTTGTAGGTGCCGTCGACGGTGCGCGCGCGCAGGTATTCCGCGTCGGCCGCCGCGTCGGCGGGCAGCGGACCCTCGGGGTGCGGGCCGGTGTCGAACAGATTCTCCGAGCGGAGTCCGGCGCGTAGTCCGACCAGGACCGCCAGCCCGAGCGGGGTGGGCAGCCGGGACCAGCCGATCGCGCGGTCGACCGACTCGGCGGCTCTCACCAGCAGGCGAACGGCGGCTTTCGGTGTGCGGCGGCGGGTGGGCGGGGGCGTCGGCAGTGCCCGGACCATCAAGGACCTCCACGTGGCAGCGGCGAGTCGGTGGCTCGCCCTGGATCGAATCGGTGCTCAGTCTGTGAGTCGGGTGCGATACCCGTCACGAGTAGTGGACTACTCCAAACCATGATCGTCCACGAGGGAAGCGGCGCGCCGCGGATCGAATCGCTCGGCGAGCGTTGCAGGGTCGGTCTGCCCCGCCGCGGGACGCGGGTAGCCGCCACTCGTCCGATGCGATGCGAGCACGCTCGACGTCGTCCCGGTTACCCGCGTTTCGAGACGCCGTGGTCGCAGAGCGGCGCGGGCCGTCATCACCGGGCAATCGGGTAGCGCGGTACGCGCGCCGGTCGCCGCCCGGGTGGGCGAGGCTGTCCACGACGATGCTGTGGGCCGTGGGAGGCTCCCGCGCGGAAACGGGAAGGGCACTCGGTGATAGTTCCGATCGGAATCAAAGTCAACCTCGACGGGCGGGTCGCCGAGGCATTGACCCGATTGGGGTGCGCCGAGCGGACCGCCGTCACCCGCGACATCTGGTTCGCCGAAGCGCACGGCGGGCCCGGACCCGCGCTGTTGACCGGCCGTATCGTGATCCGGCTGCGCAGCGGCGGCCCGTACGACGATCTCACCGTCAAACTGCGTCCCTGCCTGCGCCCCCAGTTGACGGGGCGATGGACCGCGCCGTTCGACGCCGACGGACTGGAATACCGCATAGCGGCCGACTGGTGCGAGGATCGGCGCACCCTGTCGGCGTCGGCGCTCGGCCGTCGACCGCGCGGATCGGTTCGCCGGGTCGCGCGTCGCGGCGTGGACGTCATATCCGCCCTGGAATCGGCCCAACGTCAGTTCCTGGTGAGCTGCACGCCGCCAGGTGTGGCGGTGGATCGGCTTGTGGTGCTCGGGCCGGTCGCCTCGACCAAGTGGACGGCCGTTCGGCTCGACGGTCTCGAAGTCGACGTCGAGAGGTGGCAGGTCGGCGAGCTGGACATGCTCGAACTGCTCCTGCGCGTAATCCCCGTTCCCGGGGAGTCCCACGCCGACCTGGAAAGCCGCGCCGCCCTCGACCAGCGCGTCTTCGAATCCGCGGTGCGCGCCGCCGGCCTGCGCATCGCCGCAGGCCCGACCAAGACCGAACGGGTTCTCACCGCCCTCACGGCACGCCCGACCCACCCCTGACTCCCGCGTCGATCCGCAGTCATTCCGCTGCACCGACTCGCCGTCGCGGATGGAGTCGATATCGAGTGCCGACCCGCCCTGACCGTCAGGCGGTGGTCGAACACATGTCGAGGTAGACCGCTCGACATGAACATCGGTTCGGAATCGGCGAATTCGCCCGCGCGACCCGCGGGGCACGGGCGGTTCGGCCGATACGGATCAGTATTTGAGGGCGCCGGCGTCCACGGCGATCTGGTTGCCGGTGGTCGAGCCGGATGCGGGACTCGCGAGCCAGGCGACGATGTCGGCGACCTCGTCGGGGGACATGAAACCGCTGCGGCCGTCGGAGCCGTCCCGGGTGGCGGGGCGGTAGGGGACGGGCGGGAAGCTGTGCAGGAAGGACGGGTATTCGGCGAACAGTTTCATCATGGCGTCGGGATCGATCATGGGCGTGTCGACCGAGTACGGGTGGATGGAATTGACGCGGATGCCGTATTCGCCGACCTCGAGTGCGAGCGCGTTGGTGAGGCCGACCAGGCCGTGTTTGGAGGCGGAGTAGTGGCCGTTGCCGGGGGTGGCCTTCAGGCCCGCCGAGGAGCTGACGATGACGATCGATCCGCCGTTGCCTGCCTCGATCATGGCGGGCACCGCGGCACGGACGGTGCGCCAGGTGCCGTTGAGGTTCACGTCGACGACGGTGTCCCACTGTTCTTCCGACATCTCGAACAGCCGTGCCCAGCTGAGCACGCCCGCGTTGGCGACAAGGACGTCGAGGCGGCCGAACTGCTCGACGGTGTCGGCGACGACGGCCTGGAGGGCGGCGAGATCGCGGATGTCGACCTCGCGGGCCAGGACCTTGCGCCCGGTCTCCTCGACCAGCCGCCGGGTCTCGGCGAGATCCTCGCTGTTCGCGGGCGGGTAGGTGATGCTCTCGGAGACGGATCCGCAGATATCGATGGCGACGACATCCGCGCCGTCGCGGGCCAGCCGCAGGGCGTGCGCCCGGCCCTGACCTCGGGCGGCGCCGGTGACCAGGGCCACCTTGCCGTGCAGTGTCGGCTCTGAACTGCGCATTCCGGTATCCGCCTTCATCGGGAGACCTCGGTCTCGGTGGGGCTCGACACGCCGCGGGACCGGACGTCCACGGACTGGGAGCGTGGTCGTCTCGTCGTCGCGGTCATGAGAGTGGACGGTAGTATTTACACCTGTCAGATTCAACAGGCGGTCTCACTCCGCGGACCGCCGCCGCCGGGTTCGTGACCACGCCCGACCCGTCCCGATGGTCAGCGTGACGCGGAAGGTCCGAGTTCGGCGACCGGTTCCGGGTCGGCGGGTATCGGATGGTCGTGTCGGGGCAGCAGCAGGGGGGTCGCCAGGAGGAGTACGCCTGCGGCGGCGAGGGCGGTGCGGGGGCTGGTGGTGGCGGCGAGGATTCCCCAGAGGGCGGTGAGAGCCGCGGTGGTGGTTCGCGAGGTGATCGTCCAAGCCGAGAGGGTGCGGGCGGCGCGGTCGGCGGTGGTGCGTGCGAGCCGGTAGGTGGCAATGAGCGGATTCGAGATGCCTATGCAGAGGATGAGACCGAATTCGATCACGATGACCGCGACGAGCCCGGCGGTACCGTGCCCGACGAAGGTCAGACCTATCGGCCAGCAGGCGCGTGCGGTGCCGCCCGCGAGCATGACGCGGTGGCCGCCGAAGCGGGTGGCCAATGGGCGCGACAGCCGGGCGCCGACGAGTCCGCCGAGGCAGGGGACGGCGAAGGCGAGTCCGTACTGCCATGGCGCGAAACCCAGGTCGCCTACCAGTAATACGGCGAGTACGGGCTCGGTCGCGAGAATCAATCCTGAGAAGAGCGCCGAGTTGAGAAGCATGGCGCGCAGTCCACGGTGGGCGAGGATGAACCGCCATCCCTCGAGGAGTGCGCCGGTGCGCGTTACGGAATCGCGGGTGATCACCGGATGTGGGTCCGCGCCGCCGATGGCGCGAATACCCAAGGCCGACAACAGATAGCTCACGGCGTCGGCGGCCACCGTGACCACCGGCCCCACCAATCCCATTGCGGCGCCGCCAAGCGGCGGCGCGATCGTCTGCGCGCTCCACATCGTCGATTCGAAGCGGGCGTTGGCGGTGAGCAGATCCTCCGGTCGCACAATCGTTTTCAGGTAGGCGCCGCTCGCCGCACGGAAGGTGATGTCGGCCGCGGCGGCGACGACCGCCGTCACCAGTAGATGGACGTAGCTCAATGCGCCGAACGCGTAGGCGGCGGGAATACTTGCCAGCATCACGAACCGGGACAGGTCCATCGCCATCATGACCGGCCGTTTGCGCCGGAACTCCACCCACGGACCGAGCGGAACGGCGATCAGCGCGCCTACCGCCACGCCCGTGGCGGCCAGCGCCGACACCTGCGCGGGCCCCACGTGCAGCACGCCGATCGCGATCAACGGCAGCGCCCCGAATCCGAACCCGGTCCCGTACACGCTGACCGCATAGGATGCCCACAGCCACCTGAACCGACGATCAAGCGATTCGCCGCTCACCGATGTGCCACCTCGTTTCCGCAACCGCGCGCCGAATACCCCGGGATGTGACCAGGCCGTCCGCGGCGGATCGAACAAGCGGATTCGGTCGGCCGCCTTGACCCGGGCCGAAAAGTTACTTTACGGTCGGCAAGTCGAATGCACGGTTTCGAGGCGGATCGCCGACCGCGGGTCGGGAAGGCAAGGGTATGAAGCGCAGTAACCCCCGCCCCTTCCGCCTCCGCTCGGCCGCCGTCGCGGCGACGACACTCGGCCTGTTCGTGTTCGCCTGGATCGCCAACGCTCCGATCACGCACGCGGAGAACGATTTCGACGCCGAGGAACAGAGCATCGCCGACTACATCCACGCCGGTCTGCGCGGCGGGCCGGTCGGGGGCACCGGATCGGCGTGCGCCTCGGGAAGCGGCGCGGGATCGGGGAACGGTTCGGGCAACTGTTACGGCAGCTCCGGTTCCGCCGCTGGCTCTTCCGGCGGATTCGCCAGCGACACCGTGGGACACGGTCCGCCGATGAGCGTGTGGACCACCGCCTTCGCCTACGGCCTTTCCCATCCCGACCTCGCCCCGCCGGGCGCCAACGACTGGCACTGCGAACCGTCGCCGCGCCATCCCCGGCCGGTCGTCCTCTTGCACGGGACCTGGGAGAACGCCTACAACAATTTCGCGTACTTCAGCCAACCCCTCGCCGATGCCGGATTCTGCGTATTCGCGTTCAATTTCGGCCGGACCGGCCTGCCGCAAGGCGGCGGCGTCGTCTCGGTGCTGCCCGGCGCCAACGGAAACGGCTACATCCAGGATTCGGCCGTCCAACTCGCCGGCTTCGTGGACCGCGTGCTCGCGGCGACCGGAGCCGAGGAGGTCGACATCATCGGTCATTCGCAGGGCGGCGCAATGGCCAACTGGTACACCAAATTCGACGGCGGCGCGGCGAAGGTCGGCCACCTCGTCAGCTACGGCGCCACCCACCACGGCACCACCGCACTCGGGATCGGCGCGCTCGGCCGCGTCATCAACAACGCGGGTATCGACGTCATCGGCTTCGCCGAATTGGCGGTGGGTCACGCCGCCGCCCAGCAGGTCATCGGATCGGACTTCCTCACGCGGCTCAATGCCGACGGCGACACCGTGCCCGGCGTGGACTACACCGTTGTCGCCACCCGCTACGACCAGTTCAACACCAACTTCGACCTGACCTTCCTGCACCCCGGCCCCGACGCCACCGTCCGCAATATCGTTCTCCAGGACAACTGCGAACAGGATCTGTCCGACCATCTGACCATGATGTACTCCCCACGCGCACTGTCCATCGCCCTCAACGCCCTCGACCCGACCGGCCACCCCGACCTCACCTGCACCTTCAACCCCTGGCTCGTGGGCGGCGACGGCCACCTCTGAACTTTGTCACCGAGTCTGCGAGGATTTCGGGGTGCTGTCCAATCCTCTGCCGAAGGTCGGTCGGTGGCTGGGGACCCAGCCGTGGGTGCTGCGCTCGGCGCGGTTCGTGTTGCCCGCGGAGCGGATACTCCGGGCGGTGAGCGGGCGTCGGTTCGGGGTGCTCGACCTCGCCGGGTTACCGTCCATGCGAATCACCGTGGCGGGACGCAGATCCGGGCTGCCGCGCGAGACCTCGCTGCTCTATGTCCCCCGAGGCGAGGATTTCCTGGTCGTCGGGTCGAATTGGGGTAGTCCGAAACACCCCGTGTGGTCGGCGAATCTGCGTGCGGCGCAGTCGGCGTCGGTGCGGGTGCGCGGACGGTGTTTCGCGGTGAGCGTGACCGAACTCGTCGGTGCGGAGCGGGATCGGGCCTGGGACGCGGCGGTCGGGTTCTGGCCCGGCTACCGGGTCGAGGAGCGGTTGGCGGGCGGGCGGAGGTTCAGGATCTTCGAGCTTCGGCCGAGCCCTCGATGAGCCGATGTGCTCGCCGCCGCACTCGACGCGCGATCATTGCCCTTCGCGCAGTAATTCGGTAACCCGCACGGACGTCGCGTGCAGCCGGTCGAAAACCTCGAGCACGAGGGTCAGCTCCTCGAGGGTGAATCCCCTCATGGCGTCGCCGAATTCCCTGGCCAGCACCTCGTAGTGCGGCGCGATCTCCTCGATGCGCTCCGGGATCACGCTGATGAACACCCGCCTGCGGTCCTGATCGTCGTGTTCGCGGCGGACGTAGCCCGCTTTGAGCAGCCGGTCGATCATGCGGGTGATCGCGCCGGTGGTCAGGCCGGTGGCGGCGGCCAGCTCGCCCGCGGTGGCGGGACCGCCGAGCCGCAATATGTTGAGGCAACGCAGGTCGGTCACGTGCAGGCCGAGGCGATCGGCGACGGCCTGATGCATCATCACCGCGTCATTGGCGCTGCGCTGGGCGGCCAGATTCAGCCGCGTGCTCAGATCCGTGTGCTCCGACATCGCTTGACATCCTCGTCTTACTCGAACAGTATCTTACTCAATCAGATATTTACCGATTCAGTTAATGACTGGACGAGATCCTACCCGGAGGATATCCATGACCAGCGAGCACGCCGACGCACACGCGATCCGCGAACTCTTCGACCGCCAGGCGCGGGCCTGGCGCGACGGCGACGCCGCGGCATTCGCCGCCCTGTTCACCGAGGACGCCGACTACGTCACCTGGTTCGGCACCCACTCCAAGGGGCGGCGCGCGATCCATGAATCCCATATCCCGGTCTTCGAGAAGTACCTGAAGAACACCCGTCTCGACGGCGAGATCACCGGTCTGCGCTTCCTCGCCCCCGATGTGGCCCTCGTGCACGGCAAGGGCGCGGTGCTGAAAGGCAAGCGTAAGCGCACATTCCGTAACACGAAGGTGCAGACGACCGTCGTGGTGCGCCGCGACGGACAGTGGCGGATCGCCGCGTTCCAGAACACCAAATACCATTGGCTGCTCGCGAGATTCGCGGGACCGCCCGCCGAGGTATCGGGCGACTGAGCAGGCGTCGGGCGGCGGCGAACCATATTCGGGACGCGCTCTCCGGCCCGTCCGCCCCGGAACCGTAAGGGCTCTGGACGCGGTGAATCTCCAGGTGTTCTGAACATCGTGCAGCACAATGGGTTACGAGTCCTCGTTGGTGCGGGTGAACGTCGGTGTCGTTGACCGATCATGTCGGCGGATGCGGCGACAGCGCCGGGTGCCGGTACCACTATCGGTCGGTATGGCGAGTAGCGGCGGCACCGGGACCCGGCCCGATTTCCGGGTATTCCACGGTGCGACAGAACTGTTCGAGCTGATCGGCGCGCTCACGCGGCGCCCGCGGATCGGTGATCGGTGGCGCGGTGAGGCGCGTCCGGGTGATGTGGGCAGGCGCGGGCTGCCGATGGTGTGTCTGGTGCGGTCCGCGGCACACAAGGATGTGCTCGCCACGATCGAGACATCCTTGCGAACGGCCAGACCGAGCGATATCCGCCTGAGTTATGTCGACCTGGCCACCGCCTATGGTCAGAGCGCACCGATCGGCCCGGAGGTGTCGGCCGACACGACGCTGCGCATTCGCGAGATGCTCACCGCCATCACCGTCGGCTTCGTCGGCAATCCGAACGTCCGCGGACCGAGGTTGCGATTCGGCCGGTACTGGCTGGTGGACTGGCTCATGCGGCAGCAACTCGATGCCGGAGACCGCGATCCCGACCGAACCTTGCGCGTGCTGATCCAGAAGCACGGGCTCAGCGAACGCATCAGGAACTGGGGTTCGAGAAATGCGGCGCCGCCCGACGGTCTGCCGAACAATGCGGGTCTCTGGTGGCAGGCGCTGCTGCTGGTGCTGCGGGTGCTCACCGCGGTTTCGTTTCGTATGGCGGTCACCGGTCGGGTGCCGATCCTGTCGGGACGGTATCGCTGGTTCCTGCGTCAGCCCTACCTCGCCCCGGAGATGTCCGGTTCGTTCGTCCGGTTCGCCAGTCGACTGGTAATGGGCGAATGGCAGCGTGAGGATCCCGAAGCGCTGGCCCTATTGGTGGTCAACGCGTTCCTCGAGGATCTGCGGTGGACTTATCGGCTGCGCTTCTGGCAGGTATGGCGGCGGCGCGAGATGTCGTACCCGGTCCTGCTGATCGATGACATCACCGAGGCCAACGGCGGCTTCACCCTGCTGAAACTCATCAACGACGTGCGGAATCAGACCGGCTCGTTCGACCCGCTGCTGGTGATCAGCGCCGGTACGCAGGTGCCGCCGGATGCGGGGCGCAACGACCAACACCGGCCCGAATACGATGCGGCCCATGCCGTTACCGGCTATCGGGCATGGCAGAACGCCTTGCTCGCCGATCGTAGGCGGCGCCGCGACACGGCGTGGTATCTGCCGCTGAAGATCACCGACACCGAGCCGGGCCAGGTGCTCGAACACGCCAGGCAGCAGTGGTCGGCGTTCGACGGATATCACTTCACCGGTCGGCAGACGCGGCCCGTGTGGTGGCTGAGCAGGTGGATCCGCATCGGCGTCCCCCTCGTCGTTGTCGCGATGATCGCCGCGACGGTGACCGTCCGATACGAGCAGTACCTGCACGAGCACTGCGGTCGGCCCGACCCGTACCTGGTCTCGGTCGCCACCGAGTCCGGCACCGAGTGCATCGGCATCAGCGACGGTTCCTACGACATCTTCCAGCCCTCCGACGCCGACACCGGCCGGGTCGTGCGGACCATCGCGGACCAGAACCGCCGAGCCGAGCAGCTGCGTCAGAAGTCGCCGAAGCGGCCCTTCATCACGGTCATCGTCCTCGAGGGCTTCACGTCCTCGAGCGGAACGGCCACCGGACTCGGCGGTGCGCGCGAGGCGGTGGAAGGCGTCGCGGTGGCGCAGAAACGGCAATTGGAGACAGCGGCGGGGTCGGCGCCAATCGTGCGGGTCCTGCTGGCCAACGCGGGCAAGGACATGCGGCGCGCCCGGGAATTGATGGAGCCGTTGCGCAGATTGGTCGCGCGCGATCCGAGCATCGTCGGTGTCGTCGGACTCGACCAGAGCCGGGCTTCGGTCCAGGAGGTCATCAAGCAGATCTCGTCGGTCGGCGTCGCGATGGTCGGCTCGACACTGTCCGCCGATCAGTTGGCCACCGGAAATCCGATGTTCTTCCAGGTCTCACCGCAGAACAAGCAGGAAGCCGTGGTCGTGGCGTCGTTCGCCCAATATCTGATGGAGGAGAAGGGCAGGCGAAACGAGTCGATGCCCGTGCGGATCTACTATTCCAACGACCGAGACGACATCTACAGTTCGAATCTGCGCGATGACGCCTACGCGGCGTTCCAGGCACGCCGTTTCCACGTCGAGGCGGTGGGATTCGGGGATACCAACGTGCACGCCGTGGGGGAGCGGGATCCGTTGCCCAATGCCGCCGAAGCGGGTCGCGACAAATGCGCGGAGGCAGGCATCCTGTTCTACGCCGGTCGCGGCGTCGATTTCGACGCCTTCGCCCATGCCGTTACGCAATGCGGCAATCGCGAATCGATTCTGATCGGCGCGGATTCGCTGTCGGCCCACGTCGTCGACGAGGCGGCACGCCGTCGGATCAGTGGGGTACCGTACTACTTCGTCTCGTTCGCGACACCGGTCGACAAGGCCACCGGCGTCTCGCGCGAGTTCTACGACGGACTGTCCGAGCTGTTCGACATCGAGCCGAACGACAGCGAGAACTCGTTGCACGGTTACCGTGCGCTGGCCTACGACGCCGTCAAGGTCATCATCGCCGCCACGGAATACCTCCAGGGCACCGCGGGCCCGACACCGGTCACCGCCGGGACGGTGTGGCGCCAGATCGGCGCCATCCACACCACCACGACGCCTGATGGCGCCGCCACCGCCGGAAGAGCGTTGCAGGGTGTCACCGGAACCATCGACTACGGCGGCGAGGTCAGCCGCAACGTCCCCACGAACAAACCCATGTCCATCCTCCGAATCACGGACGGCAGATACGATGAATCGTTCCGGGCGACCTGCGACGCGGCTTCCGCCGCCGCTCAGGTCGCGGCTTCCGCCGCCGCTCCGGCATCGTGTAGACCCGATTCGAATTGAGTCGGTGTCGCTGTCGCGCAGGATGGTTCGATCGATAAAGACGAGCCACCCGGACCGGTGAGGGTCCGGGCGGCTCGCTTCCCCGGGTACTGGGTGACGCCGCCACGTCACTCAGCCCGGTCAGTGTAAGGCGGCTTACGGGCGGGAGTCGGATGCCACGCCGTACTCGAGAGAATCGGCGCGGCAATGCCGTTCGCGGAGGTGGCCTCGGCCACACCTGTTCTGGTGGCGTGCGTGCCGTCGACTCTGGCATACCGGTCGGTATTTTCCGGTGATTGGAGTGTGTGTCCCGAGTGGCCGATTCGTCCCGATCGAAGGCGGTGCGCGGTTCGGATGGCCGACCCGAGACGTGGGGTTTCCCGGCGGAGGCGTGCCCCGCGGTGGCTGGGAGTGCGATGTCGTGAGGGGCGCGCGGACAAGGGCGGGGCGGGATCGGGACAACGAAACGGATTGCGCGATGGTGACATCGACTCCGAGACCGACCGCGCGGTAGCTGCCGGCATGCGGGCGGATGGCCCGAAGTCCAAGTGTGACAGCCGGATCGTTGCGCAGGTGACGCATCGCGGGAATCTCGTCCATCACTGACCAGGTGAAACGATGGGACGCGACGCGTGGCGCCGTCGGAACGATGCGGAAGTCGGTGCGTGTGCGAGTCCTGTTGCGGCGCCGTATCTCACGTGTCGCCGGCGAATCTCCGAGCGTGGATCGGCCGATGTGGACGGCGGGCGGGCGAAGCGTGAGCGCGGGAGATACAGTACGGCCGTGACAGAGCACCGATTGCCCGTCGGCGGGGATCGCTCGCAGGACCTCGGAGTGCCGCCTTCGCTGGACCTCCGTTCCGCCGATTGGTCGAATTCCGATGAGACCCTTGGATGGTTGTTCCAGCGTGTCGAGAGCTATGCCATGGACACGCGCGCGTGGTACGCGAAGGACAAGCTGGTCAAACAGCGCGCCAGCCTCGCCCTCACCGCGGCGATGATCATCCTCGGCCTACCCGGAATCCTCGTGCCTCTGGTCACGACCGCCGGACTCGACGCCATCAACCCGAGTTGGGGTTATGTGCTCCTCGCCTGCGCCGCGGGATGCGTGGCCATCGACCGCTTCTTCGGCATATCCACCGCCTGGATGCGCGATATCCGCACCGTGCAGGCCATCAACGCGATGATCTGCGATTTCCAGCTCGAATGGGCATCGGTCTCGCGCTCGCCCGCCAATTCCAACGGCGAGATCGACCGCCGTATGGCGCTGCTCAAGGAATTCTCCTATCGAGCCAACGAGGTCATCGCCCGCGAAACCAATACATGGACCTCACAATTGCCTCTCTCCGCCGAACCCCGCGGCCCCCGCTTCGATCGGAGGAATGCCTACTGATCGTGCGTACAGCGTCGATCTCGCTGCTTTCCCGCCGGTGGTCGTGTCGATCCTGCTGACCGGTGCCGAGTCGCCCGGCCTCCGGTGCGGTCAGCGGGCGTTCGTCGGTGCAAGTGACCGGTTGACTGCGCAGGCCGCGCAGGACCGGACTCTCGACACGTCGAGGCGGCGCCGATGGGGTCAGGTCGGGAACCCTGCCCATGATCTCCTCGATGGCCGCGGTGGCTTCGAGACGGGCCAGCGCGCCGCCGATGCAGTAATGGATGCCCGCGCCGAAGCCGAGATGGTCGTTGACCTCGGGTCGGTGCAACAGGAATTCGTCGGGATCGGTGAAGTGGCGTGGGTCGCGGTTGGCCGATCCGATGAGCGGCAGGACATAGGAGCCCGCCGGAATGGTCGTGCCGCCGAGCTCGACAGCGGTGGTCGCGCGTCGCAACAGGGCCTGGGCCGGCCCGTCGAATCGCAGGGCTTCGGCGACCACGGCGGCGGCCAGCTCCGGCTGTTCGCGGATTCGCTCGCGTAACGCGGGCCGGTCGAACAGTGCGAGCATGGTGTTGGCGATGAGATTGGTCGTGGTCTCGTGTCCCGCGACGAGTAGCAGGATGCAGAAGTTCACGGCTTCGCCGGTGGTGAGCGATTCCTCGCCCGTGCCGGTGACCAGTGCGCTGATCAGGTCGTCGCCGGGCGCGGCGCGGCGACGACGGATGATACGGGCGAAGAACCAGGAGATGGCGATCGCGCTGCGGACCATGGCGATTCGGCTGCCACCGGTGAGCAGGCCGTCGATGAGTTCGTCCGACCACCGCTTGAAGTCGTCGCGGCGTTCGGCGGGCACACCGAGGATTTCGGCGATGATGATCGCGGGCAGCGGTGCGGCCAGGTCGCGGACCAGATCGGGCTCGTCGGTGTCGAGCAGGGCATCCACGAGTCCTGCGGTGACTTCCCGAATCCGCGGCTCCCATTCGGCGATGCGGCGGGGAGTAAACGCCCGCGCCACCTTGCGCCGCAACATGGTGTGATCGGGCGGATCGGTGGTCAACAGCACCCGCGCGGTGGGAATTCGAGTGAGTATGGCGGACAACCACTTCGGGGTCGGCGAGGGATTGAAGGGGTCCGACCCGATCGTGGAGATCACCGAAGAGAACCGCTGCGCGTCGCGGACAACGGTGCGGACATCGTCGTAGCGGCTGACGATCCAGAGATCGGCATCGCTGCGGTGATGGACGGGCGCGTGCTCGCGTAGCAGCGCGTAGCTCGGATAGGGGTTCGCGATCACGGCCGGATCGTTGAGATCGAAGGTGTGTGTCATGGTTTCGCCCCCAGCGTGGTCATCAGCGAGTCGACCCATCCGTCGATGAATCGGTCGTCGGTCATGCCGAACGGACTATGGTGGTGGATGTTCGACATCACCCAGTAGTTCTCGATCGCGCCGAGCCATATCGTTGTCAGCGCTTCGAAATCCTGTTCCGGCAGGTGTTCCTCGGCGGCGCGCTCGGTGAGCCAACCGGCCAGATATTCGTAGGCGGGACTGAACAGCCGCTCCCGCGCCTGGACCATCACCTCGGGGAACTGGTCGGATTCCTTTATCATCACCCGAATCAGGTTGCGCCAGTTCGACATCAACAGCAGTGAGCCCCGCCCCACGAGTACCAACTCGGCTCGGAGGTCGCCGAGCGGGAACATCGGCGCCAGCGCGAATCCGGTCTCGGCCAATTCCACCGCGGCTTCCACCGCCGCCGCCAACACCTGCTGTTTCGATCCGAAGTGCGTGTACAACGCCCCCGACCGGGGGGACAGGCCGGCCGCCTCCTCGATCGCCGCCACGCTGGTCGAGGCGTAACCCTGTTCGGCGAACAGCCGCAGCGCTTCGGCGACGATCCGATTCCGAGTACTGTCCATCTCGGCTTTTCCAATCAATCGTTTGGATGAGCCGATCGTACGCTTGGATCCGCGCGCGCGACAAGGACCGCGAGACCGGCGCTCACGTCCTCGACCCCCGCGATCGGAATGACCTGCCGGGCAGCGACTTCGGCTAGATGGTGATCGCGACCTTCCCTCGGGCGCGGTGGGACGTCATGTGCTCGACCGCGGCGGCCGCCTCGGCGAGCGGGTAGGTCTTCTCGATGATGACCTCGAGTTCCGCGGAGACCAGCAGGTCGGCGAGGGCGCGAAGGTTGTCGCGGTTCGGGACGCAGGTGACGGTGCGGACATCGGTGGAACTCCACCGCCGCATGACCATGGCGTATCCGATCCGCGGCATACTGCCGAATACCCCGCGTGCTTCGCCGACGCTGTTGGGGATCAGAATGCCCGTTGGAGTGAGCAATCGGGCGTTGACCCGGGGCGAATGGTTCAGCACATTGTCGAGGATGACGTCGTAGCGCCGGGTGTCGCGGGTGTAATCGGTTCGGGTGTAGTCGATGACGTCGTCGGCGCCAAGCGACTGGACGAATTCGACATTGCGTTCGCCGCACACGCCGGTGACCCGTGCGCCGAGCTTCTTGGCGATCTGCACCGCCAGTGTCCCGACACCGCCGGACGCACCGTTGATCAGCACATGCTTGTCCGGTCCGACCTCGCCCACCTCGCGCATGGCGGCCAATGCGGTGAGCCCCGACATGACGGACGCCGCGGCCGTCTCGAAGGACAGTTCGGCGGGTTTGGCGATGAGTTGGGACGCGGGCGCTACCGTGTATTCGGCGAAGGTACCCGCGGGAGTCGAGACGGTGTTCTGCCACGCCGAGCCGAAGACCTCGTCGCCGGGCGCCAGATCGGTGACCTTGTCGCCGACGGCCGCCACGACGCCCGCGATATCGGTGCCGCGCACGGGTTTCGCGGGAGTGCGTGAGCCGAACTGGAGCCGCAGGACATACGGCACACCGGCGACGGCGAGCCAGTCCGGTGTGTTGACGCTGGTGGCGCGCATGCGCACCAGCACGTCGTCGTCCGCGATCGCGGGCCGGGGGATCTCGTCGAGAGCCAGGACCCGCCGCGGTGGCCCGTAACCGCGTTGCACCACGGCTTTCATCCGTTCGTTCGGGGACGAGTCCGGGGTTTTCATCGATGCCGACATGATGTCCTCCTTCAAGGTGCTCACATCGCGGGAATGTGGGCGGGGGTGTTCGTGTGTGCCGGATGCGCTCGCCGCCGGATGACCGTTTCGGCGACCGCGAGATTCAGCGCCCAGGCGGCGCCGCTCAGCACTGCCCGTGCGAGCGCGTCGGTCGCCCCCGTCGCGCCCTCCCAGAACCCGAGCAGCAATGCCTGGGTCCCGGCGCCCATGCCGATGGCGTAGGCGCGGGTCATCCACGCGCCGTGGCGGGCGAAGTCTCGGCGCCGCAGGGCCGAGACGCCGAGCAGAATCGAAACGGCCATGCCGCTCCCGAACAGCAGCCGGAATGTGTTGAGCAGATCCGAATCATGTTCCGGCAGTGGGTAGGTCAGCGTCATCCACAGCCCCGACAGCGCGGCGGCGAGTCCGAGCGGAGCCAGCAGGCGACCCACACGGCGATGCCAACGGCCATGCCGCGGCGCGAATTGCAGTGCGCCGAGGACGGTGAACAGGCTCGCGGCGATCACGTGCACGAGAATCGGCGCGGGTGCGGCGAAGAAGCGTGCGTTGTCGGCCGTGACCTCGGCCGTCCCGGACAGTTCGGCGACGCGAATACCGCCCGCGAGCACCGGAATCGCGCCGAGAAGGACCAGCCCGATGGGTACGAGCCGATTCGAACGAGCAGATGAGACCATACCGGAAATTCTGGCGATCTCCGCGTCGCCGGACATCGGTCCGACGGCTCGAATCGCCTCGTCCGATGGTGCGACGGCGCGGTCGTACTTTCGGCCGACGGCTCAGCGCGCGACCCGGCGCGTCTCGTAGGCCCAGATGACGATCTCCACCCGATTGCGCGCGCCCAATTTGGCCATCAGACCGGCGATATGCGTTTTCACGGTGCTGAGGCTGATGTGCAGTTCGGCCGCGATCTCACTGTTGGTGCGCCCGCGCGCCACGACCGCGAGGATCTGCTCCTCACGCGCGGTCAGCGGCGTGCTCGGTGGTGGCGATGTCGGATTCGGTCCGCCGGAGGCGAAGGCGGCAAGCAGTCGCGCGGTGACGCTGGGTGCGATGAGCGCGTCACCGCTCGCGGCGGCACGCACGGCCTGGGCGAGCATATCCGGGCCCGCCTCCTTCAGCAGGAATCCGCGCGCACCCGCGCGCAGGGCCGCGTAGACGTATTCGTCGAGGTCGAAGGTGGTGATGACGACGACGGCGAGCGGGTCGGTGACGGCGGGCCCGGCCAAACGCCGGGTCGCCTCGATGCCGTCGATCCGCGGCATGCGGATATCGAACAGGCACACATCAGGACGCAGTTCCCGCGCGAGTTCGACCGCTCGCAGCCCGTCCGCGGCCGTGCCGACGACCTCGATCCCCGGTTGGGCATCGAGGATCATCACCAGCCCGGTGCGGACGATCTCCTGGTCGTCGGCCACGAGCACTCGCAGATTCCCGGTCATCGCGGCGCCTGCGTGATCGGCAGCACCGCGCGCACCCGCCAGCCTCCGCCGGGACGCGGACCCGCCTCGCAGGTGCCGCCGAGCAGTGCCGCGCGTTCGCGCATTCCGAGCAGACCGTAGCCGGGAGAGGTGAGTCCGCGCGTGGGATCACCGTCGTCGGTGACGATCAGACACACTGCGGCGCCGTCGGTCTCGACGCGGACCCGCACGCGGCTCGCGTTGCGCGCATGGCGCAGGGCATTGGTCACCGACTCCTGGGCGAGCCGGTAGACGGCGGTCCCGACCGCCGCCGACAGATCCGCTGTCTCGCCGCGTATCTCGACATCCACCGGCGGCCCGTGCCCGGCCTCGCGGGCCAACTCCGCCACATCGCCGATACCGGGGCCGGGACTCAGGACCGCGTCCGGCGCCGACCCGTCGGCCCGCAACATGTGCACCATCGCGCGCATCTCGCGGAGCGCGCGGGTGGCCTCGGCCTCGATCAAGCGCAGTGCGTCGATGGCCGCGTCGGGTCGTGCCGCCGCCGTCGCCAGACCCGCCTGCGCCCGGATCGCCATCGCCGACACGTGGTGCGCGACGCTGTCGTGCAGATCGCGGGCCAGCCGTTCGCGTTCGATAAGTTTGACCTGGTCGAGCTCACGCGCCTTGGCTCGCGCCCGGTACCGCAGTGCCACGCCGAGCGTCGTCACCGCGAACAGCACGATCGCTGCGCCCGCGACATCCGCCGCCGCGAGATGCGAAACCGCCATGGAGAAACCGGTGCTGAGAGGCACAATCGCCATTCCGAGCACGATTTCGCGGCCCGACCCCCAGCGGAGCAGCGCGAACGGCAACAGCAGCATCACCGCCAGGGTGAACAATCCGGACTGCTCACCGCCCGCCAGGACGGTGCCCGCCGCCGAGACGGCGAAGGCGATGGACACCATCGGCAACGGCCGTGTCCGCCGCCACAACAAGGTCGGCAGGATCGCCAGTGCGACCACGGCCCACAACATCCGATGCGGAAGTTCCGCGCGCACCAGGACTTCCAGCACCACCAGTGCGGCGCACACCGCGACCAGCGCCCGATCCGGCCACGTCCGGCGCGGCGGATTCGGTGCCCGTGGTTCGTCCCACACCGAGCGCAGAAGCTTACGCACGAGTCGATGCTACGGAAGCGGCGGTGGCCGCCGTGGCCCGCGGTGCAGGTCACGCGTGCGCCGGTGGCGGAATCGGCCGACCCGCCACCGGCGCACGCGTCGAAGACTACGCCCGCGTGGCTCGTTTCCCGCGAGCTTCGGAACGGCCGTCGTTCACTTGGTCGCCGTCGCGCACGGGCTACGGAATCCCGACAGCGTGATCAGGTCGCAGACGCCGCTGGTCAGGGCCACGAAGGGGGTGCCCGCCAGCAGGAGCAGCATACCGATGACATCGCCGTGCTGGATGTACCACACGGCCGTGTTCGCCGCCGTCGATCCGGTGTCGAGCGCGGACGAGCCGGTTCCCGGTGCGGCTTGCGCCACTCGGGCGGGCGCTGGCGCGGAGTCGATCGGTTCGGCCGTCGCGCCGGCGGCGGTGACGACGAGTGTCGCCGCCGCGACCGAGCCTGCCACGAGACGAAGGGGTGTACGCATCATCGCGCTCCTCTGTGAGAGAATTATCATTAACATAATAACCGCGTGCACTCGATTTTCGGAAGCGTTATGGAAGAAGTTGACGTGTGAGGCAGTGCTTTTGCTCGATGGGCAAGTGGACCTCTTCGGTCGCCGCAGAGGACGCAAGTGCGGGTTGTCGGTAACATAAAGGTGCGGGCGGAGGTCGCCGGTCATTCGCAGGCGGGTGCCGTGGTGGCCGTGTCGATGGGCTCGGGTCGGCGGAGTGCTGTCGCTCATGGGGCATCTAACTCGCATTTCACCCGCAAATGAAACACGCGGATTTAGCTTGACACTCATGTAAGGCTGAGCTAGCTTCTAGTGGCCCAGATCACATGACGATCGGGTCGCCGGAAACGTCGATGATGCGATCCGGTGCGGAAATACGGAGCTCGACGGGGTGGCCCGGCGCTGATCGCGGGCACGACCGGCCTGGAAAGGCATTCAGAATGGGTATCAGAACCGGCCGAATCGCGGCGGCGGCGTTGGCCGTCGCGTGCGTGTTTTCCGTCGTCTCGTGCGGTGACGACAGCAGTTCCGACGCGGGCGGCGCGACCGGCGCCACCGCACCGGGTATCAAGGCCAGTGGTGAGCCGATCAAGGTCGGCCTGTTCAATCCGTCCAAGGGTCCGGCGACCCAAGCGGGCGTGACCACCGGCAAGAACGCGGCCGTCGACTACATCAACAATCAGATGGGCGGCATCAAGGGCCGTCCGATCGACGTCGTCGACTGCGGTATCGACAACACCTCGCCCGAGTCCACGATCTCCTGCGCCAACCAGTTCGTGCAGGCGGGCGTGGTGGCGGCGATCGACGGCTACAACGCCGAATCCTCGGCCGCCATGCCGATTCTGACCTCCGCCGGTATTCCGATGGTCGGCCAGATCCCGTTCAACACCGCGACCGCCGCCGTCGTGGAGAACCGCGTGTACTTCGGACCGCCGCCCGCCGCCTTCCTCGTCGGCTTCCTCCAGTCGCTCAAGCAGGCGGGCAAGAACTCGTTGACCCTGGTGAACGCCGATCTGCCCCAGGCGCATCAGGTGTTCGACAACCTGCTCACCCCGCTGGGCAAGCAGCTCGGCATCGATGTCAAGAGCGCGTACTACCCGGCCGCGGGACCGAACTTCACCGCGCTGGCGACCACCATCGCGGACGGTTCCCCCGCCGCGGGCGGTTTGATGACCTCGCCGAACGACAACACCTGCAACAAGCTCGCCCAGGCGCTGAAGTCCGTGAAGTACTCGGGCACGGTATTCCTCGCCGCGTGCACCGAATTCGTGCAGACCATGGGCGCACAGGCCGTCGGCGCGCAGGCGTATTCCCCGGTGTGGCTGCCGCCCGCCGTCGACGCCGCACCCGAACCCGCGAAGTCGAATCTGAAGACCACCGAACAGTTCGTCGAAAAGGCCGGTGGCACAGCCGGTTTCTATGCCTACGGCACCTTCGCCACCTTCGTCGACTTCGCCCAGGGACTGAACTCCGCGGCTCCGGCCGAATTCACCGGGCCCGCGATCCTCGCCGCGCTCAAGGGACTGACCGACTACCAGAGCTTCCTCGGCCCCAAGCTCACCTGCGGTAAGGCCACCACCCCCAACTGCACCACGGACATGCTGCTGTTCGAGGTCACCGGTGACCGCAAGCAGGCGCCGGTCACCGGCGGGTACATCACCCCGAGCCCCGAGGTCCTGAAGTTGATCCCGGGCGCGGCCTGACCGACAAGTCCCGCGGTGGGCAGGTTCGGCGCGACGAGCCGCCTGCCCATCGTTCGACTATCGAAGAGAAATCGGGCATATGGGCCAGTTCCTGCAATTCGTCTTCCTTGGTCTGTCGACCGGCGCCGTCTACGCCGTCCTGGCCTCCTCGCTGGTTGGGGTGCACGCCGCCACGGGAATCATCAACTTCGCGCAGGGCGCGTTCGCGCTGTGGGCCGTCTACGTCGTGGCGGCGCTGCGCACCGACGGGACCTTCGTCCTGCCGATCGGCGACATCCCCCTCGGCAGCGCGGCCCATCCGACACCGATGGCCGCCGCGATCGGGCTGGGAGTCGGCTCGGCGGCGGCGTGGGCGCTGCTGGCGCATGTGGCGGTGTTCCGTCCGCTGCGGCACGCGCCGGTACTGGCGCAGGTGGTCGCCTCGGTCGGGCTCATGCTGTTCATCCAGGCACTTGTCGGCCTGCGCTTCGACACCGAAAATCTCTTCGCCACACCGATTCTGCCGGAGAACACGGTGACGGTGGCCGGCGCCGTGGTCAATGTCTCCGACCTGATCCTGGCCGGGGTCGCCATCGCCGTGGCCATAGGTTCGAAGGCGTACTTCACGCTCACCACGGCGGGCATCGCGACCCGCGCGGGCTCGGAGGACGAACTGGCCGCACGCCTGACCGGCTATTCGCCCGACCGGCTCGCCGCGATCGTCTGGACGCTCACCGGCGCCGCGTGCGGTCTCATCGGCGTGCTCGCCGCGTTCACCATCGGACTCAACGAGACCAGTTACACCTTCTACGTGATCCCGGCACTGGCCGCGGCGCTGGTCGGCCGCCTGTCGTCGTTCGCCGTGGCCTGCGCGGCCGGGCTGGTGCTCGGGTCGTTCCAGGCGGTGCTGCTGTGGGTCGACACCAAGGACTTCTGGCCGAACTGGGCACAGGCCGGACTCGGCGACGCGGTGCCGTTCGTCATCGTCGTCATCGCGCTGTTCTTGCTCGGCGGCCGGATTCCGGCGCGCGGATCGCTCGGCGCGGTGCAGATGCCCGCCGTGCGCATCCCGCGGTTGCGTGTCGTGCCGACGCTCGCGGTGATCGCGGTCGCGGTCGTCGCGATCGTCGCGACCACGGGTACCTGGCGCTACGGCGTCGTCACCTCGATCATCTTGTCGCTGATCGCGCTGTCGCTGGTGCTGCTCACCGGGTATCTGGGCCAGATCTCCCTGGCCAGTATGGCTTTCGCGGGTACGGCGGGATTCGCGCTGTCGAAACTGGCCGACGGGTGGCACATACCGTTCCCGCTTGGCATGATCCTCGCAGCCGCGGCCGCCACCGCCCTCGGCATCCTGGTCGGCGTGCCCGCGCTGCGCATTCGCGGCGCGCAACTGGCGGTGGTGACCCTGGCCGCCGCGCTGGCGATCCAGAGCTTCGTGTTCAACAATCCGTCGCTGACCCCCGCGCGGGGCAACCTCATCTCCGACCCCACCCTGTTCGGTGTCGACCTTGGCGTCCGCGACGGCACCGACCTCGTCACCCTGCGCTTCGCGCTGATGGTCCTGGTGGTGGTGGCACTGTGCACGCTGGCGGTGATGCGGATAATGGCCGGCTCGACCGGTCGGGCGTTGCTGGCGGTGCGATCCAACGAGCGCGCCGCGGCATCGGTCGGAATCGACGTCGCCGCGACGAAACTGCTCGGCTTCGCCGTCTCGGCCTTCCTCGCGGGCATCGGGGGCTGCCTCATCGGCTACAGCCGGGGTCAGCTGTCGGCGGGGTCGTTCACGGTGGTGATCGGGCTGACGGTCCTGGCGATGACCTACGTCGGCGGCATCACCTCGGTCACGGGCGCCTTCATCGCCGGCACCGCGGGCCCGCTCGGCGTGGGCTACGTCTTCCTCAACCAGACCCTCGAACTCGGTGAATACTACGACCTCATCGCCGCGGGAGTACTGCTGCTCATGGCTGTGCTGAATCCGGTCGGCATCGCGGGGGCGATCGCGTCGACGCTCGAACGCCTCACCGCGGTGCGAGCGCGTCGCGCTGGCCGCACGGTCGCGGACGAGCACGCCTCGGACACCGGAAAGGAAGCGCCGGTTCATGTCTGACAACAACGGGCCCGCATTGCGCACGCACGGCCTGTCGGTGCGATACGGCGGCGTCGTCGCCAACAGCGAGATCGATATCACCGTCGAGTCAGGGGAGATCGTCGGCCTGATCGGACCCAATGGCGCGGGCAAGACGACCTTCGTGGACGCGGTCACCGGATTCACCAGGTCCACCGGCGGGGTCACCCTCGGCGGTGTGGCACTCGACCGGCTCGGCCCGCATCGCCGCCGCCGCGCCGGACTCGCCCGAACCTGGCAGGCGGGGGAGTTGTTCGGCGATCTCACCGTCGCGCAGAACCTCGCTGTCGCCGTGCAGCCCACCGGCCTGCGCTCGATCTTCGGCGATATCGTCAAGGGATCCGCCCCGCCCGGTGAAACCATCGACGCGGCACTGGAATTGGTGGGCGTACCGGGTGTCGCCGACCAGCGGCCCGGCGAGTTGACCCTCGGCAGACAGAAATTGGTCGGCGTGGCACGCGCGCTCGTCGGCGGCACCAAGGTGGTACTGCTGGACGAACCCGCCGCCGGACTCGACACACACGAGAGCCGCGAATTCGGGTCGCATCTGCGTCGGATCGCGGCCTCGGGCATCGGCGTGCTGCTCATCGACCACGACATGTCGCTGGTGCTCGACATCTGTCGTCGGCTCTACGTCCTGGACTTCGGGGTCGTCATCGCCGCGGGTGAACCCGAGGTGATCCGCGAGGACCCACGGGTGATCGCCGCCTATCTCGGCACCACCGGCACCACCGGCACCACCGGCACCGGCGGCACCGACCCGGCACCGGCCGCCCGACCCGCAGGAGAGACCGTATGACAAGTCCGGCGACATCCGAATCACCGGCGCGCGAGGCGAATCCGGCTCTCAGCATCGAGGGGATGACCGTCGGCTACGGCGGCGTCCCCGCGGTGCGCGATCTGGATATCCGCGTGCGACCGGGCGAGATCCTCGCGCTGCTCGGACCGAACGGTGCGGGCAAGACCACGACACTGCTGGCCTCGGTCGGCGCGCTGCCGCTGCTGGCGGGCCGGATCACCGCACTCGGCGCGCCACTGGACAGCCGCGTCGAGCGCAATGCGCGCCGCGGCGTCGTTCTGGTCCCCGACAGCCGCGGGGTGTTCCATCGCCTGTCGGTCGACGACAATCTGCGCCTGGCGCGCCGCAGGAACGGCCCGTCCGTCGAGGACGTCTTCGACTACTTCCCCAAACTCGCCACGATGCGCTCGCGCGGCTGCGGCACGCTCTCCGGCGGCGAACAACAGATGCTCGCACTGGCGAAAGCACTGTTGTGCCAACCGAAGATCCTGCTCATCGACGAACTCAGTCTCGGCCTGTCACCGATCGCGGTGGAGGATCTGCTGCCGCGGCTGCGCACGATCGCCGACGACCGGCACATGGCCGTGCTGCTGGTGGAACAACATATCGAGCTCGCGTTGTCGATCGCCGATTCGGCGGTCGTGCTGCACCACGGCAGGGTCGCGCTGACCGGCTCGGCGTCGGAGCTGCGCGCCCGCCGCGATATGGTCGAGGCGGCGTATTTCGGTAACCTCGAGGAGTCCGTGTCCGACCGGAGGTGAAACGACGCCGACCGCATGTGCGACAGCGTCGAGGCAACGAGGGAGGGAGCGTGACCGACACCCGGCCCGCGGGCCGTCGGAAGCCCGCGTCCACCCGCCGCAGCACCCGCAACCGTCCCACCGACACCGAATTGCTGGACGCCGCCTGCGCGGTGATGGCCGAAGTGGGCGTCGACCGGGCCACCATGGACACCATCGCCCAGCGTGCCGACACCTCCAGGGTGACCCTCTACGCCCATTTCGGCTCCCGCGACGCCCTCGTGGACGCCGTCATCGACCGTGAACTCGACGCCCTCACCACCTGGATGTTCGAGATATACGACAGAGGCGAGACGATGCAGTACGGCGAGCGCGCCCGGTACTCGGTCGAATCGCTGTTCGTCTACGCCCGCCGCAATCCGCAGGGATTCCGTGTCCTGCTCGACAACCGGTACGCCGACACGCACCCGGGTCGCCAACTGTCGGCCGCCCTCGAACCGCGCATCGCCGACCGCCTGCGCGCCAACTACGCCGAACAGGGCACCCCCATCCACGGCGGCGCCGACACCCTCGCCACCATGCTCCTCGGTATCAGCCTCGACATCGCCTACCGCGCCGTCATCGTCGCGGGCGCCGGTATCGACGCCGCCAGCGACCTGGCCGTCACCGCCACCCTGGCCGTTCTGCGAGCGGTGCGGCCCGAACAACTGCGCGCCATAGACGCCTCCCGATCGCCATAGTCCGGGTCGCGCGGGCGGCGATCGGATCGGCTCTCGATTCGGTGCCGGAGAAGAATTCGGTGATTCAGACGCGACGGGCGGCGTTCCAGTCGCGGTCGAACTGCCGCAGTGCCGACTCCAGATAGACGGGCTCGATGGTGAATCCGCCTTGGGCGTCGTCACGCTGGACATTCATGTATGCCCAGACCCCTTCGGCGGTGATACCTCCGCGGTGGCGCTCACGCAGGATCGGCTCGCGCTGTTCCACCAGTGCCAGATCGAGATCGAGGATGCAGACCGCGCACACCAGTTCCTGTCGAATATGCCTGAACTGAATGTTCTCTCGTACGATCTCCTTGGGCACTCCTGCCCGCTCGATCAACTCCCGCAGTCGATCGACCTGCGGGCTCAGCCTGTCTATTTCACCGTAGAGCAGATACTCGTACGTCCGTCCCTGATTGAGGTTGCTCACGACCACCTCGAAGAACGGGCCGGGTTCACCGTCGCTGATATCGGACTGAAAGATCCGGGTCATCACTCTGACGCGGCGGGTGCACGTCTCCATCCCGATGGCCTCGGCATTGGTCACGAAGCCGACCGGGGCCGAATAGTCGCCGAGTTCGGCCAGCTTGCGGGCCGTGGAGTCGATCTCGTTCTGTAGCGTCCGCGCGATGCGGGAGAACATGTCGAGATGGCGGCCGCTGAGGTCGCTGGCCTCGGCGATGGCCAATCGGATCTGGGCTTTCATCAGCGTCGACTCGTCGCCGATCACCGCGTCGGGACGTTCGCCGAAGATGAGATAGTCCATGCTCACGTCGAAGAACTGCGCGATGCCGATCAGTGCGTCGAAACTCGGTTTCGCTCGACCGTGCAGATAGTGCGACACCGTCGCCTCGTTGACGTGAAGCGCGCGCGCCAACTTTTTTCTACTACTCGATACCGTGGGTGATTCGATAAGCGAGCGCAGGGTTGCGGGAAACGCAACGGGCCGTGGCTCTTGCGTCAAGATCATTACCTCCACCACAGGATGTCGGCCCCGGTCCCCCGACCGACAATATTCACAATATAGAGCTCTATAACGCTACGACGCGTCGAGCTTGCCACGGCCGAGCGCTCGCCGCTACCGTGAAGTCAGGCAATGGGAGTGCACACCGTGGTTGGAAGTGAGGAGTATTCCATACACGGCGGAAACGAGGTAGTGGGCGCTATCCGTGCGCCACATTGTTGATCATCATCGACCGATATCCACATGCAGCTGGCTGTACTGCCATGCTCGAAAACAAGGAATACGACCATGAGGTCTGTTTTGCGACGGCCGCCGACCCTTACCGAATATGAAACGGCGGGCCTCCAGGTGGAATGCAATCTCGCAGACGGTCACGCCAAGCTCCGTCCCGATTCGGTGAGCTTCACTCCGGAATTATTGGAGACGCTCGCCGCGGCGAGCCAACACGACCTCGAGTCCGCGTTCCTCGACGCGCTGATCCGCAACGGTTCCGTATTACCGCATCGGGATGTCGTCTTCTTTCCCTCCGCGAGCCTGGCGATCGACGCGGTCGCGAAAGTGCTCGCCGCCGAGGATCGGCGACGGGTGGCGCTGATCGAGCCGACATTCGACAGTCTGGCACTGCTGCTGAAACGGGCAGGGGTGACGATGACACCGATCGGCGAGAACGCCGAGGAGATTCTGGGCGCCGCGCGGACCCATGACGCCGTATTCCTGTGCGCTCCCAACAATCCCACCGGATGGCATCCCGACCCCGAGCTCTGGGCGCAGCTCGGTCGCATACTCGACCGCCACGACACCGTGCTCGTCGTCGACCGCACGTTCAAGTTCCTGGGCGATCCCGACCCGGCATTGGACGCACTGGTCGAGAACCACCCGATGGTGCTCGCTGTCGAGGACACCGGCAAGATATGGTCGACCCTCGAATGCAAGGTGTCCATGGTCGTCACGGGCAACAAGGATCTCCGCGAGTCCGTCCGCGAAATCGGTGCCGAGATCACGTTGAACGTGTCGCCGATCAGCCTCCATCTCTGCACCGAGGTGATCACCGCGGATCGGGGTTCCCGGCGCATCGAGCAGGCGATACATCGCAATGCGAAGATATTGTTGCCCGCCATGCGGGAGCTGGGATTGACCGGCACGACGGCCTTGAGCTTCGCGCTCGTAGAAATTCCCGCCGGCTTTCCGGGCGACGATGTGGCATTTGTAAACGAGCTGCACGGCCACGGACTGGCGCTGTTGCCGGTCAGCAAATTCTATTGGTCCGGCGAAAATGCCGACACGACTCGGGTTCGAGTGTCGCTGGCCCGTCCCGAATCCCATATATTCCGCGCGGCCGATATCTTGACCTCACCTGCGGTGCGGGCAGCTCTCGCGAACTGACCGCCGATAGTCGATCCGGAATTTGGAGGTGTAGCACCCGAGCTCGACAGGGCAACGGGCTCGAACAATATCGCAGTAGCAGTATCGACGACCGCAACGGTCGATCGGGGGTATTCACAATGCAGAAGTCGCCAATAGTCCTCGTTACCGGTTCGAGTATCGATCCGAAATTCTTGAAGCAGCTCGAGAGCGAGGGGTGCGTGGTTCGCACTGTCGCCGAGGAGCTCCGTACCGAGGACGCACTGATCCGAGCGCTCGACAATGTGCGGATATATCTGCTCGGGGGGAACGAAGTCGCGACAGCGGAAGTCATACGATCCGCTCCCGACCTGGAACTCATCGCGTTCCTCGGTGTCGGGTACGAGAGTTTCATGGATGTGGACGCCGTTCGCGAACGCGGCATCCGCGTCACGAATACACCGAACATCTCCAGCAACTCGGTGGCCGAGTTCACCATCGGGCAGTTGCTGAACTGCCGCAGAAGGCTCACCGAGTACTCGATCCAGTACTCCAACGGTCTCGACGGTGACGAGGAGAAGCTGCGAGACGTCCGGGGCCATTCCGTCGGAATCATCGGCTTGGGCGGCATCGGCACGCGGATCGCCGAAATTCTGACCCGTGGTTTCGGCGCGGAGGTCTGCTACTACAGCCGCACTCGCAAGCGGGATGTGGAGGACGCACTCGGCATCACCTATCGCGAACTGACCGAGCTGTTCTCGACGGTGGAGTCGGTGATCGTGATGACTCCGGGAAACCGCGAAACCGCCGGGCTGATCGGCGACGACCAGCTTTGTCGACTCTCGGAGGGGAGCGTGCTGGTCAATACCGCCCGCGCCGAGGTCGTCGATCCGTACGGTCTGCTCGAACATCTGAATTCGGGACGGCTCGGGGCCGCCGCCTTCGACGGGTTCTACCGTGACGACCTGCCGGTCACATGGGAACTGAAGAAGATGCAGCCGAGTCCGCTGTCGATCACCGGCGGAATCGCCTCGCTGACACACGACGCCCGCGATGGCATGGCCGAACGGACAGTCCGGTCCATTCTGAACTTCCTCCGCGACGGCACCGACGAGTTCCTCGTCGAATAGGCGATCGGCGATCACGTCAGGGCCGACCGGTCGAACCTCGAGTCGCGGTCGGCCCTGATACTTTCCGGCGAAGTCGATGATTCGAGCCAATCACGTAATCTGCGGATCTCCCGGCTCTGTGCGTGGGCGGGTTTCACACCGTCGATGATGCGCAGCACACGCCGCGGGATCTGACCGACTCTGAACTCGGCGGGCAGGGCTTCCCACATCGAGGTGATCGCACTACATCCCGCGTCGAGATCGCCCGCACCCATCCGCAACTCGGCTTCGTCCAGACGCAGTAGCGCACGGCCGACCTCGTCCTGCCGGGCGAAGGGTAGTTCCAATGCTCGAGCGCGCAGGATATCGGCCGTCGCCTGCTCGCCGATGACGGTCAGCGCATTCGACTGATGCCAGCGCAGGAAGTACTCGGTGATGTGTAGTCCGTCGGCGACGGTCTCCGAGTCCGGCAACGCGGCGAACATCCGATCGGCTTTGCGTATGGCGTCCAAAGCCGCACGGCGGCTACCGGTTCGAGCGCGGGCGCCCGCCTCGGCGAGATAGCCGAATACCGCGGCGGCGTTCGGAGCGTCGCCGCCCGCCGCCTGTGCCATCTGCGCGGCGGCGAGACCCGCGTTGAACGACTGCCCGTAGCAGGTGCACGCATCGCAGATGTGTCCCGCGACCCATGCTTCGACCGCCGGATCATCCGCGCGCCGTGCGGCACGGCGCGCGATGCCGAACCATTCGAAGGTGTGCTCCATGCCCGCGACGTCGTTCAGACGAATGGCGATGAATCCGGCGTTCTTGGCGAACACCCGGTGCAGTCGTCGTTGGAGATCGGACGAGGTGACGGTGAGCAGACTCGCCTCCACGCGACCGAGATCGACCATTCGCGCCGAAACGAATTCCGCGGGCGAGGCGGTGTACAGCGAATATCCGCTTTCCTCGACGAGTTCTTCGAGCAGGGTGACATAGGCGAGCATCGACCGGCCGTGTGCGGGCACGATGTCCTCGTATCCACCCGGTGCCGCGATCGATGGCGGCGTCGACATGAGGACCGAACTGGCCGCGGCCGAGCTGAGGAAATGACGTCGGTTCACGGCTTCCTCGATTCTGGGTTCGAGAACCGATTCGGGCTCGGAATAGTCGTTTCCGAATCCGAGCCGGTCCGGCCGGGAGCGATACAGGAAACACAGGGCGTCCAGATAACAGGACGTCGGCATATCGCGACCGGTCTCCCATTGCGACATGCGTTGGTGCGCAAGACCTTCGCGCGGTGTGCCGCGCGTGCGCAGTATTTCTTTCAGTCGTTCGGTCGCCTCGACCAGAGTGAAACCGTTCGCGATGCGATGGGCCCGCAGGAGTGAGACATGGCAGTGCCGGTGAATGGCCGACGCGGCGTCGTGCTTCGAACCGCCCGACGCCGCTACGTTATTGGCCAGGCGGCGCCCACAGGTACTGCTGTGTTGATTCGTCACTGCCCTTCCGGCCTCCCCGGCGTGGCGGATCTTCCCAGGTTACCCGGATTCTATCCGGACGTCCTCGGTCGTTCCCGCGATCGGGCCGGGCTGCCGATATCAAGGGGGCTATCCCACTCGGGAGAAGCATTCCGCGAGCGTATCGGCGCTTCGGGGCGATTGTCGATGCGGCGCCCGAGAATGCACGCGATGCGTGCAGAACACTCACGGACCGCGAGCATCGGGAGCCACCCGTCGTATCCGGCGCCATTCTCGGGAAGGTGATCACTACGCGATACCGCACTCCGGCGCCCGGCCGGACTTCTTCGAAGCGGAGGTGAGCGTGCATATTCACGCCACTGACTGGACCATCACCAGCGAGATAACTCCCGAATGGGCCTATCGGGTCGCCGACGGCCACGGAGCCGTGTGGCGGCTCACCTGGCTGCCCGACCGGCGACTCACACGCGAACAAGCACTGGCGGGAATGGAACTCGACGAGATCGTCAGCGTTCCCGCGGCCGTCGACGATCGCTTCGCTCAGGCGCGGGCCCGGTGCTGCGCCGATCGACTCGGGATCCTCTGGGAGCTGGCGGTGATCCTGCTCTGGAAGCAGATGCAGGTCCGACTGGTCGAGGCACCCCATCCTGTGTCGCACTAGCGATGCCGACGGACCCGCGTATCGCTCGGCGAGGGGTCGGGCGAGCGCCGGGGCTCGCGTGCCCATGCATTCCGCGGCGGGCACGCGAGCAGCCGACATCCTCCCACCGGCCTACCGGGGCGTCGAGATCGCCGAAAGGTGGCCTCGGCAATGGGTTCGGCGTGTCCGTGGCAACCAAGGGCGAAAGTCTCCGTATTCGCGTGAGCGGACCGCGAAGGCCGAGTGTGCGATGCTGGTGTCGACCGGAAGGAACCGATGGACAGCGACTTCCACACCAGATTGTCGGCCCGAGTGGCAAACCTTCGGGCCGATGCCGGGATACCGAGCCTGCTCGCGGCGGTGGGCATGCGCGGGGAGCCGCGCGCGGTCGCCGTGGCGGGGGAGGCGAATGTCGAGAATCGTGTGGTCGCGACGGGTGAGAGCGCTTACCGAATCGGTGCTGTCACCAAGAGTTTCACCGCCGCGGTGACGCTGCTGCTGGCCGAGCGCGGTGATCTGGGGTTGGACGAACCGGTCGAGAAGCATCTGCCCGGCACCCCGTTCGGGCGTGTGAGTCCGCGCATGCTGCTGTCACATACCAGTGGTCTGCAACGGGAAGCGCCCACCGATATGTGGGTGACCATGCGCGGGCCGTCGCGGGCCGAACTCCGGGAAGTGTTCTCGCGGGTCGCCTTCGTCGCCGAACCGGGTCGGCGGTGGCACTACTCCAATCTCGGGTACGCGATTCTCGGGCAGGTGATCGAATCGGTGTGCGGCCGGTCGTGTGAGTCCGTGATCACCGATATGTTGTTCCGCCCCTTGGGGCTCACCACCACGTCGTGGGCGCCGCCGGACAATGCCGTCGTCGGGTATCGGCTCGACCCGTTCGTGGCGCGGGTGCATCGCGAACCGGTGATGGATCAGGGAGCGATCGGTGTCGGAGGCCAGTTGTGGTCCACCTCCACCGATCTGCTGCGGTGGGGTTACGCGCTGGCCGGGGGAGAACCGGCCGTGCTTTCCGGCGGCGTCGTCGAGCAGATGCACACCCCGCACACCATGGTCGACGCTTCCGGCTGGACCCGCGGCTGGGGCCTCGGTCTCGCCCTGGAACGGCACGACCACGGCATCGTCGCGGGTCACACCGGAGTGATGCCGGGCTTCCGGTCCGCGCTGGTCCTCGATCGCGACACCGGCATATCGGTCGCGGTGCTGGCCAATATCGCCCGTGGTGTCGAACCCGCCGCTCTCGCAACGGAAATACTGATCCAAGCCCTCGGCGAACAATCCGCGCCGACACCCGCGGAGTGGTATCCGGCACTGTGCCCGCCGCATATCGAACCCATGCTCGGCAGTTGGTGGTGCGAAGCCGACGAAACGATCCTCCGCTGGGAAGCGGACGGTTTGCACTCGCACCTCGCCGTCGATCCGACCGCGAGCGACACCCGTTTCACCGAGGAGGAACCCGGACGTTTCCGTGCCGTGGCGGGCAGGCTTCGAGGCGAACTTCTCCTCGTCACCGACACTTCCGACGGGATGGACCTGCGATGGGCTGCCTATCCCCTCACACGCACACCGCGCTCGATCGGACCCATCGATCCGACGTAGGGCTCACGCCGCTGTCCCGATCGCGATCGTGTCAGTCCGTGTCCGGGGTGCGTCGCGCGAGGAGGAAATAGGCGAGCGGGACGGCGCCCACCGAGTTCACCAGCAGAATGACGGTGGCCCAGAGGCGCTTGGAACCGCGGATTTCCTCCTCGGATCGGCGGCTGAGATCGACCAGCGCGGCGATCTTCGCGATACCGTCGAAGACGCTCGCGACCACGATGAATCCGCGTTCGCGCTCGCTCAGGTCGCTCCATCGCTTTCTCACCACAGTGACCTCTCTCCATCGCAAGGTACGGACCGGACCCCATTCTGCCGCAACCGCGGCATCGCCGGTCGACTCCGCCGCGGACACCTCCGGCGTGGACTATAGCCCCCGCGGGAGCCCGTCGAGCGGGGCGCGTTGCAGCACCGCGATATGGCGTCCGCCGACCTCGATGCTCGCGCGGACACGGAAACCGGTCGCCCGTGCCAACGGTGCGGCGCACTCCATGCCGACGTGCGCCCACGGGAACCAGGCGCCCGTGCTGTTCGGAGTCTCGAGCCGTAGTCGCCTGAGATTCATCCCGGTTCCGGGGCGGTCGAATTCGACCACCGCGATCCCGTCCGCGACGAGCAATCGGCGGATCCGCGCCAGCAGCCTGGCGGGGTCGGCGCCGATACCGATATTGCCGTCGGCGAGCAGCGCGAACGACCACCGTCCGGTCCCCGGCAATGGTCCGAGCACATCGCGTCTCAATGCGGGCGCCCCGCGACGTCTGGCGATCGCGACGGCGGTGGGGGAGATATCGACCCCGAGTGCGACGACGCCGCGGCGGACCAGCGCGGCGACCAATCGACCGGGGCCGCAGCCGAGATCGATCGTCGGCCCGCCGCACAGGCTGACCATGGCGTGGTCGGCGAGCAGGTCGCCGGGGTCGGCGTCCCCCAGCCAGCGGCGTGTCGGCAGCGGACAGGTCGTTCCGTCGGCCGCGCGCAACCAGCATTCCGCGCCGGTCAGCGCGCGATCGAAGGTGGTGCTCATCGCCCGGTGCGGGTTGGCCGGGGCCGACCCGAGGTGTCGGCACAGTATCGCCCGACGGCCGCGTCGCGCCGTTCGTCGTTGGAATCGTTCACCCGTGCGACGCTATGCGGTCGCGGGCCCGCCAGGCTCGTGCCGCGCGTGACGATTCTCTGACATCGCGTCGGGGTCTGTCCGGGTCAGCGGGATCCACCATCGGGCGGGTCGCGGGGCAGCAGGGTGCCGAGGGGACCGAGGTCGATATTGAGGTCTTCGGGGGTGAGCCCGAAATGGTCGCGTAGTTCGTCCATCCGATGTTCGAGCGCCATCAGGGTCGTGCCGAGGCGTTCGATCTGGGCGTCGGTGAGATCACCCGCGTCGACGCGCCGCAGCGCTTGGCGTTCCATCAGTTGCCGCAGGAGTTCCACCAGCGTCAGGACGAGCGTGACCAACCCGCGCTCGACCGATTCCGGGTCCGTGTCGATTCGCGGTGTGAGGCCGTCGAATTCAGTCATCGCTGTCCGGTTCCAGCGCGTCGCGTGGCGCGGACCCGGCCATGGCGCTTATCGAGGAGAGCAGGGCGCGCAACGAGATACGGACGAGGTCGATGTCGGCGACGGCGAGGGTGATGTCGCCGGAGATGACCACGCCTCCGGCGAGCACCCGGTCCAGGAGGTCGACCAGCGCGACACGGCGATCGGCGGCGACAGGCACGGACCGTGTCATGTCGGCTCCCGCTCGACGCCCGCGAAGGAATACGGTGGCCAGGGGCCGGTGAGTTCGAGCCGGATGCCCGGATAGGCGGCATCGAGCATCGCGACCGCCGCGGTGAACTCGTCGCTGTGGTCGTCGTCGACGAGGTACGTCCCGTTGAGCAGCATCCAGTCCGGTCGTCCGCTCACCGCCGGGTCCGTCAGCGGCTGACGTCGTCCGGCCGCGGCGTGTTCTACCAGACGCGCGTGTATCTCCTCGGTGCATCGCGCGGCATCGCGTTCCACGCTCTCCGTGGCGGACAGTTGCGCGCGCCGCCGGGCCAGGTACGCGGCGCCCGGTGTCGTCGTGCCGCGCTGATCGGCGGCCTCAGCCACGGTCGCGCGAAGGGCATCGCGATCCCCGTACGCGCGCACACCCCATTCGGTGCGGCCGCTCACCAGGTCGAGAGCCGCCTCGAAATCGGCTCGTCGCTCGTCAAGCAGCTCGAGTACCCGGTCGTCGTCGCGGAAGACGGTGGCCAGTCGCAGCGGGACGAGCGGCCCTCGGCGCGCCATGGCGGACACGACCGCGTCGTGTGCGCGTGCCGTCGCCTCCAGCCAGGCCAGATCCTCGAAATGCGCGCGCAGGGGTTCTTCGCCGAAGACGTCGGAGGGCACCGAGCCGACAACCGCGCTCAGCTCGCCCGAGACGAGTGTCCGCAGCGGCTCACCCGCGACACCCGTCAGTTCGGCCGGTGCCCCTCGGTCGTCGCCACGGGCGGTCACCGCGTACAGCCAGACGCCGGAATCGTCGGTCACGATCGTCGCGTTCCCGGCTCATGGCCGCGTTCGGTGGATCGGCCGCGTTCGAGGGGCTGGCGGCGCTCGTCTGCCGCCTCCAACTCGGCTATCCGGTCTCGAAGTTCCCGGTTCTCGAGCTCGAGGTCGCGATCGGACCGTTCGAGGGTTCGGGCCTTGCTGTTGAGCCAGGGATCGGTCTCCCACCAGTCGATGCCGACGGCCTTGGCCGTCTCCAACGACGCGACCACCAACCGCAGTTTGATGGTGAGCAGTTCGATGTCGAGGAGGTTGACCTGGATATCGCCCGCGATCACCAATCCCTTGTCGAGGACTCGTTCCAGGATGTCGGCGAGGTTGGTGGACTGATGACCGCCGCCATAGGGTTGCGGCGCATACGACCCCCCTCCGGCCACCGTCATCGCCGCCCCCTCGGATCGATGTCGGTACTGCCGCGGCTGTAGCGCTTGATCCTGCGGTAGGCCAGCAGGTCCTCGTCGAAGTCGATCTCCACCTCGTAGAGCGCCATCATGTCGGCCGAGGAGGGGATGCGGCGATCCTCGAGCACTTCGATCTCCACCAGCCAGCCGTCCTCGGTGGGTTCCACGCGGGTCACGCCCTGTATCTGTCGCGACGTCAGTTCCTCGAGACGCGCGACCGCGACCGCGGCCGCTCGCCCGGCGGTCGCCGCGGACTTCTCCGGTGTCGCGGCATCATCGTCGGGATCGTCGGACACGCTCTTGCGGACCACCGTGTTCACTCCTTCCCATCCGCGGCGATCGCGCCGCCGGTGGGGCGGATCATGCGATCGAGGATCGCCTGCCGTGCCTCTTCGCACTCGTGTCGGGACAGGTGACCGGCGGCCTCCGCCCTGTCGATCTCCTCCAGTTCGCGCCGCAGTTGCGCCGGATCGTGGAGTTGCCGCTCGACTTCGTCCTGGATCATCTCGCCGAGCCAGACCACGCCGCGCACCGGTGCGAGCGGCAGCAGCACGATCGACGAGAGCAGACCCATGTCCTCACCCTTGCGCGGCGGGCGCGGTCACGAAGTCGTAGGGCGCCATCGGTCCGAGCAACTCCAGTTCCACTCGCCCGTCCCAGTCGGCGATGAGCCTGCGCACCACGTCCTCCAACTCCTCGAGTCTGCTCGAATGGATCAGCACCGCGAGGTGGACCGCGTCCTCCTCGTGGCTGGGTTCGCGCCGGTTGACCAGCACATCGAGGTCCTCGAGTTCGGTCACGACCCGTGCGGTGTCCTCGGCCCGTTCGTTCTCGATCGCCCGACTGATCAGCTCACCCAGCGCGATCCGCGCGTCGCGGGTGGCCTCGGCCGGTCGACCGCGGATCTCCTCGCGCAGGCGGGCGGCGTCGGCGTTCTCGTCGAGCAGTCGCGGCAGGACGGCGTCTTCGACGTAACGGCCTCTGATCACGTACTGCGCCCGGCCCTCCAGTTCCTCCAGCGCGGCGCGGAATCGATCCTCGTTGGCCTCGAGCAACTCGGCCTCCACCGCGTCGGCGTCGGTCATCACCGCGCCGAATCGCAGCGGCAGCACGGGCGTGACAGCGGCCGATCCGTCCAGCAGTTCGGCGTGGGCGGTGAGGTCGTCGGGCGTGCCCAATGGCCGCGTGGACTCGAGCGGACTGACGAGTGCGGCGATCTCGCCGTGGCGGACTACCGTCACGTGCGCGGGCGGATCGCCGACACCGGTGACATCGGGTTCGGGTTCGACGTCGGCGGGCACGATGCCGTATACGTAGACGCCGCTCGTCATCACCGCTCCTCGCGGGTGGACGGCCGCCGTGAGGTCCGACGTTTGTGCTCGACGTCGTCGAGGAAGTCGGACACCTTCTCGCCCGCCGCCTCGAGGGCGCCCTTGGTCTTGTGCTTCGACGCGCCCTCGGTGACGTCGCCGACGATATCGGTCAGGCCCTTCGGCTCGCTGCCGGAAATATCGAGCCGATCGACCGCCTCGGCGAATCGCAGGTAGGTGTCGACACTGGCCACCACCACGCGCGCGTCGATGGTCACCAATTCGATGCCGACCAGCGACACACGGGCGAACGCGTCGATGACCAGACCCTTGTCGAGGATGGTGTCGACGACATCTGCCAGGCTCGACGAATTCGGTCGAGCCAACGTCGCGGAGCCGCCTCCGCCCGCCGCGGGTTCTATGGTCATCGGTTCGCTCCTTGCTTCGCACCCGAGCGACGGGTCACCTTTCGGCGGGCAGCGGGTCGACGGCGCGGTGGTTGTCGCTCCTCGTCGGTTTCGCGCCGCTCCTCGTCTTCCTCGCCCGCTGCCTCGTCCGACGGGCCTGCCTCGTCTTCCTCCGTTTCGTCGGTTTCGTCGGTATCCGTCCACGCTTCGTCGGTATCGGCCTCCTCGCGACGTGCCGTCTCGTCGTCCTCGACGACCTCGCTGTCGTGGATTTCGCCGTGCCAGCCGACGATGTCGTCACCGTGCAGCACGGCCTCGGTCATGACGTGGCGCTGGAAGTGCTTCAGCTCCAGCCGACACCGCCGTCCGGCCGCGCGCCACAGATTCGCGGTCTTCTCGAACACGCCCTGCGGGTGGTATTCGAGCACGACGAGGATGCGGGTGAGATCCGGGGCGATCTCGTGGAATGTGACCGCGCCGTCGATATAGCCCTTGGCGCCTTTGGAACGCCAGATGATCCGTTCGAACGGCACCTGTTCGATGATCGTGGATTCCCAGGTCCGTCTCGACCAGAACACCTTGCCGGTCCAGCTGAGCTTCTGGTCCTCGACCTGCTCGACCTGTTCGAGCTTCTTCATGAACTTCGGGAAGTCCGCGAATTGGGTCCACTGGTCGTAGGCCAGCTCGATCGGCACGCCGACATCGATGTGTTCGACGATATTGGTCAGCTTCAGCTTCTTCCCCCCGCCTTTGCGGCCGCCCCCGGTGAACGACTCCTTCACCGCCTCGAACTTCTCCCGGACCGTATGCCCGAGTTTGCTCATCCCTCCGCTCATGGCGGCTTGGAGCGGCGACGCGCCGCCTGCCAGCTTCTCCACGCCGGTGACCGCCGCCAGCAGACTCCCTTGCCCGGTCTCGGCATACTCGTTGAGCCGACCCGCGGTCTTCGAAACCCGGTCCGACAGCCCTGCCACCGCGCGTTCGGCCAGGGTTCCGGCGAGATTCTGCACGGATTGTTGCAGCAGTCCGGTCGGTGCGGACGTCGATTCGCGGGCCGTCGTCCCGGCGCGAGTCGCGGTCTCCGCAGCCCGGCCGACAGTTTGCGAGGCCGCCTTGCCGACTCCGGCGGCCGTGTCGCGCAGTGTCTTCGCCAACGGTCTCACCTCCTCGTGCGCCGCACCGGCGCGGCGTCGGCATCGGCGCGAGCCCGGCGCCGGGGCGCGGCCGCGGACTTGCGGTCCGCCGACCCCGACCTTCGTTGCGTGGTTGGGGAGGCGGTCTTGCGCGCGGCCCGTGGCCGACTCGGCCGCGCGGCGGGGCGGGGCGCCTCCTCGTCGCGCTCGCCACCGGACTCGGCGTCCTCGACCTCCTCGCCCGCCGAGTCCTCGGCTTCGAGCGTGGCGTCGAATTCCTCGTCCTCGGTCCCCGATGGCTCGGTCTCCGATGGCTCGGACTCCTCGGCGCCAACACCCGAGACGAGCGCCGGACCCTGTTGTAGCCGATTGTTGAGCGCGTCGATACGGTTGCTCGCCGCGGTCACCGCCGCCGTGCGTACCGCACCCATCAACTCCCCGCGGATCTCGTCAGTGAGCTGCGTCAGCTCCGGTGACGATCTGAGCAGCGAACTCCCGCGCCCCAGCAATTCGGACGGTAGTCCCGTGGACCGCCTCGACATCGCGGCGCCCGCCAGCGACAGTGCGAATTTCATCTTGCGCGTGCGCCCCAGCACGTAACCGACACCCACCCCTATAGCGATTCTTGTGCCACCTTGCATAGCTGACTCCTTGCTGGACCACCACCACACCGGCGTGGCCGGGATCGGTCGAGCAATGACACCCCAGCCAGTGAGGTAGACCACATTACGAACGGCTTATTTCAGCGTATACCCAGTTACTGTCCTTGTCGGCCGTCCTTCGAGCCCGTTCTACGCAACCTCTCTGCCGTGTTCACCAGGTCCGACCTTCCGCGCAGCCGCCGCCGGACCCTCTCGGTGTCTTCTTGACATCGCTCAGTTGCTGCTGGGTGCGGCGTGGGTGCCGATGTGGTTCTTCTTGAACCTGTACCTACAGCAGGTCCTCGGCTACAGCGCCTTCCCGTCCGGTGCCGCCCTGCTGCCGATGACCACGCTGATCATGTTCGGCATGGTGGTGCTCGCACCGCGAGCGATGCAGCGTTTCGGCGCCAAGCCGATGATCGTCACCGGCCTGGTCGTACTCGGTCTCGGCCTCGGCATCATGTCGCTGGTCCGGCCCACCGGCAATTTCTGGATCGACGTGCTGCCCGCGTCTCTTGTCGCCGCGAGCGGAATGTCATTGGCCTTCATCCCCTCGCTCGGCACGGCCATCTCCGCGGCGCGTTCGGAAGAGGGCGGCCTGGCCGCCGGCCTCGTCAATGTCAGCTACCAGGTCGGTTCGGCCGTCGGGCTGGCCGCGATGACCGCCGTTGCCACCGCGTTCGGCGCCGACCGGATCGGTGACGTACCCGAACTCACCAACGGGTTCTCCGCGGCATTCCTCGGAGCCGCGGTCGTCGCCCTGACAGGCGCCGCCATCACGGCGGCGACCATGCGCGGCACCGCCCCGGAATCCGTGCCCGAGGCCGCTGCCGCACTGTGATCGCTCGGCAGTGCGCCTCCGCTGCCGGGAACCAGGCCGAGCCCATCACCCGGTGCCGTGTTCCTCGAAGACCACCTATCTTATTGCGGGACTTGGTGGTTCGGGTGTGGGCGAGGTCGGTTCCGCCGATATCTCGGGCGAGAACCATGCCGAGGCGGCCTCGGACACGCGGCCCGTGCCCGATTGCCGCCCATCGCCTCGACGACTTGGTTCATGTCGCGCCGGCCGTATTCGATTCGGCGTCTCCCTTCGATCCGTGGATCGGATCGCCGTTTTCGGCCGGCCGGAGCACTCTGCGCAGCACTGCCGTGACAGTCCTCAACTCGTCCGCGTCGACCCCGTCGAATCGGCGTTCGATACCTGCCAGATAGTGCGGAGCGGCCTCGCGCAACCGGCGTCGCCCGGCATCGGTAATGGAGACGAATGCCGACCGTCCGTCGTCCGGGTTCGCTTCACGAGCGACCAAGCCGTGCGATTCGAGCTCGGTGACCAGCCGACTCACCCTGGTTCGACTCAGCACCACGCGTTCCCCGAGATCGCTCATGCGCAATCGTTGCGGCCGATCCAGTTCGAGTAGCACGTCGTACCAACCGAGGGGCAGACCGGTGGCGCGACGTAGCTCGGCGTCGAGCTCCGGCACCAATGCGGCGTGCACCTGGAGCAGCGCGGCCCACGCATCGACGGCCGGATGGAAGCGGTTCGTGGAATTCGGCACCGCCACAGCCTAACAGGTTGCGTGCGTACGCACGTATATAGTAGCGTGCGCACGCACCTTAAAGTGCCTATCGAGAGGAAAGTGTCATGACCGAATTGATCACCCGCGAGGATCTCGTGAAGGAACTAGAGGCGGGTTCGGTGACCGTGGTCGACGCGCTCGGCGCCGAGTACTATGCCAAGGCGCACCTGCCCGGCGCGCTCAACCTGATCGAAGCCGACGTGGAAACCCTTGCGCCCCAAATACTCCCCGACAAGAGCGCGGCCATCGTCACCTACTGTTCGAATCCCGCCTGCCCCAACAGCGGACGAGTAGCCGCCGCGCTCGAGGCGCTCGGTTACACGAATGTCCGTAAATACCGTGAGGGCATTCAGGATTGGACCGAAGCCGGACTGCCGATCGAGAACTGACAGGTCACGAGCGAACCTTCGGCGGCCGGCACATGTACTCCGGTCATTCGGTCGCTGAAGGCCGCTTCTCCGAGCCGGATTACCGCGATGATTGTCGGTCGGGAGGCGGTACGGGCGCGATGAGCAGGTCGATGACCGCGTGGGCTTCCGCGGGCGTGGGGAGGGGCATGCTGTTTCGTCCGTGTATCAGGCCGATGCCGAGATAGACCATGGCGCCGGCGCGCAGGCGAGCCTGTGTCTCGTCGAAACCGATCTCCAGCATTGTCTGCTGGACGGTCTCGAAGACTTTGCGCTCGAGCGCGTTCACGGCGGCGGCTACCGTGGGGTCGGTGCGCGCCCACTCGCGAATGGTGGCTTCGACAACCCATGTGCTGTGGTCGACCAGCAGCGTGGTCATCATCTCGATGCGTTGTTCGACCGGGATGGTGTCGATGGCGCTCAGCGCGCGGATCGCCTCGCCCTGCACGGCGGTCCACCGGTCGGCCATGGCCTCCATGAGTTGGTCCACATCATCGAAATGCCAGTAGAAGCTGCCCTTCGTGACACCGAGCTCGGAACACAATCGGGGGATCTTGATTGCCGCGACACCCTCGCGGGCCAGCAGTTCCAGTGCCGCGTTCACCCAGTCGTCATGCGACAGTCGAGGCGAACGGCCGCGGCCCTTGCGCTGCGCCTCCGCCTTCTTCGACCGACGGGGCGTGCCTGATACCGGTTGTGGTGGGAGCCGGTTCAGGGCGGAATCGGGGGGAGGATCGGGAAGTGCCACGTCTTCGATGCTAGGTCACCGGCCCGGTCGGCTGTCGGAGCGCGGCCACGCTGAGACGCTGGACGTCCGGGTCGTCCGGCAGGCCGAAGTGGCTGGTCACGCCGGGTCCGGTGAATTCCGTTGCGTCGCGCCCGATGTCGTATGCCGGCGCGACGGCGGCGAGGCACGGGCCGCCGGTGTCCGGTGCGGAGTGGGCGGGTGCCGCGGTAGTCGTTCGTCGTTTCTGATCGTTCTTGCCTGTCGGTCGCCGCTGTGTACCATACAGCGAAGTACCGTTGACTATACCGAAGGGTATGATCACATGCGACAGGATGCGTGATGAGTTCGTTCGATGACGTCGGCGGGCCGCGTCCACGGATCGATCGCCGACGTTTCATCCGGGGCGTCGGAACCGCGTTCGCCGCGACGGCGTACGGCCTCACCACCGCCCGCGCGCTCGGCGCTCCGCCGCCGGAAGTGCAGAGTCCCTTGCTTTTTCATTCGCCGTTCATGCGGCGGTTCGTCGACGACCTTCCGGTTCCCCCGGTCGTGCGTGGCGGTGGCCTCGACCTGGTCGCCGCGTCGACGACACACCGTTTCCACCGGGACATGGAACCGGTTGCGGCCCTCGGATACGGCGGGATGGAATACCTCGGTCCGACCATCGAACATCGCGTCGACGAACCGCTGACCATTCGATTTCACAATCGGATCGGTGCCCACCCGTTCGCGGCCGATATGGACACGAGCCTGCACGGCGTCGACGAGAGTTACCGGACCGCGCCGCCCTGTTCGCTCCACCTACACGGCGGGGTGACCCCGCCCGACAGTGACGGACGACCCGAACAACTGGTCTTCCCCGGACAAGACATGGTCCACCAATTCCCGCTCCGGCAGCCCGCGACCGCGCTGTGGTATCACGATCACGCGATGGGCATCACCCGCACCAATGTGTATGCCGGGCTGGCAGGCATGATGCTGCTCCGCGACGAGTTCGACACCGGTGAAACCGGAAATCCGCTGGGGTTGCCCGCGGGCGAATTCGAAGTGCCATTGGTGTTGCAGGAGAAATTGTTCACCCCCGACGGGCGGCAGAACATCCGCTCGACGGTCATCGTCCCCCAGGGTTCGTGGGAAGGTGGGGCGGTCGGCGATGTCGGGGTGGTCAACGGCGCGGTGTGGCCGCAATTCGATGTCGCCCGCGGGCTCTACCGGTTCCGGGTGCTGAACGCAGGCTCCTACAGCGTGTGGAACCTGTTCTTCGGCAATCACATGCGGTTCTGGGTGATCGGTAACGATCACGGATTGCTCGACGCACCGGTGGCGGTGCAGAACCTGAGACTGGCGCCGGGTGAACGAATCGATCTCCTGGTCGACTTCTCCGAATTGGCCGGCGGCGAGACAGTCGAGTTGCGCAACGACGAACAGCCCCCGTTCCAAGCTGCCGTACTCGGGGAGGTGGCGATGCCGCTGTTCTGCCGATTCCGGGTCGGCAGCGCGCGCGGCTTCACCGGATCGGTGCCGCAACGGTTGCGCGGCGGACCGGGTCTGCCGCCCGCGCTGCCGCCGCTGGAGTCTCCGACCGTGGTGCGCGATGTGAGCGTGAGTCAACCTTACGCGTTGCGAAATCCACCGGCGATCATGACGCTGAACAATCTGAAGTTCACCAGTCCTGACATCGAGATGCCGCGCCAGGGCACGGTCGAACAATGGAACATCGTCAATATCACCCCCGATCCGCATCCGATTCATTTGCACCTGGTCAATTTCCGTATTCTGGGACGGACACCACTGCGGACGGTCGACCTGCAAATGGCCGATCCGCAACCCGCGGTCGGCGTGAAGTGGACTCCTTCGGCGGAAGACTTTCTCGCCGGACCGCAACAGCCGCCCGCGCCGTGGGAGGCCGGTTGGAAGGACATCGTCCGGGTCGACGGCGGCACGGTGACGCGCATTATCGTGCGGTTTCCGACCGCCGAGGAATTGGGATTCGACCCCGACGCCACATTCCCCCGCACCACGCACGTGCACGACGCGGGCATGCACGGCGGGCATCACGGGGCCGGGGCGGAAAGCGACGAATTGCAGGGCTACATCTGGCACTGTCATCTGCTCGACCACGAGGACCACGACATGATGCTGCGGTACCGGACGGTGCCGAATGAATGAGCGCGCGGCCGATGGAACGCGCCGCCGAGGATATCGGCACGGCCCTGCGGTGGCCACGGGAGACCCTGCCCGACCAGCCGCACGGCATACCCGGATCGTGCGGCGGCCGCGTTCCTGGACGCGCGCGCATGTCCTCGATCACCCGACTCACACTTCAGGAGGAAACGATGTCGGTAGAAGCGCCCTTCGCGCAGGTAGGTGAACCAGCGCGCTGCCCGACGGCTTTTCGTTATTGGGAGGCGCGAAACGAACCGAAATTCCGGCGCCTCGAGCGGATCGTGAAGTCGCTCACCGGCGGCGCTCTGTTTCCCACCGACGAGCAGGCCAGGACGCTGTGTGCGGACCTGTTCGCGGGCGACCCGGTCGCCGAACGGTTCGTCGCCGAGGTCATGCACGGGGAAATCGGCCCGCAGGGCGGGCGCGCGATGATGGAGACGGCGCTGAGGACGGGAATCGGCTCGGTGCCCGACGCGCCGGAATCGATGCGCGCGTTGTTCGACGAATTCGAGTCGGTGCCGGATTGGGTGGATCCGAAACTGGTCGAACAGGGTGCGGCAATCTGGCGTCGCTGGGGCACAATGCTTTTCAGCTTCGCGGGCGCCGAAACTCTCGAAATGTACACCGAAGCGGCGGTCGCCACGCCGCTGTCGCTCGCAGGCGGTTACGCCGGCGACAGCGCCCTGCGCAGATTCCTCGAAACCTGCCGGTTCTGGATGGATGTCTCTCAACCCGGGGCATTGCTGACTCCCGGCTCGCCCGGTCGCGCGACCGCGTTGAAGGTTCGCGTCATGCATGTGTCGGTGCGCGCCCGAGTCGCAGAGCATACGGAGTGGGACCTCGAGAAGTGGGGGCTGCCGATCAGCCAGACCTATCAACTGCTGACTCTGTTGGGCGGAAGTCTCACCCCGGGCCTTGGGCTGTGGGCACTGGGATATCAGACGACGCTCTCGGAGATCCGTGCGCTGCTGCACTTCCAGAAATATATGGGGCACCTCCTCGGCGTGCGTCCGAGATGGTATCCGGAGTCGGTGGCCGACTCCCTGCGCGTCCTGGCGATGACGATCGCCTCGCGATCCTACGACGCGGGCGCGCACGGTGCCGAACTCATCGAATCCTATCCGGCGGCGTTCGCCCCGCGCGACGGTCACCGGGGTCTGACCCGGCTGCGGGAGATGTACAACTTCCGGATCAACTCCGTGTACTCGGCGATGTACATGGCACCGGCGACCCGGCGCAAATACCGGATGCCGCCGGCCTTTCCGTGGCTGCTCATTCCGGTGGCCCGCTTTCCGCTCATCACCGCGATGGAACTGGCACGGCGCGCCTTCCCGCCCTTCGCACGACTTCAGGAAAGGGTCATGGTCCGGCACCGGGAGAACTGGTATCGCGCTCAAATGATCGGCCGTGAAGCGGAATTCGATGCCAGTGGCGCCCTGCGGCGCTGAACCGGTTCACCTACGAAACGAAGGACTCTCATGACAACCCGGATCGTCGAAGCGTGGAACGGCCCCGGCCGTCGCGATGCCACGCTCACAGAGGTGCAGCCACGTCACAACGCACTGCACCCGTCCACCAGCAAGCTGGCCTTCGAACACTGGTATTTCGATGCCCGGCTCGACACGGGACACGTGGTGGTCGGATTCCTGACCAAGCGCAGGCCCGAGGATCTGCCCGGCGCGAGGCCATGGGTGGAGATGATCGTCTATTTTCCGGACGGGACCCGGCGGCAGGCATCGAAGAAATACCCGCGTTCAGCCGCCTCCTTCGCCACCGACACCTTCGACGTCCGCATCGGGGACAACCACGCCCGCACCGAGTTTCCCGGCACGGGTCATCCCGTCCATCATGTGCACCTGGCGGAGGCCGGACTCGAATTCGACCTCACCTTCCACAACGAGACGCCGAGCTGGATGCCGGGCAAGGGCGAGACCCGCTTCGACGCGCGCAACTCCTTCGGCTGGGTAGTCGGGGCGCCCCGGGCCCGTGTGAGTGGCACGGTCCGAATCGACGGCACCGTCATCGACGCGACCGGACGCGGATACGCCGACCACAACTGGGGCGTCGGCGACATGAAGAAGATCATCGACCGCTGGCATTGGGGACGGCTCTACGACGACGAGTACTCCCTGTTGTTCGCCCATGTGCTGACTCAGCAGCAGCGCGGCGCTCACGAAATCGCTCCGCTCATGCTGGGTCGTGGCGGCGAGGTGGTGCTGTCGACGGGCGAAACGGTGCTGACCGAGGGACCCAAACGCTACGACGCGGTCGCGGGACGCGAATATCCGGAATGGATCCAACTGCACGTACCCGATCAACTCGATCTGCGGTTGGACGTCGAATCGGTCATTCACGCACACGATCTTCTCGATGACTTTCCGATCGTCCGCACGCGCTTTGTGAAACCATTGGCGCAGCGCGTGATCGGACATCCCGCCTACTTCCGCTTCCAGTCCGCCTTCGAGCTGACGGTCCGCGGTAGCGGGCGACCGCAGACCCTTACCGGCACCACCCTGCACGAACTGGTCGCGCTCAAATAATCGACCAGATTCGGTTGAGTTCGCCAATGCCCTTTGATCATTGGAGGCGATGGCACTGCGCACACGAGACGCTGTCCCTTCGGATACGGTGCGCCGCCATCTCTCTCATGACAGCGATCCCGACGAGGTCGAAGTGCCCCGCCCGTTGATCCGGGGTGTGCAAGGCCGACTGATCCCCCAACCGGATGTACAGACCGCGGAAGCGAGTCGTGGACCGGGTTGGACAGTCGGTTCACGGGGTGAATGCTGGTGCGACGTAGTTGCGGATCATATGTTGTTCGATGTCGTTGTCCGGTAGCGGCCATTGGGCGAAGGACAAGACGACGCGGACGATCCACTGCGCCGCGTCGGGGTCGTGATCGGTGATTCCGGTGAGCTCCGCCGCCAGACCGCTGAGTAGCGGTGAGGTGTGCATCCGGTCGAGGTCCATTGCGCGTGAGTTGGGCATCGTCGGATGGAGCGGGTTGGACCTGATCTGTTCCAGGGCCACGCTGATGGCGGTGACGACTCGTTCGGCGCCGCTGAGTCCGTCGACGGCCTCTCGGACGGTGTCGACGATGTCGGAGGCCAGGCGCATGAGGACGGCGTCGCGGATCTGGGCTTTGCCACCGGCGTAGCGGTAGATGGTGGCTCTCGAGCAGTGCACCGCGCGGGCGAGTGTTTCGATGTCGAAGGCGTCCAATCCGTGCGTGAGGATGAGGTCGGTGGCTGCCGCGTGGATGCGCTCGGCCGCCGCCACCCGTCGACTGTCTCCGACCACCCAGTCATCGCGAACCATCGCCATCTCCGTCCGTGAGTCGTTTCCGCGTGACTTCTCGAATCTGAGACGCCGTACTCGGAACGTTTCACCATTCTCGCAGGTGGACCGAGTCTCGGTGAGACGGCTGTGTGGTGGCGCACGATCCACCGGTCGCAGCTTTGGCGCAGGTCATTGACGTGGTTTCGGCGTCCGGCCACGGTGGAGCGATGACTTCGCTCGATGGTGGCCTCGGCCTCGCGCTGTTCGAGGACGACAACATCCAGGATCCGTACCCGCTCTACGAGCGGATGCACCGGACAGGTCCGGTGCACAGGATCGGAGATTCCGATTTCTATGCCGTGAGCAGTTGGGAGGCGGTGAACGAAGCGGTCACCCGCTGCGCCGACTTCTCCTCCAATCTGACCGCGACAATGATGTACGGGCCCGCGGGCACGGTCACCGCGTTCCCGATGGGTGAGCTCGGCGGTCCCACGCAGGCATTGGCAACCGCGGACGAGCCGACTCACGGGGTGCACCGCAAAGCGCTGCTTCCGCACCTGGCCGCCAAACGCGTTCTGGCCTGTGAACCGTTCATCGCCGAGACCTTCGAGCGGCTGTGGGACCTCGCCCTCGATGGCGGCGGGATCGAGTGGATGGCCGCGATGGCGAACAAACTGCCGATGACGATCGTCGCGGGGATCGTCGGTGTGCCCGACGGCGACGTCGACACACTGATCCGCTGGGGATATTCGGCGACGCAGGTGGTCGAGGGGTTGGTCTCCGAGGAGCAGATGCGGGACGCGGGTGTCGCAACGCTGGAACTCGCTGCCTACATCGCCGACCAATTCCGACAGGCGTCGATCGGTTCGCGCGAGGGTCTCCTCGGTGACCTCGCCGGAGCGAGCGCCCGCGGCGAACTCGACGACACCGCGGCGCTGGTCATGATGATCACCCTGTTCGGTGCCGGTGGGGAATCGACGGCCTCGCTGATCGGCACCGCGGCCCGGATACTCGCGACTGACCTCGACATTCAGCGACGACTTCGTGAACACCCCGAACTCCTGAGCCCCTTCCTCGAGGAGGTGCTGCGTTACGAACCACCTTTCCGAGGCCACTACCGGCACGTCGTCGGTGACACCGAACTGTGCGGGGTGCGGCTGCGGAAAGGCTCGCGGCTGTTCTTGTTGTGGGGTGCGGCCAACCGAGATCCCGCGCACTTCGACGACCCCGCCGAATTCCGGCTCGACCGGGTAGCGGCGAAGGACCACGTGAGTTTCGGCCGAGGATCGCACTTCTGCGTCGGCGCCGCTCTGGCGCGGCTCGAAGCCCGGATCGCGATCGGCGGTCTGCTGGATCGAACCGCCACCTTCCGTGCCGATGACGCGGGGCGGTGGTTGCCGAGCCTGCTGGTCAGACGCCTGGAGCATCTGCACCTGAACATCGGATGATCGGCCGGACGGCAAGCGCGCCCGGGTGCCTCACACTGTCGGCCCGTGTGACGCCATCGACGGCCGCGCGCGCGGACACCTGCTCGGTTTGTCCGCCAGCACTTCGAGACCCTCGACGGCGACCGGTCCGGGGCCGGTGTAGCCGAACGGAACGGCGATGATGCGGTCGGCGCGGATGGCTTCGACTCCGGCTAGTTCGGGGCGCGAGCGCAGTGCCTGGCGAGCCGACTCGGGAGTCTGATCGCCCTGGGTGAGCAGGATGACGACCTCGGGATCGCGCGGTGAGTCCCGCGACGAGGGCGACGGTCGCCGACAGCAAGGCGGGCCGCCGGAGACGGCGGAGGTGGAGGGTATTCACTGTTGTCGCCATTTCCTTTGCTGGACAGAGGGTTACGTTGGAGTTGCGCGCATGCGTCTGATGAGCACGAGCAGTAGCGGGGCGCCGACGACCGCGGTCACGATGCCGAGCGGCAGTTCGCGCGGGGCGAAAGCCATTCGGGCGACGACGTCGGCGGCGACCAGGAATATCGCGCCGATCAGCGCCGAGACGGGGATGAGGGCGCGGTGGGTGGCACCGACGCACAGCCGTGCGATGTGCGGGATGACCAAGCCCACGAATCCGATCGCGCCCGAGACCGCCACCACGGCGCCTACGCCGAGCGCGACGCTACCGAGAGCGCAGACACGCAGTCGGACGGGTGAGAATCCCAGCGTTCGCGCGGTGTCGTCGCCGACGGCCAGTGCGTCGAACCGGGTGCCCATGGCGAACAGGGCCGCGAGGAAGACCAGGACCACCACGCCGGTGATGCCCACGGAGGACCATGCCGCCGACCCCAGCGAGCCCAGCAGCCAGAACAGGACCGCGCGGGCGCCCTCGGGCGAGTCCGAGGCGAAGATGAGGAAGCTGGTCGCCGCGGAGAATATGTAGGCGATCGTGACACCGCCGAGCAGCAGCCGCAGGGAGGTCATCTGCCCGTTGATCCTGGCGACGAGGAACAACAGGACGGTGGCGACCATCGCGCCGAGGAAGGCGCTCGAGGTGAGGGCCGCCGCGGAGGCGGCGGTGGTCGAACCGAACAGCAGGCAGACCGCGGCCCCGGTGGACGCGCCCGAGGTGACGCCGAGGATGTGCGGGTCGGCCAGTGCGTTGCGGATGATCGTCTGCAACACCGCGCCGCCGACCGCGAGTGCCGCGCCGACGCATACTCCGAGCAGCACCCTCGGGGTGCGCACCTGCCACACGATCGAGTCGTGCGCGCGGGTCCAGTCGACGACGCCCGGCCACCCGAACACGTGGTGGGACACGATTTCGGTGACGGTCAGCGGGGGGACCGACACCGGACCCAGTCCCGTCGCGACGACGATCGTGACGACGAGGATCGCGCTCAGCCCGCCGAATGGACATCTTCGGCTTCCTCATCTGCGTGTCGGGTGGGTCGGCGTCGAAGACATATTACTGAAAATGATTGCCATTTGCATAATGAGGATGGCCAAGCGGCGGCGCGGGATCGTCGCGCCCGTCACCGAAGCGGGTCGCGCGGCCGGGGTTGTCGGACGGCGACGGCAGGTGAAGCGCTGTGGCACTCGGGAATCGACCCTCGGGGGGATGGCCGGTTTCGCCGGATCCGATCTCGCCGAATGGTCGCCAGGGGCGGCCGGGCGACGAGACTCGTCGCCCGGTCTGTTCGCAGGCGACGCTCGCGCCCGCGAGGATCAGCTGCTCGACGTCACTCGATCAACAGCCGCGCCGCGCGGCAGCTGGCCCGCTGGCACATCGGGAAGCTCGGGGAAACCCCCAGCCCGACGCCGAACGCGTCGCCTTCCTGGCCAAACTCGCCGAGGTCGGTGGCCGGCCGGCCGGAATGCGGCGCATCGGTGTCGCCAACGGTGTGGACACCGGCCGGGGCAACGGCATCGATCCCGCCCGGACCGCGGTCTCGGGCCGGGGTGAACTGCTCGCCGCCACGCTGCGCATCCAGAGTGAGCATCTCGTGAGCCATTCGGCTCACCGCTGACCAGGGCAGCCGTATCGCCGCACGCCGGTGCGGCTGCCCTTCCGCGGAGGCACGGCGCCCGGCCACCGGCCGCGAACGATATGCCGGTGGCCACGAAATCGACGAACCCGATCATTCCCCTCGGCGGGCGGCCAGGATTTCGAGTCAGGTCGTCGCGGAGTGCGCCGACGGGACGACGCCGAGTTGCTGCATCATCCCGAGCGCGTCCCAGCACGCCCAGCTCTCGACTATCTTGCCGTCCCGGAGGCGATTGATCGTCATTCCTTGTACTACCGCCGGTTTGCCCGTGGCGGGCATGCCCATCATCTCGCCGTCGTTGGTTCCTGTCGCCGTCCATCGGGTGGTGACGAAATCGCCTTCGGCGATCTGTTCGTTGATCAGGAACCGTTGATCCGAGAACGCGGCGAGATACATACGCGCCAGCTTCTCGAGGCCCTCGGGGCCGTGGATGTCGGCGAATGGGTTCTGCGGGTCGTGGTCGATAGCGTCGGCAGCGATCACCTCGGCGAATACATCGAAGTCTCGGCTGTTCCACGCGTCGAAGACGCGCGCGGACGCGGCCTTGTTCTGCTCTGACATTGATTTCCTACCTTATGGTGGCGCCGAACCGGCGAAGGCGGCTCGTAGTCGCTACGCGCAGCGTTCGCGGCGCCCGGCGTTCGTGTGGGATGCGCTCGGGCCGCGATGTCGACGGTGGATCCAGGCGCCACAGCCCGGTACGGGACGCTGCTATCACGAGGATGCCCGTCCGTATGTTCGTCGGCGGGCATCGAGCACCCGCCGGTCACGAACCTTGAAGCCGGTATACGGTCCCATTGTGCGCCTTTTTCCCGCGCGAAGTAAGAGCCGACGGTGTGCGGGCGCAGGCACGCCGCACGGTCCGGCCGATGGCGGCTCCGTCGCCGGTGACAATTGCACGAGGCTCTGGGTAAACGGTCTTGGCCGCCCGAGCGTTGGCCGAGATCCCTGTGCTCGGTCCGGGACTGCGACTACCGCTGGGACCGTCCGAGTGCGATGCGTGTTCACTTGTGCAGGTAAATCGACGATGCGCTGAGAGGCATCCTCGCAGCCTCCGCCCCCACATCGGGATGCGACACGCTCGGGACGTGTCGATTCACGTTGTCGGATAAGCATTTTCGAGCCGGCTTGGTAGAGTGTGCGAGCTGGCTCCGGCATGACGGCATTGCGCGCTGTCTTCGCTCATGGCACCCGGACCTGCGCGGGCACCGTCCAGCCCTGCCGGCACGTCGAGTGGCCGTCACAGCCTTCGACAACCACCAGGTGGGTGCCGCGCCCGGGTGAGCGCACGGTCTTGCCGCTCCGGCCGCCCGGCGTGTTGTTCTGGCTGCCGTCCACGCTGACGATGAAGCGGTCGTAGGAGTACGGCGTCGTCGGGCCCCACTCGACGTAGATGTTGCCGTCGTCGGTGGCGACCGCCGCGACGGTCATCTCGCCGCCTTGGTGCGGTGACCAGACGATGTCGCCGTGCTCGAACAGCTGATGTCTGCTCTGCGCGCGCAGATCCTCGCCCATCCCCGGTGGGAATCCCGGCGGAATGTGTTCGGGAACCATCTCTCCGGTGATCGGGCACCCTATCGAGATGTAGTGTTGTGCGAGCAGCTGCCACCGGGTCGAGATCAATCCGTCCGGCTGGAACGAACAGTGGGGAACACCGGTGTGCGCAGGCGACGCTAGGCCGGTGCCGGTCTGGGGGGGCATGATCGCCGCGACCGCCGACAACACGCCCGCAATGCGCCGAATCACTCTGTGTGACAAAGGATTCTCCTTCGTGCGACCAGCCCTCCCGGCGGTGTGCCGGGAGGGTCTGCCGAGTGGTGCGAGCCTCAGCCACAGACCCACAGGGCGTCGGCCTTGTTGTCACCGTCGGTGGGCACATTGCCCCTGCTGTTGTCGGGGACCGAGACGAGCAGTTGCCACTCCTGACCGGTCCAGTTGTAGACGCCGACCGTCTTTCCGGTGCGATTCCAGTACGAGCTGAGACGGTCTCCTATTCCTTCGTTGCCGATGTCGTGCAGCAGGCAGTTGTTGTCGACCTGCACGAACATTCCGGTGCCGTCGCGGTGGTCGTAGCCGCAGAACAGTCCGCCCGGGCAGTCGTAGGTCGCCGACGCCGGCGCGGGCGCGAGGGCCGCGCCGTACCCGGCGACCGCGATGGCGGCCGCCGCCGCGACGGCGAGACGGCTGAACAGTCTGAGTGACAACATGATTGACCCTTCGAGGCCGGTGGGATCGAGTATCGGCGGGCAGGAATCCGCCGCACTCATGATGGGCGGAACGGACCGTCCACGACTATCCACCTCGCGCGAGTTCTGTCCGGGCCGCGCGGTGCGTCAGGCGCGCAGCGTCACCGACGGCGACACACCCCATCGCCGCCGGTACACGTCCGAGAAACGGCCCAGATGCCAGAACCCCCAGTCCGCGGCCACCGCGGCGACCGTGGTCATAGTGGGGTCCGCGGCGACCAGCGCGGTGTGCACGCCCACCAGCCGGGCTTCACGCAATCGCGCCGTGGGTGTGGTGTCGAGGTATCGCCGGAAGCCCTCCTGGAGACTCCGCACCGAAAGTCCCACCACCTCCGCGATATCGGTGACGGTGAGCATTTCGTGCGCGTGGTCGACGATGAGTTGCTCGGCCAGACGGATTGGTCGTGGCGTCGACTTTCCCGGGGCATCATCGAGCAGGAGTTCCGAGCAGCTGTTCGGCTGCGCCAGCAGGAATTGCGACATCATCAACTGCTCGACCTGCGGCCGCAGCCGCGGATCCAGAAACAGGCCAGGACCTTCGGCATCGGTCTTCAACATGCGCAGCGATTCGAACCAGGTCCGGGCGGCCGGTGACCGCAACCGCATGGCGATGGCCATCCGCAGCGGACGATCCGGCGGCCGGCCCAGCATCCGCCGCAAATGGTCGTCCAACGCGGCACGGTCGAATCGGACCAGCAGTTGCCTGCTGCTTTCGTGCCAGTTCATGTCCAGGGGCGCATCCGGATCCGGAACCGAGGCCACCGCCGGGTCGCAGGCGATATCGGCGTTCCCGTCGAGCACCCGGACCCACCCGGCCAGCGGTATCTGAATCAGGCGGAACGTTTCGATGGGATCGGTCCGGATCCGGACTTGAACCCCGTAATGCTTGTAGACCAAGCCGATATCGCCGTACCGGACGATATTGCAACTGGCTTCCATGGTGGAAGCGCCCGGGTCGAGCCGGTGCTCACGCAGGAGCCCGGCCATCCTCGCTCGGGCCACGTCGGGGTCATCGGTCCGAAAATAGCGATGCCCCGACAACGGTTCGACGAACACTACGACTGCCCTCCCCGGCAACAGGCATCACGCGAACAGACTTGGATCAATGGATGCCGACGATACTGTCCGCCGGTACACCCCGGGCACACAAACTCCGCGGGAGTTCCGCCGACAACCAGGTCGACCAGAACTCCGACACGTCGTCATCGACATCGCCGGTGACTTGTGACGCTCTGGCTTGGCTTCGTGACCGGGTTCAGTCGTGACGCTCATGCGGGCGCGTTTCCTCTCCCCATGGATTATGTTGCCGGCCGGCGCGTACAGCCCCCGACAGGGGGGCAACTCGAGGCTCCGCGCGCCGCCGATCGAGGCCGCGGTCTGATAGCGGTCGCCGCCAAGTCAGCTGTATTACATGCCAACACAACATGATACGCGGTGACCGCCACCCGACGGCGGGCTCCTGGCAGCCGCCGATCCGCGGCAGTTACAGTGCCGGGATGAGCACACGACCGGAGGCGACCCAGGCCGCGGAACTGGAAGCCGAACTCGACCTCTATCCCGACCAACGCGGCGAGATCCTGCTCGAGGCGGCCCAATATCGGCATCGAGCCGGAAACCACGCCCGCGCCATCGAGCTGCTGACCGAGGCCATTCGTACCGGCGGCGAGGACGGCGGCAACGCCCGCGTGGCGTTGGCGGAGGTACTGTTCGATCTCGGGCGTGACACCGACGCCCGCACTGAACTCGATACATTGCGGCACAACAGAACCGAGTCGCCGGTGCCTTATCACATGGCCGCCGAACTGCTGGAAGAACGCGGTGACCACCAACAGGCGCTGACCTGGTTCAACATGGCCGTCTCCCGACTGACCGACGAAGACATGGCCGAGACCGGCACCGAATTCGGATTCCTGTCCTACGCCAACAACGTCCTCGCAGGACGGCGACGCATCCGCCGAGCACTCGGCATGCCCCCCGACCAGCTCGACGAAACCGCCCAGAGCCTCGCCGAACAAATCGGCGACATCGCCCACGCCTCGACGTCGCCGCTCACGGCACCACGCCACGCACGGATCCTGTTCTGGCCTCGTGACCAGTTCTCGAATGCGCACCAGAACTGGCCAGGACTGATCGAACACACCGACTTCGACACCTTTGCCACCGACCGCGACAAAGCCAACCGCGAACTGACCGACTCCGGCATCGCCCACATCACCATGGTGCCGCTGACAGTCGCCAAACTCCTCGAATACACCACCCGCACCGGCACCGACCCCCGCGACTCCGAAACACGCATGGCCTGCATGCACGAGATCATCGAAGAAGGCAACACCATCAACTGGCCACCCCCACGAAACTCACCATGCTGGTGCGGCTCCGCCGCCAAATACAAGAAATGCTGCGGCCGCCCGATCAATACCGAGTAGACCTCTCCACATTCGGCAATGAAGGCGAACTTCACCGCTGCCGGCTCGCGAAGAAGGTGGGGGAGTGACCAGTCATCGCAATGTTCGCTTCTGTTTTCGATAGCTCAGGGTTTCGCCGGCCTGGGCCTTCTGACGGAGAGATTCCGGTACTTCGAATCGGTCGCCGTACTTGGCGCGCAGTTCATCGGCACGTGCCACGAATCCGGCGAGGCCGCCCTCGTATTGGTTGATGTACTGGACGACACCGCCGGTCCAGGCGGGGAAACCGATGCCGAGGATCGCGCCGATGTTCGCTTCCGCCACCGATCGCAGCACACCTTCGTCGAAGCAGCGCATGGTGTCGATCGACTCGGCGAACAACATCCGTTCCTGCATGTCGATGAAGGAGATGCCGTGGTCGTCCTTGGTGTACAGCTCGGCTACGCCAGGCCAGTGATCGGCAGCGTCGAGGTGTTCGAGCCGAGGAGCGCGTCGTTGTCGACGTAGTCCTCGATTTCGGCGAAGACCTGCTTCTTGAGTTCGGGACTCTCGAATACCGCCTCGATGACGAAATCGCAGCCCTTGGCGTCGGCGGCGTCGACGGTAGGATAGATGCGGGCCAGGACCTCGTCGCGCTTGGCCTCGGTGATCTTGCCCTTGGCGACCGCCTTGTCGATCGCGGTCGATCGCGCCGCCTGCGCCGGGCAGGAGGCCGAGCGAGACCTCGGGCAGGCCGACGACGGTGTCCTTGCCGTCGAGCAGTACACGGTAGTGCGTCGCGAGCGCGATCTCGAAGCCGCCGCCGAGCGCGGTGCCGTTGATCGCGGCGACCACCGGCTTGCCGAGCGTCTCGATCCGGCGGATGCAGTCCTTGGTGAAGTCGAGCATGTCGGCGATCCTCTTCTCATCGCCGGTTGTCGAGGCGGTCGAAGCGCGTCGACAGCCCGCATCCCAGATCCACCACGGTGCCGTCGGGATGCTTGCGCAGGAATCCGCGCACGTACTCGTCGAACATCGATGCGCGCAGCACCGCGCCCGCGAGCGTCGGCCTGCGGAACTTCCCGAAGTCGTAGTCGATCGCGTCCACCAGTTCGATCGCTCGACGATCCTGGAGGATGCCGGCCGGTTACGCCGCGTCACGAGCCCGACCGTACAGCGGGATCAGCAGTGTCTCCTGGACTTCGCCCAAAGCCACCTGTTCGCCCATGCCGCCCACCCTATACTTAGGGTCACCTAATAGACCAGGGGATTCCTTGTCGGCGCGGTGGGGCCGGTGTCATCGGACGGGCCGCCGGTCGCGCGGAGGGCGGCGCGCAAGCCGGTCTCGAACATGGTCGGGTCGGTCACGAAGGTGAAATGTCCGCCGCTGTGGGTCCGTAGCTGGAAGCCGGAGCGCGCGTGCTGTTTCCAGGCGGTGGCGCCGCGTTCGGACACCTCGGGGTCGTCGGCGCCGCGGATGACGGCGACGGGACAGGCGACGGTGTCGGTGGGCGCGGCCCGATAGGTCTCGACCAGGCGGTAGTCGGATCGAAGGGTGGGCAGGACGAGCCGCGCAAGTGTCGGCTCGGCCAGCGCCGCACGCGTGCGCGGGTCCAACTCGGCGATATGGTCCGCGAGTTCGGCGTCCGGGGCCGAGTGCCAGTCGCCGGGCGCGCCGATCGACGGTGCGTCGGCGCCGCTGACGATCAGGCAGTCCGGCCGCGGACCGGCCCGCTCGAGCGCCCGCGCGGCCTCGAAGGCCACATAGCCGCCCATCGAATGGCCGAGCAGGACGATGGGCCCGAATCGTGCCGCCGGTTCGATGGCCTCGGCGCAGTCGCGCGCGAGGTCGGGCAGGTCGGCGGGTGCTGCGCTGCCGACGAGTGCGTCGCGACCCGGGTAGGTGATGCCGACGAGGGTGAATTCCGGCGACAGCGTCCGGGTCAGCGGTGTGAAGAAGCGCGGCGTGCCGCCCGCGTGCGGGAAGACGAAGACGGTGATGTGCGGGTGGCGGCGCGGCGCGGCGAGCGGTTCGATGCGTACGGTCATGGTCCGATCAGGTCCTCGGCGGTGACCGCGGGAATTTCCGGCGGTGCGATGAGAACGGCGGGACCCATCGCGGAGGTTACCGAGGCCCACAGCCGTGCTGCACGAATTTGCCTCTGTGACAGAGTATTTCGTGAGGTGCCGAGTGCGGTGGCAAAGGTGTCGACGGCGTGCCGCACGGCAGGCGGCCACAGCGTCCGACAGGTCTCGGCGACGGTGGGGTCGAAGGTTTCGCCGATCCGCTGGGCGATCGGTGCGTCGGTGGGCGCGCCAGAGCGTCGCCGCCGCCAGTACGTCGATCCGTGCGTGTGTGCCAGGCTGAGCTCACCCGCCTCGGTGCCGACGGTGAATTCGTGGAGCAGGCGGAGATAGTTGTCGGGGTCGTCGGCGCAGAGCTGGTTGTCGATCAACAGGTCGACGGCGACGTCGTCGAGCGTGAGCCGGACCGAGGCGAAGGGCGCGGCCGGTGCGGGCAGCACGTCGACGCGCGCGGGAGTCAAGCGGGGCAGGATGCGCGCGAGCATGCCGAACAGGGGAAAGGCGACCTGGAGCGCGGCACGGGCATGAACGTAGCGGATCGGCGATATCCGCGCCAGATTGGCTGCCGCGCCGATGAATTGGCGGACCGGCTCGACGCCGCTGTAGAAGTCGTTGACACCGTATCGGACTCCGTGGCGCGCCGCCGTCCTGGCCAGGTCGATCATCTCCTCGGCGTGCACGGGCTGCTCCTGGAGCACATGGATTCCGCGTTCCAGCAGTCGGGCGCTGATGCGACTGCCCGGACCCCCGACGATTCCGGCCCGGACCACGACCACCGCCAGGTCCACCGGAGGGACGCGGTCGATGTCGGTGTACAGCGGAAGTCCGAGGCTCTCGGCCAGTGCTCGGGACCGGTGTCCTCCGGTCCCGACGATGCCGACCAGTCGAACGGCGGATTCGGGCGCGGTCAGCGCACCGGCGTACACCGCGCCGAACGTGGCGCCGACCACCACCGCCGTCCGTTCGGGAGCCGCGCTCACAACGCGCCCTCCTCGTAGGTCGGGCGCGGCGGGACGGCGGTGTCCGCGCCGAGCAGCAGCTCGGTTCCCGCCGCGCGCCGCGGAAGTTCGCGCACCAGGACGCCCGCCTCGGGGACCGACCAGAGCGGATGGATGCCGGGCCGCACCGCGGTGGCCGCGGTGGCCGCCCACGCGGTCACCGCGCCGGTCAGCGCGTAGCTGTCGTGGGTGCGGAGTAGGAAACCGGCCTCTCGGGCGCCGCGGCTCGCGCGTGCGAACAGGGTGAAGTACGGCCTGCGCCCGAACAGGTCCAAGCGCGCGGCCGCGCACATCTGCTCGATCGACGCCGGATCGGGTGCGGCGCCGTCGAGCTGCCACCGCCGGATCGCGTGCTCGGTGCGGACCGCGTCGGTGACGTTGACCCATTCGACATCCGGGACGCCGAGGTGCGAGGCGACCTCGGCGACCTCGTCGTCGAGGTGCGCGTGTCCGCGGGCGGAGTCCGGGAAGACCCCCGGGGGCGGCGGGCTGACCCGTGCGGGCGACACCGGCGCCCGCACGCCGTGCCGCAGTAGCGTCGACGCGCCGCGGCCGCCGAGATCGTTGAGGTATTCGGCGACCGCCGCCGGGGTCAGCGGCTGCAATCCGCCGCACCAGGCCGTCATCCGGTCGGCGGTGCCGCCCAGCTGTTCGGCGAGCATGCGCAGCGCCAGACCCGAGACGCCGGGTTGCACACCGGTCTGCACGACGGCGACGCCGTCGCCGGGCATCCGCCTGCGCAGCTGCTCCATCGTGGCCCGGTCCAGGCCGGGGTCGACATAGGCGGCGCCGCACAGCATCACCACCGTCGCCACCGATCGACTGTAGGCGTGGGAGGGACCCGCGCAGTTGACGACGACGTCGGCGTCCTTGGCCAGCGCCAGCAGGCGGACCCCGTCGCTGGCGATGGCGGCCAGGTCCAGCGTGTGGTCCGCGGCGGGCGGCGGGTGGCCGCCGACGGCGCGGCGACCCGCGACGGTGACGACGACGCGCGGATCGGCGGCCAGCAGCCGCAGACACGCTCGGCCGACCGCGCCGGTCGCGCCGAGCAGCAGCACCCGCGTCCTCATCGCGGCGCCGGGTCCTGCCACCGGGCGGCCAGCCCGCGCGCCACCGCGTCGGCGTTGGGCCCGGTGAGACAGTCGAAGTGGTTGCCGTCGATGTCATCGATGACCAGGTCGCCGAGGCAGGACGCCCGCCAGAATTCGGTCATGTCCTCTTTCAGCGTCGGCAGGAAGTGGACGTCGCCGCGCTGCCGGAGGAATCGGACATCGGTGAAGGTCGGCTCGCCCGGGTACCTGGCTACGGCGCGCAGGCTGTGGGTGAAGATCGCGCGCAATTCGACGAGTGCTTCGGTCGTCCAGTGCGCGCCCAGCGCTCCCGACCGCGCGAGCCGGGCCATGCGCGCGCGGCCGGGTTCTGGTCCGTTCGACAGCGCCGCACCCAGTGCCGGACTGCCCGCGCGCAGCGCCGCGGCGGGAATGAGCGCGGCATGGGCGGCGCGCGCCGCGGCGAACGCCTCGGTGAAGACCGCGTCCTCGACGGGCATGCCGACATCGGCGGCGCGCACGCCCATGATCTGGGCGAAACAGTAGTCGAGTACGTCCTCGTCCTCGATTTCGACGGGCACCCGGTACGCGCTGACGACGGTGACCTCACCCGCCGTGATCCCCGATTCCGCCAGACAGCGCGCGATTTCGACGGCGAGCAGCCCGCCCATGCAGTATCCGACCAGATGTACCCGCTCGGGCCCGAGTTCGACGATCGCCCTGGCGTAACGGGCGGCGAGCGTCGTGAACAGTTCCTCCGGCGGGATGCGGGTGTACCCGTCGTCGGGAACTCTGCGCAGCCCGTACAGGTCAGGGATCGCGGGATGCCGCGCGAGTGCGCGGACCAGCTCGTCGTAGGGCGCCAGCCCGCCGCTCCCGTCGTGGACGAGGACCGCGATCGGTCGCGGTGCGCCGGACGGCGGCGCGGCGGGCGCGCCGAGGCGCACGAGCGGTGACCGGGGGACGGACGCGGGCGGCGCGTCGGCGGCGGCGGTACCGAGGACGGCGCGTTCGGCTCCCGCCAGGGTGGGATCGCCGACCATCGCGCGCAGCAGTTCGTCCCAGGCGGAATCGGCCGCTTCGGGCAGGTCGCGGCGGATCCTGCCGATCGACTGCGCCAGCAGCAGCGAGTCGCCGCCGAGTTCGAAGAAGTCCGACCGCGTGGTGAGCGTGCTCGGATCGGCGAGTCCGAGAACGTCGGCCCAGATCGCGGCGATGCGAGCCCGGATGCCGTCGAGTTCGGCCGCCGCGCCGGGCGCGCGGTTTTCGGCGCGGTCGGCGACGGCGGGCCCGAGGGCGAGGCGGACTCGCTGCCGGTCCACTTTCCCGTTGTCGCTCAACGGAAGTGCCGACAGGGTCCGCACGTGTCGCGGAACCATCGGCGCGGGCAGCAGCTCGCGCACCCGGGTCAGGAGATCGTCCGGCCGGATGTCGGTCGCGGGCGCGGCGGTGAAGCACCAGAACAGGTGTTGGCCGAACTGTTCGAGGACATGCCCGGCGGGCGGGTACGCCGCTACGTCGCCGAAAGCCGACCGAGCCAGCATCCGATGCCACTGCGCGCCGGTGAGGAAGGGTGACTCGGTCTCCGAGCGCAGATCGGTGTAATGGTGCAGCCCGTCCTTGAACTCCATCGAGATCATCAGCGCCGGATTGACGCGGGTGGAGTCGATCAGCGCGAGTGCGCCGCCCGGGGCCAGCACGCGGGCGAGGCGGGACAGGCACTGTTCGATGTCGTGCGCGTTGTGCAGCACGTTGGCGCACACGACCAGGTCGAAGGAGGCTTCGGCGAGGCCCTGCTCGACCGGATCGCGGTTGAGGTCGAACAGGGCGTAGTCCAGATGGCCGGGCGCGCCGAAACTCTCGCGCGCCCGGTTCAGGAAGAAGGTGGAGACATCGGTGAACGTGTAGCGCAGGGCATGCGGGTCGGACGCGGCGAGCAGGCACTCGGTGGTCCCGCCCACCCCCGCTCCGACCTCCAGGACGCGCAGGCGCCGGTGGCTGTCGAAGCCGTGGCCGAATTCCCGCACCTGCGCGGCGAGTACCGCGTGCAGGTAGCGGCTGATCAGGTTCTCGCGATAGGCGGCGACCGCGGTGCGCAGGCCGGCTTCGGGGAACAGCAGGGCGAGGGGGTCGGCCCGGCCGGCGAGCAGTCGGGGCAGGTCGGCGACGCAGTGGCCGACGTAGGCCATGAGCTCGTCGCCGTAGTCGATGGCGCGGGCCGAGCGGCGGACGGCCGCCCACTCCGCCGCCGCCTGCTCCAGGCTGTAGTTCGCTGTGAGCGTGAGCTTTTCGCCGGAGCGGGTGATCAGGCCGCGGTCGGTCAGCAAGGCGATCCAGCGGCGCAGCAGCGGTCTGTGCGCCGTGGCGACATCCGGACCGGCGGCGACCTCGTCGAAGGAGCGCGGTTGCCCGGGCGGCAGGGCGGCGGCGGCCAGTGCCGCGCCCATCGCGTGCACGGCGGCGGTGTCGGCCGCCTCGGCGAAATCCGCGAGCGCGTCGGGTCGCAGGTCCGCGGTGGCCGACCGGTGGGCGGATTCGGCGGCCGCGCGGACGGCCGCGGCGGTCGCGGTCCGCCGCCGCAGCTCCTCGGCGTCGGCGACAGCCGCGGTGACCCCGACCGCGAGGACCGGGTGCTCGCGCTCGCCCAGCACGCACGCGACCGCGGCGGCGACCTGCGGGCACTGCTCGAAAGCGCTCTCCACGTCCCCCAATTCGATGCGGTGCCCGTGGATCTTGACCCGCCGGTCACGACGGCCGATCAGCTCGATGACGCCCGTCTCGTCGGTGCGTCCGAAATCGCCCGTGCGGTAGAGGCGTTCGGTCCCTATGGTGGGGAACGACGCGGCGGTGCGGCTGTCGTCGCAGAGGTATCCCACGGCCAGTCCCCTTCCCCCGATGTGGATTTCGCCGATCTGCCAGGGGGCCGCCGGTTCGTCGCGGTGGGTCAGCACCCGCGCGCTCTGGTCACGCAGCGCGGTGCCGTAGGGGACGCTGCCGCGGTAGGTCCGCGCCTCGAGACGGTGGTGGATGGACCAGATCGCCGCCTCGGTCGCCCCGCCGAGACTCCACGCGAGGGCGTGCGGCGCGGCGGTCGCGATCTCGGCGGGCTGGGTGACCGGAATCCAGTCCCCGGACAGGAGTATTCGGCGCAGTCCGGTCAGCGCCCGGCGGCGCGCGTCGACGCGGCAGTGGTCGAGCAGCACCCGCAGTTGGGCGGGGACCGAATTCCACACGGTGACGCCGTCGGATTCGATGGCATCCAGCCAGGCTCGCGGGTCCGAGCGCGCGCCGTCGCGCGGGAACACGATGCGCCCGCCCGCCGCCAACAGCCCGAAGATGTTGTAGACCGACAGGTCGAAGGTGTGTCGGGAGACCGCGAGGACGGCGTCGTCGCCGGTGATGCCGCATCGGTGGTTGATGTCATCGATGGTGTTGACGACCGCCTCGTGGGTCATGATCACGCCCTTGGGCTCGCCGGTGGTGCCGGAGGTGAACATGATGTAGGCCGGGTCGGCGGGGTCGCCGTCGCGGAAGTCGTCCTCGACCGTCGACAGCGGCGTCCACGCCCCGGGTGTCGTGAGCAGGCGAGCGATGGGTCCGTCCTCGTCGACGCACGCGGACGGACGGACCAGGTCCAGTATTCGCGCGGTCCTCGCTCGCGGCCAGTCGGTGTCGATCGGTACGTACGCCGCGCCCGCCATGACGGTCGCGAGGAGCGCGGCGACCTGCGCCGGGCCCGCGGGAAGGCGTATCGCGACGCGGTCGTTGCGGCCGACTCCGCTTCGGCGCAGTTCGGTCGCGACCCGGCTCGCCGCCCCGCGCAATTCGGCGAAGGTGTGTCCGGCGCGGCGGTCGCCGACGGCGACGGCATCGGGGGTGCGGGCCGCCGACTCGAGGAACCCGTTGTGCAGCAACCCTTCCGGGCCCGTCGGCCGCGGCCGGAGCGCCGTCGGGGCGGGCGGCGTCCGTGGCAGCAACACCCGGCCCCAGGCAGCGGGTTCGGTCGACAGCGTGCGCAATGCCGCGGTGTAGTCGGCGAAGGCGCGGTCGAGCACGGTCGCGGGTACGGCGCCGTCACGACTGTCCCAGTTGACGTCGATACCCCCGTCGACCTCGCTGACCTGACAATCCAGCAGCACCTGCGGCGTCTGGCTGAGACCGCGGCCGCTGACCGGCCGCAGTGTCGGCCGGTCGGCGATGTCGTCGCGGGTGCGGACGAGGCCGACCGACGAGGTGAACACCACCGGCGACTGCCCGCCGCGCGCGCCGTCGTCGCGCTCGGCGAGCAGGCCGAGCACCTCGACGCCGCCCGCGTAGGCGTGGTCCATATCGTCGAACATCTGGGTCGCGACGCGATGGGCGAGCGCCGCGAACGGGTCGGCGCCGCCGACGTCGACGGCGAGGACACTGGTGCCGGTGAAGTCGCCGACCAGCGTGTCGACGGCGTCGACGACCCGGCGTCGGTTCATGGTCGTGAGCGTGAGGGTGAAGCGATCGCTGTCGCCGTAGCGGCCGAGCACCCGCGCGAACGCGGCGATCAGCGCGGCGGTGGGCGTCAGGGCGTGTTCGGCCGCCCGCTCGGTGAACACCGCCCAGCCCGCGGCGGGCAGGTGCGTCGTCCGACGGCTGAAGCGCACCGGGCCGGTGTCGGCTCGCGGCGACAGCGGAAGTTGGAGCGGCGCGGGCATGTCGGCCATCCGCGACCGCCAGTAACGACGGTCGCGCTCGAGTCTGCGCCGTCCCCGCGCGGTCCGGTCGGCGCGGGTCAGGGTGAGCAGATAGTCGCGGAAGCCGAATTCCTCGCGCGGCAACCGGATCGCGGGATCGGCCAGACAACGCTGGAAGTCCCGCACGACGAGCGCGATGCTCACGAAGTCGGCGATCATGAGATCGATCGAGAAGTGCACGACGGTGTCGTCGGGTCCGATGGTGACCACCAGGTCGAACATCGGCCCGGCGCCCGGCCGGTATCCCCGGTGGGCGAGGTCGGCGGCCAGTTCCGCACGGACCGCGCCGATCTCGTCGGCGCGGAGGACGCGGAGTCCGGTGGGTGTCTCGGTGGTGCCGAGGCCGAGTTCGACGCGCTGGTATCCGTCGGGGTGCACGACGCAGCGCAGCATGTCATGACATTCGAGCACACAACGCCAGGCGCGACGGAAGTCGTCGGCGGACAGGCGGGCCGAGGGGCTCTCGCACACCTCGAATTCGGCGTAGCCGTGGCATCCGACCCCGCCCCACCGGAACGCGTCGGTGCGCCCGACCAGATAGGACGCCTGAACCGCGGTGAGCGGGAAGGGATCCGCGCGATGCTCCGGCTCGGTGACGGGGGCGTCCTCGGCCGCCAGGACGGCCATCACCTCGGCCTTCTTGTCCAGCAGCGCCGCCTTGTGGTGTTCGTCCAGTGCGCCGCGCGGTGCGGCGAAGCGCAGACTCGCACCGTCGATCCAGAGTTCGACGCCCGACCGGCGCAGGTGTTCGACCAGTTCCGCGGGATTCACAACGAGCCCTCCTCGACATCGTTCTCGGTGGTGTCGGCCTCGGTCGACATCGCCCGCGAGAGTGCGGCGGCGAAGTCGGCGACGACCGGGTGCGCGAGCAGCAGGCGCAGGGTGGCGACCGGGGTGATCTCGCGGTGGATTCGTTCGATGACCGCGGTCGCGGTGACCGAGTCGCCGCCGACGCGGAAGAAGTTCTCGCCCTCGTCGAGTGACGGCCGGTGCAGCGCCGCGGCGCATATCTCCGCGATCCGTCGCGCGATCACCGTTTCGGCGGTCGCGGAATCGGTCCGCTGCGCGGCCAGCAGGGATGTCAGCTGCCCGAGGTGGCGCTCGGCCGCCGACGGCGCGATCGCCTGCGTCACGAAATCCCAGGTCAGTCGCAGTGCACCGCCGTCCTCCCACACCTGGAAGTCCAGAACGGTCTGCGGGGTCTGGGAGATTCCGTACACCAGGTTTCCGAAACTCAGGCCCGCAGCGGCGTCGAGGTCGCCCAAGCCGAGCCCGCCGGTGAAGACGACGGGGAACATCGCGGCGTGCGGGTCGCCGCGGCGCGCGAGCAATTCGCGTTGCAGCCACACGGCGTCGGCCTCCCGGTGCGGCAGGTCGGCCAGCAGCTGCCGTTGCAGTGCGCGTGCCGAATCCCACACCGGCCGTGTCGGTTCGACGTGGCATTCGAGCAGGATCAGCGAGGTGAAGTCTCCGATGACGCGCTCGATGCCCGCGATATCGGAATCCCGGTCGAAGAGTGTGACATTCAGGCAGAACCGGCGTTCGCCCGACCACTCGGCGAGGATGTGCGCGTAGCACGCCATGAGCAGCGCGGAGGGCGTGACGCCCTCGACGCGGCATCGCGACGAGAGGTCCTTCCAGTCCGATGACGCGATCGTCGCGGTCGCGCGTTCGAAGTGCGGCCGCTCGACGGCCACGAGGACGGCCGCGGCGGCCAGGGGCGGGGCGGGCGGTAGCGTGTCGATCCTGCTCAGCCAATAGCACTGTGCCGCAGTCGGTTCCGTGGCCTTCGTCGCGGCGGCCCGCACGCGTCGCCGGTGGACATGGTCGGCGAAGGTGCGGGGCAGCGGCGGAAGGTCCCCCGCGGGCAGGCCGCGGTAGAGGTGGTCCAGTTCGGCGAGCGCGGTCATCATGCTCGCTCCGTCCAGCAGCAGATTGTCCATGCCGATACCGATCAGCGCTCGTCCCCGCTCCGGGTCGAGGAATTGCACGCCGACGTCGAAGCCGGATCGGGAGGTCAGGTCGATGACCTGGTCACGCATCGCGCCGCGGACGTCGTCGAGTACGCGGACCGTCGGCTCGATCGGATCCGCGTGTTCGGTCGCGACATCGTCGCGGACGGTGGTGCGCAGACCGGGATGGCGGCGGACGAGATCGGTGACCGCCGTGCGGAATCGGGTGGAATCCAGGTCTGTGGCGGCGAATTCGACGTAGCAGTGCGCCGCGACGCCGGACAGCAGATAGCCGCGACGTCGCCCGTTGGCGTACGCGCGCTGGATGGGAGTCAGCGGATAGGTGGTCGGGGGATAGGCGGTCGGGGCGACCGCGACGGGCGCGGATTCGGCGGGCGCGCGATCGGGCGCGCCGCGCCGGGAGCCGAGACGTTCGGCCAAGTGCCGCAGGACCGGGTAGTTGAACAGGTCGACCATCTCGACGTCCGCGTAACCGGCGTCGCGCAGGTCGGTGTAGATCCTGGTCGCCGTGAGACTGTCGCCGCCGAGGAGGAAGAAGTCGTCGTCGGGCCCGGCGGCGACCCCGAGATGCCGCCGCCACAGCGAGGTCAGTACGGCGGTGGCGTCGTGTGCCGCCGGGCCCCGGTCGACGCGCGGCGGCGAGCAGGGGCGCGCGATCGCGGGCTCGGCGTCGGTGCGGCCCGCGAGGGCGAGGATGGTCGCGCCCGCACCCGCGAGCCGCAGGGTCGTCGGCCGCAGGCCGGCGTCCGCCAGCAACCGCCACCAGTGGGTCGGCTCCTGCGGCGCGGCGTCGAGCAGTCCCGGATCGAGCACCGCGGCGCTGATCAGCGAGGCGTCGGTGAAGCGGTGATGCTCCACCAGCCACAACCAGCCGTCGGCCCGCATCGGCACCGCGCGCAGCAGGGCGGCCGGGTCGGCGAGCCGGTGCAGCGATCCGCAGCACAGCACCACGTCGAACGGCGCGCAGTCCGGCAGTTCCTCTGCGGACAGCCCGCGGACACCCGCCGTGGCCCGGTCGGCGGCGATGGCGCGCAGCACGGGTTCCGGCTCGACGGCGGCGTACTCCTCGACCACCGGCCACAGGTCGGCGTGCAGCCGCGCCGCGCAGAGCCCGGTGCGCGATCCCAACTCGGCGATGCGCAGCCTGCGCGCGCGGGTTCGCGCGTGCGCGAAGACCCGTTCGGCCAGTGCGGTGAGCGCGGCGTCGACATCGGGGTCGCGGAGCAGCAGCGCTTCCGGCGAGATCAGCGGGTGGGCGAGCAGTGCCCGCGCGGACCTCGCCCCGGTGACGATGTCGGCGAGCAGCCGCCCGGCGGCGTCCGCCGCGGCGTCGGCGCGCTCGTCGGGCCGGTGAACCGCCCGCCACCCGCGGACCACGGCCGGGTACCGGTCGAGGACCGGCCGTGCGTCCGCGCGTGACAGCTGTCGCAGCGCCGCGGCGATGATCACCGGCGGCGGCGCGTCGCCGCCGTCCCCGCGGTCGGCCGGGATCGCGGACTCGGCGTCGACGTGGGCGCGCACCGCGCGCTCGAAGTCCGCGAGCGCGGGGACGAGGTCGTGGGGCCACGGCGCGTCGTCGGCGGTGTCCCAACTGAGCGCGACTCCGCCGTCGCGGCGTTCGATCTGGCAGTCGAGGGCGACACCGGGTGTCCTGGTCAGCGTCCGCACGGTCCGCAGGGACGCGCGCTCGGGGCGGTCGAGGCCGAGTGTGCTGGTGAAGACCACCGGATAGCCCGGCTGCCGGTCGCGGGTCGTGGTCCGCGCGATGCGCGCGGTGGCGTCGTCTCCGGTGGCGACGATGGCGCGCAGTCGGCGGTGGATGTCGGCGATGGCTTCCGGCGAGCCGGGACGGTGGGTGCGGTAGTCGGCGACGCACAGCGACAGCCGGGTGAAATTGCCGAGCACTTCGCGATCGCGCGGCGCGTAGTCCGGTCGGTGCGCGTGCGGTATCGACACCGCGAACCGGTCTCCGGCGCCGTGGCGGTGCAGCGCGTGCGTGAACGCCTCCAGGATGAGCGCCGTCGGTGTGGCACCCGCGTCCGCCGCCGCCGAGTGCAGCGCCGCGTACTCGGCTTCGTCGAGCGTGAAACCGCGCCGGGTGAACCGCCCCGTCACGGGCCCGGACACCGTCGCGGGCAGCGGCGGTGGCGGTGCGTCGGGCTCGGCGCCGTCGACCGTGTCGTCCGGGGTGGTCGCGTAACGCCGGAAGACCTCGGCGCCCGCGTCGACGGACAGCGCGCGGGCCGTGCCGTCGTAGTCGGCGCGGATCGCGTCGAGCACGGCGGTGACGCTGCGCGCGTCCAGGGCGAGGTAGTTGATCAGCAGCGCGACATTGCGGGGCCGCGGAGCGGCGGCGTAGCACCGCAGGGCGCACGGCTCGTGCGGCGACGGGTCGACGCCCGCGAGGCGGGCCAGCAGCGCGTCGGGGTCGTCGTCGATGCCTGCGAGGACGGTTACGCCGACCGCCTCAGCGGGGGCGATCGACTGGGTCACATCGCTGTCGAGGCGGCACCGGAGGATGTCGAATTCGGCCACACACGCCGTGAGCACCGCGTGCAGCCGCATCGTGTCGATCGCGCGGTCCTCGGCCGCGGCGAGGACGACGACGAGCGCGGTCGGCGCGCGCAGCACGCCGCGCAGGCCGGAGCTGCCGAGCACGTAGCCCTGTTGCAGCCGGGTCAGCGGGAACGGCGAGAACGGGTCGGCCGCCGGTTCCCGGTCGTCGGCGCCGGGCGTCGGGCCCTCGCACAGCACGCAGTGCGCGGCGAAGTCGGCCAGTGTGGAGTCCGACAGCAGCGTCTCCACGTCCGCGCCGCGCACGCCGCGCTCCGACAGCACGCGGCATACCTCGGTCGCCCGCAGGCTGTCCCCGCCGTGGGCGAGGAATCTCGACTCCGGCGCCAGCGCCCGCGGGCCGAGCACCATCGTCCACGCCCGGGCCACCTCCGCCTGCGCGGCGGACAGCGCGCCGCCGCGCCCGTCCTCGGACGCCGCGTCGAGGAGTTCGCGGGCGGCCGTGCGATCGACCTTGCCGTTGGCGCTGTGCGGTATCGCGGTGACCGGCAGATAGGTCGTCGGCCGCAGGTATGCGGGCAGCCGATCGGCGAGATACGCGCGCACCCGGTCGATTTCGACCGGATCGAGACCGGACCCCACCAGCAGGCAACCCAGCGCCGAGTGCCCGCGCACCGGCACGACGACGGCGTTCTCGACGCCGGGACATCCGCGCAGCACATGTTCCACCTCGCCGCATTCGACCCGGTGTCCGCGAATCTTCACCTGCGCGTCCATCCGCCCCAGGAAGATGAGTACGCCGTCGGGCCGGTAGCAGCCGAGGTCCCCGGTCCGGTACCAGCGCACACCGTCCTCGTCGACGCGGAATCGCGCGGCGGTGAGTTCGGGGTCGTTGTGATAGCCGGACGCGACTCCCGCGCCGCCGATCCACAGTTCACCGGCGACATGGTCGGGGCAATCGCGCCCGTCGGCGTCGACGACCCGGTATCTCTGATTGGCGAGCGGGACACCGTAGGGAATGGAAGCCCAGGCGAGATCGACGTCGGTCACGACGAACTCGTTGGACCAGATCGACGCCTCGGTCGCGCCGCCCATCGCCACCACCCGGGCGTCGGGTGCGCACATCCGCACCCGCGCGGGCAGGTCCAGCGGTATCCAGTCGCCGGACAACAGGATGTGACGAAGCCCCGGGAAGCGGTGCGGTCCGTCGGCGGCGGTGATGAGCAGCATCTCCATCAGCGCGGGCACCGAGTTCCACACGGTGATGTCGAAGATGTGCAGCAGGTCCCGCCACCGGAACGCGTCCCGGCGCGAGCGCTCCGCGATGGTGACGACGGCGGCGCCGCGGCCGAGCGGACCGAAGATGTCGTAGACGCTGAGATCGAAGTCGAGCGCCGACAGTGCCAGCAGGGAGTCGGTGTGGTCGATTCCGTTGCGGCGGTTGATATCGGTCACGGTGTTGCGGGCCGCGGCGTGGGAGACGACCACGCCTTTGGGCTCGCCGGTCGAGCCCGAGGTGTAGACGATGTACGCGGGGCGGGCGGGATCGACGGGAACCGGCTCGCACGGTTCGCACCGCAGCGCCTCCGCGATCCGGTGTTCCACGAGTTCGCCCGCGGGGAAGTCGAATTCGCCGTCGTGAATCAGCCCCCGCATGCCGGACCGACGGCGGATCGTGTCGAAGCGCGCGGGCGGCTGGTCCACCGAGACCGGCAGGTAGACACACCCCGCCATGAGCGTGCCGAGTACCGCGACCACCTGCGCGGGCCCCTTGGGCAGCCGGATTCCGATGATCGACCCGGGCTCGTGGTCGGCGCGGAGGGCGCGGGCGAGCCGTCGGGCGAGTCGATCGAGTTCGCCGTAGGTGAGGCGGTCGGGGTGTGCGGAAGCCGCCGGAATCGGCGGGCGGTCGTATTCGTCGGCGGCCCACCGCAGGGCGACGCGGTCCGGCGCGGTCGCCGCGCACTCGCGGAAGGAGTCGTACAGCGACCCTTCGGGCGATTCGGTGTCGGTGGCGTTGCGCAGTTCGCGCGCGCGCCGCGACCGCTCCGGGAGGTCGACCGCCGCGACGCCGTCCCACGGCGACTCCGCGAGATGGTCGATCAGGCCCGCGTAGGCGTCGAACATGTCCGCCACGACCCCCGGCGGGAAACAAGCGGAACGGAAATCCCACGAGATGATCACCTCGCCGCCGATGGCGCAGCACTGGTTGTCGATGAGCACCTGCGGGGTACGCGAGCTGAGCTCCTCGACGCGGCCGAGCACGGCCGTTTCCCGTTCGCCGATGATCGGGCGGTCCGCCGCGTAGGTGAACACGACCGACGACAGGACGGCACGGTCGTGGCCCGCGGTCCGGGCGCGCGGTGCGGTGACCGCGTCCGGCCCGTCGAGCTCGGACCGGAACGCGGACCGTGTTCGCCGCATCTGGCCGATCCAGGTGTCCGCCGCCGCGATCACGCTGCGATGCAGCCGCGGCGCGGTGAAGTCGCCGACCACATCCGCCGTGCGCGGCGACCGCTCCGACGTGGTGACGGTGATGACGAAGTCGGGGTCGGTGGACCACCGTCGCAGGACCATGTCGAAACACGTCAGCAGGATCACCGCCCGGGTCACGCCCGCGGCGCGGCCCGCCTCGTCGAGTCGGCGCAGCGTCGCCTGCGGGACCGACCGGCTGAATCGGCGGTATTCGACGCGAGTTTCGGTGATCCGGGGCAGCTGCGGCGGTCCGGCCGGGCGCGCCTCGTCGGCGGGTGCCGCCGCGGTCGCGGGGTCGGGGCCGATGAAACGGATCGACGGCAGCTCCTCGCCGCGGTACAGCGCGGCCAGATCCCGGATGAGAACGCCGATTCCGGTCACGTCGGAGATGATCAGGTCGATCGCGACGTGCACGATCGTGCGGTGCGGCGCCACGGTGACCTCGACGCGCAGGCAGTCCCCGGCCACGGGGTCGAACCGCTGTTCGCGCAGCCGCTCGCGTACCGCGCGCAGGTGCGCGCCCGGATCCTCGGGGTGATGGACCGGCACCGCGTCGCGGGTGGGCTCCGGCTGGATGACACAGGTCTCGGCGGTGGGAAAGCGCGCGCGCAGCATCGGATGTCGGCGCGCGCACGCGGAGACCGCCGCGCGCAGCCGTTCGGTGTCGAGCGCGGGCGAGACCAGCTCGAAGTAGGCCTGACATCCCACGCCGCCGAGCGGCTGGCTCGGATCGCGTCCCACCCAGTACGCCCGCTGCAACGGCGTCGTCGCCAGCAGCGGTCCCGCCTCGCCGGTCGCCGTCGGCGCGGCGCCGCTCGGATGCGCCGCCGCCCGCCACGCGCGCAGTGTCGGCGCGGCGTAGAGGGTGGCGAAACGGGGTCGCGCGCCTCGGGAACGGGCCCACGACTCGAACGCCGCGGTCATGGTGGAGGTCATGCCGAGGCCGACCAGATCGGTGTCCTCGCCGATGTCGGCCGGGCGCAGGCCGAGCAGCTTGGCGAGATAAAGCGTTACCGCACAAGGATTCTCGGGCGGCGATTCCGGCGCGTTCGACACCTCCCGGACGACCGGAAGGGAACCGCGCACGACTTGTTCGCCGACCTCGCGACGCCGGATCTTGCCGGAGGTCGTCGAGGGCAGCGTCCGAGGCGGGACCCACAGCACGCGGTCGGGTGCGATGTCGTGCTCGTCGAGGATGCGGCGGTACAGAATTCGGCCCGCCTCATCGAGACGGTCCGGCGCCGTGTCCGTTTCGACGACGATGACCCATCCGGGGTCGTCCGGGTCCGGTTGCACGGCGCACGCCCGGCCCGGCGCGACGCCCGCGCTCTCGGCGGTCGCCTCGAGATCCTGCGGGAAGTGGTTCGTGCCGCCGACGATGATCAGGTCCCGGTACCGCCCGCAGACATACAGCTCGCCGTCGTGCCGAAAACCGGCGTCGCCGGTGCGCAGGAACGGCCCCGCACCGTCGCGGGTGCGGGCGCGGAAGGTCTCGTCGGTGGCCCGCCCCCGTCCCCAGTACCCGCGCGGTAGGCCGGTTCCGGCCACCCATATCTCGCCGATCAGCCCGTCGGCGAGCACCTCGAGACCCACCGGGTCCACGATCCGCACGTCCCAGCCGAGCGTGGAGTCGCCGCAGCTCACCAGGGTGCGGGCGGTGTCGTTCGGGCGGGCGCGCACGGCGCGTCCCCTGGCGAGTTCGGCGGCGTCGAAACGGTGCTGTCGCCATCGTCGGCGCGGGACGGACCCGCTGACCGCCAGCCCCGCTTCGGCCAGGCCGTACTGGGGTGTCATGGCCTCCGGCCGAAATCCTGCCGCGGCGAAGTGGTCGGTGAAGCCACGCACGGTGTCGGCGCGCACGGGTTCGGCGCCGTTGGTGGCGACGCGAACACAGCTCAGGTCGAGTGTCCCGACCTGGTCCCGTTCGAAGGCCGCGATCGCTCGCGCGTAGCCGAAATCCGGTGCGCCGATCCAATTTCCCCTGACCTCGGACACCGTGCGCAGCCACAGTCCCGGGTCGCGCACGAAGTCGTGCGGTGGAATCAGCGTCACGCTGCCACCGCTCAGCAGCGGCGACAGCACGCCCCAGAACATGCCCATGTCGTGGTAGAGCGGCAGCCAGCTGACGGTGTGGATGGGGTCCGGCGAGTTCCAAACCATCCCGAGCGCCTCGACCTGGCGCAGGACCGAGGCGTGGGTGTTCACCACGCCCTTGGGGTCGCCGGTCGATCCCGACGAGTACTGGAGGAACGCGACGGTGTCGGGTTCGGCCTCGTAGGCTCGGGGGCGCACGGCGCGGCGGTCGTCCGGTGTCAGGACCGAAATACCCTCCAGGGCAGTGTTTTCGGAGATGCTGCCCGCGAGGGCGGCCGTGGTGTAGACGGCGTCGGGCGCGCAGTCGCGCAGCACGTGCTCGGCACGGGCGAGGTACTTTCGCGGGTCGCGTTCGGAGGGGAGGTAGATCGGCACCGGTACAGCGCCGACGCTGAGCGCGGCCAGGAATCCGGCGATGTAGTCGACGCAGGCCGGTAGGGCCATCACGACCCGCGCCCCCACGGCGAGGTCGCCGAACGTTGCCGTCCTCAGTGACGTAATACGCTCTGCCAGAGCGAAATACGTGTAGTCGTCGCCACCGGCGCCGGTGCGCGTGCGCACCGCGAGCTCCCGGGGCTGCCGTCGGGCGTGGTCGGCGAACACGGAGTGGACCGACAGTGCGACCGATCGCTCGGATATCGGGGCGGAGGTGGTGCTCAATTGGTCTCCATATACGGCCTGCGAACCCGCGTGCACACGGGCGGCCGAGTGGCGCCTACATTGCGCGCGAGTGGTCGGCTGGACCGACCTGAGGGTCATAAGTTACTGACGAATCCAAGCATAAATGGAGAAGTCGAGCGAAAAGGCGATTTTGCTGATTGTGACGCCTAGTTACATTCCAGAGCTTTGTGATAGGAGACAGGTGTCAGCGAGAGGGCGTACACCTTGATGTTCCTGCCGTGGCCCTCTGCGCTGCTCGGCGAAGTGGGTTCGACCGTGGACTCTCCGAAGTCAAGTATGGCTATCCATGTATCGGACGTTAAGTGAACGGTCATTGTTGATAATTGAGTTACCGAGGCGGTGTCGATCATGATCTGCACGGAATTGTCGCCCTGTCGAGTGATCTTCTTTTCCGGTTTGTGCCCGCGCCCTTGGACCGGTTTTCGTGCAGCAGGTCGGGAATGCGCAGCTCGGCGAGCGTTCGCGCGATCTGGCTGACCCACTGCGCAGTGATGATCGACATCATCGTCTCGTGGGCGGAAGTTTCAGGTGACGCGGTCGTCCGCGACTTCAGCACCGACCACGTCTGGCAGACGATCGGCATCGAAGTCCTGGCCCGCGAGGCCAGGGCCAACGGAATGACCTGCGAACAGGTCGGTCCCGTCATCGGAGTGCTTCGTCCCGAGCTGCCGTGACCGCGGCGTCGGCCGCCCGTGACCGCGGCGAACAACGACGAGGAGGCGACGATATCTCCCGATCAGGAGAACCGGCGCGGCCGCCGCACCCGCGCGGCGCTTCGCGCGGCGCTGGCAGAGCTGGTCGAAGAGCGTGGGTTCGAGGCGGTCACCGTTGGCGAGATCAGTGAGCGCGCCGGTATCACGCGCACCGCGTTCTACCGGCACTACCGGGACAAGAACCACCTGGTGGAGCAGATATTCGACGAGGCTGTCCGGCCGCTGGAAGCGGCACTGCCGCGATCGGCGGCCGAGGAGCGGTTGCGGCGGCTGTTCGACCACATCGCCGCGCACGATCGGGTGTTCCGCGCTCTGCTCGGACCGCGCGGATGCCCGTCGTTCACCACCCGTGTCCTGCGCGCCTGCCGAGTGCCGGACCAACGGCCCGCGCACCTCGGCGACGACCTGGTACGCGCGGTTCTCGGCGGCATGCTCACCGAGACCATCGTGTGGTGGCTGAACCACGAAAAACCGATCCGCTCGGACGAATTGGCCGACCGCTACTTGGGCATGGCCCGCGCGCTGGTCCACCGGTGAGTCCGGTACGGCCCATCCTCCGGGGCTCGGCCGCGGCGCGGCAATACGCGGCGTGTCGCTCGTCGTGCCTCGACAACGCCGGGCGGTGTGCGCACGATGGTGTCGACCGAGCACACAGTACGGACGGCGAGACCGATCCGGCCGAGTAGGAAGAAGTCGTGTCGTGGCGAGTGAATCCCGTCGCAAGCCCTGGCTCCCGCCCCGATGGGTCGTCGTCGGCGTCTGGTACATCCACCGAACCGTCTACCGGGTGACGGGCGGCCGAGTCGGCCTCTGGCCGCCGAAGGACGACACCCACTGGGGGACAATGCGGCTCACCGTCACCGGGCGGCGCACCGGACGCGCCCGCACCGTGTTGCTCGGCTATTTCGAGGACGGGTCGAACCTGGTCACCCTCGCGATGAACGGGTGGGCCGAGGGTCAGCCCGCGTGGTGGCTCAACCTCATGACCCATCCCGACGCCACGGCCGAGGTGCGCGGCGGCGGCGCGCGCGCCCGGTGCGCGGGCGGGCCGCCGAGGGTGAGGAGCGGGCTCGGCTGTGGGATCGGTGGCGGACGATCGGACGATATCCGGATCGCCGCCTGGTTGGCGGTGGCCGACGCGCGGAAGTACGGATTCGCCCCGGAGGTGATCGTGCCGCCGCCGCCCCTGCCCGCCATCGACACCGCCGCGGCCGCCAACCCTTGGCTGGGCACACGAACCACCGTGGCTGAGGTGTCCACCCGCGACGAGGTGGGGCGGTTCGCACGATTCGAGTTCGGCTATGTCTATTGGCATCCGTTCACCGGCGCGTACGCGATCCCGATGGGTCTGTTCGCGAAGTTCGCCGAACTGGACTGGGAGAACGGCCCGCTCGGCTACCCGACCACCGTGTCGACGAAGCTGTCGGACGGCTTCGTCCAGGGTTTCCAGGGCGGTGCCCTGTATTGCCGCAGCAACCGTGGCCGGGCGCGCTCCGGACGATCGCCAGGTTGCGCAGCGAGTTCGGCGCGTCGGCGCGCAGCCGGTCGAGCAGCGCGGTGGTCTCGAACCGGTGCGAGAGGTCGTCGTAGGAGGCGAGTCCGACGCCGACCGCGGCCCGCATCAGCCGGAACGTCGCATCCGGGTGCGCTCCCGCCGCCTCGGCCAGATCCTGCGCGGTGCGGGGGCGGACATCGGGGTCGAGGTAGCCGATCACCCCCATCATGGCCACCGCCCCGAGCCGGTCGGGCAGGTCGATCTCCTCCACCGGCTCGGCGTGCACGGTCACCCTGTCGGCGGCGTCCGCATGCGCCAGAATCCGCGAAACCAGGGCCGCCCGCATGGCCGCCGACGGCTCGACCGCGTGGATCGCGACGCCGGGGAGGGCGTCGACGAGTGTGACGGTGGACAATCCGCTTCCGGCTCCCACGTCGAGCACCGCTCCCGGATCGAGGTCAACTGGTTCATCGGTGATCTTCTCCTCAGGCGCCGAGTGCGGCGCCACCGTCTACGGTGAGGTCGTGCAGGGTGATGTGCTCGGCCCGGTCGGAGAGCAGGAACACCACCGCGTCGGCCACATCCTCGGGGCAGGCGAGTTTCCCGAGCGGGATCCCGAGCCGGAAGGCATCGGGGTCCCCCCGCACGGTGCGCGACGGCCCCGTGTCGTCGGTCCACATCGACCGCAGCATCTCGGTGTCGGTGGACCCCGGCGCGACCGTGTTGCAGCGAATCCCGAAGCGCGCCACCTCGAGTTCTCCGTCCTACAACCAGATCCGCGCGAACTATCCAGGAGTGTGAGGCGCGCGCGCAGCTCGGACCAGAAGCGCGGTGTGGGGCGCCCGCCGGAGGTGGTGCGCTCCGGCCGCGACCAGGCGCGAGAGATACTCGGACAACCCATCCTCGACACCAACACCATCACGCGGCCCTGAGCGCACTATCCACTGAAAGGATTTCGATCCTGGCCGCGCGTCTCGGCGCGGTCAGGATCGTCCAGTACGGGTAGCCACAGATCCGATGCTTGTCCGGAGCGGGAAATGTCCTCCCGAGGCGTCATCGGCGGAATGCAGCGTATCGGCGCGGCCGAATTCGACACGGACGCGCACATCGAGGTCCGACGCATGACGATGGTGTACCGGTGTGGACGCGCGGCGCGATCCGCGAGCGCTGGAACCGCCGAGGGATTTGGTGAACATCGTCGCTGCCGCCTTCGACGCGGCGTAGCCCGCCATGCGCGACCGCGGCACCGCGGCGGCGTTGGACGCGACGGTCACGATGGCGCCGCGGCGGCGGGGAATCATGCGCCGGACGACGGCCCGGGTCACGGTGAAGACCCCGGTCGCGTTGACGGCCAACATCTCGTTCCACGCCGTCGCGCTGGTATCGCACACGTCGGCCACGTGCAGCACGCCCGCGGTGTTCACCAGCCGGTCCACCGGGCCGAGCGCGCGTTCCACCTCCGCGACGGCCGCCCACACCTCGTCCTCGCGCGTCACGTCGACGACGAAGGGCTCGACGGCGAACCCGTCGGCAGCCAGCGACGCTGTGGCGGAACGCAATTGATCGCCCGCCCGGTCCACCGCGGCCACCCGCGCGCCGCGCTCGGCCAGCGCCCGGACGACCGCGGATCCGATGCCGCCCGCCGCGCCCGTCACCAGCGCGACACCGTGCTGTTCGCCGCTCACGGCAACGTCACCGCGTCGCGGTCGCGGGCGGGCTCGGAATCGTCGCCGCACCACACCGCCAGCACCTCGAGCGCCTGCTCGACGGTGAGCCGCGGATCGCAGAGGCTGGTGTAGATCGCACCGGCGCGGTCGATTTCGGACTCGTCGCGGACGCACTCGGCGACGGTGTCCGGGGTCGCCTCCAGGTGGACGCCGCCGGGGAACTCGCCTGCCGCGCCGAGGACCACCCTGAACTCGGACAGCTCGCGGCGCATGTCGCGCAGGAACCGGGTCTTGGTCCCGCGCGGCGCCACGACGGTGTTGCCGTGCATCGGGTCGGCCAGCCAGATGACGGGGTGCCCCTCGGCCCGCACCGCCCGGACCAGGGCGGGCAGCCGCTCGGCCACCAACCGGGCGCCCATGCGGATGATCAACGTCAGGCGGCCGGGCTCGCGCCGGGGGTCGAGCCGCTCGCACAGCGCCCGCAGTTCGTCGGCTTCGACGGTCGGGCCGATCTTGACCGCGACCGGGTTGATCAGCCGGGCCAGCATCGACACGTGGGCGCCGTCGACCTGGCGGGTGCGTTCCCCCACCCAGGGCCAGTGCGTAGAGGCCGACATCCACCGGCCGTCGGCGGTCGGCCGGACCAGGGGCAGTTCGTAGTCGAGCAGCAACGCCTCGTGGCTGGTCCACACCGGGTCGGCGGGCGGGGTCGCGCCCCGCCACCCGAGAGCGCCGACGATCGCGTCGGCGGCCATGTACCCCGCGGCGAGCCGCAGCGGATCGGCCGTGCGGGCCTCGGCCGTCGGCTCGGGGCCGTTCACCATATGGCCGCGATAGACCGGAATCTCCGCGCCGTCCACCAGTTCGGTCGGCTTCGAGCGCGGTTTGGCGAACTGCCCGGCGATCCGCCCGACCCGCAGCACGGGCCTGCCGCAGGCGTCCTCGGTTCGAGTCGCCAGCCGGTGCAGCATGGCGACCTTGCGGGCGACGTCGGCGTGGCCGTACCGGTCGGGATCCTCGGCGCAGTCGCCCGCCTGGATCACCTGTGCCCGCCCGGTCGCGACCCCGGCCAGTTCGGTGCGCAGCGCGCGCACCTCGGCCTCGGTCACCAGACCCGGTTGCTCCGCGAGCATGGCGCGCACCCGCCGCAGCTGTTCGGTATCGGCCCATACGGGTTGCTGGCGGGCAACCGGCGCGGCACCCGGCTCGGTCGCCGACCGGGTGCCGCCCGTCGCGCGCGGCGTCGTGAAGAACTCGGCTGCCCACTCCGGCAGCCCGGCTGCGGTATAGATTTCGGGACTCAACGATTCGCCTCTCCGTTCGAGAAATAATCCATTGCCGTCGGCGGAAATTTTCCGCACCCGACCCCGCTGTTGTCGGAAATGTGCTCGCCGCCGTCTACGAATCCCGGCCGACGATACCGACGGTGCGGTCTGTTCATCTCGCGGCGGTTTGCCCGGTGCGACAGTTCATTTCGGCGATTTGCCTACCACAGTAGGCGTGCGGGCACGCGGCGGAATGGAGTCGCGGAGACAATGTCAGGTTCCCGCTGGAGTTGACAAAGTGCGAATACGGCGCTCGACGTGAGTATTTCGGCCTCATAGCGTCGGGAGTCGATCTATCCGAAGCCATTGAATACTCGTATTCGTCGAGTTGTCCACACAAGCGCAAGGAGTTTCTCGCCATGATCTTGCAGCGTCTCGGCAACAAAGGTATGCGGCTGGGGGAGTTGTTCGACCGAGCCGCGGCACGGCACCCCATGAACGTGGTGATCCTCGATCACGTGCTCGATATCGCCCCCGAGCGGGGTAGTCGATTCACGGTGGCCGAACTGAAGGAGCTGGTGGCCGACCTGGCATCGCGGCTGCGGGCCGCCGGTGTCGAGCAGGGCGAACGCGTGGTGATCTACAAGAGCAACGGATTCGACATCGTGCTGCTCGCCTGCGCGGTGACGCGGATCGGCGCGGTCCCGGTGCTGCTGTCCCCGTTCCTCGACGGGGAGTCCGCGGCAGAACTCGTCCGCCGCTGCGAGCGCCCGCACCTGATCACCGACCGGACGAAGCTGGACGACGAACTGCCCGACTCGATCGCGCGGTGGACCCGCACCGTGCTGCTCGCCTGCGGCGAGCACAGTTCCGGCACATCACTGCGGGCCTGGGACGGCGCGCCGACGGTGGCGCCCGCGGTCACGACGCCGGACCATCCCGCGCTGGTCACGCACACATCCGGCACGACAGGAATCCCGAAGCTGACCGTGCACACCCGCCGGAGCCTCCAGGCGCGCTACCGGCCGCAGGCCGTCGGCGTCGGCCTGGTTCGCACGCGGGAGACCGTTGCCGTGCACGTCTCGTTCGTCCACTCGCGGATGTACAGCGCGTTGACGCTGGCGTTGATGCGCGGATTCCCCGTGATCGTGCTCGTCGACCCGGACCCGGACAAGGTCGCCGAGCTGTTCGGCACGTTCCGGCCCGGCATCATCGAGGCCCACCCGAATTCGTTCATGGCGTGGGAGCCGCTGGCCGACGATCCGCGCGAACCTCTGGCAAGCGTCAAATACTTCAGCAGCACATTCGACGCGATCCACCCGAGGACGATCGATCGGCTGTTGCGCTCCTCGCGCCGCAGGTTCCCGGTCTTCGCGCAGTTGTATGGGCAGAGCGAGACCGGACCGATCGTCGCCCGCGCCTTCTCGAAACGGCGGTCGAAGGATTCCGACGGCCGTTGTGTCGGCATTCCTTTTCCGGGCATGACAGATTTCCGGGTGGTCGGCCGAAACGGAGAACCGCCGACGAAGGACTCACCCGGATATATCGAGGTTCGCAGCGATGGGCGTGCCGTGACGTATCTCGGCGAACAGGAGCGCTACGACAGGATGGTGGACGGTGAATGGTGGCGCATGGGTGATGTCGGTTATCGGACCAAATGGGGTTGCCTGCATTTGCTCGACCGCGAGGTCGACGTTATCGAAGGGTTCGGCAGCACGCTGACGGCCGAGGATGCCATTCTGGCCCGCATGGACCGGGTCACCGAATTGATCATCGTGCCCGGCGCCGCCGGTATGGCGCAGCCGGTGGTGTGCACGCGCGACGACGAACCGCTCGATATGGCCGCGTGGACGACCGCGACGGCGGCATTGCCCGCGATGCATCGCCCGGTGCAGCGGACGCTGTCCGAACTCCCGCAGACGGCGACCAAGAAAATCAAGCGACTTGAACTCGCCCGCCAGTTGCTGGAAGAGGCCGGGGCCTGAACCGGCGGCCGCGCGGCCGCACGCGGGTGCGGCCGCGCGAACCGCCGACCTCGTTCGGGCGAGGTCACGGCGCAGGCTCGGCATCGTCGCGGCCGGGGTCGCGCGACAGCGTGATCCCGACGAGGATCAGCACCCCGCCGACGATCTGCCACGGGGTCGGCGCCTGGAAGAGCAGCAGCCATGCCGCCAGCGCGGCGAAGACCACCTCCGACAGCGCGATCAGCGAACCGCGGGTGGCGCCGAGCCGCGAGATCGCCATGAACCCGGTCAGATACGCGCTCACCCCGGACACGAGCACGAGGGTGAGAACCGGAAACAGCCAATGCACGCCGACGCCGGCGATCGATGCCGTCGCCCCGATCGGGAACGCCAGGGACAGCACGCCGACGGTTCCGAGCAGACCGACGGTCGCCGCGCCGACGACCATGCTCGCCGCGGCGAAGACGACCGGGCTCGACCGGTTGTCCGCGCGGTCGGCCACCAGGAAATAGCACGCCTGGCACACCGCCGACCCCAAGCCCCAGAGCAACCCGGCCCACGCGGGCTCGGCGCCGGAGAAGACATCGACGACCAGGCCGAGACCGACCAGCGCGATCGTGCCGCCCACCAGCGCCTTCGCCGAAGGGGGCCTGCGTCGGACCAGCCAGACCCACGCGACGACGAGCACCGGGGCGAGGTATTCGAGCAGCAGCGCCACGCTCACCGGCATGTACTGCACCGCGCTGAAGTAGCAGACCTGCACGCCCGCGATCGCCAGGACGCCGCACAGGACGATCGACGCGAGATCGCCCCGGATCATCCGCCACGCGCCGCGTTCGGTGGCGGCGACGATCACGAACAGGACGATCGCGGCGCCGCTGAGTCGCGCCAGCACCGCCGAGGCGGGTGTCCAGCCCAGATCCAGCAGCGCCTTGGCGAACGGGCCGGACACGCCGAACGAGAACGCCGAGACCACGGCGAGGCACAGCCCGAGCCGCAGTGCCGCCCTGTCCCGGTGTCCGCCGGTCGTGGCGACGCGCCCGGCGTCGTGCGGCGCGTCGCCCGCGGGTTCCGGCTCG
>NZ_LGYZ01000085.1 GCF_001310275.1 Nocardia arizonensis
CTGGCGACGCGCCCGGCGTCGTGCGGCGCGTCGCCCGCGGGTTCCGGCTCGTGGCCGATCACGCGGCGGTTTCCGCGGTCGTCAGCGCGATGTCGGCCGCGCGGACGGTCTCCACCGCGCTGACACCGGAGTGGAAGACCGCGCGCACCCAGCCGGGCTCCAACGCGAGCAGCGCGAGTCCGCTTGCGGCGCAAAGTCGCACGAAATCGCCGTGATCGGTCGTGCCTTCGACGCGGAAGTAGACGATATTGGTCGCGTCGCGACCCCTGGTAGCCACCCGCCGCCGCGAGGTGGCGGACGATCTCGACCTCGGCGCCCAGGTCGGTCAACCGCCGCGCCAGGTTCTCGTCCATCACCGGATCGCTGACCAGCACGAGCCGCCGGTCGAGCAGGGCGGCCTGCATCGCCAGGGCCAAACCGAAAGTGCCTGAGGTGGTTTCCACGATCAGGGTGTCGGGACCGATATCGCCGCGCTGGACCGCCTGGCGCAGGATATAGCGTGCCGGAACGAGTTTCATCAAGGTGAAGACCGCGCCGTAGAGATTGGCGGTGAGTCGCACCACCTGCGGGCGGACGGTCGCCTCGACGATCTCCGCGAATGCGTTGGTCGATGTCATGTCGCCGACCTCACGGCCGTCGGGTCGAAGGTTGTGGTGTAGGTGATCCCCGCCGCCACAACGGCTTCCACGCACCGCTCGACGTCCGCCCACCCCGGCCGCCGCGTCGGGTCGAACAGCACGCCCGCGACCGAACCGCTGTGCGCCACCTGAACTCCCGCGGCGCCGTGCTCGGCGGCGATCTCGACCAACGTCTCCAACTCCGGCTTCTCGAGGAAGCGCTGGTTCAGGCGCGCGCTCGCGGTGGCCACGCGGCCGATGAGTCCCACGTCGCCGGTGGCGACGCCGCGCCGCGAGCAGCACGGGGAACCGGTCGAGTTCGTCGCGGTCGAATTCGGCGGGGCGCAGGGTCAACGTATCCACGGCGCGTTCGGCGCCCGCGAGGCAGCCGACCACGACCAGGGGCGGCAATTCGGCGCCGAGGTATTCCAGCACCGTGCCCTCGCGGTGTGCGAACAACACCGCCAGGTCCTCGATCATGATCGAGTCCGAGGCGTGTTCGGCGAGTACGCTCAGCTCGCCGACCTCGACCGACGACAGCCGGACGCGATAGCAGTCCGCCACGGCCCGAATCGACGCGACGACATCGCACGTCGACGCGCCCATCCCCAGACCGCTCTCCAGTGCGGTGTCGATGGTCAGGTGGCCGTCGACCTTCGCTGCGCCGGAGCGGGCGGCGCAGCGCTCTACGGTGAGCTCGGCGGCCCGGCGGGCCTTCTCCTTTCCTTGCGGCGACACCGTTACGCTCGCCGACCCCGGACCGATGTCGGCCCGGAAGCAGGCGATGCTCTCCCATCCGACCAGCGGCAGGGTGACCAGTCCGCGGTGATTCCTGCTGTCGGCCCCCGGGAACATGCCCTGGAGCAGTTCGCCGTGGTGGCCCGTCGCCGTTCCGGTGCCGGTTCGACCGAACGGCGTCCCCTTCGTAGTCGTTTCCCGCCGGCGGACGACCGTATCCAGCGGTTTATCGGTAACCGCGACGCCCGTGCTTTTCATGGCCTCCCCAATTATTCCCTCATGCGAGATCGTGACCCATTGATGTGGAAACGTGAAATCAGGCGCGACGGCTACCCGAGACAGAAGAAAATTCCGTCGCGCGCACACGGGCAATTCATTTCCGACGCCTCCCCCTTGCGGCGCGGAGATCAATCCGTAATATGAGCGTAACAACAGTGGGGGTGTCGGTCAATACGGCGGACCGGCAATTCATGTCGGCGTTCGGTCGCATTCACGTCGTTGATCCGAATACCGTCATGCTTTTCTTCCGACGAGGACGGACACCCGGAGCAGCACGAGGGACAACACCGCGATCACCGCGCCCGCGCCGAAGACGGCCGGAGCGCCGAGCGGCAGGAAAAGGCCGCCCAATACCGTTCCGGCGCCGATTCCGAGATAGATGGATGACGAATTCAGTGAGACGACCAGAGGCGCTTCCTGGGGTGCTTCGGCGATGAGTCGATGTTGTTGCGGGGGAGTCTGTGCCCAACTCGACCCGCCCCACACCAGGGCGAGGACGACGGCGAGCACGGCGACGGCGGCTTCCGCGGCGGACAGCCAGGCCAGCACGGCCAAGCCGACCGCCATCGCGACATAGGCGATGGTCAGCACCCGCACCGACCCGATGCGATCGGTGAAGTAGCCCGCGCAGATGTTCCCGATGACGGTGCCGACGCCGTAGAGGAACAGCACCATCGGCATGAAGCCGCCCGACGCTCCCACGGATTCGAAGGCGGGCACGCTGTAGGCGTAGACCGTGTAGCTCGCGGTCATGCCGAAGATCGTCAGCGACAGCACGCTCGTCACCGCGGGACGGCGCAGCACGGCCAGCCGGGTCTTCAGCGGCACCTGCGGATTTCCGGGCAGGGCGGGCATGATCAGCGAAACCCCGACGGCGCCGACCGCGCACAGCGCGGCCACCAGGCCGAGTGCGCTGCGCCACCCGAGCAATTCGCCCGCCAGATTGCCGAGCGGAACCCCGAGGGCGGTGGCGACGGTGAGGCCGCCGATGACCACCGCCAGCGCTCTGGCCCGCAGTTCGGGCCGGACGAGCGACGCGCTGACGGCGCTGGCGGTCGGGGTGTAGGCGGCGGCGCCGACCGCCGACAGGATCCTGCCGATCAGCATGACCGCGAATGTCGGCGCCAGCGCCGCGAGCAGGTTGGCCGCGCAGAGGACCAGCAGCGCGCCGACCAGCAGTCGCCGTCTCGGCACGCGCGCGGTCACCGTCGCGATGACCGGTGCGAGCGCCGCGTAGGTGACGGCGAAGGCCGTCACGCTCTGGCCCGCCATCGCGGTGGAAATATCGAGCGCGTCCGCCATGTCCGGGAGGAATCCGGCCACGATGAACGCGTCCGTACCCACCGCGAACGTGCCGAGCGCCAATATCAGAGTTACGTCGAGGCCGCGGCCTTCAGGCTTCGGATCGACAACCATCGTGTCCGCCGAAGTATTCGAAGTTTCAGACACCGTTTATTTTCCTCGCTCAGAGTAATCGGGTCATGAATTCAATGTTCAGTTACCGGAGCGGGCAAACCATTGTGCGGCGGCGGCCGCGGCGCCGGTGGGCGCTTGGAGCGCAAGGTCCGCCAGGGTGTGCGAGGCGAGTTCTTCTCGCCAGTTCAGTTCCGCCCGGCGGACGGCGCGGGAAATGCCGCAGGGCTGCACGAAATCCGAGGGCGGCCGGTCGGCTCCCATGCCCTTTTTCCGGATTTCGGTGCAGTGGAATGCCTCGTCCGGGCCCTCGATCGCAACGACGACGTCGAGCAGTGTGATCTCGGCGAGCGGGCGGGCGAGGCGGAACCCGCCTTTGGCGCCCGCCGTCGAGGACAGGATGCCCGCCCGCGAGAGTGCCTGTAGGCACTTGTTCAAGTAGGCCGTCGGCAGCTCGAACGCCTCGGCCAGTCTGGAGGTCGGCACTGCCTGTTCGCCGCCGAGCCACCCGATCAGCAAGCAGCAGTGGGCACCCCACTCCACACCTTGGCCCATCCGCATAATCTGGATACTACACGTCCAGATAGCAGCCCTCAATCACCGGGTTTCGTGAACCGGTTATCCGCCGACCGCTGGCGCATGGCGGAGGTTCGGGCCGCGACGTTGGCAATGCCGATGTCCCTGAGGAGGCCGCCGAGAGTGTCGGGGTGCTTGGGCTGGCCAGCTCGTCGACCGGGGAACAACTGTCGGCAACTCCTGAAGACTGACCCCCTGGCGAATTCATCGCGAGCATATGCTCGGCGAACCGGAGGAGTTCGGGCCGGATTCGCCCGGTGCCGTCATCGAGAAGTTCGGTGAGACGGTCGGAGAAGGTGCAGCGGGTGCAGAGGCGGCCGCCGTGGAGTTTGTCTTCGCGGTTGTAGCGAGCACATCGGTAACCAGTGCTGAATCCGGCGCAGTCGGTGCAGATCGGTTCCCGCGAGGCATGGTCGATGCCGGGAAGGATCCATTGCGGGGAGTGCGGGCGTGGGCTGAGTCCGGACGAATTCGCGACCTCGACCGGATAGCGATCGGAGATGTACGGGGCCATGAGCGCAGAGGAGCGGGAACGGTTGCGGGAGGACGGGGCATGGACGGTGCCCCGTCCTCCCACCGCCCGGCGCGGGCGACTCAACGTCCGGCCGGGAAGTGACTGGTTCGACCTCCGGCCGAATTCGGTGGCTGTCCTATCGGTTTCGGTATTTCACGGTGCGCGCGGCGGGCCGGGCGGCGCGCTGGAACCGTTGCGTCGTGGTGTCCCGTTCGGTTTCGTGTTCCTCGGGTACCGATTGTCTCACCAGGGGTAGGTTCCCCCGTTCTCGTTGAGGAATACCCCGGTCGCGTCGTTCTCGGGTGTGATGATCTGTCGTGCGATGTGGATGCCGCCCTCGGCTGCGCTGATGACGCCGGTGTGGTTGTTGAGATCGGTGGCGCAGAACCCGGGGGAAAGCGCGTTCACGGTGATGCCCTCCGCGCGCAGGGTATGGGCGTAGATCAGGGTGACGGCGTCGTGTTCTGGGCATCGCGTTCTCGACCTATTACAGGTGGCTGGCCCGAATCGAGCGACTGTTGGCCGAGATCGTCGAGGTTCATACCAGTTCCGGCGGCACCTACGGCTCGCCGCGGGTGCATGCCACGCTGGCCCGGCGCGGGATCTACGTGGGTCGCAGAGGGGTCGAACGATTGATGCGCCAGGCCGGGTTACAGGGTGGTTCCTGCGCCGGAGATGGCGAATATCCTCGACTCGTCAGGACCGGCGCGCAACGCCGGCACCGGATCTGGTGCAGCGCGACTTCACCGCTGATGCGCCGAACAAGTTGTGGGTCGCCGATGCCACCCGCATCCCGACCGGAGAAGGTGTGTTCTGGCTGGCCGCGGTCCCCGACGCGTTCTCCAAGGGCGCCCTGGGATACGGCATCTGGTCCCGCGATATCCGCGACGGACAGTTGATCCATCACTCCGATCGCGGATCGGCCTACACGGCTTTTCGGTTCGCGAATCGGTTGGCCGACAACGGGATCGACAATCGATGGGATCGGTCGGTGAATCCTACGATAACGCGCTGATGGAGAACTTCTTCTCCACTCTGAAAACCGAACTGGTCTACCGCAACTCGTGGCGCAGTCGCGAGGAGGCCCAGAACGCCCTGTTCGCCCATATCGACGGGTGGAACTCGTTCGAAGTGACGCAAAGGCGACAGTGGCCGCTTTCTTCGATGCACTTGAGGAACGCATGAAATGAGCAGGCCGTGATGCAACCGCTGCCATTGTCGCCGCGAATTGCCTGCGAATCGCCGCATCGAGCGCTCGATAGATGATGTCGATCGAGACGGCGGGCTCGTCAGTGCCCATGATCCGAATGACATCGTGCCAAGGCACAGGAGTCTGACCAAGGCGCCCGCGCAGCCAGTCGCGGTTGTTCGAGGCCCCTGTCCTGCCTACTCGGTGCGGCATCGACGGCTGCGCGGCTGATCAAGTGGTGGCCATGGAAAGGTCCGTTGCCGACCGCTGCCACACCGACCGCTGCGGCGCGTCAGAACCGCCGCTGGAACGTCCGCAGACTGCGGCAATCGGACACACAACCCAAAACGGGGGGTTTGCGTGGGTCAGGACTTCAGAAACAGGTCGGGCCCGGTCATTGACCGGGCCCGACCTGCTATTTCTGTGGAGTTAAGGGGACGCGAACCCTTGACCCCCACACCGCCAGGCACCTACCATCCCCCTGACGGCTCGTCCCGCTCCGTTCACGGCAATTCACCTCTCGCACCCCGATCTTGCACATGACTGCGTCACGTGGTTGGAGGTTTAGTGGACAGCGGCCACGGCTAACCTGTAGGGGGCTTCCTGGTTCACCCGATCGAAACTGCTCGACCTCTCGCTGATGCACTCCTGATTGATTACTCGTTCCGGACGGCATCGCGCGCAAGTCAGATCGTTCGCCGAAAGGACTGAGGGACTGTGCACTACATGGATTCGAGCTCGGCCGCCTTTTCACCCGGCGGTAGGTGGTGACCGGCGCGATGGAAATCCTCGAACTGACCGACGACTTCTACCAGGATCCGCATGCGACCTACCGGGCGCTGCGTAAGCGCGGTCCCCTGCACCGAATTCGATTGGACGGTGTACTCGGCTGGTTGATCGTCGATCACGAGGTAGCCAAACATGCCTTCGCGGAGCCGACCATCAGTAAACGCATCGGGTCGCCCGAGGGACAGGCTGTGCTGGCCAAAAACGGTGCTGCCGAGTTGTTCAACACCGCCATCAGCGACAACATGTTGTTCGCCGATCCGCCACAGCACACCCGGCTGCGCCATCTCGTGGCCAAGGCATTCGCCGGTCCCGCCATCCGCGATCTCCAGCCGAGAATCACCTCGATCGCCGACACCCTGCTCGATGACATCAGCGCGCGAACAACCGTCGACCTCATCGACAGCTACGCATTCCGGCTGCCGACCGCGGTGATCTGTGAACTGCTCGGAGTTCCCGACGCCGACAAGGAAGAGTTCCGCTCGTGGACCGCCGTCGTCGTCAGCGACTCGGCCACGATCGAGGAACGCACCGCCGCCGGGGTCAGCTACTTGACATACCTGACGAAGTTGATCGCCGAACGCACCGACGACCCCCGCGACGACCTACTCTCCCAACTGATCATCGCGAAAGACCACGAAGACCGCCTGGACGAACACGAACTCATCGCCATGCTGCTCCTGCTGTTGATAGCCGGGCATGAGACCACCGTCAATCTCATCGGCAACTCGGTACTGGAGCTACTACGCGATCCGGCAACGGCCGAGCGGTTGCGCACCCACCCCGAAGCAATACCCGCCTATCTCGAGGAGATCCTGCGCTGTCACGGGTCGTTGCACGTGGCGACGGCTCGCTACACCACCGCCCCGATCACACTGGGCGGTACGGATATCGACGCGGGCGAATTCATCCTGATCTCGCTCGCCGCTGCCAATCGCGACCCGGCGCGGTTCGCCGACCCGGACCGGATCGACCTCGAAAGACCCGAAAGCCGGCACATTGCCTTCGGACACGGCATCCATCACTGTCTCGGCGCCACCCTGGCCCGCGTGGAGGCCACCACCGCGATCTCACGACTGCTGGCCAAGTTCCCGGAGATATCGCTCGACGGGGAATTCAGCGATCTGACGTGGCGAAAAAGCCTCCTGATCCATGGCTTGACCAGCCTGCCGGTCCGACTGGCCGCACCCACTGAATCTCATCCCGTGTCCAGCGCCGACGCGGACCGCTGCCCTTTGTTGGTCTGACCCCAGTCGTCACGAATTCCATTCGAAGCCGAGTATTTCGCTACCGGGCAAGGCTCGCGCTCGCGGCGTCCTTCACCACCCTGCCGACGTGGTCGCAGCCCGAAACATCCGAGCCCGCAAGCACCGACCACGCGGCCCAGGAACTCAACCAGTACTACAGTCTCAGCACGACGTTCGCATTGTTCCAGGCGACGGTGTGTGCCGACATGGAATCCAAGGTGGGCGGGACGTTCTCCTGGAACATCGGGGGGACTACCGCGAGCTGTTCAGCGGTCTCGGCCACGGGGCGAAGGCCCAGGTCGACGCGCTCTGCAAGCAGGCCGGGCTGAGCATCGAGGACGACTTGGACGCGCTCCAGGCCGCCCCCCGGGTCGAACCCAGCGATCCCCAGGCGATCACCAAGATGAACGAATTCGCCCCGACCGGCGCCTCGCAGGTACCGATCCTGACCGTGCACACCACCGGGGACGACGCAGTCTTCACCAGCCTGGAATCGATCTACGCGGAAAAGGTGCGCACCAATGGTGATGCCGCGCTACGACAAGAAGCTCGCCGAGGGCAAGTCGCCGAAGCAAGCCAAACGTTGTCTGAAGCGGCGCCTGGCCGACCTGTGCTGGCGGACCATGATCCGAGACGAAAGACGTCCCACATCAGCCGCACTGACCGACTCCGCCGAAGCCGCTTGACAAATACAGAGGAATCACGAGTTGGGGACCAGCTTCGGTTTCTAACCCGCGCCGGTCGGCATGGTGGTTGTTGAGCGTAGTAGGCGGTCTCGTATCCGGCCGGGGTCAGGTAGTCCAGCCGGGCGTTGTTGTACGGATGGGACCCCGTCACGCCGACTTCAGCCGCGCATCCATCCGTCGCGGTTCCTGCGTGCGAAGTAGGCATCATCGGCAGCTTCGATTTCCTCCTCCGAGGATCGCCGCTGTCGATTGTTGAGGGATGGTTTCGTCTGGAGGGGTTGAATTCGGCCGCGAATGCGCGGATCGGAGTTCTCGATCAAGCGGTCGACCGAGGTTTTCGCGACTGCTCGCGCTTTACGATGGCAATCGAGCAGCACGTTGGTGAGTTGATTGCTGCTCCAGCGCATGGCATCGGGAGCGATGTGGAGGTTGGTGATGTCGCCACTTGCGTCGACATCGATGAGGACACCGTGCACTTCACCGCGACCACGCACCGCCGCTACGTCCTCGGCCAGTCTGGCACCGATGTCCCGGATCTCGGCAAGTTCGCGTTGAAGTCGGCGCTCCCAGTCTGCTATTTCGGTCACTATGACCGCCTACGGGGTTCAGCGGGATCCGAAATGGCCACCGTCTCGGCCGCCGAGGACGAATGTGGGTCCAGACCCGCGATCGTGGTCAACCGTGACTGATTGCCGCCCAGTGCCGCCGCACCGTCCTGGTAAACCACTTCTCGGTTCTCCTCGATCGGCAGCGATGTCCGCCTCGACCGGAAATACCGAAATTGACCGTGATCAGGCAACATTTGATCTAGATTCGGCGGATGGCAGACCAGGTCATCGCGCACGACGGGTTACTGTGGAAGCCCCGGCCTGGGGCGACAGCAACAGCAGAGCAGTTCGTCTCGGCGCGGACTCTCATCGTCGCACTCCATGCCGACAGTCGTTGGAACCCCTGGATCCTCGAGGACCGCGCCGACGAATACGCCTCCGCCACCGAGATCTTCAAGCAGTGGACGCGCGCCGAACCGGACTTCGAACCGCGAACCGCCGCTGACATCGATGCCGGGATGGAGGAATGGGACAGGGAATGGAAGGCAGAACGGGAGCACCTGGAACAGGTACGGAAATCCCGGATCCCGCAGTTCGACCACGCTCGCGAGACAGCCCGGCTTCGCCTCCTCGAAGCGCAAGCGCAGCTGACTCATCACCTCGAGCAACGCGATGGGCTCGCCTCCGGAGAGCTGTTCCCGAAGATGCCCCAGAAGAAGCGCGCCGACGACATCGCCGAATGTTCGCAACGAATCGGCGTACTGGAGACCGAACTGATCGAACTCCAACAGCTCCTCGGTGACCCCGAAACCGTGGTCGACGAATACGGACAACTTCCCGCCGACCGACGGCGCATGTCGCTGACCCGGTTCCAGTTGCGTCGCGAGCAACGGGTAGGCGAACTGCGGGAATCGACGTGCCGGGCGGAGGCCGAGCTGGCGACCAAGGGACTCGACCGCGCGGCACGCAACAAGATCCGACAGACACTGAACAAGGACCGAGGGGAACTCGACGCGCTCGTGGCCGTACCGCCCATGCACGCGGACAGCATGTGTTCCGAATGCGCGACTCCTATGACTTGGCACGGTTTCGTGATGTCTGGGCACCTCGCTCGGTACCAAGGCCCTTGCCCGGCCTGGCCGCGCTGGGCGCAACACATCGACGGTGTACGAAAAGAATTTTGGGCTCTGGCCGCTGCCAGGCGCGAAAAAGAGCCGGAAGCTCCCAAACCGCAACCGATCGCGGTTCTTCCGTCGAAAATGTCGATAGCCGAGGTGATCGAACGCCTCACTCGGATCCAGTCGGAGCACCCCGACGCAGAGGTTCGCCGGGGTTCGCGCAACAAGTGGGAAATCTGGCCCGCCACCGTCGCCGAGCGGTGACCACCGCAGGCCCGTTCGGCGACCATCCAGCATCGCCGATATGTCAGCAACTGCGACGCCGTACGGAATCGCAGTAGGGTAACGGCCCTGATGGACCAACTCCACAAAGCGAGAGTGGGCATATCAACGGAACTGACCGAGGAAGCCGGTTAAGAGCTCCTAACAGGTTCGGATAATTGGCATTGACTCCTGTTGCAGTGCAGTATGTTTCGTCGTGGCAGCACCGTCGATCGTGGACGACCAGTTGTGGGCAGTGATCCAACCGCTACTCCCGGAGCGGGCACCGGGAACGCCGGGTCCGGCGCGGATGGACGACCGGCTGGTGTTGCAGGGGATCTTGTTCGTGCTGGT
>NZ_LGYZ01000086.1 GCF_001310275.1 Nocardia arizonensis
TAGACGGCGGGCGTGTTCGACGCCTTGCACGAGACGATGCTCGCGCGCGGTCACCGCGCCGGGTTGATCGATTTCGACCGGGTGATACCCGACGGCTCGCACGTGCGGGCGAAAATGGGGGCGCCGATACCGGCCCGAGTCCGGTCGACCGCCGCAAGACGGGCTCCAAGCATCACGTCCTGACCTGTGGTAACGGAGTCCCGCTCGCGGTCACGCTCTCGGGCGCCAACTCAGGCGACCACCTGAT
>NZ_LGYZ01000087.1 GCF_001310275.1 Nocardia arizonensis
GTGGTCCTCGGTTGGCCTCACCAGCGGCGTCGTCCTGATCTTCCTCGCGACCCTGTTCGCCATGGGTACCCGGTTCGACGCCCTGGCCATCGGCGACGACACCGCACGCACGCTGGGATTCTCACCGGTCCGACTGCGCGTCTACGCTCTCGGCATCGTCGCGCTCGGCGTCGGCGCCGTGGTGGCGGTGTCCGGCGCGATCGGATTCGTCGGCCTGATCATCCCGCACATCGCCCGACTGTGCGTCGGTGCCACCCACCGCGCGCTCATCCCCGTCTCGGCCCTGATCGGCGCGATATTCCTGGTCGCCGCCGACGTCGTGGCCCGAATCGCCTTCGCCCCGCGTGAACTGCCACTGGGCATCGTGACCGCGGTCGTCGGCGCCCCGCTCCTGCTCGTGCTCATCAGACGCATGCGCGCAACCTCAACATAACCCTCTGTCCAGCAAAGGAAATGACGACAACAGTGAATACCCTCCACCTCCGCCGTCTCCGGCGGCCCGCCTTACTGTCGGCGACCGTCGCCCTCGTCGCGGGCATCACCGCGTGCGGCGGTTCCACATCCTCGAACGCGCCTGTGGCGACCCCGGAGTTCCCCATGACGATCTCGAGCTGCGGACGCGAGGTCACCTTCGACGCGCCACCGCAACGAGCTGTCACCGTCGGGTCCATCGCCGCCCCGATGATCGCCGCCGCGGGCGCCGCGGACCGCATCGTGGCCCGCACCTTCGAAACCTCCTCATTCCCCGGCCAATACGCCGACCGGCTCGCCCACGCCGAATTCGTCACCCCCAAAGCGGAACTGGCGCGCGAGGAGATCATCAACCGCGCCCCCGACGTAGTCGTCAGCTTCGAAGGAGCGGCTGTCACCGCGGATGATTTGGCGCCCATGGGCATTCCGCTGCTGGTGACGCGCGGCTACTGCCAGAATGCCGCGGGCAGCTTCGATGACATTTTCGCCGACATAGAGCTCTACGGACGACTGTTCGGCACCAAACAAGCCGCCGACGCCGAGGCCACGGCACTGCGCGCACGGGTGGCGGCGGTCGCCGACAAGCCGAAGAACGGGTCGGCGTCGCGCCCCGCTGCCGCGCTGATCCTCAGCCGCGACGGCTCGACCCTCAACGCCTACGGCGCCACCAGCACCGTCAACACCCAGATGGGTACGCTCGGGCTCACCAACATCTTCGGTGACGTCGCCAAACGCCAATTCGGAGCCAACACCGAGACGCTCATCCAACGCGACCCCGAAGTCGTCATCCTGCTCACCCAGGGCGACCAGACCCCCGAATCGGCCACCGCCGCGCTGCGCGCCCGCCCCGAACTCGCCTCGGTCGAAGCGATCCGGGACAACCGGATCATCGCCGTCCCCTTCGGCTACACCGGCCCCGGCCCGGTCGCCGTCGAAGGGCTCGAAGTGCTGGCGCGCAAGCTGGAGGCACTGCGATGAGCACGCCGACCCGCCTCGAGGTCGACTACGCGATCCGCGAAGCCCGCGTCGAGGACCTGCCCGCGGCCCGCCGGATCATGCTCGACACCTTCTACAATGTGCTCGGCTGCGGCTACATGCCCGAACACCACGAGGACGTCGTCGACCCCGCCAAGACCTATCTCGAGCATCCCGACCAACGCCTGTGGGTCGCCGTGCGTGACGGGCAAGTGGTGGCCACCACCGCGATTCAGGCACGCGGCCCGAGAAATCCACCCCATCCGGCCTGGCTGGCCGAACAGTTCCCCGACGGCGTCACGGCCCAATTGTTCCGGGTCTACGTCGATCCCCCGCATCAACGACGTGGACTGGCCACCCTGCTCGTGCGGGCTGCCATCGACTTCGTGCGGCACAACCCCAACCTGCGCCGTCTCTACCTCCACACCGACGCCAAATCGCCAGGAGCACTGGAGTTCTGGCGGACCTTCGGCACCATCATCCACGACGCGCGCACACCGGACGCGGTATTCCAGACCGTCCATCTCGAGATCCCACTGGACTGAGCGCAACCGGCGCTCGCACGGGTTGCCACAGCCCCTACCTACAGCGGCCGATATCAGCGACGCCACGGCGATCGGCGCGACTCTGCTGCGCCGTAAGCGGAGAGTTCATCGTGACGGTTTCGATCGGATGGGTGAACGCTCGGGCGGTATCGTTCCCGATATGTCCACCGCGTCTGTCCTTGTCGCGCGTCTGCGCGGCGCGATGACAGGCGCGGCGTCGGGAGCGGCGGCGTTGGCCGCCCACGGCATCGGCGGCGGCATGGTTCCTACCGACAGCACGCTGGTGTTGCTGGTGGCGGGATGCGTACTGGTCGGAGTCGCCGGCGCGGGACCAGCGGGTCGCCGGTGGCTAGTGCTGCTCACCCGTCACGCCGCGACTGTTCCCGATGAACGGTGTCTCGCGGCACCGGGGCAGAGTTCGCCGTCGCCTTCGTCTGCTGCTGAGTTCGGGCCTCGGGAACCGCGGTCCGCCGGTGACCGCCGGCCGCCCTGTGAGGCGGTCCCTGTAGGTCGCGCGGGTTCGCGCGCAACCACATCAGCATGGGGACGAGCCAGATCCACTGGTGCGACCACCCCAGCGGGAACAGGGCCGCCGCGACCGCGGACGGAACCCAGATCAGGACCACGCGATCGTGCCGGAACCGGGCAACGACCAGCGCGGCCGAGCCGAGGAGCGGCACCGCCGCCGCGATCCAGAGGGCCGAATCCGACGTCACCGCCCGCGAATCGACTCAGGACCGCACGAAGGGACTGATTCGCGACGGTGGCGACACCGCCGACCCGAAGGGAATGGCGACCGACCCGTCCCCGGTGCGGGCCGCCGCCTCGTACAGCTGCCCGTCGGCGGCCCAGCCGGGCGAGGACACGAACACCCGCAGGTCGCCCAGGTAGTAGTCGCTAGCGGTGACGATCAGGAAGACGGCCATCGCCGCGAGGGAAAGCAGCAGGACAGCCGCCGCCAAGACGGCTCGCCGCCGATCCGCCGCCGGATCGGGGAGCACACCCGCGTTCCGGCGGCTTGTCGGGTCGACCGGTCGCGGCGTCGGTGCGACCCGGCCGCCGTCGGCATCTGTGTTCGTCATCGAGACCTCTCGTCACGGCGTGACCGTCACTCATTGGTCGTCGGAAGACCGCTGGAGGTTCCCGTGGGTCCGGCGATATCGAGCATCCCGACGGCAACCGCAGTATCATGGATAGCTGCGGCCTCGTCGCTCGGCGATCACCGCACGGAACGTCCGATTCTCAGATGAGGGGAGTGTCGTGTCCGAAACCAAATTCGCTGTGGATGGTCTGCATTGCCAGGGGTGCGTCGGAACGGTCGAGAAGGCGATTTCGACGATCCCCGATGTCCACCGAGTGAGCGTCGACCTCGATATCGAGGGACTGTCGCAGGTCACCGTCGACGCCGATCACGAGCTCGGCGCCGAGGAGATCCGCCGCGCGCTGCGCAGCGGCGGAAATTTCACGTTGGTCTGAATCGGCGCGTCATCGGCGCGACCGCCGGACGGCGCGCGCCGATGACGGGTGCCGATGGACTTCGCCGCGTGCAGCCGCATCTCCCCCGCTTCGGCCACAAGTCCGCGACGGGATCATGGATCGCTTGCCGGTCTTTCAATCACACCGGTTCGACACGCCGCGAAGTCCGCGGGAGTCGCAGGACGACACAGGACCACCGGCGCCCGAGCGAACTCCCTCGTTCATAGTCGCGGCGCGATGGCTCCCGGTTCCCGATGGCTCCCGGTTCCCTCGGAATCGAGTCGAATCCGGTCGCCCGGCATCCGAATGCCGGAGGCCCGAATTCAATCGCGAATCCGGCGTTCGCGCGCCCCGAACCGAGCACGGGTGATCCGGCGACCATCGAACAGCCACGACAGCACCGGCACGCGCGACACCACCGCGTAGACGACCAGCGACCCCGACAGCGCGCCGACGATGGTAGACGACCATCGCGGCATCCGCGGCGCGCGCCGCGACGGCGTTCGCACCCGATGCGAGTCTGCTCATCGTGGTTGACACCACCGCTGTCATACCCGCGCCGACCACCGGGATGAGCTGGTGACGGGCAGCGGTGACCCATTCGAGGAGTTGTTCCGCCCCGGCGAGAACCCGCTCGCGACCACTAACAGGTTCGGGGAGTTGGTATTGACTCCTGTTGCAGTGCAGTATGTTTCGTCGTGGCAGTACCGTGGATCGTGGACGACGAGTTGTGGGCAGTGATCGAACCGCTACTCCCGGTGCGCCCTCCGGGGACACCGGGTCCCGCGCGGATGGACGACCGGCTGGTGTTGCAGGGGATCTTGTTCGTGCTGGTCACCGGGATCGGCTGGGAAGACCTTCCTCAGGAATTGGGGTTCGGGTCCGGGATGACGTGTTGGCGACGGCTACGCGATTGGCAGACGGCGGACGTGTTCGACGCCTTGCACGAGACGATGCTCGCCCACTGCCACCGCGCCGGGTTGATCGATTTTGGACCACCTATGGCGGCGCCTGGGCATGGAGACGATCGTGACCCGCCTCGGCCGGCCCCGCCGTGGCCGGCCCCGCGACATGACCACCACCGAACGCGTCCTGTTCGCCCTGGTCGCGAACCGGGTCCTGGCGCCGTCGTCGAAACTGGCCGCCGCGGACTGGATCACCAATGACGTCCACATCGACGGCTTGCCCGAGACCACCGATGATGCCTGCTACCGGGCGATGGACTGGCTGGGTTCGGTGACCGACGACCTCGAACGGCAGGTGTTCGACCATGTCGAGACCCTGCTCAACCTCGAGGTCGTGATCGGGATGGCCGTCACTCGTGACGGGATCCCGGTCCGCTGCTGGTCGTGGCCCGGCAACGCCTCGGATCAGGCCCTGATCCGGCAGGTGAAAGACGATATGCGGGACTGGACGCTGTCGAAGATCGTGTGGGTCACCGACCGCGGCTTCTCCTGCGCCGCGAACCGGCAATACCTCCGCCAGGGCGATCACCACTACATCATCGGCGAGAAGATGCGGTCCGGGAGCGAGGAAGTGCGGGCCGCGATGTCACGGCAAGGCCGGTATCTGGATGTCGCGGACAACATGCGGGTCAGGGAAGTCCGTGTCAGCGAGTCGGAACGGTTCGTGATCTGCTCCAACCCCGAAGCCGCGCAACGGGATGCGGCGATCAGGGAGAAGATGATCGCCCACCTGGCGAGTTGATCGACGGCAGCGACGCGCTCACCGACTTCAAGCGGGGTGAGCTGCGCGGCAAGATCAAGACAATGCCCGGGCTGAACCGGTTCCTGCGGGTCACGCGAGCCGGGAAGCTGCGGGTCGACGCGCGTCGAAAGTGAAGGCGGAAGCCAACTTCGACGGCAAGTACCTGCTGCGCTGCTCGGATTCGTCGTTGTCGGCGGCGGATATCGCGGTCGGCTACAAGCAGCTCCTCGAGGTCGAACGCGGCTGGCGGGACATGAAACAGATCCTCGATCTGCGGCCGGTCTATCACCGGCTCGAGGAACGGATCCGCGCGCATGTCGTGCTGTGCTGGCTCGGGCTGTTGATGATCCGGATCATCGAGACCAGCACCGGCGCGACCTGGTCGGCGCTGCGCCGCGACCTGGACCGGCTACATGTCGGCACGTTCACCGGCCCTGCGGGCACGTTCCGGCGGGCGACGGAACCGACCAAGCCCCAACGCGACGTGCTGACCAAGCTCGGCATCCCAGTTCCGAAGCAGATCGTCGAGCTCACGCCGGCGTCCTGACCAGCAGCGATACACGCGCCTAGAGACACGCTCTCCGGGCGCGTTTCTCCATGTCCGGGCAGGTCAGGGCATAAATCGGTGCTCTAGCCGGACCGAATTATGCGGAACCCAGGCTCAACCGTCTCCACGACCGCGGCATCCCCACTCGCGACACCCACAAACGAACCCGGACCTGACACAGCGAGAATCACACCGAACGGCGACCGCGACGTCCATTTATGCACAAGGTGATGTCCAAAAACCCCAGAAAAAACGGGAGTAAGGAGTAGGACCCATCTGCCCTACTCCTTTAAGTGGGTCTAACGCTCCACAACCCGAACACTTCGACCGTCGAAGGGCCAGCGATTCGGATCGTGCCGGTGGGTACCCGGCGGGGGTGAGAGAACGGCCCGGGTCCGGCCTGCTGGAGTTCGGCGCGGCGCGGGTCAGACACTGCTGGCGCGAAATCGACGCTATTTGTCGATGATTCGCAAGCACTACCGCCTCATTCACCGGACCCTGTCTGGTCGTCGTCGCATTCATCGGGTTGTCTTGTATCGGGAATGGCCTGAAGGGCTGTACGGAAGCGTGGGTGAGCCTGCACGAAGGCGAACCGTTCGTCGTAGATCGGTCGGAATACCACGGGCGCGATACTTCGGCTGGCGAGCCATGCCGCCACACCTATCCCGATGGGGATCGAGCCCGGGAAGAATGCCCACACCAGGGGGCGGACCACCGTCTGAAGGTCGGCTTCGAGCCCCGCCCAGCCCGCGATGATCAGGATCGCCAAGACGAGCAGATTCGCGGCCATCACTGTCGCCAGAACTGCGGCGATACGTCGGTAGCGGCGGCCGGACTGTTCGCAGCGGTCGCAGACCGGCCAGTCGCCGATCAGGATCGTCGACATCGGCGAAAGCTGTCGTGTCGGCCACCTTTTCACCGTGATGCGGGGGAATCGAGGGTGATGGCTGGAATCGTAGAAGCACACTCTGATCGGCGTCCGGGAACGTGCGGGGCGTCCGTGTCGACTACAGAGGTCGGGAAGTTGCTGGGCAACTTCCAATTCCAGTGGTTCGACAGTCCGCGACACCACGTCCTGATACAGCAATTTGGTGTGGGGTAGAGGTTCTCGGCATCGACGCAGCCGAACCGTCGCATCGTCGACACCGGTCCAGGGCCGCTGGTAAGTCATCGGTGGCGCACCGTTATATCGGCCGTCACCAGCGGGATCGCTTGCTCGATCGCGGTGGGTCCACGGTACTTCCTTGTTCATTCCAGCCAGCCGCTCCGGCGTCGGTCCCGATAGTAGCGATCGTCGTCATCGGGTTCGTCGGGGGTGACGATCTGTTCGCGATCGGGTTTGCGGGTTCCTGGAATCACATTGCGAGGTACCACGGGACCATTGCCGTTCGCCGATCCTGCTGTCGGTTCGGCCGGGGTAGTGGACGTGTTCGTCCGGGCCCCCGGCGTGGCCGATTCCGGTGTGCTGTCGGCGGCAGATGATGTGTCGGGGATCTGATTGCGGTAGGTGTCGAGTATCTGTTCCCCGGCTCGCGCGAGTTGCTGCATCTGTTCGGGTGTTCTACTCGCGATATCGGCGATGACCTTGGGCAGTGTGGCCTCGCTGAGGCGGGTGAAGGATTCGTTGTGGGCCAGATCGCGCAGGCTGCCTCGACCGTTCATGATCTCGCGTAACTGCTTTCGCAGGTCGTTGTCGATGCCAGGGCTGTCGACGAGGACTTTCAATGCCTTCGACAGGTGCCGCGACATACCGACATCGCGGCCGACCAGATCGAGCATCGGTTCGTCGTCGCGTGTTGTCATGACACACCGGGGTGATCGTAGGAGGCTGCGGGAAGCGCAGGGAGCTGTGACGCTTCCATCGCCGCGCTGATTCCGCCCGACATCACCCCGACCAATGCCTCCGAGGCGTTCACCATGTGCCCGAGGTTACCGATGACCTTCACTACCCGGGTCGCCATATAGACGGCCAGCGCTGCGGCGACTGCCTCGAGTGCCGCTGCGGCACCGGCACCGACTCCGGTGGAAGCCGACGCGACAGCCGCGGCTTGGGTGACCGCCCATTCGATGGCGAGATCGCCCAGAGTTTGCACGAGGTCGGCGATGCCGTTGGCCATCCCGTAGGAGGCCAGCGCATAGGCGGAGATCTCATCGGCGACCTTGCTCAACGCCCCGGCTTGGCCATCCAGAGCGGCAGTCAGCGACGAGAAGTACGCGCGTGCGCTTTCGGCGGCATTCCCTTGCCAGGATTGCTCCACATGGCTCATCGCAGCGTCGATCGCCTCGTGGTACGCCTGGTTGTAGGCGGCGAGGTTGCCGATAGCGTCAGCGGACTTCTGTAGTGCGACCCAATCTCCGGAGAGGTTGTTGGTGATCGTGGCGATGCAGTTGAAACCTCCGCCGTCCACGAACGGACTGGTCGCCATCGCGATCAAGTTGTTGAGGTGGTAGGTCAAACTCGTACCGTTGCCACTGATGACGAGTTCGACGTAGTCATGGATCGGATCAGAGAAGTCCGGCTCGGACAGTTTCTCGACAGGGTAGGAAGTCGTCGGGGTCATTTGCCGAGCCTTCCGTAGTAGGTGTCCATGTTCTCGGCTTGCACAGCGTCTGTAGTCCGGTACATGCGCGAGGCGTTGGTGAGTTCGCTGGACGAATCGTCGGTCACGACGCCCAAGCGCTCATAGTTCGATTTCAACTGGTCACACACCTGTTGGAGTTGATCGAGTACCGGCGCGAGTACCAAGCCACCGCTGCTCTGGACTTCGAGCCACCTCTGGGCGTAAACGACAGCCTGGCTGTTGTCCTCGGCGATCTTCCACAACCCACGTGCCGCCGAGTCCATATCGTCCGGGCTGACCCGGAATTCTTCGGCCATCAAAACACCTACCGATTCTGCGATCGTTGCGAACGAACAACCACTCCTGCAAGGTATCTGACGCTGCCCCGTGTCATTCGGTTCCATCGACTCGGCACCGGCCTGCCACAACGGGCCTGACCATGAGGAACCATCGACTACCGCACTCGCCACTCCCCTGCGCCCATACGATTTCGACAGAAGCAGGAGAAGTGGCGCATTTACACGACCCGGACGCGAATGCGCGTCACGAACGGACATCCGCTCTCAGAACATGTGACTAGCCGTCCCGGATAGTGCGTGCCCTGACTCACAAGAGCACGTGGACAGAAACGACGCTCATCACTGATCGAACCACTGCCAAGTGTTCGCGCAACGCCCACAAATGCCAAGCCGCAGGTCGATGACCTGCGGCTTCAACAGCGAGTGGACCTTGGGGGACCTTACTACAACCCTAAAAGCGCAGGTAGAAGCCCTGAAACGCAGGCGGAAGCCCTGGAAAACCTGATCCAGAAGCTACCCGACCCCACAACATCGGCCCCACCGCCTGTGGTGAGAATCAGACCCCGGCGGGCACGGCAACTCGACGCCGATGAAGTCGCGGAGCTGATCACCGGCTACCAGGCCGGAGCAACCGTGTATGAACTGGCTGCCCGATTCGGTATCGAACGGCGCACAGTCAGCAATATCCTCCACCGACACGAGGTACCGATGCGCCGCCGCGGGCTGTCCCCCGACCAGGTCGACACCGCCATCCATCTCTACAAGCTCGGCTGGTCACTCGCCCGGGTCGGCAACCATCTCGACGTCAACCACACCACCGTCCTGACGGCACTTCGTCGGCGCGGAATACCCACGCGGGATCCTCATGGGAGAGCGCGAGTGTAATCGGTGGCTACGCTATCGCCTCGTAAGGAGAGGTGTTCCGAGACTGCGGCCCGGATGACCGGTCGGTGGCGGATCGTGGCGATGAGCCCCTGGGGTAGAGATGCCATCGGCCGATGGAGCCGGGCTTTATCGAATGAGACGCGGACGGCCCGGCCAGCTCCGATTCATCGCCGTCCGCGGCTGGTTCGACGGCCGCCGGGCCCCGCCGGAGCACGGCGACCGCCGACGAGAAACCAGAACAGGCGGCTGGCCGAACCACCACCAGGCCGACCCGCTACACCGGGCGCTGTCATCGAAACAGATGTAGCGCCGGACTGCCGTGGCGGGAGAGACTTTCGGCGTGACCGGCACTGAGGGGCTGGTACTGCCCCACGACGCGCCGGAGCATCGCTTCATGAGGTATGTCCGTGCACCACATGGCGAGCATCGGCCGTTGTATCCACTCGTCCCGGCGACGCGGCCCGCTGCGAGTCGGCCTGGATCTGTCGACCCTGGGGGCCGAGCCGCCCGATATCGCCGACTTCGTATCGGTGCTGCGACGGCGCCCGGAAATCGAGCCCGCGTTCCTCGTATTCGGCGAGCAACACGACGATCTGACCGAACCGTGGAGGCAGCGCCTCGATTGCGCGATCGTGCATGTCGTGGACTATCACAGCTTCGGCGAACTGGAAAAGATCGCCGACGCGTCGCAGGTCTGGGTGACCACCTACACCGCAGGCGAGCAGACCTTCGGCGGCTGGTGCCCGTTCTTCGGCGTCTACGCCAACCTCGACGCCCTACAGTCGGCAGAATCCGACCTCACCGAGGAAGACCGCTACCGCGCCGCAGCGCTGGCGGCCGTGGCCCTCAAACTCGGGCTAGACGTTGTGGTGACCGAGGCGCCGACCGCGGGCCGACCCGAAGTCGCCGACAACGATATCGCCGCCATGATCACCCCTCCCGACCTGCTACCGATATTCGGTCACTATCTGCGCATGACGGGAAACCTGAGCCTGCGGTACAACCGAACGGGCGTCATCGTCTACGACGATCTGCGCGCCGGATCGGTCAGCGGGGTCTACCACATCGGGATCGAGAGCCACATCCCGCATCTTCGCCACCTGATGGTGGCCGCCCTGATGGGCAGGCACACCGATGTCGTCTCCGACCTCGGCTCGATCTCGGCACGGGCCCAGCGCGCGCTGCGCGCGCTCGACGAGTTGCTGGCCGCACTGTCGACCCACAACGGGCCGCACACACCTACCGCCGATACCACCGAGCGGGTCAGCGAGGCATTCGACCGCGAACTGCTCTACCTGACCGCAGTATTCGACACATTCGGCCGACTGTTCAGACGGCTGCACGACGGCCGGGGACCGAAGAGGAACGAACCCAAGAGCCTGCACTCTCTGCCCCTAATCACCAGCCACATCGTCGAGAAATACGCCGCCGGTGAGATCGTGGACCGGATCGTCGAATACAGAACCTACGCCTACATCACCTCGACACTGCGCAACTACATCCATGAGGCCGTACTGCCGACTGGGCCGGTACCGAGCCGTGGATACGGCAGCGCTACCACCATCGCCGTAAACCTCGACCTGCTCGACGACGTGAAACTCACCCAGCAACAGGTCGCCAAACTCGGCGTCTGGAAGGCCAGCACCACGGTCCTGTCGGCCGAACCGACGACCGTCGGCGACTTGGCCACCTTCGCGGTCACCTTGATGACCACGGCGCTCGCCTACGTCGACACAGTGATCGAATTGATCCTGTTCCACCACCCCACCGACCCCACCGCAGACGCCCACCCACTCCTCGGATGCGCGCCAAAAGACCTCCATATACCCGAGCCACGCCCGGACGAATTGCTCATCCGCAGCTACTTCGGCTGGTAATCGGAGCAGCGAAACGGCCGGCGCCTGCCGCACGAAGGCCCACCGCTGGAACTCCTTGCGGGTACCCCTGGGCACTGTGACCCCGGTCCGCGAGAGTTGTCAGTGGCGCGGAATATCCTGTCGCGCATGCGGATCCTGCACACGTCCGACTGGCATATCGGGTTCCGGATGCGTGGCATGCCCTTGCTGGCCGCTCAGCGGGTCATACTCGTCGGGGAGATCCCAGCACTCGTAGAGGAGTGGGAAGTCGATCTCGTGGTCGTCGCTGGCGATATATACGACAGAACCGATCCATCTGAGGCCGAGGTTGCTGTGTGTCAGGACGCGTTCGCCGCGATCCGAGCTGCTGGCGCGCAGCTGCTGATAATAGCAGGTAACCATGACTCACCGATCCGTCTGGGAGCCGGAGCAGTGTTCTCTGCCGCAGGCGGGTTGCACTTGGTGACCAGCGTGGCCGGCATCGGCAGGCCGGTGTTGTTCGACGACGAGCACGGGTCTGTCGCGGTGTACGGGGTTCCATGTCTGCAGTTCACTGGATCCGCGCTCGGTTGTGGTGCGGGCCGGTCGCACGCCGATCGCTGGCTTACCGCGATGACGCGAGTGCGTGCGGACCTGGCGGGCCGTCCGGAAGCGCGTTCGGTGGTGGTCGGTCATGTTCCAGTGGCCGACCCCACCGAACGCGGTCCGGAACGGTTGCGGGTCGGTAGCCGTCACACGGTCCCGGTCGAGGTGTTCGCCGGAATCGACTATGTCGCGCTCGGTGACCTACACTGGCCGCACGCGGTCTCCCGCGCGGTCCGCTACTCGGGCTCGCCTCTGCCCTATGTCTACGACTTCGGCCCGCGGCCCATCGATTTCGACCCGCCGAAATCGGTCTGCATGATCGACCTCGGCGCAGACGGGCTGACCTCGACCACCGAAGTCCCTCTACTCATGCCGTCTGGACTGGTCCGGGTCGAAGGCACCCTCACCGAGCTCACGGCCGCCACGCGGTCGCTGGACTACGTGCACGCAACGCTGACAGACGCCTTTCGGCCATCCGGGGCATGGAAGCAGCTACGCAGGCGGTTCCCGTTCCTGGTTCGCGCGGAATGGGTCGATCCCGTCACCGCGAGCGTGACTCCACTTCATCCTGATGAAGCCGAACCACACGCGTCCCTCGCCACAAGCATGCCTGTGACCGGCGAGCTTTGGCGCGGGTTCTACGGCGAAATGGACCAGCCGTGCCTACGCTGCGGCGCGCACCCTGGACGCCCCTGCTTCCAGATTCGCAGCGCCATCGGCGCCTCGACCATCAACACCTTCCATCGCGAACGCGGACTCGACGCCGCCGAACTGGCTCGGCTCGGCTATCAACCCTACGAGGTCGACGACCACGGCACCCACCGCCAGCTGTGGCGCACCGAAAGCCAGTGGCCAGTACACCGGGACGGCTGCCACACCCTACCGCCGACGCCGGCCGAACGGCCCGGCCTTGCCGAAGGTCGCCCGAACCGTCTTGGGATCTGCGCCGCACCGGGGTGCGCGGCGCCACTGAAACAGCGCCGCGGTGGCAGACCAGCACTGTACTGCTCCGGCAAATGCCGTGTTCGCGCCCACCGCGCACGCACACCGGTTCCCGCAACGTGACCAGCACGCGGCTTGAATTCGCCAGCGCAAGCAAGTGTGATGGAGTCCATCGGTGATGAAAGAACAGCAGTCGACGTCCCTGGCCGCCCTGGTCTGCGAGCAGCTCGACCAGGCGGCGGCACCGATCCGGAGCACTGGTGCGATGGTGATTTGCGGATTCCCCGCATCAGGCAAGTCCTCGGCCGCGCGGTGGCTCGCCGCGGGGATGGGCGCGGTCGTGTTGGACAAGGACACACTCGCACCGGCGTTGGAGGAGTCGGTAATGACGCGGCTGACCGGCGATCCGTTCGATCGCGATTCCGACACCTACCGCGAGGTCGTTGCGCCGGGCATCTACGACAGCCTCATCCGTACCGGCCTGACCGTGGCCACCCACCACCCGGTGGTGCTGGACGCACCGTTCCTGTCGACCATGCGTGCGGCAGGCGCCGCAGGACTTCCGTTGGGAGTTTTCATGCGACAGCACACCGAAGCTGAGGCGGACCTGCCGGTCGTGACCGTGTGGATAGACTCGCCCACCGAACAGGTTCGACAGCGGATGATCGCACGGGGTTCTGCCCGCGACGCACCCAAGTTGGCGGACTGGACTGGGTATCGGTCCGGTGTTCTCGATTCCGGAGTTCGGGAACTGGCCCGCACAGTGTGCGATCTCGTGATCGAAAACTGAACCGGATTCTGATCAGTACGCCGGGTTGTCACGGTGGAGTAGCGGAAGTATCGATCTCATGACCGTGTGGATCTCTCGCGCATGTTCGGGTGATGCTGAGGTCAGCGGTGGCCGGACTAGGGTCGGGAACCCGGGCAGCCGGGTCGACACCGCGGCTTTGGCGAAGGCGACATCGCTGATGGGTAGTCGTTTACGGGCGTCGGTGTAGCGGTCGAATTCGTGTTGCCGGGCCTGGGCACGCTCGATGTCACCGGCCGCCACCGCCGCTGCGACCGCTACCGGCAGCTCCGCGACCGGCCCTCCGGCGCCGGTGACCACCCCGGCCGCCCCGATCTCCGCGATCCGGGCCCCGATCCGGTCGTCACCGAGATACACCCGGAAGTCGGGGCCGATCTGCTGATACTCGTAGGTCAATGAGCGGTCCTTCCCGGAGTCTTTGATCCCGGTCAGCTGCGGAAACTCTCCGGCCAGCTGCGCGGCGAGCCGCGGTGGGATTGGTGCCTGGGTGTGGCGTGGGAAGTTGTACAGCAGTGTCGGGCGCAGGCAGTGCGGCAACACTGCGCGGAAGTAGGCCCCGATCCCGGTTTCGGCAGCCTCGGCGAAGAAGAACGGGTTCATCACCGCCAGCGCATCGGCGAAGTCGCTGGCGTGGCGCGCCAATTCCACGGCATCACCGACCGCGCATGCACCCACGTGCACGACCAGGACACCGCTCCACCTGCTTCGGCAGTGCTCGGCGACCTGGATCCGCTCGCGCACCGTCAGACTGGCGAATTCCCCGGTGGTTCCGTTGACCAGGACCGTCTCGACACCCGCAGCCCCAATCAGATCCAGATAGTCGCTCAACGCCGAAAGATCCAGGTGACCGCCACGTTGGTACGGCGTTACCGTAGCGACAATCGGACAGGAGAAGGATTCGGTCACGGCCCCCAGCCTCCCACGCTCTCCGCAGCGCATCGTGCGGACGAGAGGCTCGGCGAACGCCTCGGGACGTACGCCGTGCGGAGCATCTACTGTGCGCGGGCTGCGATGAGGTGGAAGAACCGTGCGGTATGGGTGTACGGAGCGCGGTGGGACAAGGTGAGTTCCAGCCGCTCGAGCTTGCTGTAGAAATCCGGGTCGGACTTGCGGGAGTCGTCGACGATGAGGTCGCAGACACAGCGGATGCCGTACCTCCCGATAACGCTCAGCTCCGCCGTGCGCAGGTCCGCCGCGACCCGGTCGGCATAGCAGGCGTGAGTTCTGGTGTCGTACGCGCCGCTGTACCGGGTGGGGCTATCCAGCAGCCACAGTGCTTCGTCCAGATCCAGGCCACGCACCGCACTCAGCAGTGGGTCGGTGTCAGCGTTGGGTGCTATCAGCGACAGCACCCCAGCCGGCCGAAGCTGGTCCGCCAGCATGGTTGCGGTGCGTTCCCTCTCCGGAAGGTACTGAAGCACGTTATGCAGTAGCACGACATCGAAGCCGTCGGTGCCCAGCGTGGCGCCGAGGGAGTCGATATCGGCCGGGTATGTGGTGATGTGGTCGCGGACGCCACGCTCGGAGGCGATCGTGTTCGCTTCGGCGAGGGACTGGGGTGAGGGGTCGGCGATGGTGACGTGGTGTCCGCGTCGAGCGAGTTCAACCGCTTCCACACCATTGCCACCACCGACATCGAGGATCTCCAGTCCTCGCTCGGCGGGCAGGTGCCGGACAAGGTTCGCCATCGCCACCGTGTACCGCAGCCTGCCCCATGGGCTGGCCTGCCATTGCTGGAACTCGCCCAACTTGTCGTCGAACATCATTGATTCAGCTCCTTCTGCTCACCGCGACCACCCCGATCAGGCGGCACCGCGCCGCGTAATTATCGTGCCGTTCCGGCGCCTTCGTGAGCAGGATCGGCGCAGAATCGTTGTCATGGAACGCATCTCGTTCGACATCGACGACTATGAACGGCGGGTTCGCTCGAAACCGTGCTTCATCTGCGCCATCGTCGCGGGACAGCACGACTCGAAGCTTGAGCAGATCGTTGCTGAGGACGATGAGAACATCGCGTTCCTGTCCCGGTATCCGACCCTGCCCGGCTACGTGCTCGTTTCGCCGAAACATCACCATGAGCATGTGGTTGACGACCTGGACGAAGACGAATATCTGCGACTGATGAGAATGGTTCGCCGCGTTGGGAGAGCACTGCAAACGGTGGTCCCCACCGAACGGCTATATATCGCCAGTCTCGGCAGCCAACAGGGCAACGCTCACCTCCACTGGCACGTTGCCGCCCTACCACCTGGAGTGCCCTACCGCGAACAGCAATTCCATGCCCTGATGGCGGAAAACGGAATACTGTCCTGGTCTCTGGAGCAGGCAGTCGAACTCGCCGGCCTCATCCGCGCCGCCTTGGCTGCCGACGGCACGAACTGAACCACCATGCGTCGAAGAATTCATATCCGCAGGTAGCTGAGTAACCGCCAAGTGTAGGACCAATCCCTAAATTGTTTTCCGATGGACTCGCGAAAAATATTGCTGTGGAAATCTTTTCGCTGAATTACCTATTGATGGTCTCCGGGCGCACATATAGCGTCGTATCCGCCAGAATTGAGACGCCCCGGCTGGTGGGCCAACACCAGACCGGGGCAGGTACGGAGAAAGGGCTCCGCAATGCAAAGTGTAATCATCTCGGTCGGGTCCGAGGTCGAAGTCGAGGCACCATACGACCGCCGTTTCCACGACGCGGCGGACGAACTCGGTGGCACACCCACCTCGGATGGTGAAGCGTGGCGCTTCTCCCGCAACGACGAAGAACGTGTCCGCCAACTATGCAGCACAATCTTCGGAGAAGACCAGGGCACGACCCCGGCGACGGACCAGCCGCTCGACCGCTCCGAAGTCGGCACCAGCGAGGCTTCGGAACTGCCTGTTGTGAGCACCCATCAACGGCGGGCGGACCTGCTCGACCGTCTCGACATGCTGCTCGACGAGGTCGCTGAGGTACATACCGCCCTGCAAGCGCTGAAGTAGGGGCTGGCCTGCCACACAGAAATCAGAGGGCTTCGACCGGTGGCCGATCAATCCACCGGCCATCGGTCGTCGGCTCTCTTCTGATGCTTCGTGTTCTTGCTGCTGCTCGGTTGAACGCTCCGGTTTGCATTTGGCAGCAGGTCTACGGTGGCTCGTTCAGGCGGACAGCTCTTCCAGCCGATATCGGGTCCATTCGATGGCGGCACCGCCGCATCGTTCGAATGCCGCGCAGTTGTCGGCGCGGTCGTCGATCAGAAGCGCCTCGCCGAAGGAGAGCCCTGCGGTGGTCAGCCAGGAGCCGAAGAAGGCTTCAGGGTCTTCGGATTTCAGTACGCCGGTGTCGCTCGAGCTGATGATGTCGTCGAATACGGCGGCAGCCTCTTTCAGCGTCTCCGTGCCTGATGGTTGTTCGTTATGACTGGACGTGACGGCGTGAAAGGTGCTGGTGAACGCGTCGATATTGTCGGTCGCCAGGACAACGGTCGAGTGGTACCGGGCGTCACGCAGTGCTCGGAGAAGCGACTGGTTTACGGGCATGTGGGCGATGTCGTGTGCGAGTTGCGTCAGGAGCTGGTCAACATCGAGGCCCGAGTGCGTGGCAGCGAGGTTGGTGAGGATGTCGCGGGAGCTGCGCTTTCCGCACATCCATTCGCGGCCCTCCCGATTGCCTGTCGTGAACAGCCGGTCCAGTTCTCGATTCAGAACAGCGTAAAGGGAGTGATCCGGATCGTCGGTAATGCTGTGCCAGAACGGTTTCCGGCACAGCACTCCGTGCCAATCGCAGAAGACGACGCGAGGAGGGTCCGCACTTCGCATAACGTCTGCGATGGTCTTGATCGCCGGGTGGGCGAGGGTCACTGGGCGTATTCCCGAGCCGCGGTCGCGCGGTCGAGCCTGTCGAGGGTGAGCAGGCCATCGAGGACTCGGTGGGCGGTGATGGCTTGGTCGGTGATGTGTCGAACGGTTTCGTCGCCTTGTTCGGAGAGGTGCACTCCGTCGGCCCACACGCTGGGTGCTTCGGCGGCTGGGGCCGTGGGGGTGGCGGGTGACCATCCGAAGCAGGTGGCGACATAGGTGATGTCGTCCCAGATGTCGACGAAGACCGCGTCGTGGTCGGCGGCGGCGCGGCGGGCGCGCTGGTTGTATTCGGTCAGATCGCCGTTGGCGGCGGCGACGTCGATGGTGGGGTCCCAGCCGATCGGGGGTTCACCGATCACGACGATCCGGCGGGCGCAGGCGCTGAGGAGCCCGAGGGCGGTGCGGATGTTGGTGTCGTATTCGCCGATGCCGACTGCTTCGCTCATCCGGCCTTGGTGGTGTCGCCAGACGTCGTTGAGGCCGACTCCGAGGACGGCGAGGTCCCATCGGCCGCCGGCGTCGACTGCGGCTCGGAGGTTGGTCAGGACGTCGCGGCTGGTTGCTCCTCCTTCGCCGTGGTTGTCGGTGGTGAAGGTGATCCATGGGTAGCGGGTGGACCATCCGGTGGTCAGGACATGGACGTAGCCGCGTTTGCGCCATTCGGTGACCGTGATCTGTTCGCCGATCTCGGGGAGATCGGCTTGGACTGCGAGGCGGGGGTTGTGGGCTTCGTAGTGTTCCATCAGGGATGTTCCGAACCAGCCGATCCGCAGTTGGGGTCGGGGGTGTTCGGGGTCGAGGGGTCCGGGGTGGCGGGCGGTGACGCGGGCGGGCGCGCCGACGGCGGTGGTGTTCGGCGGCACGGATGCGGTGACGACGGCGTTGGCGCCGATGCGGGCGTTTTGGCCGATGGTGACGCCGGCGGTGATCGAGACTTTGTTCGCGACGATCGCGCCGGGCTCGATGGTGACTGGAGCGGTGTCGAATCCGCTGGCCCACGGGGTGATGGGCTCACCCGGGGTGAGGGTGTCGGGGGTGCGGGCGCGGTGGTTGTGGTCGTGGATGTCGACCATGTTGGAGATTCCTGCGCCGCGTCCGATGTGGATGCGGGTCATGGCGGACAGGACGACGTTCTCGCCGAGGGCGGTGTCGTCGCCGATGGTGATGTGTCCGCCGGTGTTGGCTTGCAGGGTCGTGCCGCGGCGAATGCTGACACGGTCACCGATGGTGATGGTGGCGTCGGTGTCGACGACGAAGTCGACGTCGTCGGCGATGTCGCAGTCGGCGCCGATGTGTACCGCGTCGCCGTAGCGGGCGCGGACTCGGTCTGTGAGGGCAATCGAGTCGGTGTCGGTCACGCTGGTCATGATCCTTTTCTCGGTGGTCGGTGCTGTTGATGGGTGGGTGCCGATGGTGGTGTGGTGACGAGGTAGTCGCCGATCACGAGGGCGTCCAGGCCGAGTCGGGCGCCGCTGGCGAGTGCGTCGGCTGGGGTGTCGACGATCGGTTCGCCGGGGCCGTTGTAGCTGGTGTTCAATACGACGCCGATCCCGGTCTCGGCTTCGAGGGCGTGCAGGAGTCGGGCGTATTCCGGTTGGTGTGCGGGGTCGACGTGTTGTGGGCGCAGTGTGCCGTCGGCGTGGACGACGCCGGGGATCTGTTGGCGTGCTCGGGGTGTGGCCTCGTGGGCGACGATCATGAATTCTGCCGGGCCGTCGGGTGTGGTGGTCCAGCCGGTCGGGTCGAGCATGCTCGGTGCGAGGGGCCGCCAGAGTTCGCGGTGTTTGATGTCGCGGTTGATGCGGTCGCGCAGTCTGGTGGTGCGGGGGTCGGCGAGGATGCTGCGGGCACCGAGTGCCCGTGGACCGGCTTCGGCGCGGCCCTGGTGCCAGCCGATGACCTTGCCCTCGGCTATCAGGCGGGCGGCGGTCGCGGCGATATCGGGTGGGGTGGTGAAGTTCGCGCCGGCATCGTGCAGGGCGGTCTCGATGGCGTGGTTGTCGTAGGCCGGACCCAAGAAGGCGTGTGCTTGGCGAGGACCGGGCACTGTGTGGTCACCGCGGCGGTGCGCGACTTCCAGGGCTGCGCCGAGAGCGCATCCGGCATCACCGGCGGCCGGTTGCACGAACAAGGTGTCGGTGTCGGGGGTGCGGGCGAGGATGCCGTTGGTGGTGCAGTTGAGCCCAACACCGCCGGCCAGACACAGCGCGGTCGCGCCGGTTTCCTCCAGAGCGGTGGAGACGACGCTGATCAGGCAGCGTTGCAGCAGGAATTGGGCCGATGCTGCGAGGTCGGCGGCGAGGCTTTGGTGGGCGTCGTCCGATCTTGGTGCTTGGCGCGGGATTCCGGCGTCGGTGAATGCCTTGCGGTAGGCGTGGCGCAGGGCTCGGTAGTAGGTGAGGTCGGTGTAGCCGGCGGTGTGGTCGGCCTCGGGTGCGAGGCCGTAGGGGGTGAGGTCGAGGTGGTAGCCGTCGCGGGTGGGGTGCAGGAAGTTCAGGTCGATGGTCGGTTTTCCGTAGGCGGCCAGGCCCATCAGTTTGCCTGCGTGGGTCCAGTCGCCGAGCCCGGCGTGTTCGGTGGCGAATTGGTAGAACCAGCCCAGTGATTGTGTGAACGGGAAGGTTCGCAGGCATCGCAGACCGGCTCGGGTTCCGTGATGGATGCTGGTGGAGACACCGTCGCCGGAGCCGTCGACCACGATGACCGCGGCGTCGGCGACACCTGCGGGGTAGAAGGCGCTGGCGGCATGGGCGAGGTGGTGGCCGACGATGGTCAGTCGACGTGGTCTTTCCGGGCCGGTGCCGAGCGGTCCGAGGAGTTCAGCGATTAGGTCTGGGTCGGTGATCTCATCGGCGGGGTTCGGCCAGTACGGGTTCCAGGCCACCGCGATCTCGTCGATATCACCGCACCGGATTCCGGCCTGGGCCAGGCACCATGCGGCCGAGGAGGCGGCCGAGCGGGAATCGCGGTGATGCTTGATTCGGGAGAACCGTTCCTCTTCGGCGAACGCGACGGGTTGGCCGTCGGCGACGAGGCAGGCGGAGGCGTCGTGATGGTAGGGGCCGCCGAGCCCGAGCACGTATCCCACGCGGTCAGCCCTCCCGCACGGCGGCTGTGGACAGTGAGTTGCGGACCGCGCCATGGACGTCGGCGACCGTGATGGTGTCCATGCAGCCGCCGATCCCGCCGCAGGTGACCCGGTGTGCGCACGGGGAGCACGGCAGAGTCGACCGCAGCGCGGTGACATTGTCGGCGTGTTTGGGGATGACTTCGGCGCCGTTGCTCGGGCCCAGGAGCAGCACCACCGGCAGGTCGTAGGCGAGGGCGAGGTGGAATCCGAGGCTGTCGCCGGTCACCATCGCGTCGCAGAAGTCCGGGACCGCGGCGAATTCCTGCAGGGTCATGGCGTCGTGACGCACTCGGCCCACTCCGGTGTCCAGTTCTCGTAACAGCTGGTGGCAGGTGCGGGCGTCGGCGGGGCCGCCGGTGATGACCAGCCGGTGCCCGTCGCCGAGCAGTCGCCGCCCGAGGTCGGCCCAGTGACCGGTGGGCCACAGCTTGGTCGTCTTGGAGCCGCCGACGTTAAGGCAGACCCAGCCGCCGCTGGTACCTAGCCGCGCGGCGACGCGGGCTTTGGCCGCGTCCGGCACCGACAGCTGGTAGGGCTCGCCGGTGTAGATGTAGCCGGCGACCTCGAAGTACAGCTCGGTCCACGTCTTACTGTTTCCGCTGGTGCGGAAGTCGTTCCAGGTGTTCATGGCGAAGAAGTGCCGGGCCGCTGTGCCGATCGGATAGAGGCTGTTGTTCTCGCCGCCGTAGGCGAGGCCGGCGTGGTGCTCGGCGCTGATCCGGGGCACGAGCCCGGCCACGGCGGGGTGGCGTTCGAAGCTGTAGACGGCGTCGTAGTGTTCGGCGAGCACTGTGTGGGCGGTCTCGGTCTCCCAGGTCAGGACGCGGTCGACGTGCGGGATCATCTCCACGATGGGGGCGGATTCGGCGCCGACGAGCCAGGTGATGTGTGCGCCGGGGTGTTCGGCTTTGATGCGGGCCGGTAGTGGGGAGGCGATGAGCATGTCGCCCATCCGTTTGAGCATCACGATCAGGATGCGGTGGGTCACCGGGTCATACAGTGTGCACCCTGGGCAAGGACGCCAGTGCTTGCACGGCAGGCCGCCGATGAAATGACGACAGTCGGGTCGCCAGAAGAAGTCGCTGGTGGTCAGTGGCAGATCAGTGGCGTTCATGAAGTCCTCTCTTCCTGCCGCCACGCTCGGCGCAGCACCTCCTGCGCCGTATGGTCGGCCGCAGCGGCGTCGCCGATGCCGTAGCGGATGCGCAGGTCTGCGACGTTGCGGGCGACCTGTTCAGGGTGATCGCGGTGGATGAGTACGCGCGCCATGAGCGCGGCGAGTTCGTCGAAACCCGCGGCGTCGAGACCGGCGAAGGTCAGTTCCTGTGCTCCCAGCCGCAGGCCGGGCTCGGGCAGGTAGGGCAACGGGATGGCGTTGACGACGATCCTGGCCTCATACAGCAGCCGTGAGGCAGTATCAGCCGGGCACGTGGGAGCGATGTCGATCCACACCTGGTGTGATCGGGTGTATCCGTGGTCGGCCGCGCACACGGTGAACCCCTCTGCAGCGAGGGCGTAAGCCAGGCGGCGGGCGTGGGTGACGGTCGCGGTCGCGTAGTGGGTGGCATGGGCGGTCATCCATGCCGTCGAGATCGCCAGCGCGGCGACGTCGGCGGGGTGATGGTGCGATATCCATCCGGCGGCGTGGGTGTCGATCTGGTGGGCGAGGTTCGGATCGTTGGTGGCCACGATGCCCTTGCCGACCGGACCGGGCCAGGTCTTGTGGACGCTGCCACCGAGGCTGTCGGCGCCTTCGGTTAGGGGGTTCTGGAACGCGCCGCCCGCGATCAGGCCGAGGGTGTGCGAGCCGTCGTAATGGATCACCGCGTCCTCGCCGACCGCGGCCCGGATGCCGGCGATGTCATGGGGGAACAACGCCATGAACGAGTCGAGGTACACCAGCACGGGCCCGCTGGTCCGGCGGGCCTGGGAGGCCAGCAGCTCGAGGTCGACGCCCATAGTGGCTGGGTCGACGGGCAGGGGCTGCCAGTTCAACCCGAACCTGTGTGCGACGAACTGTGTCGAGCCGTGACCGCCATCGGCTTCGGCGAGGCTGAGCACGGTGTGTGCCGGCCCGGCCAGCGCCGAGAGCGCCACCGTCATCGCCGACAATCCCGAGACGGGTTTGGTGTTCACATGCTGGGCGCCGAGGAGTTCTCCGATGGCGTGGGCCGCTACCGATTCCAGCTCGGCGAGTTCGTCGCGTCCAGGCCACGCCCAGTGCGTGTCCTCGGCGCTGCCGAAGCAGTAGCGGACGGCGGCAGCGCTCACATACGGCAGCCGGGCGTCGGCGGGCATCTGGTTCTCGCTGGCGATCAGATGAAGCCGGGCTGCTGTCGCGGTTTCGAACCGGGCGAGCCGGTCGACGATGTCGTCGATGTTCACCGGCCAGCCACCTCCCTTGTGCGTATGCGGGCTTCGACCGGCCCCGCTGGCGCCCGGACCGGCTGGAATCGGCCGACCTCTGGTCGTCGGGCCGGCAGGTCGATCCAGTGTTCGGCCAGCACAGCCGCCGCCAGCAACAGTGTCGTGGCCTCGGCGAACCCGCGACCTGCACAGGCGTGCGGGCCGCGTCCGAACGCGAGCAGCCCCGCGGCGCGGCGCCTGCCCTCGGCACTGCGAAAGCGTTGCGGGCAAAACGCTTCCGGGTCCGGATATTCCTGCGGTAGAAGGTGGGTGACGGGAGCGCTGTAGGCGACGTGCCAGCCTGCTGGGACCAGATAGCCGCCGAGCGTCACCGGCGTAGTGGCCCGCCGGGTCGCGATCGTGTTGGGTGTATGGACTCGGGTGCACTCGGTCAGCACGTGCCGCAACTGCGGGATAGCGCCGTGCTGGAGCACCTGCAACGGGTTCTCGACCAGACTGCGGGCTTCAGCGGTGAGCGCGGTGGCGAGCTGGTCGTCGAGCGCGCACTCGACCAGCAACCAGGTAACCAGGCTGGCGGTGGTTTCTCGCGCGGCGATCAGCAGGGCCAGCAGATGATCAGCCAAGCTTCCGCCCGGGGCGTGACCGGCGGCGACCAGCTTCGAGGTCACCGACTCGGCCCTGCCCTCTATGCGCACTGCGGGCGATTCGAGCAGGGCGCGCAGTTCCTCGGCGGCGGCGAGTGCGGCGGCGTATGCCGGGTCGCTGCCGGTCGTGCGGGTCGGTGGGAGTTCGGTTCCGGCGACGAATCGGTCGAACAGGTCCGGCACCCGCTGTGCGATGGGGTCGTCGACGGCCAGGCCGATGATCGCGGCCAGGCACACTGCCATCGTGTAGTCGCGCGCCGCCTGATAGAGCTCGATGGTCGGCAGGGTGGCCCATTGGGCGACATGGCGGTGCGCAATAGCGCCGATTGTCGGCAGGTAGGCGGTGACCGCACCGTGGCGCAACCCGGTCGACAGGAAACTGCGCGCCCGCAGGTGTTCGGCACCGTGGAGGGTGAACACCGCTCTGCGGAACAGCGCCTGCACCGCCGCAGTGTTGTACACCCTCAGCGTGCCTGCGCGTTCCTGGTCGAACATCTCCCGCACCGAGTCCGGCCCGATGCAGAACACCGTCGGCGGCCCCGTCGTTGAGCCGACACCAAAGACGGGGCCATGCCGAGCGTGCGCAGCAGCCAGAATCTGCGGCAGGTGCGACCCTGGTGGTGGTTCGGCGATGGTAGGTGGCGGTTTCACGGGGTGGCCTCGCCGACGTCGAGGGATGCCGCGGTGCGGGCAAGGATCGCGTCATGGTCGAGGTCGACCGCTCGTATGTCAGGCCGGCAGTCGCAGGTGACGGGCAAATCGGCGAGGTCACCGGTGACGCTGTAGGACACCAGCCCGTCGACGATGCCGTTCGCGCAGCGCTCGCAGGAGTCCGGGTACACCGAGTCGAAGTCTGTGCCGCGCATGTTGATACAGGCCACCCGCACCGCCGCTTTGGCGTGCGCGCCGCGCACGGCGTCGACGACGGTCCACAGGTTCGGCGCCTGGTAGTGCCCGCGTTGGTAGAGCCACCACGCCACGGTGTTCGGTGCCAGCCTCGTCGGGCACACGGTGACTCCGCCGATGCCGAGCGAGGCCACGTACTCGGTGGAGGAGATCACGTCGGTGATGGCCTCGCCGTCGGTGAGGAACGGGGGCTTGATCATCAGGTACACCTTGGGAATTACGTGGTGTGCCTGCATCAACGCCACCGCGTCTTCGAACGACTCACGGGTGATTCGGGTGTTGACCAGGGTTTCGCGGACCAGCCGGTCGGCCGATTGCAACCCGATTCCCACCTCGAGCTCGACATCGCCGAGGGCCTCGACGAAAGGTGCCAGGGTCTCGGGCGTGAGGAATTGGGGCAGGCTTTCGACGACCAGGCGGCGCACACCAGTGACCGCGACGCGGCGGGCGATATCGAGCTGGACCTCGGCCGGTACCTCGCGGCGGGCGAAGAACGACCCGTCGTTGTAGAGGGCGAGCATGTCGTAGTCCGGCTCGTCATCGGTGCGTGCCAGCAGCGTGGCGACCTGCTCGCGCAAGCCCCGGGGGTTCGCGCCGTGCAGGCCGAAGTTGTTGTAGTTGGTGAACGGACACATGGTGCAGGTCGGCACCGAACAGCCGCCCGACATCAGGATCGCCTTCTTGCGGCCGTAGGTGGTGCCGTCGGCATCGCGGACGGTGTCGTAGCTGATGTACCGCGGCTCTTGGAGGTGCTCGACCGCGGTCACCTCGCGCAGCGACCGCGACAAGGCCGTGAGCCGGTGGCGTAGCGCCTTCTCGCCAGCGAGCACGCCGGTTGTGCTGGTAGACATTGCGTTTCCTCCGATCACAGGGACTTCACAAGCTCGCCGACGCCGAAGGTTTCGGCGCGGGCGTGGTCGAACAGGTCGCGGGCGTACCGGTGGATCACCTCGGTGTCCACCGGCTCCAGGCCAGGCAACGCGGCGCGCAGTCGCCGCATATCGGCGCACGTCCAGTACTGGTAGCGGTCACGGATCGGGTTCGGCACCCCCACCAGCGGCACCGGTGCGCCCGCCCACTCCGTACACCAGCCCAGCAAGGTCTCGAACCGGATCGCGGTCCCGGAACCGAGGTTGTAGACGCCTGCGACCTGCGGGGTATCGAGCAGCCGCACCAGCGTCGACACCAGCACCTGCACCGGCAGGTAGTCCCGCGCGGCGGTCAAGGTGTCGTCGAACAACCGGACCGGCCGCCGCGCCGCCACGGCCGTGACGATCTGCCACAGAATCGAGGCCATCGAGCTTTTGGATTCCTCGCCGGGACCGAAGACGTTCGTGTAGCGCAACCCCACGCAATCCAGGCCGAACACCGCCGCGCGGCGCAGCATCGACTGATCCAGGACGAGTTTGGATTTCGCGTAACAATTCAGGGGGCCCGAGCAGCGCCCACGATCCTCGGTGTCGGATTCGCGGGACGACGCCCCGTGCGGCACCACGCCGTACACGCTGCCCGAGGAGGCATACACCAGTCGTGTCCCGGAGTCGGTGCATGCGCGAGCCAGCCGCAGCGGCACCGTGGCGTTGGCCCACCGCAACCGCTCGTCATCTGCGGCGAGGGTGTCGCTGACCGCTGCCTGGTGCACGACCACCGCGAACTCCCCTCCAGCGATCCGAGCCAGCACAGCTGGGTCGGCAGCGTCCACGGTGATCGATTCCCACGGCCACGCCGTAGCCGCGGGATTCTGGTCGACTCCGGTCACCGTCCACCCGGCCGCATGCAGACCGGTGGCAACATGCCCGCCGATGAACCCGGCCGTCCCGGTGACCAGCACGGAGCGGGTCATGGCTGCATCACCCGCCCGGCGACAGCGCGTTCGATCAGCTCGCTCGTCGACACCCCTTCCAGGTACGGGCCGACGACAACTTGGCCGCCATGACGTTGCACCACGGCCGTTTCGGGTAGTTCGGTCGCTCCGTAGTCGCCGCCTTTGACCCACACATGCGGACGCAACCTTTCCAACAGCGCAGCCGGGGTGTCCTCGTCGAACACCAGCACCGCGTCGACGAAGGAGAATGCTGTCAGCATCGCCGCCCGCTGCGCTTGCGGTACCAGCGGCCGGTTCGGTCCCTTCAAATTGGCCACCGACGCGTCGCTGTTGAGCAGCACGATCAAGCAGTCGCCCATGGCGCGAGCGGCCTCCAGCAGCTGTCGGTGCCCGTCGTGCAGCACATCGAAACAGCCGCCGGTGGCCACCACCCGGCCACCGGCTGCGTGCACCCGATCGGCCACAGCGAACCCGTCACCCGCGCCATCCGGTCGCGGGTGGTTGCCCGCCGTAGCGCGTTGCCCGGCGACGTAGTCGGCCGCCGCTGTGACGGCGCGTTGCACAGCTGTCGACATTGTGCGATTACCGATCAGTTCACCGAGCAGCCTCACGGCGAACCGATCACCCGCCCCGCAGGTATCGCCTTGCTCCCGGCGTGGGGCCGGGAATACGTGCGCGGGATCGGTGTCGGCGCCGACCAGGACAGCGCCATCGGCGCCTCGGGTGACCACCGCGTACTGGCATCGCCATCGTGATCGAAGGCTGCGCGCCCGGCGGACATCGCTGTCGAGGTCGCCGGCCGCTCCGTCCTCGGCGGTGAGCAGATCGGCTTCCTCCGCATTCGGGACGATGACGCTCACCCCGTCGGTCGGTGCCGGGCCGTGACGATGGGGATCCCACACCACCGGCACACGCCGCGCCACGGTGGCCAGCAGTACTCGCAGTCGTGGTTGGGCGGCTACCCCGCGCCCGTAGTCGGCGACGAGTACGCCTTGTGCCTCGACAAGGGCGTGCGCGACCTCTGGGGGCGGATCGCCCACCGGCACCGCCGGATCGGAGTCGTCGACCATGACCAGGGTCTGTCCGCGTGCCCGCATCCGGATCTTCACCGGGGTCGGCGCCTCGATGCCCAGATCGATCACCGACACCCCCGCCTCGGTGAGGTCGCTGAGAATCCGCAGGCCGGGCTCGTCGGCGCCGATCGCGGTCACCAGCGTGACCTCGCAGCCATCGTGGGCGGCAAGGATCGCGGCCAAGCCTGCCCCGCCTGGTCGCCACTGCCGTGACACCGCGCTGAGCACCGGCACTGGCGCTTCCGGCGATACCCGCGTGACCTCACCGCACCAGTCACAGTCGGCCAGCACGTCACCGACAATCACCAGGCGCCGAGCGTGCTCAACCGTCGGCGGCGGGACGGACTCGGCGGTCTCTGCTTCGGTCGGCTGCGACGTCGACGGGGCGGATGCCAAAGCCGCATCGACCGCCGCACACAGTTCGTGCGCGATCAGAAGGTGGCATTCTTGAATGGTTGAGGTCGCCGACGAATCGACTGACACCACCTCGTCGCATACTCGCGCCAATACGCTGTCAGCGGGACCGGTCAAGGCGAAGGTGAGCATCCCTAGCTCGTTCGCCTCTGTGGCGGCAGCGATCACGTTCGTGCTGCACCCGGAAGTGGAAATCGCGATCAACACATCGCCCTCCCGACCGTGTGCACGGACCTGCCGGGCATACAACTGGTCGAAGCCGTAGTCGTTGCCGATCGCAGTCACCACCGCGGAGTCAGTGGTGAGCGCGAGCGCAGCGAGTGGGTTGCGCTCCGTCTCGAACCGGCCCACCAACTCAGCAACCAGGTGCTGCGCCTGCGCGGCGCTTCCACCATTTCCGACGGCTAGCACTCGCCCGCCGCGCCGTAGTCGGCTGGCTACCATCTGGCCCCACGACCGGACCTTGTCCAGATCGGTGCGTTCCAGGGCTTCGGACAACTTCGCGACGCGATCCGCGCCGGATTCGTTCATCTGTCTCCCCGCCTCGATCATGGTTACGGATCTCCTTGTCCATCAGCACATTTGATGCTCATTTGGGTTGGCGTTCGCCGGGGCTCACCTCGTCATCGCAGTCGCCCGACGGCGGCGCGGCAACACAGGTCGTCGGCCTGCGGCGGCTCCCAGCCGAGGTTGCGGGCACGACGCTGGTCGACGTCGTGGGGTGACCACCAACGGTGTGGCGCAACCAGCCCAGGTTCGACGAGGTCATAGCCGGCCAGCAGTGCCGCGACCTCGTCGCGACTGCGAGAACGGAATTCGATGCCGAATCCGGTGTAGATATCGGCCGCGCGGTCGACGGGGCCGGGATCAGCGTCACGTGTGATATGGCTGAGTGCCAGGAACGAGCCGCTCGGCAGCATGGTCGTGACCGCGTCCACGACCATGCCCGGGTCGGGCAGGAATTCGGCGACGAACGACAGACACACCGCGATCGGCTCGCTCGGATCCATGGCAGCGGTGATCTCGGTGACGAGGGCGTCGGTGTCGCTCAGATCGGCGTGGACGAATTCAGTTTGTTCGTCGGCGAGAAATACTCGGCCGTGGGCGGCGACCACCGGGTCGTGATCGACGTAGACCATGCGTGCGGTCGGCGCGCAGTTGCGGGCTACCTCGTGCAGGTTCGGCGAGCATGGGTAGCCGCTGCCGAGTTCGACGAACTGCCGTACCAGCTGTTCACTTGCCAGGTACCGCACGGCCCGCAGCAGCCACAAACGTGTCGCGCGGGCCGCGACCAGAAAGGCGCGGGAGTGGGTGATCAGCTTGTGACCGGCCTCGAGGTCCACCAGATAGGCGTCTTTGCCCGCACCCAACAGGACGTCGTGAATGCGTCCGCTGTGTGCCTGAGACGGATCGAGCACGATCGCCTCATTGTCTGCGCGACGGGGACTAGTCATCTGAGCTCGCCTCTCCGATTTCACTGGCCGCAGTCCCGAGCTGTTCATCGATTCGGTTGCGGACACCGCAGCTCGGTGAGCAGTACTGGTGCAGCGTCTGGGCATGCAGGGCCTGGCCGTAGGTCAGTGCGCCGGGGTCGGCGAAGCAGTCGCCGATATTGGATTGGGTGTGTGTCAAGGTGGCCGGGTTCAGGTGCCCTCGCACCAGGCTGTCGGCCATTACCGGGTACCGATCGGCATGGCGTGCCCGGTGGCCACGGGTCGGGTGTTCCCCGGCTTATGCCCGATCAAGGCGGGGTCGTATCGCATCCCGACCTCGAGAGCATGCTGCACCACCGTGGTGACCCACGCCCGAAACGCCGCATAGTCCGCCGCCACCGACATGGACAGGGCCACACCGTCGGGGTTGTCGTACATGCGCGCGTCCGGCGCCACCGTCACGTGATGGGTGGCGAACTCGACGAAGCCCATCCCGGCCGCAGCGGTCACGGTCAGCGGGTCGGCCGCCATCGACGCGGAACGTTCCCCGGCGAACCATCGGTCGTAGCCCGCAGCGACGAGTTTCGCCCACTTCGGCGCGTTGGCCGCCGCGAGCAGCTGATACACCTCGCTGTCCGCGTCGATCGCGGTCTCGGGGGTGAAGGTGACATCGGAGGTCACCAAGGCTACGTCCAGATCGGGCGCGGTCAGCACCGTCCGGGCGCTTGCGGGGTCCATGCGCAGGTTGTGCGAGGCACGATCGGGCCGTCTGTACAGATGGGCGAAGCCGCCGCCCATCTGCATGATCGTCAGCCGCCGCGCCAACCCCGGTGCGTCGGCGTAGAGGTGGGCCAGGTTGCTCATCGGTCCCTGACCGATCCACGCCGCACGCCCGGTCTCGCCCAGCACCGCGCGCACGGCGTCGATTACCGACCCGGTCACCGGCGCCGAGACTGGCGGGAATCCGGCGGGCACCAGACCGTCGCACACCCATCGCGCTTGCGCGCCCTCGATTTCCGCGCCGGCGACCACCACGACCCCGGTTCGCCCGCACAAGTTCAGCAGGAACCGCGCCAGCCTTGCGCGTTGACCGCCGCCGAATTCGTCACTGGTCACCACCAGCCGCAGCGGCAGCGCCGCCGCAGCGAGGATGAGCGCCAGCAAATCGTCCGGGTCGTGCCCGACATCAGTGCAGATAATGGCGGGCATGCGGTCCATCGGCCGCATGCCAGGCCGCATCGGTGCTCGTATCGAGTCCATCAGTGTGGTCGTCCCTTCTGCTGGGTAGGAAAAGCCGCTGGTACGGAAGTTGTTTCATCTCGTCGGTCGCCAGATCGTCGACCGTCACACGCGCCAGTCCCTGTCGTGTTGCTTCGGCGGCGAATGCCTCTGCGGCACACCGCTCTGCTCGGTAGTGCTGTACCGGCACTCCCGGGATGTCGAAGTCAACGACCAGGCGGCGCTCCATGGCGGATCAATCGGCCGCAGGGTCGCCGGTCCATAGCGGTAATTGCTCAGCGACCCGTCGCATCGTCGCCTCGTCGCACGAGAACGACCGCGCTAGCGGGCCGCCGGACTCGTCTCGGGCGACGATGACCGTTGCCAGCGCCTCGCCCAGCCGCTCGAAATGCGTGGGCAACGTCGCTCCTGGATTACGCTGCGGCAGATCGTCGGTCATCACTGAACCCCTTGCGCATGTATCGAGCGGCCTGGCCGGGCACCGAACCCGGCCCTGCCCTCGGTGGTTTCCATGAACCTCAGAATCGGTGTGCGGGCGCTTGGCCGGAACTGTCGCTTCACGGCGTTGCACTGACGTTTCGCTGACGTTGAGCACCCAGCGCTGCTTCCAGGCAGGCCGGTCGATGACAGACTGGCCCCATGGAACTCAACGGGTCGCCGATCACCGAGTCCGATCTCGCTGCATTGGGTTTGGTCGGGTACGGGCACTTCACGTCCATGCGGGTCGAGAACCACGCTGTTCGCGGACTCAGCCAGCACATGGACCGACTCATCCGCGACTGCCGCACCGTGTTCGACACCGAGCTCGACCCCGACCGGGTACGCGAACTCATCCGTCACGCGCTGCCGGACACGGCGTCTCCGGTGGTTGTTCGCGTCACTGTGTTCGACCCGCACCTCGGGCTCGGCAAACCTGGAGCCGACGCCGACCCGCAGATCCTCGTCACCTCGCGGGAGGCTCCCGCCGTCCCGCAGGCCCCGCTGACTTTGCGGTCGGCCGTCTACACCCGCGACCTGCCCAAAACCAAGCATGTCGGGTTGTTCGGCAGTCTCTACCAGCGTCGCCTCGCGCAACGCGATGGCGCTGATGACGTCCTGTTCACCCTGGCCGATGGGACCATCACCGAGATCGCGACCTCCAATATCGGTGTGATCTCCGATGGCCAGCTGATCTGGCCGCAGGCCGAGGTACTTCCCGGCATCACGATGCGCCTGCTCAGCCAGACCCTCGATGAGGACGTCGTCGTCAAACCCATCACGCTGGCCGAACTGCCGCATGTCGACGGCGCGGTCGCGACCAACGCAGCGGTCGGCGTTCGCGCCATCGCCCGCATCGACAACGTCGACCTGCCCGTCGACCATGAGATGATCGCCAGGCTCCGGACAGAGTACGAATCCATTCCCCCGCAACGCATCTGACCTGCTTTGCGCCACTATTGTGACTAGGCTCGGAACCCACCGCTCGGGGAAGGGAGCACACAGGCGATGGGCATCGTGGTCCGCAGCTGGACCGGCGCCGAAGCGCGCGCACTGCGAGACGCACGGCGAATGAGTATCACCGAATTCGCCGCACACATCGGCGTCAATCCTCGGCTGATCTCCCGCTGGGAGGCCGGCGGCAAGAACATCCGCCCCCGCCCGGTCAACCAAGCAGCACTCGACACCATCCTGGCGCGGCTGGGCAGCGACGAACTGACCCGGTTCGTCGAAGCGATATCCCCGGCCGTCCTCAGCGACGCCCGCGATACCGACGTACCTGAGCAACGCACCGACACCCGCCATCCCGCTGACGGCAAGCTCATGACCTGGATTCCCGAAGGGATCTACCTCGCGGGGCCACAGGACCAACCCGTATGGGTGGCTGGGTACTGGATCGATGTCTTCCCGACCACCAACGCGGATTACGCGAGATTTGTGGCGGCCCAAGGGTATTCCGCACCCCACCACTGGGGCGGTCCGGCTCCGGCCCGTGAGATCGCCGATCACCCGGTGGTCTGGGTGAGCCGGGACGACGCCGCCACCTATGCCCGATGGGCCCAGAAGTCCCTGCCGACCAGCCAGCAGTGGGAGAAAGCTGCTCGAGGTACCCGCGGCAACGTCTGGCCCTGGGGAAACCAACCGACCCCAGCCAAATGCAATATTCGCGGTTCCGGCCCTGGCACGACAACCCCTGTCGCGACCTACGCCAGCGGTGTCAGTCCATTCGGTGTATACGACCTCGTCGACAACACCTGGGAATGGACCGCCACCGAAACCACCAGCGGCCGGTACGAACTCAAAGGCAGTGCCTTCACCAGCCCCTTCGACCGAGGCGAACCGTCGGCATTCAACGACGCCGCGCATTCGATGCTCGACGACGACACCGGATTCCGATGTGTCGCAACCGGCCTCGCGAACGAGGCGGACCAAGTCGACCGATAGCGGATACTCCGTGTGGCCCGCGAGAGATGTCATCGGATCTCCCGCAGGCGATCGGGGCGCGATATCAACCGCGTCCTGCCTTCACCCTGGGGCCAGCACACGCCCCGATCGACCGACCACACCTCAGCTGTGCGCCGGGCGGCGGGAATCCACGCGCCCAAGTGGGCTTCCGACGGAATCATCACCAAATCGACCGAGTCGGGCAGATTCGCGAGCAGCCGGACCAAGCCTTCGCTGGAGTCGCGAAACACGATCTCGTCCAGCTGGATGCGGTGCACGCGCGCCAGCGCCCTGATCCCCGCAGCCACCGTTTCGGCCGCCACCCCCGCGATATCGCGACGGACGATCCCCAATGCCCGCCTCATGATGCTCGCCCCGCCGCCAGCGGTGACTGACCAGGCTCGATCGGCAGCCGGATCCAAGAGATTCGGGCGCCCCCGCGTAGCGAGCGTCGGCCAGCCGCTGCCGGGCCAAGTACGTCGGGACCGATCGGTTCGAGAGAAAGCATCGGCGACCGAAGAACCTGCACCTCCAACGCCGGGCCCCGAAGCAACAGCCACACCGTCAGAACGATCGACTCGGTCAGATTCGGCAGCGTGGCTGTGAGATCGGCGAAGATCGGCGGATTGCCGCCGCTGTCTGCGGGTATGAAGTCGGACAGAGCAGATAGCACGAAGTGTTCGACGTCGTCGACCATGTGCCGCAGCCTGGCTCTCGACAGGGTATTGAGGATGTCCATGCGGGCCTCCTCCACTACAGTCACCGAACCGGTCCGCAGCAGGAGTCGAGCCAACGTGCGCTCACGCGGCAGGACGACGCTGCGGCGAAATCCGCTCAGCACAACCGACCGGTTGCTCAGGTCCAAACACCACACACGCAAGCCGTCGACGGCATCGAGATCGTGGAGGAACTTCGTCCGCTGCTGACTACGGCCCGCAGTCAAATGCGCTTCGGACGGAACGGCGACATCGCGGGCACCGGTCGATTCGATGGCCCGCATCAACTGCCACAACGCACCGGTCCCCGCGCCCGTCTCGCAGAAGAGGGCCGCGATATTGAACCCGTTCAGCCCAGCCAGATCCCGCAGTCGATGTTCGACATCGCTCTGGTGGTCACCGAGCAGTTCCTTGCGCAGGTACCCGTACATCAACGACGGTTCTCGGTCCGCGTTCGACAACACCCGCGCTCACCTCCGCTCGCCCGGTAGCCAGATCCGCGCACGACGCGGTGGGAGATCAGGAATGGTGCAGGTGACACCCAGTACAACCGCGAGTTCATGGACGGTCAGCCCCAGCGCGTCAGCACCGAAGCGGATATCTCTCCAGCGGGGATCGCCGGGTGGAGGCGCAGCCTGTAGTGCCTCACCCGCATGAACAGCCGCATTCGCGGCCAGGGTGTCCACCGTCCTGCCCTGCATCCACGGCAACGTCCACGACTGTTGCCCGACATACCACGCGGACAGCCGGTCAGTATCGGCTCCAGTTACAAGTTGCATGGCTGATCACTCCTGAGATCACTCGAACACTCGCTGAGTGCGCGGTATTGATGTGTTACTCATGCCACGACATTGAGAGTAATGTAGCTGGTATATATACCAGCCGCAAGGGATGGGGCGATCCACCCTGAGAGGCGGGATAGGGTGCTAACGCACGATCGATGAATGGAGGCCGCGATGACGACGCCAGGATGGGACCGGTCAGATCCGAATGCCCTGCGGTTCCTCATCGGCCGGGAGTTACGCGACGCTCGGGAACGAGCCCGCATGTCACAGCGCCAGGCCAGCGAACACCTCGGCTGCACCCAGACAAAGATCAACTACCTCGAATCGGGCCGTAATCAGCAACAACCTGACGAGGTAACTCACCTACTCAAGCTCTATGGCGCCGACGACGTCCACATCACACGCCTCGCCGCGCTCGCGTCCCAGGCCGACCAGACAATCTGGTGGGCGCCGTTCGGCGACGCCTTCCCGAACTGGTTCCGCACCTTCGTCGGACTCGAAGGGCTCGCGACCTCGGTATTCACCTACGAACAGACACTGCTCCCAGGACAGCTCCAGACACCCGAGTACGCAATGGCGCTTCTTCAGGGGAACCTGAGAGTTCCGCCGATCGATGCACCTCAGGTTGTGGAGGCGCGGATGGCACGACAACGCCTCACCGCAGCAAACAACCCGCTGCGGTATCGCGCCGTCCTGGAGGAAGTCGTACTCGATCGCCTGGTCGGCGGTTTCTACGGTGATGCGGCCGCAACTCGAGCGCCTACTCGAACTGCAGGAACTCGACAACGTCGAGCTGCACATCATGCCGCTCAGCGTCACCGTCCACGACGGACTCGACGGCGACTTCATGCTGCTGAACTTCGACAATGCCCAATCGATCGGATATGTCGAATACCCGGCTGGCGCCCTGTACATGCAGGAACAGGACCAGGTGCAGTTGTATAAAATGGCAGCTGACCGGCTCTGTGAGGCAGCGCTGTCGGAGTCCGACTCCGCTGAAGTCATCAGAGCCCGAATCAGCACCCTGACAGACAAGGAGTGACGGTGAACACCGGCACCCGCCTCGAATGGCGGACATCCAGCTACAGCAGCAACGGCGAGAACTGCGTCGAGGTCGCCCCCTCCGCCGGCTGGCGGACATCCAGCCACAGCGGGGCCGGTGAGAACTGCGTGGACGTCGCCCCCCGCGATAGTCGCGTCTACCTGCGGCACAGCAAGCACCCCTCGCACGGCACGATCACCTTCGATCTCCACGCATGGACCGCGTTTATCGACGAATCGCGCAGCGGCTCGCGCAGCGCCAACGGCATCGTCAATGTCCGCAAGGACGGAGCGGACACCCTCGTCCAGACTGCGGATGGCGCGATCAGGCTCCGCTTCGACGATGGCGAATGGACCGCCTTCGTTGCCGGAGCCCGCGACGGCGAATTCGATTTCCTGCCGAACACGAATTGACGGCGGCGGCCCGCGCGGCGGCAGCGGTAACTCATGACGGAAGCTCTGACCGTCTGACAATGACGTCGCGATCCGCCATGGCTCCAGCCGCCTGCGCGGTGCCGGGTCGACGAGTGTCATCCATCCCGCTTCTGCAGCATTTGGTGGACTTCTCGCCAGTCGATTCCGGCTGGAGCTTTCGCCAGGATCGCGGCCAGTAGACCCAGCCGTGCGGTGCGGTCGGCGGGGTCGTCGGCCATGACCAGGACATCGTCGAAAAACGTGGTCAGTGGCTCGATCAGGGTGTGGCCGTGGGGGATCCATTCGGTCAACGGCTTGCCATCGGCAACAGGCACCGAACCCATCACGGTCAGGAGCTGCTGCTCGGCGGGGCCGATGAGCCTAGCGGGGTCGTAGGTGGTGGGCGCGGCGGGAGGCAGGATCCGCATGATCCGTTGCAGTCCTTCCACAAGGTCGGCGAATCGGTTGTCCTCGCTGGCTTCGCTGATCTGGTCGATCAACATGTCCGCGCGATGCGGGGCCTCGGCGGAGGGACGGACTGCGGCGATGAGTCCTGGACCGACTGCTTCGTCGCGGAGTCGCTGCTCGTAGCGGGTGGTGATCAGTTCCTCAGCAGTGGACAGGACCGCGGGGTCGATGGTGAGGCCCTGGCCGCGGAGTTGGTCGGCGGCGGTCCTGAGGCCGATTGGGATGGTGACGTCGGCGAGTTCGGGGTGGTCGCGCAGGATTGCCAGGATTCCGGCTGCCGCGCGGCGCAGGCCGTAGGGGTCGGCGTTGCCGGTGAGTTTGGCGCCGACGGCGAGCATCGCGACCAGGAGGTCGAAGCGGTCTGCCAATGCAAGGAGCGCGCCGGGTGTGGTGGTGGGGAGGTCGTCTCCGGACGAGCGGGGCAGCTCCATTTCCCACAGTGCCGTGGCCACTGGTTCGGATTCGCGGGACTTGGTCGCGTATTCGCGCGCCATAGTGCCGGCGAGGGAGGTCATTTCGATCACCATTTGGGTGGCGAGGTCGAACTTCGCGAGGGCACCAGCGCGGGTCAAGGTGGCCGCGTCAGCAGCAGGGAGGCCACTGCGGGTGCCAAGTATGGAGGCCGCTGTGGCAATGCGGTCGGCGCGGTCAGCCATGGTGCCGACCTTCTCGTGGAACATGAGTGCCCCGAGCCGGGCCCGGAACTGGTCAGGGGCGATGGTCAGGTCGACATTCCAGAAGAACGCGGCATCCTCGAAGCGGGCGCGGAGCACGTTTTCGTTGCCGCCGCGGACGACGTCGGCGTCGCAGTCGCCGTTGGCCATCGTCACGAAGACCGGCAGCAGGTCACCCGCGCCGGAGCGGACCGGGAGGTAACGCTGATGCTTGCGCATCACAGTGATGAGGATTTGTTCTGGCAGGTCGAGGTATTTCGGGTCGAAATGGCCCAGGATACCGGTCGGGGATTCGACGAGGTTGGTGATCTCATCGATCAGGTCGGCGTCGCCGTCGACGTCGATCCGGCCGTTCGCGGCCTCAGCCAGAGCGGCGGCCGAGGACACGACGCGTGCGCGGCGCTCGACCGGGTCGACGACGATTCCCGCGGCCTCGAGTACTGGGAGATAGTGGTCGGCGGCAGGGAGATCGAACGTCGGTGTAGCGGACTGGCGGTGGCCTCGGGTGCTGCGGCCCGCTACCAATGTGCCGGCGGTGATCGGGAGGATCTGGTCGCCGAGTAGCGCGGTGAGCCATCGGATAGGGCGGGAGAAACTCAATTCCGGATCACGCCAGCGCATGTTCTTGTCCGCCCGCAACGACAGGGTGAGCCGGGACAGGACATCGGTGAGTACCACTGCCGCCGAACGGCCGGCGCGAGTGCTCTCGACCGCGACGTGCTCGGCACCGCCGACTTCGATCCGTTGCAGATCATCGGCCGAAACACCCTGCGCACGAAGGAAACCGGCGAGAGCCGGAGTGGATTTACCGTCGGCATCGTAGGCTGCGGCGACCTTCGGGCCCCGGCGCACGTTCACGCTGTCGGGTTCCCTATCGGCGATGCCCTCGACTCGCACGCCGATCCGGCGTGGGGTCGCCTGCACGGTGATCTCACCATGCGGCAGGGCAGTGGAATCAAGGAGTTCGATGAGTGTGGCGCGCACGCTGGAAATGCTCGCGGTCACGACATGCGGCGGTAGTTCCTCGGTGCCGATCTCGAACAGCAGCACCGATCCGGGTGCTGAAGTGATCGTGGCGGGATCGACGGGAGAAGTGGCCAGCGGCGGCGGGGCGTGTACTCCGCGCGGATACCCGGCCTCCGCACGTAAGTCGGTCCACAGGGCGGCGATCTCGCGGGATTGCTTGCGCATCACCGCGAACCACTTCGCGCGCTCGGCTGTACTCACCGCACCGCGCGAATCCAGAATGTTGAATGCGTGGCTGGATTTCAGGACATGTACATGCGCAGGGACCGGCAGCCGGGTGGTGATCATCCGGTCGGCTTCGGCCGAGTACGCGGCGAGCAGGCCACGGGTGGTGTCGATGTCGGCGTCGTCGAGGTAGTAGCGCGACATCTCGTACTCAGACTGGCCGAACACTTCGCCGTAGCTGACGCCGGGCGCGTAGGCGATGTGCTCGAAGTGTGTGACGCCCTGGATCGCCATCAGGATCCGCTCGAGGCCGTAGGTGATCTCGACCGGGATCGGGTCGAGGTTCTGTCCCGCGACCTGTTGGAAGTAGGTGAACTGGGTGATCTCCATACCGTCGAGCCAGACTTCCCAGCCCAGACCCCACGCCCCGATCGCCGGCTGAGCCCAGTTGTCCTCCACGAACCGCACATCGTGGGCATCGAGGTCGATACCGAGCGCGGCCAGCGAACCCAGGTACAACTCCTGCGGATCACCCGGTTCAGGTTTGAGTATCACCTGGAACTGGGTGTGGGTCTGCAAGCGGTTCGGGTTCTTACCGTATCGAGAGTCGTCGGGACGTACGGATGGTTCGACGTAGGCGACGTTCCAGATTTCCGGACCCAGCACACTCAGCAGCGTGGCGGGGTTCATCGTGCCGGCACCGACCTCGGTGTTGAACGGCTGACCCAGCAGGCAACCTCGCTGCGACCAGTACGCCTGCAGACGAAGGATCGCTTCCTGCATCGATACGGGGACGGAGGGGTTGTCGTTGTGGGCAGTTGCCGTGGTCATCCGGAAATCCTATCGGTGGCGAGAGCGGGCATTCCGAGCGCTACTCCGGTCGCTGGAGCGAAGAAGCTGGGCAGGTGGCAGCCGCCGCGGCAGGCGTCGGCGACTGCGCAACCGGTGCAGGTTGGCCTGGTGGCGACCGCTGCGTGCACGGCGTCGGTCAAGGCGGGCCATGCTCCGGCGAGGGGTTCGGTGTGCAGGGAACCGAAGTAGACGTTGGAGTGCGGACAGTTCCGCAATCGGCCGTCGTAGGAGACGCTGCCCCACACCATTCCCGATTCGCAGTGCCCGGATATCTGCGACAGCCGCAATCCGAGGGTTGGGTCGTCGGACCGTAACGGGGTGTCGGTATCGGAGGTGCACACCTTCTGCGCGCAGGGCCACGCCACCGTCATCCCGGGGCATTCGGTGGCAAGGAGGTGGTCGATGCGGGTGATCAGCGGCATGGTGACCGACACCGGAATGCCGTAGCGGTCGTCGTGGCGGCCGGTCGGGACGTAGCGCATGACGCCGAACTCGCGCACCCCGAGCGCATGCACATCGCGGATGACGTCCAGCGCACCGTCGATGTTGCTTTTGACCAGTGTCATCTCCGCGACCACGGTGATGCCGGCGTCGATCAGCAGTCGCATCGCGTCGATCGCGCGGTCATAGGCGCGGGGATGGCCGGTCAGTTCGTTGTGGGTGTCGCGGTCGCCGTGGATCGAGACGAGGACACAGCGCACGTTCGCTGCTGCCAGCCGCTTCGCCCGTTCGGCGGTGAGGAAGTGGCCGTTGGTGAACACCACCTGGTACAGGCCGCGGCGTCCACCGTGTTCGAAGATCTCCATCGCATCGGGGTGCAGCAGTGTCTCACCGCCGCTGTAGCGGATGACGAAACAGCCCCGGTCTGCGCATTCGTCGAGGATCGAGCATGCCAGCTCGGTCGGAATATGCTTTTCCGGCAATGCTTTTACCGCGCGCCGGACCTCGGCGTCGCTCATGTCCGGGTCGATCTTCCACACGTTGTAGCAGAATCCGCACGCCCAGTTGCATACGGCGGTGAGCTCGATTTCCAGCCGCAGCGGGAAGTCCAGCTTCGTGTCGAACCGCTTGTCGACGCCCAGCAACGATCCGCGGCCGTCGTCCTGGACGGCTGCTGGCTGCGGGGAGGTCAGGGTGGCGACCAGGTCGGCGGCGTCGGCGGCGACGCGTGAGGGGGCGGCGTTGTAGCGCTGCGCGATATCGCCGATGACGGTGTCGTCATCGGCGCCGGAGAACATCAGGGACACCATCGATTCGGCGACCGCGTTGCGGAGTCGATGGAAGGTGCCGGTGTGTGGGTCGAACAGCAGGCCGAGGTCGGCACGGTATCTCAGCTGCTGGGTCAGGGCCCGGGACAGGGTGGCGGGCATAGCGATGCTCCTCGCGTCGAGCGGTCAGGCGGGTGATAGCCGCGCGAACAACGTGGTGACGTCGTCGGCAACGCGCTCCGGCGGCACCTCATAGGTTTGGGCGAGCGTCTGCGTGATCTGCTCGAGGTCGAGACCCTGATAGGCCAGCTGTACTGCCTCCGCGGCGGTGGTGTTGACCAGTTGTTCGCAGCGGTCGCGTTGCCAGTCGTGCAGCAATTGCTTGCCCGGGTGATAGCGGTAGTGGCGCAGGATCCACTGCGGCGACCCGGTCGGGGCTTCGTCGATGGCCCGGTAGATCGCGCGGGCCTGGTCGATGTGGTCAGCGACCGACGGTCGTTCCAGCAGTCGACCCGCGTAGTCGCGCACGGTGGGGTCGTCGATGCCGATATGCCAGCCGCGGAGCTGCTGGAAGTAGGTCGACACCATCACATCCGCGAGCCCGAAGTCTCCGACGAGGAACGGACCGCCCGAACGGCGCAACAATCCGGACACTACATCGCACAGCCACCGTGCCTGCTCCACCGCGCCGGGCCCAGGAATGCCGGGGGCGGTACGGAGCGAGCGTGCGTAGGACGCGCCCTCGCGCAGGTACGGCAGGTCGTGACTCGCCCAGGCGGAGATAGAGCGGACCAAGGCCCGTTGGCGTCGCGTGGTGCCCATGAGGCTGGGACCGGAGTCCGGTGCGATTTCATCGAGGTATTCGGCGATCGAGACCACATCTCCGGCAACGGCTCCGGTCTCGGTGTCGGCCAGAATCGGGACCCGAGGCAGCAGCGACATCGCGGAGTCCTCCAGAATGCCTTCGACATCGGCTTCCGCGAGTTCGTCGGCATCACACGCGCAGCCGATACCGGCCTCGCGTTCGTCGGTCCCGTCGCCGGCGAACAGCACCCCGTCCGGACTTTCCCGGATCGGCCAATCCAGCTCCACGATCCTTTCGGCCACTGGAAGGCCCTTCTCGGCCACCGCGACTCGACCGCGCATCGACCATCCCGAAAAGTGGAGATCACCCACGTACAAGGTCAGCATTCGACCACCCCTTGTTGTTGCCGCCGGTCCCTGGCCGACCACACCGCGGCCGACCAGGGTTGTCATCTCAGTCGCACTGGCGGCTGATCATCGATTTCGTCTCCACCTTGGGGGCTTCGTACTCCCCACGCTCGGCCGTGGTGGTGGCGTGCTCCGACATGACTTTTCCCTTCCGTCGGTCTCCTGGACGGTGGCTGGAGTGCACGAATCCTGCTACTTCCGAACAGATTTTCGATCAGCCACGATTCGAGTGTCTGTCCACTGCGCTGTATGTGCTATCCCTGCTGCATCCCGAGTTTCTGGACACCCTGGACTGGAGTGGACATTTTCTGGACACAGGTAGTACGGCCGCTCGGGAAACCCGATGTCGCATTCGCCTTCGCTGGACATAAGGTGGACAGATGCTGGCGCCGCCCTCTATCGACCAGGTGAAGGACAGCTTGAGACGGGTGCGCCGCGGACTCGGATTGGCGCGGCCCACAGCACTGCTCACCATCATCGACGAACCTGTGCAGGCATATCTGTGCCGCGACTCCGACACCGAGCCTGGCTCTGCCGAACACATCGAACATCTCGCCGCAATCCTGCGTCAGGCGATCGGTCAGCTCACCGAGAGCGAGCGGGTCTACGCCGAAGTGGATTTCAACGTTCGACCTGACCACAGTTACCCGACGCTCACCGACAGGCAAGAGTCCCTGGCCCAGCACCTCAAGTGCGCGGTCAAGACCGTGCGCCGCCGTTCCGACCAAGCCCTCGACACCCTGGCTTATCTCCTGGTAACGATCTCGTCGGCTCCTGACGGGGCACAGACGCAGGCCATCGACCGCAGCCCGAGCCACCACGGCCGGGCCAGCAAACAGGATCCCTACGATGCTGTGCGCCGGTTCTGGGGCCTGCGTCCTAGCGGTGGCGTCGACATTGTCTGCTCCGAAATCCCCGTGGACGAACGTCCAGAGTATGCGTCACCACAGGATCGGAACTACCTGCGGTATGCCAAGTTCGCTGACTTGGACACATTGATCTTCGTCCGCACCCAACTGGCGCAACTCGCTCCCACCGCGGTTGTGCGCGACTTCGCGCCCTCGGAGTACTTCGATACCCAGGTCGAGGTTCTCGTGGTGATCGGCGGCCCACCGTGGAACGCCAAATACCGGGAGTTCCTCCCTCAGTTACCCTTCTACTTTGATGCGAATCCGCTCGGTGAGGACGACCCGCTCGTCGTACCCGAACTGGACAACCTCTGTATGGCTCCACGGTGGACACCCGGTGGCGAGCTGATCGAAGACCTCGCCGTGCTCACCCGGCTCACCGTGCAGGGAACCACCGCGCTACTGCTGGGCGGGTGCCTCACCCTCGGGGTCCTCGGCGCGGCCCGCGCACTACTCGATCCACGACGAGGACCCACCAATGTCGAATACCTCTCCGACCACGTCGGTCAGGATGACTTCGTCGTGGTCACCGAAGCCCGTCGCGTCGGCGGCATCACCGACGTCGCCGACCTCACCGTCATGGAGCCCCTGCTGCTCATGTCCCGCCCCCACGGCGCGAACTGGGGAGTCGTGATCGACAACACCAAACGCTTCACCTGCCATCACCGCTGCTCCCCCGGGCAAACGGCGTGACGAATCTGGACGACATCGCCACCTATGTCGTGAATCTGCCACGGCGGAAAGACCGCCGAGCATGGATCAGCGCCCGGCTACCTTCGGCAATGACGGTCACCTACACCTCGGACCTCGACGTGGTCATCGACGGCCGGCAACTCGCCACCAGCGACCTCCAGGCGCTTGGAATCAAGCTGTTCGACTGGCAAATCGACTCCGACAACCCGTGGTGGAATCGACCGCTCAAATACGGCGAAATAGGCTGCACTCTCGCTCATCTCGCATGCTGGAACCACGCCGAGAAGCACAGCGCAGCCCCGTACACTCTGATCCTCGAAGACGACGCGACCCTCCCACCGGAATTCGCACCACGCCTTCTCCAGACCCTGAACCTGATCGACGAAGTCGATATCGCATTCGACATGCTGTACCTCGGGCGCGACCTGCTCCGGCCGGACACCCCTACGCCGGTTCCCGGGATCGTCCACCCCGGCTACAGCCACTGCAGCTACGCCTATCTGCTCACTCGCAGTGGCCTGCGTACCGCACTGTCCACCGAACTCACCGAGGCCATCGTGCCGGTCGACGAGTTCCTTCCCGCCCTCTACACACCACATCCACGACCCGATGTGCGGGCACGGTTCGCACCGCGACTCACCGCGCTAGCGTTCGATCCGCCGCTGGTCACACAACGACCGAAGGACGACGCCGGCAGCGACACCGAGAATTCCGACTTCATTCGGTGGTGATGCGCGGCTTCGATCACCGCATCGGTCGCGGTGCCGTCCAGTGTTCGATCAGCGCCGAAAGACGTTTACCGGGCCACTCGCCGATCGGCGTGTGAACATTGACGCCGGTGACGACGTGCTCACTCGGCACGTTCTTGGTCACGACCGCGCCGGCCGCGACGTAGCTGCGAGGCCCGATCCGGACGCCGCCGACCACTCGTGCACCAAACCCGACCACCGAATCCGCCTCGACCACGGGCGGTTCTTCATCCACTCCCCACCAACCCAGATGCGGACTCGTGTACTCGTGGACCAGCTCGCCCATCACGGTCGCGCGGTCACCGATCACCGTCGCATCGCAAACGAACCCAGCGACACACGCGTCCGCGCCGATCGTGACGCGATCACAGATGTAGGCGCCGTGGACGACCCGGGTCCGGTCGCCGATCACACACCCGTACCCGATCCGTGCCCGGTCTTCTACCACGCACTCCATGCCAAGAGCTGTGCCTTCCTGGATGATGACCTGGTTGAACAGCAGACTCCGATCTCCGATCACGACAGGAGTACCCGCCGACCATCGCCCACGTTGAGCTTCCCGCAGACGCGTTTCCTTCGGGCATCCCAGAACGCAGTGCTCGCCGATGATCACATCATCACCGAGCCGAATCGGCCCGTGCAGGTCCCTGGGAGTCACGAGGCGGGCGCGACCTGGCCGACCAGCCAGTCAACCGTCTCCGAGATCGCCTGATCTTCGCGCTCCCGCGAGTCGAAGCCGTGATCCGAACCAGCGATGGTACGCAGCGCCGTATTCGGCCTCGACATCGCGGCCCGAGCGGAAATCTCGTAGGAGACCGCGGTGTCACGGTCTCCATGGACGATCAGCGACGGCACGGTGCTGTCGAGGAATCGTGCCAGTGGGTCGTAGTGGGCGAACTCGCTGAACAACACGCGGCCGAGTTCGAATTCCCCGTCGACCACCAGGACTCCGGTGTCGTGCAATAGTTTGCGCTGCGACGCGCCGAAGTTCTCTTCACCCCACGCCAAATCCGGCTCCAGGAACGTATGCCGCAGGTCGAGGACAGGATTCCACAGCACCAACCGATCAAGCCCATCAGCAAGCCACGGCAGCGACAGCACCGTGGACACGGCCCCGAAACTAGCCGCCACAATCGAAAACCGGCCCGGAAACCGCCCCTGGAGGAACTGCACCGCAGCCTCCAGATCCAGGCACTCGCCAGCAATGGTCACTCCGCGTTGCGTCCCACCGCTGTTTCCATGCCCCCGGAACGAGAACCGCACGACATCAAATCCCACAGCGGTCAGTCGCTCGGCCAAGCGGACGAACATCCCACCGCCCTCGTCCATATCCACAGTGATCCCGTGCACCAGCAGCACGACCCCCTTGGCCGGAACGGATGCCATATGGACCGCTGCGTCGAGCCGCACACCGTCCACTGATCCCAATGTGACGCTCTCAACCGGCAAGGTTTCCTCCGCTCAATCCCCAGGCTCGGACCACAGTGCGTCCATCGTCTCGTGCGATACGGGCCGCGACAATTCATCCTCCGCCGCGAACGCCATGTTCACAATCGTGCGGCGGCCCCGCCGAATCGGGTGCACCCGATGCAGCGTCGTACTCGCCCGCATGAGATACACCTGTCCCGGACCGGCCTCCAGCCGGTGGATCGCGCGATCACGAAGTACCTGCTCGATGCCCGGCTGCTGCTTATCCCACACCGTGCCCGGGACACACTCGACGAATCCGCCGTCAACGGTGTCCGGGCATTCGGCCACCCACACCAGCGCGAAACTGTAATCGTCCCAATGCCATCCATGCGTGTCACCCACCCGGTCCAGCTGGGTAACCACGAACTGTTCGGGCTCATACGGGCATGAATACACAGCTTGACCGGCCACGGCAGCCACAACCTCGGCGACCTCGGGTGATGCATACGTCTCCCGGATCACAACTCCGCTCTCCGCGATCTGCGCCCGCCTCACGTTCCTCATCCGGCGAGGCGTGAAACCTGTCTCGGCGAAAGCCAAGTCCCGACGGACGCCCAACTGCTCCGCCAACCAGATGGCCTCAGCCGCAATCGCATACCGAACTGACGCGGGAAAGAGCCAGGACACCACCGCGGCACCGTGCCGCTCCAGGTCGTCATGCGCGGCGGCGATCCGCTGCGCATGTTCGACTTCGTACCTCGTGTTCACACCACCGGTCATAGCGGACCGCGCTGCGCTCACTTCCACCCGACCCGCCGCTGCAACCACGCAACCGTTGCGCGACCTGACTCGGCGCGGTGCCGACGCAGAGCCACCGACTGCGACCCTCCAGGCCGACGGCTCTCTCGGATCCAGTACCCCGCCAGCGCGCACACCAGCGCAGAGATCGCATCAGGATCGACGCCCCGGGTGAGGGCGTGCGAGCCCAGGATCGGTTCGGGATCGACCCCATGCAGGGCGAAGGCGGTCGCCAGGAACACCAGATCCACCCACGCCGCACCCACGGATGGCCAGGACCAGTCCACGATCATCACCGTGCCATCGGGGCGCACCAGCATGTTGTCGGCGCGAAGATCGGTATGCAGCAACGTCTGCCCGACCGTGGCACGCTCCCACCCGGATTCGAGAACAGCGAGCCGATCCACGTTCCGGGCCGACCACTCGTCCAAGTTACCGGCCAGCTCGCCGCCGGCCAGCTTCCGCCAACCTGATAAGTCCGATCCGAGATCATCGGCCAGGGTCGGTACGTCCGGTAGTGGGTTCGGTGTCAGCATCCGTGCCATGTCCTCGACCACGGCGAGCACCGCCGCCAATTCCGTAGGCTGGTCGAAACGGGGATGGCGACCGGTGACGTCGTCGAATACCAGGACTCGCCACCCGTCGATTTCCAGCATGAACCTCACCGCTGGTGCCGGGATCTCTGCTGGGAGCTGAGTCGCGGTGTCGCCTTCGATCCGGTACCGGTGGGCGAAACGGTCTCTGATGGGGATTGCTTTGGCAAACACCGTGCGACCGTCCACCATCGCTAGCCGGGATGCCATTCCGCGGCTGAATCCGCCCGGTTGGGTCGATCCCGAACGCACTCCCGCGCCCAAGCGACTCTCGATCTCGCCTCGCACCGAGATGGGCAGCTCGCTCCACGCGATCCGGGACACCGGGATTTCGATCTCGGTCATCGGACAATAGTGCCGCGCGAACAGCGGCCTTCACCAGCTAATTTCCCGCTCGGCAGCCCGTCCGGGATGATCGTCGTCCCGGGCGATAGCGGGTCATAGTAGCCCTGACCGAGTAGGAGGCCGTCATGGTCGTAAGCGACGGTACCGAATCTGGAGGTGCCCACCGAGGTCAGCCAACAGGCGGCCGATCAGGACAGATCAGAACCCAACATCGAATACATGATCATGTCCCGACGCTCCTCGCCGACCAGCTGCCAACTGCGGAGCAGGCCCTCACACTGGAAACCCACACGCTCAGCCGTCCGCTGGGATGCGGCATTCCAGGGCTCGACATATAGGTGAAGGCGGCGGATCTCCAGGTCAGTAAGGGCCCAGGCAGTGACCGCTCGAAGCGCTTCCGCAGCGACCCGCTGACCACGAGCGGACTTGACCACCCAGTAGCCCAGCATCGCACGCCCCTCGTCCAGGTCCCGCAACCACAGACCGACCGACCCGAGCGGCCGACCGTCCTCAACCCGCACGATGACGAACGGATACCCACTGCCGGTCGATACACGCTCCCACTGCCGACGCACGAAGGCTTCGCCTGCTTCTCGCGAGTACACCGCCGGAACGGTCGTGATCAACGGGATGTGATCGTCGCTCGACGCCTCTCGAACCAGAGGCAGGTCGCTGATCTCCCAGGAGCGGAGCACAAATCTGTCGTTTGCAGTCAAACGCGGGATATCCAACGGGGCAACCATGCTCGCATCCTGCCGAGATGCCCACGCAGGCGCACGCCCATTTCACACCCGAGATCTGCGGGTTCGGCCAACGGAATGGCTTCACCGCCAAGGTGCGGGACGGCGGTGGGACCACGATCGAGCAATGGCGCCTCTAGTCGATCCAGTACCGTCGCATCGTGCTGCCGTCGGCCCAAAGCTCGACCCCCTCCAAGACCCCGCCGCAAGCCTCGATGACGTATTGACTGAACTAACTTCGTAATCCTTGCAGGTCAGCTTAGGTTTCTGCTAGCTTTCCTCGCCATGTGCGAAGAGGGCGGCGAGCGATATCTGTCGAGACTCGTTGTGCCGGACGTCGGTCGGCTCCAAAGGACCGGTGACGTGTGGGAGCCATACCAGCTTCTCGACGCGAACGGCGCGGTCATCGAACCCGCGGCGAGGTACTTCGCCGAGCTACAGGCCACCGACAAGCAGCCGTCGACGATCCGGTCATATGGCAGCGATCTGCTTCGCTGGTGGCGGTTCCTCGCCGCGATCGGCATGTCGTGGGACAAAGTAACGCCAATGGAGGGGCGCGACTTCGGACGATGGAGGTTGTTGGCGGACAAGCCGATGAGAGTTCATTGGCGGCACCGGACCGACGGCCAGTTGCCCGGTTTGCCCCGCGGCCGCCCCAGCCAGGTCGTCAATGCCGTCACTGGCAGGCCGAGCCCGGGACCGAAGTACTCGCCAGCGTCGCGGGCGCACGCCGAGACCGTCTGGCGGGCGTTCTACGACTTCCAGCTGGAACTCGGCAAAGGCCCATTGATCAACCCATTCCCGCTGGACCGCTCACGACGCTCAAGGCGGGCTCACGCGCACCACAACCCGATGGATCCGCATCGGAAGGAGCGGGTCGGCCGCTATCGGCCGAAGGTTCCCAAGCGGATCCCGAAGAAGATCCCCGACGAGCAATTCAACACGGTGTTCGCGGCACTGAAGTCGAACCGGGACCGCGCCCTGCTGGCGCTCTGGGTGTCCACCGGCGCCCGCGCCGAAGAACTACTGTCCGCCTGCCAGGGCGATGAGGATCCCGGCCAGCAACTGATCACGGTTACACGAAAGGGTTCTCGCAAAGCTCAGCAGTTGCCGGCTTCGCCTGATGCGTTCGTCTGGCTGCGGCTCTACCAGGAATAACTCTGGCGCAAGGGCGCTTCCCGCGGTCACCGCCATCCACTCTGGTTCACGCTACGCCGACCTTGGCGGCCGCTGTCCTATCACGCGGCCCGAGCAATGTTCACCCGCGCCCAGGAAGCGCTCGGCTCCAACTATCCGCTCCACGCCCTTCGGCACACCGCGGCCTACCGCATGGCCGATGACCCGGACATGGACATCACCGACGTCCAGTGGATCCTTGACCACGCCGATCTGACGACCACGCAGCTCTACACCACCCCTACCCACGGTGAGGTGATCACGGCTGCGCTCGCCCACCACGCGCGCCAGAACGAGCGCGCGGCAGCCCCACCGGAGCCGCCAGCGTCGGGTTACGACCCACGTTCTCTCGACGTCATATTCGGCAGGACGCAGTGAAATCATCGACAACCACAGCGACGGCTGAGGTCGGTTCGACCAGCCGAAAGCAGGAACTGACGCGCGAAGCGCGTGGAGTGCTCGCCGAGACCATCCTGGATCAATTTCCCGCTCGACCAGTGCTTTCCGCTTCGCGTCAGGCCCTGACCGTCGAGAAAACCATTGAACGGCTCGAGGGGTTACGGCTTCCTCCGGTGTCGGACGATATGCGCTTTCGTCGCAGACTGTGTGTCAAGAGGCTGCTCGGCAGGCTGGAGATCTTCCCTGGCGAGACCTGGCAGCAGCGATGGCAGGCCAGCGGTGCCGAAACCGCTGAGCCGCACTGGACTGCGGCCGCCGCGGAATGGCACCGGGCACACGGCCGGGTAGGCGACAAGTCCCAGCTGCTGACCGCGCTGATGCTGCTGTCCATTGCAAGGATCATCTGTCCCAGCCCGACATTCCTGCTTACTATCAACCGAACCGGAACCTGGACGACTAGGATCGCCGAGTATCGCGATCCGTCGGGTTTCGGGCTACTCAAGACGGCGATGACGCCCGAAATCCGGTCGAGCACCTGCCTCCCCGTCATCCGATGGCAGCTCTGTGTCCTGCTGCTGACCAAGGGCGGCGGCGTTCGCGACATCACCGTCGGAGACTGTGTCGAGTTACGCAAGCAGGAGATAGCCATCGGTTTGCCCGGAAAGGGGCGCTATCTGTTCTACACCCTGCTCGAGGCTGCGGGATTCCTTCCGCAGGGTGCGCCGGTGACCCTGCGCGCAATCATGAACTATGGCGGACGATCCAGCATCGAGCGACTCGTGGATCGGTATCACGTCGCTGATCCCGAGGTCCGCAACCTGCTGGTCAGCTACCTGGCGGAACGGCAAGTCGCCCTGGACTACACCACACTCGACTCGTTGTCGCGGGTGCTGGTTATGAATTTCTGGACGGATCTGGAAGCACACCATCCAGGCATCGACTCGCTCGACCTCGACCCGAAAGTGGCGCATGCGTGGAAAGAACGCCTCCGCGTCAAGATCCAGAATAAGCGCCTGCCGGACGGGACCACCGTCGAGGTCACCGTCCCACGGGTGAACTACCTCCAACTCCTGACCACAGTCCGGGCGTTCTACCTGGACATCGCGCAATGGGCTACCGAGGATTCTGCGCGATGGCCGCGATGGGCCGTTCCGTGCCCCATCCGCGCGTCGGAAACCGCGCACTCGACCAGGAAGGTCAATTCGCGCCGAAAGGCGCGCATGGACCAGCGGACCCGCGAACGCCTGCCCTTGCTGCCAGTTCTGGTGCGGACCGCCGAACGCCGCACCGAGGAGGCCCGCCTCCGACTGGACGCAGCGTTGAATTCTGAACCCGGCAAGCCGTTCACCGTCTTCGGCGAGACCTTCACCAGAGTCTCCGCACGCAGAAACGAAAATCAGCGGCTCAGTATGGTTACGGGCGTCTTCGACTCGACCGGCCGCCGCCGCCACCTTCGTGCCGAGGACCATCGTGCCTTCTGGGGTTGGGCAGCAGTCGAGTTTCTTCGGCACACCGGCGTCAGGGTCGAGGAGATGCTCGAAACGAGCCATCACAGCATCATCCAGTATCGACACCCCCAAGCAGGGCAGATCATCCCGCTGCTGCACGTCGCGCCGTCCAAGACCGACGAGGAACGCCTCCTCGTCGTCAGTCCGGAGCTGGCCGATGTCATATCCGCGATCATCGCCCGAGTTCGGCAGAAGGACGGAGCCATTCCATTGGTCCCCTTCTATGACCTCTCCGAACGATGCTGGGCCACGCCGGCTCCGCTGCTGTTCCAGTGGAACAACGGCAGCCATACGCGAGCCATAGCGGCGTCGACGATCCGCAAATGCATCAGGGAAATACTCGAGTCGACGGACATAAAAGACGCCGGCGGCCAACCGCTCTACTTCGTGCCCCACGACCTGCGCAGAATATTTGCCACGGACGCAATTCTGAACGGGATGCCCCCGCACATTGCGCATGCTGCTGGGTCACAACGACATATCCACCACCATGGGTTACAAGGCCGTCTACCCACAAGAAGCAATCAACGGCCACCGCGCGTTCATCACGCGGCGCCGAGGAACGCGGCCGAGCGAGGAATACCGCACCCCTACCGATGCCGAGTGGGAGGAATTCCTGGGCCATTTCGAGCGCCGCAAGGTTGCGCTCGGCGAATGCGGGCGCGCATACGGAACTACCTGCCAGCATGAGCACTACCTGTCGCTCGTCGATGGCCGCTGCGGCGGAGGTGGCGGCGGCGAGTGCGTTGTCCAGGCCGGCCCGGTTCTTGCGGGTGGTCCCGGAGAACCCTTTGTCGATGAAGATCCGCTCGCGCGGCGCTCCGAGCGCCAGTAGTTGTTCGGTTTGGATCTCGACGTCTTGTTCGTCGGTGGAGCAGCGGCAGTATCCGATGCGGAACGGCTCACCCATGCCGAAAGTGTTCCAGATGGCGGGGGTTGACCGGCACAGTTTGCGGAACACCTCTACGGAACACCGGTGTGCTGGGCCGATGTTCGTTCTGCGTGGTGTTCCGGTGGACGATCGGGTTACGGAACAGGTCAGGGGGTGTTATCGGTGTGTGGGGGTTTGTTGTGGGGTGAGGAAGTGGTTGACGTCGACGATGAGGAACAGTGCGGTGGCGGTGGTGACCACGTGGGCGTGGTCGTTTTCGATGGTGGCTTTCAGGTGGAGTTTGCGGCCGTCGCGGGAGTGGATGTGGGCGCGGAGGGTGTAGGGGGTGTCGAGCAGGATCGGGGCGAGGTAGTCGATGGCGAGGTGGCGGGTGACGGCGGGTTCCCCGACGGTGTAGAGCAGGAGTCCGAACAGTTCGTCGAGGACGGTGGCGACCGCGCCGCCGTGGGCGATCGCTGGGGCGCCGACGTGGCGGGAGTCGAAGCGGTGGTGGGCGTAGACGCCGTGTGTGTCGCGTCGGGCGCGTAGCTGGTGGCCGTGGGGGTTGGCCGGTCCGCAGCCGAGGCAGTGGTCGTGGTGGGGCGGCAGGTCGGCGGAGTCGGGTGCGTGTACGGGGAAGGCGGGGATCCAGTCCGGGACCTGGCGGGGCTCGGGTGTGTGGGTGCTGGGTGTGTTCTCGGTCATGGGTGCTTTCTGTGAGTGTGTTTAGGCGGTGATGAGGATGTCGCAGTGGGTTTTGCGGGCGAGCTCGATCGGTGGGGTGGACAGCAGCTGGGCCAGCAGTGGTGACCGGTGGGGGTTGGCGGTGACGATGAGGTCGGCGGCGGTGGCCGCGGCCAGGTGCAGCAGCGCGGGTAGGGCGGGTTCGTCCAGGATGTGGGTGTCGACGTCGGTGGCGCCGTGGGCGAGGGCGTGCTGGTGGGCGATGCGCAGGACGGTGTCGGCGGGGGTGCTGCCGTGCAGCGGGGAGGTCTCGGGTCCGGGCCGGTCGAGGTGGGCCTTGGGTGTGTGTTCGTCGATGCGGTGGCGAGCGCAGACGATCAGTAGCCGGGCGTGGGTGGCGTGGGCGAGTTCTGCGGCGTGCTCGACCACACGGTAGGAGCGGTCGGATCCGTCGGTGTCGACGATGATCGTGTGGTAGGCCGTCATGACGGGCGTCTTTCACGAGGAGAGGCGTGTGAGGAGGGGGGAGAGGTTCTCATGTGCGGGCGTGGCGTGCGGCCGGGGGCCAGGACGGCCAGCACGATCGCTGTGGCGGTGGTGAGGGCGGCCAGTGCGAGCGCGGCCTGGCCGCTGCCGTGCACGAACGCGGCTTGGGCGAACTCGGCCAGCGGCGCGGCTACCGGTCCTGCCTGGTCGGCGACTTGCAGGGCGGCGGCCAGGGAATCGGCGACCGGGCCGCGGGCGGGCTCGGGTAGCCGGGCCAAGGCGGGCTGGATGCGGTGGGTGTAGCCGGCGGCGAGGACGCTGCCGGCCACGGCGATCCCGATCGCGGCGCCGATCTCGCGGGCGGCGTCGTTGACCGCGGCGGCGACCCCGTGTTTGGCCTCTGGGGTGTCGGCGACGATGGCATAGGTCGCCGGGGCGGTGCACAATCCCAGGCCCGCGCTCATGATCAGCAGCGGCCACAGCAGGTCGGGATAGTTTGCGGCCAGGGTCAACCGGCTCACCAGCACCAGCCCGGCGGCGATGGTGAGCAGGCCGGTCACGGTCATCACCCGTAATCCGACCAGGCTCGACAGCCACGGCGCGATCACCGAGATCGCGACCAGCGGCACCACCATCGGTGCCAGTGCCAGCGCCGAGGCCAGCGGCCCGTAACCGAAGATCAGCTGCAGGTACTGCACCAGCAGCAGGAACACTCCGAAGGTGACCAGGAACTGGATGGTCACCGACAGCGACCCGGCACCGAAACCGCGGCGGGTGAACAACCGCACGTCCAGCAGCGGCGCCGCGCTGCGCAGTTCGACGACCACGAACGCCACCGCCGCGGCCACACCGATCCCGGCCGCGGCGGCGACGAGCGGGTCGGCCCAGCCGCGTGCGGGGACCTCGATCGCGGCGAACACGATCGCGGCGACCGCGACCGCCACCGTGCCCGCGCCGACCCAGTCCACCGGCGGATGCTCACGGTGGCGGGATTCGGCGATGGTGCACGCCAGCACCGCCAGCACCGTCCCGGCCACGGTCAACCCGACGAACACCGAGGGCCACGACCATCGTTCGAGCAGCACCCCGGCACCGAGGATCCCCAGCACCGCCCCGGATCCGGCGACCCCGGCCCATATCCCGACCGCCCGGCCGCGATGAACAGGGGCGAACCCCGCGGTCAGGATCGACAGCGTCGAGGGCATCACCAGCGCCGCGCCCGCCCCGGCCAGGGCGCGCGTCGCGATCAGCCACACCGGCTCGTCCAGCAGCAGCGGCAGCGCCGAGGCGGCGGCGAACACCACCAATCCCGCCACCAGCACCACACGTCGCCCGTAACGGTCACCGACGGCGCCGGCGGGCAGCACCAGACACGCCAGCACCAGTGTGTAGCCGTCGACGATCCAGGTCAGCTGAGCTTGGGTGGCCCCGGTCGCGACCGCGATCTGCGGCAACGCCGAATACAACGCCGCCATCGCCGCGACCACCAGCGCCACCGCCAGGCACGACACCGTCAGCATCCACCACTCGGCCCGGGTCCACCGGGCGATCTCGACAGTGTCCGTCCCAGGCGTGTCCACCGGCACCTCCCGACTTTAGAGACCGATAGTCTCTGTGCGAGACCATTCGTATCATAGGGGTCGGGGTGTGGGATAGAGTCCACTCACACCCACAGCCGCACGGCACGAATCCGGAGGAACACGCGTCCATGACCGACCCGCACCCCGCGGACGACGAGCAGGCCGATCCGCGGCTGGCACGCTCACGCAACCGGTTGCTCGACGCGGCCACCCATCTGCTGTCCACCGGCGGTGTCGAGGCGGTCACCGTCGAAGCGGTCACCCGCGTATCGAAAGTCGCGCGCGCCACCCTCTACCGGCACTTCGGCAGCACCACCCATCTGCTCGCGGCGACCTTCGAACGGCTGCTCCCCCACGTCGACGCCCTCACCGGCACCACCCCGGTACGCGAGCAGCTCCTCACGCTGCTCACCACCCAAGCCGACCTCATCGAACAGGCCCCGGTACAGATGACCACCCTGGCCTGGCTGGCCATGGGATCCATCGACGACAACCACACCGACCCGGCCGCGCTCACCTCACTACGCGCCCGCGTCATCGAGCAATACCGCCGACCGTTCGACCAGATCCTCACCAGCCCCGACGCCCGCGCCACACTCGGCGAACTCGACACCACCTTCGCCATCATCGAACTCCTCGGCCCGATCGTGTTCGCCCGCCTCACCGGACTACGCACCATCGACCACGACGACTGCGCCCGGCTCGTCGACAACTTCCTCACCGCTCACTCAACAGCCACCGCATCAACCAGCCCGACCGGCACCGGCAGGCCGTAACCACAGATCGGCCGCGCAGTCAGAACAAGGTGTCACGCACCCGCAGCGGCCGGTACCCGGTCGGGCCCAGCTGGGCCAGCTCGGCGTCGATGTCGACCTCGATCGCGCCGAAGAAATTGATGTTGGCACTGTGGGCCGGGCTGATGTGGGCCAGGACCTCGTCATCGATACGCTGCCCGGCCCGACGCATCTGATCGACAGCGAGCCCGTAATACTCCGTGGTCCAAGCGATCACAGCGTTGGTCGCCAAGGTCAGGCACCAGGCTTGCTCGGTCTGGTCCTCGAGATGGCGTGCCCGAATCATCCCCTTATGGGCATAGAGCAGGTCGCGCCGCAGCGCGTGCAGCGACTCGCCCTTGTTGAGCTGCCGCGAGATCTTGCGCCGATAGTCCGGATCGGAGAGGTACCTCGCGGCGTAGATGGTGCGCCGCAGCGCCCCGTACTCCTTGAGCGCCGCGGCCAGAGTGTTCTGCCGCCCCGACGCCGAGAGCTTGCCGACCAGCAGCGACGCGGTGGCGTGCCCGAACTTCAACGATCCGGCCAACCTGAGCAGATCGTCCCAGTGCTCGGCGATCAAACCCGAGATTCGCTTTGCGGGTCATCAGCGGGCCCGCGTGCGGGAACCGGGCCTCGGCCTGCGCGCGCGGGCCCGGCCGGTACAGGGTGATCCGGCCCAGATCCCGGATCCGCGGCGAGAGCTGCATCCCGAGCAGGTCGAACAACCCGAAGTTGACCAGGGTGACCCCGTGGGTGTCGGTGGCGTGCTCGGTGATCGGCAGATCCGCTGCATTGCCCAGGATCTCATCGAGCACGTAATGGGCTTCACGTTTGGTCGCCACGATCACCTTGGTGCCGTAGGTGGCATGCTGATCGGTGACATGGGTGTAGGTCGACAGGCCCTCGCTGGCGAAATACCGGCTCAACGGCCTGGCCGTGGTTGATTTCCCACGCGTCGGGAACCGCTGCCCATCGCTCGACGACAGCGTTCCGGCACCGAACACCGCGGTCAGCGGCAGCCGCTGATGGTAGCCGATCAACACGAGGTTGGCCGCGCGCAGGGTCTCCTCGCGCACATACCACTCATCGGTCCAGGCCAGGATGTCGTAGGTGATCCCGCACGCCTGCGCCATCCGGGTCAACCCCAGGTTCGTCGAGTGCGCCAGCAGTACCGCGATCAGATTGCGTTTGAGCTCCGGCGTCCGGGTGGCCTGGCCGCCGGCGTGGGTGAAGCAGTCCAGGTAGCCGGTGCGCTTGTCCAACTCGATCAACAAGGAAACGATCGGCGCGAACGGCAGCATCTCGGTCAGCTCGGCCTTGAGCGCGATCGCCTCGGCGGGAACATCTTCCGCGCTCAGCGGCGAGATCACCAGATCCCCGCCCTCGTCCACCCTGACCGGGCCGTCCCCGCCGGCCAGCACCGCCTCCAGCTCACCGACCGCATCGTGCAGTTCGGCGACCACGGCCGCCAGCGCGACGCCCGGATCGGCGGATCGCCCGACCAGGCGGCAGAACTCGCCGCGTTGCGGTTCCCACTGCCCAGTGGTGATCAGGTAGGCGGCCGGGTCGGCGTAGCGGCGCGAGCCGGGCACGAACACATCCCCGCTGCGCAGCCCGTCGCGCAGTCCGAGCAGTACGCACAATTCCCAGTAGTGCCGGTACGCGGTGGCGCTACCGGTCTTTCGGGCCTCGTCGAGGTAGCCGCGCCATTTCGTCGGCACGAACCCGGTCGGGGCGTCGTCGAAGACCTTGCGCCGCCCGGTCGCGTTCAGCTCGCGCAGCATGTTCACCGCGATCAGCAGCTCGGTAGCGGCGGTGCCGCCGGCGAAGCGCACCGCTTCAAGCACTGCGGGGGTGAACTGGCGCAGGTAGTTGTAGGAGGAATCCAGCGCTGCCAGATGCCCGTGATCACGCGGCAACCTGGGTTTGGCCTGGGCGATCGCCGCGCGCAGGCGCTCCCACCCGATCTTCTCGCCGCGGATCAGCGCGCCGATCTCCTCATCAGCCACCGTCGGGTCGGTGACGATTTCCAAGAGATCGTCCAGCAGCGCCTGGCGGTCCTCGCCGGTCTTGCCGCGCTCGGCCAGCTGCTGCTGCATCTTCCGTTCGGCGGCACCGAACTTCGCCGAGATCGCCTGATCGAACAACACCACGACCTCATCGAGCACATCGGTGCCCGACTGGGCCAGCACCGTGAGCAGGATCGGATACCGGCGCTGCGGATCCCGACGCTCCAGGGCTTGCGGACTCAGACGCCGGCCCATCGTGGCCAAGAACCGGCGCCGCTCGGCGGGCAGCACCGACAGATCCAGCCGATCAGCACCCAAACCCCGCAGAAACCCCAGCTTGTCGACCTCGGCGCGGACCGCAGCCGCCGACGCCTCCACCGGCCCGGTCGACAGCCACCGCAACCGCGAGATCCCCAGCGACGCGTCCGTGACCAGCAAGCCGTCCAACTCCGCACACCGCGCCGCAGTGAACTCGTGAGCGAGCCGGTCATAGGTTTCGGTCTGGGCCTGGTGCCGGGCGTGGGCGACCCGCTCCACCACGGTGACAGGGCCCGGCCGGATCACCTTCGCCGAGATCAGATACTCACACGCCAGCCGGAACAACAGAGTCGGGGAATCGTGCTCCATCGCCCGCGCGAGCAGGAACTCGTCGAGCTCCTTGAACTCCAGCGCACCGGCCGCACGCCATCCCAGGTACCGCGCGGCCAGGCGCACATGCTCGGTGCGGGTCTTGGCTCGCCTGCCATAGGCACCGATCACCACCGGGTCGACCCGCAGCTGCTCGGCGAGGCGGGCCACCGCCCCCGGTGGGGCCGTGACCAGCCGATCCGGCACGAATCCCAGCCACGGCAGCGTACACAACGCGATCGCCAAGCCCAGCCGTTCGGCCGGTCCCCTGCCGCGGCCCGGATCCACGAACGCCAGATCCGCCGACGTGAGCGTGAAGTATCGAAACAGCTCCTCGCGGCTGATCTCCGGGAATCCCCGCAGACGTTCCAACTCCTCGTCCGCGAACATCCGCGTCGCCACGAACCCCAGCCTCCACCAGCGCCGACCAACACCAACACCGGCAGCCAAGCACCAACCAGCCGACAGCGCATGCCGAACCCGAAACCCGATGCCTACCAGGCGGCTACGCCATATCCGCCTGATTTTCGGCGGATGCTACGGCTACCCCTTTAGGGGATCGATAGGTGGTAGCGCCGCCGACTCCGGTGGCCAGGGTGTCCGCATCGTGCTCCTAGGCCGCGTTTCATAAGCCTTGGCCGGATAACCACAGGTTGATTGCGGCGACGCGGACCGTGGCCAGGTAACGGACAGCGAGTTTGTCGTAGCGGGTGGCGACAGCGCGGTGCTGTTTGAGGCGGCTGATCGTGCATTCCACGGCGTGCCGGAGTTTGTAGAGACCAGGGTCGAACGCCGGCGGCCGGCCACCGGCGTTGCCCTTGGCCACACGATGCGCTGCCTGGTCCGCCTTGATCGGGATGGTTGCCTTGATCCCGCGTTTCCGCAGGTAAGCACGGTTGGCCGCCGAAGAATAGGCTTTGTCGGCCAGGACCCGATCCGGCCGCGACCGGGTACCACCGACCGAGAGCCGCGGCACCCGTATATCGCCGAGCACCGTCGTGAACTGTGGGCAATCAGCCCACTGACCAGGCGTGACCACCAGCGCCAGCGGCCGCTGCCCCTGGTCGGCGGCCAGGTGCAGCTTCGTGGTGAACCCGCCCCGCGACCGTCCCAGCCCGTGGTCAGCGGGTTCGTCGTCGAAACCACCCGCCGCCTCGACCTGGCCGGCGAAGTCGCGGCGCGCACCCGCCGCATGCTGGTGCGCGCGGGCGATCGTGGAGTCCACGCTCACCGTCCACTCGATCTCACCGCCCGCATCGGCGTGGGCTTGCAGTGCGGTCAGCACCGATTCCCACGTGCCGTCACGCTGCCAGCGGCGGAACAACCCATACACCGTCTGCCACGGCCCATACACGCTCGGAATATCACGCCACGGACTGCCGGTCCGGATCCGCCACCGGATCCCGTCGATCAACTGTCGTTTCGACCACCGCGGTGGCCGGCCCGGCTTCATACCAGCAGGTAGTAGCGGTTCCAGTTTCGCCCACTGAGCATCGGTCAGATCCGCACGGCACGTTGCCGTTACGCTGTTCACGAGGTCTCCGGTTGGTTTCCGGTTGTGCTTGGTCGTTCAACCAACTACCGGAGACCTCGCCATATCACCAACTTCTCAACCCGGACAACGGGTTCCGTCCCCACACCATCGGGCTTATGAAACGCGGCCTAGTCAGTGGTCCATCGAGATAAGGGCCACTGCGGCGAATGGGGCGCGTCGGTCCATCGGGTCGGCAGGAGAACGGCGCGAGCGAACTCCGGAGCGGAGGTGATGCTACTTGACCAGTCCTGCTTCTCTGGGTAGTTGGGGATCTGAATCTGCGATGCGATCGAGGTTCCGCTTTTTTCGAAAACCAGCCGATTGCAGTTGTAGCAGAATTCGCGATTTAGAAACTTTGCCTCAGTCGAAGATAGTTCGAACGGGGGCTTGATCTTCACATTCTTCCGGCTCAGAATTAGGAGTCGATTAGGACTGATCGGAAATACAATTATTTCAGAATTTCTTATCGAGACCGGAAACTGGCGAGTGTTTCGCTTCGTTGGAATTCCGAGTACGGGTTCATCGCAGGTCAATAGATCGCCTGTGGAGCTTGCCAGCCAGTAGTCTCGATCGTTTTCAATCAGCGGGGCGAGAACGTTCTTCCAGGCGCCGATGGCTGCATCGATTGCCTTGGGCTTGGTTTCGCTGCTGACGGCCCGCTTGGCGAGTATCTGATTCACGATAGCCTGGTGTCTCGCTTCTGAGTACTCAATGCCGTACTCGCGACATAAGATCGGAAGCAGGCCGGTAATGTTCAGAATATGGCTGGCTCCGTAACGGTTCACTGCTGCGTCGATGCCCACGTCGGTCTGTCGCCCACGCTGGGTGCGCTGGCTTTGTAGGCTGATGTATACGGCTAGGTTGGAGATTAGGTTTTTATCCTTGATCCTCCCATCGGGCTGACCGTCGAGCGCGCGAAGCCAGTTCGCGGCCCGGCCCTCTATGCGTCCCATGTGGGTCTCGAACCACATGTCTGGATTTGCGTCGGCATCGATGTCGGGTGCCGATATTTGATAGAAGTTATCCTCGACGGCTGTCGATTCTATGGGTACGCAATTTGATTCTTTGGTGTCAACGTTTGTGACCTGAATTTCCCCGCTACCGTCGGTAGTCCACCGCTTGAGATACATTCTTGGCACGTAGTGGTGTCGGAATGTGGTTTGGGCGTTTTTACGAGTCTCTTCCTTGGATTTTTCGATCTCGACGTCGGTTAGCCAACGATTGACGGTAGTCACAGTCTGCATTGTAGGTCGCGCAGCCGCGAGCGACTCAATTCGGCAGTGCGACGAACTCTGGCAGTCAATGAAGCCCAGACAGTTCAGAGAAGATCCGTCGCGATCCGAGATTCGAATCGTCGCAGGTGAGCAGTATCCGGTCGATACCGATCGACCGGGCAACGACGATACTGCGGCGGAGAATGGCGCCACCGTACCCACGCCGCCTGTACTGGGGCAGCACGGCATACCCGATGTGCCCGCCTCGTCGACGTAGGCCCTCGTTGAGGGTGTGTCTGATCGAGGTTCGACCGACTACTTGGCCGTCAACAGTTGCGAGCAGATATGTGGAGGCCACGATGCCATCCGGCAGATTGGCACCCTGCCGCTGTTCCTCCCGGGCGCGGAGATAGTCCGCCCAGCTCATATCGGGTTCAAGACCCAATGCAAACGGAAAGCTATCGCCCTCGGCCAATTCGAGATGCGCGGCGCGGACAACTTTTTCGTCCGTTTCCTGCAACGCGCACGGCGGCGGATCCGAGCACTGTGTCGTGCTCCTCAGCGACGAACATCGCCCGAGTCCGGGTCCAGCGCTTCCACTGGTCGACGCTCCAAGCCAGTGCCTGCTCGTAGGTGGTGGAGAAGGTGCCTGCGGGGCTACCAGCGAGTGCGTCGAGGCGCACTGTTCGGGCTGTCTGCCAGCCGTCGGCGGTCAGGCGGCGCACGATCATGTACAGAACGATCAGGACTCACTGCGCCAGCAGGCAATCCAATATTGCCTGCCGCGCCTCATTTGACCGTCAGCGGAGTCGGTCGGTGGCGAGGATGTCGGTGTGAATCCGCTCGATAATGGAGTCGCGGCTCCAGCTGGAGTCGATGCGGACCTCCTCAACGTAGGACAGGGGTTGCCAACCGTGATACCACTCGGCCATCTGGTCAGGAGGAATCGTTGCGGCCTGCGGCCGGCCGGCATGGCGAGCGAGAGTTTCGTCGAAGGTGAGGTCGAAGCCGTAGTGGAGTGCACAGCCGGCGGTGTCGGCGAGACGGTGCAGCATCGCCCCGTAGCGATCGGCGTCGAGGATGCCTTCCACGATCGTCACCATCCCACGGGCCAGGCACAGTGTCGCGATATGTTCGATCAGCTCGATATTCCACCCGCCGGGCTCGTCGCGCTCACGGACAATCTGCCGTCGCACTACATCCTGACCGATGACCGCGCAGTGGCCGTGCTCGAAGCGACGTTGGAGGCCGGCGGCGACGGTCGATTTGCCCGACGCGGAATTACCGCGGATGACGACCAGCGTAGTCATCGAGCGGCAGCGGGTTGGAGGACGGTGTCGAGCTTGCGGATGAAGCGTGGGAGGTGGGGATCGGTGCTCGGCAGGCCGTGGGGTCGAGGTCCCACCAGCGGCCCCCGTCGAACTCGGCGGGATCGAGGTCGTAGTGCTGGGCCCGGTCACCCCGAGCGACATGCCACAGAGAGATATCAACATGGCCAGCGGTGGGGCCGACGGTGGGAGTCACTGTCAGGAACAGGGGCTTATCCCCAACGACATCGAATCTCGGGTCGAACCCGAGTTCCTCGCGTGCTTCCCGCCGCGCCGTAGTGCATGGGTCTTCGCCGGGAGCCAGGTGCCCGCCCATCGGGAGTTCGAGACCGGATTTGCGGTGTCTACCGAGGTAGATGCCGCGCTCGGTGGGGTCGACCAAGACCACGTACGCGACCAAGTGCTGCGGTGGAGTCGCTGGTGGAACTCGGCGGAAGATGTCATTGGTTTGGGCGAGCCAGGCCAGTGTCTGCTCGATGTGTTGCTGTTCAACCTCGTCGATAGGCGTGATCGCGGCAACAAGATCAGCGATGGCTGCGGTGGCGGGCTCCATGTCGCGCGAGCATAATCACGCCCTGCGACACCTCGGAATGCCCTGCCCTTTCGGTGCTCCCCGCCTCCGGTTCACCAACCCGGGCCTGCCGGTACACCAGCCTGGACAGATGGCCGGTTGACGCGGCAGGGTGGTCATGCGCCGGGTGCGCCGGGCGCTCGCCGTTCCCTCCGGCGGGCTTCCTTTCTGGGGCGTTCGAACCCTGCCGTAGCGCTGATGTCGACGAGGCCGACGGTGTCCGGCACGGCGATTCGTGTCGTGCCGTACCAGCGCCCCCAGAGTGCGATGTTGCCGGTGTCGGCCTCGGCGAGCAGCTTCTCCACCGACCATCGCTTGTTCGAGCGGTCGATCTCGATGGCGATGCACGGCAAATGGTCGTCGCGCCAGCAGAAGACGTCCAAATGGCCGTGGTACATCCGCCGTCCGGTACGCCTGGCGATCAATGCCTCTCGCTCGAGGTCGACCGTCCAACCGTTGGCGTGCCCCCACCGGACCGTGTGTTGGGTGATCAACGCTGTCGCTTCCCGCGCGGACAGGCCGGTGACCCGGACTTCGGAGAGCCATCTTGTCAATGACGAGGCCAGCTCAGCGGTTTCTACAACGTTCCCCACTGGCTTGATCCTAGAACGCGGCGGCGATGTCCATTCCGGCACGGCCACGGCCTCGCGAGACCTGCTTCCGGAGGCAGGGAGAACCGGGTTCCGGCGAACCCGGTTCTCCCGCGTGGCTATTCTCGTAGTTCATGCCGCCCATTTGCGGTCGACCCAGGCAGCCGTCGACACCAAACTCCGGTTTGGATGAGTTTGCTTGAGCTGCAACGAATCTGGCACGTCCCTGCGCTCGAGCACAATGACGTCCTCGTGTGCGATCAGGTGAACGGGAAGCCCTCCGCGGCGGTTCTTGACGATGAAGTCGCGCTGGAAGAAGCTGCTTCGGGCGATGATGTCGTCGTCGGCGAGGCGGCCGAGGAGTGCGACGCAGCGTTCGACGGGGGTGAGTCCGGCAAGGGTGCCGCAGGTGGTGATGTGGGTGGGTAGGTCGATGAGTTCGGCGTGCTGTCGCCAGGGGCGAGCGGTGATGACGACGTGTCCGCCGGGTTTGAGGTAGTCGGCGACGCCGGTGAGGATTCTGGTGAATCCGGTCAGGAGCCGGCCGATGCCGACGTTGGCGAGGTTGCCGCGGTCGAGGACGGCTCCGTAGCGGTGGTCGTACTTGCGGACGCCTTCGCCGGGCTTGACTCGGACGTGACCGTGGGTGGAGTCGCCGTATGGGGGTGAGGTGATGACGAGGTCGACCTGGCCGCGCAGGTCGGCAGGAAGCAGAGTTGGAAGTTTTCGGGCGTCGCCTTGGTAGACGGCAGCGTCGAGGTCGATGCCGGCACCGTAGGCGAGGTCGATGTTGGTGCGGGCGAGGTCGGCCCATCGGGTTTCGTATTCGACGCCGATGGCGCGGCGGCCTCGGTGCAGGGCCTCGACGAGGGTGGTGCCGATGCCGCACATCGGGTCCAGGACCAGGTCCCCGGGGTGGGTGTATGCCTCGATGGCGTGGGCGGCGATGGCGGGCAGCATTTTCGCGGGGTGTTTGACGCTGTCGGGGTGGTAGCGGCCGGTGCGTTGAGTAGCGGGCGCGGCCTGCGCGGTCGGCCATACCGATACCGCGGCGATGTTGTTCTCCGTTTTGTGGGTTGCGGTCATCGAAAGGTGCCTCGATTCGAGATTCGGTGGTCAGGAGCTACATGCCGCCATCGTGTGCCCAGCGTCGTACGGCGGGGCCCAGTACGGCAGGGCCACTGCGGCGATCAGGGGCGCAAAAGAACGGTGATATCGGTATGCACGATGCTGTGCGTGCGGGCGTGCCCGGTGTTGTCGAGTCCGGGTGCCGCGACGGTGTCGCCCGCGATCGGGACGGCGACGATGTGCTGAAGGAACAGCAGGTCGGCGGCCTGACCGGCGGCTACTGTCCAGCCGGTCGGATCGAGCAGGACACCGTCGCGGGTGTGCGTGCAGCGGGTGAACACGACAAGCACGCCGCCGGGGTTCAACCGGGTTGCGGCGAGCGCGACGATCTCGTCGACTGCCGAAGGTGATGTGGCCTCGGGAGCGAGCAGGCTGGCCAGGACGAGGGCAACAGCTCCTTCGTGCGGTGGCCGATGTTGGTGAGCATCGGGGCGTTCGATCAGGCTGTCGCGGCCGAGGCTGTCGATCACGGCGAGCACGTCGGCAGTGTCCGGCGTCGGGAAGGGTGTGTCGGGGGCGGTTGAGGCCGGGGGCGCCAGCAGCACTTGGTCTCCGGGGCGGGAGAACTCGGTGACGGCGCGGGAGACGATCGGCGTCGGCCATTGGTCGGTGGGGTCGATCGGGTCGGTTCCGGAGGCCCAGATGGTTGAGGGAACCTCGGCCGCCGGAGCGCGGCGCGAGCCGGACGAGCCGGTGTGGCGACGGCGGCGGACTGGGGTGTGTTCGGTCATCGGCGCGGTCCTTGTCGATTCCAGTGCATGGGATGTGTGCACTGGTCAACTCCTCACGAATTCGCCGTTTTTGGACATCGAACCGTCCCGAAAACTATGCAAATCGACTGATCGATCTTCGATATCCACAGTTGTAGAGCGCCACATCTGACGCCAATTTTTCGACGGTCCACCCGAAAGCTTCTCGCGCGGTGTACAGCGCCACCGGAACGCCACCAAACGTACACAACCCCTGGTAGATAGCAGTTTCCCGGCACCGCGCTCAAGCTCCCGTACCGGTTCCGTGTGGTCGAATCCGGCTGATCGGTGATCGGCCGGAGGTCATCTCGAGGTCGTTTGGAGGTTATTCGGAGGCTTTTTGGTGGCGGCCGTTCTGTGTCCTTGCCGAGTCGGATTTATCAACGCTTCGAGCAAGGGGAATGGCAATGAATGCGAATTACAGTATTTCTGCGGAGAGGCCGGATCATGCGGAAGCTTCGCCGCTGGCGGTCGTGCGGTCGGCGCTCGACCGGATAGCCGATCACCCGCTACCTGTCGTGAGGAATCAGGTATCGGGACTCGGCAGGCAGGTCGATACCTGGGGCCAGTTGCGGCAGGTGCTGTCGGACCCGGCGCTGCCGATCGAGACCGTGGATGCGGTCTGGGTGTGGCTGATCGGCCGGTCTCGAACCCACGGTTCGGATGCAGCCTTGGCGTGTGCCGGGATGGCGGCACCGATGTTGGCGGGGATGGCCAGCGTGTTCGGACCTCGCCGGCGCGAGGACCGCGCTGACATCGAGGCCGATCTGTTGGCCGAGTTCTTCGCCGAATTGCCGCGCATAGATGTCGAGCGCCCGTTTCTGTGGTTCCGACTGCGGTGGGCGCTGTTCCGTGGTGGCCGGGCTTGGGTGCGGCGGGAGGCCGCTGCCCCCGTGCCCGGTGCGGATGTCGGCACTGGAGCCGACATCGACACCAGAGCGGACGAACCGGTGCAGGTGATGTGGGCCCCGGCGGGGCATCCCGAACAGATTCTCGCCGAGGCGGTCGCGGAGAACGTGATTACCGCCGAGGTCGCCGAGTTGATCGCCGCCACCCGGCTGGAGGGGCGGTCGGTGACCTCTCTGGCAAGCGATTCGACGGGGTTGTCGCACTGGGCGTTGCGCAAGACCCGCCAGCGAGGCGAACACGATCTCCTCGACTGGCTGGTCGCGCGCACGGCAGCCACCGATCCGGCACGCACCAGCACCGTCGAGCACCGCGCCCTGCAACTCCTGTCCTGTTCGGCCGACGACCAGGGCTCAGAAGTGGCCGCGCAGCGACAGCGACTCACCGAGCGGGACCTGGAAGTGCTGCGGCTGCTCGATGCTGAGCAGGGTCTGAGTGCCGACCAGGTCGCCGACCTGTTGTTCCCCAGCGTCGACACCGCACGGAAAAGGCTGACGGCGCTGACCCGTCGCGGGGTGCTCACCCGTTGCCGTCGTACCCGCCCCGGTGTGGGGCGTCGTGGTGTGCCGCCGTGGCAGTACGCCCTCAGCCCGCTCGGCTCGGCGATCCTCGCTGTCGGCCTGCACAACACCACACGGCACGGCGAGATCACTGGCGAGCACGCACCGCGGCGGTCGGGTTCAACAGGTACTCCCGCGGCGGAGACCGCCTTCACCACCTCGCAGCCGACTACCCGCGCTGGCCGATCTGGCGATTTTCCGGACACTCCCAGGTCCAAATGTGGCTCGCAAACGCGGAGTAGCCAGTGCGGGCGGACATCGGCTGCCCCCGCACAACCGGCAACCCAGGTGGAGGTGAATCGCCGATGCGCATGATCGGTTTCCCTGAAGTTCGTTCTGCGACCTCGTCACACCGGACGGCCCAGCCCGGCACCATCCGGCGGGCCCTTGCCCCGATCGCGGTATTCGCGGCGGTGGCGCTGACCGCCATAGCGACCGCGGGTACCGCTGCGGCAGAACCCGTTTCGGTACTCGCCATCGCTGAGTCGTTCGACCAGGTACTCGACAATATCCGGAACTGGCTGGTCGGCATCCTTGCCGGGCTGGCGACGGTGTTCCTGACCATCGGCGGCGCCCGCTATGTGCTGGCCTCCGGCGACCCCAGCGAGGTCGAGAAGTCCAAGACCGCGCTGCGCGCTGCATGCCTGGGTTACGGCCTGGCGATGCTCGCGCCGGTGATCGTCGCCGTTCTCAAGTCGATCGTGGGTGCCTGACCATGACCGCGGCCTTCCCAATCGGCACCTCACCACCGAACCCCCGAACAGGCTGGCCGTTGCGGGTGGTGGCGGCCGTGGTCGCGATGCTGGTGGTCGGGGTTGGCATCGGTGCGACTGCCGCCGCCGAGCCCACCGCCCCACCGCCACCGCCGCCGGTGGCGACGACACCCCAGCAACCGGCACCGACCGCGCCGACGCCCACGCCTCCGCCCACATCGCAAGGTCCGAGCACACCCGCGACTCCGTCGCCTACTCCGCGCGGCTCCTGGCCGGGCGACTCCAGTCAAGTACCGGTTGAGCCGTCGGATACAGGTGATTCCGACTGCGGAATTCGCAATATCTCCGGTTGTGTCGCGAATGCTATCGACGGTTTCTTTGCCCGCCTGGTGGATTCGGCGCTCAATCCGCTGCTCGAGCTACTGTCGCAAACACTGTTGACCACCCCGGAGCCCGGTGACTTGCCGCGGGTCGGTGAGTTGTGGGACTCGTCGTGGCATCTGATGCTGGCCATGTACGGGCTGCTGGTGGTGGCCGCTGGCATCCTGCTGATGGTCCGCGAAACATTGCAGACCCGCTGGTCACTGCAAGAACTGCTGCCACGGATCGTGGTCGGGTTCATTGCCGGTGCCATGAGCATGCTGCTGGCGACCCAGGCGATCGTGTTCGCGAACGCGCTGGCCGAGGCATTCGCCGGTAGCGGGGTCGAGTCCGACTCTGCCACCACCGCGCTGAAGGAACTGACCGGGTCGGTCACCGGGAACGGAATCTTCCTGGTTCTGCTGCGAACTGCGCTTGTCGTGATGCTGGTGGTACTGCTCATCACCTACGTCGTGCGCGTCGCGATCACCATCATCCTGATCGTAGCGGCACCACTGGCTTTGATGTGTCATGCGCTGCCTGGTCTGGACTCGATCGCTCGCTGGTGGTGGCGCTCCTTCGCCGCGTGTCTGGCGATTCAGGTGGTCCAGTCGCTGGTGTTGGTCACCACCCTGCGGGTTTTCCTCACCCCGGGAGGATGGGGATTCTTCGGGCCCAACATGGACGGCGTCGTGAGCCTGATCATCGGGCTCGCCCTGATGGGCGTGTTGATCAAGATCCCGTTCTGGCTGATGTCGACCATGCGAATCGGCCACGGCCGCAGCATGGTCGGATCCCTGGTCCGCGGATACGTCGCCTACAAGACCTTCGGCCTACTCAAGAGCGGCGAGAAGGCTGCCGCCACGGCGATTCGACGCCCCACCCCACAGGGCAACGCAGCCACTGCCAACAGGGTGGGCAACGGCCGCCGAGGTGCCGCCGCTGCAGTGGGCAGCGCCGACCCGTATGCGCGGACACGGTCGACGCGGGACGGCCAGCTGATGTTGCCCCTCGAAGGAGTCCACCGGGTCCGGCGAACGCAGGGTCCTGCAACACCACCGTCGCAGTCGGCCACCACCACATCGGCTCCGGCCTCACCCGGCACCGCCCCTGGGCCGACGACCCGCCCGAGATCGCGAGGCCGCCAGCTCGCGTTCGATTTCACCCCGCCAGACCCCTACAGCGGGATTCGCGCCAATCACCGCGGCCAGTACCCGCTGCCGATCCCTGTTGCCCGGGTCCGACGGACACCCGCCCCTGCCGGGCCTCCCGCAGCGCCGGCACCGGCGTCGGCGTCGCCGCCGCCGCGTCCTCGGCAGGGCACGCAGTTGGCGTTCGAGTTCGATCCGCCCGATCCGTATGAGGGCAACCGGCCGCTGCGCAGCGGCCAGTACCGGCTGCCGTTCCCGGTGACCCGGGTCCGGCCCGCCGAGCGAGCGAGCACGCCGCCACCGGTTCCGCCGCCACGTCCCTCGACACCGGCAGGTCGTCAGCTGCATCTGCCGCTGCCCGATCTCCCTGTCCGCCGGCGCGCACGCCGCACTCCCCGAGGAGGAAACCCCAGATGAGCACGCCCGTTCGTATTCCTGCCGATGTCGACCGGCAAGACCGGTTGATCGGCCCATTCACCGCCCGCCAGCTCGCAGTCCTCGCGGTCACCGCGCTACTGCTGTATCTCGCGTGGACCGCAACTCGTGAAGTGATCGCCCCCGCAGCGTTCTTGGCCGGAGCCGTCCCGCTGGGCACCGCGGTCGCGGTGCTGATCTTGACCACCCGCGACGGCCTGTCGGGCGACCGGTTGCTGCTGGCCGCCGTACGGCAACGTCTGCGGCCTTCTCGCCTGGTAGCCGCGCCCGAAGGGATCGCTACGGCACCACGGTGGCTCACCCGCGCTGCGGGTCGAGGGAAGAAGCCGCTGGTGCCGCAGCCTTTGTCGGCCAAAGCATTACAGCTACCCGAGGCGGTCACCAGCGCCAACGGGGTCGGGGTGGTCGATCTGGGCCCGGACGGGCTGGCTGTGGTCGCAGCGGCCGGGACGGTCAACCTCGCCCTGCGCACTCCCGAGGAGCAGGATGCCCTGGTCTCACAGCTCGGGGGCTGGCTGCACACGCTGCGCCAACCGGTGCAGATCCTGTTGCGGTCGACGCGCCTGGATCTGACCGGCCAGCTGCAGAGTCTGTGGCGTTCGGTCGGTGAGATGTCACCGGAGCTGGCCGCTGCCGCGCACGGTCACGCCGACCACCTGGCCGGACTCGCGGCCGGGGAGGACCTGATGCACCGGCAAGTACTGCTGGTCTGGCGTGAACCCCTCGACCTCCCGGCGACGAGCGACAGGCTGGGTGGACCGACGCCGGCGGCGATGCTGGGCTGGCTGGTCGCGGGGCGTCGGCGTGCTCGACGGGAATTGTCGGCCGCGGCACGGCGCGCCGCGGAGGCCCGGCTACTGCGGCGGGTGCATGAGGCCGCCGACCTCCTCGCCCCGATGGGTGTCACCGTGACACCGCTCGATGACGCGCAGGCCACCGCCGTGGTAACCGGCGCCTGCAACCCCGGCAGTCTCGTTCCCTCCTCCGCAGACATCGCCGGCCCCCACACCGTCATCACCACCGACGGCCCGGACACCGAGACCTCCACCGATATCGAACTGGCCGACGATATCGACGCACACCCGCATCGGCGAGGATCCCTGCGTCGCCGACGTCGCCAGATCGCCGGTGCCGCAGCTGGATTCGGGCCGGATTCGCTGGCGATCGGGACACGGCACCTCGAAGTAGGGACAGGATGGGTGGCGACGCTCGCCGTCACCGGGTATCCGCGTGAGGTCACCGCCGGCTGGCTGGCTCCGCTGCTGTCGCACCCCGGCCGCCTCGACGTTGCCCTGCATATCGATCCGGTCGACCCGGTCACCGCCGCCTCCCGGCTGCGGCGCCAGCTCGCCCGGCTGGAGTCGACCCGATTTCACGATGCCAGCTACGGCCGCCGCACCGATCCCCTGGTGGAGGTCGCGGCCGAGGATGCCGCAGAACTGTCCTCCCGGGTGGCACGCGCCGAAGCTCGACTGTTCCGAATCGGCCTGTATCTGACCGTGCACGCCCGCTCGGAAGCCGAGCTGGCCGACGAGGTCGCCGCCGTCCGCGCCCTGGCAGCCAGTCTGCTCGTCGACACCTGCCATCTGTCCTACCGCACCACCCAGGGCTGGGTTTCCACGCTTCCGCTGGGTCTGGATCTGGTGAAGGTGCGCCGCACCTTCGACACCAATGCCCTTGCGGCGGCGTTCCCGTTCTCCAGTCCGCAACTGCCTGTTGGTGATCCGGCCCGCGCGGCATCGCCAGAAGGGGTGCTCTACGGGCGAGACGCCGCATCCGGGCTGGTGTTCGTCGACCGGTTCGGTCCCGAGGCGCACAACCATAACGCCGTCGTGCTCGGCCGTTCCGGCGCCGGTAAGAGTTACCTGGTCAAGACCGATATTCTGCGGTCGCTGTATCGCGGGATCGAACAGGTGATCATCGACCCCGAAGACGAGTATCGCGCGTTGACCGAGGCGGTCGGCGGCACCTATATCCACCTCGGCGCCCCCGGGATCCGGCTCAATCCCTTCGATTTGGAGGTCCATACCCGCCCCGACGGCCGCCGCACCGCACCGTCGGATGCACTGAATCGACGGAAACTATTCTGTCACACCGTGATCCGGGTCCTGCTCGGTGACCAGACGGCTGCGCAGCGTGCCACGCTCGACACCGCTGTGACCGCCACCTACGCGAGTGCGGGGATCACCGAGGACCCCGCGACGTGGACCAGGCCCGCCCCGACCCTGGGTGTCCTGTGTGAGCAGTTGGCCGCGCTCGGTTCGGCCGTGGCTGATGACCTTGCCGCGTCGTTGGCTCCGTTCGTCGGCGAGGGCGCGTTCGCGGGCCTGCTCGATGGGCCGACGACGGTCAGCCCGGATGCGGCGATGGTCGCCTACTCGTTGCGGGAGCTGCCCGATGAGTTGAAGACGATCGGGACGCTGCTCGTGTTGGATGCCACCTGGCGGCGAGTCGCCAACCCGGCGAATCGTCGGCCGCGGATGGTGACCGTGGACGAGGCGTGGCTGATCATGCGCCAGACCGCCGGTGCGGAGTTCTTGTTCCGGGCCGCGAAGTCGTTCCGCAAGTACTGGGCCGGCCTCACGGTCGCCACCCAGGACTGTGCGGATGTGCTGGGCACCGAACTCGGTAAGGCGATCGTGTCCAATGCGGCCACCCAGATCCTGCTGCATCAAGCGCCGCAGGCGATCGACGAGGTCGCGACCGCGTTCAAGCTCTCGGACGGAGAACGACAGTTCTTGTTGTCGGCGGCCCGCGGGCAAGGGCTGATCGCTCTCGACGGCACTGACAGAGCCGTGTTCGCCTCGATGGCCTCCGTCGAGGAGCACGCGCTGGTCACCACCGATCCCAGCGAACTCGCCGACACCGCAGATGCCGAGGAGTCAGGTCTCGACATCACCGAACCCGCCCCGTTCACTCCGATTGTCACCGACGACAACGCCGATGTCGACACCGGACTGGCGGATGAGGACGGCGACGGGGACGTCTACGTCGATGTGCAGGCGGCATAGGCCATGTCCCTCATGCTGTTTGCGGCGGACCACGGCATCGTGGGCGAGCTGCTGCTCGACCCCGCCGCAGCGATGCGCGAACTCGCCGACACCGCTTTACGGGTGGTGACCGGTCCGGCGGCGGTGATCGCTGTGGGGCTGATGGTGGGCGTGCTCGCCGCGGCGAGGGTTGCCGAGCGACTGCGCCGGCACCGGCTGGCCACCGACGCCCGCCAGGTCACCGTCCTCACGCCTCCCAAGGTCGATCCGAAGGGGGCGGAGGCACTGTGGGCGCATCTGACCGGGCAGCTGCGCCCGTCCTGGCGGCGGATGCTGTTCGGGCAACCGCATCTGGGGTTCGAGTACAGCATCACCCCCGAGCACGGGGTGGCGATTCGGCTCTGGGTACCCGGCCGGATTCCGCCAGGGTTGGTCGAGCGGGCGGTGGCCTCCGCGTGGCCGGGCGCGCACACCCGCACCGCCCATACGGTCTCCCCGCCGCTCACACCTCCTGGGCTTGAGGATCGTCGGCTGCTGTCCGGAGGTGAGCTGCGGCTCGGGCGCCGGGAAGCACTGCCGATCCGCACCGACTACGGCGGCGCGGACCTGGTTCGTGATCTCATCTCCGCCGCCGATGATCTGGGCCCCGGGCAGGCCGCCTGCGTGCAGGTACTGGCGCGACCGGTCACCGGCCGCCGCGTGCGGCGCGGCACCCGAACCGGGACCGGTGCGGCATGGCCTATCCCGCTGCTGCGGGAGGTGCTCGATCTGCTCACCCCGGGCCCGGTCCGCCGCGCTGGCCGCGTCCGTGCCGCGGCGGCGGCCCAGTCGAGTGATCGGCAGGCCGCGATGCGCGAGACGACCGAGCAGCGGGCCGCCGCCGGTAAAGCCCGTGGTGCGCACTGGGAGACCGTCATCCGCTATGCCGTGTCGGTGCCCGATACCGGTGACCGGGTCGCGGCGCGGGCCGTTGCGCGGGGTCGGGCGGATGCGCTGGCGGTGGTGTTCGGGTCCTGCACCGATCACAACTACTACCGGCACCGCCGCACGCGGCGGCTCGGCTCGGCGCTCTCGCAGCGGCGGCTGGGCCGCGGTGATCTGTTGTCGGTGCCGGAGCTGGCCGCACTCGCCCATCTTCCGCATGATCCGGCCATTCCTGGTGTGCAGCGGGCCGGAGCCCGCGCCATCGCACCGACCCCGGAAATCCCTGCGGCGGGACCGTATTCGAAACCCCTGGGCGTTGCCGACAGTCCCGGTGGACGCTCGGTGGCGGTGCGCGTCGCCGACGCCCGCCACCACCTGCACGTCCTGGGCCCAACCGGCGTCGGGAAGTCAACACTGCTGGGGCGGCTGATCCTCGAGGAGGCTGATCAGGACCGCGGCGTGGTCGTCGTCGATCCCAAAGGCGACCTCATCACCGACATCCTCGCCCGGTTGCCCCGGCGTTGCGCCGACCGAGTCGTCTTGTTCGACGCCGACTCCCGCAGCCGCCCGCCTTGCCTCAACCCGCTCGACACCCCCGCCGACCGAGCGGGGACCGACCGCGCGGTCGACAACCTGGCCACCATCTTCCACCGCACCTTCGCCCAATGGTGGGGCCCGCGCACGGACGACGTCCTGCGAGCAAGCCTGCTCACCCTGTGCCGCCAACCCGGCGTCGCCACCCTCACCGATCTACCGCGCTTGTTGACCGAGCCCGCGTTCCGCACCCGGGTCACCCGCGCCACCACCGACCCCGTCCTGCGTGGATTCTGGTCCTCGTATGAGGAATTGACCGACTCCGCACGCAACCAGGTCATCGGACCGTTGTTGAACAAGTTGCGGCACTTTCTGTTCCGGCAATTCGTACGCGACGCACTCGCCGCCGGACCCTCCACCGTCGATCTCGGTGACGTGCTCGACCACGGCGGCATCTGCCTGGCCCGGATACCCAAAGGCTCTCTCGGCGAGAACACCAGCCGCCTGATGGGATCGCTGCTCGTAGCGCGCACCTGGCAGGCCACCACCGCCCGCGTCGGCACCCACCCCGACCAGCGCCCCGACGCCACCCTGGCCCTCGACGAAGCCCACAACTTCCTCAACCTCGCCACCCCACTCGAGGACATGCTCGCCGAGGCCCGCGGCCTGCGCCTGTCTCTGGTCATCGCGCACCAAAACCTCGGACAGCTGCCGACAGACATGCGGGCGGCGGTGTCGGCCAATGCACGCAACAAGGTCATCTTCACCGCGTCCCCCGAAGATGCCCGAGACCTGGCTCGCCACACGACTCCCTGGTTGTCCGAGCACGACCTGACCCACCTCGACGCCTTCCACGCCGCCGCCCGGGTCTTGGTCCGCGGCCAGCAGGCGCCACCGTTCACCCTCACCACCCAACCCCTGCCACCAGCCGTGCCGGGGCGCGCCCGCGAGATACGCGCCGCTGCCCGTGCTCGCCTCGCCGCACCGCTTCCAACCACGGAGCCGGCAGAACCCGACACCGACGAACCGGGGCCGGATCTCACAAAATCTGCTGCTCCACCGGTCGGTGGCGGCGATCCCCGCCTGTCCTGACCCAGTGAGTCCACACGGATTCACCTGTCTAGCAAGGTAATTCAACTCTCGGAGGTTGCTGCGATGATCAATCACCCGGATAGGCAGAGGGATCTGCGAGCACCCCGACCAACCCGGGCACCGTCGGCGATCGGCCACGCCGGTCTGGCTGTGCGGCTCACCGGCAGGGATCGGTGGATTCTGCGGATGCTGCTCGAGCATCGCGTCCTGACTACCACCCAGCTCGCCGAGTTGGCCTTCCCCACCATCATCAAAGCCCGTCGCCGCCTCACCCTGTTGCACAGGTATCGGGTCGTCGACCGGTTCCGGCCCCTCCGTGCGCGAGGCACCGCCCCGGGGCACTGGGTCCTGGCTCCCGCCGGCGCCGCGGTGGTCGCCGCCGAAGCCGGTATCGAGGTCCGTGAGCTGCGTTACCGCCACGAGCGCGCCCTCGCTATCGCCCACAGCCTGCACCTCGCACACACCGTCGGCGTCAACCAATGGTTCACCGCCCTCGTCACAACTCCCGGCCACGGGCGGGTGCTGGCGTGGTGGTCGGAAGGCCGCAGCCGAGGGCTCTGGGGTGATCTCGTCCGCCCCGACGCCTACGGCCGCTACACCCACACCGGGGCGACCCTGGACTTCTTCCTCGAATTCGACCTCGGCACCATCACCCTCTCCTCGGTGGCCGGCAAGCTCGCCGGCTACGCCGAACTCGCCCGCTCCACGGGCATCGTCACTCCCGTTCTGCTGTGGGTGCCGACCACCGGACGCGAAACCACCGCCCGCCGTGCCCTCCTCGAGACGTGGCAAACGCTGCCCGACCCCGGCGCGGTGCCGGTCGCAACCGCCGCTGCCGATCTTCTCGATCCCACCGCAGAACATCCGAGCCCCGCCGACCGTGTCTGGCTGTCCCTCGATGGTCACGGCGGCGAACGACTGGCGCTGCACCAGCTCCCCGCCTCGTGGCCGCATCTCACCCCGCCCCCGGCGAGCATCCCGCAGTACTCCGCGCCGACCACGACCAGTGGGCCGGCGGTCCTCGACCCGCCGTCACCGATGCCGCCCTGCGAGACCGGAGGTTCGTGATGTTCGCCAAAGCACTCGGTGTCGGTTCGGCCGCGGTCGTGTTCTGCACGGTCGTGATCGCCGCGGTCGTCGCCACCGTCGCCGTCTACGACCATGCTCCCACCCCGGCTCCGGCACCGGGCGCGGCCACTGCGCCGAGTACCGAGGCCCTGACCGATATCCCGCCGGAGATGCTGGTGCTGTATCAGCAAGGCGCCGGCTCGTGTCCGGGCTTGGATTGGTCGGTACTCGCCGCGATCGGCAAGATCGAAACCGACCACGGCCGCTCCACTTTGCCCGGCGTCGCCGCCGGGGAGAACTTCGCCGGAGCCGGTGGACCGATGCAGTTCCTGGCCCCCACCTTCGACTCCGTCGTCGCCCGGCATCCGCTGCCCGCTGGCGGGGCGACACCTCCGTCGCGATACAACCCGCACGACGCCGTCCACGCAGCCGCCCATTACCTGTGTGATTCCGGCGCGCCGGGCGATCTCTACGCGGCGATCTTCGCCTATAACCACGCCGACTGGTACGTCCGCGACGTTCTCGCCCAGGCCGACCGCTACTCCACGCACGCCACCGCACCACCGCCCGGCAGCGGTGACTGCGCCGACCTACGGGCCGCGAGTCCCGCTGCCGCGACAGCGATCTCGTTCGCCTGCCAGCAACTCGGGCAACCCTACGTCTGGGGCGGCAACGGCCCCGAGGTCTCCGGCGGCTGGGATTGCTCCGGCCTCACCCAAGCCGCCTACGCCCGCGCCGGCATCGCCATCCCACGCACCACCTACGACCAAGTCCACACCGGGCCCTCTATCCCCGAGGACCAACTCCTGCCCGGTGATCTCCTCTTCTACGGCACCGACGCCGACGTGCACCACGTCAGCATCTACCTGGGCGCCGGGAAGATGCTGCACGCGCCGACCTTCAACGAGCCTGTTCAAATCTCGGAATACCGCTGGCGCGGCGATGACTACTACAAGGCCACTCGCCCCGCCGACCTCGCGCCGCCCGCTGCCGGTCCGGCACCGCAGCTCTAGACCGATCGGTCCGAGAGCGAGCCGTCACATCTCGACAGGAGGCTTCCCCATGACTCTACCGGCCACCGTCACCGCGCTGGCGGACTTCGCCCACATCCCGCCCGGCGGCACCGAACTCGTGCACCACATCGACGAAGTCGAGATCCCCATCGCCGACCCCCGCCGATGCCAGCACCAAGACACCATCTGCGCCGAATGCGCCCCCCCCTGTGGAAATCCCAGCACCTGTTCGCCGAACCCCTTCCCTGGGATCACGAACATCCCGACAATCCCAGAACCTGAAAACGGTGCCCGCGAAGACGTTCATCCGGACGAGGGCCAACCACTGGATGCTGCGGCAACGGCATATAGGCCCGGCACACCCAACCGCCATGCAGAGCACCGAGCATCGCGGCACAGAAGGGGCGATATCCACCGCTCGCGCCGGGCGCATATGCATGCCGCGACGCACGTGACCCGCGCGGCCCACGCGAGGGAAGCGAGCCGCGCGGGTCACGTCTGCGGGCTACTCGTTTCGGTTACCACCGACGGCGTTGGCAGCGGCGGAAGGATTGGTGAAGATGCGGCCGTCGGGCAGCATCAAGCCACCGCAGCCCGTGATCACCGCCGTGACCTCGCTGTCGGGACTGGCCAATCGATCGCCGACACGCACGTGTCCCGCGTCGAGCAGATCGCGGACGGTCACCCGGGCCACACGCTCGAACGGGAACGGCTCGTCGAATTCATAATCCAGCTGCCACGACGGCGCACACTCGGTGCAGATTCTGCCCTCGCTATGGATGCAATCATCCACACAAGTCACCTGGAAAGTAACTTCCCGGATGCGGTGGACGCATTCACTGGTGCCGATGACGGTGTAGGACTCGTCCAATCTTGCAGTGAGAACGGTGTTATCCATGAGAAGTCTCCAAACTGTTCCGAAAAGTTGTGCGTAGCGAGTGATTTCACGAGGGCCCCTCCGCCGACATCGCGCACATGATCTGCGCTGCCCACGCCGGGGCCAGTCAGCTTCGCCAGGAACGGTCGTTCCCGAGCCCGACTTGAGAAGATGCTGCGACTCAGCTGGTTTCGCGATTGTCGTGGTCAGTGGGCATGCGGCTTCTCCGGAGTTCGATCGAGGGAATCGTGATTGGCGACCCGGCCGGGGTGGTCACCCATTCATCGGCAGGATTGCCGAACCACGGGTTTCCACGACCATCGACGCTCGATAGACCCGGGTTTGTCAAGACCACACCGAAACGGAATCAATTCCCATGCAGACAGTCACGGCCATTTCAGTGACATACCGCCGATATGACCGCTTCGTTCCCGATTCCGCTTGACAATTCACCCCGTATCGAGCGTCCATGGAGACCGGCGCCCCACGAATCCGAATTCCCGGGGTGCCGTCCCGGCCGGGACATGACGAAACACACCACCAGCCACCATTTCCCAGGAGAATGTCATGTCCACCACGACAGAATCTGCCCGCACCGCCGTCGAAGACGCCCTGTGGGCGGTCATCAGCGCTGACCCCAAACCCGCCGCCGAACTGGCGACCGCCGCAGGAATCAGTCAGTCGAAGACCCGCAAGCTCCTCAACATGTGGGCCGCCGACGGCAGCATCTCCCGCCACACCGACGAGACCAACCCCCACGCCGCCGCCCGCTGGAGCATCGCGCCCACCACCGAACCCGACACCGACACCTCCGGCGACGGCGAAGCCCCTGACGATGCTGAAACTCAGCCCCGCACACCGGAGACCGACGCCTCGCATCTCGATGACTCCACCCCGCCCCCGCCGAACATCGACGAAATCGTTGACAACGCCACAACTTCGGACGAACCGGCCACCGACACCGACACCGATGATGCGGGACCAGCCGGTCATACCGGCGAAGGGTCGCCGCATCCGGACAAACTCGCTCCCGGTGCACTGCGGGGGCTGGTCGAGGATCACCTGCGTGACCACCCGGGCCAGGAGTTCACCCCGCACCAGATCGGCAAGGCGCTCGGTGGTCGGTCCTCGGGCGCAGTCCACAATGCCCTCGTACGGCTCACCGACTCCGGGGTCGCGGAGATGACCACCACGCGCCCCAAGAAGTTCGCACTCGCACCGTCCTCCCAGTCCTGAACCGAACCACCCGGACCCGGCGGGAGTAGAGCGGCCACCCTGTCAAAGGGCAACCGCCCTACTCCCGCTCTCGCCATTTCCAGGACGTACGCCCGTCGATGCCCGCCCAGCCGTCGCGAACGCGCGTCCCCGATCCCCATCGCCCCGTCTCCTGTGGCGCGCGAACGACAACCGCCTGGCGCAGATTCGGTGGGTTCTGCGCGCCGACCCTGACCATCCTGATTCGCCGGGCAACGCATCCGAACACCCCTTTGAGTCGCATACCCACCGTCAGACCCGCTGAAGGGCGTCTTCCGTTCGCCCCGTCCGTTCCTCTCGATGGCTTTGCTGACCCGTTGTGTCCAAAAGACCCCTGAAATCCCGGAGTTCCCAGTGCGGCGAGAGAACTCACCCGCACGACCGAATACGACGTCCCTGGGAGCCCCATATGTTCAATCTCCGACTCACACCGTGGCGTGCGCCCGCCCGCCGCAACCGTGCAACAGCCCCTCGGTTCGCCGCGCGTGCGGTAGCGGCTGCGGCTGTGGTGGTTGTCGGCGCCACCGCCGTCACCACCGTCGCGACCGGAGTTGCCACCGCAGAACCTGGCAGCGCGGCATGCCCCCGATGGACGGCGGTCCTGGTGCCCGGCACCGGCGAAACCAATCCGGGCGCTGACCCCACCCGATCGGTGGGCATGCTGGCACCGATCGGTGACGGGCTGCGCGCCCGCTACGGCAACGACATCGACGTACGGTCCCTGGCCTATGCCGCTGCCCCCGCCCCGTACCAGCAGTCGGAATCCGGTGGAGTACAAGCTCTGTCCGGGCTGCTGGCGGGGCTGTGTCCGACCACTCAGGTCGTCATGGCCGGGTACTCACAGGGTGCCGATGTCGTCGGCGACGTCACCTCCACCATCGGCCGCAGCCAAGATCCGATTCCGGCCTCGCGAGTGCTCGCCGTTGGTTTGTTGTCCGACCCGAACCGTGACCCGAGCACACCGCAGCTCGGACAACCGGTCGACGGGCAAGGGATCGCCGGCCCCCGCGACAACTTCGGCAGCCTCGCCAACCGAGTACGCACCGTCTGCGCCGCCGGCGACCTCTACTGCGCCACCTCGCCGGAAGAATCGCCCGGACTTGCCGCTGTCGGCCGCGCGTTCACCGGCAACTCCTCCCTCCTCGACGACACCACCACCACTTCGTCTTCGACCGGTGTGCTCGATCCCTCCTCGGTGACACGGCAGGTCATCCTCGTGCTCGGCGGTCTCGCCGAGTTCGCCGCGAACTTGCCCGCTATCGGCGACAACGTGCTGCGCCTGCCGCCCACCGTGCTGGCCGGAGACATCGGCGGCACCCACCGCATCAGCGGCGAACTCAACAACCTGTTCAGCCCGCTGGTTCGCATCGCCGACCAGGTCGACCTACGCCTCGTCGCACGTGCACTCTCGATGGCCGCAGCCGCCGACCCCAGCGGCTGGACCGCCGTAGCCGCCCAAGTCGTCGGCATCATCGGCCGAGTCGACCTCGGCCGCGTCGCCACCGACATCGGTCTCGCCCAAGAAGTCGCCTGGCGCGCCGTCGACAAACTCGCCCTCGGCGATCCCGTCGGCGCCGGCCTCGAACTGACCGGACTCGTCCCGGTAGCCGCCGACCTCGCCGCCACCGCGGCCTCGGCGCTCGTCGGAGACGGAGCCAGCCAGCTCACCGGTCTGGTCGCCGACCTCACCGCCCGCACCGACCCCGCGACCAGCGCTGCCCTGTCCGACATGGCCGACCTTGTCCGCCAAGGCAGCGACGCGGCCGAGTTCTACACCTCGGGAGTACACCAAACCGGTTACGGCCCCGGCGTCCAGGACGTTCTCGACTCGCTCGCCAGCAGCATCGACAACAGCAAGTGAACCTATGAATCCGGCCGGACCCTCACAGGGCGGCCAGCTTGGGGCCCGGCAGACGCCGGGCCCCTGCTCGTGGATGGTGGTCTCGGCGAAGTTGGTTCTCGACGAGCACGCGAGAGGATAAGCTCTCCTGCGGAGTGACAGGCCGCGCACGCGCTCCTCGTTCTCGCCTGAGTTGCCTCGCCCACGCCGGTTCGGTGACGTTGATGGCCAAGGTCCTTCCCGGGGCCCGCGTTCACACTTCCCCTGTTCGCATGCTTGTTCGTTGCAGGCAGGGTGGCGTGGGCGCCTCTGCCGGGAATGGACGAGAACATGCCGAAGAACAGCAGTGCGCGGCGGCGCCGTCGCGCTCGCAGGATCGCAGCCGAGGACGGCGTGCAATATGCCGAAGCTCTCCGACGCGGCGAAAAGCAGGCCGCGCAGGCACGCGAGCAGGCCGAGAGGAACTCACGGCTGCGTCCGTTGAAGATCAGCGTCGACGGGACCGGGAAGTATTGGCGCCGTGCCGATGCCGAACAGCTGGGGCCTGACGGCCTGGCGGATCCCACCTGCGAGGATGTCCTCGCCGCAGCTGATGTGCTGTTGCCGAAGGTCCACGCACTTCAGTCCGCCAAGTTGACGCCGACGACCGTGGTCGTGCCCTACTGGCAGCGAGACACACTGAGCCAAAGCGAGTTGAACGAGGAATTCCGCACGAAGGTCTCGCAGGTACTCGACGACCTGAAGCGCGTGCGTGCCGACGCCGAGATCCGCTGTGTCGAGTGGAGGACCGTTGCCGCCGCCTACTACGGAGTGGATGTCAAGCTGCGAGGGCTGGATCGAATCACCGGGGAGCGGCTGAGCGACCTGCTCGATTCCGCCCTGGACTCGGCTGCCGTGCTGTCCATGACGGCTGAAGCCGTCCACAATCGCGGGTGCCTGCTCGGCTCGGACCGTTCCCGTCGCCTGGGCTGGGGGTACTCACCATGTGGTGGCGGTGAGGTCCGGGTGCGCGTCCGGATCTTCGATGACGAGGTTATCGTCACCGTCCCCGGGTGCCCCCGGCACGCTGCCGAGGAGATCGTCTACTTCGACTACGAGGTCGAAGACGGCATGGTCGGTATCGAGGTGATGGGCGGCACGACCGCGGACCTCGATGTGATCTACGACATCACCGAACAGGTTCGCCGCGAGCGCGACGAACTCCGGCGAGAAAGGGAAAAGGACAAGTCCGGGAGCTGGACGGTACCCGTGCCGCCGTGGCGACGTGGCGCGGACTATTGGTGATCGCCAGTCGGGCCCTTCGATGACAGGTTCGCCGGTGTCATACCCGGCGGCGGGGTGGGTGCCCCAGTTGATTTGGGCCAGCCGGTCGCCAGGCGCGTGGTGGGACACCCGAACGCAGACAGCTGAACAGGGCGCTGACGATGCCCTGGGGCCGCTGGTATGGCGGCCCCAGGGCATCAGCGGTGCTGCATTCCGCGCGGGTCAATATGGCCCGCGTCTGCTGCTCCTGGTGTCGGCGGCAGCCGGGCCGGGTAAAGCGGCCCCTCGATCGCCAGGTTGTGGCGGCGAGTGCGTCGGAAGGATCTCGAACGGGTCGGATTCGAGCAGGATCAGTGATCTCCCGTTGTCCCAGTCGACAAAGATCTGGCCGGGGCATGAACTGGGGATCCGTGTCACCGTTCCGATTGTTCCGATTTCCAGCGGCGCGGGATCGTCGGGCATGAGCCCGGTGATACGAACGCGGTCACCGACGCGGGGTGTGATCATCGCGGTTGTTTCCTTCTTCTCGTTCATCGGCGGCGGGAATGGTGTCGTGCAGGTCGAGACGGAATAGCCCCTGCTCGTGTGGTGGCTGGGTCAGTGCATTGTTGCTGTCGGCGGCGCGGATATCGCTGGCGTAGAAACTGATGTCGAGGTCGAGTTCGTGGTCGCGAATGTTGTTGCCGTCGTGGTCGCGGAATCCGGCGACGCCGAGCCCGCCGTAGGGTGCCCAGTCGAGCAGCACGGTGCTGATCGAGGGATTGCGACGGCCGATCTCGGCGGTGATGATCGCGAGGACAAGGTCGGTGATGCGCTGTTCCCGTGCACGCCCGAAGGGCAGGTCGTACGCGGCTTCCAGCTGGGCGCGTAATGCGTCGGTGTGCTGGTGGCTTGGGGCAGGACCGGTGGCCGATGCGCTGCTCGTCGCAGATTCGTTCCAGTTCATGACGTGGCTCCTCGGGGCATTTTCGGTGGCCGCAGGTGATTTGGACGCGGTGGGTGGCGGGGCCGCCGGAGTGGGATCAGTGGGGGTGGGGCGTGGGCATGTGTGCCCATGCGGCGGGTAGCGGCCCGCCGGTGTCCAGGTGGCTATCGAGCGCGGCCATGGTGTCGTTGGCCTCGGCATACAGGGCTTCGAGCCGGTCGTGGTGGTCGGCGCAGGCAGACGAGTCCTCGGTGCCGTCTTCGCGGGTGCTGTAGCAGTCGATCTCGTCGCGGATGCGCTGTTGCAGGACGCGGAACCATGCGAGCAGTTCGTCGGAACCGGCCGGTTCGGCGGCGCTGTGTCGCTGAGGCTCGTCGGTGGCCGACAGCCCGGCGGCGACGACCCTGTCATCGAGTTCAGTCACTTCATGCAGCGCGAAGGCGAAGGTATGGGCGAGGTTTTCCACGGGTTCGCCGGGGTCGGGGGTGTCGCCATCTCGGAGTGCGGTGGCGATGGTGTTCAGCCGCCCGGCGAGGTCTTCGGCGTGTTCAGCGGCCTCGTGCCGCTTTCGGCGCAGCGCCTCCATCGCTTGGTCACGTTGGGCCTTCTTGAAGGTCTGCATCCGGTCTCGCCATTCGCGGGACGGTTCCGTATCGGCAGGCACCAAGGCCCACGGTGGCGCGAAGCCCCGCCTGCCGTCGGCTGTTTCGATCGCGCATTCCGCGACCTCGTCGTTGAGGTAAATGGAGCGGACCCGGCCGCGCCATGTCGGGTTGTCACGACCGGTCACCTCGTCACCGACCCGGATCGGGCACTCGGCCCCGAATCGGCTGACCTGATCGCCGGTGGTGTTCGCCGCGCTGACCGGTGCCTGGTTGACCGTCGGGGTGGTGTCGCTGTTCATCATGGCCGAACTCCTAAAGAGGTTGGTAGTGTGCCGATTTCGTCTCGGTCGGTGCGCTATGGGCAGTCGAGGGCATCCGTTGCGACACGCTTGGACAGGCCGAACACGTCGGTGCGCATGATCTCGGCGGTGCCGTCGCGGCGGAATCGGACGATGCGGACCAGGGTTCCGGCCGGTAGCTGTACGCCGTGGAACCAGATCGGCCGGGTGGTCGAGCCGATCAAGGTTTCGCTGTCGGATTCGGTGGGTGACTGCGGATCGGGTGCTTCCGCTGCTGTTGGCGTGGTGCCGTGGGTGTCCATGTTCTTGCCCCTTCGTTCGGTGGTGGGTTCGGCGCGGGCAGTTGGATCCCGCTGGTGGCTGATTGGCTGCCGCTACGGGAGTCAGGCAGTGCGTACGGCGGCGGTGGCCGCGCGGCCGATGGCGTGGGCGGTGGTAGCGGGGTCGGTGATCAGGTGCAGGTTCGCGCCGTTGAGGGGGTCGGGTGCCGTGCCGGTGTCGGGTGCCAGCCACAGCACGGCACAGCCGGTGGCGCGGAGCCGATCGAGGAGTTTCTGGGCGCGGTCGCGGTTGCTGCCGTCGTAGTAGCCGTCGGAGATGATCACCAGCAGGCGGGTGTTTTCCGGGCGCGACAGCTCGAGGGCACCGTCGAGGGCCTCGATGGCGTTGTCGATGGCGTGCAGGAAATCGGGGCAGCTGAATTGGGTGACCCGGGCGGGCGCGGTGCCCGGGTAGGTGATCGGTGCCACCGATGCGCCGAAGGTGACCGTGGCGGTAGCGGCGGGCATGGTGGCCAGCTCGGCCGCGCGGGCGATGATCCATGCGGCCGAGGCGACCGGGTCGGCGTAGTCGCTCATGGAACCGGACACGTCGCAGGCGATACCGACCCGCAACGGCGGGATCGGCACGGTTTTGCGGGTAGTCCGGGTGAACGGTTCGGCCGTGGGCAGCGCCCCGGCGGCGCGTTGGGCTTCGCGGGCCAGTGCGCCGCGCATCCGCAACCGGCCGGGCGGCAACGCGGAGGTGGTTTTGATCGTGGCGCGTTCGCGCTGTGCGGCGTTGTTGAGGGCGCGGGCCAGCACCCGGGCGGCGGCGCGTTCGTCCGGGTGCGGCGTGCGGGTGGCGCGGGTGCTGGCACTGGTGCCGGTCCCGTTGCCGTTGCCGAACACCTTCTGCGCCCGCGCCGCCGCGCGCCGTGCGGCACGCTGGGCCTCTCGTTGCGCGGTGGCCGCCGCTTCGGCAGGGTCGACCGGGACCGGTTGCGCGGCAACGGCGTTGCTGATGTTGGTGACGGTGTCACCGATCGCGGCGGACAGGACCGAGTTCGGATCCGGGTCGGCGTGCGGGTCGGGGCCGACGATATCGAGCCACCGTTGCCCGAGTTCGAGCATGGTGTTGGTGTCGTCGTCGGCCACGGTGTGGGCCTGCTGCCAGATCGCGCGCAACTTCTCGAGCTTGTCGCTGCCGAGGATGGACTCGATGACCCCGGCGGCGGGCGCGCATTCCGACGCGGTGAGGATGCCGCCATCCACGCGCCCCAGCAGGAGGGCGGCGTTGTGGGCGGCGGCATAATCGGTGGGCGGGATCTGGGCGGCGGCATCGGTGCCGCCGTTGTCGCCGATCACGATCTCGGTCGCGCTGGCGCGCAGCCAGTGCCGGTCATCGGGGCGGCGACGGATCTGGGCGGCCTCGATGCGGGATTCCTCCAACAGCAGGGCGGCCTCGACCACGGCCGGATTCGCCACCGGCGGCGCTTCCCACACCGAATGTTGGGCGTGGGCGCATTCGTGGACGAACGCGCCCCACACGGCGGCGTAGCGGGCGCGGTCGCTGTTGCGGTCCGGCCGCGCGGTGGCCGGGTCGATGCCGAGGCGGGTGCCGTCGATTTCGATGGCGGCGCTGTGGGGCATGAACACCGCCGGGTGCCCGTGCGCCGCGCCGGGGGCAATGGTGACGACCAGGTCGTCGCGGTCTGCGATCGGTGGGGCTTCATCGGTTAGGGCGGCAGACAGGGCATCCCATCCGGCGGTGGCGGGCGGTGGTGTGGGTGTGGTGGTGGGGTCGGCGATCAGGTGGCCGGTCATCGCGGGGGTTCCTTCCGGGCGTGTTCGGGCGGGCCGGGGTGGGTTAGATGCGGGGGCCGAGGGCCAGGGGTTCCAGCCGGGTGCCGAACACGGTGCGCACCACGTCGGCGACGATGGCGCGGTCGTCTTCGGGTGCGGCCCCGATCAGGTTCGCGGCGGCGGTGTTCGTGTCGGTGGCGGTGGCGATTTTCTGGAACGCCAGCAGTTCGCGCAGCTGGGGTGCCCACCCGATCTCGCCTTTGTCCTGTCGGGTGGCCAGGTTCCGCGCGGCGCGGACTGCTTTCGGGTCCACCCCGAGCTGTTTGGCGAGGTCGTAGTCGGAGCCGACCTGTACCTGGAACGCGAACCGGCTGGCGAGGGCGTCGGACAGGATCGCGCCGTGAACGCCGGGGTTGTGCCCGGCCACCACGAAGAACCCCGGCGCGACGGTCACGATTTCGCCGCTGTTGGCTTTGATCACGATCTCGCGGCGGCCGTCCATGGCCGGGTACACGCATGACAGCACGGTCGGCGGGATGAGGGTGGCGTCATCGATGAACAGCACCCGGCCCTCGCGCATGGCGCGGACCAGCGGCCCGTGCACGAACGCGAAGGTCCCGTCGGGGTTTTGCGTGTATTCCCCGACAAAATCGGCGACGGTGGTGTCGCAGTCGCCCTGGACCGTCAGAAGGTCGCCGTAGGCGGCCTCGATCAGCGAGGTTTTGCCGGTGCCGGGCGGGCCGTACAGCAGGACCGGGACCTCGTGGTCGCGCATGGTGCGCAGCACGTCCACATCGGCGCGGCCCGCCAGGGTCCGCAGGTGGTATTGCTGCCCGTTCGGCCGTGTCACGGCCGAACCGGTGCGGGCCGGGCTCGGGGTGCCCGATGGCGCGGCGGGGGCCTTACGCGCCCGACGGGCGGCGGGCCGCTTGGCCGGGGTTGCGGCGGGCGTGCCGGTGGCGGGTGCCGGGGTGGGGGCTCCGGTCGCGGCGCTGCTGGTGTTCGTGTTGGCGCGGTAGCGCAGCGGTTTGGCGCTGGTCTGGTCGGCGTGTCCGGCGGCGGTGAGGGTTTTCATCGCGTTTCCGATCGCACCGGATGAACGGCCGGTGAGTTTCGCGACTTCGCGGGGTGTGTATTCGGTGCCGGGGTTGTCGGTGAGGATTTTGGCGACCATGCGGCGCAGTTCGCCATTGCCGAGGCGGTTGGCCGGTGCGGGGGCCGGGCCGGTGGGGGAAGTCATCTCGTTTCTCCTTCGCACTGCACGAATTTTGTTGCGCCGCTCACGGCGGATCCTGGCACAGCGGTGGCGCGGTGGTCATTTCGGATTGGTTGACAATTCGTTTCCCCGGGGTGTGGGTCGACGCTATCTCGACTCATCCCGGGAATTCAACCCCGTTTTCAACCTTTTCTCAACCAATTTCCGCAGATCAGGGCAACAATTGCATGGCAAGCACAGAATGGAATGCGTTAACGCGGCCAGGCCGGCAGCAGACCGTACATGAGGAAACTATTGATTTGAAACCGATTGGAATGCATCGAATGAGGACGGATATCGATAGTTGAATAGCGGAGTCATATCAGCAGGGCCAGCCGAACGATGGCAGCGACGCCAGCGGGCCACGCCCGCCCCAACGTGTTCTTTCTGTTCCCTGCGGGTAATCCTGGGGAGCCAGTTGGGTCGGATAGTGGCTTCTAGCTGGTAGTTTGCGGCATCGGGGTGGGTTGATTTGACTGACCCACCTAGCGACCCGCCAATGGACCCACCTAACGACCCACCTAACGATCTCCACGATCAGCCAGGCCGCGATAACGCGAGCTGCACCCCCCGTGGCGGCGATCTCCGACAACCCGAAGAAATTGCGAACATCCACCCGTTGTGCCGTGAAATTGCCGTACGGAATCCCATTCTCAATTGAATTCCACAAATAGCGATCAGATATCCGCAAACCCTACTGGGCTAATACCTTACCCGACGAACGCCGAGAAGCACGCACACCTTCTGGCTATTATTGCGTACCGTCAATACTTGGCGGCGGGTGTCGCCTCGAATTCCCGAGGCGGATGTTAGCCTTTGTCCCGCGCGGATTCCGCACTCGAGTCAGGCGAGAGACTTCCCCATCCTCGCCTCCGCCTCATCAGACGAGCTTTTACCTTAGACCCAGCGTTTCCGCCTATCTCATCTCGAGTGTTCGCCGAGGCGTTTTCTCGGCCATTACGCATCTCGGATAGAAGACTCCGGTTTCAGTGCCGGGCTTGTTTTTGGAGCCTTTCTGCAAGGTCTCGTGTTTCTGCGGTGGGTTCTTCTCCTATTTTGGAGAGTTTGTGTGCCAGGAGGCCGAGTGTGCGTTCGATGGCTGTGTGTTCGCCGAGGCGGGCGTGCAGGCGAAGGATGTCGCGCCACAGGAGTTCGTTGAGCGGGTCGTGGTCGAGGGCGGTTTCGAGGAGGTCCAGGGCGCGGCGTGGGTCCTGCTCGACCACGGTGGCGGCCAGGGCGCCGACCGCGGTGATGGTGTCGCGGCGGGCGGATTCCCGGATCGGTGCTACCCAGTCCGCTGTGAGATCTGCGGCCAGGATCCCTCGGCAGGAGGTGTCGATGATGTGGCGGCACGCTTCACCGCGCTCCGTGCCGTTGCCCGCGTGGCGGCGTTGACGTACCGCGCGAGCGAACTGCTGGTAGTCGGTGGCGATGATGGTGTGGTCGAGCTGATAGCGGATGTGGTCGCCGGCCAGAATCCGGGGCACCGTGCCGTCGGTCGCGTCTCTGATGGAGGCGGTGAGTCGGCTGATCGCGGTGTTGAGTGCGTTGACCGGTCGGCGGGGGCATCGTTCCCCCCACAGATCGGCGATCAGGGCCTCGCGGGAAATCCCTTCTGGGTGCAGGGTCAGCAGGGCCAGCAGTTCGCGGCTCCGGGGCTGCAAGTGGGTGGTGATGTCGACAACGCCGTCGTCGCGGTGCCAGCAGACACGTAGCGGCCCGAACACCTCGACTGCCAGGGTCGGCCCACCCGGTGCCGATTCGTTTGCCGTGGTGGCGACGGGGGTAGCATCACGCGCAACGGGCACTGTCTCCGTAGGGGGCTGGCCGGTCTCGGTGACCTCGAGACCGAGGTCGTCTACTGGGGATACGGCCGGGGCGGCGTCCTGGCCCGGGATTCGATCGGGAACTGGCTGGCGGGCTCGATACACCCGGGGCGAATCCGCCCGGATGCAGACCCCGAGACCGTGACGCCACCGGCCCGGTAACCGGGGCCACGGTGACGGTTGCCGGCCTAGAAGCGGATTCGAGTGTGCTGGGGTCAGTTGTGTGTGCAGTGCGGCGGCAACGACGCGGGCAGCCGCTGCGAGCCCGTTGCGTCCTCGGCGGGAGTATCGGGCGCCGGTCAGCAGCGCTTCGGCACCGAGGCGGTCGAGTGGAAGCCTGCCGAGCACCGGGACTCCGAGAGGCTCGGCGAACTCGCCCGTGCGATCCGAGCCGACCAGCAGCACCGCGCAGCGCCGACAGCCGGCGGTGACCTCGCGGACGCGCCGGCCGGCGCGGACGGGGTCGGCGAGGTCGCCACGGACCACGACGATCAGAACGTCGGCGCCAGCGGCGATCGGAGTGGCGGGCGAGGCCGGATCGGCGAGACCGCAGTCGGCGATGACCACCAGATCTGCCAGCCTTGGGACTGCGGCGGCGGGCATGCTCACCGGGGCCGTCAGCGTCGCTGCCATGGCATCGGCACTTGGAGGTGCGGCGAGGAACGGCACACCCGAACCCAGCGTCTGGACGTGCTCCCACAACTGTGTCGAAACCGGAGAATCTCCTGGTGACTGGGTGGTGGCAGCGGCAAGGCTGGCCAGTCCGCGGTGCGGGTCGGCGTCGGCGAGTCGCGCGAGTCGTCCCCCGGCAGGATCCGCCTCCACCACGACAGCGGGTTTCGTGCCCGGCCATGCGTTGGCGAGGGCGACCGCGGTAGTAGTCACTCCGGTGTGAGGATTCAGTCCGGTGAGTGCGATCAGCACGGTCACCGCCCCCTTTGGTTGTTGGTCGCCGATCCAATCGTCACGTTGGGTCGACGATGGGGTACAGGGATGGGGCCCGGCTACTCGGACACGATCGCGGTGATCACCGAGTGCCGGTCGAGTTGTGTGGTGGAGATCCGTTGCCGCCACACCCGTGGTGCCGCACCGGGCGGGGTGTCGGTGATCTCGACCGCGTACAAGCCGGGGTTCAACCGGCGGATCCGGGCACAGTAGGTGGTGCCCAGCGGCGCCGAGTCGATGCCGGCCTGGATGGTGGCGGCATCCGATATCGCGGCGTCGGCCGCGACGACTTCGCGAGCGAGTACGCCGTCGCGGGCGTGGTAGTAGGCGGCCTCGAACGCAGCAATTGCCGCTGCGCCGGTGGCCGGCCGTAGGGGGCGAGGCCCGGCTACGGCTTCGGTGGCCTCGATGGTTTCGGGACCACAAGCGGCGGTGCTCCCGGTGACGGTGAGTGCGTGTTCGAGGCCACCGGGAGAAAGCGAAAGCGCGACGGTGAGAGACATCGGCACGTCAACACCGTGGTCTACGCCGTCGATGCCGGAGATGAGCATGGTTGCCACCACCACGGTGGCAGCGACCACAGCGAGCATCACCACGCCGCCCAGGACGGCTCGCGCCCTACCCGGCCCGCCGGTGCGGTACTCGGAAGTCAGCCAGCGTCGATCTTCCGCGGTATCGGGTGCACCGGCGGAGGCCAGCCATTCGGCTATTTCGGTCGGCGGCGGCCCGTCGAGCACGATCTGCCGGTCATCGTTCGACTCGTCCTGGGGGTCGATTCTTCTCATCACCGATGCACCCCGCTTGGTCAGCCGAGCGCCGGCGGCCATTGCGCCAGCACGTCGTTGAGCACCTGCGCGGCCTGGGACTCGACCGTCTCGACCACGTCGGCGACAGGTTCGCTGACCACCACCGCCGTCACCTCTTCGACGATCGGCTGGGGTACCGCGGCCTCGACCTCCGCGACCACCACCGGGAGCGGCACAGGCTCAGTGCCGACACCTAGCGCAGCATCCACATCAGGGTCCGCCAGCCCAGCCTGATCCAAGACCTCGGCGGCCTCGGCGACCACGATGTCGTTCCAGTCGCGTTCCCGTTGCGCGACCTCGGATGACATCCCCTCTGGCCGCGGCACACTCACCCCACCGAAATGCAGCGAATCCTCGCCCACCACCGACGCCTGCACCTCGGCGTAACCGTCGCTGGTGCCCGGCTGCGGGTATACCTCGACCACTGGCTGCGCGGGTTCCACAGCCACCTGCGGCTCGATCGCCACCTGCGGCTCATAGCCCATTTCGGGCCGGGACACCGACGGGGGCTCCGACCACACGTGGGGTTCAGGAACTATCCGGGGCTCGGGAACGGCCTCCGGCTCGGGCAGGACCTGGGGTGCCGGTGAGATCGGGGCCGGCATCTGAGCGGGCGCCGGGGTATCGGTCTTCTCATCGGGAGTCGACCGGTCCGGCCCGACAGGAATGGTCCTGGTCCGCGGTTCCGGAACCACGGGGCCTACGACGCCCGCTTGTCCTGGCCGGGGGTCCGAGATCACTCCCGGCTGACCCACTGGACCCGCATGCGCAACCGGTGCTGCGAACACCGCCGCCGCCAACGGGACAAGCGCGGCCATCGCTAGACGATGCCCTGCACAGGCTCCGAATCCAGGTAGCCACCGATGCCTCCGAGACGAGTGCACCACCGGTCCGGTCGCCCCGATGACCCCACCGACCGCAGGACCGCGCAACGAGGTCCACAACGCCCCTGGATGCAAGGCGCAGGCGTGTACCACACGAACATCGACGCCTTGCCCGTCGAGGTAGTCGACAATGACCTCAGCACGGCCGATCACCGGGTCGGCCAACCGCGACGGCGCGACGACAACCACCACCGCAGCGTCGACCCCGTCCGGTCGGCACGCTGGAATGTCCTGGTCGAGCCGGAACACCGCCTCGCAACTCACCACTCGCCTGCCGCGCATCCAGATCACCCAGATCCCCACGGAGGAGCTACGGCCCCCTCCGGCAGCACGCGCTGCCGCCACCACCGCCGCGCCGGACACCGCAGCATCCGAACGGCTGTTCATCGATGTAGTCATGACTTACCTCGCTCTCTGCGTCGGTCACGACCCCGGGGCGGCCCCTCCTCCCACCAAGTCGTGAGATACACCACCCAAACTATGCACGTATCTCGAACTTTTCAAGAATAAAACAGTAACTTTTCTCTGGATGCCGAGGGATTTGGCTCCTGATGGCGACTTTTCCGAACTTTACGGGTACAGTTCTGCTCATGGGAGCCCACGACGAGTTCTTCGCCCGGATGGTGCGCGAGCGGCGTCAGCAGCTGGGCAATCTGACGATGCCGGAGGTGCACCAGCGCGGCGGACCAGCGGTCCCTGCCCAGCAGCGGGCCGACCGTTGCGAGCTGTCGGCCAATGTGCGGCCGAGTACCTTCGCCAAGTTCGACACCGGCCTCGGATGGCAGGAGGGCTCAGCGCGGGCCGCCTACTACGACCGTCGGCCACCGGTGCCGGTCGAGTCCGACACTCCCGCGTTCGAGCCAGGCGCATCCAGCATCAGCCTCAGCCTCGAACAGCTCCTGCCACTACTGGATGCCCAACGGTTTCTCCGAACCGCCCCCATCGCCGAGCTGCCGAACGCGATCGGCAAGCTCGATGATGCCATCAGCGGCATTGTCGGCCCGTTCGTCACGAGCGTCCTCGAAGCCAACCGTGGCACCCAAGTCCATCCGCTCGTCGAGATCGCCTTCGGCGAATCTCTCGCCGCGCCGGTTTCCCCAGATGACCCCGACGCCACGGAAAAGCTGTACCGGCGCTGGCTCATCGGACGGGCGGAAGATCTCGACGATGCCCTGCAGCAAGCATTCGAACAGCGCTTCCAGAAACGCAACCAGGACGCTGCGACCACATCTCGCGCGGTCGCTCCGAACTGAACGCCGGGCCTCACCCTGATAGGCCCGAAATGGCTGCGGTTCTGGCGAAATCCACAACACCCTGGGCACCGGGGTAGGCGTGTGCAAAGCTGTGTCCCGGGACTGACAACGAGCAGACAATACGGGGTGGTGATGGGCGGTTCCCACAATGACACCGGGTCGCCGGTGTCCGGCGATGCAGTCCGCAGGGCGGCGGCACCGTACTGCCTGCCGTTTCTGGCCATCTACGACATCTGGGTGATCCGGCTGAGCAACCGATTCGGGTGGCGGTGCCCCGCGGACACCATGCTCGCCCCATATCACCGCCACGCCGGCCGCCGCCACCTCGAAGTCGGACCCGGTTCAGGCTGGTATCCAGCCCACACCCGATTCCCCGACGACGCCGAGATCACGCTGACGGATCTGAACCGAACCTCCCTCGCCTACGCCGCCCGTCGACTGCGCAAGGCAGGACACACCGTGCACGAAACCGTCGCCAGTGTTCTCGAGCCAGTGCCCGCCCCGGCCGGAGCGGGTTACGACTCGATCGGCATCAACTTCGTTTTACACTGTGTCCCTGGCGATTTCACCGCGAAGGGTATTGCGTTCAGCCACCTTGCCCGGGTGCTCGCGGATGACGGCACGCTGTTCGGCTCCACCATCCTCGGAGACCACACACCGCACACCGGGTTCGGCCGGCTTCTCACCACCACCTACCGGCGCGTCGGCGCCTTCAACAACCGCCACGACACCCGGGCGGACCTCGCCGCAGCACTCGACGCGGCCTTCGGCGAGTATCACCTGACCGACATCGGAGACGTCACCCTGTTCACCGCCTCACAACCGCGTCGATAACCGCTCAGCGGTCGATCCGGAGCTGCCATCCTGGTGGACGGGCTCGGCTACCACGAGGTGCAGCGCGAGCACGAGCGGGGAGGAGCTCGAGATGGACGTGGCGTGGGATGTGCGGCGGCAGGTGATCGTCGAGGCCGCTGAACTCGCCTACCACCAGGGGCCGGACTTGGGCCCGTTCGAGTGTCTTGGTTGCTTCCAGCCGGCAGCAATCTGTCCACGGTGCGGCGCAGAGCTCGGCTCTGCCTTTATCGAACAGCTCGCAGCACCGCAGGTCGCCAGAGTGCGCCTCGAACTGGAACAGGATTTCGCTGCCCGAGAGAAAGCCATGGAGAACGACGTCCTGACACGGGTCCGCGCCGGGATGCGAAACGAGGTCAATCGGCTGCGGAACCAAGCGCAGCGAAGTAGCGAAACCGCGGCAACGGAGAAGCAGCGGGCTCAGGCCGCGACGGTCGCTCTGGCCGAGGCTCAGGAACAACTCGAGCAGATGCAGGCCGAGCAGTCGCGGATGCGAGATCAGATCGCTCGCAGTGAACGCAAACGGGCGCAGCAGGAGGCCGAACGGAAGTATCGTCCGGTGATTCTGGAGTACCAGAACCGGGAGAAGCGGGCGCTGGACCAGCTTGCTCTGGCTGAGAGCAAGATTTCGCCGGGGCCACCACCACAGCCGACGGGAGTCGCCTACCAGCACGCATTCGCTGAGGAACTGCAGCGCCGCTACCCCGAAGATGAGATTTCGGTGATTCGGAACGGTCAGAAGGGCGGTGATGTCCTCCAGATCGTGCGTGTCGACGGCCGAAGCTGGGGATCTATTTTGTGGGAGTGCAAGAGAACCAAGCACTTCAGCTCGGCGTGGATTCCTAAGCTTGTCCGTGATGTTGATCGTGATCACGCCGGTCTCGGAGTGCTCGTGAGCGCGTCGATGCCGGCCACGGTGGATGGTGTGGCAATCCGCGACGGCATCCTCCTGTGTGCCGCCGACCTGGCAACGTACATGTCCATTCCGTTGCGGCAGGCGGTGATCGACAACAAACGTCACGCGATTGCGGGCAAGGCCCGTCGTGGGCGTGCCGACCGGTTGCTCGAATACGTCGACCGGGGCGGGTTCTTCGCCCACCTGCAGCGGATCGTCCAAGACGCGCGCGAAACCCTGGCGACCGGGGCCAAGCTGCGAAATCAAGTACACGCTGCTCTCGCCAAGCTGGACCAGCACCAGCAGGACGTGCTCGACCGAATGTTCACCATGTTCGGCGAGCTCGACGCAGCCGGCGTCGCCGTCCCACCCGCTCTGCACTCAGAACATGTGACCGACCATCGGTCGGCCTCTCCCAACGGTGCACGAAAGGAGGGCCCGTCGACCCGACACCCGACATCGACGGCCTCCCGGACTCGAAACTGAATCCGGCGATATCTACTTGCTGAGACAGGTGGCCTGGACGGCGGGCACGCTTGATCGCAGGGTCGGCCGGTTAATGCGTCGTCAGATCCGTGCGGCGGTCGACTCGTACCCGCAGTCCGGCTGGTTTGAGGGTGATCTGCTCTGCGACGTCGAGGGTGTAGTCACCGTCGATGTGGATCTCGTACTGGTGGAGGACGTGGGCGAGAGTGAGCAGGACTTCGTGATTGGCGAATTGGCGGCCGATGCAGGCGCGGTGCCCGACCCCGAACGGCCTGTATACGCGACGGCGGTCCAGCTCACGCTGCCGCTGAGGGGCCCATCGGTCCGGGTCGAAACGTTCTGCGTCCGGACCCCAGGTTTCCGGGTCGCGGTGCGCATACCAGGTGAGCACGAATACCCAATCGCCTTGCTGGAAGCGGTATTTGCCGTCACCGATCGTGACCTCATGGCGCGCCTCGCGGAAATAACCGGGCGCGACCGGCCACAACCGCAACGTTTCATCGACCACCCGCCGCAGATACCGCAGCTTCGCGACGTCCTCGTAGCTGGTTATCGGCCGGTCGCGCCCCGGGAAATGGTCGTCGACCTCGGCGCGCGCTCGTGCCGCGACCTCGGGATTCTTCGCCAGCTCGTAGAGCGCGAAGGCCAGTGCGCCCGCGCTGGTCTCGTGGCCAGCGACCAGGAACGTCAGGATCTGGTTGCGGATATTGGTGGCATCGAGATGCTCGCCGGTGTCAGGGTCGGTGGTGGTGAGCATGCGGTCGAGCAAATCGTCGTGCTGGCCGACGGTGCCACTGGTCCGGCGTGCGGCGATCACGTCGTCGACGGTTCGGTGCATAAAGGCGATGTCGCGGCGATGCTGCCCGGCGGCGCGCCGTCCCAGGGTGTTCTGCAACAGCGGGGGGAGGTTGGCGTTGCGGTTGATGTAAGTCAGGCCGCGCAGCATGGCTTCGACGAAGGGGTGCGCTTGGCCGGGGGTGTAGGAGAACGAATCGAACGAGTAGCCGAACCCGGTGCGGGCGATGATTTCCAGGGTGAGCCGGTTCATTTCCTCCGCGATGTCGGCGATGTGGTGCGTGTCGCCCCAGGTGTCGAGCAATTCACCGATGGTGGCGGCCATCGTCTGGTGGTAGGAACGCATTGCTGTTTGGGTGAAGGCTGGCGCGAGGATGTTGTGTGCTGCCGACCAGGCCGGTTCGTCGTTGCGGGCGGTGAACAGTCCGTCCCGGGCGACTCGGCGCAGCTTGCGCAGGGGCACTCCGAGGTGCTTGGTCCAGTGGTGTTCGTCGTTGATTTCCGCGATGAGGTCGGCGCCGGAGACCACGATCATCGGCCAATTGGTGATGCGCCGCTCGAAGATCGGCCCCAGCCTTCGGGCATCCCGCCGCGATGTCTGGGTGGGTTTGGCCACGTTCATGGTGAACAGGTCACCGACGACAGGCAGCCTCCACCTCGGATGCGGCAATACTGCCGCCTCGTCCCTGCCGGTCCGGGGCGGACTCATCGCCATCACATCGTGCTCCTACTGGTCGAAGGTGTCGCGCACCGAGTGCTCAAGGGCGTTTCGATCGAGGCGATATGTCGGGCTGTCGGCCACACACCGGCCAGGTCCAGCAGTTCGTTCAGGTCGGTGGTCAAGTCTCGCGGACCGAGCCGAACCGGTTGGAGCCCGGGGCTGGGCTCGTCCTGCGGTGCTCGCCCGGCGTTCTTCTGGTCGATCGCCGCGAGAATTGCCACTGCATAGGACAGCATGCCCTCACGGTCAGGGCCGGCCGGGTATCTGGCTGTGGTGTAAGGCTTGAGGTGCAGGAGAGCGTCGCGGATCTCGACGATCATCCGGTGAAGCCGCAGCGCCGGTTCCACCCCGCCGCCATCTCCTGGTGGGGCGAGCACGATCTCGGGGACACTGGCGGTCAGGTCGCGCCACACGGGCTGCAGGCGGCGGCAATAGCGGCTGGTCCGGTCGTGTCCGGTTCTTATGAGGATTGTGCTCACCAACGGCACTGCTACTGCAGCAGACGCGACAACATTGGCCAAGAAAAAGGTCCAGCCTTTGCTGCTCATATCCGGGTCCGCAGACGGTTGGTTCTGCACGACGGCGAACCCGGTCTGGAATGGAATTGCGAGCGAACTGAGCCCGAGTCCGGCGGCGAGAACAAGTACACCCAGGTACAGCACACGCTCGCGCAGGAACGCGTCGCTGCGCAACTCGCGGAAGCTGATGCGGGCGATTACCCATGCGGTGATTCCGAGCGGCAGATAGAACGCCACCCACGCGATCACCGCCGGCCAGCCCAATGCCTCGTCGATCAGCTGATCGGCACGGCGCGCGGGGGTGCCGGCGATCAGGATCACCGCGGACGCCGAGAGGGCGACGAGGTCATAAACGCGCTGTCGACGCCAGGTATCTGCAGGGTCCGCTCCGTCCCACAATTTCGCAATGCCATAGATATAGGAGACCGATACCAGGATTGCCCCGAACGAAGCTTGGCGGCACAGCTGCACCATCTCGGCATCACCGACGAACCACACGAGGCGCGCGGCCAGGTCTTCGGCCCACGCTTCCCGCATCAGTAGTCCCGCAATCGCTGCCAGCAGAGCCCGGTTGATCAGCCGATCGACGACCTTGTCGCCCAGCAGCCACCACCGTCCGGCGGTGATCGCGGTGACAGCGAACAGCACGGGCCAGGCCAGTAGGCCGGGAATCGGCGAGGTCATCGGTGCCGCCCGAGGAAGAAGGTGGATCGGAACGGCGAGGGTCGTCGCCGCGGCAAGGTCGCCTCGACCATCACCAACCCGGCGAATGATTCGGCAGCCTGTTCGCGGGCGGTCCCATAGTCCCGGCGCCAGAGAACGCTGCGGATCGACGCCGGATCCAGTAAGGGCATCAATGTCTGCAACGGCAGTACATCACCGTCGGGCTCCGGAGTGGACGAGCCATGTCCCAGGAGCATGTGCCCGATCTCGTGGGCGATGATGTGTCCAGCGTGCCATTCGGTTTCGGCCCCGACCATGATGATGTCGTCGTACTCCCGAGCGATCCACAACCCGCTACCGGTCCCGCACCCGGCTCCCGACAACGCATTCGCGTCGATGGGGCACACCGTGATCGGCCGTTGCCGATACTCCGCGACCCGCTTCACGTACTCGTTCGGATCCCACGGCCATGGCACCGGCACGATCCGTGCGGTCTCCTGGACATGTACTGCCGTGTCGTTCATTGCTATTCATCCCTCCCGGTGGCGTCGCGTGTGCGGCGATCTCCTTCGCATTCGGCGTTGTGTCGGTAAAGCACGGCCCGGTCCCTCTGGTCAGGCTGCGCTGTGGTCTGGAGGCGCGAGCCTGGACAGCTCGCGAGTCAAAGCGGTGATATCGATGTCGTTGCCGCGCAACGCCATATGCCTGACGCCGGCATCGCGTGCCGCCGATAGCAACCGCAACTGGCGGTCGACGGGGCGAGCCTCGTCAGAGGTACCGGTGAGATACACCGGCAGGACGTGGAAGTGCTGGGCAATGGCCTGCAGCACCGTGGGGTCGACTCCACCGCTCGTGCTGCCGGTCCGCAGCGCGATGATTTCCTCGGCAAGTATGGTCTCGCCGACGATGGCGCTGACACTGCGAGCGACATCTGCCGGGTCTTGCTCGGGTTCCGTGCGAGGGTGGAACGTGCTGAACAGCCGGTTCACCCTCGTCGGCAACTCGATGATCTCGTCGGCCATTGTGGCTGACTGCCGTTGATCAATGGGCGAGCTTTTCATCGGTACCCTCCCTGGTTGCCTGGATGAGACCACGCTCGGTCCGCAGGACTCGAGCGCTCATCCGGCGTCCGTCAGAGACTGGTACCGGGAATCAGAACTTCGCCATCATAACAAACGCCTATCCGAGGTGGTAGGTGTTCACATTCCGTCAGCTCGGGAGCGGGTCCGGCTGTTCTGGATCGTCAAGCCCGGGATGCCCTGCATCTGTGGGGGCCACCGGGTCGGGTTCGTCGGAGTGCCCTGTCACCCGCAGTTGCAGCACGGCAAGCGCGGGACCCGCGTCAGAGGTTCCGACTATGGCACCGGAGCCGTCAACGACAACCCATCCACCCCCGCGGCGCCTCAACCGCACATCGTGCACTTCAGCGGATTCGGCTTTGCCGGTGAACACGTCGGCGGCGGCGGCGAAGATGCGTTTCACGTCGTCAGGGTGTGGGGTGTCGCGTTGGTCGACCTGCCCTTTCCACTGGACGTCGGGTAGCGGATCGGTGATCCAGCGGATCAACCGCATCTTGGCGATGTCGACCAGCACCATATGGACCTGCGATATGCGCGGTATCGCGGCCAGTGCCGCTGCCTCCAAGCTCATCCCGGCCATCGGAGTCGAGGTTTCGAACAGCAGTCCACGCCACTTCGCTGGAGGCTGTGGGGGCGTGCCAGCGGCCATGACGACATGACCCGGCCTGTTGTTCTTGCCGACTGTTACGGTGACCGCACCGCTCCAGCTGTCACCCGGTTGTGACGACAGCAGCGCCCTGATCAGTGAAAGCCCGTCTGCTGGTTCGACGAAGCGGAAGATTTCTGGTGCCGTGAGTTGCGAGCGCGGCGTCCCGCCGGTCAGCGCCGCCGGAAATTCCGCGAGCCGCAGGTGGGAGTCCCAGGTGAACGCGAAGGCCGACACCGGCCGCTGCTGTGGTTGGGTCCCATCGGGACCCAACCACACATGCGCGCCGTGGAGCGCATTGTCCGGCCCGATCACCGGCACGAGACGGGCGCTGACCGTGTGACCGTTGCGCAGGACGCGATGCGTGGCCGCCGCTTCGGGATGCGACCGCATGTCGGCGATCAGCGCTTCCAGCCATTGTGCAGCCTCGTGCCCTGGGGCTTTGCCGATTCCCAGCTGGTCGGTGACGGCTCGCTCGAAGGAGGTTCGATCTCGGGCTTCGTGATCGCGCGCAACGACGGTGAGCCGACCCGGCTCCAAGGTTTCGATGAGCGTCCATCCGCTTTTCGGCATCGCGTCGATCTCCGAGGTCGCTGATCCTTCCTGGTTGAATCTTTCAACGATCTTAGAACAGCGCGCCGCAACGGTGCTCGAACCGCAGGTCACGCGGTGGATACGGAAAGTTCCGCGAGGGCATAGGTGAGCCACGACGGCCGCAACAGATACTGCTCGCGCGGCTTGACCGGTTTCAGTACCGGGTACTTCTCCAAGACCGCGCGGGCGACATGGACGGCTTGCATCTCCGCCAAGGCGGCACCGATACAGAAATGTCGACCGTGTCCGAATACCAGGTCGTGACGTTCCCGCCGGGCGGGGTCGAGATGAGCCGACCGCAGGGACAAGATCACGGTGTGTCCTCGGGGGATTCGGATTCCGTTGACATCGATGTCGGTCAGCGGGAACCGGCGCAGCGCATAGTTCACCGGCGCCACGGCACCCATCACCTTGCGCACCAGCCGGGCGAACTCCGGCGGTGACCCCAGTAACTCGCGCGCCTCCTCGCAGCGGTACCGGACCAGTTCATCCAGCACCGCAGACGTCAGCGAGGTGACGTTCTCGAATCCGCCGATGATCACGGCAAACGCCAAACTGATCAACTCGTCCTCACTGAGACGGTCCTGCCCGTCGCGGGCTGAGAGCCAGCGCGAGAGCAGATCATCGCCAGGATCGCGCCTCTTGTCGTCGATCACCCCGGCCACCAGCATCAACATCGTCCCCATCGCACCCTGCACCGCCGCGCCGTGCGTCGATGTGTCGATCAAGAACAGAGGCCGGGCCGCTGCACGGAAGGCATCGAGCTTGTCGGCGGGCAACCCGAGCAAGGTGCCGATCACCTGCGGCGGCAACGGCTCGCACAGCCCGCCCATCAAGTCGATATCGCCAGTCGCCGGCAATGCGTCGACCAACTCCGTCACGGCAGCCCGCACCACCTGTTCCTGTGAGGCGTGATGTGCGGGCGCGAACGCCTCGGCCGCCAGTTTCCGTACACGTCGATGCTGCTCCCCATCGATATTGAGCAGGTTCGCCTCCAATGCCGCGGGCAGGTTCTGGCCTCGGAAGCCGGTGGTGGAGTCGGCCTTGGCCGCCGACATCCGGGGATCGGCCAGTAGTGTGGTCACCGCGTCCCATCCGGTGACCACCCACACCGGTGACCCGTCCGGTAGCTCGGCCTCGTGCACACCGGGTTCACTGGTTCTGAGATCCTCGTGAAGTTCGTCGACCGCATGAATTCCCGCCGTGAACGGGCACCGCCCCATCTTCATACCCATCAGTGTGCCAACCCATCAGGAGTCCGCCGTGCCGATCACCACCCGTGCCGCCACCACCGCGGACATCACCGACTGCGCCCAGGTACTCGCCGACGCCTTCCGCGACGACCCGCTCATGAGCGCGATCTGGCCCAACCCGCAGCAGCGCCACCGCGCCCTGCCCAGGTACTTCACCGCCTCCCTGCGCCACTTCCACCTCCCCGGCGGAGGAGTTCGCGTCGCCACCGACCCCGACGGAGTCATCCGCTCAGTCGCCGTCTGGGACCCACCCGCCCGATGGGACCAACCCGTCAGCACCACCCTGCGTGCCGCACCCGACCTTCTGCCCGCCCTCACCAGCCGCACATTCGCTGCGATCACCGTCCGGCGCACCCTCGATCGACACCACCCCCACCAGCCCGAACATTGGTACCTAGCCAACATCGGAACCTCACCCGCACACCAAGGGCACGGCTACGCGACACGCCTGATCACCGATCGCCTGACATCGGCTCCCGCCACCCCTGCCTACCTCGTATGCACCCGGGAAGACAACACCCCCTACTACCAGCGACTGGGGTTCGCGACCACTGAAAGCTTCCATCTACCAGTAGGTGCCAGGCCCACCATGTGGGCCATGACCATCAACATGTGAAGCCGCCAGCCCCGGAATCGGGGCGAGAAGACAACTAGCCAGCCGGAGAAGCCGATTGCCCGATGCGAGGCGCCGGGCTGATATCGAGCGCCTCGAGCCTGGCCACGCCTACGGTTGCCGCTCAAGGCCGCAACCATCACACAGCCCTGCGGACCCGCGCCGAGGTGTGCTTCGATCGCCGCGACGCAGGGCCTCCGGGCATGCCACTACGTCGAATCCGGCCGTTCCACCGGCCGTCGGTGGAGTGGTTTACGGGGGTTGGTGTGTCCAATCCGGGGCCGAAAACGAGGAGTTACCCGTAGAGGCCGCCTCGGCACCGCCTTGGTGCCGGTGGACAGATCTGGACACTGGAGGACCACCGTGAACCGACCCGACCCCCATATCGGAGTGAACCTGCCATCGGGGCACGACCCGATCGACTCGTCGACCGAAGCCGCTGTCGAGCCCGTGCCTGCGGAAACCGATGAGCCACGCCCGGATAAGCATCCGGCCGGTCGGGTCGAACATCGGGATAGCCAGGCGAAGCCACGGGCGCAGCGCGTTTCTGTACGTGACACCCGCCGAGACCCGCCCGATACCCGCAAGCTTGCCCGCCTGCTGTCCAGCCTCTTGACCACGGCAGAAGAGTCACGCAATGAAGACGCGGCACAACCTCCGAAGAATTCATCAATCCTGGATGAAACTACAGAATTCAACTCCAACAAAAAGGCCGCCTGAAATCCCCCGATTCACAAATTTGATAGATCTCGAATTAACGACCACAGAATTAAGGACCACAAGGAATATAACACCCTCTGTCGAATCATAATAATATCGATCGCGAAAATACCGTGACGTCGAGAATAAGGAATCTCCATGGTGAGCGCGTACGTAGGCCCGGGGAACGATGCGGATGACGACTTGGCATCCGAACTCCCATCACTGCCAGCACCTTTGAAGGCGGGCGACCGTGCTGTCATCTACCTACGTGTCTCATCGCCGGGGCAGTTCAAGACAGACTACGACCCGGAAGGCATATCGATTCCCGCTCAACGTGTCGCCTGCCAGAACAAGGCAAATCAACTCGGCCTGACCATCGTCGACGAATACATCGAGCCTGGCCGGAGTGCGACCGAAATGTCGAAACGAGTCGAGTTCCAAAAACTGCTCGCTCGAATTCGAAACCATCAAGACGTCGACTACGTCATCGTCTACAAACTGTCTCGTATGGCCCGAAACCGGTTCGACGACGCCATCGTCATGGCCGACCTCCGCAAGCGAAACGTCACCCTGGTCTCCGCCACTGAATCCATCGACGACTCGCCGGTCGGCCAGCTCATGCACGGCATCCTCGCCACCTTCAACGAGTACCAGTCCCGCGAGTCCGGCGCCGACATCTCCTACAAGATGGGCCAGAAAGCCCGCAACGGCGGCACACTCGGCCGCGCCCGGCTCGGGTACCTCAACATCTTCGACCGATTCGACGGCCGCGAGATCCGCACCATCGGCGTCGACCCCGAACGCGCACCGCTCGTCCAGCTCGCGTTCCAGCTGTACGCCACCGGCGACTACACCCTCGACGAACTATCCGAGGAACTCTACGACCGCGGACTGCGCACCCGACCGACCCACCGCCACCCCGCCCAACGAGTATCCAAAAACAAGCTCTCGACGATGCTGCGCGACCGCTACTACCTCGGCTACGTCATCTACAAGGGCGAGGAGATGCAGGGCCGACACGAGCCGCTGATCGACGAGAACCTCTTCGACAACGTCCAAGAGATCCTCGAATCCCGGACCAACGCCCACGAACGCCGACGCGTCCACCACCACTACCTCAAAGGGTCACTGTTCTGCGGACGCTGCCAGCGGACCGGGACCGTCGGGCGGATGATCATCCAGCGAACAACCAACCGACACGGCAACGAATACCTCTACTTCTTCTGCCGCAACAAACAGAAGGGCACCTGCAACGCGCCACACATCAACGTCGCCCTTGTCGAAGACGCCGTCGAGGCGCACTACGCGACGATCCGATTCCGCAGCGACTTCATCACCAGCATCCGCAACCAGATCGCCGAAGCCATCAACGCTCAAGAGACCGCCGACCGACTCCTCCAGAAACAACTGACCACCGAACTGCAGGCACTCGACGCCCAGGAAGAGAACCTCATCGACCTGGCAGCCGACGCCACCCTTCCGCAGCCCAAGATCAAAGCCAAACTCCGCGACATCGCCCACCAACGGCGACGACTGACCGAACGCCTGGCAACAACGACCGAAGACCTGTCATCCAGCGCCCGACTCATCGACGCCGCGCTCACACTGCTGGAGAACCCCCAAGAACTGTATCGCCGCTGCAACGAACACCAGCGCCGCCTGTTCAATCAGGCAATCTTCCAACAGCTCTACATCGACGACGAGCAGATCAACGGCCACCGCCTGCACGAACCCTTCGGACAGCTACACGCCGCCCAACGGGCACAAGCAGGAACATGCGGCGCAACCCGGCACAAGACAAGCCGGGATGCTCCTGAATCAGGCAACTCCCGAATGAAGGGAGGAGTAGGGGTCCTACTCCAGGGCGTTCATTCAGCCCCGGGTTCTAGTAGTGACCCTATGGTGGAGCTAAGGGGACTCGAACCCCTGACCCCCACACTGCCAGTGTGGTGCGCTACCAGCTGCGCCATAGCCCCTGGTTATTCGCGTCCGGTTTCCCTCGCGCTTGAAGAAAGTTACACCACGTGCGCGTCAGCATCCAAATCGACTGGATGCGGGGTTGGCGTAGTGAGGCGGACCAGCTAGTATCGAACATATGTTCGAGGACTTTCGAAGCTCATCCCTGGACTTCGCGACCATGAGTGATGAGGGGCTGATCGGCGCCCTTCGGACGGCGCACGGGGCGGTGGCCGCGGCGCAGGCGGCGGAAGTGTTCGCCGTGCGGGAGTTGTATCGGCGGCGGCGGGCCGAGAATGTGGAACCGGGGACCGACGGGGTGCGGGCCGGGGAGTTCGCGGCGTCGGAGGTGGCGGTGGCGCTGCATGCCGAGGAGGCGACGGCGGGGGCGCTCATCGATATCGGGCTCGCGCTCGACGAGTCGCTGCCGCGTACGCGGGCGGCGTTCGCGGCGGGGCGGATCGATGTAGCGAAGGTGCGGGTGATCGTGGATTGCACGCGGGGGCTGGCGGCGGAGGTCGTGGCGGTGCTGGAGCCGCGGTTGATCGAGACTGCCGAGCGTACCGATCCGGGGCGGTTGCGGCAGGCGGCGCGGCGGTGGGTGGCGCGGGTGGATCCCGGTGGGGCGCAACGGCGTCGGGAACGGCGGCAGGACGAGCGCGACGTACGGATCAGGGGTGTGCAGGATGGTATGGCGGTGTTCGACGGGCTGATGCCCGCGCCGGGGGCGCAGACGGTCGCCATGCGACTGCGGGAGATGAGTTATGCAGTGTGCTCGCGAGATCCGCGGACCATGCCGCAGCGGCGGGCGGACGCGCTGGTGGCGCTCGCGGACGGGTCGGGGCGGCTGCGGTGCCGGTGCGAACGCGGGGAACGGTGCCCGGTGGCGGCGGTGCCGATCGATCCGCCGCGGCGCGCGCTGATCCAGGTCGGGATTCCGGCGGAATCCCTGTTCGGACTGCGGGACGCGCCGGGATATCTCGCGGGATACGGTCCGATCGACGCCGCGCTGGCTCGACGCATCGCCGAACACGCTCGGTTCCAGGCGATTTCGGAACAGGATGCGGACGAGGAGCCTTCCGCGGCCGATATCGGACGTGCGATCGCGGAATCCGGCGCTGACGCGAGGGGTGCTCACCTCGACTCCGATTGTCGGATGCCCGCGCAGGAAATCGCCACCGCGGGAACACGCGCCGACGGACCGTCGGCGGTGACGCGGGCCGAGCGCACGGCGCGAGCGGTGGACGGTAGCTGCCGGTTTCCCGGGTGCGCCATGCCCGCGGCCGAATCCGAACCCGAGACGACGCGGCGCGGCGGTCTGGTGTCGCTGTGCTCGCGCCACAGACGCCTGAAGTCGTTGGCGGACAAGGGCAGAACGGGATGGCGGGTGATACTGGCCGGCCGCGACCGACTGCGCTGGACGACGCCGACCGGCGACATCTTCGTCAGTGTCCGCGAAGGGGCGCGCTATCTCTTCCCGCACACCGACACCGAAGCGCCCGTCGTGCCGCCCGCGTTCACGCGGCGCACCGAACCGACGCGGGCCGAATCTCCCGCCCCCGGCGACCGGCCTACCGCCGAGGACCTGTGTTACCCGCTCAGCGGGCACCTTCCGGTGCACCGGCAACTGTCCCGACTCGCGCCCGAGGACGACATCTCCTAGGCTCGCCGCCACCGCGAGCGGACTCAGCTACTGACCTCCACCACCCAGTTCTCGTTGTTCACATCCACCCGGTTCGACCCGTCGTACACCGCGGGTGTGGCGGCCCGCCCTTCCAGCAGTCCGTTGAGCTGGTCCAGCGCGGCTTTGGCGGTGACCTTCGCGTTCTCGATCTTCGCGCCGGACGCGACGCACCGCACGACCTCCTCCGAGGCGCCCGCCGAGCGCGCGAGTTCGGCAAGCTGCTGATCGGTGTGGTCGCTGCGGTTCTCCTCGGGCTGATCGGTGACGAACAGCCGCTCATGGAATTTCGAGTACACCGGACCGGAACCGCCCTCGGCCACACACTGGTTGGCGGCGACGGCTCGGGTGGAGTAGTCCTTGCTGCCGGAGCGGGAGTCAAGGAAGTTCACGAAGCGGTAGCGCACGGCCAATTCGCCGTCGTCGACGCGCTGGGCGATCTCCTGGCCGTAGACGCGTTCGACCTCGCCGCAGGCCGGGCACAGCGGGTCCTCGTACACGTCGACGGTGTGGGCGGCGTCGACGCGGCCGAGCAGGATCGCGCCGTCGGGGGCGAGCACGGAGACCACGGCGGGATTGTGGACCGCTCCGTAGCCGTCGTTGCGGATCGCGGCCTCCTCCTTGCTCCAGCGCATCGCCAAGAACACGATCAGCGCGATCACCACCACCGCGACGGCGGCCAGAGCATAGGTGGTGGTGTTCGACATGGGTCGCGGCGTGTACTTCTGCGGAGATTCGCTCACCCCGACCACTTTGCCCGAACTCGGCGCGGCGGTGGCCGCCGGGCGGGCGAATCGGTGTGTCGATCCGCGCCGCGGCCGCTGGTCAACTGCTGCGCAGTACCGCGGACTCGGCGATGCGGCGCAGCGCCTGGCCGACCTCGGCCGGGAACGGCGCGTCGGCAAGCGCGCGTTCGGCCTGTTCCCAGCGCTCGCCTATCATTCGCTCGACCCGCGGCTGGGCGGTTCGGGACAGGATCTCGCGGCAGGCGCGCGCGCCGTCCTCGTCCAGGCCGGGATCGCCGAGCAGTGCGCGCAGCCGGGCGGCGTCGGTGGCGGAGGAGTGTTCGAGGGCGAGGGCGACCAGGGCGGTGTGTTTGCCTTCGCGCAGATCCTCCAGATTGGATTTGCCGCTGCGTGCCGGATCGCCGAAGACGCCGAGCAGGTCGTCGCGCAGCTGGAACGCCTCGCCGAGTGGCCGGGCGTAGGCGGTGAGGGCGGCGCGCACGGATGGCGCCGCACCGGCCAGCGCGGCGCCGAGGTGCAGCGGGCGTTCACAGGTGTAGGAGACGGTCTTGTAGCGCACGATCCGCAGGGCGCGTTCGAGATCGCTGGTGGGGCGGGCGGTGGACAACAGGTCCAGGTATTGGCCGTACATGACGTCGGCGCGCATGTGGTCCAGTACCGAAAGGGCCGCGCGGAGCCGCGCGGAACTCAGTTGCGCGGTGTGCAGGAGTTCGGCGGCCCATACCATCGCCAGATCGCCGAGCACGATGGCCGCGCCCGCGCCGAAGCGGTCCGGGTCGCGCCGGTCGCGATAGCGCTCGGCGAGGACGCGGTGCACGGTCGGCCGGTCCCGGCGGGTGGCGCTGTCATCGATGATGTCGTCGTGGATGAGCACCGAGGCATGGAACAGTTCCAGTGAGGCCGCGGCCCGCACCACCGGTGCGGGCACATCGGGTCCGCCGCCGCCCGCGAGCCAGCCGAGGACGCACAACACCGGGCGGATGCGTTTGCCGCCCGCGAACAGGAATTCGTCGAGGACGGTGACGACCTCGTCCGGCAGCTGCCGGGCGGCGCCGCTGCCCCGCTTGCCACGCAGGAACGAGGACAGCGCGGCGTCGACCCGGGTGCGGATCGCGCTCAGGTCGGCGGCGACGACATCGACGGTCCGGGCGGTCATCGCGCGTTCTCCCCGCTCAGCAGGCCGTCGATGCGCACGGCGCCGGTGCCGAGCCCGGACGGGCGCAACAGCTCGGTCAGCACGGGTTCCGCGGCGCGCGACATGGCGGGCCGGTACCGGGATTCGAGTTGGTCCTCGAGGTATCGACCGCTGTGTTCGTGCCAGTGCGCGATGGCGGCCATCCAGTCGCGGAGTTCGGCCACGCGCCGGTCCAGGGCGGCGCGAGCCTCGGGACCGAGGTCGGATTCGTCGTAGAGGGCGGGCAGTTCGGTGGTGACGATGCGGTCGAATTGGTCGATCCGCGCGGTCATGAGGTCGGTGACCATGCTCACGGCCTCCTCGCGGTCGCATTCGAAGAACGTGCGCATGACGCGGACGCCGTTGTGCAGGTCGCCCTCGTATTCGGTTTCCTTCCGATACGAGAACAGGTCGTTGAGCAGGGTCGCGAAATCGGTGGCGGTGTTCTCCAGATCGCGCAGCGTCTGCGCGCGATAGACCTCGGGCGGGACCAGTTCGCCGTGGGAGAGCCGCGACATGGTCTTGGTCAGATCGGAACCGAAAGTGCGGCGGCGCATTTCGATGTAGTCGACGGGATCGGGAATGCGATCGACCACATCGTTGGCGACCTCCCATTCGCAGCCCTCGATGAGGTTCATGACCGAGGTGTGCAGTTCGAGTCGCTGGGTGGCGTTGAGATCGCGCGCCGAGCGCCGCCACAGCTCGGCGAGTCCGCGTTCCATCGTATTGGCGGGGAGCGGGACCTGCGAGTCGTCGAGCGGCATGAACCGCTGGAATCGTCTGGTCTGGGCATCCGCGCCCGCGAGATCGCGGCGGCGGCCGAAGACCTGGGGATAGTAGTCATCGACATAGGTGCCCCAGGCCAGCCAGGCGGCGGAGATGTCCAGTTCCTCGGCGGTGGCGTCGGGGTCCATGCCCGCCGAGCACAGGGCGAAATCGAACTGGCGCAGGTCGTTCGGCGTCCACAGCGGCAGCCCGCCCAGCGGCAGCACCGGTTCGTGCAGGCCGATCTCGCGGCCCCACCGCGTCAGCGTGGTCCGCGCCGACTCCAGCAGCGGATTGAGTCGCAGTTCGTACGGCATGGCGATCTCGGGTTTCGCGGTCGCGCCGACCGACTCGAAACGGGTGTGCGCGAAACCGCGGGCACGCACGTGCTCGGAACGCGGATCGGGGCGCGGCAGCCGCGCGACGGCGGAACCCGGGCCGATCGGCGGGCGCGGGCCGCCGCCCGCGAGCGCGCCGCCCTTGTTCATGTAGCGGCTCGATCGCATATGCCATTCGTGGCCGCCGGACTGCCAGTCCTGCAACCCTTTCGCGTAGGCGTAGACGGCGAGTTGTTCCGGCACGCCGACCGATTCCCGGACGAACAGCAGGGGTACCTCGGTGAGCGCGGTGTGCTCGAACTGTTGCAGGCGCGAGGTCAGCAGATCGTTGACCAGGTTCGCCGCGCGCTGGGTCTCACAGCCGATGAACCTCTCCACCACCAGCACTGCATTGGCGTTCTCCCCCTCCGAGCGAACCTCGCGTTCGTAGGAGAACAGATCGTTGCGTAGGTGGACCGCGTCGGCGAAGGTGTCGCGCAGCACCTCGAGCGGCCGGGTCCGGGCCAAATCGGCAGGCACCTCGGCGCCGACGGCGTGTTCGACCAGATTGGCCGACCACGGCGCGCCACCGACCTGCCTGCGCATCTCGATGTATTCGATCGGATTCGCGACCCGGCCCGCGTTGATATTGGCCAGCTCCCAGCGCGATGCCTCGAGCAGTGCCCGGGTGGTCTCGGCGAAACGGCGACGCCAGTCCATCGACATCGTCGGCACGGTGCGCTGCCACAGATCGGCCAGTCCGCGTTCGACCGGATTGGTCGGCTCGGGCATGGGCTCCTCCGACAACGGCATGAAGGCGCGCAGCCGATCCAGGTAGTCCTTGGCGCCGACGGTGTCGCGGCTGCGTTTGAACAGTTCGAGGAAATGGTCGTCGAAATAGAAGACCCACACGTACCAGTCGGTAATGAGATCGAGTTCGCGGCCGTCGCAATCGGGATGGGTGTAGGCGCAGAGCAATCCGTAGTCGTGGCGCTCCAGATCGGCCCGGTCCCAGATCCTGCACCCGTGTTGTTCGGTGAAGAACCCCATCTCCTCGGCCCACCGCCCGGTGTGGGCGCGGGCGCGATCGAGGTGCGGATTGAGGCGGGCCGGATAGGGCATGTAGAACTCGGGGAGGTCGAACGGCTGCACGATATCTCCTGTCCTGGACATGGATGTCACCGATCCCGGCGCGTGATCAGGTCGGCGAGCGCGACCAGGTCCGGCGCGGTCGACGGGTCGATGAGCGCCGCGATCGCGGCCTCGACGCGCTGTCGGGCCTCGCGCAGCGCGGCACTGCGCCCGCCCGCGGATTCCACCAGCGCGGCGGCGCGTTCGGTGTCGAGCGCGTCCGCCCCCGCGTGGTAAAGGGCGGCCAGTTCGGCGGCGGCGACGGTGTCGGATTCAAGCGCCGCGACCACCGGCAGCGACATGGTGCGCCGGGCCAGGTCGCTCGACGGCTTGCCGGTGACGTTCGGATCGCCCCAGATGCCCATGACATCGTCGACGAACTGGAAGGCCATGCCGAGTTCGCGGCCGAAGGTGTTCATCCGCGCGACAGTCGCCGAATCCGCGCCTGCGCACAGGGCGCCCAGCGCGCAGGCGCAGCCCATGAGCGATCCGGTCTTGCCCATCGCCATGCGCCCGTAGGCGCCGAGATCGGCGGGAGCGCCCGCGCCGAGTCGGCAGTCCTCGTGCTGTCCCCGGCACATCTCGATCACGGTCGACTCGAGGTGTCCGACGGCCGTGTCGGCGATCGCGGCGGGCAGTCCGCTCACCAGCGTGCGCACCGCGAGCGCGTGTATGGCGTCGCCGAGCAGGATGGCGTCGGCCACGCCCCACACCGTCCACACCGCGGGTCGACCGCGGCGGTTGCGGTCGCCGTCCATGACGTCGTCGTGCAGCAGGGTGAAATTGTGCACCAGTTCGACGGCGACGGCCGCGTCCACGGCCACGCGGGGCAGCGCCGCGCAGGCGGCCGCGGCGCCGAGGGTCAGTGCGGGACGCAGCGCCTTGCCCGAATCCGCGCGCGCCGGTGCGCCGTCGGCGTCCCACCAGCCGAAGTGGTAGCCGCCCATGAGCCGCAACGGATCGGGCAGTGCGGATATCGCCTCCCGCAGCGCGGGTTCGCACAGGATTCTGGCGTTCGCCAGGATTTCGTCGGCGCGGCGGTCGGCCGCCGCCGAAGTCGTCTCGATCATCGGATTACACCGGTCATGCGCGGTCCTCATCTCGGGCTCGACGGGGCACAGCGACGCGATGACGGCAACGATAAGGACCGCCGGACACCGCGGAAAAGCAGGGCTAACCAGGATGAACGAAAGTACCGGAGCGACTTGCCTGCATATCGTGTTCGAATTGACCTATGCGACAGCGCATTCCGAACCCACCCGATGGTAGGTCCGCGGGCCCGGCCCGCGCCGGGAAAATCCGAACATCCCGGATGGTCCGCTTCGCGGATGGTTACGACAGTGGCACGAAGGTGTCGCGATTCGGCGAAGCGGGCGGACGGCTAGCCGGAATCGGCCGTCGAGCGCGTCCCGCGGCGGTTGTCGCGCTCGATCTCCTCGGCGTCCGAGGGCTCCTCGGGACCGCGCGGGTCTCGCTCCTGGCCGAATTCCTCGATCTCGGATTCGGGAATGATCTCGGAGCGGGCGGCGCCGGGCCGCAACGGTTCCGGGGCCACCAGCCACCACAGTGCGGCCAGGGCGAGCAGACCGCCGGTGACCAGCAAAGCGATGCCGTAGGAGGTTTGCTGTGCCAGCGCGCCGATGGCGATCGGGCCGATGACCGTGCCGAGATCGGCCGACATCTGGAATCCGGCCAGCACCGGTCCGCCGCGGGCCTTGGGCCCGATGACATCGGCGAGCGCGGCTTGCAGGGTCGGGGTGAGCATGCCCGAACCGATGCCCGCGACCACCGAGGTGCCGAGCAGCCAGGCCAGATTCGGCGCGTAGCCGAGTCCGGCGGTGCCGACGGCGCAGATCGCGGCGCCCGCGATCAGGAACGGCCTGCGCCCGAACCGATCCGACAGTCCGCCCGCCCAGAACAGCACCGCGACATTGCCCGCGGCGAAGACGGTCAACGCGACACCGGCCATACCGCTCGGCTGTTTCAGCACCTCGACCACCAGCAGCGGCACCAGCGCCATGCGCACGCCGAAGATCGCCGCGCCATTGGCGAAATTGGACCACAGCACCGCCCGGTACTCCGGCCGGGCCAGCGCCGCACCGAAACTCATCAACCGCAGCGCGCCGGAGGTCTCCGGCGCCGCCAGATGCGACCGGCGCAGGCTCAGGTGGACGGCGAGGGTCGCGACGAGCAGGGCCGCGGCGTAGATGACGAACGGCATGCGCAGGCCGAGTCCTGACAGCGCGCCGCCGACCAGCGGCCCGCTCACCGACCCGACCAGGAAACTCGTCGACCACAGCCCCGACACCCGACCGCGCTGTTCGGGCGGTGACATGCGGATCACCAGCGCCAGCGACGACACGGTGAACATGGTCGACCCGATACCGCCGACCGAGCGCAACACCAGCAACTGCCAGTAACTCTGGGCCAGCGCGCTCGCGCCCGTCGACGCCGCGACGATGAGCAGACCGCCGAGATAGACCGAGCGCTCACCCAGCCGCTGCACCAGCCGTCCGCTCACCGGCGCGAACACCAGCCGCATGGCGGCGAAGGCGCTCACGATGGCCGAGGCCGCTGCCACGCCCACGCCGAAACTGCGCGCGAACTGCGGCAGTACCGGAGCGACCAGACCGAATCCGATGGCGATGACGAAGGCGGCGCCGAGCAGAACCCAGATCTCGCCCGGCAGCGCCCGCGGGCCGCCTGCCGGGGCGAAGCGCCTACTCACCCGCCAGCGCCTGCCCTACCAGCTCCTGTGCGGCCTCCTGGACGCGGGCCAGGTGGTCGGGCCCGTGAAAGGACTCGGCGTAGATCTTGTACTTGTCCTCGGTGCCGGAGGGACGCGCGGCGAACCACGCGTTCTCGGTGGTGACCTTCAGCCCGCCGAGCGGTGCGCCGTTTCCGCGCGCCTTGGTGAGCACCGCGGTGATGGGTTCGCCCGCGATCTCCGTCGTGGTGATCATGTCCGGTGTCAACTTCGACAGCACGGCTTTCTGTTCCGCGGTGGCCGGAGCGTCGATGCGCGCGTAGGCGGGAGAGCCGTAGCGGCGCTCCAATTCCACGTAGCGCGCCGACGGACTCTGCCCGGTGACCGCGGCCATCTCCGCCGCGAGCAGGGCGAGCAGGATGCCGTCCTTGTCGGTGGTCCACACGGTGCCGTCGTGTCGCAGGAACGACGCGCCCGCGCTCTCCTCGCCACCGAAGGCCAGACTGCCGCTGAACAATCCGGGCACGAAGTACTTGAATCCGACCGGCACCTCGTGCACGTCACGGCCGAGCACGCCGACCACGCGGTCGATCATGGAGGAGGTCACCACGGTCTTGCCGATCTTGGTGAGCGCGTCCCAGCCCATGCGGTTCGCGATCAGATATTCGATGGCGACGGCGAGGAAATGGTTCGGGTTCATCAATCCCCCGTCCGGGGTGACGATGCCGTGCCGGTCGGCGTCGGCGTCGTTGCCGGTGGAGATGTCGTAGTCGTCCTTGATCGCCACGAGCGCCGCCATCGCGTAGCGCGAGGAGGGGTCCATGCGGATCTGGCCGTCGCTGTCGAGGGTCATGAACCGCCAGGTCGGGTCGACGAACGGATTGACCACCTCGAGTTCGAGGTCGTAGCGCTGCCCGATCTCCTCCCAGTAGTCCACGCTCGCCCCGCCCATGGGATCGGCGCCGAGCCGGATTCCTGCGCCACGGATCGCGTCCAGGTTCAAGACATTGGGCAGATCGCAGATGTAGTGGTCGAGGTAGTCGTAGCGTTCGACGCCGTTGTCCATGGCGTGACCGAGCGCGGTCCGCTTGACCTCGGACAGACCGTCGCGCAGCAATTCGTTGGCGCGCGCGGCGATGGCGTCGGTGGCCTTGTTGTCGGCCGGACCGCCGTGCGGTGGGTTGTATTTGAAACCGCCGTCGCGCGGCGGATTGTGCGACGGGGTGACCACGATGCCGTCGGCCTGATGCCGGGTGCCGCCGCGATTGTGGCGCAGCACAGCGTGACTCAGCGCGGGCGTCGGGGTGTAGCGGGCGCGCGCATCGATCATGGTGGTGACGCCGTTGCCCGCGAGCACCTCGAGCGCGGTGGTCCACGCGGGTTCGGACAGCGCGTGCGTGTCGCGGGCCAGATACACCGGACCGGTGATGTCGCGGGTCGCGCGGTATTCCACGATCGCCTGGGTGATGGCGAGGATGTGCGCCTCGTTGAAGGCGGTGTCGAGGCTGGACCCGCGATGCCCCGATGTTCCGAAAGACACCAGCTGCGCCGGATTCGCGGGATCGGGGATGCGGCTGTAATAGGCCGTCACCAGATGCGCGATGTCTTCCAGGTCGGTGGGCCGTGCGGGACGCCCGGCTCGATCGTGGGCCATGCTCGGGTTTCCCTTCCGTGTCGGCTGCGCCCGGCTCGTCATCAGGATCATGTCCACAACCACTCGGTCACGGACGCGGCGGCGTAGACCGCGGCCAGGCCGGCCGCCACGCTGATCACGATATTGCCCGCCGCGGCACGGTAGGCGCCTTCATCGATCAGCCGGATCGTCTCGTAACCGAATGTGCTGAACGTCGTCAGCGCACCGCAGAAACCGGTTTCGGCGACGGCGGGCACGGGACCCGCTGCCCCGGCGCCGATGAGCGCGCCGAGCATCGCCGAACCGACAATGTTAACGGTCAAAGTCCCCAACGGCAGCCGGGATCGGAAGTGGGCGGTGACCGCCTGGTCGACGAGATAGCGCGTCGGCGCCCCGAGCATCCCGCCGACCAGCACGAGTACGGCGGTCACCGGTCGCGCCCGTCCGGATGCGCGGATCGCGGGTCAACGCACCCGGCGACATCGTCGGTGCTCGCGACCCGCATGCCAGATCCCTTCCGTAGACGTTCCAGGTTATCCACCGCGCCGTCCCCGCCGTGACGCCGATCGCGCCATACCCATGCCGATCGCCACCGCGGCCAGCGCCGCGATAACCGATCCCCCGAGATAACCGAACGCCTCGGCAGTGGCACCGGATTCGAGCAGTCTACGAATCTCGAGGCAATAGGTCGAAAAAGTGGTGTATCCGCCGAGCACTCCGACGCCGAGAAACGGACGTAGCAGTCTGTGGGCTACCCATACTTCGGTGATGAGAACCATCAGGATTCCGATGGCGAGACATCCACTCACATTGATCGCGAAGGTCGACCAGGGCACCTGCCCCGGCCGCACCGGCCACCGCTGCCCGATCGCGTAGCGCGCCGACGCGCCGATCCCGCCGCCGAGGGCGATCACCAGCAGTACCGTCGGCTCGGCGACCGTGGCGGAAGTGCGTCTGCCCACCGTACGACCTCCTCGCCACCCCGACTGCCACCGCTGCGACTCTATCGGTTGGCCTCGGCGCCGCCCCGGCCCGGGACTCGACGCTCCGGCGTGCCGCGGAGGCCGGTCGACCAGTGGCACCGCGCGGCCGATCGGGTGCGCCCGCGTTCGGTGCGGCATCGACAGCGAACGGCACAGCGCCCGCGAGCGCTGTGCCGTTCTCCAGCCCGAAGGCTCTCAGTGGGCGAGTACCGGCTCCCCCTCGGCCGGGGCGGGCGCCTGGTTCGGCATGAGCACCGCCGTGAGCGCGGCTCCCGCCACGAAAATGGCGGTGGCCCACCAGAAGCTGGTGGTGTAGCTCTCGATCTGGGCCTGCGCCACGGCCAGCGGATTCGGCTGCCGGGTGGACAGGTAGTCCGAGGCGGCCGCTGCCGCGATGGTGCTGAGCAGCGCGGTGCCGATGGAACCGCCGACCTGCTGACTGGTGTTGATCATGGCCGAGGCCACACCCGCGTCCTCGTGCCGGACACCCGATGTCGCGCCCTGGAAAGCGGTGGACATCGCGCCGCCGAGACCGAGTCCCATGAGGATGAGCGCGGGCAGCACGTGCGAGGCGTAGCCGGTGTCCAGGCCGATTCGGGTCAGCCAGGCCATACCCGCCGCGGCGACGAGGAACCCGGCGGTCACGACGACCTTCGGGCCCACCTTCGGCAGCAGCACCGACGGCACGGTGGTGGAGGAGACGATCATCGCCGCGACCATCGGCAGGAAGGCCAGGCCGGTGGTGATCGGCGTGTAGCCCATGCTCAGCTGCATGTAGTAGGTGAGGAACAGGAAGATCGCGAACATTCCGACGCCCATCACGAAGACGGTCAGGTAGGAACCGCCGCGGGTGCGGTCGAGCACGATGCGCAGTGGCAGCAGCGGATGCGCGACACGCATCTCGATCGCTACGAACACGCCGATCAGCGCCGCGCCGCCGAGCAGGAACGCCAGGGTGAGCGGATCGGTCCAGCTGGTGGATTCGGCGTGCGAGAAGCCGTAGACGATGCCGAACAGCGCGGCGGTCACCACGACGGTGCCGGGGATGTCGAGCTTGGGCCGTTCGGTGACGGTGTGGCGGGCCAGCAGCAGCACCGCGCCGACCAGTGCGATGGCGGCGAAGATCAGGTTGACGAACATCACCCAGCGCCACGACGCCCATTCGGTGAGCATGCCGCCGAGCAGCAGTCCCAGCGCGCCGCCGGTACCCGCGACCGCGCCGAAGATGCCGAAGGCGCGGGCGCGTTCGGCGGGTTGGGTGAAGGTGACGGTGAGCAGCGACAGCGCGGCGGGCGCGAGCAGCGCCCCGAAGACCCCCTGGCCGACGCGGGCCGCGACCAGCATTTCGAAGCTGGTGGCCGCGCCGCCGATCGCGGAGGCGACCGCGAAGCCCACGAGGCCGACGACGAAGGTGTTGCGCCTGCCGAACAGGTCGCTGAGGCGACCGCCGAGCAGCAGTAGACTGCCGAAGGCCAGCGCGTAGCCGGTCACCACCCACTGCCGGTCGCCGTCGCCGAAGCCGAGATCCAGCTGCGCGGCGGGCAGTGCGATATTCACGACGGTCGCGTCGAGCACGACCATCAGCTGTGCGACGCCGAGTACGGCGAGCACCCACCAGCGCAGCGCGGGTGAGCCCCGTCTGCCGGTGGACGGATTCGCGGGGGCCGACGCCCCATGGTCGATGGCGGTAGTCATGTGTCCCCTCATGGCATTGGATTTATTCGGAGGTACAACCTCCGCTTAAAGTCAGAAGCTACCACAAGAACGGAGAACTCACCTCCGCTTAATCCCGGCGGTTGGTAACATGTTGGTGTGAATCACGCCACGGCCACCGCTCCACCTCGCCGCCTGCGTGCCGACGCCGCACGCAACCAGCAGCGCATCGTCGCCGCCGCGCGCGAATTGTTCGCCGACCACGGGCTCGAGATCACCCTCGACGACGTCGCCGAACGGGCGGGCGTCGGCGTTGGCACGGTCTACCGCCGCTTCGCGAACAAGAAGGAATTGATCGCGGAAGTCTTCGAACAGAACGTCGCGGAATTCGCGACGGCCGCCGAGGAGGCGGCCGCGCATCCCGACGCCTGGCTCGGCCTGGTCCAGTTCTTCGAATACGCCTGCACCCACCTGGCCACCAACCGCGGGTTCAGCGAGGTCATGCTCGAACTCGAGGACGACATGGACCGCTTCGCCTCGGTCCGCGACCGGATGAAGCCGACCATCGCCGCCGTCATCGACCGCGCCGCCGCCGAGGGCGCGCTCGCGCCGGGTATCGAGGCCAGTGATTTCTTCGCGCTCATCCACATGGTCGACGCGGTCGCCGAATTCTCCAAGCCGGTGAATCCGGCGACGTGGCAACGGTATATGGCGATCGCCCTCAACGGGGTCCGCTCCGACGCGGTGCCACGCCGCGAACTGCACGTGCCGCCGCTCACCGACGACGAGGTCGAGCAGGCGAAGTCGCACGTGTGCGCGGGCCGTCGCCGCTGACGCCGGATCGCCGCCTTCGAATCTCGCTACCGCTGGCGCGGGTCACAGCCGATACCCTACAGTTGGACGAATGACCAACTCGTGGGTGAACTGGGCGGGCGATCAGCGGTGCGCGCCCGCGACCATCGCCGCGCCGCGCAACCTCGACGAGGTCGCCGAAATCCTCACCACCGCCGCGGCACTCGGCCGCACGGTCCGCGTGGCGGGCGCCGGACACTCCTTCACCGACACCGTGCTCACCGACGGCGTACTGATGAACCTGTCGCACATGAACCGGATCCTCGACATAGACGGCGCGAAGGGACTGGTACGGGTGCAGGGCGGCATCACGCTCAACGCCGCGAGCACCGCGCTGCACGCCGCCGGTCTCGCCTTCCCCAATCTCGGTGACATCGACGTGCAGACCATCGCGGGCGCGACCGCGACCGGCACCCACGGCACGGGCGGACGCCTGCCGAATCTGTCGGCCGCCGTCGAATCGGTGCAACTGGCACTCGCCGACGGCACCCACGTGGAACTGAACGCCGAGAGCGACGCGGACGGCTGGCGCGCGGCTCGGGTCAGCGTGGGCGCGCTGGGTGTGGTCACGGCCATGACGTTGCGTATGAGGCCCTCCTTCGTCCTCGAGGGCGTCGAACGGCCGATTCCGGTCGAGGAGGTGCTCGGCGACCTCGACTCCTATATCGACGGCAACGACCACTTCGAGTTCTACATGTTCGCCCACAGCCATCTGGCGATGACCAAGCGCAACAACGTGGTCGAGTCGCCCGAACGGCCGCGCGGCAAGGCCGCGGACTGGTTCGCCGATATCCTCATGTCCAACTACACCTTCGACGCGCTGTGCAAGCTGGGCCGGTGGCAACCGGGTCTGATCCCGTGGATCCACCGCGGCGCGGCCCACGCGGGCAGCTACCGCCGTCAGGTGGACCGTTCCTACCGGGTGTTCGCCTCTCCCAGACTCATCCGCTTCACCGAGATGGAATACGCCCTCCCGCGCGCGCATTCGGTGGCCGCCATTCGCGAGATCAAGGAACTGGCCACGAGATTCGACACGGCCATGCCGATCGAGGTGCGCTGGGTCGCCCCCGACGACGCCTACCTCTCTCCCGCGGGCGGCCGCGAGACCTGTTACATCGCGGTGCACCAGTACCGTGGCGCGGACTGGGAGCCGTACTTCCGCGCCTGCGAGAAGGTGTTCGACACCTACGGGGGCAGACCGCACTGGGGCAAACGGCATTTCCAGACCGCGGCCACACTGCGCGACCGCTATCCGTACTGGGATCGCTTCGCCGCGGTGCGCCGCCGCCTCGACCCGAACGGCCTGTTCGCCAACGCCTATATCGACCGCGTACTGGGAACTCTCGGCTAGCCCTTGGCATCCTCGGTGGCCAGCCGGTCGTAGGGCGTCGGCTCGGCATTGACGATCGGTCGCCCGCGACACTCGCCAGAGAAGATGAGACGTTGCTATGCTAAATCTCTCATCCTCCAATTCGGGTTGAGCCGTGTTTGATCGAAGGAGATCGTCATGACCGCGTCCACCGCAGTCGAACCCACCGACTCGCGTGAACTGCCGCCGCGCCGCCCTTTCGCCCCCGGAAGCCGGATGTGGGACGAGACCGGGCTCGTCACCTTCTCCCTTACCGCCGGTTCGGCCTTCCTGCTCCAGACCATGGAACCGACCATCTCCGCCGTGGTCGACGCGCACTCCACCTTCCGCACCGACCCGACCGGGCGCGCGCTGCGCAGCCTCGCCTCGGTGATGATGTGGGTGTACGGCGGCGAGGAGGGCATCGCCGAGGCCGACCGCCTACGCACGATGCACGCCACCCTCAACACCACCACCCCCGACGGCGTGCGCCACACGGCGCTGTCCAGCGGCCCCTGGGCCTGGGTACTGCATACCGGCACCTTCGCCTTCACCGAGAACGGCAAATACTTCGCGCGCCGTCCACTCAGCTACGAGGAGAAGCAGACCTACTACCGCGAGGCCGTCCAACTGCTCCGTAATTTCTCCGTGCCTCCCAAGGAGATTCCGGAAGACTTCGCCGCCTTCGAAGAGTATTTCGCGGATATGGTGGACAACCACCTGGTCGCCACCGACACCGCCCGCGATTACCTGCGGGTCATCCGCGCGGTGGGCGCGCCGAAACAGCTTCCGCGCGCGCTGGTTCCGGCCTGGAAGGCCGCGGTCTCGCCGATCGGCAGGTTGCAGTACTTCGTCACCGTCGGCACCACGCCCGAAAACGCCCGCCGCAAACTGGGACTGGAGTGGAGCGAGGCCGACGAGCGGAAACTGCGCCTGATCGGCCGCGTCATCGCCTACGGACTGCCGCTGCTGCCGGAACGGCTGCGCTACTTCCCCATCGCCTACGAGGCGCGGCGACTGGAACGCGACCGCGCCCGGCTGCGCAAGGTCATCTCCCAGCGCCCCCTCTGAGCGCGAATCCGCTGCGCCGCCGCGCCCGTCGATCTCGCGGGCGCGGCGTTCGGTGTGCGCGCACCGCCTCTCACCAGCATCGCAATTCTCAGGCAACCACGCACCGGCGCGGGAAGGTAACGTCATGGGTGCCCGAGGTGATCGACCGTATGGCCGTATCCCTTACGCTACGACAGCGTTTCGGCCGAATGGTCGACCGGACGATTCGCTCCGTGCGGCCGACCGGGCCGTCATGGCACAGCAGGTTCGTTCGATCTTCACACCGAAAGGCGCTCGATGGCCCACACACCAAGTGTGCTGTTCGTCTGCGTACGCAATGCCGGATCCTCACCCATGGCCGCCGGCTTCCTGTCCGCACTCGCGGGTGACCGCATCGAGGTGCGTTCGGCGGGCAGCGAGCCCGCGGCGAACCTCGATCCGGTCGCCGTCGCCGCCATGGCCGAGGTCGGCATCGATATCGCGGGCGCTACGCCGAAGGCGTTGACCGACGAGGCCGTCGGCCTCTCCGATGTCGTGGTCACGATGGGCTGCGGCGAAGCGTGCCCGTACTTCCCCGGTATCAGCTACCGCGACTGGGTCGTGCCCGATCCGTCGGGGCAGGGCATCGAGGTGGTACGCACCGTGCGCGACCGCATTCGCATTCTCGTGGAGAATCTCATCGCCGAACTGGTCCCCGCGCCGACACACTGACCACGTCGGCGCCTGTCCGATTCGTTCAAGACCGCACCGCCGCGGCCGACCTACGCTGCCCCCATGACTCCACAACTGGATTTCATCGGCATCGTGGTCTCGGATATGACCGCCGCACTGGCCTTCTACCGTCGTCTCGGCCTGGAGTTCCCGCCCGGGTCCGAACAGGCGCCGCACACCGAGGCGACACTCGCGAACGGCATGCGGGTGGCGCTGGACACCGAGGCCACCGTGCGCTCCTTCCACCCGGGTTGGACCGCGCCGAACGGCGGCGGTCGCGTCGGCCTCGCGTTCCGCTGCGCCGATCCGGCCGAGGTCGACTCGGTCTACAAGGAGATGGTCGAGGCCGGGTACCACGGCGAACTGCCCCCGTTCGACGCGCCGTGGGGCCAGCGCTACGCGGTGGTCAACGATACGGACGGCAACGGCGCCGACCTCTACGCTCCGCTGGACTAGCCGGACCGCGAGTCCAGCGGATCACCGGCGAGCAACCGGCGCAACGGCATTCCCGACAGTTCGCGCACCTCCCTGGACAGATGTGCCTGATCTGCGAAGCCGGTGACCGCCGCCGCCTCGGCGGGCGCGGCGCCGGCGCGGGTCAGCGCGAGCGCCCGCTGGAAGCGCAGGACGCGCGTGAGCGTCTTTGGTCCGTATCCGAAGGCCGCCGTGGCGCGCCGGTGCAGCATTCGGGGGTGCATCCCGGTCCACTCGGCGATGTCGGCCACCGACCGACCCCGCGCGGCGGCCCGGACGATGCCGCGCAGCACCGGGTCGGGCGGGTCCGCGCGCGCGGCACGGTCGATCGCGATCTGCTCCAACGCCGCCTGCCGGTCCGCGGCGTCGTCGACCCGCGCGGTGAGCCCTCGCACGATGGCCGCGGGCCACAGGTCGGCCAGGTCGACGCGCCGGTCGCGCAGCGCGTCGGCCGCGACGCCGAGCAGCGCGGGCGCCGAGCCGGGATAGAACCGGATACCGGCGAAGGCGGCGCCGACCGGCGCGGCCGGGCGGAAGGCCGCGGTGTCGGGTCCGGCGACCACGAGACGGCCCTCGCTCCAGAGCAGGTCGATACAACCGTCGGGCAGTACGGGCCGGCCGGTGTCGGCCTCGGCGACCGTGCGCGACCACAGCACCGCGCCCGGAAGCCGGGACGGACGTTCGCGATAGGCCGATGTCACCATGCCGAGGCTACCCAACTGCCGCGTCCGGCCGGCGGACTCAGTTCGGGACCGGCGGGACGCCGCGCGGCGCGACGAGGATGGAGCGCTGGCCTTCGACACGAATACGGTCGCCCGGATCCTTGCAGCCGACGGTCACCTCGGAGCCGGGCTGCGACGAAAACGTCCACAGCGTCACCCATTCCGCGCCCGCGATATCCTCATGCTTCTTCACATCCGAGGATCGCAGATCTTCATTGCGGCCGGTACCGTCGGTTACCGCACAGCGCAAACCGGACAAAGCATCGCCCCACGCGACGGGGGCCTTGATATCCATAACGGCGTCGGCGGGGATCACCACCGGTTTGGTCTCTCCCACCGCGATGCGCACGCCGGTTCCGTACTCCTCGACCGGCTGCGCGACCGTGGTATCGGCCGGGGTGGGCGGCGGCGGAACTGATGAGGTCACGGACGATTCGGTCGTCTCATCGCCGGAACATCCGGCCACCGTGGCGGCCAGCATCACCGGCACCGCCATCCAGATCAGTCTCACAGGTCAACCTCTCGTCGCGCCCGCACGGTATGCGCGCGGCAGGATCAGCGATCGAACACAGCGAAAAACTTCTTGCGCGTAGAACAATACAGGGTCCGAATTTCGCAATTTTTCGGCAAATAAGGTTCTCGGCGGCGCGCCAATTCCCGACCGATGCGTGGACACACTCGAGGACTAGGATCGCTGCGGTGATGCGACAGCGCCGTCGCTGCCCGCATTCCGGTCGCCATTCGTCTTGGAGCAGCCTCGATGACGTATTCCGTCGCATTCCACACACTCGACGTGTCCACACCGGATGGCGCCGCCGACGCCTACCTGGCCCATCCCGACGACGGGCGGGCCCACCCCGGCGTCCTGTTCCTCATGGACGCCTTCGGTCTGCGGCCGTGGCTGCGCGAGATGATGGAAGTCGTCGCCGCGCACGGCTGCACGGTGCTCGCGCCGAACGTCTTCTTCCGCAGTGGTCGGGCCCCGGTGGTGCCGATGCCCGACTTCACCGAGCCCGGGGCGCGTGAGCGGTTCTTCGCCGATATCGATCCGGTCCGCAAGACGCTCACCCCCGACCTGGCCCTGCGCGACTCGGGCGTCTATCTCAACTGGCTGCTCGACTCCGAACTCGTCACCCCCGGCGGACTCGGTGTCGTGGGCTACTGCATGGGCGCCAGGCTGGCCCTGCGCATCGCGGGCGAGTTCGGGCCCGCCATCGCGGCGGCGGCCTGCTTCCACGGCGGCGGTCTCGCCGACGACGCACCCGACAGCCCGCACCACGCCGCCGACCGGATGAGCGCGGAACTGTATATCGCCCACGCCGACAACGATCGCTCGATGCCGCGGGCGCAGATCGCGACGCTGGACAAGACATTGGACGAGGCCGGTGCGCGCTACACCTCGGTCGTCTACGCCGGCGCCGCGCACGGCTTCACCATGCGCGATATTCCGGTCTTCGACGCCGAAGCCTACGAGCGGCATCTGCGCGAACTGTTCGCCCTGTTCGACCGCAACCTGCCCTTCGACCCCGCCTGAACGCGTATTCCCCACGGCCAGTCAGGAGTTCGATGAACACGAGCGTGCGCCACGATCTGACCTACGCGGACATCGAGGCCGCGGCCCGGCGGGTGGGTGACCGGATCAGGCCGGTCGTCCTGGCCCCGGCCGACGGCGGCGAGCGAGATCCGTCGTGGTTCGCGCTGGAATTCCTCCAGCACACCGGGTCGTTCAAGGCGCGTGGCGCGCTGAATTTCCTGCGGTGGCACCGTGATCGCGCGCTGCTGCCCGAAGCGGGGGTCACCATCGCCTCGGGCGGCAACGCCGGACTGGCCTGCGCGTGGGCCGCGCGTGACCAGAATGTGCACGCCACGGTCTTCCTTCCCGCCACCGCGCCCGCGGTGAAGGTGGCCCGGCTGCGCGAATACGGCGCGCGGGTCCGGCTGGTAGGCGATCAGTACGCCGACGCGCTTGCCGCCTGCCGCGAATACGCGGCCGCGAGTGGTGCGCTCATGTCACACGCCTATGACCATCCGCTCATCGCGGCGGGAGCGGGCACGCTCATGTCCGAGATCCACCGCGGCCGACCCGATCTCGACACCGTGCTGGTGGCGGCGGGCGGGGGCGGACTGTTCGCCGGCATCGCGACCGCCGCACGGCATTACGGGGTACGCGCGGTCGCGGTGGAGCCGCGGCGGTGTCGTGCGCTGAATGCCGCACTGGCCGCGGGACATCCGGTGGATGTCGAGGTGGATTCGATCGCCGCGGACTCCCTCGGCGCGCGCCGGGCCACCGCGCTGGCGGTGGCCGCGGCCGAGTCGACCCGTTCGGTACTCGTCGAGGACGCCGATATCGTCGCGGCCAGGCGCACACTGTGGGCACGGCACCGCATCGCCGTCGAATACGGCGCCGCCACCGCCTTCGCCGCGCTCACCGCGGGCGCCTACCGGCCGGAGTCCGGCGAGCGGGTCTGCGTCGTACTGTGCGGCGCCAATACCGATCCCGCCGATCTGGCGGACGCGGACGAGAGCGGCTAGGTGCCGATGACCGCGTTCATGATGGTGCCCGCGCTGGTCGCCACGACACCGCCGATCATGGCTCCCGCCACCATCTTCGGCGATTGCAGCCCCCCGCCGGACCACTTCTCCCAGGCGAATCGGCCGCCCGCGTAGATGATGGCGCCGATGCCGGACAGCAGCACGAACCAGGTCAGATAGCGGACCATCTGGAGGATCTTGTCGGCCAACGGCGGGGCTTCCGGACTCGGATTGCCGATCTGCGCCACAACCGCGCCGTACGTGTCGTGTGCCGCAGCGAGAACCATGCTCACAGTCCAACCCCTCTTCCGATGCCGACGAACGATTCGAGAACCGCCGTAGGCGATCGTACTAGCGTCCTCGGTAACCATTGTGGGGCAGTGATATTCGCGACTACAAATGCCGACCGGTCTCGTTTCGGATGCCAGTCGCGCGGAGACGGGCGATCGCCGCCCGGATCACGAGATCCGGGGCGACGTTCACTCGACATTGCGACTCAGGCCGGCCCCGCGCACCCCGCCGCCGCGAACTCCGCCGACGGGACGAGCGTGGTCCGCGGATAGTAGGCGCCCATCGTCGCGGCCGGATCGTCCTGCGGCGCATATTGAATCGCCGCGGAGAAGTCGGGCTCGGGCAGCATATTGCGCATGAGCAGCGTGGTCGCGCCCCGGGTGGTCGGCAACCAGGCGACACCGCATTCGATACGCGCGTCGGCGGGCCGGTCGGCGGGATCGGAGACCACCACGGTGAATTCACCGTCGGCGTTCACCGGCATCTGATCGTCGACCACACAGGCCGAGACCCGCGTGCTCACGAATTCGTTGCTGCACAGCGACCAATACCGCAATGGCGCGCCGGTCATCACCTGCTGCCCGTCGAAAGTCCGTGGGGTTCGCGGCAATCGGGCCACGACCACCGCGATCTGCCCACTCGGTGGCGCGACCCGCGAGGCCAGATAGGTATTGTCGGGGTTGGCGATAAAGCCGTTGCCGCTGGTCTTTGTCCAGTCGCGGTAGTTCGCGCCGAGAGCGGGCAGCGCCGGACCATCCGAGGGTTGGATCCGATTCGGATCGATCACCTGCGACGACGAGGCGCATTCGGGGAGCACGCGCGGGCCGCCCGCGGCGTGCACGGTGATTTCCGGCAGACCGACACCCCCGAGCGGATCGAATCCGGTGTCGGGGCGGTAGACCCGGTACACGACGATCGCGAGTCCCGGATCGGCGTAGAGGGTGTTGGGCTCCGGCTGATCCGGGCGCGGACCGGGTTTGACGCGCACCGTGTACGACCGTTGGGTCGCGGTGCGGTCGGCGCCCGCCAGGAACGGATTGACGCTGCCCGCATCGGGTTCGATGCGCACGTCGCCGAGTCCGTCGAGGGTTTGCGAACCCCGGTAGCTGGTGAAGGAGATGTAGCGCCCGTGCGGGAAGGCGCCGCGCAAGGTGAGCCCCTCGGCGGGCAGATCGCGCACGGCGGTCATCCAGTAGTTGGCGAAGGTGTCGGGCAGGGCGACGTTCACCGTATCCGCGCCGATGCGTCTGCTCCAGCCGCAGTCGGAGAACGGCTCGGCTCGGGCGACACCGCCGTCGGCGATCGGCACGGCGACCGCGCCCGCCGTCGCGATGAGAACGATCAAACCCCGCAGGAGCACCTTGATCATGGTCACGCGGACAAGTATGGCGGGTCCTCGCCCCGACGCCCGCGAACGGTCCACTACCGTCCCACTGGTCGCCGACAACCCGTTGCCGCAGCTCTAGGCTGAATCCAGCCGTACCCGTCAACCGTCGTCACCCGATCCGAGGAATGCGCCGTGGACCCGACACTCGAGAGCGATCTGCTCGACCTACCCGAACTGCTGGAGGCCGTGCGGCGCTCGGCGGTCCGCGTCCTCGCCGGACTCGACGAGCGTCCGGTGCGCGCAGACCCGCACGCTCCCGTCGAACCGCCGCGTCCCGGGCGGGGATCGCGCCACGCGCTCGCGGAATTCGAACGCCGTTGGGCGCCGGGATTCTCCGCGGGCGCGGGACCGCGCTACCTCGGTTTCGTGACCGGCGGCGCGACTCCCGCGGCGATCGCGGGCGATTGGCTCACCACGGCCTTCGACCAGAATGTCGTCAATGCCGCCGACTCCCGGGCGAGTGCCCTCGAGGCGGAGACCGTTGGGATGCTCGGCGCGCTGTTCGGACTCGACGGGCACCACGGCGCGTTCGTCACCGGCGCGACCGCGTCGAATCTCGTCGGTCTGGCCATCGCCCGGGAATGGGTGGGCGAACAGCGCGGCGTCGACGTGGCCGAACAGGGAGTCGCCGCACTCGGTTCGGTGCCGGTGCTGTCGGGCGCGCCGCATTCCAGTATCGGCAAGGCGCTGTCGATCCTCGGACTCGGCCGCGACGCGATCCGCCGCGTCCCCACCCTGCCCGCCCGCGAGGCCGTCGACGTCGCCGCGCTCGCCGACGCGCTCGATGACCTCGACGGTCGCCCGGCGGTCGTGGTCGCGAACGCCGGTACCGTGAACACCGTCGATTTCGACGATCTGCGCGCCATCGCCGCACTGCGCGAACGGTATCCGTTCTGGTTGCACGTCGACGGCGCCTTCGGCGCGTTCGCCGCGCTCTCCCCCGAACACGCCCACCTGGTCGACGGAGTGGGCGAAGCGGATTCGTTCTGCGTGGACCTGCACAAATGGCTCAATGTGCCCTACGACTCCGCGGTGCAGTTCACCCGGCGGCGCGACTTGCAGGTCCGAGTCTTCCGCAACGACGCCGCCTACCTCACCGCCGCGGACGCCGACACCTCCGACTACGGCCACCTGGTGCCCGAGAGCTCGCGCCGACTGCGCGCGCTGGCCGCCTGGTTCACCCTCACCGCCTACGGCGACACCGGCCACGGCGAGATCGTGCGGCGCTGCGTCGCCTGCGCGCGGGATCTCGGCGACCGTGTGGCGGCGACGGAGGGTCTGCGGCTGCTCGCCCCGGTCCGGCTCAATGTCGTCTGTTTCACCCTCGACGGACTGCCCACCCTCGAACGCGTCCGCGCCTTCGCCGACGCCATCGCCGCCACGGGCGAGACCTTCCTGACCCCCACCGTTTACGACGGAATCCCGGCGCTGCGGGCCGCCTTCAGCAATTGGCGGACGACCGGAGCCGATGTGGCCCGCGTCCACGCGGCGATCGTCAGCGCATACCGTGGGCTCGACCGGTCGCCGTCCGCCGACACCGGCCAAGATCATCCACTCTGAGCTGCGGTGATACCGGAGACCGGCGCGGCGGCACGTTCATCCACGCGCCCACCGGGTCTTCTCAGCGAACTCTCATGGAACACCCGGGCATCGTCTCAGCATCCGCCCGTCTAATGGTCACAGCTGCCCCGCCCCGGATCACCTCTCCGGGGCGGAGGCAGCGCCAAAACGGGGCATCTCACTGAGCGACGGGCCGCGCCTCCGGCAGCGGTCGCGCATCGTCCACGAGCACCGGAGCCCGCATCGCGCCCGCGTCGGCCCGGCGCCGGGTGGCCGCGATCGACAGCACCACGAGCGCCACGCTCAACCAGACGTAGGTATTGCCGATGACGTGCTGCCACGGCGTCCACTGGGTTTCGCGCTGTTCGCCATTCGGTAGCCAGTTCTGCGGTCCGTAGATGAACATCGCCGCGGTCGCCGCGCTGACGGCATACCAGAACAGCCCGCGGCGCCAAGGCAGCCGCGTGGCGTACCCGACCATCGCGAACAGCGCCGCAGCGATCCAGATCCAGTGATGCGACCACGAGATCGGCGAGACCAAGAGCGTGAACACCGCATTGATGGACAGCGCCAGCGCGGGCATATCCGCCGCGCGGCGCATCGCCACCACCACGAGCAGCAACAGCGCCGCGCCGAGCAGCAGCCACAGAATCGTGAACGTCGGCTCGGGGACGCGCAATCGAGCCAGTACGCCTTGAATGCTCTGATTGGTATGGAAGGCCGAACCGCTCAATCCGTCCACATTGCCGAGTCCGCCGAACCAGTAACGGACCGAAGCGCCGGGCAGGATGGCGAAACTCAGCGCGGTCGCGGCGGCGCCGGTGACGGCGGCGGTCACCGCGGCCTTGTAGTCCTTGCGCACCAGGAAGTACAGGACGAAGGCGGCCGGGGTCAATTTGATCGCCGCCGCGATGCCCACCAGCATGCCGCGCCGCCAGCGCGGCTTCTCGGTCAGGCAGTCCGCGGCGACCAGGACCATCAGCAGCAGGTTGACCTGCCCGAAGTCCAGTGTCGATCGGGTGGGTTCGAGCAGCATGGCCAGCGGTGCGGCGCAGGCAGTGGCGAACAGCGCCAGGCCGCGGGCGTCCTGCCCCGGCCACACCTTGCGTGCCACCAGGTACAGCGTCAACGCGAGCGCGGCGGTCGAGGTCACGAAGAAGGTGAAAGCGGCCGCGTCCCACGGCAACAGCGCGAAGGGCCCGAGCACCAATGCGGCGAAGGGCGGATAGATGAACGGCAGACCGATGCCGAGGGTGGTCTGCGGCAGCTGGCCGTACATGTCGCCGCCGTGGCGCAGCGTTTCCACCCCGAGACGGTAGACCTGGAGATCGATGAATCCTCTGCTGATCTCCTCGCACGGCCAGATCGGCGTCGTCAGACACCACACCGCGAAGATTACGAGTAGCACCGGGAGAAGCCACATCACGCGCCCCGGACGGCGGTTGAATGACTTCGAGATTTCGGCGGCGGAGGAACTACTCATCCGCGGCGACTATACCGGGGCGCTCGCGCGCATCCGAAGCCTGTCGACCGCCGTCCGTTTCCGCAAGATAGCCGACGATTCGCCCCTGCCCGTGGGAGTTCGTCGCACGGCGCGAAACCCCCGGTCGTGCCGCCGATGCGGGGCCGGCGGGTATCTTTCCTCCGGTGTGCGCACCCGCGATCGTGCAGTCGGCCCATGACAATGCCATGCGGCCGAGCCGGCGCGGCCTGCTCGGCGTCCTCGGCGCCGCGGCCGTGACGGCCGCCGCGATCCCTACCGCGCCACCCGCACGCGCCGCACTGCCCGTGCGGGTCGTCGACCTCACCCACACGCTGAGTCCGGCCATGCCGGTCTGGCCGGGCAGTCCCGCACCCGCGGCGGTGCCGGTCGCCTTCCACGCGTCGGGCGGCTTCGCCCAGTACGCGCTGGCGATGTGGGAGCACACCGGAACACATCTCGACGCACCGCTGCACAGGGTGCCCGGCGGTGCGAGCACCGAGGCGCTCGAGGTCACCGATCTCGTCGCACCGCTGGTCGTCATCGATATCAGCGCCAAGGCCGTCGACCCCGACGCCCGGCTGACCCGAGCGGACATCGATGAGTGGCAGAACCGGTACGGCGCCCTGCCGCCACGGGCGTTCATCGCCATGTACTCCGGGTGGGAGCGCCGCATCGGCGATCCCGCGGCATTCCTGAACCTCGATGACGACGGGACACCGCACGCCCCCGGATTCGACGCGGACGCGGCAGGCCATCTGGTCACCGACTGCGATGCCGTCGGCGTCGGCGTCGACACCCTCAGCCTGGACACCGCCGACAATATCGACTACGGCTCGCACACCGCGGTCCTCGGCGCGGGCTGCTACGGCGTGGAGATGCTGGCCAATCTCGCGTCCGCGCCGCCCGTCGGCGCGACCGTCGTGGTCGGGGCGCCCAAGCACGCGGGCGGGAGCGGCGGGCCCTGCCGGGTCATCGCGCTCACGTGAGCGGTCGGGTGCCCGCCCCACGTGCTCACGCGCGGATCGAGAGCCGGTGGCGGAAGCGGTCGCCGGGGTCCCAGGTGGCCTTGACCTGCCGCAAGCGCGCGTAATTCGCGCCGTAGTAGAGCTCGTGCCATGGCACACCGGAGGTATTCCAGCGCGGGTCGGCCAGATCGGGGTCCGGGTAGTTGATGTAGCACCCGGCATTGGCCTCGTTCGGCACCGGAACACCGCCGGTCGCCGCGTACACCTCGCGATACAGGTCGCGGGTCCACGCGATGTGACGGTCGTCGTCACCGGAGGACCGCCAGGCGCAGTGGATGAGCATCTTCATGAACGCGGTGCGCGCGGGCATGGCGGTGGCATCGGGCGCGGTCGCGTTGACGGCGCCGCCGAAGGGCAGGAATTCCAGTTCCGTCTCGCCGAATACGCTCGGATCGATCAGATGGCGGTAGAAGACGCGCAATTGGTCGGTCGAATAAGCGCGGCGTAGATACGCCGATTTCACCTTCACCCTCGGGTAGGAGCCGCCCTTCGGGTAGTACACCCGCGCGACCGTGTCCGCGTAGGAGGCGCGGGTCGGCCGCAGTGCCATCGGCCCCGGCGTGACTCCCGCCGAGACCGCGGCGACGAATTCGTCGAACAGGGCCTCCGCGCCCGGACCGCTCGCGTCGAGCAGGATCACCATCTGCGCGAAACCCTCGCCGACCGTGCGGAACGACATCGGCGCGTACAGTCCGGCGAACCGGTTGCCGGGCCTCGAATGCTCTTCGTAGAAGGCCAGATAATTGCCGAGGAACCGGACGAACATGTCCTCGGAAAGGAACGGGACCACGAGTCGGGACTGCAACATCGCGCTCGGGACCGCGGGCAGCGCGCGCCGCGGATCGTTCTCGTCGCCGCCGGGCGAGCGGAACAGGAAGCGGGTCACCACGCCGAAATTGCCACCGCCGCCGCCGGTGTGCGCCCACCACAGGTCCGCGTTCGGACCGTCCTTGGTGGCCACCACCGTCTCGGCCGCACCGTTCGCGTCGACCGTCACCACCTCGACGCCGTACAGGTGGTCCACGACGAGTCCGAGCCCGCGCGACAGCGGTCCGTAGCCGCCGCCGGGCACGTGTCCGCCCATCCCGACCCCCAGGCAGATGCCCGCCGGAATCGTGACGCCCCACCCCTGCGTCAGTGCCGTGTAGACATCGTTCAGTTCGGCGCCCGCCTCGATCGAGAAGGCCCGGTGCTGCTCGTCCCAGCGCACCGCGCGCATCCGCCCGAGATCGATGATCGAACCGGTTCGGTCGTTGTCGACGAAATCCTCGAAGCAGTGTCCGCCCGAACGCACTGCCGATCCGAGGTTCTCGGCGACGGAATCCGCCACCGCGTCGCACACCTCGTCGGCGGTGCTCGGCACGAAGATCTTCTTCGGGTTCGCGGCGAATCTGCTGTTGTATCCGCGCGCCCGCAATGCCGCGAACTCGGGATTCCCCGGCTCCAGCACCGGCGACCGCGCGGCGCTCGCCCGCGGCGCACCGAGCGCAACCGTCGCTCCACCGGCCGCGACCGCGGCGACGAACCGTCGACGTGACAGACCCACCCATCCCCCTCACCTCGAATTTCCCGAATGCCGATCAGCGCACACACCGTAGCGATTCCATTGCCGCCACGACAATCCGGCACGCGCGGCGGCGCTCGGGCAAACTTCACGGAGCCGAAACACGCCGGGCGTGTCGCAGAAACAGGACCTTCCGATGCTTCAGGCGAACCCGTTGGACAAGGGGTACGGAAGTGAATTCGGGAGATACCGCGTGGGTCCTGGCCGCCACCGCACTGGTCATGGTGATGACACCCGGCCTTGCGTTCTTCTACGGCGGCATGGTCGGCGCCAAGAGCGTGCTCAACATGCTGATGATGAATTTCTGCATGCTGGGTGTGGTGAGCACCCTCTGGTTGCTCTACGGCTACAGCGAGGCATTCGGCGACGACGCCTACGGCGGTCTGGTCGGCGACATGTCCCACGCCCTGCTGCGTGCGACCCAGGGCACGCTGTCGGGACCGGCGGGCCATCAGATCCCGACCCTGTCGTTCGTCATGTTCCAGCTCATGTTCGCGGTCGTCACCACCGCGCTCGTCTCCGGGTCGCTCGCCGAACGCGCCCGATTCTGGTCGTGGATGGTGTTCGCCGTCGGATGGTGTTCGGTGGTCTATTTCCCGGTCGCCCATTGGGTTTTCAGCTTCGACGGATTCACCGACACCGATGCGGCGGGCACGTCCGACGATCGCGGCGGCTGGATAGCCAACGATCTGGGCGCACTCGATTTCGCGGGCGGCACCGCGGTGCACATCAACGCGGGCGCCGCGGGTCTGGCGGTAGCCCTGGTGGTCGGCCGCAGGCGCGGCTGGCCGCAGAGCACGCCGCGTCCGCACAATGTGCCGTTCACACTGCTCGGCGCGGCACTGCTGTGGTTCGGCTGGTACGGATTCAACGCGGGCTCGGCCCTGGGCGCCAACGATCTCGCCGCGCTGGCCTTCACCAACACCACCATCGCCACCGGGGCCGCCTCGCTGGCGTGGATCATCGTGGAACAGATCCGCGACGGCAGACCCACCACGCTCGGCGCGGCGTCGGGGGCCGTCGCCGGGCTGGTGGCCGTCACCCCCGCCTGCGGATTCGTCGATCCCGCAGGGGCTTTGGCGATCGGTGGGGTCGCGGGGGTGGTGTGCGCGCTCGCGGTGGCGCTGAAATTCACCTTCCGCTACGACGATTCGCTCGACGTGGTCGGCGTGCACCTGTTCGGGGGCCTGGTCGGCACCCTGCTGGTTGGTGTGTTCGCCGACGAGTCGGTGAATCCGGCGGGCAACGACGGCCTGCTGCACGGCGGCGGCTGGACGCAGTTGTCCCGTCAGGCCATCGCGGCGGGCGCGGTATTCGCCTACTCCTTCGTCTGCGCCGCCGTGCTCGCGTGGCTGGTGCACAAGACGATCGGATTCCGCATCGACAAGCACGCCGAGTTCGACGGTATAGACGAGGCCGAACATGCCGAGACCGCTTACGATTTCGGTCCACGCGCCGCGGCGGCCACGGCCCGCCCGACCCCGGCGCGACCACCGCGGACCCGCCACGACGACAGCGGACCGGCGCCGCGGACACCGCGCCCGCCGGGCGGATATCCGCCGCCGCCCCGAGGTTCCGAACGCGTCCGACCACCGTACGAGAACCGGCCCGCCACCGCCCCGCCACCGATGCCCTCCACATCGATGCCCTCCGCACCGATGGTCCGCCGCCCGCCCGACCCGCGCTACGCGGGCGAACCGATGCCACCGCACCGACCGGGCCCGCAGGCGTAGCGGTCGCGCCGACACGAGTGCGCGACCCGATCGGCCGACGCCGGGCACGGTCAGCGCGGCGGCGACTCCGGAACCGGACTCTCCGAACCGATAGCGGCGCCGATCTTCTCGCGGCGACCGGAGCGCGAGATCGCCACTCCCGACAGACACAGCAGACCGCCGAGTACCGCGGCGGGCGCGGGCACCTCACCCAGCGCGAGCCACGCCATGGCGACGACCAGCGCGGGCACCGCGTACGTGGTGACGCCCATCTGCCCCGCGGTCGTGCGCGCGAGGGCGTATGCCCAGGTGGTGAACGCCACCGCGGTCGGGAAGACGCCCAGGTACACCACGCTCAGCGTCGAGGTAAGCCGCGCGGCGGCGACCTCGCCCACCAGCACGCCCGCGAACGGCAGACACGCCACGGTGCCGACGAGACAGCCGCCGGTCGTCACCTGGAGCGCGGAGGCGTGTGTGAGCGCGGGCTTCTGCGCGACGACCGACACCGCCCACGTCGCGGCGGCGAGCACACACAGCGCCACCCCGAACGCCGCACTCCCACCGTCACCCGAATTCGACATCCCGACCACGATCGCCCCGGTCAACGAGACCGCGATGCCCGCGGCGAGCCTGCGAGGAAAACCTTCGCCGAGCACGAGACCGCCCAATACAGCGATCAGCACCGGACCGACATTGATCACCATCGCCGCCGTTCCCGCGTCGACGTGCCGCTCGCCCCAGTTCAGCGCCACCATGTAGACCCCGAACCAGAGCACCCCCGAGAGCAGGATCCCCCGCCACGCCCCGCGCGCGGGCAGACCCTCCCCGGTGACGAGCAGGATGACCACGAGGGTGACCGATGCCGTTAGCAGGCGACCGAGGGCGAGCGCACCCGGCGAGAAGTCCGCGCCCGCGGACCGGATGAAGACGAACGCCGAGGCCCACAGCACGACCGTCACCGCCGCGGCGAGGAAGGCCGGACGGACAGCGTGCTTCATGTGCGGCACGGTAGAGGACGCATCGCACGGGCGCATCCCGTTTTCTTCGCGACGGCGACCGTGCGAAGCCGTCAGCCGCGACCGCGCCGAACACGACCACCCACCGAGTGCCGGTATCGTCGGTGGTCACGGCGCGCCGGGCCGACATGCCGCGCGCAACCCCCGCGTTTCCGAGGACCCTGTTGAAATACGTGCCCCGCGTCGTCTTGTTCCTTGCCATCCCCGCACTACTGTTCGCCCTGCCGTGGTGGACGCTCGTCGCCGCGCCCGCCGACCACGCGGACACGCTGTTCTGGTTCGGCACCGCCGTCTTCGCGGTCGGCTTCCTCACCCTGCCCGCGACCATGCTGCTCGGACACGGCCCCCGCCAGTCGGACGCGGCGAGCGTCGTCGGCGACACCTTGCTCGGCGCCAGCTGGATCTATTTCAGCTGGTCATTGATCGGACTGGTCGCGGGTTTCGTACTCGGGCGGATCGGTGTGGACGATCCCGCACCGATCGTGGCGGCGGGTGTCTTCGTGGTCGCGAGCGCGCTGGTCGGGTGGGGCGTAGTCGAGGCGAGGCGAGTGCCGCGGGTGCGCACCCTCGAAGTGCCCGTTCCCGGACTCGGCCCCGGACTCGACGGACTGCGCGTGGTCGTGGTCACCGACACCCACTACGCGGCGCTGAACCGCGTGCGCTGGTCGGAGCGAGTCGTGGAAACGGTGAACGCGCAGCATCCCGATATCGCCTGTCACGCGGGCGACCTCGCCGACGGCTCCGTGGCGAAACGGCATCCGCAGGTCGACCCGCTCGGCAAGGTCGTCGCCCCGCACGGCCGCTACTACATCACCGGCAACCACGAATACTTCGGCGACGCCCAGGGCTGGATCGACCATATGACCGGCATCGGCTGGCAACCACTGCACAACCAGCACGAGATCGTCACCCGCGGCGGCGACAGTCTGGTCGTGGCGGGCATCGACGACCCCACCGGCGTCGGCTTGCCCGATCACGGCCCCGACCTCACCGCCGCCCTCGCGGGCGCCGACCCCGGCCTCCCGATCATGCTGCTCGCCCACCAGCCCCGGCAGGTCCGCGAAGCCGCCGCGGCCGGGGTCGCCCTCCAGATCTCCGGCCACACCCACGGCGGCCAGATCTGGCCGTTCCACTATCTCGTGCGCCTCGAACAGCCGGTCGTCGCCGGCCTGAGCCGCCACGGCGACCGCACCCGCCTCTACACCAGCCGCGGCACCGGTTTCTGGGGCCCCCAACTGCGCGTCTTCGCCCCGAGCGAGATCACCCTGCTCATCCTGCGCCCCGAACCCGCCGCCTGATCCCACCCGTCCACCCGTCGTCCCGAACCCCTCGAGGCGACCAGACCCCGGTTGTATCGGACACCCACCCGTGACCCGATTCATCGTGCCGTCCGCCGAACCATTTCCTCGAAACCCGAAGCGGACTTCGTAGGTGCCCCCGCGGACGCGGGCGAAATATGGACAGCTCCGCCCGGACCGATGAGTTCGTCGACCGAGCGGCGTCGACATCTACAGACCTACAACCGCGGACGTGAGGAATCCATGACCACAAACGCACTGCCGCCCATCGTCGACGCCGCGACCTGGCAGACCGAACTCGACGCGCTGCGGGCCCGCGAAAAGGCCGCGACCCGGGAACTCGACGCCATCGCCGCCCAGCGCCGCCGACTCCCGATGGTAGAAATGCCCGACTACCTCTTGGAAGGCGCGGACGGCCCGATCCACCTCGCCGACATCTTCGACGGACAGTCCCAGCTGATCGTCTACAACCACATGTGGTTCCCGGACCAGCAGTGGCAGTGCCCCGGCTGCACCGGTTTCACGTCCCAGTTCACCCGCCTGGAATTCCTCGACAACTACGACGCCCGTTTCGTCATCGTCACCCAGGGCCCGATCGATGCGGCCCTCGCCTACAAACGCCGCGTCGGCAACGCCATGACCTGGTACTCCACCGCCAACAGCCCCTTCGGCACCGATGTCGGCGCCCCACCGAACGGCGGTTTCGCCGTCAATGTCTTCCTCCGCGACGGCGACAAGGTCTACCGCACCTGGCACACCAACGGCCGGGGCACCGAACAACTGACCCACACCTTCCCCCTCATAGACCTCCTCCCCTACGGCCGCCAGGAAGAATGGCAGGACTCCCCCCAAGGCTGGCCCCAATCCCCCACCTACACCCGCTGGGGCACCTCCAAGGAGATAGCGGCCCTCTACGGCACCCCCGAATCCTGACGGAGCGCGGCAGCGGATGGCCGTGCCGACCGTGTGAATCAATCGCTGTACGAGTCAATCGGGACAGATTCGCGAATCGCTGTCGGTGGAATACCGAGCGATTCGGCATCCACAACGCGAACTGGGCGGATGCACAGTCCGCCCCTGTAAGGGATGGCGGCATATCCGGTACCTGACACCCCGCACCCACTACACACGCGAATACCGGCACGACCAGTCGTCCGCGCGCAACTGGGCGCTACGAAATACGAAATAGACTCGAGGTGAATCCGCGAAAGACTCGCCGAGCCGGAAACAACACAGAGTGCACCCACGCCAGAACGCCGGGGGGAACTCGCCATTTCAATGAATTTCCGGGTTACCGAAACAAATCCCACCGCGTAAAATTGACTACCAGAAAACGACGACCCCCCGGAATCGATAATGACAGACCTCACCGTCGTGAGCACGGAGCGGGGCTCTCATCGCCGCAGCAGCCCCGATCACAGCAGCGGTGATACCACCGGACATCGTGAGTCAGGCAGGATCTATGCTGCGACTTGACCGGATCCGCAAGGGCACGAGACCGATTCATGCTCCGAAAAGGCTAGGCGACCTTGACGCTCCAATCACCAACGTGAGCAACAACATCCAGGGTTCCTCCGAGCGCGACGATGTATTCGCGAACCAAGTCCATGGACGTGATCTTGCCGTGCTCGATCTGCGACACCCTTGCCTGCGAAACCCCCATCAGCTCAGCGACCTCGGCCTGCGTCACTCCGCACTGCTTGCGGAGTTCGGCAAGCTGGTGTCCGCGCTGCTCCGCGCGCATCTGCTCGCGGCTCTCGTCTCGCGCCGCGATGCGCTCAGGGGAATCCCATGTCGGGTCGATTTCGCGAGCTCGGCGCTTGGCCTCTTCCCAAGACACACCTTTCATGACTCCTCCTTCGTTGCTCGGTAGTCGCTATAGCGCTGTTCGGCGAGGGGGATCGCATCTCGGTACCAACGATTCCACTGGCCGGACTTGTCCCCAGCAACCAACACGATCGCCTCCCGCGTTGGGTCGAAGACGAACAGCATCCTGATCTCGGAACCCGCCGGGGTTCGAGGACGAAGCTCTTTGAGGTTGTGCAGCGCCTTGCTGAAGTGGATTCAATCGACCAACGGCCTTCCCAGCTCCGGTCCACGCTCAGCCAGTTCGTCCAATGCTTCCTCGATCTTGTCGGCGATCATCGGCTCGTTCTTCACCAGGTCGAGGAACCAGTCATTGACCGGCTCGAGCAGCACAATGCTCCATCGCACCGGACAATTATAACTAATCCTTATGCCTGTCGGGTTCGATGCGACCTCAGAGACATACTGGGAATCGAACCGCGGCCGGTGCAAATCCGCAGGTACAGATACCGCCCACCACCTGCCCCGATCCAGTCATCGAAAAACGGAAACCCGCAGGTCGTCGACCTGCGGGTTTCCGTCTCGTGGACCTCGCGGGAACTTACTCGAAACAATGCGGCCTCCTCGATAGGTTCGCCGACCTATGGAAGCAGGTGGAGGCCGACAGTCCACGCCAAGCGAAGCAGTCGCCCGCGCCCAGGTCATCCGGTGGCCCGAAGAAACATCTCGCCGCTGATGAGGCCGCGACGATCGTTGCCGAGTACGAGGCCGGGGCGTCGATGGCGCAACTGAAACGGGAGCACCACATGGCCAAGCGGACGGTCGCGAAGGTGCTACGGGAGGCCGGAGTGACGATTCGGCCGAGGGGTGGACAGTACCGTTGAGGGTGTGGATTTCTGCAATCACGATCCGGCAAGTGGATAACTGGCAGCGAACGCCACCCTAGCCAGCACCTTGCCGTATGTCGTCAACAACATATACCGTTGGCACCGTGAGCGAACTGTTCGCCATCGAGATCGAGCCCGAGGTTCGAGACTGGCTGGAAGCGCTGCCGGCCAGACACTTCCTCAAGATCGATGAATACGTCGGCCTGCTGGCCGAACGAGCAGAATCGCTGGGCGAACCCTACGCCCGATATCTCGGCGACGGCATCCGCGAGTTGCGCCCGACACTGGATGGCGCCGCCATCCGCATCACCTACTGGCTCACACCCGGACGACGAGTCATCCTGCTGACAGTGTTCCGCAAGACACGGATGCGAGAAGACGCCGAGATCAAACGAGCGAAACTCGCACAACAGACCTGCCAAGCCGAACACGGACCCGCACACGAGGAATTCCTCCGCATCATCGAGAGAGGAGAGCTGGACCGATGAGCCACGCACGCTGGAAGACCCTCCGAGAACGCAAGCTCGCCGAGAGTTACACGGAGCCAGACGAAGTCACCGATGCCCGCCGAGAGATCCGGCTCTCGATGGCACTGGCCAAAGCCGTCTACGACCGCCGCACCGAACTCGGACTCACCCAAGCCGACCTCGCCGAACGCGCCGGCCTGACCCAAGCCAAAATATCGCGCATCGAAGGCTCCGATACAGTGCCGACTCTCCCCCTACTCGCCAAACTCGCCGACGCCCTCGACGCCACCCTCAACATCGCACTCGACGCCGAAGACACCCGAGTGAACTTCACCAGCCACCATACAGACGCAGCCTGAACCCGGCTGCGTCCGAACTTCAACGGTGGTGGCGCTTGATTGCTCCGGTCGTAAACATCTGAACGAGAGCGACAGCGAGTGTCGACGCCATCTGGGCAGCTTCCGGCGTGATCGGAGGCGGAGGTGTCATGCCTTCGTGCCGATCTGTGTGACCTTCCCATAGCAGCCCGATCATCAACGCCACTGCCGTCAGGGGATCGAGACACCAGATTTGTCACAGATTGCAAGTCCGTATAGATGTCCCTGGTTTCTGAGTTGCCCCAGCACATGCCCCAAGGCGGCGCCAGCTTGGGTAGGCACAACGACAGGGATCGCCGCCGCCTCGACAGCAAGAATCGCTTCCCGGTATGCCGTGGATGGATCAGGCCGGAACCGGTGCGCAGCATCCCACGCAACCTGTAGGTGAGCGCCGGCCGCATTTCGATCAGCTGCAACAGCACTTTCACCCGCTTGCCGCACAGCGGCCGTGACCGTCGGATCTTGCCTCCGTTCCAACGAGTCGCGCTTTTCGCTGACCATCCACACCGAGCGCCCATCACGCAGGACATCGTCAACCAGTTTCACCTGCTTTCGGATCTCACTTCTGGTGTGAGAGTCCTCGGCATCAGTCCAGACGTGCAGAGTGGCATCAACCCAATCCAACAGGGCCTCGGTCGGCACCCCACACATTTCGTGATACCAGTAGTGATCACTCGGCACGTACCGAAGGCGTGCGGCAACCCGCTGACGAACTCCGCGATCGAGCACGAACTGATGGTAGAGCCACTCCCGAAGCGAGTGCTCCAACGACTGTGGGACATCTTCATGCCAACCCAGGTCGATAGGCCGACCCGCATTGCGGCTGCTGAATGGCTGCCAATCCCGAGAATCGCTGTCCGTCACGAACTGCAGAATAACGACCGAGGCTCCACTGCGCCAAAAGGTTTCGCACTACACACAGCGGACACATGACGCGAACCGAACCTACGCCGCACGAGAAGAGCCGCCCCGGTGAGGCTGCGGGCAAGCCACGATGACGCTCGAGAACGCCATCTGTTCGAGGACGATCTCAACGACGTGGTCGAACGTATGGGCGAGGGCTGCGCGGTACCGACGCGAGATGTGCCCACGACGCCGAATCTCCGCGTAGTCGGAGCATGAAAAGACCCCCGAACTGGGTCTAACAGATCGGGGGCCTTGTGGAGCTGCCGGGAATCGAACCCCTTTTGCCATGCAGTTCAGAGGACGATACCTAGCTCTACCTGCGGAAATGTCTAACTAGAAGCTGTCAGAAATCACCTGGTTTTGTCACATTCCGTGCCCATTTTGTGCCCACGAGAGGGCGCCGCAGCGGCCGGGTCGGTTCCGGGTCTTCGCCGGTCGGCGGTGCGCTGTAGTCGGACGGCCAGAAGATCATCGCGACGGCGACCGCGGCCGGTATCGCAATGACCGCGGCGAGGCCCAGCTGTACCCAGGTCATCGGCCACCCGCCAGATGCGCCCGCGACGGTCGCGTGTGGCCGCGCCCGTACCCGACGTACCGGTAGATCAGGCCATCACCGGCGTGCAGGTCCGCAACACCGGTCACGGCCTTCTCGAGACCGTGCAAGTGACGAATATCGCCGATGACTACCGCGTGCGCGCTGAGGCGGTGTACGGCCTCGAGCATGTGGAACACCCAGCCCTGTTGAGCCTGTCGGAAGGTCAGCACATCGGCCAGAGTCAAACCGGCCCGGGTGGCGATCCGTCGTAGCTTGCGTCGTCCCTCGTCGAGGTCTTCGGTTTCGTCCAGGTCGATCACACCGAGCGCATTCACTCGCCAACCCTTTCCCCTGCAATGTGTTTGGAAGGCACCCACCGCCGAGGACATCCGTCCGGCCGGGCGGCTCAGTGCTGGGCCGGACGGTTCGGGGTGTCAACCCGGCGGCGGGGCCACCTCCAGCGTCGTTCTTAGGGCCGTGACCGAGCGACGACGCAACCGGCGTCGATCGGTACCTATTCCAGGCGACATTCCGACGTCATTGCTCTAGCGTGGCAGCATGGGCGGCACACCTAACACAGCACTGCGAGCAGCGCGGAACGCGCGCCGGATGAGCCAGGACGACTTGGCCCGAGCATTGCGCGACGTCGGTTGTACGAGCGCGACGAAGCGGCTGGTGCAACGCTGGGAAGCGGGAACAACCCTCAATCCGCGGGCGTCGCATGTGCGCGCCCTCGAAAAGGTGATGAGAATGCCAATCGAATCCCTTGGGTTCGGTGCGGTCATGGCCGGCCGGTCCCTATCCAGCGACGACGAGAACGGGCATGTGGTTGATTCGGCCATCGGCCGAGTGCCGCTCGAATCAGCGACCGCCGCACCGAGGCCGAACCCTGGCAACTATTCCGGTATCTGGCTGTCGCGTTACGAGTACTACTCGAGCGGCAGGGACGCCACGTTCACCGCGGTTCACCATGTCGTGGTGCTGCAACACGACGACGTGCTGACTGTGCGGAGCCTGCCGGGGTCGGCGGCCTCGAGCATGGAAATGGACCTGACCATCGATGGCAACGTGGCGACGGGGACATGGACCGAGCGCACCGCACCGCAGGGCTACTACCGTGGCGCCCGGTACCACGGCGCTATACAGCTGCTGATCGAGCTGACCGGCACTCGCATGGCTGGAAAGTGGATCGGGTTCGGCAAGAGCTTCGACATCAATACCGGTCCGTGGGAGCTGGTGCTACAGGATCCGTCGACGAGTAAAGCGACGATCGAGGCATTCGACCGGCCGCCCGAACCGGCCTAGACCCACTCGGGGGGTACTCGCATGTGAGTACCCCCGGGGTCAATTGACCCCGCGACGGCGGTCACGGCAATGCGGCCATGAGTCCGATTGCCCGTTTGTGCGCTTGGCGTTCTACCAGCTCGGCAAGATCGCTGACGTCGGCAACCCGAGCGTTGATGGTCGGGGAGAATCCGCCAGCGGATACCTGCGCGGTCGCGGGGGCGGCCTGGAAACCGCTGGGGTCGATGCGGCGCGGTCCCCATGCCGAGGCATTGATCGATTCGAGCAGGGGCAGGGCCGAGTGGAACGTCTCGGTCTCGCGGGGGGAGAGCACCCGTTCGGGCTTGAGCGTCTGCTTGGCCAAGAACCCGCGCCCGGAGGCGACACCGCCCTGGTCGTACCAATGCGGGTTCTGCGCCTGCCAGAAGCTCCACGCCTTCGACGGGTCGCCGTAGCGTTGAGATATGTAGCGCTGCCCGTACACGGCTTGCAGGTACGGGTCCGAGGTCTTCGACCCGCCCACCGTTCCCCAGGTTTGATCCAGGAACTGAAACAGGCCGTATGCGGTGCTGGACGGGTTCTGCGCGGTCGGGTTCCAGCTCGACTCGTGGCTGACCAATTCGTCCAGGGCAGACCACTGTGGCCCGGTGTTCCACCCCACCGGCGACATAGCGTTCTTCACCGCGTCGACCACCGAATTGCCGGTACTCGCCGAGGTTTCCGCCGCGGGCGCGGGCGCCGCGTTGGCCAAGGCCGGATCGTTGACCGGCGCCGAGGATTGCGGGGTGACGGTGGTGACCATGGAGGGCAGGTTCTTCGGGGTGTAGGCGTAGCCCTGCTGATCGAGTTGGCCGTTCTGCTGCTGGTAGAAGTTCAACGCGGTCGTGGCGGCCCTGTTGTAGGTGTTGGTCTCGGACAGAACCGAGTTCTCCAGTCCGAACATCGACAGCAAGCCGGTAGCCAGGATGCTTCCGGCCTTGGAGAAGATTCCTTGGAGATTCGGCGGGGTCGACTCGTCCTTCTTCTTCTGCGAAGATTCCAAGCTGTTCTGCGCCTGCTGGTATTTCAGGTCCGCCGCGATCCGGTCCTGCTCGGTGGAATTCGGGTCGGCGTAGACCCGGTTGCGTTCGCTGTTGGCGGCATCGACCGCAGCCTCACCCTGCAACCGCTGGAGCTCGGTGTCACTACGGCGGCCGGGCAGCGCGGCCTGCGGACTCAGCACCGACTGGGTCGTGACGCCCGAGGTGTCTGCTGTGCCCGTGCCGCCGACGCCGGGAACCGTCGGAGAGGTGGATGCGACCTGCATTTGCAGGAAGGACCACTGGTTGAACATCGGGTGGAACGCGCCCGCCGCCGACCCGCCGTACAACACACCCTGCGATCCGTTGGACTCGACGTTCACGCCGTTGGGCAGCGTGCCCGCGGTATGACCACCAGCTGGCATGGAGGGGTCGTTGATCCAGCCGACCCGGAACGCGCCCGCCCCACCCTTCCCGCTGGACCAACCCAACGCGCCCAGCCATTCGCCCTCGTTGGCGGTTGACATGCGCCCGTTGAGAGCGGGCAATCCGGCCGCGACGTTGGCGAGCTGGGAGATCAGGCCCGAGCAGTCATTGATACCGCCGTACGGGGTGCCGTTGCGTTTCTGCGCGTACTCGTCGAGCGCCTTGATACGGCCGATGATGCCGCCTTCTTCGTGGCGCGGGAAGGTGCCCGCGTTGATAGCGGCCAGTTCCTTGTGATAGCGGGCCGAGCTGTCGCGGTTGATGATCCACTCCCCGCCGTCGAGCCACGCCAGAGGTGCACCCGATGCGGCGGCGACGCCGAGGAACCCGTCACGCCTGTCGGTGCCGGGCCCGGTCGTCGGGAGTCGACCACCGATCGCGTTCGCCGGTATCGCCGCGGTGACGGTGCCGCTGGCCTGCGCACCGCTGAACTTGCCGATCTCGAAGTTCACCTTCACGTTCAGCGGTGTGTCGGCCATCTCCTTGATATCGGCCTTGGCCTTGGCGTTGTCGAGGGTGACCACAACGGTCTTGTTGCCGGGCAGCCGTTCGGCCTGGTAGCCCATCTCCTTCAACTTCGCGATCTGCTCATCGGTGGCGGAGTTCAATACCACCGTGGACGCTGAGACCTTGTCGACCGAGACGCCGACCCCGTCGAAGACCTTCTTGCCCTGCTCGGTGAGTTCGTGCATGCCGTTGCTGGCCTGGTCGATCGCGACGGTCTGTTTGCCGAGTTCGGCGATCTTGGAGCCTGTGTTGTTCATCTCTCCGCCGAGTGTGGCGGCGGACTCGCCGATGTCGTTGAGAGCCGCTTTCAGCTCGGCCAGGTCCTTGATACTGCCGTTGCCCTTCTTCGCCCACGCCTGATCGAATCTGGCAACGGCCTCGGGGATGCCTTGCAATGCTTGCGCGACATCCTCTTTCGACAGGCCCAGGGTCTGGCGAGTCTGCTCGAACTGCATCGCGCCGCTCGCGTCCTTCGGCACCTGCTCGAGGATGATCCGCGTCAACCGCTCGTTGATCTGAGACTTGGCGTCTGGCGCGAGTCCCAGGGCAGCCAAGGTGAGCTGGCGGCCATCGACACCGAGAGTGCGGGCACGCTCGAGGAATCCGCCCTTGCCTAGGTCCTCGGCCGCCTTAGTGATCGTGGCCTGGGTGGTGAGACCGGAGGTCTTGTCGAGAGTGTCGCCCAGCGCCTCGAGCCTCGATTGCTGTTTGCGGGCAGCCTCTTCCGCCTCGGCATGCTGTTTTGCCAGGTACGACAGGCCCAGCCCGGCACCGACCGACAGAGCGGCGACACCGAGCACACCGGCCGGACCGAGCGCGGCACCCAGCGCGCCGACCGCACCGGTCGCGCCGGTCGACCCCGACAGTCCCTGCCGGAAATTCCCGACAGCGGTGTTCGCGTTGCCGATCGCCAACCGCACACCATCGAATATCGGGCCGATCGTCTTCACCGCCAGATAGGCGATGACCACATCTCGCACGAGCTGCGGATGCGCCGCCATGAGATCCGCGGCCACCCGCAGGAACGGCAACGTGATGTTCGCCCATGCCTGGAACCCGTTGTAGACCCCGCCGAGGATTTCCGGCAGCTGCGACAGGATCGGTTTCAGGGCGTCCATCTTCTCGCGGGCCTCATTGAAGAACGCCTTCAACTCCGCTTGTCCCTCAGTGGATTTGAGGAACCGCGCCATACGTTCTGTCATTTCGTCGAGCGACCGCAATGTCTGCCCGTTGTCACCAGCCGCGCGCAGCAACGACAGAAACGAGGAACCGGTGTTGTGGGCGATCGAACCCAGCGTCTTCGTCGAGGTGATGCCGTCTTCGAGCCACTTCTTCAGCGACCCATCGGCGGCCGTGCGCTGGATCAGGTTGTCGAATCGATTCGCGGCGTTGTCGATCGCCGTACCGAACTGCGGCAGGAATTCCGACCCGACCGTCACGAGCTTTGTGAGCGCATCGGTCAACGGACCAGCGCCCTTTGCCGCGTTGGCGAACCCCAGAGCGGTGTTGTCCAACGACTTCTTGAAATCGGCCTTGTTGGCGTCACTGGCCAGCGACGCGATCGATGCCCGTAGACCGCTGTTGATGGCGGTGTTGACACCGACCAGACCCTCACGCAGATTCGGCAACTGCGCCTCGGCGAGATCCTTGATAGCCGGGCCCATGCCGTTGGTCAGCGCGTCTTGGCTGGCCTTCCGCGCCTCGGTCCACGCACCACCGAGCGACCGGATATCGGTCACCAGCTCACGAGCGTTCGGCGACAAATCCGCCATCGCCTCGGCGAACTTGTCGGCGCCGCCGCCTCCGCCGGGTGTCTGCGCCAGGTTCTCCTGCGCGGTGAGCAAGGCGTCGGCGGCGCGGGCCTGTGCACGTTGGGCCGCGGCGACCTGATCGGAGCCGGACACCCCCGCGGCGTTGGCCTCGGCGGTGTCCTGCTGGAGATCCTGCATGGCGATCTGCTGTCGGCGCAGCCGTGCCAGTGCCTCGTCGTAGGTGTTCTGGGCGCGGCGGCGAGCGGTGGAATCCGAGGTTGGATCGAATTGCACCTCGGCCAGGCGTTTGCCGGCCTCGTCCACCGAGATCGAGGCGTCCTCTACCGAGAGTTTCTGCTCGTCGAGGTCGAGATTCATGTCCCGGATCGACCGTGACGCATCCCTGTAGGCAGTGTTCAACGCCCGGGTGGTGGAGGCAGCGTCCTCTTCGGCGTGACGGACCGCGACCAGCTTCTGACGCTGATCGGCCAGCGACGACGCCGATCCCGCGGCCTCGGACTTCAACGCCTTGAACGCCGCCGGGATACCGGACAGACCGGTCGCGATGCCCGCGACACCGACACCGGCGCCGAATCCCACTGCGGGGATCAGCCCGACGAGATTGGCGACGTTCTTGGCTGCGTCGGCGATGGCCAGCAGTTGAGCCAGGACACCTGGTGCGCCGACGACACCGGCGACGGTGATGTTCAGCGTGCCCATCCGCCGCAGATCCGAGGTGAGGCTGGACATGCCGCCGCGAGCCCGCGCGCCGTTGACGGACGGGGTGACCGTCCACCCATCGCGCATGGCTCGCTTCAGCGCCTCGATCTCCGCTGCCGCGGTCGCGGTGTTGGCGTCCATGCGGAAGGTCTGGTTCTCCCGCGCGATACGCTGAAGGTTCTCGACTTCGGCGGCGGCGACGCGGGTGTCCGCGCTCATCCGGAAGGTCTGGTTTTCGCGGGCGATGCGCTGGAGTTGTTCTATCTCCGCGCGGGCGGTCGCGGTATCGGCGCCGACGCGGACGTCCATGCTGAAGTCGTAACGCTTCAGCTCGGTCTCGGTCTCACGCACGAAGTCCCGGAAGGACGGCTTGATCTTGATACCAGCCGTACCAGCGTCGTACTGGGGCATTACGCACCATCCTCCATCACCGTGTCATCCGGGCCGACCACATACGCCGATGCTCGGAAATGTCGATCGTCGGGAACCACGCCGAAGAACCCCGCCGAGCGCGCACTGTGCCCGTCCAGTAGCCACGCTGGCACCGTCACCGGGAGCCTTTCCCGGAATCGGGCCAATTGGCGCGGAATCGCAGGCTCGACGGTCCCCTGTGCTGCCCGCGGATCAGGGCGAGCGTGCAACCGCTCCAACTGCTCGCCCACCCACCGGTACAGCCCGGCGGTAGCAACGGCATCGGAGACGAAATTAGGCACGGCGCCGCTCCCATCGGGACCGGGCCGCCTGCGACGCCTGCACCGACCGACGCGCGGGTGTCATCACCGGTTCCGGGTCGATCTGCTTCAACAACCGCGCCAATGCCGCCTCGAGCAACCGCAGCTCCGCGGACAACTTCACGCGCGTCTTGGTGTCCTCCGCCTCGCAATACCGCTCGGAAAGGTCCACTTTTCGGTCGATATTCGACGCGATCAGCTCCAAAACAGCCCGGTCCCGCTCGGACCATTCCACCGCGCGACCCATCCGACGAGACACACTCTCGAGCTCAGCGTCCAACGCGCGCAGCATCTTTCGGGCCTCACTGCTACGCCGCACAGGAACCACCCCCCGCCCGGCTCACCGGTCCACCCCCGGAATCAGAGAAATGCATGCGGGGATCAGATTCAGCAGTGCGTCCCGATGCCTTGAGGTGACCGGGGGACCCCGTCCCACCCCCTGGGGTCACCGGTCAGCCGACCAGTGCGAGCTGGTGCTGTCGAATGTGTCGGTCATGTTGGTGTCCTCACGCCGGGATCGTCATGAACGGCCGGTTCTTCCAAGCGGCGCGCCGAAGTTCCTCCGGGCCGAGGTGTTTGTTCTTGCCGCGGCGCGTCCACTCCGGGCCCCGCGTCAGCTCGATCTCGCGTTGCAGGTTGATCCGCCAACGCCTGAGCCCTTCGATCTGGCGCTCTGTCGGTACCCAGAACTCGGCGCCGTTGTTGATGAACCAGACGAAGCGCAGCGGACCGCGTTCGGGCCACGGCTGGACCATGCGGTTGTGCTGCTCTGACTCGTTCCCGACCAGGGTGTAGTTGTCAGGTACGCCACCCTTGCGCCAGTTCGGCCAGAGCTGATCCATGTTGGAGAAGTGGCAGTCGTCGGCGTCGGGGTCATCGCATCTGCGTGAGCGGCAGTCGACGCGCACGGTGCCATCGAAGCACTCGAGCATGACTTTGTTCTGCGCCTTGCGGATCTCGAGGTAGTTCGACCACTGCACGTCCACCGCACCGAATGCCGCGACGGCGTCGCCCCCCGAGCGCAACGCGGCCTCGGCGTTCGGCAGCGTGGCGAGGACTTCGGCGGCCGGTCGGGCCTGCTCGACACACTCGATGAGCTGCCGATGCAAGTGACCCAGGATCTCGGGAGCGTTGACGGTGAAGGTGTTCCAGCACAGGGCGGCGGCCTGATCACGCAGCGCGGTGAGCGCCCGGCGCTCGGTCTCGTGCACGGCCTCGGCGCCGGTCTGGATGCGCGCCCACTCGGTGAAGTCGGCGGGGAGTTCGCCGGCGTCGAGGATGCGCGCGATCTCGACGCTGTACGGGGGCGGCGGGGTGAGTCCGCGCAGGCGCTCGTCAGCCTGCTCGGCCACGCTCAGCGCGGACGAATACTTCCCCGCATCGCCCATCGCCGATAGCGCGACGTCGAGCGCCTGATGGTCGCGCATCGTCTTGATGTGGTGGACGCTGGGGATCATGTCTCGCATACCCCCAGCGTGAGCGCGCGCCGGTCGCCCACCTTCCCATAAGAGAAGTCAGGCGATCCGGCGCGCTTCGGCGTACGCCTGCACGGTCGCGCGGGAGAACACCCACAGGCGGCGCCCGACGCGGCGCCCGTCGAGGTCAGCGGCGATCATGCAGACGTACCGCTTGCTGTAGCCCAGGATCTCGGCGGCCTCCGCGGAGCTGATCTCCGCGGTATCGGTGACGGGCTCCTCGTCGGGTTCGCCGTATTGGGCGGCGAACTGCATTCGGGCGTAGAGGTGGCGCACCGCCTCGGGGATTCCCGCACCGCGCAGGGTTCGGGCACGCACCAACTCGTCGAGCGCGTAGAGCGTGGCGCGGACCTCGAGGTCACTGAGTTTCACCGCAGAGCCTCCGGGCGTGAGCGAGCGCGTGGGCGCTGATGCGCAGCGCCCCACCGGTGACCGGTCATGACCGCCCGCCTCGAGTGCGTTTCCGGACACGTGGCCGGTGTTGGTGAGCGGTCCGCTGCGCGACCATGAGAGGGGTTACCGTCGCGAATAGCCCAGTGGGCTCGGACACTGAGCCGTGAGCCGACTGGCAATCGCCCCCAGTCGGCTCATCGTCTTTTCCCAGGTCACGCCCAGTGGGCTCAGTGGGCTCAGTCGGATCATGTACGGGGACTGGCTGAGCCGATTGAGCCGACTGGGGATGCTCCCACCGAGAGGTTCGGGGGAATCCTCCGATGGCGTACACCACACCGAGCTCCTTGGCGGCCCGCTTGATGGTGGCCTCCGAGAAGCCAGCGCGCCGAGCGGCGTCCTTGACTCGCTTCGCCGGGGTGCTGCCCTGCTCCTCGAGGTCACTGAGTTTCACGACGCGTCCCTTCGTGCGCCCACCGCTGTCGCAACCATCACGGTCCCTCCTGATCCTTCGGCGCGAGCCTCCATGCCTTGAAAGCGGCCCGTGCGCGGTCAGCGCGCCATTTCAGCCGCTTCTGGGCGTCGTTTGCCGAGGTCGGCGGCGGGGTGAGTTCCGCGACCGCGGCGATATCTTCGGCGGGTGCCGCTTCGGCCGGATTGCGTTCGTCCTTCATCGGCGCCTTGACCGATGCCGAGATGGTGCCCGTGACATCGGGGTCGACGTTCGGCCAGAGCATGAACTTTCCCGCTGAGGGCTCCTTGTCGCCAACAGGCGAGTGAGCGCGCAAGCCGCCGTGGCGGTCCTTGTTGATCGCCAGGTACGCCGAGCCGCCCTTACCTGGCGTGAATGGAACGTCGACGGTCACGCGAATCGAGGTACCGCCGATCGCCCGCTTTTTCGCCATCGTTCCGCCAGCGCCATACGCCCGGGAGTCGCTGCCCTTTGACAGGTGGTCGATACCGACCACGCACGCCCCGGTCCGCACCAACGGCTTGATCACTGCCGAATGGCACACGGTGAAGTCGTCGGCGCTGTTGGAGCTGTGGCCAAACATCGGCAGCAGCTCGCCGATGCTGTCGATTATGACGAGCGTCGGTTTCCATGCCTTCATGTGCTCGACGACCGCGTACAGGTCGCTCCTGTCCTCGGGTTCGATGTAGGCGAACCGGTCCTTGTCGCCGAGCACGGCCGGATCGGCGCCCATGTCGGACAGGCGATACCCGGTCGATTGCGGGCCGTTGTGATCCAAATCGAGGCGCAGGACTCGGCCACCCGCCTTGAGTTCGGCGACAGTGGCGTGGTCGGTGAGCAGCGTCTTACCGCACTCCGGATCGCCGATCACGGTGTTGTACTGCCCGCGATAGAACAGGCCGATCTTGTCGTCGCGGAGACATGCGGTCGGCGTCGGCGGTTCCGGGAGGGTGCCCGCGAACATGGCTGCCATGTCGAAATATCGGGGCAGTGCCGGTGTCGATATGTCGTCTCCAGGTGCGTCCCGGGGTGCGTCCCGAGTGCGTCCCGGATTTTCTCCGTGAGAGTCGGGACGCACTTTTCTCTCACCGCTACTCGCGTCATCGTCTGACCTGGGGTTTTCGAAATCGGGACGCGTCCCGGGACTAGGGGCGGGACGCGTCCCGATTTCCGTCCGAACCGCGTCCGACTGCGTCCCGGGGGTGCGTCCCAAGTGCGTCCCGGCATCGTCACCACGAACCACCTTGAGGGGTTGCCCGCGTCGAGTACGTTGACGCTCGCGCCGATGCGATGGCATGTCCTTCGGGCTGGGGTGCTCGCCGTCGATCTCGACTCCAGACGTCCACTGTGGAGGCGTGCCGTCGAGCGGTTCGCCCCTCTGCTGCGCGACCTGGATGCGGTAGAACCTCTGGCACAGATTGCAGTCCGGCACGTATACGGCATGACTCGGGCAGTGCGCGGTCGGGGCTGGCATCACGCCCGAAGGCGCGACCGCAGCGGCCGCGCCTCGGGTGTCGTGCACGTTGTCGGTCAACGGCCACCGCCTAGCGTGGCCTGCGCGTAGTCGCGGGACTCGACCAGCTTGGCGCGAAGGGATGCCTCGAGTTCGGGCGCCATCGTCCCGAGGACTTCGAGCATCGGCGCGATGACGTTGCGGGCCAGCATCGGCAGCGTCATGGCCGCGATATAGCCTGCCGCGTCCATGTCGACGCTTTCGAGCCATTCCACCGATACGCGGTCGATCGCGTCGTCATCTCCGGCCGCAGCAGCGAACTGGTACATCAAAACCGTTGCTGCGGACTGCAACTCGGCCATGTCCGCAACACCGCGCGGGATACCGTCGTCACCGACGATCATGAACCTTCCTTCGGGTGCGCTCACGCGGCCTGTCCTTTCGTTGTCGGTCGGTCGCTGGCGCGCCCGGTGTCGACGTGGCGGTCACCCGCCAAGTCGGACCGGAGCCGTTCGTCCAGGCGCGCGACGTACACGGCGAAGGACTGCACAGACGGCAGCACCGCGAGTTCGTCACCTTCGCCGTCGACCAGCAGAATCAGCCGTGCCAGCGCGGCTTGCAGTTCCATGCGGTAGTTCGACCGGAAGTGACGCTGTGCCCATTCGGTCGGGGTGTAGCCGCGGGCCCATTCCTCGATCGCGGACTGAATCTCGGGGGATGCCATCACCGCACCCCCTCCCCCGGCAGCGACTTCACGTACGCCTCGACTGCCGCGTGCTCGATGACGTGGTTCTCCACTGCGGTGGACAGGTGCACCACGCCGTTCGCCTCGTCGACCAGATCGGCGACAGTCAACAGGTGATGCGCGATGCGCCGGGCCTCGGCGGTGGTCAACTCGAGCGAGGTACCGCGGTAGTGGCCCGTCGACCGCGCCGTGAACTCGATCTTCGAATTGCCGTCCTTCGCGCGGTGCGCGCCGACGTCCACGATGATCGGGAAGCACATCACCCACGGCATCGAGTTCAGCGCGGTCGAGTAGTCCACCGACAGGCACCCGTAGTCATCGGCGTCGGGGTCGACCGCGTGCAGTTCCTTGTTGTCGCAGAACGGCGCGCACCGGTCGCTCTCGGTGGCGGGCGGCAACGAGGCGCAGCCGTGACCGGGAGCGCACACGAACACCTGTCCGCCGCGCTCGTCGCGGAACCCTTCGGCCGGGCGCCACGGGCCGCGCTCGTCGCCGCAGTCGCGGCAGATGGGACGGGTGGACCGGGGTATCATCATGACGAAATCTCCTTGTCAGAGGGTTTGGTTTCGTTGGCCCGGGGCTGTGTCACCAGCTCCGGGCCGCTCTGGTTTTCAGGTGGGGGATTCATCACGCGGCGCCCGGCCGCTCCGTGTTGCGCTCGATCCAGTCGCGGACGTCGTCCCAGCGATAGAGGACCGAGGCACCGTTCTTGACGTACGGAATCCCCCGTCCGCGGTGCCGGTCATTCGCCAGCCGAGCGGGTGTGGTGCGCAGCACCTGCGCGACCTCTGCCGGGGTTGCCAGCTGTACATCCATTTCCATCTTCCCTATCGAAATGATGTTTTTCTCCGACGAAACCGATCATTTTGTTCGGTCCCTTCGCCAGGATGCATGGTGATTGCCAGCAAGTCAAGATGATGTTCAGCAACGCTTGACGACATCATTTCGATAGGCAATCCTCAGTGGATGGCCGACAAGAAGAACCCCCTAGGTCCGACCGGGGAGACCGTGCGCCAGAACCTCAAGCGGTTACGCCAGCTTCGTAACCTGACCTACGCCGAACTGTCACGGCGACTCGAAGACATTCGCCCCATCCCGGTACTCGGCCTCTCTCGGATCGAGAAGGGTGATCGGCGAGTGGATGCCGACGACCTCATGGCGCTGTCTATCGCGCTCGAGGCGCCGCCCGCCGCACTACTGATGCCGAGGGCCGAGGATGAAACCACACTTGTCGATGTCTCAGGATCGCTCGAACCCATTACAGCGGAAGCACTTTGGCGCTGGCTGACCGTCCACAATCTCCCCGACGACCGCTTGACGTATGACTTGCTGCACACGCTTCCCGATTGGGTCGCAATGGATATCGAACTCGGCCGCGGCACGTGGGCGCGCGGCGTGCCGAGCGAGCAGGTCGCGGAGATGGTGAGCCGCGCCCGTGTTGAGGAGTTGAAACGCCTGATGATCGAAGGATGGCGCCCACCCAGAAAGGCCGAGAGGGAGTCTGACAATGGCGACGATTGAGGCATACGAGACGAAGGCGGGAAAGCGGTATCAGGTCCGATACCGCAAGCCCGACGGGAAGCAGACCAAGAAGCGCGGATTCCGGCGCAAGGTCGACGCCGAGCAGTTCTCGCACACGGTCGAGGTCAAGAAGCTCACCGGCGAGTACATCGCGCCGTCGATGGGGCGGCTCACCCTCGGGGAGCTCGGCCCGAAGTGGATCGCGCGACAGGTCCACATCAAGCCGTCATGGGCCGAGCGCATCGACTCGATTTGGCGCACACACATCGAGCCGCATTGGGGTGCAAGGCAACTCGCGTCGATAGAACGGTCAGAGATCAAGGATTGGATCGCGGGTATCAAGCGCGCGCCGTCGACGGTCGCCGACATCCACACCGTGTTGTCACAGATGCTGGACGAGGCGGTCGAGGAGAAGCGGATACCGGCGAATCCGGCCGCCAAGCTCGATCTCCCCCGACGTCAGCCCGTTGAGCACAACTACCTCACGCACGACCAGGTGGCCGCGCTCACCGCTGAAGCGAAGTGGCCCGAAATCGTGATGCTGCTCGCGTACTCCGGAATGCGCTGGGGAGAGATGGCCGCGCTACGGCCGCGTGATGTCGACCTCGAGCGCAAACGCATCCGAATCGGCCGCTCCGCCTCCAAGGTCAACTCGCGCAGCGTGATCGGCACACCGAAGACATGGGAAATCCGGACCGTAGCCGTACCGGCCGAAGTGGCCCTGTTGCTGCGGCCCGTGGTCGTCGCGCAGAAGAATCCGAACGGCCTGCTATGGGCGCGTCCAGACGGCGAGCCGATCCGTCCGCCGACCACAACGCATTGGTTCGGCGCCGCGGTGCGTCGCTGCATCGAGGCATCCACGCCGCTCGACGACGACGGGAATCCGACTGGCCCGGCGAGCTTCCCGCGTGTCACCGCGCACCAGCTGCGGCACACCGCGGCGTCGCTGATGATCGCGAGCGGTGCCCATGTGAAGACCGTTCAGCGTCAGCTCGGGCACAAGACAGCCACGATGACGCTCGACAACTACGGACACCTGTTCGAGGACGATCTCGACGACGTGGCCGAACGCATGGGCGAAGGGCTGCGCGGAGCTGCCGCGAGATGTGCCCAAAATGTGCCCACGACGCCGAACCTCCGCGTGGTCGGAGCATGAAAAGGCCCCTCACCTGGGCTTCAGGTGAGGGGCCTCGAATGGAGCTGCCGGGAATCGAACCCGGGTCCTCCGCCGCGTCTTCAGGGCTTCTCCGTGTGCAGTTCGCTGTGTCTCTGCTCGGATCTCCGGGTCTCACGAACAAGCTCGGATGACGATCCCAGTCGCTGTTGGATGTCCCGTCCGGCTCCGCGACCGAGTCGGACGGTAATTCCCTCTAGCTGATGCCAGTACCCGGGCCGAGGGACGAGCCCGGACTGACAGAGACGCCTGCTACTTAGGCAGCGAGGGCGTACTCGCGCTGATGAGAATCGGCGCTTAATTGGTTGCAGCGACGCTTACGGTGGTCTCTTGCCTGCACCGACACGCTTCCCCTGAATCAACGTACGCAGTCGAAACCGTTCAGCCCCGCACGTGCCCGCACCTTGCGGGCTAGTCATGGTAACACTCGCGCCCACCCGGATCATTCCCGTATCCACCCCCGCACCACAGTGGTGTGAAACACGCATCACCCACAATTGGGTGAGGGGCGTATGCCGCCGGGACCGACGGTGGAGGCGGTCGCCGGCGATCTTGCTCACGACGGACGCGACGCCCCGAAATCGCGGATAGGGGCGGGGAACGGGGGATATCGAGTCGTGTCCTTAACCGCCTCGGCGGCACAGGGCGTCCGGGTACTGTTGCCGATCGTCCGTCACCGAAATGAAATGGGCTTCGGACGGGCTGGTTCTGAGGGAGCAATACATGGCATTCACACGTGGCAGGCGCCGATCGTTACGCGGCGCCGCCGTGCCGCTGATCATCGGTCTCATCCTGGCCGGATGCTCGAAGGAAGTGGACCCTGATTCTGGGCCGGGCGTCACGCACTCGCCGTGCCCTCATGCGGTCCACCAGGACACCGGGTGCATCTACCTAGGGGTTCTCAGCGATCTCGGGGGTGGTCCATACGCGGTGCTGGGCAAGTCTCTCCAGGATGGTCAGTTGGCGTTCTGGAACGAGGTGAACAGGGCGGGCGGTATCGGCGGATACGAGATCGATATCTCGAAATACGCGCGGGACACCGCGTACGATTCGCGCAAACATGCGGAGCAATATTCGCAGATCGAACCGAATATCCTCGCACTGGCGATGAGCCTCGGTACCGCGCAGACTCTGGCGGTGCTGCCGAAGATGGATGCCGCGAATATGATCACCGCCGCAGGCACCCTGTGGTCGGGCTGGCAGTATCGCGATACGGACCTGAATCTCGTATTCGACTCCATCTATTCCTATTGCACGGAAGCGATGCTCGGACTCGATTGGTTCGCGCATACGCACTATCAGCCGCAGAACATCGCGATCGTCGCCTTCCGCGGCAATTACGGCGGCGACTACGCCAACGGCGTCCTGAAGTGGGCCGGTGTGAACGGCGTGCGGGTCGGCGCCCGCATCGACACCGGGCCGAATACCGAGGTCGGCAATCAAGCCCGTACCGTCGCCGAAATTCTCTCCACACCGGCCGATCTCGTCATGCTGGCGACCGGACCGGCCGAAACGGCGGAGATCGTGGGCTCACTGGCCGCGGCGGGCTATACCGGGCGGTTCCTCGGCTCGGCCCCGACCTGGAACGGCGCGCTGTTGCAGACTCCGGCGGCACGCCCGCTGACCGCGCTCTACAACTACACCTCCCCGGTCGACGGGTGGGATGGCAATAGTCCGGGTGCCCAGCACGCACGGGCCGCCGCGGCGCACGAACCGACCAACTGGGGTTACAACCTCGGCTGGGCGGTCTCCTACCCGATGAAGGCGGCGCTCACCGCCGCCGCCGCGAAAGGCGGGTTCAACCGGGTGGCCATGCGCCGGGCCGTCGACAATCTGAGGGTGGAATCCGAAGGTATGGCGGGCGCCACCACCTACGGCGGACCCGGCCCAAATTTGGCCGATCAGCAGGCGATGATCAACGCCCCCGATATGGACGCGCCGCTCGGCTCACGAACCCTGGTCACGGCCTACCACGGCTCCACGCTGGAACGGGCCACCCTGACCGGGCCCTGCGCCGCGTTCTGACCGTCGGCCCGACCAGCCCGCGAACCGACCGCGCAACGGACACTACTGTCGCGGGTATCCGGGCCGACGCTCTAACGCATTCCCTTGATGCGACGGCCGAGTTCGCGAGTGACCTCGCGCTCGGCCGTCCGCCTGGCCATATCCTGGCGCTTGTCGTAATCCTGCTTACCTCTGGCCAGTGCCAATTCGACCTTCACCTTGCCGTCGGAGAAATACATCGACAGCGGCACCAACGTCTGGTTGCCCTCGCGGGACTTGCCGACCAGCCGTTCGATCTCCCGCTTGTGCAGTAGGAGCTTGCGCACCCGACGCGGCGAGTGATTGGTCCACGTACCGTGGCTGAACTCGGGAATATGCAGCCCGCGCAGCCACACCTCACCGTTGTCCACGGTCGCGAACGCGTCAACCAGGGATGCCTTGCCCTCGCGCAGGCTCTTCACCTCGGTACCCACCAGCGCGATCCCGGCCTCGTAGACGTCCAGGATCGTGTAGTTGTGCCGCGCCCTGCGGTTGGTCGCGATGACCTTGCGCCCCTTCTCCTTCATGCTTCACCGCCTACACGAAATACCTGTTCAGCGCCACTATTGGCCACCAGTTGATCGGCGTGGTCCCGTAGTGGTCCCGTCCCTGGAACATAGTCCAGCCCGGTCCCGCCGCCCGGTCCCGTCACGCGACCGCGCGGTCCCATCACCTTCATATCCATCTACATCCTTGTAGCACGTCTGCCCGGGCAGGCAGCAAGTCGATTAGGATCGCCGGGCCAGATCCGATCCAGCTTACGGGCACCCTCTTCGGCAGCACCGACGTGGCGCCGACCACACAGTTCCCTCAGCCATCGGCCCGCCGCGTCGCGTCGCGTCCAGTTCCTCCTCGAGCGCTCCGCTATGCGCGCTTCGAGCTGCGTACGGTCTGGCGCTTGGGCGGCGCCGATACGACCGCACCGGTATCGTCCGGACGCTGCGGGTCAGGATCAACCGGTTCATACGCTACGAGAAGCGCAGGGTCCATTCCGCAGGTCGGACACCGCATCGACGACGCCCCCACAGTTGGATCTTCGGCCGTACAGTGGCGGCTCGTCATAACGGTGTGGCCGCAGTACAACCGAACTCGCCACTGTACGAGCTCGTCGTCATAGGTCTTGTGCTGGGCCATGATGATTGAAATCTCGAACGACTTGCCTGACGATTTCAGCTCGCCCACCAGACTCCTCCCGAACCTTTCGGCCCGGTTGATCGAACGAACAAAGCCACGGACGACCTGACCCCTTCGCTCCACCCCCACCGCGTCAAGCAGGAGCTTCACCGCCACTACGAGTCAGTCCGCCGGCACGTCTGGCATCGGTACTCCGGCACTCGTGAGGCGGGCCACAGGCCCGCCCTCACAACCTAGAACCACGACGGAATTGAACTCCTACATGGGGACCAGGCCCGGTGCTCAGGAATGGGCACGCCGGGTTCGGCGGGCGGGCGCGGGAACGAACCGGCACACGTCCCGGCATCGCGCCCGTGGTTGAGCCCTACCAGGAACGGCTGAACAAGGAGGCCCGCCCCCCGCACCGACGTCGTCGGCATCTTCCCCGACCGCAGCTCGATCATCCGCCTCGGCGGCGCGGGCCTGGCCGAACAACACAACAAATGGATCGAAGGCCGCCGCTACCTTGGTCTCGACGTCCTGACCCGCTCCCGCTGGTCACACCCACCGACGAACAAGAGGAAAGCACCTCAGCAGCACCGCCTGACCGATACCTCGGGTAATGCGGTGACCACCCACTTACACCAAGCCCCGGGACTTGACCCGGCGACCACAGCTGCTTATGGGCCAAGGAACAGTTGTTCGCACGGTAGCCGCGGCAGCAGTCGGCGCTCGGCGGCGGTATCGCTGATCAATTCGAACGCGCACCAGCGTCGTGCCCGCAAATCCTTGATCAGAGCGCGGACCGCGGCCGCGGCGGCCGCGTAGTCGAAGACCACACCGGCCAGCCAGATCCGAATGTGTACATCATCTTCCGGCGGGAACGGGGCTTCGGCGGTAGTGAACATTCTTTCCTCCTCGGGCAACTGCAGGTCGGTGTTCCTTCAGTTGTCGGCCCTGCATCGAAATTACTTACTCAGCACAAGGAATCCCGCAATACCGTCGCGTAGTTGGCGACAGCCAGACCGCCCATGTTGTGCACGAGGCCGAGTCGGGGCCCGTCGAGTTGCATGTCGCGGGCTTGGCCGGCGAGCTGGAGCGCCGCAACGACGTGTTGCGAAACCCCGGTGGCTCCGACCGGGTGCCCCTTGGCCTTGAGCCCGCCGGACACGTTGATCGGGAGCCTGCCGTCGCGGTGAACCCAGCCTTCCTCGATGGCGCGCCGACCCTCACCACGCGCAGTGAGTCCGAGCATCTCGTAGACGAGAAGTTCTGCGATGGTGAAGCAGTCGTGCACTTCTGCGAAGTCGAGGTCATCGAGGGATGCTCCGGCCATCCCGAGTGCCTGCTCGACGGCGAACCGGCCCGCAGCGAACTCCAGAATGTCGCGCCGAGCGGCATCGAGATGATCATTGGCATGTCCGATTCCGGCGACGACGGCGAGTGGGTCGAAAGGGTCCCGGCGCAGGACCAGGGCCGCCGCGCCATCGCTGACCGGCGAACAGTCGGTGCGCCGAAGTGGCGGGGCAACAATCGGATTGGCGTCGGACACGGTTGCGCAGAACTCGATACCGAAGTCCTTGCGCAGCTGTGCCCACGGATTCGAGCACCCGTTGCGATGGTTCTTCGCGGCGATTGCCGCGAGCACATCACCAAGCCAGTCGGCAGCGCCGCACCGCTCGATGTACGCCAGCGCGACCTGTCCGAAGAGCCCGGCGAAGCCGGCCGGGAAATCGGTCCCCGCGTGCTGCTGGTCGGCCCCGAGCAGGGCTCTCCCCACCTCGGCGCCGCTCGCGTGGGTCATCTTCTCCACGCCCACGACGAGCACAGTGTCGGCCAGTCCGGACAGGATGGCCCGAATACCCTGGTGTACGGCAGCCGAGCCGGAGGCGCAAGCGTTCTCGACCCGGGTCATCGGCCGTCCCCACAGCCCTTCGGCCCCGCCGATCGGAAGGGACGACGGGAAGGCGAACGGGGTCAGCCCACTGTTGAATTGCGCGACGAAGACCTCGTCGACCTCACGCGGCTCGACCCCGGCGTCGGTCAGTGCCTCGACCGTGACCCGCTCGACGAGACTAGCCACCGTCTCAGTGGGCAGCTTGCCGAACGAGGTATGCGCCACACCGACGATGCCGACGCGGTGGGCGAGGGGTGAAAATGTGGTCACGGTGTCTCCTGAGGTTCGGGCGTGAGTCGGAAGCGGCGGATCTTTCCGACCGAGGTCCGCGGCAGCGCGTCAACGACGGTCCACGTCCTGGGACGAGCAGACGGGGTGAGATGCGTGGCCGCCCAGGCGTCGAGCAGGTCCGCGGTCGGTGGCTGCTGCGGGTCGCTGGGGACGACGTAGGCAGCGGGCACATAGTCACGCATCGCATCGCGCACGGCGACCACCGCGGCCTCGAGCACGCTGGGGGCCTCGGCGAGCGCCGCCTCGACCTCGGTGAGCGACACATTCTCCCCGGCGACTTTGATGACGTCATCGATGCGGCCCACGAATGCGAGCTGTCCGTCGGCGCAGCGGCGAGCGAGATCTCCGGTGCTGAACCACACCTGCCCAGCCTCAGGCACGGTGAGGTCCAGATCCGGAAAGGCGCGGGCGTTCGCGAAGGGGTTGTCGAGGTAGCCCAGGAACAAGTCGACGCCATAGCGCCCGGCCAGCGTCAGTACTCCCGGTTCGCCGTCCTGGACGGGCTGGGCGGTAACCGGGTCGAGCAGTACGACGTGCCGTCCGGGAATGGCGCTGCCGATCCGGCTCGGGTCGGGTTTGTCGGGCGGGTTGGCGGTGACAACGGAGAGCGTCTCGGTCATCCCGTAGATCTGCCTGGGCGCGATACCGCACAGGTCCGTCATCGCCGCCCACTGTCCGGGGGCGAGGTTCTGTGCGAACCACACGTGCTTCATCGCGAGCGTGGGCGCGTCGTCGCGGCGGCGAGCCAGGATCATCCGGATCGGTGCCGCGAACAGGCTCGCGTGCGTGGCACCGCACTCGGCGACTTCGTGCGGCCATCGGCTCGCGGTGAACCGGGCGGTCAGGGCCACCGACGCGCCGACGGCGACGGCGGATGCGAAACAGTAATACTGTGCGTTCGCATGGAACAGGGGCAGGCAGACGTACCAGCGGTCCTCCCTGGTCAGGCCCGCGAGGTCCGCCATGACGGTGGCGACGTGCCGATAGTTGTGCTGGGTGAGCTCCACACCCTTCGGCTCCGATGTCGTCCCGGAGGTGAACATGACCGCGATGCGGTCCTGCGGTCGCGGCGAGGCCGACTCAAGACCGGTGCGCGAGGTGGCCAGCAAAGGAGATCCGGATTCGAGATCGGCGGATGTTTCCGCGAGCCCGATGATGTGTATTGTGTGGCCGTCGGCACCCTGGCACACTACGTCCTGCCGCTCGGCCGCACATACCGCCACCACAGGGCGGGTGGCCGCCAGTTGCCGAGACACGTCCCGGGCCGATGACGCCGGATCCACCGGAACCATCCAGGCCCCCAGCCGGCTCACGGCCAACCAGACAGCGACGAACGCCGGGCAATTGCGCAGCGTCACGTGGACCGAATCACCGGCACCCACGCCGTATTCGGACAACCGCGCCGCCACCTCGTTGACCACGGCGTCGAAGCCGCCGTACGTCCAAGTCGAAACCTCGCCGTCAGTGGATCGGAACAGCAGGAACATACGATCCGGGTGGTCGTGGACGCTTCGGTCCCACAACTCGGCGAAAGTCTGCGGATCTGACATGCATCGACGATAGGCAAGCGACACCGGGGATCGCCCGTCCCAATGTGGGACATTCCTGCCGCCCGGGCGGGTCGCGATGGGGTGGCGGCGGGCTGCCACCGGTATCCCCAGGCGGGCTCTCAGGCCATGATGCCGTACGACCGTAGCTTGCGGTACAGGCTGCTGCGCGACATACCCAGCCGCGTTGCCGCCGCGACCCGGTTCCCGTCGGTTTCCCGCAGTGCGGCGATGATCTCGTCGCGTTCGGCGGTCTCAATCCGAGTGAGGTTCTTGTGTGGGCGGGTATGGCAGTAGGCCGGTAGATCCTCGGCCTGGATCTCTCCCACCGGGCGGGCCCGTAATGCGTGGGTCAGGGCCTCGCGCAGCTGCGAGACATTGCGAGGCCAGGTATAGCGGGTGATCGTTCGCATCGCGTTAGGGGACAGCCGGACCCGCTGGCCCGGAGCGATCTCCGCCAGCATCTTGCCGATGACGAGCTTGAGATCCTCGGTGCGGCACCGCAGCGGCGGGATCGTGACGGCGACCTCGAAGTGCCCGAGCAGGGCGCGAAACGGCAGGTCGGAATCGAGACTGGAGTCTGATACGGTGGCGGCGAGGGCGATCGGGGCCGTCGTTCGGGCAAGCGCGGTGAACAGCTGATTGATGCTTTCGGTCCCTTCCGTGCTCGCCTGATCCAGATTCCGGACGATGCACAGCGTCTGTTCCCGGGTACTGCCGACCAAGACGTCGAGATCGGTGTCCGCGTCGGCCTGCAATTGGGACGCATCGATGGAGATGCTGTGCCCGCCCGGGTACTCAGCGTGGAAAATCTCGGCAACCAGCGTGAACTTCCCGGCCCCGGTCTCGCCGAGCACGATCGTCGGTGCCTTGGCCGCGAGCGCGCGGTGCAACTCCGAGCATGCTCGCAGCCATGCCGGTGATGAGCCGGACGCGATCGGCACGTGCGGCCGGCGCAGGTCGCCGACCAGACCTCGGGTCTCCTCACCCGCCGTCGCCACTGGGGGGAGCACATGATCGGCGAATCCGATGCCCATGCCCAGAACTGTCGGAGGGCTGGGCCGCATGGTGATGTCCTCGGCGATGACGACGATGCCAGCTGTATCGCCACCTGAGACGATGCGGGTCCCACGGAATTGGATGGCCCGGCCGGATTGCATGGTCATCGTTTCGCTTACGCGGTCGCGCCGGGCCATCACGAAGGTCGCGTGCTCTCGCACGGCCAGCTGTTCGGTCGGATCGAACAGGGCCTGCGCCGCGGCGTTGGCCATATACACCGAATCGGTGAAGGCGAAGACCGCATGGCGGGTCGAGCGGGCATCGGCGCGCAGATAGGTATCGAACAGGGCCTGCTGGGCCTGATTCCGGTCGAGCAGCAGGTTGCGCCCGATGTCCTTGGCCGCCGATTTGACCAGCGTGTGCATCAGCGGGCTCCATGCGTCAGCCAGCGTGGAGATGTCCAGGATGCCCTCGAGGCGCCCGCTCACCGGGTCGATGATCGGAGCTCCAGTGCAGGCGAAGGGCTGCAGGTGCTCCGCGAAATGCTCCGGTCCGACGACCGACACCGCCTGGCCGGCCTCGAGCACGGTGCCGACCCCGTTCGTGCCGACCAATCCCTCTGCGTAGTTGAAACCCGGCGCGAATTCGACTCGGTCGAGCAGCTTGCCTACGGCCGTGGAGGCATCCAGGCGCTGAATAAGGCGGGCGTGATTGTCGGTCAGCGCGATGACCAGCGGGAGGCCCGTGGTGTCGGTGCCGAGCTGGTCGAGCACCGGGCGGGCGCAACGGACCAGACGGGAACACGTGTCGATGTCGGCGAAGTCCGTGACCGGACGGGTGATGTCGACCCCGGCCTGTTGGCTGCGTTCCCACGACGCGGCCACCACGCCCGGCACGTCAGCGGCACCTGGACTGCCGTATTCCAGGAAGTCGGCCCGGGCAGCGGCCACGCGCAGCAATCGGCTCTGTGTCTCCGGCATTCGGCCTCCTCGATGCGGCCGGCGATTCTCGATAACTCCCCTCCATATTGCCCCGAGTTTCGACATAAGTGGGCAGATTCACCCCCCGGCCGTTGTCCCAACTTGGGACGCCGCCAGTGTGTGGGACGCCACAAGAATAGATCACACCGTCGAGGGCGGCGCCGAGGTACCGCACCAGCGCCGGAACCCGGGCTTCCGCCGAGTCGCTCCGACGGATCCGCTGCGATCAAGGAATGGCATGGACACCCTCATCAATATCGACAACGGTGGCACCCTCACCGACATTTGTGTCTGGAATGGGACGGGATTCACTTTCGTCAAAACGCTGACGACACCTCACGACCTGTCTGAGTGCCTGTTCACAGGGATCGAGAAGGCGTCGGAAGCGCTGTACGGCACGGCTGACACCGAACGGCTGCTGCACGCGACCCAGCACATCCGGTACTCGACCACCCAAGGCACCAACGCGCTGGTCGAGCGGCGCGGCCCGATGATCGGCATCCTCACCACGTTGCCCGGCCTGGCGCAGCAGATGCAGGTGACCGATGCGGAACGCGAACTGTTCGAGGGGCTCGTGGCCGACCGGGTTCTCACGATCGACATGACCGCCGACGACGAGGCGATCGACTTCGAGGTGGTCCAGCAGGTCAACCGGCTGACCACGCTCGGCGCTGCCCGGGTCGTCGTGGCCGGGTGCGACCCCGAGCAGGAGCGCCGCCTGCGGGCGGTGCTGCTCCGCAAGTTCCCCCGGCACCTGCTGGGCTCGATCCCACTCATCTACACCTGGGACCTGGCCGGCGACCGCAACGATGCCCGCCGCGCGTGGTCGTGTGTGATCAACTCATTCCTGCACCCGACGATGGAACGGTTCCTGTATGGCGCGGAGCGTCGTCTGAAGTCCTACCGGGTGGTGAACCCGTTGCTGGTGTACCGGAACGACGGCGGCTCCTCGCGCGTCGCGAAGTCGGTGGCGCTGAAGACCTACTCCTCCGGTCCACGTGGCGGGCTGGAAGGCACCGCTGCCCTGGCCCGCCAGTACGAGCTCGAACACACGCTGATGGTCGACATCGGCGGCACGACCACCGACGTCGGCGTCGTTGTCGGCGCCGCGGTGGCGGCCAACGAGCGCGGCACGATCCGCGGCGTCCCCATCTCCTATCCGATGAGCGACGTCCACTCCAAGGGCGTCGGCGGATCGTCGGTGATCGCGGTGACCGACGGCCGGATCACGGTCGGGCCGCAGTCTGTCGGAGCAGCGCCCGGGCCGGCCTGTTTCGGTTTCGGCGGCAAGCAGGCGACGATTACCGACGTCAACCTGCTGCTCGGCGTGCTCGACCCGGACACCTACCTCAACGGCACCTTCCGGCTCGATCCTGAGCGCTCCCGGGCCGTCATCGCGGAGACTATTGCCAACCCCCTCGGGATCGGCCTCGAGGAGGCTCTGATCCGGATGGAGCAGGCCTATTTCGAGGCGGTCTCCTCGGCGTTCGAACACCTGGCGACCGAGAACACCACTCTGGCCGGGTTCGGTGGCGCCGGCCCGATGAGCGCGACTGGCGCGGCCCGGCCCGCCGGCATCAAGCACGTGCTCATCCCGCGCACGGCCGCGGTCTTCTCCGCCATGGGTATCTCGTTCTCCGACGTAAGCAAGACCTACGAGGTCGGTGCGCCGGAGCCGACCACCGAATCGGTCGCCGCCACCTATGACCAGTTGCTGGTCCGAGCCGAGCGCGACATGTTCCAGGAAGGTTATGCGCTCGCCGAATGCGAGACCACCTGGCAGGTGCGCGTCGAAACGCCTGACGGGGCGGCGGTATCGCATACCGCCTACCACCGCGGAGACCAGGTCGACCACCCGGGCACCAACGTCACCCTCCAGCTCACTGTCACCGCTCCGCTGCCTCATCCGGAATTGACCCCGGACAGGGCGGTGGCCACCCGTCCAGCCACTGCCATCGGCACCCGTGTGGTCCAGTCGACCGCGGACCGAGTCGACGAAGTCCCGGTCTACGACCTGGCCGATCTCGCCCCCGGTGACACCGGCGCCGGCCCGGCGATCATCGAGGGCCCCTTTTTCACCGCCCGGGTCCTGTCCGGCTGGCACTTCCGTGTCACCGCCGCGGGCGACCTCCTCCTCGACGACACCCTCTGACCGTTACACCCTGAAAGGAGGACTCCCATGCGAGTCCCCATGACCGAATATCTCGTCATCGATCTCGACACCGAACGCTGGGTCTGCCGGGTGTGTGACCAGGACATGGGCAGCGCCCATGGCAACTACAAGGAGGGCACCCTGGTCTACAACCGGGACCCCCGCGAGATCCACCAGCCGATTATCGACCCTGAGCGGTACCAGTACACCTTCTCCCCGGATCCGACCTACTGCCGAATCCTCGAGTACTACTGCCCCGGCTGCGGGACTCAGATCGAAACCGAGTACACACCGCCCGGTCACCCGCCGACCATTGACATGCTCATCGATGTCGCGGCGCTGCGTGCGCAGTGGCAGGAGCGGGGCGTCGACGCCGAGGAAGCCCACAACTACGGGCCGGGCGAGGACGCCCAGAAGTACACCGCCGCTCTGAAGGCCACCGGCCACATCCGCTGATCCGCGCTTCGCCACATCTTTCAGGAGCAACCCCATGAAACGCATCTCCGTCGACATTGGCGGCACGTTCACCGACTGCTTCTTCGTCTGGAACGACAATTATGTCGAGGCGAAGGCCCTCACCACCCACCACAATCTGGCGCTTGGCTTCAACGAGGCCCTCGATCTGGCCTGTAAGCGCGCCGGGCTGGACCGAGGCCAGGTGTTGTCCGAGGTTGACTCGGTCCGCTACGCCACCACTCTCGGCACCAACGCGCTGATCGAGCGCAAGGGACCGAAAGTCGCCGCGATCGTCACCCACGGCTTCGAGGACACCATTCCGCTGTCCCGCGGCCGCGGCTATGGCGAGGGCCTGGACCACTCGATGCAGCAGAACCTGCCCGCAGCCGAACGTCCCGAGCCAATCGTGCCCCGGCATCTGATCCGTTCGGTCAAGGAACGCATGAACTCGGCTGGCAAGATCGTTGCCGAGCTCGATCCCGAGGACGTGCGCGCGGTAGTGCGTGAGCTGGTCGACGCCGGCGCCGAGGCGATCGTGGTATCTCTGGTCAACGCGACCGAGAATCCCGTTCACGAGCTCGCGATCCAGGAGATCATCCTTGCGGAGTTCCCCGCACACGAGCTCGGCGCCATCCCGGTTCTACTCGGTCACCAGGTCTCCGGCCGCAAGGGCGAGTACGTGCGGGCGACGTCGACCATCGTCGACGGCTTCCTGCACGAGATCATGTTCCATGCGTTGTCGCAGCTGTCGAACAACCTGCGCGATTCCGGCTACGACAAGCCGATGCTGGTCATCCACAACTCCGGCGGCATGGCGCAGATGAACTCCACTGACGCCCTTCAGACCATCCACTCCGGACCGATCGCCGGCGTCGGAGCGGCCGAACACCTGTCCAACGAGACCGGTCTCGGGCACGTCATCTCCACCGACATGGGCGGGACCTCATTCGACATCGGCCTGGTCCCCGAAGGGGGCGTGAAGCACTACGACTTCCTGCCGACGATCGACCGCTGGCTGGTCTCGGTGCCGATGGTTCATCTCGACACCCTCGGCGCCGGTGGTGGCTCGATCGCCACCTACGACCGGATCCACAACTCGATCAAGATCGGCCCGGAGTCAGCGGGATCCAACCCCGGCCCGGCCTGCTATGACCGCGGCGGTCTGCGGCCGACGGTCACCGACGCCGATCTGCTGCTGGGCTACTTGGACCAGGACAACTACGCCAATGGCTACATCCAGCTCAACCCAAAGCGGTCCCGGTTCGCCATCGAGGAAACTCTGTGCGACCCGCTCGATATGGATGTGATCGACATTGCCCGGGCGATCAAGGACGGTGTCGACGAGCAGATGGCGATCGGCATCGGCAAGGAGCTGCGGGTCCGCGGTTACCTGCCGGAGGACTTCACGATGCTCGCCTACGGCGGCAACGGCCCGTTGCACGCTTGTGGCATCGCCCGGCACGCCGGTATCAAGCGGGTGCTGGCCCCGCCGTTCTCGTCGGTATTCTCCGCCTGCGGCGCCGGGAACATGAAGCAGCTGCACTTCCACGAGCGCGGCGTGCACGTCACCATGTACAACGCGACCACCCGGGCGTTGTACGACTCCTACACCGAGTTCAACGCCGTGGTCGAGGAACTGGAGGCGCGCGGGCGGGAGGATCTCGTCCGGCAGGGTTTCGCCGCCGAGGATGTCGAGTTCCGTCTGGAACTGGACATGCGGTACGGCAACCAGCTGCTCACCCAGGCCGTTGCGTTGGAGGATCTCAACCGTCTCAACGGTGTCGGTGACGTTCTGGCCGTGATTAAGACCTTCGGCGACGTCTACAGTCACCGCTTCGGGGCCTCCAGCGCCGCCCCGGAGGCCGGTATCCGGTGTAACACCATCCGGGTTGCCTCCTTCGTCAACGGGGACGTGGTGAGCTTCGACGCCCTCGATGCCGGCGGCGAGCGGACGGTTCCGGCGGAGGTCTCCCACCGCGAGGTCGTCTTCATCGGGCACGACGATCCCATTAGCACGCCGGTCTACGACCAGAGCGCGCTCGTGCACCAGCACATGATTCCCGGTCCGGCGATCGTCTCCACGGAGAACACCACCTACCTCGTCGAACCAGGCTGGCGGTTGGAGCCGACCCGCCAGGGCGCGGTGTGGTTCTTCCAGGACTGACCACTCACACCTCATCACACGGAGCCACTGACATGACCAGCATTGAAGACAAGCCGTCGACCACCCTGACCGAGCAGGAGCAGGAGTGGGTCGACAAGTTCATGGACGAGACGACCCTGTTTCTCGGCCCCGACCCGGCCATCATGCGTGACCACAGCATCTCCGCACGGTCCACGCATGAGGAGCTGGCGATCGCAGCCGGCGTCGACCGCCTGCAGGTCGAGCGAATCCGCAAGCGGATCGCCGGCGCGCTCGACGAGGGCTACGAGATGTGCGAGGCGCAGGGCGCGGCACCGGGCGCGAAATGGGGTGACCTCACCACCGCGATCTACACCGCGAACGGCGACGTCTCCTACCTGTCCTGCCACGGAGTCATCGCCTTCAGCGCGATTCTGCACCACCCGATCCGATACATCATGAAGTACTGGAAGGACGAACCGACCGTCGGTATTCACGAAGGCGATGGGTTCATCCACAACGACGCGCGGTTCGGCAACATCCACAACACCGACCAGTCGATGATCATGCCGATCATGCGCGACGGCCAGGTCATCGCCTGGGTCGCCGCCACGATCCACGAGGGTGAGAACGGCGCCTGCGAGCCGGGTGGTATGCCCTCCGGTTCGGAAACGCCGTTCGACGACGGGCTGCGGATGAGCCCGTTCAAGATCGTCGAACGTGGCCACCTGCGCCGCGACCTGCTGACCTTCCTGCAGCATTCGGTGCGGGACCCGAAACTGCAGCTCGCCGACCTGAAGGTGAAGATCACCGCAGTGCGCAAGATCATGTCGCGGATCGACAAGATCATCGAGGAGGTGGGAGTCGACACCTTCGTCGGGGCCCTGCGCACCACGGTCGAGGACGTCGACACCGAGGTGCGGCGGCGGATCAGCGAACTGCCCGACGGCACCTACCGGTTGGACCAGTTCATGGACTCCACCCTCAAAGAGAACATCCTCATCAAGTTCGCCTGCAAGGTGACCGTCAAGGGCGAACAGATGACCGTCGATCTGCGCGGCACCGGGCCGGAGATCCTCAATCGCGCCATCAACAGCCCACTGTGCTCGGTGAAATCGATGTTCATGCAGGCGATCCTGGCGTTCTGGTGGCCGGACCTGCCGCGCTGTACGTCGGCGATGAGCTGCATCGAGATCATCTCCGACGAGGGCACCTGGGCCGATGCCTCCTACGACGCTCCGATGGGCCAGTCACTGCAGGCATCCTTCCGCGGCTTCTCCGCCCTGCAGGCACTCTACAGCCGGATGTCGTTCTCCACTCCGAAAAAGTACAGCAACGTTGTCGCACCCTGGTTCAACCAGATCAACACCTTTCTGTGGGGTGGGATCACCCAGCACGGCGACATGGTCGGCAACCTCTGCGCGGACCTCAACGGCATGCCCGGTGGCGCCAAGCCGTTCCACGACGGCGAGGACGCGGTTTCACCGCTGTTCTGTGCGATGGCCGACACCGCCGAGCAGGAGGTCATGGAGGAGGAGGTCCCCTTCATGCAGCTGGTATCCAAGCGACTGGTCCGCGACAACATGGGCTTCGGGAAGTTCACCGGCGGCATGGGTTACGAGATGATCGTCGCTGCCGAGGGCACCCCGCAGTGGGGCTTCATGACGGTAACCTCGGGTGCGAAGTTCTCCTCAATCTATGGCATGTACGGAGGCTACGGCTGCGGCACCTACCCGCTGGCCATGGTCAAGGGAACCAACGTCTACGAACACATCCGCCGGGACAACTCCAAGTTCGATCTCTCGATCGAGAAGGTCATGAACGAGCGGCCGTTCGAGGACGGGCGCTACTCGACCTACCACATGGGTCTGCAGTTCGACATCGCCAAGGACGGCGAGCTGTACATGATCAGCCAGGGTGCCGGCGGTGGTTACGGTGACCCGCTGGAACGGCTGCCCGAATCGGTGGTCAAGGACGCCGAACTCGGTCGGATCACCCAGAAGGTCGCCGAGGACATCTTCGGCGTGCGCTACGACCCGCAAACCTTCCGCCTGGACGTCGAGGGCACCCAGGCGGCGCGTGAGGCGGCCCGCAAGGCGCGGCTCCAGCGCGGCAAGCCGTACACCGAGTTCTACCAGGAGTTCGTCAAGCCAAAGCCGACGGAAGACCTCTACTACTACGGTTCATGGGGCTCGGACACCGAGGAGATCACCGCGACCGTCTTCACTATCGACGGGCCGCAACAGGTCACCGCACCACTGAAGGAACTGCCGATCGTCATGATCCCGGACCGCCGGGAAGTCAAGATCGCCCAGCTCGAGGCACGGGTGCGCGATCTGGAGGACAAGCACGGAGAGAACTTCCGGCGTCTCGCCTGACAACCCGTGCCGCCGGGCGGGTGCGGGACCCGGTTCTCGTCCCGGGTGTCGCACCCGTCTCGCCATTCACCAGCCAGGAGAAATCATGTCTTCATCCCTGCAGTCCCTGGTCAGGACGCCGCCCAGCGGTCGCTCACGACCGCTGCTGGTCGACTCCGACGCCTACGCCACGACCGTCATTCGCCAGGGGAACCCGATTCCGTGGACCGACCTCAGCGCGCTGTCCGGCCACGTCGCCCAGGTCCACTCCCTGCTCGACCCCGATGCGCTCTGGGCGGATGTCGAGGCCCTCACCGGTGCGCATCTCGGCGCCGGCCCGAGCCTCGTGACACGGATGGGAGCGCGGTCGCGCACCGGCTACCCATTGCGCACCATGCTCGGAGCCGAGGCATTGGTGGATCGGATCCTCACCACCGTGCGCACCCTGGCCGACGCGACACGACGGCCGGTCGTCCTCGATGTGCCTTCCCCCGCGCGCTGGCTAGGCCGGGTCCACGCGCTGGTCGGGAACCCATTGGCCACTGTCGATTACGACGCCGCCGACAGCGCCTCGATGTACCTCGCCGAATGGCTTGGCAAGCTGGGGCCACTGCCGATCGCACTCGTGCTGCTCGACGCCCGGACATCCGACGGGGACGCCGCGGTCACCACGACGGAGACGACATCGTCCTACTCGTCGATCATCAACGTGGCCAGTCATTTTGGCTGGACCCTCGCACTGCGGTCCGAGCACACGGTGGAGGTGGCGGTCGGCGCCCCGGACATCGCGCTTGTGCCTGAGGACTACTGGCTCGATGACGCCGAATTCGGTGCGGCGGAGGTTCTGCTCGCGACCATCCCCGCCACGGCGTCTCCGGAAAAGGTGCTCGATCGGCACGCGCGGATCGGCTGAGAGGCGAATCATGGACAAGGTTGTCAACACCGCCGATCGGGCCGTCAAGGAGGTCGAGACCGGGATGACGATTGCTACGGGCGGATTCGGGATCTGTGGCATCCCCGCGGTGCTGCTCGAAGCGCTCGCCCGCCGCAGTAGCCGGGAACTCACCATCGTCTCCAACAACTGCGGACTCGCCGGAATCGGCAACTCGCTGCTGCTGGAGAATCGCCAGATCCGACGGCTCATCGCATCCTACGTGGGCGAGAACAAGGAACTCGAACGACAGTATCTGCAGGGCGAGGTCGAGATCGAGCTCACCCCGCAGGGAACACTCGCCGAACGGCTGCGCGCTGGCGGTGCGGGGATCGCCGCCTTTTACACTCGGACCGGGGTCGGCACCCAGGTCGCTGGTGGCGGGCTGCCGGTCCGGTACGCCGAGGACGGGTCCGTCGCCGTCGCCTCCGCCGCGAAGCCGACCAAGCTATTCGCCTGGGACGGTGCCGAGCAAACGTTCGTCCTCGAAGAGGCGCTGCGGCCGGACGTCGCCCTGATACGAGCGTGGCAGGGCGACCGGCACGGCAACCTCGTGTTCCGGAAGGCCGCGCGCAACTTCAACCCGCTGTGCGCGATGGCCGCGCGCTGGACCGTCGCCGAGGTCGAGCATCTGGTCGACCCGGGCGACATCGACCCCGACCAGGTGCACCTACCGGGGATCTACGTCGACCAGGTGCTGCCGCTCACCCCGGAGCAGGCCGCGGACAAGGGCATCGAGCGCCGAACGGTCCAGGCGCACCCGGCCGGCGAGCTGGCCACGCACGAAGGAGCACGTTGATGGCATGGAACCGTGACCAGATGGCCGCCCGGGCCGCGGCCGAACTGCACGACGGTGACTACGTCAACCTGGGCATCGGGTTGCCGACGCTGGTCCCCGGGCATGTGCCGTCGGGGGTCCACATCGTCCTCCAATCGGAGAACGGCATTCTGGGCCTGGGCCCCTACCCTCGGGAGGGGGGAGAGGACCCCGACCTCATCAACGCCGGGAAGGAGACGGTGACGACGACAGTCGGGGCGAGCTTCTTCGACTCGGCGACGAGCTTCGGCATGATCCGCTCTGGAAAGGTAGACGCGGCGATCCTGGGCGGAATGCAGGTCAGCGAGCGGGGCGACCTGAGCAACTGGGTCGTGCCCGGCAAGCTCGTCAAGGGCATGGGCGGGGCCATGGATCTCGTCCACGGCGCCCAGCGGGTCATCGTCCTCATGGAACACGTCGCCAAGGACGGCACACTGAAGATCATGCGCCACAACACCCTTCCGCTCACTGGCGAGGCCGTGGTCCATCGCATCATCACCGACCTGGCGGTCCTCGACGTGACCGATGAGGGCCTGCGTCTGGTCGAATGCGCGTCCGGCGTGCGAGCCGAGCAGGTACGGGCGTCGACGGACGCGCCGGTACTGGAGAATTGACCGCCTCGCCGAGCGAAGCGGCAAGCAGCCGAACAAGCACGGCTGGCAAGGCTCGTTGATATCAGCAGCCAGTGCAGACCTGGCCAGCCGCACCCCACTGACCGTAGCTGTGTCCAGACGGCCGTCTGATGGTGGGGATGCACTGCGTCGCGTCGTCACACCTCACGCAGCCTGCTCCGACGGGTGGTGGCTGCCCCGATCGGAGGCCGTCATCGCAAAAGACATGTCCAACAACATCCGATTGCACCACAACCGACAGCAAGGATTGAACCATGAAGGCACTTGTATACGGCGGACCCGGACTCAAGGAGTGGACTGACGTCCCAGACCCGGAGATCCTCCAGCCGACCGACGTTATCGTCCGGGTCGACACCACGACCATCTGTGGGTCCGATCTCCATATCCTCAAAGGAGACGTCCCCTCGGTCGAGCCGGGCAGGGTGCTCGGCCACGAGGGCGTCGGTACAGTCGTTGAGATCGGTACGGCCGTCAGCACCTTGACAGTCGGTGACCGAGTGATCATCTCCTGCATGACTGCTTGTGGCTCCTGCGGGTATTGCCGTACCGGCCTCTACTCGCACTGTCTCGCCGACGAAGGTGTCCCTGGTCTCGGGTGGGCGCTGGGTCACGTCCTCCACGGCACCCAGGCTGAGTACGTCCGCGTTCCGTTCGCCGATCACTCCGTGCACAAAGTCCCGGCGGGAGTCTCCGATGAGGCAGCGGTGATGCTCTCCGACATCCTTCCTACCGGCTTCGAGATCGGCGTCCGTTACGGACGAGTCAAGCCCGGCGACGTCGTCGTTGTCATCGGTGCCGGGCCCGTGGGCCTGGCAGCGATCATGACCGCAGGCCTTTACGGAGCCTCGCGCATCATTGCAGTGGACCTGAACGACAACCGCCGGGACCAGGCTCTCGCCTTCGGGGCAACAGACGCGGTCGACGCGGGCGCTGCCGATTGGGCGTCACAGGTGCGATCAATGACGGATGGCTTCGGGGTGGACGTCGCGATTGAGGCGGTCGGCGTGCCGACCACCTTTGAGGCCTGTACCCAGATTGTTCGGCCCGGCGGAACGGTCGCCAACGTGGGTGTGCATGGTGCGCCCGCCGAGCTGCGCCTGCAGGACCTGTGGATCCACGACGTCACGATCACCACGGGCTTGGTCAGTACGTCGACGACGCCAATGCTGCTCAACCTTGTCGCCCAGAACAAGCTCGAGGCGGAGCGGTTCGCCACCCACCGGTTCGGCTTCGAAGAGTTCCCGACGGCGTATGACACGTTCGCCAACGCCGCAGAGAGCAAGGCACTCAAGGTCATCCTCAATCAGTGACATTGGGATGAGCGGCGCCTCTTTTGTCAGCGCTTTTGCGCGCTGCTCGCCTGGCGTCGGCTCAACGCTGGCCGATACGGCACCGGGAACACGAGCGCGGTGCCGTACCGGCCGAGGTCGAAATCCTGCTCGACGGCGGCGTACGCCGCGGCAGCGACGTCGTCAAAGTCCTCGGCTCGGCGCCCAGGCCGTCATGATCGCCTACCTCTGGGTATGGCCGCCGTCGGTGATATTCAGCATCGGCGTCCACAGCACCGCCAACCTCGTCATGGCCGCTATCGCCGCCACGCTTTCCCCGCGAACCGTCGGCCCTTGAGTACCAAGGCCGCGCAGTTAGTGGTGTTGCCCGGTTGTCAACCGGGCAATACTTCGACGCGGATGCTGGTCCGGTAGCTGTGCCGGTCGACGTCGCCCTTGGCTCGGTGTTTCGAGACGGCGCGTTTGACGATTCGCGGGTTGGATCGGGCCCGTCGTGGGGGCATCGGCCGGGCACGGACCGCACGGCCGATCTCACCGACCAGACCGGCGGCGAAGACACCTGCGGGGTGAACGAGCTGATCGCGGGCAGTGTGCAGGGCGATGGTAAAACTCGCGCGGTCCGGTACCAGGTCGGTGCCGGTGACGGCGTCGTGCATCGCGATCCGCAGGGCCTGGTAGGTGGTGAGTAGAGCGTAAACCTCCTGTTCGACACCGGCGGGAGTACGGGCGCGCAGGACACGTCCGCCGAGGATGCTCGATTTCAGTTCCATATACCGGTTTCGATCTATCGGGTAAGGCCAGCGGGTTGCCCCGCTGGCCTCCCCTCAGCACTGCCCGTGCGGCTTTCACCGCGAGTCAGCGCAAGCAAGCCGCGAGGGCGACGTGGGAGTGCAGGCGGTGCGACTGCGCTGGCGAGTGAGGAGTTCACGCTGGCAGGCCGCGTGGACGAGGCGGGTGTGGTCACCGTCCGGTGAGCTGGGCCGTCCGTGGTGGGTGAGGTAGTCGGCGTTGATCGCCCTGCGGATGATCTGCTGCCACCACCGTTCCCATTCGTGGGGGGACTGCGGCGGTTGGTCGGCGGTCAGGATCGGTCCCCGGCAGATCGGGCAGCGGCCGTCCTGCTTGGTGAGCAGGCGCAGCGTGTAGCTGTCCAGCGGGGGTTTGACGCGCCGTCGCCGGTTGGCCCAGTACTCGGCCAGGGCGGGGTCATCTGGGGATGCCGCGCCCTTGACCATGGTGTGCCGGACGATGCCGGTCCAGGAGGGTTTCGCCAGGTAGGTGCCGCTGGCGGCATCACCGAACACCCAGCGATCGTTTCTGAACTTGTTGTATTTGCCGAAGTAGCGGGCCACGATCCATTTCTTCGGCTTGTTGGCGTGGCTGAAGGTCGCCCATTTGTAGCTGAGCGCCCACAGGTAGCTGTCCAGACTGGAGAATGTGCTGGACGAGACCACGCCCCGGTAGTAGGCCGTCCAACCCCGGGTGATGGGGTTGATCCTGGCGATGACCGCCGCCGCGTTCGCCCCGCGCAAGGCGCGGAACTCGGTGCGGAGCCGTTCCCGGATTCGCTGGATAGCCGCTTTCGACGGTTTGATCAGCAGCTTGCCGTGATACCGCCTGATGTTGAAGCCCAGGAAATCGTATCCATCGTCATCGATGTGTACGATCTTGGTCTTTTCCTCGTTGAAGGTGAGACCCCTGGGTGCCAACCATTCAGCGATTCTGGCCTTGACTTCCTGCGCCTGCCGCTGGCTGTGGCAGAGTGCGACCAGGTCGTCAGCGTACCGAATTACCATCGGTGAGCCCGGTTTGATTTTCCCCGCCTCGCTGGTTCCGGCGGGGTAATATCGGACTCCGGCGGCCGTTTCCAACCCGTGCAGAGCGACATTCAGTAGGAGTGGGCTGATCACACCACCCTGGGGTGTTCCCTCATCGGTTGGCGCGAACCCTTTTCTTTCCTCTATCACCCCGGCTTTCAGCCATTTCCGGATCAGATCCCTGGCCGGGAAAGACCCGAGCGCTTCCAATAACCGGTTGTGATCGATCTTGTCGAATGCCGCTGCCAAGTCCGCGTCCAGAGCCCAGACCCGCTTGGTCTTGGCGGAACAGCAAGTCTGGAAGATCGCCCCGATCGCGTCATGGCAACTTCGCCCCGGCCGAAACCCGTAAGATTTGGGCTCGAACCGGGCTTCCCACTCTGGTTCCAGTGCATTACGGACCCTGCCTTGATGGCAGCGGTCCGCGATGACCGGAATTCCGAGCGGCCTCAATTTTGCACGGTTTCCCGCCTTGGGTATATACACCCTCTTCAACGGCCGGGGACACCAGGTTGAGGCTTCGCGATGCACCCGCACCGCCAACTCCACCCTGGCCCGGGAAGTCAAAGCGACTTCCGCATCGACCCCGGCGGTTTTGCGTCCTGCGTTCAGCTGCGTCGCTTGCCGCACGCTGACCAGCGTGTTGCTCCAGCTCCGCAGCATGAGTTTCTGTAGGTCCCTGACCGTTGCCAGGGAACCCTCCCGCGTCGCCTTGAAGATCCGCTGCCGTAGCCGCCGTACGTTCTCCTCGTGCACGCGCCAGTCGATGGCGGCCCAATCGAGGGTCACGTCCTTGGGTCCGTTCACCATTGGTGTCTAACTTGTCCTTCGGTTCCGGGGTTTCGGCTGCTTGTTCTCAAAGGCTCACCTGCCCACGTCAGCGCCCTTTCGGGCCCGGGCACCAGGCCCGGTATCCGGCCAGTTATCCAGCGGCAGCGGCTGGAGGTGCCGCCGTCATGCCTCTGGTTTCCTGCTGACTTTCGTCCACCGCCACCAGGATTTCACCCGATAGCGATGACGCCGTTCTCGGCGTGACCGGCTTTTGCTTCTTGGGCATCTTGTTCCCGCCAGAGAATTCCGCCTCCCTTACGGTTGGCCTACCTGTCCGCCCCCAGGCGTTCAGGACTCTGCCGGGTTTTCCGTGTTCCGCACGTGCGAGATGCGGCCGGGGTGGGTGCCTCCTATACTCCGGGGCGGTGGTGTCCTCCCGATCAGCGATGGGTCTCCGATCGGCACCTGCCGTTTCTCACCGGCCAGCCCTGTCATCCGCCTCACGCATTCCACCGGCGGAAGCCACTATTACGAAGCATGCGGAAATTCACCTACATTCACCCGTCCGGCCTTCTCCTCGCCCGCCGCCGCTGGATGGAACAGCAACAGCTTCGGCTTCTACCCCGGGCTTCACACCCCGCAGTCACCCGCGACGCATGCCAGGGCGGAGACAATCCCATAGACACTGGATCGGGTTCACGTCTTCACCAATGGAACCTCCAAACAACGTGACCACTCACATCGTGCGACTTTCACGTCGCACCCCACCGCTGGTGGTAGAGGGCTACCAGGTCTTTCGCCGGGTAGCGGCGCGGGTCGAGCAAGGTGTCCATGACTCAGGATCGCTACTTCGGGCGCGGTCGGCAGCATCCGCAGGTGGCAGCGATGCTCGACCGAGCACTGTCCATAAGCGATGAATAAACGATGGATTGAGGCTCAGCGAAGTACCTGAACTGCGCAACCTCCGAGAACGGTCAACTGTAAGTGACGGGACAACCGAATTATTCCGAGGTCGTCCGGGCGGACGATCAGTGGACGTTGAGGTAGAAGACGAGGACGGCTATGAACGCGGCGGTGAGCAGCAGGGTGGACAGGCGGGGGCGGCCCAGCGTCGGGGGGCGGCGACGCCCGAGCCACACGGAGTCGACCGAGGGGTCGAGGGAGTGGCGCGGGGGCGGGCCATCGGGGGTCTCGGCCTGCGCGGGGCCGGATATCTCGGAGTCGTCGGAGGAGTCATCGCCGGATCCCATGAATGCACCGTAGTGCCGAGGGGCGCCATCGCGCCCGGTTTGCCGGGCCGGTTTCCAATGCCGTTGCTATTCGGTGACGTTCCCGACGCCCGAACGGCGAGTCCGGTATCAGGTGAGGCGGCGGCGGAATGCCTCGGTGCCGGCGCCGGAGGCGAGATCGACCGTGACCACGCGCAATTCGATACCCGACCGGTCGATGTCGAGAACCATGAATCCGAGCTGGTTGTAGGTCTCGAACAGGGTCGGATGGCCCGCGTTCGCCCCGGTCTTCGGTTCGGCGCCTACGGTTTTGGCGGCGGCGCCGGAGATCAGCTGGCGGGTGCCCTTGGCGGCGGGGCTCGGTTCGAGCACCTGGAGGGAATGATCGTGACCGGAGAGGATGAGATGGCAGCGGCCGATCACCAGATCCTCGAAGAAGCGCTTGACGTGCACACCGTTGATCGGTTCTATCGCCAGGCCCTCGTAGTTGCCCGCGTCGCCGTGCGGGCCGTTGTTGAGATAGGGCTGGTGGGTGCAGGCGATCTTCCACGTCGCGGGTGATTCGGCGATGGCGCGGTCGAGCCAGGCCCGCTGGGCGTTCATATACTCGCCGTCGGGCGACCAGTACGGGGACAGAAACGGCGGAATGTAGGCGGCGATGGGGTTGACGTCGAGGACGAAGAATTCGACCACCGGGTTCTGTTCGGGCAGCCGCACCGAGTAGTAGCGGCTCGGCATCCACCAGCGCGCCGAATTCGCGTGGTATTCGACCTCGTGATTGCCGCGCAACAGCCAGCCGCCGTCACCGGGCAACACCGAACTGGTGTCGTGATTGCCCAGCACCATCGCCCACGGGAAGTCCAGGCCCGTGTTGGGATTCTCGAATTTGTCGGTGAACTGCACGTCGGTGCCGCTGGTCGGGCCGGTTTCGTAGATATTGTCGCCGAGGCCGAGCGCGAGTCCGAACGGTGCTCTGCGGTGGTATTCGCGCGCAGCGTCGGCCACCGCCCACTGGGTACGGGTTCCGGTGCCCGCGTCGCCGGTGACCAGCACGCGCACCGAACCCCCGGTGGGAAATTCGAATTTCCGTATCCCCGCCGACACCGGTACCGCCTGCGCCGGGGCGAGGCCGACCAGTGTCGCGCCCGCCGCGACGGCGGCGGCGCCCGCCAGCAGTTCCCGCCGTCCGATCCCCTGCCCGCTGCTCATCCGATGCCCTTTCGTTGGTCCGCCACGCGCCGCCCGCGCCACCCCAAGCCATCTTGGACGATCGACCAAGGCAGGTCCACCCGGGACGGCGCAGTTCACCGAGTGTCAATCCGACGACTACCGGTCCGCCCTTACATCCGGGCGACCGCTTCGAGCACACCTTCGCCGTATCGGGCGAGCTTGTTCTCGCCGACCCCGCTGACCGTGCCGAGTTCGGCCATCGAGCCCGGTTTGCGCGCGGCGATCTCGCGCAGAGTGGAGTCGTGGAAGACGACGTAGGCGGGCACACCCTGTTCCTTCGCCGTCGCCGCCCGCCATTCGCGCAACCTCTCGAACAGCCCCGCGTCGGCCGGGCCGAGATCCACGGCAGCGGCCTTGGCGGACTTGGCCGGTTTGGCCGCGCGCACCGATTTGGAGACCCGTTCCAACTCGCGGCGCAACCGCACCCGACGCCCGGAGAACAGCACCTCGTTGCTGGCCTCGGTGAGGGTGAGCACACCGTATTCGCCGTGCACAGCGAGCAGTCCGTGCGCGAGTAGTTGCCGCACCACACCGCGCCATTCCGCATCGCGCAGATCGGTGCCGACCCCGAAGACCGACAGTTCGTTGTGCGCGTGTTGCAGCACCTTGGGATTGGATTTGCCGAGCAGGATGTCGATGATATGACCCGCGCCGAAGCGCTGCCCGCGCTCGCGATCCAGCCGCAGCACGGCCGAGAGCAGTTTCTGCGCCGCCACGGTGCCGTCCCAGGACTCCGGCGGGGCCAGGCAGGTGTCGCAATTGCCGCACTCCCCGCCGGGCTGGCCGAAATAGGCCAGCAGCTGCCCGCGACGGCACGAGACCGTCTCGCATAATGCGAGCATGGCGTCCAGATGCAATTGCAACTGCCTGCGATGGGCGGCGTCGCCCTCCGAGTTGTCGATGAGTTTGCGCTGTTGCACGACATCGTTGAGTCCGTAGACCATCCACGCCGTGGAGGGCAGTCCGTCGCGGCCCGCGCGCCCGGTCTCCTGGTAGTAGCCCTCCACCGATTTCGGTAGGTCGAGGTGGGCGACAAAGCGGACGTCGGGTTTGTCGATACCCATGCCGAACGCGATTGTGGCAACGACGACCAGACCGTCCTCGCGCAGGAACCGAGCCTGATTCTCGGCGCGGGTGCGATTGTCGAGACCGGCGTGGTACGGGATGGCGGTGACGCCGTTCTCGGTGAGGAAGGCGGCCGTCTTTTCCACCGAGTTGCGCGAGAGACAGTAGACGATTCCGGCGTCGCCCGCGTGTTCGGTGCGGATGAAATCGAGCAGTTGCCGATCCGCGCGGTTCTTCGGCTCGATGCGGTACTGGATATTGGGGCGGTCGAAACTGGCGACGAAGCGCCGGGCCGAGCCGAGATCGAGCCGGTGGATGATCTCGTCACGGGTCTTCTCGGTGGCGGTGGCGGTCAACGCGACCCGCGGCACCCGCGGCCAGCGCTCGTGCAGGACCGACAGCGCCAGGTAGTCGGGCCGGAAATCGTGACCCCACTGCGAGACGCAGTGCGCCTCGTCGATGGCGAAAAGCGAGACCGTGCCGCGATCGAGCAACTGCATCGTGGCTTCGGACCGCAGCCGCTCCGGCGCCAGATAGAGCAGGTCGAGTTCGCCCGCGACGAATTGCGCCTCGACCATGCGGCGCTCGTCGGGATACTGGGTGGAATTGAGGAAGCCCGCGCGCACACCGAGCGCGCTCAACGCGTCGACCTGGTCCTGCATGAGCGCGATGAGCGGTGAGACGACGACGCCGACGCCGGGGCGCACCAGCGCGGGCACCTGGTAGCACAATGACTTTCCGCCGCCGGTCGGCATGAGCACCAGCGCGTCGCCGCCGCCGATGATGTGCTCGACGATCGCGGCCTGATCACCGCGGAAGCTGTCGTAGCCGAAGACCCGACGCAGAACCTCTTGCGCCGCACCGTTTCCGGAGTCGGCGCCTTCGGTCACCGCGGCCGGGATCACTTCGGGGGGAGTCACCCGGCCCATATTACGAGCGACCCGCGACCTCCGTTCGGCGGGCGCGGAGCGTGACCGGGGCCGACGTCGGCCGCGCGGTTATTCGCGCACGTAGTAGCGCAGGGTCGCGTACGCGGTGATCGCGGCCACCACGACGCCGACCGGAGCGATGGTCAGCGCGACGATCGCGATGTCGTCGCCGGTGATACGCGGGAACACATTGCTGTCGAACAGCGGGCCCAATGCCCGGTCGATGACCAGCGGCCGGGCGGTGAGCAGTCCCAGAATCGCCAGCAGCGAGCCCGCCAGCGCCGCGACCACCGCCTCCATGAGGAACGGCAATTGGGTGTACCAGCGGGTCGCGCCGACCAGTCGCATGATGCTGACCTCGGTGCGCCGGGTGAAGGCCGCGATCTGCATCATGTTCGCGATCAGCAGCAATGCCGCCAGCGCCATCACCACTGCCAAGCCGAACGCGGCATTGCGCAGGCCGTCGAACAACCGCAGCAGCCGGTCGACGAACTCGCGGTCGTTGGCGACCGTGCGGACGCCATCGCGATTGTGGAAGCTGTTGTAGATGTGTTCGTACTGGTCGCCGTCGGTCATCTTGACCCGCATCGAGGCGGGCAGCGGCGTCTCGGAGATGTACTGCACCATCTCCGGCTGATCCTCGAACAGCTTCTTGGCCTCTTCCAGCGCGGCGGCGCGGTTGAGGAACTGCACACTGACCACGCCGGAGGTCTTCTTCATATCCGTCAACAGCGATTTGCACGGTTCGGCCGCGCAGTCGGGATCGTCGGCGGATATCGCGTCATCGAGGTAGAACCGCACCTCGAGTCGACCGGTGAAGTACTGCTCGGTCTTGTCGGCCATGCGCACCGACAGCAGGCCGCCGCCGAGCATGGCCAGCGAGACAGCGGTGGTGAGGATCATCGCGATGGTCATGGTCACATTGCGCCGCAGGCCGGTGAAGACCTCGCTGAACAGGAAACTCGCGCGCATTATCGACCTACCCCGTATACGCCGGTGGCCTCGTCGCGCACCAGACGGCCGCGATCCAACTCGATCACCCGTCTGCGCATCGCGTCGACGATGTGGTTGTCGTGGGTGGCCATGACCACGGTGGTGCCGGTGCGGTTGATCCGCTCGAGCAGGTACATGATGTCGGCGCTGGTGTCCGGGTCCAGGTTGCCGGTCGGCTCGTCGGCCAGCAGCACAAGCGGCCGGTTGACGAAGGCGCGCGCGATGGCGACGCGCTGCTGTTCACCGCCGGACAGCTCACTGGGCAGCCGCTCGGCCTTTCCGCCGAGCCCGACCAGATCCAGCACCTCGGGCACCGTCCGCTCGATCACCTGGCGACGTTTGCCGATCACCTCGAGCGCGAACGCCACATTCTGATAGACCGTCTTCTGCTGGAGCAGCCGGAAGTCCTGGAAGACGCAGCCCATGCGCTGGCGTAGTTTCGGCACTTTCCGCCCGGGCAGGCGGTCGACCCGGAAATCCGCGACACGGATCTCCCCCGCGGTGGGTTTCTCCTCCTTGAGGAGCAGACGCATGAAGGTCGACTTCCCTGAACCGGACGGCCCGATGATGAAGACGAACTCGCCCTTTTCCACATCGACCGTGATGTTGTCCAGCGCGGGTCTCGTCGAGGTCTGATACGACTTGGTGACGTTGCGCATGGTGATCACGGGGAGCCAGTGTAACCAGACCGGCGCCGTGACCCGCGCGGTCGCGCCGGCTACCGCCCCGCGGGCTCGGTCACGGCGGCCGCCGGAATGGTGTTCACCAGCAGACCGGTACCGATCGGAGCCGTTGTGTCGGGTTTCACGAAGAGGTAGAGCACGAAGATCGCGACCCACGCGATCATGAGCAGCGCGGTCGACTTACGCGGCCGCATCGATTCCCGCATGATCACCGTCACTTTAAGCTGTCTCACTGATTCCCTCCCGGCGCAGCGCAGCGGCGACTCGCACGCGCAGCTCACGGCCGACTTCGAACTGCTTGCCCGGCAGTGTGCGGGCAACCATCCGGATGTTGACCCGATCCATTGCCAGATCATCGATACCCATGACACTGGGTTCGTCGAGCAGCAACGGTTTCAGTCGCGGGTCCGCGTACGCCTCGGTGCCGACCCGGTGCAGGATCTCGTTCACGCGGGTGATGTCGACGGTGGCCGCCACCGGCACGTCGATCGCGGCGCGCGCCCAATCCTTGGAAAGATTGGTCACTTTCACGATCTGACCGTTGGGGACGGTGATCACCTCGCCATCGGAATTGCGCAAGGTGGTGATCCGCAACGTGACGTCCTCGACGGTACCCTCGGCCATCTCGGTCGAGCCCTGGACCGAGATGCTCACCACATCGCCGAAGCCGTACTGGCGTTCGGTGATGAGGAAGAAGCCCGCGAGGATGTCCTGCACGATGCGCTGCGCGCCGAAACCGAGGGCCGCGCCGAGCACGGCCGCGGGCGCGACCAGTCCGGTGACCTGAAAACCGAGACGCTGCAACAGTTCCATGCCAACCAGCACGTACACGACGGTGAGCACGACCCACGTGAGCACCTGCGCCAGCGCGTGCCGATGCTTGGCCGCCTCCGACCGCACCAGCGCGTCGCTGCTGCGGAATCCGGCGTCGATCTTCTGGGTGACCCGGTCGCGGACGAAGGTCGCGAAACGTCCGAACAACACCACGCCCAGCACGAGCAGGATGATCTCCAGCCCGCTCGAACGTAGCCAGTTCGTGGTGTCGGACGAGATGCCGAGCGCGATCACCGGATCGGCTCCTGTGATGTCTCACCAACCGCAACACACACGCCAGACAGGCTACAACGACGCACGCGACACCACCGCGCGTCGCCGCGATTCGACACTGCCGACACGCCGCGACGAGCCCGCATTCTGTTCCACGACAATCTAATTGGCCTGCTCCCGCATCCGCCAGCGGATTCCCGACTCGATGAAGGAGTCGATATCGCCGTCCAGCACCGCGGTGGGATTGTTCACCTCGTAGTTGGTGCGCAGATCCTTGACCATCTGGTAGGGATGCAGCACGTAGGAGCGCATCTGGTTGCCCCAGGAAGCGCCCTCGGTGGTCTTGAGCGCGTCCATCTGGGCGCGCTCCTCCTGTCGTTTACGTTCGAGCAGTTTGGCCTGGAGCACTCGCATGGCCGAGATCTTGTTCTGTAGCTGCGACTTCTCGTTCTGGCATGTGACCACGATGCCGGTGGGGATATGGGTCAGGCGCACCGCCGAGTCGGTGGTGTTGACGCTCTGACCGCCCGGGCCCGAAGAGCGGTACACGTCGACGCGGACATCGCCCTCCGGGATCTCGATGTGGTCGGTGGTCTCCACGACGGGCAGGACCTCGACCTCGGCGAAGGAGGTCTGGCGGCGGCCCTGGTTGTCGAAGGGACTGATGCGGACCAGTCGGTGGGTGCCCATCTCGACCGAGAGGGTGCCGTAGGCGTAGGGGGCCTTCACCACGAAGGTGGCGCTCTTGATGCCCGCCTCCTCGGCGTAGGAGGTGTCGTAGACCTCGACCGGGTAGTCGTGGCGCTGGGCCCAGCGCACGTACATGCGCATCAACTTCTCGGCCCAGTCGGCGGCGTCGACACCGCCGGCGCCGGACCGGATGTTGACCAGCGCCTCGCGCTTGTCGTATTCGCCCGACAGCAGTGTGCGGACCTCCATCGCCTCGACGTCGCCGTGCAGCGCCGCGCGCTCGGCGTCGGCCTCGGCGAGCGCGGCCGTCCTGGCCTCGCCCTCCTCGCCCTCGGCGAGTTCGTACAGCACAGGCAGATCCTCGAGCCGCTGACGCAACTCCTCGACGCGGCGCAGTTCGCCTTGAGCGTGGGAGAGTTCGCTGGTGACCTGCTGGGCGTGGTCCTGATCGTTCCACAGGTCCGGGTCCGCGGCCTGATGCTCGAGTTCATCGATGCGGCGCCGCAACTCCTCGATATCGAGAACCGCCTCGACCGTCTTCAGAGTGGTGTCGAGTTCGGCGAGGTCGGCGGAAACGTCGGGATGCACGAGGGTCAAGCCTAGCGGCCGTCCCGACGCACCTGCTCTTCAGGCCGGACGAGCCGATGCGGGACGGGAAGCCCTCGGTACGTGGATCGGATTACTCATGTGTACGAGAGTAGCGGGACGAGCCCGTCGGCAGCGAGGCGATTTCCTCAGCCGTTGACCGCGCAACGCGCCGGGACGCAGACCACGCAGGGTGTCGAGCGCCTCGGCGCCGGCCGGGTCGGCGGGCAGTGCACGACCAGGGCAAGTCAACCGCAAGGGCGACAGAAGGTTCACGAGTCAGCCCGCCCGGTCTCCTGCGGCACGTTACGGGTAGCTGATCCCGATCACCAGCCGCTGCAACCAGATAAGTCGACGGTTCACCCCGAGACCGCACGCAGCCCAACGCGGTGGCGCCCTGCGAGCTCGTCCAGAGCAACGACAGTGGCGTCGTCAGCCGGGAGATAGACGAACAACCGCTGATCGTCATCCGCGGGAAGATCGAGAGTTTCGTACGACAACCGCAACCGACCGGCCTCGGCATGCTCGACACGGGTGACACCGTTCGCGGCGGGCAGGCTGGGCACCGTAGCGACGCGACGCGTGAATTCCGCTCCCGCGACGATCTCGAGCTCATCGGCCAAGGCCGCCATCGCCGGATCACTACGGAACGGCCCCTGCTTCAAAGCAGCCACCTGCTCGTCTGCGATGTGGTCCCAATCCGGATAGAAGTCACGCGCCAAGGGATCGCCGAAAACGAACAATGCGAGATTGGCCGTGGACGGATCATCGAGAAGGCCGGTCGACGCCATCAACCGGTGATAGCCCTCGGTGTAAGCGAGAACGTCGCTGAGACGATTCACCACCACCGCGGCAGCAGGCTCCAGATGGTCCAGAACGGCACGGACCGAAGGGCGAACACTGCGGGTCGGGCGCGCATGGCCGATGCAACTGAAGCCAGGCTCGCCGGCTTTGGTCAAACGGAACAGGTGGATACGCTCACTCGGCGCCAGCAGTAGTGCATCGGCGATGGCCGAGAGCACCGACGGTGACGGGTGACGGTCACGGCCTTGCTCGAGCCGAACTATGTACTCGACGCTGACGCCGGCAAGGGTAGCGACCTCCGCACGACGCAGACCGGGCGTGCGACGCCGTGGCCCCGACGGTAAACCGACACGGGCAGGTGTGACCGCCTCTCGTCGGCTACGCAGGAACAAGCCCAACTCGTTCTCGGCCACTTCCCCTCCTCAGGGTTCCACACGGCTGCCCGATACCGCGCTGCCGCTTGCTCGAGGGCACCGAACCAACGCCCGACACCGACGTCAACGAGGGTGTAACCGAGATCTCATTCCGGCCGGCGTCGCCAGTTCCGAACGGCGCAGGCCGGGGTGCGGCGGCGCGGCCCCTCGGGCAGGCCGACCCGCGCGGGCGTCGCCGCTTCACGCCGGGTCCGCGGTAACAATCCCAGCTCACCCTTCGAACCTAACAAGGTTCGCCGCGCCGAGGGTGTCCCTGCCACTACCACTCTCACGGCGGTCTCCCGAGTCGCCCTCGGCCGCAGCAGACTCGAGCGGGCCGGGCCGATCGTGGTCGGGCCCGGAAATCGCGTCGGAGAAGGAGTGCGAAATGTCAACTGAGAACGTGAAACTCGCGGTGATCGTCGCCAGCGTCCGTGAGGGCCGGTTCGGGCCCGTCATCGCCCGCTGGTTCGTCGACCAAGTCGACCGGCACGGCGAATTCGAGGTCGACGTGATCGATCTGGCCGATGCCGAGTTGCCGGCGGCGCTGCCCGCGGCGCCTCCGCGATTGGAACCGAATCCGGTCCGCCCCGCCGGGATGAACGACCTGACCGCGCGGTTGGCGGCGGCCGAGGCGTTCGTCATCGTGACCCCGGACTACAACCGCAGCTATCCGGCCGCGTTGAAAACCGCCATCGACTGGCATTTCACACAGTGGGACACCAAGGCGATCGGATTCGTCGGCTACAGCGGCGCCTCCGGCGGTTTGCTCGCCATCGAACACCTGCGCCAGATCTTCACCGAACTCAATGCCCACACCGTGCGCGACTATGTCTCGTTTCCGCGCTACTACCTGCTGTTCGACGAGCGTGGGGAATTGCGCGATCCGGCCGAGCCCGTGGCGGCCGCGGAGATGATGCTCGAACAACTGTTGTGGTGGTCGCGGGCGCTGCGCGCGGCGCGCGCGAGTTCCGCGATGGCCTGAACGCCGCTCGGGCGCGGATAGGGTCGACATGTGGCTGCTCACTCCTCCGACCTGGAACTCGCCCTGCGATTGGCCGACGAGGCCGACGCAATCACCACCGCGCGCTACGGCGCACTCGATCTGCGGGTCGACGCGAAACCGGATCTCACCCCGGTCTCCGATGCCGACCTTGCGGTCGAGCAGTCGATACGCCGCCTGCTCGGGCATGCCCGACCCGAGGATGCCGTGCTCGGTGAGGAGTTCGGGGGCGACGCCCGGTTCCACGGGCGGCAGTGGGTCATCGACCCGATCGACGGCACCAAGAACTTCGTGCGGCGGGTGCCGATCTGGGCGACGCTCATCGCCCTGCTCGACGGTGGCGTCCCGGTAGTGGGCGTGGTGAGCGCGCCCGCACTGGCGCGTCGTTGGTGGGCCGCCGCAGGCTCGGGCGCTTGGACGCAGGTGCATCCCGATGCGCCGCGGCCGATTTCGGTATCGGCCATCGGCGCCCTCGACTCCGCGAGTCTGGCCTACTCGAGTTTGTCGGGTTGGGGTGAACGACGCGAGAGGTTCCTCGCGCTCACCGATGAGGTGTGGCGGGCGCGCGGCTATGGCGATTTCTTCGGCTACTGCCTGCTGGCCGAGGGCGCGGTGGATATCGCCACCGAACCGGAGGTGTCGCTGTGGGATCTGGCGGCGCTCGACATTCTGGTGCGGGAGGCGGGCGGGCGGTTCACCGCACTCGACGGCACGCCGGGGCCGCACGGCGGGAACGCGCTCGCCACCAATGGGGCACTGCACGATCAGGTGCTGGAGCGGCTGAGGTCCTGAACGGGGTCGGGTGAGCGGCCGCCGTCCTTCATCGCGCGGCGGCCGCGGTGGAATGTCAGCCGCCGGACAGGCTCGGCGGCCGGGCCGATCCGGTGCCCGAACCGGTACCCGATCCGGTGCCGGAACCCGAAGCCGAGCCGGTGCCGATCTTGAAGACGCCGGAGCCGAGGTCGACGCCCGCGCCCGCCTCCCCCGAGCCGAAATCGAGCACGGGCACGCCGGAGCCGAAATCGATGACCGGACCGCCGGGATCGAAATCGACGGGTTGCAGTGGCAGGCCGGGTTCGGCCGCGGCCGTGGCCGAACCGAGTCCGATCGAGGCCGCGACAACGGCCAGGACGACGAGTCGTTTCATGACGAGAATCTCCATTACTTGGCGAACAAGGTGCCGACACGGTAGCGGAAAATCGAACATTCTGAAGTAGATTCGTTTCACTGTGTGCCGCGATAGCGCCGCGCGGGCAATGCAGCGGCGCGCCACGGGATTACACGCCGTTCCACATGTGTACCGACCATCGCGCGGACCTGCCGGAACAATCCGTTCCACATGGGGTCGACGCATTTATTACTCCAGAGTAAGGTAGCCTTACCGAGGAGTAAGATAGCTGGGGCAGCCGCACCCGACCCACCCGAGAAAACAGGTGATGATGAGCACTCGAGACAGCGCAACGACGCGACGTCAAGACAACGGCCGCAGCAATGAAAGCGCTGTCGGCCTCTCCCAGCCCAAGCGGGACTGGATGGGCACCGCCATGCGGGTCATGACGACGATTACCGGCTCGGACCTCGCCGAGAAGTACAACTTGCGCAAACCGATCGAGCGCGCCACCTACGAGGGCACGAAGACCGGCTTCCGCACCCTCGGCGCCGCCACCCGGGCATTCGCCAGGGTCTCCGGCGGCGGTCAGCCCAAACGTCTGGCGGACAACGAGTCGAAGAAGAAGGATCTCTTCGACATCACCCCGTCCGACGAACAGCAGATGATCACCGAGACGGTGCGGGAATTCGCCGCGGAAATCCTGCGCCCGGCCGCCTACGAGGCCGACAGCTCGGCACGGGCGCCGCGCGACCTGCTCGAACGCGCCGCCGAACTCGGTATCACCCTCATCAACGTGCCCGAAGAGCTCGAGGGTGCGGCCTCCGAGCGCGGCGCGGTCACCAACTCGATGGTCGCCGAGGCGCTCGCGCACGGCGATATGGGCCTGGCGCTGCCGATCCTCGCGCCCAGCGGCGTGGCCGTCGCGCTGTCGCAGTGGGGCACCGACGCTCAGCAGCAGACCTATCTGCCCGCCTTCACCGGCGAGAACGTGCCGCAGTCCGCGGTGGTCATCAGCGAGCCGCGCGCCCTGTTCGACCCGTTCGCGCTGCGGACCAAGGCCACCCGCTCGCCCAGCGGATACCGCCTCAACGGCGTCAAGAGCCTGGTCCCGGCCGCAGCCGACGCCGAACTGTTCGTCATCGCCGCCGAACTCGACGGCCGTCCCGCCCTGTTCATCGTCGAGTCCGACGCGCCGGGACTCGTCGTGGAAGCCGATCCGAGCATGGGTCTGCGGGCCGCCGGCCTGGGCAGGCTGCTGCTCAACGATGTCGCCGTCGGCATCGACGCCATCCTCGGCGACGGTGATGCCGCCACCCACGCCGCCGACTACGCCGACGCCGTGCGCTTGGCGCGTCTCGGCTGGGCCTCGCTCGCCGCGGGCACCGGACAGGCCGTCCTCGACTACGTCATCCCCTACGTCAACGAGCGCGAGGCGTTCGGCGAGCCCATCTCGCACCGCCAGGCGGTCGCGTTCATGGTCGCCAACATCGCCATCGAACTCGACGGTCTGCGCCTGGTCACCCTGCGCGGCGCCTCCCGCGCCGAACAGGGTCTGTCCTTCGCGCGCGAGGCCGCCCTGGCCCGCAAGCTTGCCACCGACAAGGGCATGCAGATCGGCCTGGACGGTGTGCAACTGCTGGGCGGGCACGGCTTCACCAAGGAACACCCGGTCGAGCGCTGGTACCGCGACCTGCGCGCCATCGGTGTCGCCGAGGGCGTCGTCCTCATCTGACCGGCCCGTTCCACCTCATTCAGGAGACTTCCATGATCAACCTCGAACTCCCCAAGAAGCTGCGGGCCAGCGCGAATCAGGCACATCAGGTCGCCAAGGAGATCTTCCGGCCCATCTCGCGCAAATACGATCTCGCCGAACACGAGTACCCGGTCGAACTCGACACCATGGCCGCCATGGTCGAGGGTCTCAACGACTCCGGCACCCAGAAGATCGGCGGCGCGGCGGGTGGTCGCTCCGACGAGGCGGCGCCGTCCACCGAACTGCTCGGCAACAGCAACGGCGGCAATATGGCCGCGTTGATGAACTCGCTCGAGACCTCGTGGGGCGATGTCGGCCTCATGCTGTCGATCCCCTACCAGGGCCTGGGCAATGCCGCCATCGCCGCGGTCGCCACCGACGACCAGCTGGCGCGGTTCGGCAAGGTGTGGGCCGCCATGGCCATCACCGAACCCTCCTTCGGCTCGGACTCGGCGGCGGTCACCACCACCGCCGTGCGCGACGGCGACGAGTGGGTGCTCAACGGCGAGAAGATCTTCGTCACCGCCGGTGCGCGCTCCACCCACATCGTGGTGTGGGCCACGGTCGACAAGAGCCTCGGCCGCGCGGCGATCAAATCCTTCGTCGTGCCGCGTGACGCTCCCGGCCTGTCGGTGGCGCGCCTCGAGCACAAGCTCGGCATCAAGGCGTCCGACACCGCGGTGCTGCTGCTCCAGGACTGCCGTATCCCCGCCGACAACATCCTCGGCAGCCCGGAAGTCAATGTGGAGAAGGGTTTCGCGGGGGTCATGCAGACCTTCGACAACACCCGCCCGCTTGTGGCCGCGATGGCCATCGGCGTCACCCGCGCCGCACTCGAGGAACTGCGCACCATCCTCACCGACGCGGGCGTCGAGATCTCCTACGACACCCCGCCCAACAACCAGCACGCCGCCGCCGCCGAATTCCTGCGCATGGAAGCCGACTACGAATCGGCCTACCTATTGGCCCTGCGTGCCGCCTGGATGGCCGACAACAAGAAGCCCAACTCCCTCGAGGCATCGATGTCCAAGGCCAAGGCGGGCCGCACCGGCACCGACGTGACCCTCAAGGCCGTCGAGCTCGCAGGCACCATCGGCTACTCCCAGCACACCCTGCTGGAGAAGTGGGGACGCGACTCCAAGATCCTCGACATCTTCGAGGGCACCCAGCAGATCCAACAGCTCATCGTCGCCCGCCGGGTGCTGAACCTGACCAGCGCCGAGCTGAAATAGCCTGTAATACAACGGAAACCGGTGCGAGTCCGCTTCGCGACTCGCACCGGTTTTTCCGTTCGGGAACTCGCTGATCCGATCATGATCGCCCGCAGGCCGCCGCCAGGCAGTCTTCCGCCGCCCACTGTTTCCAGGCCGCCACCACCGCCAGCCGAGCCCGCTCGTGGCTGTCATCCAACAGATGTGCGTAGACCTTCGACGTGAACCCGGGATCGGCATGACCCAGATAGTCCGCCTGAGGTGCCCGAAAGTTCTCGGAGACAGTGACCCAACGTAGAATTTGGGAACCTGAGGAAGAGGAAGCCGCGTTCTGGGGTCGCATGGCGCGGCGGCGGCCCATGAATTGGTGGACGTAGCGGACGAAGAATGGGGCGAATTCGAAGAACACTTCGACAAACGAAAAGTCGAACTCGGCTCCTGCGGAAGACCTTACGGCACAAGCTGTCAACATTTCTCTGGCAGGTCTGAGCGTGTTGCGAACCCGACTGATCTCATGGGTTCGCGCTCGATGAAGATCCCCGGGATTGCTCGTAGCACGCCGGGCTGAGTCATCACCGTGCGGCCATGCGGTCAGTGCCCCGCCAGGACCCGTTCAAGGGTGGCGTAGCCCGCTGGTTCCCAGGTCGGTTTGCCCCCGGGCAGACGACGCTTGCCGTTCTGTCCGATCTGGATCAGGCCCAGGGCGCGCAGGACAGCCCAGCCGCGAGCCCGGGTGATGGTCGCTTCGTCGGCCTGCTCATAGGCGTCGAAGAACCGGCTCGCCGCGCCGGCAGGCAACAGGATCCAGGCGGCTGAAAGGTCGGTCGCGGGATCGCCTGCGCACATCTCGCCGAAGTCAATCACCCCAGCGAGCGTCCCGTCCCGGACGATCACGTTCGCCGGATGCAAGTCACCATGCAGCCACAGTGGCGCGCCCTGCCAGACCGGCGCTGCTACGGCCTTCTTCCAGACTTCCCGTGCACTGTCAGCGCTCGCGTGGTCGGCGAGGATCTCGAACCCGCGGTCGACCCCTTCCTGCAATCCGGCCAGAGGGATGCCGCGCGTAGGGTTAGTCGGCGCGTCTGCGGGCGCCCGGTCGTGCAGCGCGCCAAGGAACTCGGCGAGGACCTCGGCAGCATCAATGCGTGTGATCGGCTCGTGATCGGCCGGTTCACCCTCGACCCAGCGCGCGATCGTCCAGGTGTGCTCGAACAGACTCGAGGGTTTGCCGATACGCACCGGGGTGGGAGTTGGCAGCGGCAGGTAGTTCGCCAACACGGGCAGCCACGTCTGCTCGGTGTGCAGCAGGGCAGGCGCGCGCTCGGTACGCGGCAAGCGCACGGCCAACTTCGGCCCGAGTCGCCATTGCTGGTTGTCCCAGCCTCCGGCGACGTCCCGGAGTTCGAGGTCTGCGAGATCAGGATGCTGTTCCCGCAGCAGCGCCCGCACCAGGTCCTGCTCAAACTTGAACTCGTCCATCAATAAGCCTCCGACCGCTCCATGCGCAGGGACGCTAGCATCGGTCTTCCCCGGAAGGTCCAGGCGTGTTGCGTGCTGACGTGTTCTGACGCACCGCATGGAATCCGGTGCCGGTGATCTGCTCGGTGAAGAATGGCTGCTGTATTGGACGTCGCGGGATGCGGTGGTGCCGCGGGAGTTTCTGCCGAAGTTGGATGAGTGGGCCGTCATCGACAGCCGTGAGCGTGCGCTGAGTATCGAGCCGGGGACGCCGGTTCTGATCGACCCGGCCGGGCGTGTCGATGCCCGGCCGGCGTATTTCCTGCGCCGGTCGAAGTTCGGGTTCCTGGCCGAGGAGTCCAAACGGGCCTATGCCAAGGACTACCGGCTGTTCTTCACATTCCTTCCTCATCGTGAAAAGTATTGGGAAGACGCCGATTACGGGGAGATCGACGATTACGAGTCGTGGCGACACCGGTCGCCGGACAACCCGCGCCGCATCGGCGGCAACAAGTGGGCACGGGAACTGGCGGCGTTCAAGCTGCTCTACGGGTGGGCTGTCGCGGTCGGGCACATGAACCGGTCGCCGGTGCTGACACATACGGTGCGCCGCCGCGACGGCACCGTGGTCGAGATCGCCAATAACCAGCCCAAGGACGTGCGAAACCCGTGCTCGATCACATTGGCGGGCAACATGAAACGGCACCGGTCGCGATGCGGCCGGTGCCGGTCGAGTAGGGACGAGGTCAGGCTGTGGCCGTCCAGCCTTCGAGGTCGGCGGCGTCGCCTTCGTACTGGTCGCCGCGTAGCTCGAGGGTGCTGTCGGCGCTGAGGTAGGCGGTGACGTCCTCGGGTTCCAGGACCTCGACGGCCAACGCGAGTTCGACATCGACGCCCTGCGCCAGGGTGAAGCCGACGAGCAGGCCGACGACTTCGGTGTCGTGACGTTTCAGCTTCACCAACGCCCCGAGGTCGTTGTAGTCCAGACTCGCGGCCTTCTTGATGATGCTGCCCATGCCTGGACCCTAGTGGACATTCCGCACAACCGAGCGCGTGACACCGCTCCGACGCTGGGCGAGACCGTGGCGTCGAGCGGGAGCCACCGCGCCGGAAAGTGTCAGCAGGTGTAGTACTCGCCCGCGTTCACCCCGCGCGGCGTGGCCTCCTCGGCGAGACAGCCGTAGGTCACCACACCGGCGTCACTCGCGTGAAATCCGGTGCCCGCCTGCTTGTTCACGCAGTACAGGCCGGCCGAATCCATCCGGCACTTGGTGCCGTGTACGACGATCTCCGAACCGTAGGGCAGTTCCTGGCCGTAACCGCGCACGAACGGACCCGGGTCACCGTGCAGTCCGCCGACGGTCAGGGTCTGTCCGCCGAACTCGACCCAGCCGCCGACCCAGTTGCCCTGCTGCCCTTGCGGCTTCGATGGCGGGTTCTTCAGGTCCACCAGGCAGACCAGGGTGTGGTTGCCTTCGTGTCCGTCGGTCGTGCAACGGATCTTGCCGGTCGGACTCGTGAAGGCGCGATCACCGTCGCCGAGCGCGCTCCTTGTCCCGTCCTCAGTGCCGGCCCAACCGTATTTCGCGCCGTCGATCTGACTTCCACCGTCGACCCAGCTCGACACCTCGCCCAACGGCGCATTGTCGCTCGGCGCGGTCTCGGCCTTCGCGGTGGTGCTCGGCGCGACCGCCGCGGCGGTGGTCGAACTCGGCGCCTCCGGGACGGTGGGTTCGGTCGTCGATGAGCAGGCTGCCGTGAGAATTACCAGTGCCGCCAAGGCCACGATACGCATGCGAAGCACCCTAGCGCCCGGGTCCCGCGTCTCGATCGGCCGCCGCGTGAACTACGAATCCGCAAGGACGGAAAGATAATTCACCAAGTGTGCGAACCTGCGGCTCCCGAATTGTCAAGTACTACGTAATTCCATAATCTCGTCGGCGTGAACCTGGAAGGACGTGTCGCGGCGTTGGAACGCCGCATCGCGGCACTGGAGGCCGCCACCCGGCCGGGCCATTCGAGCGGCGCGGTCGCCGAAGGACCGAATTGGGCGATCCGACGACTCACCGCCGATTTCGCGGAAGCCGAGGTCGTCAACGGCGGCATACTCTTCGCGGGCTCCGGTCATCTGCCCGCGGGCGACGGCTACGGCTGGCAGATGAGCTTCAGCACCGACGACCTGCTGCTCGACGATGCCGACAGCGCCGCCGAATGCCTTGCCGCACTGGGGAGCCCGGTGCGCCTGCGACTGCTGCGGGCCATTCTGTACGGACGGCGCACCGCCGCGGAACTCGCCGAACTCGACGGTGTCGGCACGTCGGGGCAGATCTATCACCATCTGCGCCAACTGGCGGCGGTAGGCTGGTTGCAGACCGCGGGACGAGGACGTTTCGAGGTTCCGCCCGGACGGGTGGTACCGCTGCTTGTGGCCTTGGCCAGCGCCCGCCGCTGAGCCGCGCGACACGAACCGACAACGAGTGATGTCCATTTTGTCGGCTTCAAACGTGATGCACGACACATCCTGCTACGGTGTGCGCACTGGATCGTTTCAGATTCGCGCGGCCGGGTGCCTCGCGAGTTGCCGTGGAGGTGTCGGATATGAGGATCGCGCACGTACTCGAAGTCGTGAAAGCGCTCGGACTGCTGCGAAGCAATGGCATCTCCGATCCGACCAAGCCGCTCGAGACGTTGCGCACCCTCCGGGAATCCAAGGTCTTCGGGCCGCAGGCGACCCTCGTGCAGCACACGGCCCGAATCTCGCCGGACGCGCCCGCACTCGTCGACGAGCGCGGTGAGCTGACCTACGGCGAACTCGACAAGCAGGCCAACGCGATCGCCCGCGGTTTGCGAGCGGCCGGTATCACCGAGGGCACGGTCATCGGCGCGCTGTGCCGCGACCACCGCGGACTGATCCTGGCGATGGTCGCCGCGGGCAAGCTCGGCGTGCGAATCGCGCTGATGAACACCGGTTTCGCCAAGCCACAATTCGCCGAGGTGTGCGCCAGGGAGAATGTCAAGGCCGTACTGCACGACAGCGAATTCCTCGGCCTGCTCGACGCCCTGCCCGCCGACCTACCGCGCTATCTCACCTGGGTCGACGAGGGTGCCGAACTACCCGGCGACGAACAGACTTTCGACGATCTGATCGCCGCGAACTCCAGCGAGCCGCTGCCCGCCCCGAGCAAGCCGGGCGGGTTCATCATCCTGACCAGCGGCACCACCGGCCTGCCCAAGGGCGCGCCACGGCACAAGGCATCACCGTTGGCGACCGCGCAGTTCGTGGATCGCATCCCGTTCCCCATCCGCGGCACCCAGGTCATCGTGTCGCCGATCTTCCACAGCACCGGTCTCGGCACGTGGCTGGTCGGCGCGGCCATCGGCAACAAGGTGGTGGTGCGCCGCCGCTTCGACGCCGAGGCGACGCTGAAGATGGTCTCCGACCACAAGGCCGAGATGCTGGTGGCGGTGCCGACCATGCTGCACCGCATGACGGAACTGCCCGCGGAGGTCCGCGCGCGCTACGACCTGTCGTCGCTGAAGTGCATCCTGCTCGCGGGCTCGGCGCTGTCGCCGGAACTGTGCGTCAAGGCGACCGAGGTGTTCGGGCCGGTGCTGTACAACCTCTACGGGTCCACCGAATGCGCCATCGCCACGGTCGCCGTTCCCGATGAGCTCGCCATCGCGCCCGGCACCGTCGGACGCTCCCCCGTGACCTGCGAGGTCCGCCTCTACGACGACCAGGACCGCCGGGTGACCTCGATCGACACCACCGCGCGCATCTTCGTGCGCAGCGGCGCGCCGTTCGAGGGGTACACCGACGGCCGCCACAAGCAGATCATCGACGGCTACATGTCCAGCGGCGACGTCGGCCATTTCGATGAGCACGGCCTGCTCATGGTGGACGGACGCGACGACGACATGATCGTCTGCGGCGGTGAGAACGTCTTCCCGCAGGAGGTGGAGAACCTGCTGCTGGAACGAGTCGACGTGTTCGACGTGGCGGTCATCGGGGTCGATGATCTGGAGTTCGGCAAGCGGCTGCGCGCCTTCGTCGTCGTCGCCGAGGGTCACACTCCCGACGGCGAGGAGATCAAGTCCCACGTCAAGAACAATCTCGCCCGCTACAAGGTGCCGCGCGATGTCGTCTTCCTCGAGGACCTCCCGCGCAATCCGACCGGCAAACTGCTGCGCCGGGTACTCGTCGAATACGAGATCGACGCCTAGTTCGGCCTGAGACGACAACCACAGCGTTCCCATTTGCGGTTGCTATTGTTGGCGACAGCACTGGATCTCGAAGTTGCGGTCCACATCACCGCTCACCCCGTGGGTGGATCGCGGAAGGTTGTTGTCGATGTCGTCTCTCTCCTTCCCTGCCCTAGGTGGCACCGCCCGGAAGGCGGCCGATGCCGCGCTGGGCGTGAACGTCATGGTCAAACGGCGGCTGTTCAACCCGCTGCGGCCCGACCACGCCGCCCGTTCGGCCTTCAACGTGTTGAAGTTCGGCCCCTTCGCGGGCGTGGTCATGCATTCCGCACAGACGAGGCCGGGGGCAGCGGCCATCGTCGACGAACGCGGCGAATTGACCTTCGGACAGCTGAACGAGCAGTCCAACGCGCTGGCACGGGGCCTGCAAGCGCGCGGTATCGAACCCGGCGACGTGATCGCGCTGCTGGCGCGTGACCATCGCGGGATGGTGCTCAGCCTGCTCGCCACCGGCAAGCTCGGTGTGCGCGCGGTGCTGATGAACACCGGATTCGCCAAGCCGCAGTTCGCCGACGTGGCGGCTCGCGAGAAGGTCAAGGCCGTCCTGCACGACAGCGAATTCCTCGATCTCATGAGCGCCATCCCCGAGTCGATTCCGCGCATTCTGACCTGGGTGGACGAGAAGGACGGCGCCGACGCCGCGACCGCGACCCTGGAGTCGGTGGCGGCCGGGCACTCCTCGGCGCCGCTGAGCGCGCCCGCCAAACCGGGCGGCCTGGTGATCCTCACCAGCGGCACCACCGGCACGCCGAAGGGCGCACCGCGCGACCGGGTCAGCCCGTTCGCCTCGGCCCAGTTCGTGGACCGGGTGCCGCTGCCGAGCAACGGCACCATGATCATGGCCGCGCCGATCTTCCACGGCACGGGTCTGTCGCAGTTCACCATCGGCCTGGCGCTCGGCAACCGGGTGGTCTTCCAGCAGCGGCGCTTCGACCCGCGGCTGACGCTGGCCAATATCGCGAAGTACAAGGCGGATTCGCTGGTCGTGGTGCCGACGATGTTGCAGCGGATTCTGGATCTGGGCGATGACGTACTCGCCCAGTACGACACCGACAGCATCAAGGTGATCTTCGCCGCGGGCTCGGCCATCGCGCCCGACGTGGTCACCCGCGCGCTCGACCGCTTCAACGACAGCCTCTACAACCTCTACGGTTCCACCGAATGCGCGGTCATGACGGTGGCGACGCCGGAGGATCTGCGTAAGGCGCCGACCACCGCGGGCAGGGCTCCGGTCGGGATACGGATCGTGCTGCTGGACGAGAATCGGCGGCCGATCACCGAGCCGAATGTCACCGGGACGATCTTCGTCGACAACGGCTTCGCCTTCACCGGCTACACCGACGGGCGCACCAAGGAAATCGTCGACGGCATGATGTCCAGCGGCGACGTCGGCCATTTCGACGCCGAGGGTCTGCTCTACATCGACGGCCGCGACGACGACATGATCGTCTCCGGCGGCGAGAACGTCTTCCCGCTCGAGGTGGAGAACCTCATCGCGGGCCGCGACGACGTCTTCGAGGCCGCGGTCGTCGGCGTGGCGGACCGGGAGTTCGGCAAGCGACTGCGCGCGTTCGTGGTACCCGGGCCGGATTCAAAGCGCGACCCGCAGGAGATCAAGGATTTCGTCAAGGCCAACCTCGCCCGCTACAAGGTGCCGCGCGAGGTGATCTTCCTGGACGAACTGCCGCGTAACGCCACCGGCAAACTGCTGCGCAAACCGCTCATCGAAATGGAGGTCGACGCGGTCTGAGACGCAGGCGTACGTCGTCGCGGCCGGTTCCGGGCGGACCGGCCGCGGTCGTTTCGACGTCGGGATCACCGATGGGCAGCGTTGATAACGGCTCGGTTACCATCAGCGGGTGAGTATCGAGTTCGGCCGGCCGACCGCGGTGGACCGCGGCGCCGTCGCGCGGGTGCGCGGTGGCTCGGCCGGTGCGATCTCGGGGGCGCTGGCACTGGCCGCGCACGGCTGGGCGAGCGGCGCCGTTGCGCCCGACAGCGCGGCGGTCATGCTGCTGGCCGCGGTCGCAGCGGTCGTCGGTGCGCTGGTCGCCGGGCTCGGTCCGCTGCGCGACACCGCGTTCGGCCTGGTCGCCGCCCTGGTCGGCGGGCAGTTGCTCGGCCACCTCGCGGCGGGTTTCGGTTCGGGGCACCTGCATCACGGTGACGCTCGGCTGACCCCGCACATGGTGCTCGCCCATATTCTCGCGGCCTTCGCCGCCGCCGCCCTCATCCGCGGCGCGGAGACCGCGTACCGGATCGGGACCGCCGTCCTGGCCCATATCGTCCCGCTTCCGCGGCACCTGCCCGCGCTCGCCGAACCCGAACCGCCGCGCACCGCGCACCGCGATCGGGTCATCCTGCGGATCTTCGCGGCCGAATCGCTGCGCACGCGGGGTCCGCCCGTGCTCGTTCGTCTCTGATTCCTTCTCCGGTGTGCGGACCTGTCGTCCGCGAATCGCTCAGCTGCGAGAACCCTGTCTCGATACGCGTCTCGCTGGGCTGTTCGCGCAATGACGGCCGCCGCACCGGATTCCCATTCTCAGAATCGAAATGATCGTGAGCACAACAGAAAACGTCACCCGCGACGCCGAGAGTCCGGCGCCGCCACCCGAATACGCCCGACCGCGGCGGACACCCGGCGCGGGAGTGCAGGCACTGGCCATGCGACTGCACTTCTACGCCGGCGTCTTCGTCGCGCCGTTCATCCTCATCGCGGCAATCACCGGCGCGCTCTACGCGATATCGCCCACGCTGGAACAGATCACGTCACACGACCTGCTGAAGGTGGAGCCGGGCGCCTCGGCTCGTCCACTGTCCGACCAGGTCGCCGCGGCCGTGGCCACTCGGCCCGACCTCGCGCTGGTCGCCGTCGCGCCCGCACCGGAGGCCGACGACACGACCAGGGTGCTGTTCAGCGATCCGTCACTGGGCGAATCCGAACGGCGCGCGGTCTTCGTCGACCCCTACAGCGCGCGGCCGATCGGCGAATCGGTGGTCTACGGCAGTTCCGGGGCGCTGCCGTTGCGCACCTGGATCGACCGCCTGCACCGTGACCTGCACCTCGGCGAATTCGGCCGCCTCTACAGTGAACTGGCCGCGTCCTGGCTGTGGGTCATCGCACTGGCCGGACTGGTGCTGTGGATTCGACGGGTGCGCTCGCGTCGCGACCGCGATTCGGCCCGTTGGCTGTTCGCCCCCGACCGCACGAAGGCGGGTCGGCTCCGGGCGATGAACTGGCACGGCGCGATCGGCGTGTGGGTGCTGCCGCTGCTGCTGTTGCTGTCGGTGACCGGGATGACCTGGTCCACCTACGCCGGGGCGAACATCGGCGAGCTGCGCCAGCAGCTCAGCTGGAAGACACCGTCGGTCAGCACCGCGCTGCCCGGGACCGCGGCACACCCGCCCGCCGCCGGCGACCATCACGGCGCGGACGAGTCGACGCCGCGGACCATCGAGATCGCCACGCGCATCGCCCAACTCGACGCGGTTCTCGGCGCGGCACGGGAGGCGGGCGTCACCCGGGGCGTGGAGGTCTCGGTGCCCTCGAACGACGACACCGCCTTCACCGTGAAGCAGCGTCGGATGCCGGGCACCTACACCGTGGATTCGGTGGCCGTCGACGGCGCGACCGGAGCGGTCACCGCGCGTCTGGATTACGCGGACTGGCCGCTGATGGCGAAATCGACCAACTGGGGCATTCAGTTCCACATGGGTCTGATGTTCGGGCCGCTCAATCAACTGCTGCTGCTGGCCGCGATGACCGGGCTGATCGTCGTGATCGCGCTCGGGTACCGCATGTGGTGGCAGCGTAGACCGGCGCGCGGCAATGCGGGCTTCGCCCTCGGACGCCCGCCGCGGCGCGGGGCGCTGCGCAAGGCATCGCCGTGGGTGGCCGTGCCGCTGATCGCCGCCGCGGCGGTGATCGGCTGGTTCGCGCCCCTGATCGGAATCAGCCTGCTCGGATTCCTCACGATCGACCTGATACTCGGAATCATCGGGCGCACAAGACAAGTCGAGAAGACCTCCTGACATCCGCCGCGCCCGCACACCGGGCGCGGCGATTCGACACGCGGCCGCGCGCGGACTGCCATCCGGCAGCTCCGCCGGTGCGTCACGTCCGCGTCAGGACGTGCACCGAGAACTCCGCACTTTCCGAAAGGACCACTACCCCATGAAGATTCGCTCACTAGCTCTCGTCATTGCCCTCCTGACCACCGCCGTCGGGATCACCGCGGCCGTCGGCACGGCCGCGGAACCGGACGCCATCGGCTTCACCGCGCGCGCCACCGACACCGCCTCGATCATCACCATCGACTCCGGTTCGCTGCTCGTGGAGGACAATGCGCTGAAGATCGAATCGCCCGACGGCACCGTGGTCGCGGGCGCGCCGCTGACCTTCCGTATCGATGATTTCGAATTCCCCATCGCCGCGGCGATCTCCGGCCGGGAGGCGACCCTCACTCCGCGGCTGTCGATGGACAGCGCCGTATACAAGCCCGTCGCACTGCCCTACGAGGACAAGGCCCCCTGGAAGAACGCATTCGACCGCGAACAGGCCGCCTGGAGCCGTATGACCAGCACCATCGGTATGGGCGCCACCCTCGGCACCCTCGTCGGCGGCATCGCGGGCGGCGCCATCGGCTGCGTCCTGGGCGGCGTCGCAGGCGCCACCGTCGCCTCGGCCACCATCGTCGGCCTCTTCGGCCCCTTCGTCCCCGCCGCGGTCGTCGGCTGCGTGGGCGGCATCGTCGCCGTCGGCGCCCTCGGCACGCTCATCGGCCAGATCGCCATCACCGCTCCGGTAGCCATCGGCGCCGCCATCCAATACGTCGTCACCACCAACCAGCCCTTCACCCCACCCGCGAAGTAACCGGATCGATCGGTATCGGTTCCGGCTCGGCGACGGCGGGAACCGACACCGCGTCTTCTCGACCGCGGGGCGCACGCGCTCACGGGTCAGACCACCGAATCGCCTTCGGGGGGTTCGGGGTCGGCGGGCGGTTCGGGAACCTGGATGGGGCGGACAAGGGCCCAGGTGACGAAGAGCGCCGAGACGATCACCAGGGCTATGCCGGTACTCGACCATCTGCGGCACCAGGACCGCGCTGATCATGCCCGGGATCACCACGATCAGCGGAATGAACATCTTGGGATAGGCGCCGATGATGGGGGTGCGCCGGGCCGCGGAGATGGAGTGGGTCGCCAGCGCACGCTGCGCACCTTCGAGCCGTAGTAGAACGGCATCATCACCACGCCGAAGAACAGCCTGGCGGGCACCGCGCCGATCCGGAAGTAGTGGAAGGTCGGGAAACCGTATTCGGCGCCGTTGGCCGACATGCCCATGATCTCGACCACGCCGAGGTTGGCCGAGATGAACGCCAGACCGGTTACTCGACGACACCCGCCGCCGGGCCAACGGACCGACGAAGACAGCCGACTTCCACGGCCGGAAGCTATTTTTCGGCAATCGCCGGGACACGCGGACTCCGGCTCGCGACATGCCGTGTGGCCGCCACATCGGACGGTCGAATCGACACAACCGATCGCAGCGGGTCCGCCGCACGGCCCCGACGATGGCACGCCCGTACCGAACGGCACGCCGACACTGTCCGGGACACGCCGTGCCAGCACCGCATTCGCCGAAGGGCGTGCGCGATCGAAGATCCTGACGCACAGTCGAATTTGACGCATGAACGGCCTACAAAACAGGTCGTCGGTTACGGGAGGGCACTATGATTCACACCACTACCCCATGCAGCGGCCTACTCGGGCTCCAGTGGATCGATCGACTTCGCCCGCCCCTGGGCCGACCGCGCGTCACGCAATCCCCACCCGACCGCGGGGCGCCGCTGACGATCGAGATCGGCGCCGCGACCGGGGTGGGGCCGACCGCCTTGTCCGCTTTCGACGCCGCGCTGCGTGAGCTGGGAGTGGGTGATGCCAACTTGATTCGCCTTTCTTCGGTGATTCCGCCGCGCGCCGTGCTGCGCCGCGGCGCCCGGGTGCGCAAACCGATCCACTGGGGTGATCGGCTGTATTGCGTCTACGCGTCCCGACACGTCGACGAATACGGCGACACCGCCGCCGCGGGCATCGGCTGGGCTTTACGCGACGACGATTCGGGGGCAGGACTTTTCGTCGAGCACGAGGCCGCCCGCGCCGAGCAGGTCGAAGCTCTCATCCGAACGAGTCTGGACGATATGACCGGACACCGGCCGGAGACTTTCGGCCCGGTACGATCGGCCGTCTCCGAAATTCGGTGCGAGGGCGACCCGGCCTGCGCGCTCGTACTGGCCGCGTATCGGACCGCGGGCTGGGAGCTGGAACGATGACGCGCGACGCGGGTCGCGACGAGGTGCACGTCACCGTCGAGACGACGATTACGGAGGACCGGATCGAGATGTTCCACCGACTCTACGAGGAAGCGTTCGGTCCGTTGCGCACAAAAGCGATCGCCCGACAGGTACTGCACCGCTCGGAATTCCGCGAGGAGATGATCGACCCGCGGGTGCAGAAATATGTCGCGCGCACAGGCGACGGCGAGCCGATCGGCGTCACGACGCTTACCAGACACCTGGAAACGGTGCCGTGGATCAGTCCCGACTATTTCGCGGCGCGATATCCGGAACACGCCGCTCGGAACGCAATCTATTACGCGGGATTCACACTTGTTGCCCCAAGTGCGCGACAAGGCGCGGCATTCCATGCCATGATCAAATCGGTTGTCCAGGTGTTGGTGGCCCAACGCGCCGCGGTCGGTTGGGACATCTGCTCGTACAACAACACTGAGCTCTCGTTCGCCGACAGCATCCGCGCGGTACTCGATGAACAAGCGAACGTCGAAGTCACGGTGGAGGATTCACAGACGTATTACGCCGCACGGTTCACCGAGGACGCGACGACCAAGGGGGGCTGATGACAGTCAGCGAAGTGCAGTCCACATCATCGCCGCCGTGCGGCCTCAATGCCTGGTGCGCACTGCTTCTCGTCGGCTGGACGACGGTGATCGCGCTGCCGCTGCTCATCGGTTCCGCACTGCTCGCCCTGGTCGTCATGATCGTCGTGGTGGCCGGGGCGCTGGTCATGGTCGCGGGCGGACTGCGCAAGCACCGGCCCGCGCGCCCGCTGCCTTGGCACCTGCTGTCGGCCTCGGCGGTGCTGTTCGCCACCGGGATCACCCTGCGTGACTTCACCCCGGGCTATAACGGCCCCTGGGACGATCTGTGCACGCTGGCGGGCTACTGCGGAATCGGCGCGGCGGCTGCGCTGTGGCTGCGGCCGCGCCACGTCGGGCGCGACTACGAACTCATGCTCGATTCCGCACTCATCGGACTCGCCGCGCTGCTGGCCTCGTGGACCTTCCTCATCTCCCCCATCCTGCGCACCGCGACGACCACCACCCACACCGTGCTGGCGGCGGTGTATCCGGTGCTGGACGCGCTGCTGCTCACCCTGATCGCGCATTCGGTGGCGACGGCGAACCGCTCGGAGACCTCGCTGCGACTGGTGCACCTGGGACTGATCGCGGTGCTGGTGGGCGATCTGGGCTACAGCCTCGAGACCGCCGGCACCGCGAGCATCGGGCACGATCTGCTACTGACCCCGCTGCTGCTGGCCTACGCGACCGTAGGCATAGCGGCACTGCATCCGACCATGGCCTCCCTCGGCGCGCCGCGGCGTATCCACCCGCACCGGTCGCGCCAGCGCGCGAGTTTCATCGCCGTCGCGCTCATCGTGGCCTCGCTGGTGCCCGTGGTCGGGTCGAGCCTGGGCTCGGTCGACCGCATCGTGGTGTCCTCGCTGTTCGCCCTTCTGCTGATCGGGGTGCTGGTGCGCAGCGAGCGCGCCATCCAGCGCTCGGCGCGCAGTGAGCGGCGCGCCCAGTACCAGGCCGACCACGACATGCTCACCGGCCTGCTCAACCGCTCGGCGCTGCTGCGCGCACTAGGCCGCGAGGGCGGGCACAGCGATCAGCCGGTCTGTCTGCTTTTCATCGACCTCGACGGATTCAAGCTGGTAAACGACAGTTACGGACATGCCGTCGGCGACGAACTCATCGCGGACGCGGCCGCGCGCATCCGGCGCACGGTGCGCCGCGACGATGTGGTCGCCCGCTACGGAGGCGACGAATTCGTGGTGCTGGCGCGGCTGGAACGCGGGCGCGCCGCCACCCTGGCCGAGCGCCTGCTCGGCGCCTTCGTCCGGCCATTCGAACTCAGCGCGGGGGAGGTGCCCATCACCGTGAGCATCGGAATCGCCTGCGGTGGACCGCGCGATTCGGAATCCGCGGTCTACGACCTGATCCGCGCCGCCGATTCGGCCATGTACCACGCCAAGGAGTATTCGATGGGCTACGCCTTCCACGAGGACGCGCACCGCGGCGCGCTCACCGCCGGGCCGAATGCCTCGACCGAGTCCTCGACCTCGCGCCGGACCCGTCGGCGCGAAACCGCGGTCTGACCGTCTGGGCCGGCCGCGCCCGGTCAGGCCGGACGGGGCAAACCGAGGGTCGCGTGCACGAATTCGATGAACAGCGGCGCCTTGGCGGGCAGTGCCGCCGCGCCCTCTTCTATGATCACCCGCCGGGTGCGCTCGACGATGGCATCCGGAATGAGGGCGATGAGCGCGTCGGACAGCTCCGGCAGCGACGGGTCCTCGGCGCGCGCGAGTTCGTAGCAGTCGCGGTACAGCTCACCGCAGACGTCGGCGGCATAGTCGCGCAGCTCGACCGTGGCCCGATCCATACACAGTGATTCCACGATCACCACGCGCGAGAATCCCGGCTCGGCGGCGACCACATCGCAGAATGTGGTGACCACCGCGGCGATCCTCGCGCCCGCGTCGGCCTCGCCCAACTGCGTCATCGCCTCGGCGATGCGCCGGGCCAGCGACGCCTGCGCCACCCGCATGGCCTCGAGGAAGCACTCCTCCTTACCCGCGAAGTGCTCGTAGAACTTGCTGCGCGAAACCCGCGCCAGCGCGACGATATCGGACAGAGTTGTCGCCGCGTAGCCCTTGTCCTCCACCGAGGCGACGATCGCCTCGACGAGCCTGCCGCGCTGCGAACCAAGCGCGGCATTCCGTGCGACCCGATGCCTTTCGGCAAAGTCGTTCCAACGCAACAACATCCGATTCTCCGCCGAGGTCGGCGCGGTGATCTCCACTATTCGGACAACTCGTCGAGCAGTTTGCGCGCCTCGGCCAGTTCGGCCTGCAACTGGGCGACCTTGGCCTGTTGCACACCGCGCGCTGCCTCCAGTATGCCCGCGACCACGTCGGCCACCTCGGGATGCAGTACCTTGGCGGCCTGTGCGACGGCCGCGCTGGACACCGCGAGACCGCGGAGCGTGCGCTTCTTGCCGTTGACCACGTCGACGGTCCATTCGCCGTCGGCGGTACCGGTGAGGGTCACGGTGACCTCGGCCGTCGCCCTCGGCTTACGCGCCGTCGTCTTGGCCGCGGCTTTCGCGGCGGGCGCCGCGGCCCCGCTCGCGGCCGCTTTGGCCGCCGCCTCCTTTGCCCCGGCCTGCTCGTCCGTATCGGACACGGCGGCAACGGGTTTAGAGGGCGCGGTGACGGCCGCCGAGTGGGCGGACGGTGTCGCGACGCTGGTCGAGGTCGACGGCTGGGTCACGGGGGAATCATCCTTCCTGTTGGGCGTCTTCGACGGGGCGGCGCTCTTGGGCGCCGGGCCCGCCGCGCGAGGCGGTTTGGTCATGGTGACCTCACTCGGCGAGAAGGACAGTACATCCTTGGAGCCGGTCGGCCTGACCTGCAGGAAATCACCGTCGGCCGGATCGCCGAGCGCGACCACCTTGCCGGAACGGCCCGCCTGCACGCCCACGGCCGCCGCGGTGAACCACACCATCGGCGGCCGGCCGCCTTCGATCTCGGCAGCTATCTGCTCGATCTCTGTGTCCGACAATGGTTTGGGCCTGGTCCGTGGCGACGGCATGGTGCACTCCGAGCGGTTTCGTGGATAGCTGCGTGCACAGATGATGCCGCACGCCACCGACAGTTACACAGGCCGTCGGCAAATAGGCCGCCGTGAGCACCATCCGCGAGCCCGAAGCGAATCTCTAGTTACTTGCGCGCGCTCACCCGCCCGAGGGCGGCACGCACAGCGCCGGGTACCAGATATCGGTGATCACCGCCGCGGCCCCTTCCGCGGTGAACTCGACGGCCTCCGGTTCGGCCCACCGGGTGAAGAACCGTTCCACCTGCGCGACGAACAGTTCCACCCGCAGCCGGGCCTCGTCGCGGCGGTCCGCGGGCCAGCGCGCCGAATAGGCGGGCATGGCGTCGGGCAGTGCGTGGATACCCGCGCGCGCGATCTCGCGGAACCCCGGATCGAGCGCCATCGCCTCGTCCCAGGCGGGCAGCAGATCCCGGTATTCGTGGAACCAGGCGATGGCGCGACCCACCCACCGCGCGAACTCCGCGCGCGAACCCGTGTCGAGCACCCGGTCCAGATCGGCCCAGAATTCCCGCCAGGTCGGCATCGTGCTCTGCGCCGCCAGCGCGCGCAGCACATCGGCCTTGCCGGAGAAGTGCAGATAGAAGGTCGCGCGACTGCATCCGACCGCGCCCGCGATGTCGTCGACCCGGACCGCGGCATAGCCCTGCCGGGCGAACAGGGTGCGCGCGCTGTCGATCAAACGGCCCCTTGTGCGCGATTTCTGTTCGTCACGCAGCGTCGGCGCGACGCGGTGCCCGTCGCCGTGTTCCGACTCCGACGCTGTGGACGCCATGCCCCACCTCGACCTTTCCCTGCCGCGCGTATTCGGTGGACATCATGTCATTCAGTAGACACGACGTCCAGCGACTGTTAGTTTGTTGCCGACATCACTGTGTGTTCGAACCTGTGTCGACAGTGTCGGCGCCCACAAGCCCGCGGGTCCGCCGATGGCGGTGCGTACCCGAGGAACCGATATGACCAAGTCCACGATGCAGGCGCTGCAACTCACCGGTCCCCAAACCCTGGAGCTGCGTGAGGTTCCCGTCCCCGAGATCGGGCCGTCGGATCTGCTGCTGCGCGTCGCCGCGGCGGGCATCTGCCATTCGGATCTGCATGTACTGCACGTGCCGTTCCGCATGCGCGAGGAACCCCTCACCCTCGGCCACGAGATCGCCGGCACCATCGAGGCCGTCGGCTCCGAGGTGGTCGGGCGACGCGCGGGCGAACGCGGCATCGTCTACCTGTGCTGGTCGTGCGGGATCTGCCGGGAGTGCGTCAGCGGGAACGAGAATGTCTGCATGGCCGCGGGCCGCACGGCCATGCCGCCGTGTCCCGGACTCGGCCCCGACGGCGGCATGGCCGAATACGTCCGCATCCCGGCGAGTTCGTTCGTGCCCATCGGCGATCTTGACTTCCTCCAGGCAGCCCCGATCGCCGACGCCGGATTGTCGAGCTTTCACGCCATCGCGGGCGCCCGCGAACAATTGCGTCCCGGTTCGACCGCAGTGGTGATCGGCATCGGCGGACTCGGCCACGTCGCGGTGCAGATCCTGCGGGCCACCACCGCGGCCACGGTCGTCGCGGTCGACATCAGCGAGGACAAACTCGCCCTCGCCACCGACTGCGGCGCACACGAGGGGCTGCTCGCGGGCGCGGGCACGGCCGCGGCGATACTCGATCGCACCGACGGGCGCGGCGCGGCGGCGGTCTTCGACTTCGTCGGCGCCGACCAGACCGCGAAACTGGCCGTGGAGTCGGTGGCGCCCAATGGCGCCTACCGGATGATCGGACTCGGCGGCGGCGCGCCGGAGATCACCGCAGGCCCCGCGGGCGGTCCGGGCTGGCCGTGGGGCGCCACGGTGCGGAAATCCTACGGCGGCACCAGATCCGACCTGATCGACTCGATCGGGCTCGCGCGCACCGGTCGGCTGCGGGTGGAGATCGAGCGCTTCGACCTGGCCGACGGACGCGAGGCGCTGGATCGACTTGACCGCGGACTCATCCGCGGGCGGGCCGTACTCGTCCCGTGACGCGCCACCGCCGACCCATCGAACGAGGAACTAATCTGTGACGAAATCCCTTGACCCGCAACCGTCTCCGGCGCAGATCGCCGCCGAACTGACCGGTCCCGGCGGACCGTTCGAGATGGTCGTCGAGAACGTGCTCGGCGCGCCCGTACCGCTCATGCGCCATCGCCGCCGCGCCCTGTCCGAGGTCCTGCTGGAGTCCGAGGCCCTCGGCGAGCGCGACTACCTCGTGACCGAAGGGCGGCATCTGTCCTACGCCGACCACGCCGCCGCCGTCGCCGCGCTGGCCGCGGCACTGCGCGAGCGGTTCGGCGTCGGCGCGGGCGATCGGGTCGGCATCCTCGCGGCCAACAGCATCGAGTGGGTCGTGAGTTTCTGGGCCGCGCAGCGGCTCGGCGCGATCGTCGTCGGCTACAACGCCTGGTGGACCCCGCGCGAGATCGACTACGGCCTCGGCCACACCACCCCGACGGTGCTGATCGTGGACGCCAAGCGCGCGACACGACTGACCGACCTGTCCGTCGAGGCGCGGGTCCTGACGATGGAGCACGACATTCCCGCGCTCATCGAGGAATTCGATGGCGCGTCCGCACCGCCGGCCGCGCGCGCGGAGGACGATCCGGCGATCGTGCTCTACACCAGCGGCACGAGCGGACGCCCGAAGGGCGCGGTGCATTCACAACGAAACCTCTTGGCGGTCATCGAGTATCACCGTTTCAACGACGCGCTCACCGCGCGGATGCGTGGCCGAAGCGACGACGGATCGCCCCGGGGACGACGTTTCCTGCTGACCTCACCGCTGTTCCATATCGCGAGCCTGCACAACCTGGTGATCCCGCGCATGGTCACTGGCGACACCACCGTCATCTACCAGGGCGCCTTCGACGCCGACCGGATCGCCGCGCTCATCGAGCGCGAGCGCATCACCAACTGGGGCGCGATGCCGACCATGGCGAGCAGGCTGCTCGAGACCGACCTATCGCGCTACGACCTGTCCTCGCTCGCGGCGTTTTCGCTGAATTCCGCGCCGTCGTCGGAGGCGCTGCAACAGTCGCTGCGGCAACGGCTTCCGGTCGCCCAGCACGCGCTGGTCACCAGTTACGGTATGACCGAATGCAGTACGGCGGCCACCCTGGCGAGTCCGGCCGAGCTGGCCGCGTTCCCGGACACCGTCGGCAGACCGGTCGTCGGCGTCACGCTGGAGATCCGCGACGCGGCGGGCGAGCCGGTCGCCGACGGCGTCGAAGGCGAGATCTGGCTGCGCAGTCCCTATGTGATGCTGGGCTATTGGAACGACGAGGCCGCCACCGCCGCGGCCATCACCCCGGATCGTTGGCTGCGCACGGGCGATATCGGCATCGTGGAAGAGGGCAGGCTGCGGCTGTCCGGGCGGCGGTCGGATCTGATCCTGCGCGGCGGGGAGAACGTGTACCCGACCGAGGTCGAGCAATGTCTCGACGAACATCCCGCGGTGCGCGAATCCGCGGTCCTCGGCGTCGCGGACGCCGATCTGGGGCAGCGGGTGGCCGCGGTGGTGGTGCTCGCGGACGCGGACGCGGTGACGGACAGCGATCTCGCCGATTTCGCCCGCGAGCGGCTGGCCTACTACAAGGTCCCGACCCAGTGGCGGCTGATCACCGCGGAACTGCCCCGCAACGCCACGGGCAAGGTGGTGCGCACCGCGGTCGCCGACCTGCTGGCGGAATCGGGCGACTGACCCGCGAGAGGCATTCGCCTATTCCCGGACCGCCGGGTCCGCCTTCCTCGCCGCCGCACCGACACCTCGCGCGACCCGCGGGTCCACACCCGCGTCGTGAGGGCACGCACGGCTACGATTGCCCAGGTCACCGCCGTTCCGGTGACCTGCTCGACGTGGTGTTTGACCAAAAGGTTCCCGGGAACCCGACCGTAAAGCCACCGAGAAAGGGTTGTCACCATGCTGTTGCGCCGGCTTGCCAGACCACTACTCGCGTCCGCCTTCATCGTCGACGGCGTCGATACGCTCATCCACCCGCAGCCCCGCGCCAAGGCCGCCGCCGCGCTGGTGCAGCACGGCGAACGCACGCTGCCGGACAACGTCGCCGCCAAACTGCCCGCCGATCCGGGCACTGTGGTGCGGGTCAATGCCCTTGCCCAGGTTTCGGCGGGGACCCTGCTCGCCTTCGGCCGCGCACCTCGGCTGGCCGCGCTGGTCCTCGCGGCGACCGTCATCCCGGCCACGGTGACCGAACAGGATTTCTGGGCCGAGTCCGATCCCGATCGCAAGGCCGCCAAGCGCAACGCCTTCCTCAAGGACGTCAGCCTGCTCGGCGGCCTGATGATCGCGAGCGCGGACACCGAGGGCAAGCCCTCCCTCGGCTGGCGCGGCAAGCGCGCGGCGCACCAGACCGCCGCCGCGGTCGCGGCGGCACTGCCGCTGGGCGCCGCCGATTCGAGCACGAGCGCGGCACTGCGCGAACACGCGCACGACGCGGCCGTTCGAGCCCGCGAACTCGGTGGCATCGCGGCCGACAAGGGCGCCGAACTCGCCGAGACCGCCCAGGAACGCGGCTCCGAATGGGTCGGACTCGCCAAGGAGCGCGCACCCGAGGTCGCCGCCCGGGTCCGCGGGTCGAAATGGGCCGGACTCGCCAGGGAACGCGGTGCGGAACTCGCCGAACTCGCCAGAGCCCGCGGCGCCGACGCCGCCGAACTCGCACGCGATCGGAGCGCGGAATTCGGTGATATCGCCCGGGATCGCGGTGCGGAATTCGCCGAGGTCGCGCGGCACCGCGGCGCCGAGATCGCCGAGGTCGCGCGGCACCGGGGCGCCGAACTGGCCGAGGTCGCGCGGCATCGCGGCGCCGAACTGGCCGAGGTCGCCCGCGAGCGCGGGGCCGAACTCGCCGAGGCGGCCCGCGAGCGCGGCGTCGATCTCACCGAGGCGGCCAAGCAGCGCGCCCCGGAGATCGCCGCCACCGCCCGTGAGCGCGGCGCGCACTTGGCCGAGGCCGCGCGCGACCGTGTCGAGTCCCGGCGCGGCTGAAACCATGCGATACCGGAGAGTGCTCCGGTAGTGTTCGGGCCCCGTACCGCACAGGTACGGGGCCCGAACGATGCGGGTGGGTACCCGGGTCGCGCGGTATCACCATCCGAGATTTCGGCGAGGCCCGACGACGATTCGCCGAGGGGTTCCGGTACAACAGACAAGTAGTCGCAGGAGTCCGAGCGCGGCCGCATCGCCGCATACCCGATCCGTCGAACGCAGCCGGACCGGTTTCGCGCGAGCGGTGGCCTCGGAATCCGCGCGGGGGCGTCCGCGCTCGAACCCGTCCCCGCACCCGTGTCCAAGGGCCCCGGCCGTCAGATTGTGAGCACCGCAGTGGATCTCGACCCTCTCGACCGATACCGCGATCACGACGAAGTGCTGGCCTGCCAGCTCAGCGGACCGAAACTGCGCCGTCTGGTGCGCACGGCCGTCGGACTGTCCGAGGAGTCGATCGACCTGCTGACCCGCATCAGCGAACGCCTGCGCACGGCGGAGGGCGCACTGCCCGACACCGCCATGACCTAGTGCGGCGCAGGGCCTTTCGCGTGACCGGCGGTGGCCGGGCGGATATTCGCGCGTACGGCCGTGAGATCGGCGTAGCCGTTCACGGCCATGAGCAGGTCGGCCTCGGCCAGGATCGTGCGCAACACGTGCACGAGGCCGGGCACGCCGCCGAGGGCGAGGCCGTAGACGTAGGGTCGGCCGAGCCCGACCATGGTCGCGCCGAGGCCGAGCGCCTTCACCGCGTCCGAGCCGTTGCGCACGCCGGAGTCGAACAGCACCGGCACCCGGTCGTCGACGGCGGCCACCACCTCGGGCAGCATCTCGAGCGCGCCGAGACCGCCATTGGCTTGGCGCCCACCGTGATTGGAGCAGTAGATGCCGTCGACGCCGTGGTCGAGGGCGCGGCGGGCGTCCTCGGGATGGCAGATGCCCTTGAGAATGATCGGCAGCGTCGTCAATGACCGCAGCCAGGTGAGGTCGTCCCAGGTCAGCGCATTGCCGAAGGTGCCGACCCAGTGCAGCACGATCATCTTGAGATCGTCGGTGGCGGCCATCTGCCGGAAGACCGGATCGCTGGTGTAGTTGGCCAGTACGTGCCCGCGCAGCTGCGGGAAATTGCCGGTGGCGAGATCGCGCGGACGCCACCCGGGAACCCAGGTGTCGAGGGTGACGGTGATACCGCGGTAACCCGCCCGCTCGGCCCGCTGCACCAGACTCGCGGCGAGGTCGCGGTTCTTGGGGGTATAGAGCTGGAAGAAGCTCGGCGTGTCACCGGCGTGCGGGACGACCTCCTCGAGCGGATCCTGCATGAGGGTCGAGAACATCGCGGGCACACCGGTGCGCGCGGCGGCCTCGGCGACCGCGATATCGCCGTGCCGGTCGCCGGTGACCAGTCCGATCACCCCGACCGGCGCCATGAACAACGGGGAGGCGAAGGTGTGCCCGAAGGCGGTGACCGACAGATCGCGTTCGGTCGCCCCGACCAGCATGCGAGGCACGAGCCCCCAGTCGGCGAAGACCTCGGCATTGCGGCGCTGGGTCAGTTCGTCGCCCGCGCCGCCTGCGATATAGGAGTACAGCGACGCGGGCAGCGCGGCCTCGGCCTTGGCCGCCAGACTCGCGTAGTCCATGGGGAAGTCCGGCAGGTTGCCGCCGAGCGCGGCGAAGTAGATCTCGTTCTGGTAGTCGGCGAACGCCACTGTTCGGCCTTTCCGTCGGCGCGAGTGTCCACGGACACGTTACCGACGGGTCAGGGTGTGGTGTCCAGGTGGACGGTGATGCGGGTGATCACCGCGCGCCGGGGCGCGAAGTCGACGATCGCGATGCCGTGCGCCCGGCCGAGGGCGACCGACGCGGTGACCGTCCGGCCGGCCGCGATCAGCTTGTCCCACCGCATATCCCGAATGGCCGCGGTGAATTCCGCGACCGGCAGCGCGGTGCCCGCGGGCAGTTCCAGGACGGCGTAATCGTCGAGCAGCGACCGCACCCGCTCGCTGTCACCGTCGGCGGCCGCGGCGACCACCGCGCACACCGCCCGCTTGCCCGCGCCGCCGACACCGACCAGCGCCCGCATCATGCCGAGCGCGCCGCCGACACCCTGGTTGAGCACCAGCCGTGGCCCGAGTTCGGCCGCGGCCGCCACGCCGGACACCCCCGTGCGCAGCAGCCGGCCGACCATCGGTCCCAGTTCCCAGTACGCGGCGAGCCGGGCTATCTTCCAGACGCCCCCGACCTCGGCGAGGTCGTAGCGCAGATGCATGGGCACGCACACGGTCGCGCCGGTGGACATGGTCGTGGCGATGGACAGGTCCCGCAGTACCGTGCGGCCGTCGACGAGATCGCGCCGCACGTCGAAGGCGATGGTGTTGGGGCCGATGAAGGTGTCGTAGAACCGGCCGATGGCGACCTGACCCACGTGCGGGCGCGATCCGACCGGATCGTTCACGGCGGCGTCGGGTCCGAACAGCCCGACCCAGGCGGCCCGGTCGTGCGCCGCCACGGCGCGCGGTGAGGCGCGCACGGCCGACAGCAGTTCGTCGGCGATCGGTTCCAGCGGCATGACGGTGTCCTCCAAAGTCCTCGGGCTCGACTCCGTCCAATGTTAGAACATGTTCTAGTTTTAGGCTGCGGTGAGTGGCGGGGAAGCGCCGGGTTACGTATCGACGTTCCGTATCACCACTTAGGGGAGTTCGCGGTGTCGCGGTCGGTTCGAAACGGGCCGCACCGACGCCGCGCCGTCAGCCCAGGGCGGTGACGCCCCAGACCGCCCGCGCCCCGGACTCACCCACCCGGTAGACCTGTACGGTCGCGGCGATGCCCGCGACCAGGATCAGCACAGCGAGCACGGCCCAAACCTGCCGGGCCAACGGCCGCCCGCGTCCCTCGCGCAGGTGCGCGAAGACCAGCGCGGCGGCCAGGAGCAGCAACGGCACCACGAAATAGATCATGGTCGAGCCGAGATCGGCGTGCGTTCGCACCGGCCCGGAATCACCGAACCGCTCCGCGAACGCCTCACCCGCCTCGGCCGTGATCGGGGTCATGACCGTGGTGAGCACGGCCAGCCCGGCGACCAGCCAGACGAGCCCGCGTCGCGCGGCGGGCCACACCGCCGCCACGACCAGCAGGACCGCGGTCATGGGGATGAGCACGATGATCGCGTGGACCAGCAGCACATGGGCGGGCAGGCCGTTGATCGTGTCCATGGAGCGCCTTCCGGGACGACCGCGAGCGGTCTGCGATACCTGTCGCCCTGATCACGATCGTCACGGTCGAAGGGTTCACCTCGGAGGCGGCCGAACGGACGGGCACGGTGCAGTATTTCGCACCGTGCGTCCGCCGGCGACTCGGCGCGGATATCAGCGGGTGCACAACGGCGCTATATCCGACAGCCCGCCGGTGGTGGGCGAGGTCAGGTAGACGCACCGGCTCTGGCCGACGGCGTCGATCGCGGCGCCGACTCCCGCCCACTGCTCGGCGCCGAGCGCCGGGGTTCGCGAGAGCACGAAGCCGGACAGCCGGGTCGGATCCGTCACCAGCGCCCACGAATAGTCAGGGCCGAGTGCGGTGACGATGTAGTTGGTCGGACCGTCGAGACTCTCCTGTGTCGGCACGCCGGGGAAACTGACGTGCAATTGCGCGTTGGTCACCGGGTCGTTGACCCGGGCGGTTCCGCTGATCTCGTTCGGGGCGCCGGACCAGGTGGTACAGCGGTTTCGCACGGAGATGTCGCCGCGCGGATCGAGGGCATAGGTGGCCTGGGTGTCGCGGGCGCACACGAGATTGAAGTACTGGGGCACGGCGGCGAGTTGGTACCAGGTGCCGAGATAGCGCTCGACGTCCAGTGCGGGCACGGGGGCGGGCGGTGTGAGGAGATCGGGGGCGGAGGGTTGCGCGCCCGCGACCGCGGCGGTGAGGGTGGCGGCGAACAGACCGGTGACGGCGGCGGCGATGCGGCGGCGGACGCTGTGGTTGACCATGACGGTGGGAACCTCCTCGTATCGGGGTGGATATCCATCTGATCGGACGCCTCTAGCACTACCCACCCTACCCACAACGATGCATAATTGATGCGAACCCAAGTCACCATCGGGCAGCGAATCGATGTAGGAGGTCGAATGCGATACAGCTGGCTCCCCCGTACGGCAGGCGTGGTGACGGCCGCGTACGGCATCGCGGTCGCGGCAAGACCGGCGGTCATGCTCGCGCCGTGCGGCTGGTCCGACGATTCGGCCTCGGCCCGCGCAATGGCCCGCATGGTCGGATTGCGCGATGTCGCATCGGGTCTGGCGCTGGTGGCCGCGCGCGAACCGGGCCAATTGCGCATCGCCGCGGCCGTGCGGGTCGGCTCGGATCTCGCCGATACGGCGGTGCTCGGACTCGCACTGCGCGGCAGCCCGCAACAGGCCAAGGCTCTCGCGGTCACCGCCGGTTGGGCCGCTTTCTGCGCCGCGACTTCGATGGTCGCGTTACGACGGTGACGACCGGTTCGGCGCCGTTCGCGTCCGCGACGCCGCGAGGTCGCCGGGCCACGGACCGGGCCCCGCGCGCGACCGGGCAGAATGGGGCAATGCCCGCCCGCTCCGCCCCTGTCTCCGACGCGGCCGGGTACACGGTTCGCGCGGTCGCCGAGCGACTCGGCATACCGACCGCGACACTGCGCAGCTGGAACCGCCGCTACGACATCGGCCCGCCGCAGGATCGTCCCGGCAGGCACCGGCTGTACTCCGAACGCGATATCGCGCTGCTGAGCCAGATGGTCACGCTGATCCGCGACGGCGCCACCCCGGCGGGCGCGGCGGCCGCCGTGCGCGGCCCGCTGCCGGTGCGCGGCGACCGGATCAGCCTGCTCGACGCCGCGTTCGCACTCGACACCACGACGGTGTCCGCACTGCTCACCGCCCATGTGCGCGACTACGGCGTGGTCGACACCTGGGAAGAGCTGTGCCGACCGGCCTTCGCCGATATCGTCGCCCGTCAAGACGGCGGCGAGGGCTGCATCGACGTGGAACACCTGCTGTCGTGGTGCATTACGTCGATACTGCACCGCACCACACCGCCACCGGAACCGGCGCGGTCGGACTCGATCCTGCTGGCGTGCACCAGCGGCGAGACACACGCGCTGGCTCTGGAGGCGCTGCGCGCCGCACTCGCCGAACGCGAGATCGGCGCGCGCATGCTCGGCGCCGACGTGCCGACCACCGCGCTCATCGATGCGCTGGCCCGCCACGGCGATCCCACCTCGGTGGTGCTGTGGTCCCAGCAGGAATCGACGGCGCTGGCCTCCGCGGTGCGCGCCTGCGTCGGCGCGGGCGCGCGGGTGCTGGTCGGCGGTCCCGGCTGGGACGAGGTGATCCTGCCCGAGCGGGTGCTGCGGGTGGGGAGTCTGATCGAGGCCGCCGACCTGCTGTCCTGAGCGCCGCCGGTCAGGTCGCCGTTCCCGGGCATGTCGCCGAAGTCACGGTAGAGCATCTACTTCGGGTGGCACGATCCGAGTTAACGATGCATAATTGATTCATCCGATTCAGGAGGAACTCATGAGCGAGCCATCGACGGATCGCACTCGGCGGGTGGCCGTCATCGGCTCGGGCGTATCGGGACTGACCGCTGCCTGGGCGCTCGCGCCCACGGCCGAGGTCACCCTGTACGAGGCGCAGGATCGACTCGGCGGCCACGCCGACACCCACTTCGTCACATCCACCACGGGCGCCGAACTCGGCGTCGACACCGGCTTCATCGTGCACAACGACCGCACCTACCCCACCCTGCTGCGCCTGTTCGGCGAACTCGGCATCGCCACACAGGAATCCGATATGAGCATGTCGGTGCGCTGCGACGGCTGCGGACTGGAATACGCGGGCGCACGCGGCCTGCCCGGACTGTTCGCGACGCCGCGATCACTGGTCCGCGGCCCCTATCTGCGCATGCTCACCGAAATTCCGCGCTTCCACCAGTTGGCTCGCGCCGAATTGGAGACCTCCGGCGACGAAGGCAGCACCCTGCACGAGTTCGTTCGCGCCGCGGGATTCTCCGAGTACTTCCTCGCGCACTTCCTCACCCCGCTGGTCTCGGCGGTCTGGTCCTGCGATCCGAGCACCGCACTGCGCTACCCGGCCCGCTACCTGTTCACCTTCCTGCGTCACCACGGCATGCTGACCGTCTTCGACTCGCCGACCTGGCGCACCGTCACCGGCGGATCGGCCACCTATGTGCAGGCGGTGGCACGGCAACTGGACTCGGTGCGCGTCGGCACACCGGTGCACACACTGCACCGCACAGCCGACGGAGTCGCCGTCCGGGACGCGGCCGACGGATTCAGCAACTTCGATGCCGCGGTGATCGCCACTCATCCGGTACAGGCGCTGACCATGCTGGCCGAACCGACCGACGCCGAACGCCAAATCCTCTCCTCCATACCGTATTCGGTGAACCACACGGTGCTGCACACCGACTCGTCGGTGCTGCCGAAAGCGAGGAACGCCCGCGCCTCGTGGAACTACCGCCTGCCCTCCTGTGCCGCGCGCCCCGATCGGGTACTGGTGAGCTACGACCTCACCCGGCTCCAGCGCCTCGAAACCGACTGCGACCAGCGCTATCTGGTGACCCTCGGCGACCACGACCGGGTGGCCGACGACCTGATCGTGGACCGGATGGTCTACGAGCATCCCATCTACACACCGGAATCGGTGGCCGCCCAGCGCAGACTCGGCGAGATCGGCGACAACCGCGTGGCCTTCGCGGGCGCGTACCACGGCTGGGGATTCCACGAGGACGGCGCGGCCTCCGGTCTGCGCGCGGCCCAGCGCGTCGGCGCGCGCAAGGCCGACGAGTTGGTCGCCGCACGGGCCTCATGAGCGCACGGACGTCGCGGCAGAGCGCGCGTATCGTCCGTACGCGCATCCGGCACGTGCGCATCGCCCCGCTCCGGCACGAGTTCCGCTACCGCAGCTACAGCTGGCTGGTCGACCTCGACGATATGCCCGCGCCGCCGCGGTGGCTGCGCCCGTTCGCCGATTTCCGCGCCGCCGACCATCTCGGCGACCCGGCGGCCACGCTGCGCCGCAATGTCGAGGACTACCTCGCCGAACACGACATCGACCTGCGCGGCGGCCGGGTGCTCATGCTCACCAACGCCCGCGTGCTCGGTTACGTGTTCAATCCACTGACCCTGTACTGGTGCCGTGACGACACCGGCGCGCCGGTCTGCGTCATCGCCGAGGTGCACAATACCTACGGCGGCAGGCACCGCTACCTGCTCCGGCCCGACGACTCCGGCCGCGCGCACACCGACAAGCAGTTCTACGTGTCGCCGTTCAACGACGTCAGCGGCGACTACCGCATGCGAGTGCCCGAACCCGACGACCGGCTGCGAGTCTCGATCGTGCTCTCCGACGGCGACCCGATCTTCGCCGCCGCGATGACCGGCCGTTGCCATCCGGCCACCCCCGCGACGATCCTGCGCGCGACACTGACCGCGCCCCTCGCTCCGCTCGTGGTCTCGGCGCGTATTCGCTGGCAGGGCGTGCGCCTGTGGGCACGCCGCCTGCCCGTCGCCCCCCGACCCACACCCGCACTCCAGGAGCCTTCGCGGTGACTATCCGATCCCAGCCGACCCCCGTCCAGCGGCCAGGACCACCGAGCCGGTCCGATGTCGAATCCGTGCCGTCCGGTCCGCGGGCGCGGGTGGCGGCGGCGGGCGCGGAGTATCTGTTCCGGCGCGTCGTCCGCACGCTCCCGCTACGTGTCGAGATGCCCGACGGCGCGCTGCTCGGCACCGACACCGCCGATCCCGCGCAGCCGCGGCTCATCCTGCACCGCCCGCGCGACTTCTACGCCCGCCTCGGACTCGGCGGCCTGATCGGCTTCGGCGAGTCCTATATGGCAGGCGACTGGTCGGCCCCCGACCCCGCCGCGACACTCGAGGTGTTCGCCGCCAGGGTCGCCACGCTGATTCCGGCCCCGCTGCAACGCCTGCGCCGCCTCTACGTCGCACGGCATCCGGCGGCCGAACGCAACAGCGAGGACAGAAGCCGCGACAACATCGCCCGGCACTACGACCTGTCCAACGACTTCTTCGCACTGTTCCTCGACGAGACCCTTACCTACTCCAGCGCCCTGTTCGCCGACCTTGACACCCCGCCCGCCTGGACCGATCTCACCGACGCCCAGCGCGCCAAGATCGACCGCATCCTCGACACCGCGGGCGTCGGCCCCGGCACCCGGTTACTCGAGATCGGCACCGGCTGGGGCGAATTGGCCCTTCGCGCGGCGGCGCGCGGCGCGACGGTGCGGTCGGTGACGCTGTCGGTCGAGCAGCGCGCACTCGCCGAGGAACGGATCGCGCACGCCGGTCTGGCCGATCGCGTCGACATCGATCTGCTCGACTACCGCTGCGTGGCGGGCGAATACGACGCGGTGGTCTCGGTGGAGATGATCGAGGCGGTCGGCTACGAGTACCTCGACACCTTCTTCGGCGCCATCGACCGGGTGCTGGCTCCGGGCGGACGGGCGGTGATCCAGGCGATCACCATGCCGCACGAGCGCATGCTCGCCACCCGCGAAACCTACACGTGGGTGCAGAAGTACATCTTCCCCGGCGGATTCCTGCCCTCCCCCGAACTCATCGGCGAATCGGTCGCCCGCAGCACCCGTTTGGCGGTGCGGGAGAGCTTCTCGATGGGGCCGCACTACGCGCGCACGCTGCGACTGTGGCAGCAGCGCTTCGACTTCCACCGCGACGAGGTGGCCGCCCTCGGTTTCGATCCGGTGTTCCGCCGGATGTGGCGGCTGTATCTGGCCTACTCCGAAGCCGGTTTCCGCAGCGGTTATCTCGATGTCCGCCAGATCCTGCTGACCGCGGCCGATCAGTCGGAGCGACCGAGCAGATGACGCAGGGTCGCCTCGAGTTCGGGACGCCGGAAGGTGTGCCGGAGCCGTTCGAGGCGCGCGGGCACGACCCGTTGGCTGGCTTGGGCCAATTCGCGCGACCCCTCCGAGCCGAGCAGCAGGCCGGGACCGAAGTCCGGCACCGGGACCAGTGCGGGCCGATTCAGCACGCCCGCGAGTACCCGCGTGTAGTCGGCGTTGCGGACCGGCTGTGGCGCGACGGCGTTGACCGCGCCCGACAGTTCCGAATCCCACAGCGCGCGATGGTAGATGTCGACGAGGTCGTCGATGCCGATCCAGGACAGCCACTGTTCGCCGTCGCCGATGCGGCCGCCGAGTCCGGCGGAGAACAGCGGCCGCAGCAGTTTCAGCGTGCCGCCGCGCGGGGATTGCACGATGCCGGTGCGCACCCGCACCACCCGCACGCCCGCACCCGCCGCCGATGCGGTGGCCGCCTCCCAGCGCGCCACCAGATCGGCGAGGAATCCGTCACCGCGCGAAGCGTTCTCGTCGAGCACCTCGTCACCGCGGTCGTAGCCGTAATAGCCGATGGCCGAGGCGCTGACGAAGGTGCGGACGCCGGAATCGGCGGCGAGTTGGGCAAGTGCGCGGGTCGGGCCGATGCGGCTGTCGGCGAGCAGGCGCTTGTGCGCCTCGGTGAAACGGCCTGCGATCGAAGCGCCCGCCAGGTGGACGACCGCGTCAACGCCGTCGAGCAGGTCGGGAGCGGGATCGTCCGTACGCCAACGTCTTTCGTCGGTATTGGCGGGCTTGTGCCGGACCAACCGGATCACCCGGTGACCGCCGGTGCTCAGGAAGGCCGTGAGCGCCGTGCCGACCAGGCCGGACGCGCCGGTCACCGCGATGGTGGCGGGCGCGTATCCGTGGTGGGCGGCGCGCTGGTGCGCGGCGAGGTCGTCGGCGAGTTGGCGGTGGCGGTAGGCGAACATGGAGCGCAGCGCGAAGGCGGGAACAGGGGTACGCACCCGGTCGACAACCAGGGTGTGGTCGTCGTCGACGACCTCGAACTCGTGGATGTGACGCCAGCGCATCAGCAGTCCGGTCGGCAGCGAGGCCAGTCCGTCGGTGCCGAGGACGTCGACGAAGCGGTGCGGCGGATCGTAGCCCTCGGGATCGTGGCGGGCGATCCAGCGCAATCCGCCGGGCAGTCCGAGCACCGCGCGCCCGTCGCGCAGGGAGTCCGCCTCGGTGATCGGCGTGAGCGGTTGCCAGGGCGGGGCGAGCCGGGTGAACGCCCCCGGCCTGGCGTGCCAGGCGAAGACCTCGGGGCGGGGTACGGCGACGACGCTCGAACACTCGATGCCCATATGTCCGACTCTAGCCAAGTCGGACCGTCTCGCACCGTTAGCGCATCATTTCGGCGCGTTCGGTCCGAATTCTCCGGGAGAATGAACCGATGAACGATGCATCCGGCGCCACCCGACTCCTCGACTCCCTGCTCGACCGGGCTGTCGTCCCCGGCTACACCCGGCTCGGCGTCGCGCTGCGCCGCCGCCACTGGCCCGCCGACCCGCCGCCGCACGCGCTGCGCGGCGCGACCGTCGCGGTCACCGGGTCGAATTCCGGCATCGGCCTGGCGATCGCGCGGGGACTGGCCGAACTCGGCGCGCGCGTGGTGCTCGCGGTGCGCGACGAGAGCCGCGGCATGCGCGCCCGCGCGACCATCCTCGCCGCCCACCCCGACGCGGACGTGCTCGTCACCGTCTGTGACGTCTCCGATCCCGCCTCGGTCGAGGACTGCGCCGCCCGGCTCCGCGACCGGCTCTCCGCCCTCGACGCGCTGATCCACAACGCCGGCGTACTGCCACACGAGCGCACCGAATCCGTGGACGGTCACGAACTCACCCTCGCCACCCACGTCCTCGGCCCGCTGCGCCTGACCGACCGGCTCGCCCCGCTGCTCGCCGCCACCGAGGACGGCCGCGTGATCTTCGTGTCCTCGGGCGGAATGTACACCCAGCCGCTGCCGAGCGAAGACCTCGAATACCGCGAGGGACGCTACCGCGGCACGACCGCCTACGCGCGCACCAAACGCCTCCAGGTCGCCTTCACCCCCCTCATGGCCGAACGCTATGCCCCCAAGGGCATCTCGGTACACGCCATGCACCCCGGCTGGGTCGACACCCCCGGAGTCGCCGACGCCCTGCCCGGATTCCACCGCCTGGTCGGCCCGCTGTTGCGCACCCCGGCCGAAGGCGCCGACACCGCGATCTGGCTCGCCGCCACCCGCCCCACCCCGCCAACGGGCCTGTTCTGGCACGACCGGCGCCCGCGCCCCGACCACCGCCTCCGTCGCACCCGATACACCTCGGGCCAACTGTGGCGGCTCTGGTTGGACTGCACTCGCGCGGCCGACGTCACGCAGACCTGAATTCGGTTGCTGTCGCGACGGCTTCGGCGGCCACGTCCGCACCCGGAGTCGCCAGACCGTTGGCCTGGCTCGCGGTGGTGAACTCTCCCCAGGTCGCACCGACCTGCACCCGAGCCGCCCGGCGATCGGGGTCGATGTGGACGGCATTCATCCTCGACATGTCCACGACGACGCCGTTGTCGATGGTGCCGTATCCGCCGGGGCTGTGCCCGCCGCCGCGGATCGCCAGCGGCAGCCCGTTCGCCTGGGCGAATGCCAAGGTTCGGGTGATGTCGGTGGTCCCACGGGGACGAACGATCAGCGACGGCTCGCGGTCGATCGCGGCGTTCCACACCCGGCGGGCGGCTTCGTAGTCGACGTCGCCGGGGCGGATGACGTCGCCGTCCAACTGCCCCGCCTGCCATGCCGCCCTCGGAATCGCGGGTGCGGGCTCGCCCGTGGCGTGGTGGTCTCGGTTCCCGGCACAGTGCATGGTCGATTCCTTCCTGCCCGACGGCTCGTCACTGTTGTGGTCAGGACCGCCGTGAACAGCGTCAGTGTTCCCGGACTCCGCTCGCGCCGTATAGAACGGAATCAACCGTGCGGCGATCCGCTCGTGAAACCGGATCCGCCGCCTGGATTTCTATCGATCGACCGAGCCCCCGAAACCGATCGTGTCGTCCGTGGTGACGGTGGGCAGACACAGCACGGCGTCGAAGGCGTCGGTAACGGACAACTCCAGAGTCGTGCTCTGGGATCGGATTCCGGTCAGTAGCGGTCCGGTCTCCGTATCGTCCGGGGGGCGCCGCAGATCCGTCATCGTGATCTGGTCGCCGAAACCGGCCCGGGTGAGCGCGGATTCCACAGTGCCCGGCCGGGGCGGGTCGAGGGCGGTGTCGCGGACCGTGAAGCCGGCGGCGTGGCCGGGGGACGGATACATCTCCGCGACATGGTCGTCGCTATGGGTCAATGCGATCGCCCGGTAATCGGACCCGAGCGCACGTTGCAGGTGCAGACCCATCGGCAGCACGGTTGGCCCGTTGTCGAACCGGACCGGCGCCTTCTGGATGTGATTGTTGTGGGCGACGAGGATGACGCGTTCCTCGGGGCCGCGGCGAGCGAGATGCCAGAGCACCGATTCGGCGAGGAACACCTCGCGGGCGGAGAGATCACCGGCGGTATCCGCTCCGCTGGTCAGGGCCGCCACGGCACGGAACATGTAGTCCGCGTGACACACCGCGTCGAGGCGGCGCAGCGCGATATCGAACCCGTCCTGACCACCGCGTGCCACATACTGCGGTTCGAGCGCCGTCATCCGTATTCGCGTACGCGCCAGTGCCGCGGTGAGCGCGTCCTTCGCACCGGTATCGAGCCGCGCCCAGCCGGGAGCGGCGGCCACGCCTACCAGGAACTCCGGGGGGGCGGCGCGGCCCGTCCGCCAACTTGACGACCAACTGCACCGCCATACCGGCGGGCACACTGCTGTGCGCGGAGGGTTCGTGGCCGACGGGATAGGCACGGTAGGGCCGCGCCAGCAGTGGCCGCAGCCGCGCATCGGGCGCCATATCGATTCGCTGCCGACTCCCCCGGCCCGGTCCGACGCCACCCGCTGCGTCTGCCGTCCTGGCTACCGTCACCTCCGGGTGACAGTCGCGGCGACGGATGTCGTTCCGACCGTGCGGCAAAAGCCGGCTCGTAGCATTGTCACCGCACGAGTCGGCCGCGTATTGAACGGAATTCACCTCGACCCGCTCGTGCCGGCCGCGTCGAACGCGTCCGCGGCACGGCCCCCGCGAAATCGCCGCATCGACGCACGCACCGATACGGAACGGCGCATGTCTTCCGATCGATTCCGGGGGCCATACGGCAGCATGGTCACCAATCAATGGGAGACCCGCCCGGATCGCAGGATCAACCAATCGGTATTTCCACATCGGAGGTTCCTCGTGTCGCTCGAGAGGAAGGCGCCCAGGAGTGCGGACCGCAGTCGGGCGACCGCGTGGCTACTCTCGGATGCCGGCCCGCGCGATACGGGCGGCGCGCTCTGGCGTCGGCTTCGGTCCGGATTACCCGAACACTGGTCGTATGCCGCGCCGTGGAGGCAGGTCGTCGAACGACGGCGCATCATGCTCATGGACGACCTGGCGCGGCTCGCGCCGGAAAACGACGCTGACCGCGACGAGCGGGCGTTTCTCATTTCCGAGCTGTTGCGGGATGCCGCCATGGCGGCGCAACAGAAGGTCGGTCTGCGCAAGTGGTGGTGGGGGACGGAAATCGAGCGGGCCTGGGCGCGGTTGCGCGAGGTGGAGGAGCGAACGATCGATCTGTTGGACGAGAGGGAACTCACGACGCGCGCTGTCGACGTCGCCGCGCACGGCAGTTTCTACCTCGAAGGCGACAACAAGCAGCTGCTCCATCTGGACGCGTTGCGTGTGGCAGCGCAGAGCAAGGATTCCCCGGTCCCGCCGCGCGAGCTGCGCGCGTCCATGATCGGTGTCTTGCGCGCATCCCATGAGCAGGCGGACCGCATCAACCAGGAGGCGCGGAATCTGCGGAACCGGCTGGTGCTCGCTTCGGCCCTCTGCCTGCTGTTCGCTGTGGTCCTCGTCGTCGTCCAGTGGCGCGCGGTCGGGACGCGGCTATTGGAACCACCCGCGTCGTGGTCAGGTTCCAGTGGGTTCTTCCTGGTCGTGGTGATGTTCTTCGGTGGTCTGGGCGCGTTGTTCACCGCGATACCCGCGATCTCGCGGGTCCCGTCGGATTTCAGTCCGTTCAATCTGCCGGTGCAGCAGGCATTGCTCAAGGTCATGCTCGGTCCGCTGGTCGCCGTGCTCGGCATGATCATCGTGAACACCGAGTCGCTGCGGACGGAGTACGTGCGGACATGGCCGGGGCTGCTACTGGCGGCCGCCGTGTTCGGCGCCGGACAGCAGGCGGTGACCACCTACGTCGACAAGCGGGCAGGCGAGATCCTCACCGCCACCGCCCCCAATCCGATAAGCAGGTCGGACTAGTGTTCCGAGTCTGAAATACGTTGGTAAATCGCGATATTCGCGAGTGGTGACGGCTGGGCGTGTGAGGTAGGGCCAACACGTACGTCAAAGCGGTCTCGATCGCCGAGAACCTACATCTCGTTGTGTGCCACGACCACGACCTGTGCGGGTGCACCGTTCACGCTGCGCATCATGTGCGGGATCGATGCGTCCAGGTAGGCGCTGTCGCCTACGTGCAGAATGGTGGTCCGGCCGCCGTATTCCAACTCGATCGTTCCGACGTGCACGAAAACGAATTCCTGACCGGAGTGGGTCCGGTGGGTGTCGTCGGCGAATTCGTAGGTCGGATAGACCAGGAACGGCGACATCGACTTGCCGAGCATCGACGCCGCGACGGTTCGATACCGTTGCTCCCCGGGCGGACCCGCGGCGCGATCCACGGCGATATTCGCCGCACCCGCCCGGTCGGAGAACAGTTGCCCGACATCGACTCCGAGTGCATGGGCGATCTTCATCGCGACGGCGATGGACGGCGTGCTGAGCGCCCGCTCGACCTTCGACAGATAGCTCTTGGTTATGACACTTTGTGTCATAACGTCTACTTTGTGTCCGCGATAGGAGATCCCATGGGAAACACGCTCGGCGACTCGAAACAGACCCTCATGCGGCGCGCTCGAGCCGATATGGCCGTCCAGTTCGGCGATTCGACCTGGACGGTCCGGCAAAAGGTCGCCTTGACCTGCCGTGCCCTGTTCGACGCCGGTCACGCTTCGGGATTGACGGGCCAGATCACCGCACGTGCCGACCGGGCAGGCACCTACTACACCCAGCGCCTCGGCTTGGGCTTCGACGAGATCACCGAAGACAATCTGCTCCTGGTCGACGAAGACCTGAACGTGCTCGACGGCGGCGGAATGGCCAACCCGGCCAACCGTTTCCACAGCTGGATCTACCGCGCTCGCCCCGATGTGCAATGCATCGTGCACACCCATCCGTTCCACGTGGCGGCGCTGTCGATGCTCGAAGTTCCGCTGACCGTTTCGCATATGGATATTGCCCCGCTCTACGACGATTGCGCGTTCCTGCCCAACTGGCCCGGCATACCGGTCGGCAATGAGGAGGGCGAGATCATCACCGCCGCCCTCGGAGACAAGAAGGCCGTCCTGCTCGCGCACCACGGCCACGTCGTCGCCGGCGCGAGCATCGAAGAAGCGTGCTCGCTGGCTGTGCTCATCGAACGCGCCGCCGCGCTGCAGCTTGCCGCAATGGCCGCGGGAACCATCGCCCCGCTACCCGAACGACTGGCCCGCGAGGCCCACGACTGGACCCTCACCCCAAGTCGCAGCCGGGCGAACTTCGCCTACTACGCCCGGCGGGCCCTGCGCCGCCACCCCGACGCCATCAACCCGTGACCCTCCCGCGTCAGGAACCCGCATGCCCACCTTCGAAGGCATGTCGCCTACCCCGTCACCCTCTTCTCCACCGACGAGCGAGCCAAGATCGATCCCGCGAAGCTCACTGCGCTGGTCGACCGCCTGGTCACTTCGGAGGGCACGCGATCGCACCGCTCGGCAGCATCGTCGCGATCCGCGAGCACCGCTACTGCCACTGACCCCGCAAGACCGCGCCCAGCCGCGAGCCCCGCTCACCCACTCCTGATCCGCGAGGGCCCCCGCCGTGTCACCCGAGCGCGGCGGGCGCACCACAGAGGTGAAAATGCGCCCGCCGCAAATTGATTCGACCCGGCGGCTGTTGTCTGGCCGCCTACGGTCAGGTGGAGATCAGCACCCGGGCGACCCGGTTATCGGTGGCACCTCAACCCGCGGGTCGCAGCTTCACCGAGGGGAAGTCGACCGGAACCGCGAGGGCGATGTTGATGTAGTTGGTGAACAGGTTGAGTGCGACCTGCCCGATGACCTCGACGATGTGCTCATCGCCGTACCCCTGTGCGCGCAACGCGTCGACGTCCGCTGTCGTCACCTGACCGCGCGCTTCGACCAGTTTCAGCGCGAAGCCCAGCAGTGCCGCGGTGCGCGGGTCCTCCGACCGGCCGATCTGCGCGGCGTGCATCTCCGCACCGCTGACCCCGGCCTTACGTCCCAGCGCGGTGTGCGCGGCCAGACAGTATTCGCAGGAGTTGCGGTTTGCGACGGCCACGGCGATCTGTTCGCTCAGTGCCGGGCCGAGACTTCCGCCGCCGAAGGCGCCGAACGAAGCCCACATACTCGCCAGAGCGGCAGGCGAATTCGCGACCGCGCGGAACATCGCGGGCACGGTGCCGAATGCGGCATGGATACTTTCGAGCAGGTCCGCGACGGTTCCGGTCGCGGTCTCGCGCTCGACGAGGGGGACGAGTGACATGGAATGCTCCTTCGGTCGTGATTCGAACGACACCTGCTGCCGCGGTGACTCGCCAGGTGACGTGCTCTCAGACTGTCAGGGCCAATCGGACTTATTGATGCATATCGTCCCGGTTTCTTACCGGATCGTCTGACATCATGGATCTGTGACCTCTCTCGACCGGCTCTCACCCCTACTCGAACGCTTCCGGGTGCGAACCCGGCTGTTCCATACGGGACCGCTGTGTGGCGTGACGACCTTCGACGCCAAACCGGGACGAGGATTTCTCCACGTGCTTCGACGCGGCATGATGGACGTGACGCACCGGGGTGTCGACGGCAGGCTCCAGACGCGACGGATCGATGAGCCCAGCCTGCTGTTCTACCCGCGCCCACTCGATCACTCGTTCCACAACGCGCCCACCGACGATTCCGACTTCGCCTGCGCGACAATCGATTTCGACGGCGGACCCACCCACCCGCTGGTACGCACGCTCCCCGCGGTCGTCGTGGTCCCGCTCGACGCCGTCGATACACTCGAGCCGGCGCTCGCTCTGCTGTTCGCCGAGATCGACACCGCGCGGTGCGGTCAGCGCGTGCTGGTCGATCGACTCTTCGAAGTGGTCCTCATCCAGCTCTTCCGCTGGATTCTCGACCACGCCGACCAACTCGCGGTGCCCCATGGACTGCTGACGGGCCTCTGCGACGAACGTCTCGCCCGCACCCTTGTCGCCCTCCACGAAGAACCGGGTCGGGCATGGACACTCACCACGATGGCACGCGAAGCACGCATGTCCCGTAGCTCGTTCGCCGCCCGCTTCAAAGAGATCGTGGGCCAACCCCCCGCCGACTACCTCACCGGATGGCGGATCACCCTGGCCCAGGACCGGCTTCGCGCCGGCGCCTCGGTCGCCAACACCGCCGCCGAACTCGGATACGCCACCCCGCCGGCCTTCTCGCGAGCGTTCACCCAAAAGGTCGGATGCTCGCCACGCGCGTGGATCGCGACCACTCGCGGAGTCGAAGACAGTTGGTCGCGGCCCGCGAGCACCCCGAACCACAAGAGACCGTGGCCGGAGCGACCGTAGTCGCTCCGGCCACGGCGGGCGCCGAAATCGATTGTGGACGTGCGGTGTTCGATGTTCAGTCGCAGCAAGTGGCGCCGGAGGACAGCGCCTTCTGCTTGGCGTCGCTGCCGCAGCACGCGTCCTCGGCCGCGGCCTGTTCGGCGGTGCCGCAGCACACCCCGCCGTCATGCTCGCCGCCTACCGCTTCGCCGCCGGCCCGCGCCGGAGCGGTGCCGAAGGATTCGGAGTCGGCGAGAACGGTGTAGACCTCCCACCGCTCGTCGTCCGGCGCGGTGACCCACACCTTGTCCTGGGTGGCGAAACAACAGGTGG
>NZ_LGYZ01000088.1 GCF_001310275.1 Nocardia arizonensis
ACCCGCCGACAACCGGGCGATCTCGCCGCGCACCCGCTCGGAGGTCTCGACTTCGACGCCGAGGTGGTTGAGGCTGCCGCCATGGCCGGGGTTTTCGATCAGCACCAGTTTCAGCGGCGGTTCGGTCACCGCGAAGTTGGCGTAGCCGGGCTTGCGCTTGGCGGGCTCCACACCGAACAGGGTCGTGTAGAAGGCGACGGCCCGGTCGAGATCGTCGACGTCGAGGGCGAGTTGGATGCGGGACATGAGGACCTCCACTTGTGAGACATATGTCGAAAACCTTGCGAGGTCGAGTCTGCCACCTTTTCGACATAAGTCAATATACCGGCTAGAGTGATCCGTATGCCAAAGGCGTTACCCGTTATCGACATGTCCGCCCCGGTCTGCTGCGCGCCGGTAGCCGCGGGCCCGGTGGGCGATGCCGCCGCGCTCGAGGTCGCACTGCGCCTGAAGGCGCTCGCCGATCCGGTGCGGGTCAAGCTGCTGTCGCTACTGCTGGCCAGTCCGGCGGGCGAGGAAAACGGGGGCGACCTGGCCGAGAAGGTGGGCCTGTCGGAGTCGACGGTCTCCCATCATCTGGGGCAACTGCGTAAGGCCGGGATCATCGAGACGGAGCGCCGCGGGATGAACACTTTCCATCGCGCTCGCCGCGAGGCGTTGTCCGCGCTGTGCGCGGTCCTCGATCCGAACTGCTGCACCTGACCTGGAGTCGGCCGTGCGCAACAGGCGGTGTGTTCGCACTTGGCGAAGGGGCTCCGCCGGTTGATCTTCGGGGTGGTACGAGTCACCGTCGGCGCTGTGTCGGGAGTCCTGCGCGAGGCACGCCGTTCAGCGGAGTTCCTGGACCAGCCCGACGATGATGGCGTCGGGGCCGCGGACATAGCAGTACCGGTAGATGTCCTCGTATTGGGCTACCGTGCCCACGAGTTCGGCACCGTGGGCGCGCAGGCGGTCGAGGACGTCGTCCACATCGTCGACGACGAACGTCAGGCGAGGGATTCCGGGGGTGTTCACCGGCGCTTTCGGCGCAGCGCTTGTGGTCGCCGGCGAGTGGAACGTCGAGAGCTCGACCCGGCTATGGCCGTCAGGAGTCCGTACAACGGCGATGTCCGCTCGGACGCCGTCCAGTCCGAGGAGATCGTCGGCCCATCGGCCCCCGACTGTCGCTTCGCCTTCCAGTTCCAGACCCAGTTCGACGAAGAACGCGACAGCAGCCACGAGGTCCTCGACCACAATGCCGACATGATCCATCCGGCGGATCGTCATGGTGTTCTCCTCGAGTCCGTTACGGCCCATTCTGGCAGCGGTAGATCGGTTCCGGCGCGTTGACGATCGGCCCGCTGCTGGAGCGGCCTGTCCGCGGTCATGGTCGGCTACGCCAGCCCGGGCCAGACCATGAACATCTACCCGACCAGGGACAGACCCAGCAAACAGATGGCGGACACCATCCAGAATGCCGTGTTCCCCGTACAAATGGACGACTAAAGGACGACAAGCATAAAAATAATCCAGGCCAGAGAGACCGTAATCTCTCTGGCCTGGACTTTGTAGCGGGGACAGGATTTGAACCTGCGACCTCTGGGTTATGAGCCCAGCGAGCTACCGAGCTGCTCCACCCCGCGTCGGTGAACACAACATTACACAGGTCTGCGCGGGAAAGGCAAATCGCTGACGTCGCGGCGATCCGGCGCAGGTCAGCGGCGTGACCGGCGCGGCGGACAACGGTGTGACAACCGTCCGGTTCGCGGGAGCCGGGCGGGGGCGGCGTCGGATCGACCGGGGCCGGACGAACGAAATTCTCACCGATGGATGTTTTGAATTTCACCATTTGGCTTAAAGGGCGCGCGTGAACCACCGAAGTAGGCCAAAAACGTGAGCCGAGTCACTATTTCGCGGTGATCTCTCCCACATAACCGCCGAATAACGTCCGATCCGAAACCATTCTCGAGGCATTGTCCACCTGGGCGAATACCCATTTACAGGTTATTCCATTCATACAAGACGCGCGTTATCAAGATGTGATCCGGCGAGATTCATTCGTTACCGTCGAGTCACGGCCCGGAGGCAATCCGCGGATGGGCTCGACCTCGCACCGATGCGCACCGACGACCCTGTCCCGCGGAACGAGGAACCCCGACCACCTGGGGGCAGGGACCGACGAGTCGGTGCGTGCAGGGAGGGATCACACCATGTCTGAGAACCGGAAGTTCAGCACTCGCGCCCTCGGCTTCGCGGCCGTCACCGGCGCCCTTGTTGCCGTCCCGTTCGCACTGTCCACCGGTACCGCCGCGGCGGCTCCGGCCCACGACTGGGACGGCGTCGCGCAGTGCGAGAGCGGTGGCAACTGGGGGATCAACACCGGGAACGGCTATTACGGCGGTTTGCAGTTCTCCCAGAGCACCTGGGCGGCCAACGGCGGACACGGCTCGGCCCACACTGCCAGCAAGGAGGAGCAGATCCGGGTCGCGGAGAACGTGCTCGCCACCCAGGGTGCGGGCGCCTGGCCGGTCTGCGGCCAGTACCTGCGCACCGCCAAGCCGGCACCCATGCCGGAACCCGAGCCGGCACCCGAGTCCGCCCCCGCGCTGCCCGCCGAGGTACCCGGCGCCGCCCGCGCGGCCGTCGACCAACTGACCGACGCCGGCGCCGGTCTGGCCGAGCAGTACGGCTACGGATCGCAGTTCCGCGACCTGATCGCGCAGAACAGCGCGCTGCTGGACTCGCTGGGCCGCTGACGCCGACCCCGTCAACGACACAGCGTCAACAGGAACGGCGCCGCTCACTGGGAGAGCGGCGCCGTTCCGTGTTCTGTGGCCTACCTTCCGGCCGCTTGATACGCGCGCACCGCGGCCTCCAGATCCTCCAGCGCCTTGCCGAAATCCTGGAAGTTGCCGGTGCGCATGGCGGTGCGCACCGCCTCGATCCTGCGTTCCAGCTCCTGCGCGGCCGTGTCCTTCGCCGTCGAACCTGTCGCGGGCGGCGGCGTCGTCTGCTGCTGCCCGCCCGTCGCGGGCGGGGCGCTGCTCTGTTCGGTCGACGGCGCGGACCCCGGCTTCGGACGGCTCACCGAATCGCCGCCGAACGGCGTCGCCAGCGCACCCGCACCGGGGATCACCTGATTCAGGGCGTCGGCGAGGGTGGAAGCGTAGCCGACCTTCACGCTGCCCGCGGCATCGCGGTAACTGACCAGCACCCGCAGCAGCTGCGGGAAGGTCGCGGTATTCGGCCCGGTATTGCGTTCGTTGTAGAACGGCTCAACGTAGAGAATGCCGCCGTCGGCCACCGGCAGGGTCAGCAGATTGCCGTATCTGATCTTGTTGGAGTTGGACAGCAAGGTCTTCTCACGCGAGACCTCCGGCGCCGTCGTCATCCGGTTCTGCGTCTGCTGCGGACCCAATGTCTGGGTGTCGGTTGGCAATTGGAGAATGGTGAACTTGCCGTAGCCGTCCGGGTCCGACCGCACCGAGATGTAGGCCGAGAGGAACTGCCTGTTGTAACCGACCATCGCGCTGGTCAGGTTGAACACCGGCCTGTTCGTCTTCGGATCGCCGATCAGCACGTAGTAGGGCGGCTGATTGGCGGCGGGCACCGCATCCGAGGTCGGGTCGCTCGGCACCGACCAGAACGCGTTGTTGGTGAAGAACTCGCGCGGATCGTTCACATGGTACTTGGTCAGCATCTCGCGCTGAACCTTGAAGACATCCTCCGGATAGCGGAAGTGCGCCCGAAGCTCCGGCGAGATCTCGCTCTCCGGCTTGACCGCGTCGGGGAAGACACCGCGCCACGCCTTGAGCACGGGATCGGTGGAGTCGACCTCGTAGAGGTTCACCGTACCGTCGTAGGCGTCGACCACGGCCTTCACCGAGTTACGGATGTAGCTGACCTCCTTGCGCGGCAGCAGCCTGCCGGTCTTACGGTCGATGCTGTCCTCGACCGCGCCCTCGAGCGAGGTGGACTGCGCGTAGGGGTACTTCTCCAAGGTGGTGTAGGCGTCGACGATCCAGACCACGCGGCCGTTGACCACCGCGGGGTAGGAATTGCCGTCGGCGGTCAGCCACGGCGCGACCTTCTGCACGCGGTCACGCGGGTCGCGATTGAAGATGATCTTGGAGTTCTCGCCGATGGCCGAGGAGAACAAGATGTTGCGCTCGGCGTACTTGGCGGCGAAGGCCATGCGGTTGAACCAGTTTCCGATCGAGACCCCGCCCTGTCCGGTGTAGGTGTACTGCGCGGTGTCGGAATCGTATTCGCGCGGGCGCTGGCCCTCCTCCGTGCCGACGATGGCGTAGTCGGGATCGGCGCTGGCGATCAGCTCGCCGTAGTAGATGCGCGGCTGGTCCAGTTTGAACCGCTGCTTGTCTGCGGGGGTGAACAGGTCGCTGACCATGAAGATCGGATAGCCGCTGTCGCTGGAACCCGCGTCGGTGGCGTTGGGGTCCTCCGACTGCGGCTTGTTCACGCGATTGGCGGGCGCGGCGACGAAGCCGTTGCCGTGGGTGTAGACGGTGTGGCGGTTGATCCAGTCGGTCTGGTTGCCGCTCAACGCCGTCGGCGACAGTTCGCGCGCGGCGACGATGTAGTCCTGCATATCGCCGTCGATGCTGTAGCGGTCGATATCCAGCGACTCCGGGAAGCCGTAGAAGTTCTTCAGCTGCCGCAGCTGGGTGAACGTGGGCGAGAGGATGTTGGGGTCGAGCAGGCGCGCGTTGGCGATGGTGGCCGCGTCGACCGGAACCTCCAGCGGACTCTTGGAGCTCTCGCCCTTGTAGTCCTTGTACTCGATCTTGTCGGAGGTGATGCCGAACGCCTGACGGGTGGCCGCGATATTGCGCTCGATGTACTCGCTCTCCTTGTCCGCGGCGTTCGGGCGCACCGAGAACTGCTCGACGATCAGCGGATACACCGCGCCGACCAGGATGGACGACAGCACGAGCAACGCCGCGGCCATCGCGGGCACCCGCAGGTCACGCAGGACGATGCCCGCGAAGAAGGCGATGGCGCAGATGACCGCGATGGCGAGCAGGATCAGTTTGCCCGGCAGCACGGCGTTGATATCGGTGAACGAACCGCCGGTGAAGGTCGGCTCCTTGCGGCTGCTCATCAGCAGGTCGTAGCGGTCGAACCAGTAGGCGACCGCTTTGAGCAGTACGAAAGTACCCGCCAGCACGGCCAGCTGGACGCGCGCGGGCCTGGTGAGTGTGCCCTCGCGCCCGTTCAGGCGCAGCCCGCCGAAGATGTAGTGGGTCACCAGATTCGCGAAGAAGGCGATGACGACGGCGACGAACAGCCAGTTCAGCACCATCCGGTAGAACGGCAGGTCGAAGGCGTAGAAGCCGACGTCGAGATGGAACTGCGGGTCCTGCTGCCCGAAGTCGCCACCGTTGAGGAACAACTGCAACGTGACCCAGTTCGACTGGGCGACCAGCCCCGACAGCACGCCAAGCAGCAGCGGAATGCCGATTCCGAACAGACGCAACCTGCTCATCACCGTGGTGCGATAGCGCGCGATGGGATCGTTGGGTCCCGACACCGGCAGGAACACCGGGCGGGTGCGGTAGGCGAGCAGCAGCGCCAGCCACACCACCAGACCGACGAACAGCGCCACCGCGACGAACAGGATGATGCGGCTGCGCACCACCGTCAGGTAGACGTCGCGATAGCCGACCTCGCCGAACCACAGCCAGTTGGTGTACGCGTCGGTCAGTCTCGGTCCCAGCAGCAGCAACGCCGCCAGCAGGACCGCGGCCACGAGCAGCGCTCGGCTACGGCGGGACAACGAAGGTAAGCCGGTGGGGGGCCGCATGCCCACGATGCCACACTCCAGGGTCCGGCGGCGCCTGCCTGGGCGGGCACCGCAGTCCGATGATGAAGGTGGTCCTGACGGACCGTCTCGCGCCCCACTCTACGGAAACGGACATCGTAAGGGGTCGGTGACCTTGTTCCACCTGTTCGCCGTCAGTCGCCGAGTCCCGCACCGCGCCGCCCGCCGGTGATGCGAGGATGGCGAGGTGACGCCAGACCTGCACGCCGAACTAGTCCTTGCCCGCTCCGTCCGCGAGGTGGCCGAATTCAGCGACGCCGAGGGCTGGGGCCGGCCGCCGCAGATGTTCGCGCTGGTGCCGACCGCCGATCTGGTCGCCGCCGAACCGGGGTTGCTCGACCAACTCGACGAGGGCAACGAACTCACTCCGATCGCCCAGGAAGCCTTCCCCGAGGACATCACGGGAGGCTCGATGGCCCTCGACGAATTCCTCGCCACCACGACGTGGCCGCCCGCCGTACTCGGCTGCGTGCTGGTCCAGGAGATCGTGGTGCTGCCGCCGGATGCCGAGAGCACCCTCGACGACGCGCTCGCGCCGCTGCTCGCCGACCACGAGGCCGCCGACGCCGCGGCCCGAGCCGCCGCCGCGTCGCATCCGCGGCGGCGCGAGGCCCGGCTACTGGCCGCGGTGCTGCGCGACGGCGCGTCGCTGTGCCTGCTGCAACTGCGCCCGGAGGAAGAGGAGGACTTCGGCGACCTCGACCTGCGCACCTACCCGAATCTCGCGCCGAACCTCGTCGAAGCGCTGCACCACACCTTCGAGTAGATCCGCCCGACTCGCAGGCGCGGGTCAGCCGCAGCCGACGGTCTCGCGCCCGGCGCTGAGATCGTCGAGCGACCGCACCGCGCCCGCGAGATCCTCCACCTTGACCAGCCGCAGCCCGTCGGGCGTGCGCTGTCTGGCCTCGTTGCAGTTGGCGGCGGGCACAAGGAAGGTCTGCGCCCCGACCTCCCGCGCGGCCATCATCTTGTACTGGATGCCGCCGATGGGGCCGACCTTGCCGTCCTGGTCGATGGTTCCGGTGCCCGCGACGAAGGCGCCACCGTCGAGTTCGCCGGGGGTGAGCTTGTCGATCAGCGCGAGGCTGAACATCAGACCGGCCGAGGGCCCGCCGATATCGGCGAGGTTGAAGGCGACCTCCATCGGCGGGCGCGCTCCTTCACTCGGAGTCACACCCAGATAGCCCTTCGACGGGTCGTCGGGGCGGGCGGCGAGGGTGATGGTCGCGCTCTGCTCACCCGCGCCGCGCCGGAACACCACGGTCAGCTGACTGCCCGGCGACCGCGAGGAGACCGCGTTCACCACGTCCTTCGGCGCCGTGATCGGCGCGCCGTCGATGCTGACCAACTCGTCACCCGGTTCCAGCACGCCCTTCGCCGGGCCGTCGCCGACCTTGCGCAGCAGCACCACCGTTGGGATGTTCAGGTAGTGCAGCGCCGCGACCTCGGCATTGCCCTCGGAATCCTTGAAGTCCTGCTGGTTGGACTTGTCGATCTCCTCGCGCGAGATACCGGGCGGGTATACCTCCGCCCGCGGTACGAGTCCGTGCTGGCCGCTGACCCAGAATCCGAACGCCTCGAACAGATTCAGCCCGTCGCGCACCGAGACCGTGGTCATATTGAGATGTCCGGTCGTCGGATCGGTCTGCGCGCCCCGCACGTCGACCACCTGCTTGCCGTCGACCTCACCCAGCGTGTTGAAGGTGGGCCCGGGTCCGAGCGCGACATAGGGCACGGTGACCACGGTGCCGATCACACCGAGTACGAGCACCGGAACAAGGGCGGCCACCAAGGTCATGATCCGACGATTCACCAGGCCCACCATAGTGACCGGGACAGCGCGGGCGCGGTAGAGGCGCGGATTCACGCCGCACGCCCGGCGCCCCGTTCGCCGCTCGCGAACATCCGGCGCCGACCACGCCGTCGCGCGCCGCCTCACGTCATCGGCGCCGGACGCGCGCGTAACGTTGGCTGTATGACTGACCTCCCCTTCGGATTCTCGAACGACGACGACGACGCGCGCAAGCGTCGCGAGGAACCGAGCGGCGCCGATCCGAACAATCCGTTCGGATTCGCGATGGGCGGCGCGGGCGGATTCGATCCCTCGCAGCTGGGTCAGATGCTGACGCAACTCGGTCAAATGCTCAGCGGTATGGGCACGCCGGGGACGCAGACCGGCCCGGTCAACTACGACGTGGCCAAGCGCCTGGCGCGCCAACAACTCGGCTCCTCGGTGTCGCCGGTGTCGGCGGGCACCGCCAAGGCCGTCGCCGACGCCGCGCATCTGGCCGAACTCTGGCTCGACGGCGCCACTACCCTGCCCGCGGGCGCGAGCCGCACGGTGGCGTGGACGCCGAACGACTGGATCGAGGAGACGCTGCCCACCTGGAAGCGGCTCTGCGACCCGGTGGCCGAACAGATCTCGGGCATGTGGAGTGCGCAACTGCCCGAGGAGGCCAAGCAGTTCGCCGCGCCGATGGTCGGGATGCTGGGCCAGATGGGCGGACTCGCCTTCGGATCGCAGCTCGGTCAGGCGCTCGGTCAGCTGGCCAAGGAAGTGCTGACCTCCACCGATATCGGTCTGCCGCTGGGTCCGAGCGCGACCGCGGCCCTGCTGCCCGCGGCCATCGCGGAGTTCAGCCGAGGTCTCGAACAGCCCGAGAGCGAGATCATGGTGTTCCTCGCCGCGCGCGAGGCGGCCCATCAGCGGCTGTTCCATCACGTGCCGTGGCTGCGCCAGCAGGTGCTCGGCGCGGTCGAGGACTACGCGCGCGGCATCAGGATGGATTTCTCCGCACTGGAACAGGCCGCGCAGGGCATCGATCCGATGGCGCTGAGCGATCCGTCCAAACTCGAGGAGATCCTGTCCAAGGGCGCCTTCGAACCACAGACGACCCCCGAACAGAAGCAGGCGCTGGAACGGCTGGAGACGCTGTTGGCCCTGATCGAGGGCTGGGTTCAGGTCGTGGTGGCCGATGCGGTGGGTGAGCGGCTGCCGGGCGCGTTCGCCCTCGCCGAGACGTTGCGCCGCCGTCGCGCAACCGGCGGTCCCGCCGAACAGACCTTCGCCACCCTGGTCGGCCTGGAACTGCGCCCCCGCAAACTGCGCGAGGCCGCGGCGCTGTGGCGGCGGCTGACCTCCGACGCGGGCACGCAGGCGCGCGACGGCGTGTGGGCCCATCCTGATCTGCTGCCCGATTCCGAGGACCTCGACTCCCCCGCCGGTTTCATCGATGCGGTGATCGGCGGCGGCGCCACCGCCTTCGACGATCCGCTGGCCCAGCTCGCCGAGACCGAGGCACGCGAGGCCGCCGAACGCGCCGACAAGGACCGCGACGCCGAGAGCGGCGACGCTTCCTGAATTCGCTTGTGAACAGCGCCGATTCCTGTGCATAACCCGGTGTCGCGGGACCGGCGGCGTCCGCCGATTGCGCATACTTCCGGGTATGACGACCAATGGCGTGCGGGGACCGATGCTGAATCCGCGGGTGACCGTGCTGGTGCGCCCCTCCGGTGTGGTGCAGTTGGGCTGGGATCCCGAGCGGGCGCTGCTGCTCGACCCGCCCGGCCTCGACACCGCGACGGTGCTCGCCTTCCTGCGCTCGCTCGACGGTCTGCACACCCGGCCGCAGGTCGTCTGGCAGGCGGGCGAGGCCGGTATCCCGCCGGAGCGGGCCACGGCGCTGCTCACCGAGATAGATGAGGCCGGATTGCTCGTCCACCCGCAGCCGCGCGGCGGATACGTCCGCTCGGTGCGCCTGCACGGACTCGGCCCGTTGACCGATGCCCTGGCAATCGGGCTGCGCCGCCTCGGCATTCGACCTGAACGCTCGCGCGGCTACGCCCCCGATATCGTGAACGCCCGCCGGCGGGCCGATCTCGTGGTGCTCGCCGACGATTTGGTCGTCGATCCGCAGTTGGCAAGTGAACTGGTCCTCCACCGAATTCCCCATTTGCAGGTGCGGATTCGCGATGGCAAGGGCGTCATCGGGCCCTTGGTGCTGCCCGGGGAGACGAGCTGTCTGCGGTGCGCGGATCTGACGCGGTCGGATTTCGACGCGGACTGGCCGCATCTGGCCGCGCAACTGCTCGGTCGGGTCGGGCACGCCACCCCCGCCGCCATCGCCGCGACGGCGGCGCTGGCCCTGAACGAGGTCGAATCGGTCATCGCCTGTTCGCCCCTGCGCACCCCCGCGACCTTGGACGCCACTCTCGAACTCGATCTCGATTCCCATCTGATCGAACAGCGGCTGTGGGCGCCGCACGAGGCATGCGGATGTCGCGCCGTTGCGGCGGTCTCGACGTGACCGGACTCACAGCGCAGGCGCGAAAGAGATCGGCGGGGGATGGCGATCCGCCCGGATCGTCGGCCATGATGGGTACGTGTCCGAGATCGTGCGCCGTCGCTCCTCCCGCAATGCCAAGTTGGCGAAGATTCCGTTGGGTATCGCCGGGCGGGCGGCCGTCGGATTCGGGCGCAAGCTCGCGGGCGGCGACAAGTCCGAGATCAATGCCCAGCTCAACCAGAAGGCCGCCGAACAGCTGTTCTCGGTCCTCGGTGAGCTCAAGGGCGGCGCCATGAAGTTCGGGCAGGCGCTCAGCGTCATGGAGGCGGCGGTTCCCGAGGAATTCGGCGAGCACTACCGGGAGGCGCTGACCAAACTCCAGGCCGCGGCCCCGCCCATGCCCGCCGCTACCGTGCACCGGGTACTCGACCAGCAGCTCGGCACGCAGTGGCGCTCCAGGTTCCAGTCCTTCGACGACCAACCCGCCGCCTCCGCCAGTATCGGCCAGGTGCACCGCGCGGTGTGGTCCGACGGTCGCGCGGTCGCGGTGAAAGTGCAGTATCCGGGCGCGGACGAGGCGCTGCGCGCCGACCTCAAGACGCTCTCGCGCATGACGGGCCTGCTGTCGTCGGTGCTGCCGGGCGCCGATGTCAAACCGGTGCTGGCCGAGATCACCGAACGCACCGAGGAGGAGCTCGACTACCGCAACGAGGCCGCCAACCAGCGCGCCTTCGCCAAGGCATTCGACGGCCACGCGGATATCCGGGTGCCGAAGGTGGTGGCGAGCGCGCCGAAGGTGATCGTCACCGAATGGCTGGACGGCACGGCTGTGTCGAAGATCATCCAGCGTGGCATCGAGGATCCGGCGGGAACCCGGGACCTGCGCAATCGAGTCGCCCTGCTGATGGGCCGGTTCCACTTCTCGTCACCGGAGACGGTGGGTCTGCTGCACGCCGATCCGCATCCCGGCAATTTCATGATGCTCGAGGACGGCACGCTGGGGGTCATCGACTTCGGCGCGTGCGCACCGCTGCCCAATGGCTTTCCCGAGATCCTCGGCCGGATGCTGCGGCTGGCGGTCGCCGAGAAGTTCGAGGAACTGACCGAACTGCTCTACGACCACGGGTGGGTCATTCCGGGCCGGACCATCACCCACCAGGAGATCGCCGACTACCTGCGGCCGTTCACCGACCCGATTCGCACCGAATCGTTCCACTTCACCCGCAAATGGATGCAGCGGGTGGCCGGCAAGGCCTCCGATCTGTCGAGTGCGGAGATGAAGACCGCGCGGGCCCTACAACTGCCCGCCGAGTACGTGATGATCTTCCGGGTGCTCGGCGGATCGGTGGGCATTCTCGCCCAGCTCGACGCCGAGATCCCGTTCATGCAGTTGGCCAATACCTGGCTGCCGGGGATGCGCGAGGAACGCTCGGCCAGCTGACAGCCGAATCGAGTTCCGCCTCGGTCGATTTCGGCGCGCGACCGCCCGGCACGGCTGGTCGCGCCGAGTGGACGTACGCCAAAGCCCGCGCCGATGCGCCGATGCGCCGAAAAGCCTTGCCCGGGAACGCAAACGAGCCGCGCACCGGATCTCGCGGTGTGCGGCTTGTCTGCTTTCTCGTTCCTGGGCCCGGCGACGGACGAGCGGGCCTCAGCGACCGGAGGGAGGGAAGTCATCGGCCCCGGACCCACCGCCCGACCGCTCACGACAGCGGTGCGGGTGGTGGGTCCGGGAAACCGGGGCGGACGGTGGTCGGTCATGCGGAAACCGCGACCTTGCGCGGACGGCCGCGCGGGCGCTTGCGGGCGATCACGACTCCCTGGTCGAAGATCTCACCGCCCCAAACACCCCACGGCTCACCGCGATCGAGGGCAGCGCTCAGGCAACCCTTGCGGATCGGGCACGACTCGCACAGCGCCTTGGCCTGCTCCAACTGGGCGGGGCTCTCGGCGAACCAGAGATCGGGATCTCCGGCCCGGCAGGGCAGGACCTTGTTGACCTCCCGGGTGCGGGACGGCCGGGCCACGGTTCGGCATGTCACGTGAGTGGTGGCCTGCGGCCAGCTCTCGGCGGTGAACACGTCGGTTCTCCTTCAGCTTCGTTTGCAGCGGTTCGTTTGTTCTCCACGAAACCGGTGGCAATACGGCTGAAGTGCCGCTGAAAACATTGGCCACGGTTTCGCTTCGTGCGATCCGTGGCCAGGAGGTCTGGGGAGTCCCCTACCTAGATCGACATCTGCGTCGAATCCTGATCACGGTCGCTTGGTGTGCGGTGCGGAGGCGGGCTGCCCGCATATCGAATGCCTGCTCATTACCGGCCTCGAATGCGACGGCGCCGGCGGCTTCGACAGCCGCCGGGTGCCAGCTACCGCTGGACTTGTCCTGCCGCAGAACACGAGTCGGCAGATGCGTGCACGAGACCTCCGTGCGGAATGCGGAATCGCCGATGGTGCCTACGGAAGACAGACCGATCCCCTGCAAGGCGAGGATCCCCCGGGAGGCCGACATGGGTGAATTCACCGCACCGCCGAAAGCTTTGTCGGTCACGATGCCGTTCATCGGTCTGCCTCCCTCCTGTACTCGTAATCTGTCGGAACTGTGCGCGCCGGAATACCCTCCCGGTGCGTGATCCCACCATATGCGGTGCCGGCTGAACCGACAACCTATTTTCTACCTGCGGTTTTGGGATACGGATCGCATCCGCGACGCGACGATCGCGAGCACCTCGGCGCCGTAGTCGACGATCTTCTTCGCCCCGACACCCGCGATCGCGCCGAGCGCACGGTCATCGGCGGGCAGTTGTTCGGCGATAGCGGTGAGAGTGGTGTCGGTGAACACCACGAATTCGCGCACCCGCAGCGCTTCGGCCTTCTCACCACGCCACTGCTTCAGTGCCTCGAGCAGCACGTCGTCGAGTTCGGCCGGGCAGCGCCGACAGCGGCCGAGCATGGTGGCGTAGGTGCCGACGAGCGGTTTGGCGCAGATCCGGCAGGTCGGGCGGACCGCCCCGGGCCTGGCCGCCTGGACCGCGACGCGCGAGGCGGGCGAATCGTCGGGAACAAGACCGTTGAGGAAGCGCGACCGGCGACGGTTGCGCCTGCCGCCCTCGGTGCGCGCGAGCGCCCAGGACAACCGCAGATGTTCGCGTGCGCGGGTGACCCCGACGTAGAGCAGCCGCCGCTCCTCCTCCAGCGCGGCGGGATCGGCCACCGATCCGTCCTCGCCCAGAACGTGCGCGATCGGCAGCGTGCCGTCGGCCAGACCCACCAGGAACACCGCATCCCATTCGAGTCCCTTGGCGGCGTGTACGGAGGCCAGCGTGACCCCCTGGACGGTGGGCGGGTGCCGAGCCTCCGCCCGTGCGGCGAGTTCCCGGAGCAGGCCGGCCAGATCGAGTTCGGCGTCGCGCGAGAGCAGTTCCTCGGTCAGGCGCACCAGCGCGACCAGTGACTCCCACCGCTGTTTCGCCTGCGCGCCCGCCGGTTCCGTCGCGGTCAACCCGACCGGGGCCAGCGCCGCCTTGACCAAGCTGACCAGCGCCGGGCCGCGCCGCGCGGCGTCGGGCAGATCATCGCGGCCTGCGGCCTGCCGCAGCACCGAGACCGCTTGGCGGACCTCGGCGCGCTGGAAGAAGCCCTCGCCGCCGCGCACCTGGTACGGAATGCCGAATTCGGTGAGTGCCTGCTCGTAGGACTCCGACTGGGCGTTGATCCGATAGAGCACGGCGATCTCCGCGGGCGGCGTGCCCGCCTTGATCAACCGCTTGATCTCGGTCGCCACGGCGGTGGCCTCGGCGGGGACGTCGTCGTATTCGGCGAACTCCGGCTCGGGCCCGTCGGGGCGCTGGCCGACCAGTTGCAGCCGGGTGCCCGCGATGCGCCCGCGGGCCGCCCCGATGACCCGGTTGGCCAGCGACACCACCTGCGGTGTCGATCGGTAGTCGCGTTCCAGGCGCACGACGGTCGCCTCGGGGAAGCGCCGCGAGAAGTCCAGCAGGTAGGAAGGGGTCGCGCCGGTGAAGGAGTAGATGGTCTGGTTGGCGTCGCCGACCACGGTCAGATCGTCGCGCTCGCCGAGCCAGGCGTCGAGGACGCGCTGTTGCAGCGGGGTGACGTCCTGGTACTCGTCGACGACGAAACTGCGGTAACGGCCGCGGAATTCGTCGGCGACGGCCGGATAGTCCTCGAGGGCGGCGGCGGTGTGCAGCAACAGATCGTCGAAGTCGAGTAGTAGTCCGTCGGGAGAGGTCTTGAGCGACTCGTAGCCCGAATACACCCGCGCCACCCGCGTGGCCTCGTAGGGCGGTTCGCGGCGATGCGACGCCGCGGCGGCCGGATAGTCCTCGGGCGCGATCAGCGATGCCTTGGCCCATTCGATCTCGCCGAGCAGGTCGCGCACGCTCTCGGTGGCCGTCGACAGCCCTTCGCGCTGCGCGGCCTTGGCGACCACCGGGAATTTCGCGTCGAGCAGCCGCCACGGCACCTCGCCGACGACCTGCGGCCAGAAGTATTTGAGCTGGCGCAGCGCGGCGGCGTGGAAGGTGCGGGCCTGCACCTGACCGGCCGCGCCGCCCAGTCCGAGTTCGCGCAGCCTGCCGCGCAGTTCACCGGCCGCGCGCGCGGTGAAGGTGACCGCGAGCACCTGATCGGCCTTGACGTGTCCGGCCGACACCAGGTGCGCGATGCGGTGGGTGATGGTCCTGGTCTTGCCGGTTCCCGCGCCCGCGAGCACGCACACCGGGCCCCGGGGCGCCCGCACGGCCGCGGACTGCTCCGCGTCGAGCGCGGCGAGATCGAGTGCGGACACGGATTCCATCATGACAGTCCGGTCCGACACGTCGGCGTCGGCCGCCACCGGCCCGCCAGGAACAGGATCCGCGCGCGCGGCGTTGCACGGTGCGTGACTGACGCGAACCCCGCCCTGACCATGTATTCCACCACCTGGTGTGGTTACTGCCGCAGGCTCAAGAAGCAACTGGAAGAGTCGGGCATCAGCTACGTGGAAATCGATATCGAGCAGGATCCGGCCTCGGCCGAGTTCGTCGGTAGCGTGAACAACGGCAACCACGTGGTGCCGACGGTCAAATTCGCCGACGGCTCGACCGCGACGAATCCGTCGCTCGCGCAAGTCAAACAAGTCCTCGCCGGTCTGGCCTGACCGGACCCGTTCCAACCGGCGCGCGGATCAGTCCTGGGCGGCCCAGGATTCGAGAATGGTCCGCGCGATGGAGATCGTCCCCGGCAACAGCAACCGGACGCTCGCGTCGCGCGTGGACCAGTCACCCGCAGCGAGTGCCGCGCGCACCTCGTCACGGGTGAACCAGTGCGCCTCGGCGATCTCTCCGTCGGAGAAGACCAGCGGCTGGTCCGCATCAGCGACCGCGGCGAAACCCAGCATCAGCGACCGGGGGAACGGCCACGGCTGACTGCCCAGATAGCGGATATCGCGGACGTCGAGACCCACCTCCTCCTTCATCTCCCGCTCGACGCACCGTTCCAGCGACTCGCCCACCTCGACGAATCCGGCCAGGATGGAGTACAGGACCGGCGGCCAGGCGTGCTGGCGCGCCAACAGCACCCGGTCGGCGCCGTCGTGGATCAGGCAGATGACCGCCGGGTCGATACGCGGGAACTCCTCCTTCCCGTCCTCGCTCACCCGTGACCAGCCGCCCTTGGCCAGCACCGTCGCGGCACCGCCCGTGGCGTCGAATCCGGCCTTGTCGTGCCAATTCAGCAGTGCCAGGGCCGAGGAGAGCACCCCTGCGGTGAAATCGTCGATGTCGTCGGCGAGGCGGCGCAGGTCGGTCAGCTCGCCGCCGAGGTCGGGATCGCGCACCGCCCACAGATGTCTGCCGTCGCCGATACCGAGGAATACGGCGGCCGGACTCGGCTCCGCGGACAGGCTCACGGCGTCGTCGAAGACGAGGACGCTACCGGCCATGCGCACTTGACCGCGCGAATTCACGCGCAGCAGCCCGGCGCGCGCCCACCCCTCCTTCAGCGCCTGCTCGTCGGACCGGACATGCTCGGCCCGATCGACGGCGGAACGTGACAGCAGCGGCACGGAATTCAGATCGAAGGACACGTCTCGACCCTAGTCGTCCCGGCGCGCGGACTCATCCTCACTTGTGCACGCGGCGGATATAGAGCAGCTTGTCGCCCGCCTCGATGGCGTCCACCGCGGGTTCGCCGACTCGGTGCAGATCGCCGTCGCGCACCACACCGAGCACGATATCGCTGAGATGCCGCGGTGATCCGCCGATCTCGGACGGTTCCACATCGCGTTCGGCGACCGCGAACCCCTGCTCCGGGGTCAGCAGATCCTCCATGATCTCCACGACCGTCGGGGTGGTGGTCGCGATGCCGAGCAGCCTGCCCGCGGTCTCGGAGGACACCACCACCGAATCCGCGCCCGATTGGCGCAGCAGGTGGGTGTTCTCGGCCTCGCGGATGGCGACCACGATCTTGGCGGTCTTGTTGAGTTCGCGCGCGGTCAGGGTGACCAGCACCGCGGTGTCGTCGCGGTTCGTCGCGACCACCACCGACGCGGCGTTCTGCACACTCGCCAGGCGCAGGACGTCGGACTGGGTGGCCGACCCGTGCACCGTTACCAGACCCGCGTTGCCCGCCGCTTCCAGCGCCAGGGCGTCGGTGTCGACCACGACGACGTCGGCGTGCTGGACGCCGTCGGCCACCATCGCGTCGATCGCGGTTCTGCCCTTGGTTCCGTAGCCGACGACCACGGTGTGATTGCGCACGCTGTGCCTCCAACGCTGGATCTTGAATGCCTGTCGGGAACGCTCGGTGAGCACGCTGATGGTCGTACCGACGAGCACGATGAGGAAAAGCACGCGCAATGGCGTGATGATGACGATATTGGTCAGTCGCGCGGTAGGCGACTCCGGCGCGATATCGCCGTAACCGGTGGTCGAAAGGGAGACCGTGGCGTAGTAGAAGGCATCGAGGAAGGAGATGTCCTCGCCTGCGTTGTCGCGGTAGCCGTCGCGGCCCAAATACACCACCAGCGCCGCGGCGAACAGCAATCCGACGGCGAACAGCACGCGCCGGACCAGCGAAACCCACGGACTCGTCTGCGTCTCGGGGATGCGCAGCATGCCAACCAGCGCGAAATCCGGGCGGCCCGATACGCCGTGCCCGCGCGAGCGCCCTCCGAAGTCACCCGACACCGGTGTCACCATCCCTGCCGCTGCTCGAACCGGCCAACTCCGGCATCACCTGTACCTCCGGCACAGGACGGGAGCCTACCCGGTCGGCGCACTACCGATCGGCCTCGACGCGAACGCCCGGTGAATGTCAGGGTGAGCACGGTCGACAGCGCGTCCCTCCGCCGGGCGGCCCCGTGAGGTGCGGCGGTGACCGGTCATCGGCGCGGCGGGGCGGAGGTCTTGATGAGTTCGGCGAGTTCGGCGGGCCCGGGCAGGTTCGAGGGGGCGACGGTACGGCCCGATCGCACGTAATGGAAGGCCGCGCCGATTTTCTCGAGCATCACGGACTCGCTCGCGCCGGTGCGCGCCGCCATCAACCGAGCCAACGCCACCCGGTAGATCGCCAACTGCACGGCGACGGCGGGTTCGTCGTCGGGTCCCGGCTCCGCGCCGGTCTTCCAGTCCACCACGGTCCACCCGCCGTCCGGCTCGGCGAACACCGCGTCCATGCGACCGCGAATGACGGTGCCCGCGATGGAGGTCTCGAAGGCGACCTCCACCTCCAGCGGACTGCGATGCGCCCACGGCGAATCCAGGAACGCGTCCTGCATCCTGGTCAGATCGGTATCGGCATGCGCGTCGACGGTCTCCGGTTCGCCCGCACCGGGCAGTTCGTCCAGCCCGATCAGCCGCGAACCGGCGAACCAGCGCTGCACCCACGCGTGGAACGCGGTGCCACGGCGCGCCAATGGATTGGGCGGGAACGGCAGCGGACGGCGCAGCCTGCGGGCGAGTTTCACCGGATCGGCGCGCATCTCCACCAGCGCGGTCGCCGGGATCTGGCCCGGAAGTTCGACCTCTCGCGCCACCGCGCCGATCGCCTCGAATTCGGCAAGGAGGGCGTCGACATCCTTCGCCCACCCGTCGGGGTCGTCCGTATCGCCGCCGAATTCGGCGGGCGGTGTGACCTCGGCGGGGCGGTGCTCCCGCGATGCCGGTGCGGCCGTGGCGTCGTCGGGCAGCGGATGGTGGTCGTCGGGCGGATAGTCCTCCGGCGGGGGTTCGAAATCCTCGATAGGCCAGATGTATTCGCCTCCCGGCTGCGCCGAGTCGGGTTCCGGGAGAATGTCGGACTCCGACGGCGCGGCTGCCGGACGGTTTCGTCCGGTGGGGCCGAAGGGGTCGTGCGCGTCATCGAGGTCGGTGCCGCCGGTGTCGGGCGAACCGGGCGGCGCGGTGGCGGGTTCGGGGGGATCGCGGAGGGCGGCAAGGGCGGCGCGGACGAGGGCGGCTCCCTCCTCGACGGGACCGCGTCGGGGGCCGAGCGGGTCGCGGGGCCACTGCGCGGTGGGCGGGTTGTCGGTGAACGGGTTGACCGCCTCGGGTGGGGGCGGGTCGTCCCAGCGGACGATGTCGACGGCGCCGTGGACCGGGCCGCCGGGGGTTTCGGCCGCGGCCCGGAGGTCGCGGAGGAAATCGGAGGGGCCCTTGGGTTTGGAGCCGGTCTCGGCCCAGTGGTGCGCCGAGATCAGCAGGACGCGTTCGGTTCTGGTGACGGCCACGTAGAACAGTCGGCGTTCTTCATCGATCCGGCGACGCTCGAGTGCTTCCTTGTGTGCCTTGATGGCGCGCTCGAGGTCGGAACGGTCGGACAGATCGGACAGGTCGAGCACCGGGACGCCCTCGGCGGCGTCGTCCTGAACGCGGTCGCCGCGCAGGGCGGTCGGGAGTTCGGCGAGCGCGCCAAGCCAGGTGCCCGCGGCGGCGCCGGAGGGGAATACGCCCCGAACCACGTGCGGGACCGCCACGACCTCCCATTCCAGCCCCTTGGCGGCGTGCACCGTGAGCACCTGCACTCGATCGCGCGCGACCTCAACCTCACCCGGCTCCAAACCGTTCTCCACCGATTCCGCCGCCGCGAGGAAGGCGAGCAGACCGCCGAGGGACGCGCCGGAATCGGCGGCGTACCCGGCGACGACCTCGGCGAAGGCGTCCAGATGTTCTCGGCCCGCACCGGAGCCCGCCACCGCGCGGCGCGCCTGTGCCTCCACCCCGACGCCGATGGTGCGCTCCACATCGGCGACCAACTCGGTCAGTGGCTGTCCGCTGCGCTCCCGCAAGGCCGACAGTTCTCGACCGAGCAGCTCGATGCGCTCGTATCCTGACTCCGAATACCGTTGCGCCGGACCGGGATCAGCGATGGCATCGGCCAGCCCGGCCTGTTCCGCGGGTTCGGGAGCGACCTCGCGCAGCGCCTCGGCGAGGGTGGCGCCGTCGGTGATCTCCGCGGTCGACGCGCCCGACAATCTGCTGATCGACAGTTCGCGCGCCCGGCTCGCAAGCGCCGCGATATCGGAAAGCCCTATGCGCCAGCGGGCTCCGGTGAGTATGCGCATGGCCGCGCTGCCCGCGGCGGGTTCGGCGATCAACCGCAGGGTGGCGACGATGTCGGCGACCTCGGGTGTGGCCAGCAGTCCGCCGAGTCCGACGATCTCCACCGGCAGTCCCCGCTCGCGCAGCGCTTCGGCCAGCGGCGCGGCATCGGCGTTGCGGCGCACCAGCACCGCCGAGGTGGGCGGCGTCTCACCTACCTCGCGCCGCGTCGCCCACTCGGCGGCGATCCGCTCGGCGATCCAATCCCGTTCCTGCGCAATGGTTTCCCACAGCGCGAAGGCGACCGGCCCGGATTCCGCGCCGGGTCTGGCCCGCAGCGCGTCCACCGTCACGCCCCCGCTGTCGAGCGCCACGCGCCGCAAGGGTTCGGCCACCAGATTCGCCAATGCCAGCGCCTCGGGCGGATTACGCCAACTCGTCAGCAGCGGCAGGGTCGGCGCGGGAACACCGGGCGCACCGGGGAAGTCGGTGGCGAAGCGAGGCAGATTGGCCGCCGAAGCTCCGCGCCAGCCGTAGATGGACTGCATCGGGTCACCTACCGCCGTCACCGCCAACCGCCCCATTCCCCGACCACCGGCGGCGTCGTCGCGACCGGTGACCGAGGCCGCATCGTCCGGGACCGCGTCGTCCGAGGCCGCGTCGCCGCGCGCGGGGGGCGGGAAGGGCGCGGTTCCGCCGAAGAGGGCGGCCAGCAGGATGCGTTGGGCGTGGCCGGTGTCCTGGTATTCGTCGAGCAGGACCAGGCGGAAGCGTTCGCGTTCGGCGATGCCGACTTCGGGATGGTCGGCGGCGAGGCGGGCGGCCAGCGACATCTGGGCGCCGAAATCGAGGGCGCCGCGGCGGCGCAGGGCGGCGTGCAGTTGACCGACCAGCGGCAGCAGGGCCACGCGTTCGCGCTGGACCTGGAGCGGGCCGAGTAGCGCCTGACTCGGTCCGCCGCGCTGACGCGGTCCGGGCGGCAGGGTGTGCACCAGCTTCTCGAGTTCGGCGTGCGCCTCGGCCAGTTGTTCGGGTTCGACCAGGTGTTCGGCGAGCTGTCCCGACAGCGCGAGCACGGCCTCGGTCACCGAGACCGGTGTGCGCTCGGTATCGAGGTCGCCGTCCCAGGCGCGCACCACCTGATGCGCCACCTGCCACAGCTGTGTCTCGGTGAGCAGCACCGACGACGGTTCGACCGGCAGCAGCAGGCCGTGCTGGGTGAGCAGCCGTCCCGCGTAGGAGTGATAGGTGCTGATCTCGGGCTCGGACGCGGACAGCCGGGTCCGCAACTCCCCGCTCGGGTCCAGTTCCCGCAGCAACGGCGCGCCCGCCAAGCGCGCCAGCCGGGTCCGAATACGAGAGGTCAACTGCTGCGCGGCTTTTCGGGTGAAAGTGAGACCGAGCACCTGATCGGGGGTCACCAGCCGATTGGCCACCATCCACACCACCCGGGCGGCCATCGTCTCGGTCTTGCCCGCCCCCGCCCCGGCCACGACCAGCGTCGGGCCCGCGGGCGCGGCGATGACCGCCGCCTGCTCATCGGTAGGCGGCGGCAACCCAAGAGCCTGCGCCAACCGATGCGGTGTCACCACCACCATCGGCACACCCCTCGGCGCACGTCCCGCGCGACCCCGACCGGGCCGAACCCGACGACGGGACCACCGCCGCCCGGGTCCGCGACGGGTCGCTCGTACCCGACCGCCGCCTGCTTCGTCCGGGCGGCGGCTACGACGGGGGGAAGGTGATGCCCGGGGGTCGACGGCGGCGGGGTCGACGGGCCGGGGATCACTCGATTCATCACCACACTCTCGCAGATGTACGGACGGGAGCGGCCGGGACGTGTGCGGGAAACGGGGTGTGCGGCGGCGGGGTCATTCGTCGGTGACCTGGCGACCCGTGTCCTGTACCGGACAGCTTCCGCGGACCGCGCAGTGGCGGCAGCCGTCGTTGCGCATGGCGAGGTAGCTTGGGCCTCGGGTGGCCGCGGCGGCGTCGTGGATGGTGTCGCGCCAGGTATCGAGTGCCTCGGCGTCGAGGGGTTGCTGTACGCGTTCGGTGGCGCCGTCGCGGCTGGGTTTGGCGACGTAGACCAGTCGCGCGCCGCCGGGTTCGCCCGGATCGGCCGCGGTTTCGTCGGATGCGCCGCCGAGGGCTCCGAAGGCGGCGGCGACCTGGTAGGTGGCGAGTTGGGCGTGGTCGGCGGCGGCCTGTTTGGTGACGGGGGTCTTGCCGGTCTTGACATCGACGATGACGAAACGGCCGAAGGCATCGCGTTCGAGACGGTCGACGCGGCCCTTGATGCGCACCGGGGGCTCGTCCTCGTCACGGGCGGGCAGTTCACAGTCGACGGGCACCTCGACACCGGCCTGGGTGAGTTCTCCGCGGGTATTGCGGACCCAGGCCATGAAGGTCTCCAGCATGGCCTCGGTGCGGCGCAGTTCCTGGCGCGAGTGCCAGCCGGTGCCGGGATCGACGGCGCGCCAGGTGCGTTCCAGGGCGGCCCGCACCTGGGCCTCGGGTACCCGACCCGCCAGCGCCTGGACCAGGGTGTGCACCAGATTGCCGGTGACCGCGTGCGGATTGTCACCGTCGGTGCCGCCATTGCGTTCCAACGCCCACCGCAGCGGGCAGGTGCGCAGCAGTTCCACCGTCGACGGCGACAGCGCCACCGGCGACGCGGTGTCCTCCCACAGCGGCCGGGCGGAGCTGAGTTCGCCGGTGCCGTACCAGTCGTCGGGGTGGGTGCCCGGCACGCCCGCCGCCGCGAGGCGCGCGAGTTGGTGCGCCGCGCGGGCCCGACGCCCCGGGTCGGCATCGCTGTCGCAGACCACGCCGCGCAGGTCGGCGACGAGTGCGTGCATCACCAGCGCGCGGCCGGGATCGACTACGGGCAGCGCGCCGGGTTCACCGCCGCCGTCGTCGTGACCGAGCAGTTCGCCGAGGAAGCGCGACGGGACGAGATCGCGTTCCCCCGTGACGGATTCGACCGCCGTGACCAGCAGCGAGTACCGCGCGCGACTACAGGCCACCAGCAGCAGCCTGCGTTCCTCGGCCAGGATCGGCGCGGATCGGCTCACGTGCTCGCCGAGGGGTTCGATACCCGCGGCGAGATCCACGAGATCCTCGGTATGCAGCAGGGTGCCGCGCGGGCGCGTATTCGGCCAGATGCCCTCTTGGACGGCGGCCACGGCCACCACATCCCATTCCCGGCCCGCCGCGGCGTGCGCGCTCACCAGTGCGACGGCCTCACCCGGCGCGGTCAGCGGTGCGGTGTCCTGCGGAATCTCCTGCTGGACGAGGTATTCGACGAATCCTTCGACACTGGCGCGCGGCAATCGGTCGACGTAGGCCGCGGCGGCGTCGAACAGTCCGACGGCGGCGTCGAGATCCCGATCGGCCTGCATCCCCACCGCCCCACCGCGTTCGGACTGCCCCACCCAGCGCCGTTCCAGTCGCGAGGCGGTCCACAGCGCCCACAGCACCTCCTCGAGCCCCGCCCCGCGCCGCCTCGCCGTGCGCGCGCGCTCGAGCGCGGTCAGTACCCGCCGCAGCGGCGCGGACTCGACCTCGGTGAGCCCGTCCATCAGGACATCCGCGCCGGTCCCGACGAGCAGATCGCGCAGCACCTCCGCCGAGGACCGGTCACCGAGCGGAACCTGTTGCGCGGGTTCGCTATCGACGGGCGATTCGCTCCCGTCGATATCGGCCCGCTTGCGCGGCGACAGATCACGTCGGGCCAGCCGAGCCAGCCATTCGGGCCGGTCCGCATCCCCGCTCGGACGCGAATCAGCGGCGTCGGCCGGTTCCTCGAACTCGAGCCCCCAGTCGATCTCGCTGTCGTGCCGAAGCGATTCCGTCGGATCGTGCGCGACCCACTCGGGATCACCGGCGGCCGCACCGTCGTCCTCGGGCGGACCCGCGAGTTCGTCCTCCTCGGACGCGGGCGCGTCACCGAGCACGCCGATCTCGCCCGACCCACGCCGCACCCGGCTCCGCGCGCGTTCGAATTCCAGCACACTGCGCCGGATTCCGCGCCGCAGGCGGCGGAGGGCGATCTGGTCCGCGCCACCGAGCGGGCCGCCGAGAAGATCGAGCGCGTCTTCGGCGGAGAACAGTCCGGGGTCGGGGCCGCGTTCGCCCGCGAGCAGAGCGCGCAGTGCAAGCAGCATCCACGCCGCACCGCGCCGTCGGGCCAGCGGGATGGCGAGGGCGGGCTGTTGGACGGGGACCCCGGCGGCGAGCAGAGCGCGGCGCAGCGGCGCCAGTGAGAGCGGTACCGACCGGACGATGACCGCCATGCGTGACCACGGCACGCCCGCCGTGAGGTGTGCGCGCCGCAAGTGGTCGGCGATGAGCGCGGCCTCTTTGGCCGGGGTGGCGAGGACCCGCACGCGCACCGCCGCGCCGCGATCATCGGGACGTTCGGGTACGGGGAACCGGTGCGGGGGTGCGCCGGGGAGGCGGGCGGCGATTCGGGCGATGGCGGCGCGCACGGGCGGACTCGCCCGGTGACTCTCGTGCAGGACGATGCGCCGCTGCTCGGGAATGTCCGGGTCGGTGAGGAAGCCCGCGTCCGCACCGCGGAAGGTGAATACGGCCTGGTCGGGATCGCCCGCGACCACGGCGATATGCGAGGCGCCGCCGATGACCCGCACCAGCAGCGCGGCCTGCGGGTCGAGATGTTGGGCGTCGTCGACCAGCAGGTATCGGATTCGGGCGCGCTCGGCGGCCAGCAGGTCCGCGTCGCAGGCGAGCGCGTCCAGTGCCGCGCCGACGAGTTCGGCGGCGTCGAGGGCGGGCGCGGTGGCCTCGGGCGCTTCGACGCCCACCGACCAGCGCAGGAGCATGGCCTGCTCGTATCGCACGGCGAAATGTCCGGCGGCGACCCATTCCGGGCGGTCGTGCGCGCGACCGAGGCGCACGAGTTCCTCGGGGCCGATGCCGCGTTCGGTGGCGCGCAGCATGAGATCGCGCAACTGTTCGGCGAAGCCGCCGAGGGCGAGTGCGGGCTGGAGCCGTTCGGGCCACAGATTCGTCGCGCCCGCGGCGATATCGGTGAGGTCGCCGCGCAGCATTTCCCGCAGCACCGCGTCCTGTTCGGCGCCGGTCAGCAATCGGGGCGGCGGATTGCCGTGCGCGAGAGCGTGTCTGCGCAGTACCGCGAAGGCGTAGGAGTGCACGGTGCGGACCAGCGGTTCCCTGGTCGCGCCCGGTACACCGCCCTCGTTTCCGTCGTCGGAGGTCAGTCGCAGTGTGATGGCGTCGCGCACCGCGGCGGCGGCACGCTTTGAATGGGTCAGGACCAGTACCGATTCCGGATCGGCGCCCTCGGCGATGCGCGCGGCGGCGAGATCGACCAGCAGCGAGGTCTTCCCGGTGCCGGGCCCGCCGAGGACCTGCCACGGCCGGAATCCGGGCCGCACCGGACCCACCTGCCGGTGCGCCTCGAACAGCGGGCGCAGTTCGGCGCCCCAGAGCCTCGCTCCGGGGAGCGCCGCAGTCCGGCGAACCAGTCGCACGGCGCTATCCGATCGCACCACGCGGGCTATTGCAGCAGACGCGACCGACACCAGGCCGGGCTGCCCCGCCGCCACGTGACGCAGCGGACACCGCCCCCGGTTGCCCGCCGCCGACCACCTAGCAGAATGACAGCGTGTCGAGCCTTCATGTGCACCGTTTCGGACCCGCCACCGGACCGCTGGTCCTCGCCCTGCACGGGCTGACCGGACACGGAAGACGTTGGGCGACCCTGGCCGAGCGGCATCTTCCCGATCTGCGCGTCCTCGCTCCCGACCTGCGCGGACACGGTCGTTCGACACCGTTGCCGCCGTGGGATTTCGAACAGGTCGTCGCGGATCTGGTGTCCCTGCTCGCCGCCGAGGCCGACGGTCCGGCACTGGTCGTCGGTCATTCCTTCGGCGGTGCGAGCGCGATCCATCTGGCGCACCGTCATCCCGATCTGGTTCGCGGCCTGGTGCTGCTTGACCCGGCCATCGCCTACGACCCGGTCCGGCTCGAGGACATCGCCCGCAGCACGCTCGCCCACCCCGACTACGCCGATGTCGACGCGGCCCGCGCCGACAAACTCGCCAGTTCCTGGGACGAGGTGCCCGCCGACGAACTCGAGGCCGAACTCGCCGAACATCTGGTCCCCACCGTCGCGGGACGGGTGGGCTGGCGGATGAGCATGCCCGCGATCACCTCGTACTGGGGTCAGCTCGCGCGCGATTTCGTATTGCCGCCCGCTGATCTGCCGACCGTGCTCGTGCAGGCCATGAAGGTCGACCCGCCGTTCGTCACACCGCGATTCCGCGCCGCCCTCACCGCACATCTCGGTCCGCGGCTGACCGTGCGCGAGATGGACTGCGATCACATGGTCGTCCAGGCCCGGCCCGCGCAGGTCGCGGCGTTGGTGCGCGAGGCGCTGGGCTGATGCCGACCTCCGATGCCGAGATAGAACTCGTCCGCGCGCTCGTCGCGCGTATTCCGCCCGGCTCGGTGGCCACCTACGGCGACATCGCGGAGGCCGCCGGACTGTCGACGCCGCGGACCGTGGGCTGGATCATGCGCACCGATTCCGCGGACCTGCCGTGGCACCGGGTGATCGGCGCAGCGGGCCAACCCGCCGCCCATATCGCGCATCGCCAACTGCGGCTGCTGGCCGAGGAGGGGGTGCCCGTGCGGGACGGTCGGGTGAATCTGCGGGCCGCACGATTTCGGTTTCGCGAACTTCCGTAGCGCGGGCGGTGTGCCGGGTTACCGTTGGGTATGTCCACCCGCTTGGCGTGTGTCGTCTTCGACGCAGACCGGCCCAGGTCGGTAGCGGGATTCTGGGCGGAGCTGCTCGGCTGGACGGTGACCCTGGATCGACCCGACGAGGTCGATGTCGCGGCACACGACCCCGACGGCCTCGAGATCGCCCTCACCTTCCTGCCCGCCGATCAGGCCAAGCACGGCAAGAACCGCATCCACCTCGACCTGGCCAGCCGGTCGCTCGACCATCAGCGGGTCCAGGTGGACCGGGCGCTGTCACTTGGCGCGCGCCGGGTCGATATCGGTCAGGGTTCGGTGCCATGGGCGGTGCTCGCCGACCCGGAGGGCAACGAGTTCTGCGTGCTGGAACCGCGCGAACAGTACGTCGACACCGGCGCCATCGCGGCCATCGTGATCGACACGCACGATCCGCTGCGTCTGGCCTCGTTCTGGGCGACGGCCTCGGGCTGGCCGCTGAGCCACGACTCGACCGATGCCGCGGGATTGCGTTCGGCCACCGGATTGGGCTGCTGGCTGGAGTTCGTGCGCACCCACGAGACCAAATGCCGCCGCAACCGCCTGCGTCTGGACCTGACCGCCTTCCCCGCCGACGATCCGTTGCACGAGGTGGCACGCCTGCGGGCGGCGGGCGCGACACCGCTCGCCGAGGGCAGTCTCGGCGCGGCTTCCGGACTCCCGCTGGCCGATCCCGAGGCCAACGAATTCTGTCTGCTCCGCGCGGCCCCCGACTATCTGGTCATCTGACGCGAACCGCGGGGACCTCTTGCCGCCGGAACCGACGAATTAGCATGTCGCTCATGCGGTACCCGACCAACGCCCTGATCCCGTGACGGCCGTCGACGCCATCGTCCTGGCGGGCGGACTGGCGCGCCGCATGGGCGGCATCGACAAACCCGGCCTCGTCATCGGCGGGCGATCCCTGCTCGCGACGGCGCTGGCGGCGGTCGCGGGCTGCGCGCGCACGGTGGTGGTCGGCCCGCACCGCCCCGACCTCGACACCGCGATCCGACAGACCCGCGAGCGGCCGCCGGGTTCGGGTCCGGTGGCCGCGATCGAGGCCGGACTGCGGGCCCTCGACGCCGATCCCGCCCCGCTGGTGGTGATTCTGGCCGCCGATATGCCCTTCCTCACAGCCGCGGCGATCACGCGACTGCGCGACCGGCAGGCCGAATCCGGCGCCGACGCCGTCTTCGCCGCCGACGACGCGGGCAGACCGCAGTATCTGGTCGGCCTGTGGCGGCGCGACGCGCTCGTCGGCGCCCTGGAGAAGCTCGCGTCGCCGGTCGATCAGCCGATGAAGGCGCTGGTGCCCGCCGATACCGTACTGGTCGAGGTCGCGGGTGTCACCGATGTGGACACCGAAGACCAAGTGCGCGCGGCACGGACGGCCACGGGTGAACCGCCGTCCCCCCTGACCCTGGAACAGGCAAGACAGGTCCTGCGCGACGAACTGACCCGGCTCACCCCGTACCGCGCCGAGTTGCGGTCGGCGCGCGGGGCCACCCTGGCGGAGCCGTTGACGGCGGCAGGCCCGTTGCCACGCTTCGATGTCTCCGCGATGGACGGCTACGCGGTCGCGGGCGAGGGTCCGTGGCGATTGCGCGCCGATATCGGCTACGCGGGCGGGCGGCGCGCGTCCGGTCTGCTGACCGGTGAGGCCGTGCGCATCGCCACCGGCGCGCACGTACCCGTCGGCGCGAGCGGTGTGCTGCGCGACGAATTCGCCGAGATCGACGTCGACGGCGTCCTGCACCGTCTTCCCGATACCCCGCACCGCGACGACATCCGCAGACAGGGCGAGGAACGAGTGCCGGGTGATCCCGTGGCGCCCGCGGGCCTGCCGGTGACCTCCGCGCTCATCTCCGCGGCGGCCAGCGTCGAGGTCACCGACGCTCTGGTGCGTGGTCCGGTGCGGGCGCGAATCGTCATGACAGGGGACGAGATTCGCGGCGAGGGTCCACTGCGCACCGGGCAGATCCGCGACTCGATCGGACCGATACTGCCCAACATGCTGTCCCACTACGGGATTCGCACCGAGGATCGGGTTCACCTGCGCGATACAGCGCACGGCTTCGATGAGATCCTCTCCGCCACCGACGATGTGGATCTGCTCGTGGTGGTCGGCGCGACCGGCGGCGGGGCCGCCGACCAACTCCGCGGCGCGGTCGCGCGCTCCGGCGCGAGGGTCCCGGTGCCACGGCTGCGGTTGCGGCCCGGCGGGTCGACCCTGGTCGCCGAGCTGACCCGCGGTACCACCGTCCTCGGGCTGCCCGGCAATCCGTTCGCGGCGCTGGCGATCCTGATGGCGCTGGCCGACGCCCTGGTCGCGGGCCGAACCGGTGCGTCCGCGCGCAGGCCGCTGACCGGTCCGCTGCACAATGCCGCTGCCGTCGCGGGTCCGGTCGCCCGGATCGTGCCCGCCCGGATGGCCCCGGAGGGCGGCTGGATCGGCGACCGGCACGTCCACACCGCCCATCTCGGCGGTCTGGTCGATCGCGACGGTCTCGTCGTGGTTCCCGCCGACGCCGAGGACGGCGTCATCGTGGAATTCCTGCCGCTACCGGCCTGAATATCGCCCCGATTTCGAAATAGGCAATTCCGCTTCCGATCGCAAGAGCGGATCGCTATTGTGTTGGTGTTAGGCGAATACACATCACTTCTCACTTCGGAAAGGACCGAGTGAAGATGGCTGAAAAGTCGAAGAAGACGCCTAAGAAAATGCCCAAGCAGATGCCGAGGCAGCAGCAACAGCAGCGCCAGGAGCAGGGCACTGGCCGTGCGGGCTCATCCGAGAACCAGCAGATGGACGGCCGTTCGTCCACGGAGCGCGACTCGGAGCGCCGCTCGGGCCGCAACTGATCGAGCGTGCTCCGCGACCGCCGGTGTCGGTGCCGGCGGTCGCGGCATGTTCTCCCCGCTTTTCCACCGAATAATCGGTGAATCCGTGAATATCCACGCACTGCGGAGCAATTACCGCGCGGTGTGTAGAATTTCGCCGCGCAATTTCTCGAAGCGCACCGGTAGACCGAATACCGAACACCGAATCGCCCCGGTCGCCCGGGTTTCCCGCCGCCGCGCGGACTCCGCCGGCACCGCACCGCCGCCACCACCGGGTGGCCCGGAACCCCATGACCCGCCAGGTAATTGGCGCACCGACGGGACGGGGCTAGGTTCGGTGACACCGCCGACTCCGGCGGAAGCGAGGAACGGAGAATTCCCATGCCCGCCTACGGATTCGCCCATCTGCACACCCGCCGTCCGCATCGCGACATCCTCGAATACCTCGAGCGCGTCCAGGACACCCTGAACCCCTTCGACGGCCGCTTCCTCGTGCACGGTCCGCCGACGGAGGTGGTGGAGGGCCGGTGGCCGGGCAGTATGGTCCTGATCGAGTTCCCCGACCTGGAGCGCGCCCGGACCTGGTACCACTCGCCCGCGTATCAGGCGATCCTCGCCCTGCGCACCGATCACATCGACGGCGATGTCGTGCTGGTCGAGGGCGTCGGCCCGGACTACCACCCGCGCGAGCGCGCCGAGTCGCTGCGCGCGCAGACGCCCTAGCTCACCCGGCCGACTTTTCGGCGGCGCCGCCGGTCGGATACCGTTCACCAGGCACGATGCATGTGATCTCGCGGCAAAGGATGCGCCCGATGGACGATAGTTCCCTGATCTGGGACGACGGCGTCCTGCTCACCATCGACCAGCGCGGCCTGCCGCACGAGGCACGGCGACTGCGGCTCGGGACGGTCGACGAGATCATCGAGGCCATCGCCACCCTGGCAATTCGGGGCGCACCCGCCATCGGCATCGCGGGCGCGTTCGGCGTGGTCATCGCCGCCCGCGCGCACACCGCCGCCGACGGGGTGCTCGACCTCGCGGCGGTCGAAGCCGAGGCCGCGCGCATCATCGCGGTCCGGCCCACCGCCGTCAATCTGGCATGGGCGGTGCGCCGCGCCACCGCCGCGGCCGCCCGCGGCGCGGACGCCGCACTCGCCGAAACCCTCGACATGCTCGCCGAGGACGGCAGGGTGAACCGGGCCGCCGCGACCAACGCCGCCGACCTGGTGCGGGAACTGCTCGGCGACCGCCCGGTGCGCGCCCTCACCCACTGCAATACCGGCCGCCTCGCCACCAGTGCCTTCGGCACCGCCATCGGCGCGCTGCGGGTGCTGTTCGAACGGGGCGCGCTCGCGGAGGTGTTGGTCGACGAGACCCGTCCGCTGTTGCAGGGCGCGCGGCTGACCGCGTGGGAACTGGCCGAGGCCGGTATCCCGCACCGGCTGACCATCGACTCCGCGGCGGCGTGGGCGATGGCCACCGGACAGGTCGACTGCGTGCTGGTCGGGGCGGACCGCATCACCGCCAACGGCGATGTCGCCAACAAGATCGGCACCTACATGCTGGCACTGGCCGCGCGCCACCACGGCATACCGTTCATCGTGGTCGCCCCGGAGTCGACCCGCGACACGGCGATGGCGACCGGTGCGCAGATCGTGGTCGAGCGGCGCGGCGCGGCGGAGGTGTCCGGTTTCGCCGGGGTCGCGACCGCGCCCGCGGGCACCGAGGTCTTCAATCCGGCCTTCGACGTGACACCGGCCGCGCTGGTGACCGCGATCGTCACCGAGGCGGGCGTGGTCTATCGGGAAGGCGGCGCGGGCGCGGCCATCGCCGAGGTGGCGCGCGAGCTCTACCGCAACGGCTGGATGCCGGGGACCGCGGGCAATATCTCAGTGCGGCAGGGCGATTCGGCGCTCATCACCGGAAGCGGCCTGTCCAAGGGCGAACTCGGCGCGGCCGATATGGTTACCGTGCGCGTCGCCGATTCCGCACCGGTCAGCGCGCAGGCGCGCCGCCCTTCGGCCGAGACCACCATCCACACCGCCGTCTACCGCCGCACCGACGCCGCCGCCGTCGTGCACGTGCACCCGCCTTACGCGACCACGCTGTGCACGCTCGCGGGCGAACCCGACCGCGTCACCACCGTGCGGATCGGCGACTACGAACTGATCAAGGGCCTGGGCGTGGCCGATCCGAGCGTGATCGACATCCCGATCTTCCCCAATTGGCGCGAGGTCGCGCGCATCGGCGCGGACGTAGAGCGGTACCTGACAGAATATCCGTACGCGCCACCGGTTTTCGGCATCGCGGGGCATGGCGTCACGACGTGGGGCGACACTCTCGCCCAGGCGCGTGACCGCGCCGAATGCCTCGAGGCGTTGTGCGAGCTGGTGACGCGCACCGGACGCCGCGGTGCGTTCGCCGCCGAAGCCGAGCTCGTCGAGATCGGACGGCTGTGACGCCGGGTGAACGATGACGCCGAGTGAACGATGACGAGGGGTAGGAAATGACACTGCTGCAAGTGATGGCCGCCGACGACGCCGCCGAGGTCAGGGTGCGTACCACCGACGACGCGGTGATCACCGCGGAATTGGCGAGGCACGGTATCGCATTCGATCGCTGGCCGGTCGTGGCAGAAGCCGCGGCGCTGCCGTCGGAGGAACTGCTGGCGCGGTACGCCGACCAGGTCGCGCTGCTGAACGAATCGGGACGCTACAAGCACATCGATATCGCGCGCATCCACCCCGACGACGCCGATCCGCAGTGGCCCGCCCGCGCGAAGGGCGCCCGGGAGAAGTTTCTCGACGAACATCGCCACGCCGAGGACGAGGTGCGCTACTTCGCGGCGGGGCGCGGCTGCTTCTATCTGCGTCTCGGCGCCGAGGTGCTGGCCGTGGTGTGCGAGGGCGGTGACCTGCTGTCGGTGCCCGCGGGCACGCCGCACTGGTTCGATATGGGCGAGCGGCCCGATTTCATCGCCATCCGCTTCTTCGAGGAGGAGGACGGCTGGGTCGGCGATTTCACCGGTGACGCGATCAGCGGGGGTTTCCCGTCGCTGGACGATTTGCTGACCGCGCCGTGATCCACGCCGTCGTCATTGATATCGAGGGAACAACCAGTCCGACCAGTTCGGTTCGGGAGAATCTGTACGACTACACCCGCGAACGCCTGCCGCGGTGGCTGGCCGACAACCGCGACGCCGCCGCCGAACCCGTGCTCACCGGCACCAGGGAATTGGCGCGGCGCCCCGATGCCGATATCGCCGAGGTGGCCGCGATCCTGCGCGAATGGCTCGATTCGGATGTCAAGGCCGAACCGCTGAAGACCGCGCAGGGCCTGATCTGCGCCGAGGGATTCCGGTCCGGCGCACTGCACGGGGAATTCTTCCCCGATGTCGCGCCCGCGTTGACCGCGTGGCACGCGGCCGGGCTGCGACTGTACGTGTACTCGTCGGGTTCGGTGCGCAATCAACGGGACTGGTTCGAATTCGCCCGCGGCGGCGACCTGTCCGCGCTGATCAGCGGTCACTTCGACTTGGCGACATCCGGTCCGAAACGCGAATCCGCCTCTTACACGGCGATCGCCGCGGACATCGGTGTGCCCGCATCGGAGATCCTGTTCCTGTCCGACCATTCGGATGAACTCGACGCCGCCGTCGCCGCGGGCTGGTCGGTCCTCGGCGTGCACCGGCCCGGCGAACCGAATGCGCCGCGCCCACCGCACCGGTGGGTGGAGTCGTTCGCGCTGGTCGACCCGCTCTGACCCGCGCGGACTACGCCCGGCTCGCCCCGACCGGCGTGCGCGCCGCGCCGAGCCGACCGTATTGGACGCCGGCGAAGATGCGGCGCGCGTGCACCGCGACCGGGCTGGTCGACCACGGCGCCAGGGCCGTCGTGAACATCAGCTCGCACCAGGACAGCGCCGGGACGTCTCCGGCGGCGAGCGTCGCGATGAGCGACATCTCGATATCGTGTCCGCCCCATGCCGCGAGCAGCCAGGCCGCGTCGAGACGTCCGAGGAATTCCTCGGCGTCCTCGGGCGGACCGTGTGGGGTGTCGACGGCCAGATGCACAACGGCCGCGATGGCGTGCCGCATCCGCGCGTCCAGGCCGACCGCGTCGTGCAGCAGCAGGGCTTCGAGCGCGGCGCGGAGTTCCACACCGGAGTCCGTAGATATAGTGCGCGTCATCGGAAACCTTTCCTTCGAATTGTCGTGCGTCGCCGCGGGTCGGAGGTGGCGACGCTGCTCGCCCTCCGAAGGTTCGGCGTCGACCAGACAGACCAGCGCTCCCGGATTCCAATCGAGCCTGCCGAAGACCTGGCACCAGTCCACGGCGGGGTTGTCCTCGGACACTTCGAGGTCGAGCGCGAGACCCGACAGCGAAGCAGTGCACGCCAAGGTCACCGCGTCCAGTTCGGGTTCGGTGACGGTGAGATGCAGTGTGGCCTCGCGATGTCCCGAATCGGCTCGCGCGCGCCCGGCCAGCCAGACGGCCCTGGCGGCGGCGGCCATCGCACCGGCGAAGCGGTCGCCGCGCGGATGATCGCTGTCGTTGTCCAGGAACGGTCCGTACCAGATCGCACGCCCCTCGTCACCGCAGACCGCGAAGGTTCCGTGCCCGCAGTCGGCCGCCGCGGCCAGCGTGATGTGAGGTACCGATTCGAGCTGGTCGATCATGCGCATTCACTCCCCGCAATGTTTCCGCAATCCACCTGGTCCAGTTCACCGAATCACAGTTGTCTCGGTTCGACATCGAATCTGTGATAAATGGATCAAATACGTTACTACGGAGGTTGTCCAGGCAATGTCGGTGATGGCGCGGGCCCTGTCAGGTACGTGCACCGGCCAGGGCAACCCTTCGCTTCTCGAAGCGCCGAATGCGACAGCATATCGTGGGCAAGCGAATTCACGCGCGCACATCCCCGACCGCCCCACGTTCGCCTGTTCGTATGCCGAGGAAGAATTGAACCCGTCCGGGATGGCTGCCCGAATCCACCCGGAACATCTGCACGTCGAGTTCGAAGCGCGCACCGGTATCAGGATCGCACAGTTGCATGAGCGGGCTGTCGCGACCGTAAGCGGTACCGCCCGCGGCCCACATGTCGCAGAATTCCGGGAATTCTCCGAGCTCGCGCAGCAAGTCCGCGGACCAGCCGGTATCGCCGGACTGACCGATGAGTCCGCGCAGCCATTCGACGGTGCGCAGCGCCTCACGCTCCCACTCCACCATGATCCGCTTGGAGTCGGTGTCGCCGAAGAACCAGCGCAGCACGTTCCCCTCGGTCACCAGCCCGGGAAAGGCCGCCGCATAAGCGCCGTTCCAGGACAGCAGATTCCAGCGGGTGTCCAGGTAGCAGGCGGGATTCGGCTCGTGCATCCCCAAGGCGCGGCGCATGTCCTCGCCGATATCGGCCCGCAGTTCCTCGACGCTCGGATAGGTGTCCGCGGTGATACCGGCCAGGTCGAACAGATGTCTGCGTTCGGCGTCGGCCAGTGGCTCGACCCGGTCCAGATATCGAATCAGCGCGTCCACCACCGCCTTGGTGGGGTGATCACGATCGCCGCCCTCGAGATGGGTGATGTAACTGGCGCTCACCCCGGCGGCAAACGCCAGTTTCTCCCGCGATATACGCCGATCATCCCTGAGTCGGCGCAACAACCCCCCGAACGTGGGCGGCCGCAATAGATGCCCCGTCCCGGCATCTGTCGTTTTGCGTGGCACAGCAATCCGCTCCCATGAAACTGTAGATGTATCAACGAAACGCGCCGCCCGGCACGAACGGCGAGCTGGTCGAACCCCGACGCCACCGACGCCGATGAGACTATGCGGTGCACGACTCCCATCGTCAGCGATATGAGCCAGCGTCCACAGCTACGATATTAAACGATATTATTTCTTTATATAGGTTGCTTCCGCCGCATGTCGGCTACATTACAGCAATGCAATCTGCCGCCAATCGGCCGATGCGGCAGCGATATTCGGTTGGAGCAAGCCGTAGAAGTGTGGGTGAAGTCGGACGGAAGTCCCCACCGCGGCGACACCGAGCGGTACGGATAACAGCCGAAACGGCGATGACGGGACGCGGCGAGACAAGTCAGCACCGGACCGCAAACTCACCAACGACATAGCGAACAATTGGCGAACAAGTCGCGAGCCCCGGAATCGCACCGCGCGATCCGACCGCGGCAAAGTCGATCGAAAGCGCCACGGAAGTCACCGCCGGTGTGTCGGCACACGTTTCGAACACCCATCCACCGCGAATCCGTGAACTCTTGCCCATTTCGACAAGGGCGGCCGACCAGAGCGCGGCCGGCGGCGCTATCCGCATCCGCCGCCACCCGATGACGAACCACCCCCCACTCTCCAGCTGGATCGAACAAAGGGGGTCAACCGCTGAAAGTGAGCGGGGGCATCAGTCGAACAGGCTCACGGTCGCCGATCCGTCCCTGGTGCGGAGAATGTTCTCGGTGACATACACGAGATGCCCGCGCCAGTGTTCTTCCGCGCGTTTCCCGGCGCGCGCCTGCACCAGGTCGGCCAGCTGCTGACATGCCGCCGTCACGTTGGCGGCGAACTCCGAGACGGAGGACCGATCGAAGTGGTCGCGTCGTTGACGAATACCGAGTTCACGATGCGCTTCGAAGACGCCGCGCAGAGCGCGGGCCTGCACGGCGAGAGTGTTGTTGCCGCAATGATCGGCGATGAGATCGTGGAATTCGCCGACAGCGCCCACCCACATCCTGAAGTCACGTTCCGTGTCGAGCCCATCCCCGATCGCTTGCCGTTGCCGATCGACCGCGGCGCGCAGCGCGGTCAGCCCTTCGTCAGTGCACCGTCGCGCGAGCAGCCGGGCGCAGATCGGTTCGAATTCGATACGGGCTTCCAGCAGGTCCGCCAGTGTGGTCCCCCGCATTTGCAGATACAGGCCGATGTGCCGGGCGGCGACGCTCAGATCCGGGAACTCGGCGCGGGGACCGCCACGCGAACCAGGAAGCACGCTGATCAGCCCATCGCTCTCCAGGACCCGGAATGCCTCGCGCAATGTGGGCCGGGAGACCTGGAATTCGACCATGAGGGCTTTCTCCGACGGCAGCATCTCCCCCGGGCGAATCTCGCCGCGCACGATTCGGCCGCGCAACCGGTTGGCGATCTGCTCGGACGCCTTCGGGGCGCGCGTACCGCCGTCGGCGACCCCGGTGTGCCACAGCGTGCGATCCTCTGCACTCACCGGTCCAACTCTAAGCGCTTCACGCGAAGCGCACCCGAGTCGCCCTCGGCGTGAGAGAGCGCCGCGCCGAAGCATTCTCCCCAGAGTCGCACCGCTTCGATCGAACGACGGTCCAATCGCCCTCTGGCGCAACACCTGTCTAACTTGTTCGACAGTGTGACCTAGGTCTCGACAGAGCAGCGGAACGTTGCTACGGTAGCGATATCGAGTCTCGTTGAATCTTCACGAGACGGCCGACCTCGAGCCCCAGGTCGCTGGGGCTGCACGGATGGGGGCTGCGCGCTCCCACGCCACGGCCCTGATGGCAGGACTGACATGAAACTCTCCATCGACGCGAAGAAGTGCTCCGGCCACGCCCGCTGCCACGCCACCACGCCCGACGTATTCGACATCGACGACAACGGTTACGCCCTACCGATCGACCGCGAGGTCGCCGATCCGCTCGACCAGAACATCGCCGCGGGCATCGCAGCGTGTCCCGAGCGTGCCATCTCCGTCGGCTGATCACGCGCCGACACCGCTCTTCGCCACACCCACCACAGCACCGCCGCGTCAGCCACGAAGCAGAAAGATACCCGTCGTGAACCGGCGCGGCTCGCGGCCGAGGCCGCGCGCACGCACTGATCACATTTCCGCGATGACCGGTGTGGGCGCTTTCTTCGTTGGTTAGGACATGTCATGACTCAGACCGAACCGGGCCGCGGCGATGCCGCCGCGGGCGCGTGCCCCGTCCACAACTTCGACTACACCCAACTGAAGCCCGTCGGCACCTGGCACGCCGCCTACGACCGGCTGCGCGAGGAATCGCCGGTGATCCGAAACGAATTCGGCCCCGGCTTCTGGACCGTGCTGAACCACGAGGGCATCCTCGAGATCCTGCAGAACCCCGAAACGTTCTCCAATAGCGTTGTGACACCGCTCGATCCGAATCCGCAATACCGGTGGATCCCCGAAATGCTCGATGGGGACGAACACCTACAATGGCGCAGACAACTCGGGCCGTTGTTCGCCCCGAAAACGGTCGAACTTCTCGAGGCGAAGGTCCGGCAGCGGGCGATCGACCTGATCGAGGACATCGCTTCGAGGGACAGCGCGCAATGCGACCTGATGACCGAATTCGCCCAGCGCTATCCGACGACGATCTTCCTCGAACTCATGGGTTTGCCCGTCGAAGAACTCGACCGGTTCATGGAGTGGGAACACGCGATCCTGCACTCGAGCTCGGACAGCGTCGAGGTTCGGGGCCGGAGGCAATTCGCGGCGATGCGGGCCGTGATGGGCCGTTTCGCCTCGATCGTCGCCGAGCGACGCGTCGAACCGCGCGATGACATCGTCAGCAAGGCGTTGACATTCGAGATCGATGGCAAGCCGGTCTCCGACGAGGACTTGCTGTCGTTCTGCCTGCTGATGTTCATGGCCGGGCTCGACACGGTATCGGCCACCCTCGGCTGGTCGTTCTACCATCTGGCCACCCACCCGCAGGACCGCCGTCGCATCGTCGAGGAGCCCGAACTGATCCCGAGCGCGGTCGAGGAGTTGCTGCGAACCTACGCCATCGTCGTTCCCGCCCGAAAAGTCATGCGGGACACCGAGATCCAGGGATTCCCGATGAGTGCCGGTGACATGGTCGGCATTCCCCTCAGCGGCGCGACCCGCGACGTGGCGGCATTCCCCGACGCCGCGACCGTCGACATCGAGCGCAGACCGAACAATCACATCGCGTTCGGCGCCGGACCGCACCGGTGCCTCGGCTCGCACCTCGCCCGCCGCGAACTGCGCATCGCCCTCGAAGAATGGCACAAGCGCATCCCCGAGTACCGATTGCGGCCCGACGCCGAGCTGGTCGAGACCGGCGCTCAACTCGGGCTCACCTCCTTGCCGCTCGAGTGGGACAGTCAACATAGTTAACTATGTTAACTTGGGTGATCCTAATGCCGTCCCGACCGAGCGCCTCACGTCGTATGCCCTTGATCACCCCGTGGTTTACTTGACAACGACAAGTTGACGATTTCAACGGAGGTGACGTAGTGAACGACGAGCCGCCGACGATGTTCGGTCCGCGCAACGCGTCGGTCCGCCCGATACGCACCCCGAAGACGGCCGAACTCGTCGCCAGGAAGCTCCGCAGGATGATCGTCGACGGCGAACTCTCCGACGGCGACCATCTGCCACATGAGGCCGACCTGATGGAACACTTCAGCGTCAGTCGTCCGACCCTGCGAGAGGCCGTCCGCGTCCTCGAATCCGAACGTCTCGTCGAAGTGCGCCGCGGCTCCCGCTCCGGCGCGCGGGTCTGTGTACCCGGCCCCGAAATCGTGGCCCGTCCGGCGTCGCTACTGCTCGAACTCTCCGGTACGACCGTGGCCGATGTCTTCGTCGCCCGCGAGGCTATCGAGCCACCCGCCGCACGACTACTCGCCGAGAACGGCACCGAGGAAGCGTTCGACGAACTCGAGCGCATGGTCGACGAGGACATCCCCACCGCGTACAACGCCGATCGCCTCGCCCAGGGCAGCGCTCAGTTCCATTTGCGGATGGTTCAGCTCTCGGGCAACGCAACGCTCGCGCTCATCGCGGGTATGCTGCACGAGATATTCGAACGCCATACGACGGCCGTGGTGCGCGAGCACTCGGTCGAGAACCGGGCGACGGTGGACGAGAGCTACAAGCTGCTGATCCGCTCGTGCCGCCGCCTGGTCAAGCTCCTGCGTGCCCGCGACGGCGATCGCGCCTTCGAACACTGGCAAAAGCATATGGTCACCTCGCGCGCCTCACTCCTCGGGCGCGAGGACGTCAAGGTCCGCGACATCCTCGACTGATCCGCGGGAACCACTTTCCCGTCGGTCCTCCGACTACCCGGCCTTCGGCCGTTCCACGCCACCCGCTCTGTTCGGCGCGGCGCTCATCACGCGATGGGGGCGGGATCAGCGATCATGATGCCGGTCAGCCCGGTGAGTACCCGTTCGGCGTCGGCGGCGATGCGGCGCACGAGCTCACCGGCGGACGGGATGTCACGGATCAGCCCCTGAACCATGCCCACGGTCCAGATGCCCGCCTCGGGGTCGCCGTTCTCGTAGACCGTGCGGCCGCGGGTGCCCGCGACAAGCTCCTTGACGTCCTTGAAACGGCCACCATTGCCGAGGATCTCCACGACCTGATCGCTGACCGAGTTCTTGGCCGTGCGCATGGTGTTTCGCAACTGTCGGAAGATGAGCTGGGTGTCGAGTTCGCTGGATTCGACGATCCGCTCCTTGATCGCGCGGTGGATCGGGCTCTCCTCGGTGCACATGAAACGGGTGCCCATATTGATCCCGCCCGCGCCGAGAGCCAGGGCCGCCGCGAGGCCGCGCCCATCCGCGAATCCGCCGGAGGCGATGAACGGAATGGTGAGCGCGTCGGCGGCGGCGGGTATGAGTACCAGCCCCGGCACGTCGTCCTCACCGGGGTGCCCCGCGCACTCGAATCCGTCTATGCTCACCGCGTCCACCCCGATACGTTGCGCCTTGAACGCGTGCCGGACGCTGGTGCATTTGTGGATCACCTTGATTCCGTGCTCCTTGAAGTGCTCGACGTGCACGGTCGGATCGGATCCCGCCGTCTCGACGATCGTTACGCCCGAGTCGATGATGGCCTGCCGGTACTCGGCATACGGCGGCTGGTCGATCGACAGCGTGAGGGTGAGGTTGACGCCGAACGGCATGTCGGTCATCGACTTGCATCGCGCGATCTCCGTGACCAACGCCTCCGGCGTCGGCTGGGTCAGAGCGGTGATTATGCCGAGGCCGCCCGCGTTGGATACGGCCGCGGCGAGTTCCGCCCGGCCGACCCACATCATCCCTCCCTGAACGATCGGATGCCGGATGCCGAATTCCTCGGTAAAAGACGTTCTCAACATGGTCACTCCTCGCGTTGGCCGAGCCCCACCCCTGGGCGGCAATACCGCACACCTTATTTACTTAGATAACATAGTTCACTATGTTTGATACTTGCAACGCCGCGATGTCGATAGAGTTGACCATGTTGCCACCGCGACGGACAACGATCGCAGTCCCGCCGCGACGAAGGCCGCGAAGGCCGCGGCCATCAACATGGTCAGGCCGGCGACGCCGGGGCATTGGATGGACGTGACGAGTACACCGGCGGTGCCCGCCGGCAGGCCGCTGACCGCCCACACGCCGACGGAGCCCGTACCGCAGATCGGGTCGGGACCGAGCCTTGGCACGAACGCGACGTTCCGCTGTCGCGGTATATGCGCAAACCCCCTGACCGACCGCCGCTCACGTCGATACGCGGCACACTCTGTGCAAATAATATAACCTATTGATTTAGGTTAATCAATAGGTCCGGCCCGTCGCGCACCGAGACGCCGCAAGGTGCCGCCCGGAACAATCCGGGAAGATAGGAAAGATGTTCGGCTGCACTGTGATCATCGCCACCGGCATCGCCGCGACCACCGCACCCAGGGCGAGCTGAATCAGTTCACCATATCGTCAGGTGGACTATCGGGGCGCGGCCGAGGAGGCGGCACCACGTCGACGGTCAGTTGAACAGATCGACAACGGATTCGGTGGCGAAGCTGCCCCAGAGCATGCTCTTGCTCACCTTCGACATGTGCCCGCGCCAGAACTGCTCGGCCGCGTCGGCATCCTTTGCTTCGATCAACGAGACGAGCTTCACGAACGACCGGATGGTCTTGCGGAATTGCGCGAGGATCTCGGCGTGATCGGCGCTGCGGCGCACGACCGTACCCATGTGCGCCGAAACCACGCCCCGCAACAATCCGCCGAGGACCGCTAGGGTCTGATTGCCCGCGCGCTCCATGATCAGGTCGTGGAATCGGAACGCCGTGTCCGACCAACGGTCGAGATCGGCGCCCTCGATACCCGCGGCTACCAGCTCCTTGAGATCGGCGACGCAGGAATTCAGCGCCGCCAGATCGACCGCCGTCCGACGCTGGGCGAGCATGCGCACCGCCGCGGGCTCGAGCACCATGCGCGCCTCGTACACGTCCGCGAGCGTGGTGCCCGACATCTGCAACAGCAGCCCGACGTGCCGCGCGGCGACGGCGGGGTCGGGCGAGGAGACCTGCACTCCACCGCGCGACCCGCGACGGACGACGATCAACGACTCGTTCTCCAGAATGCGGAATGCCTCGCGCAACGTCGGACGCGACACGCCGAACTGGCTGCCCAACACCAATTCAGGAGGGAGGGTATCGCCCGGCTTCAGTATCCCCCGCACGATTTCACTGCGGAGTTGATGCGCGATCAATTCGGCGGTCTTCGGCGCGCGGACGCGCCTTTGTGAACCATCGGTGCTCACGGCGCTGCTCACTGGTTACCTCGAGACGTCAGGACGAGAGGGCGACTCCCGTGCGGTTGGCGGGGATAGGACTGACCGCACCCCCGACATGGTCGACATGTACATCATATAACTAAGCGACCTGTTTGCTCGCACACCACAACGGGAGCAGGCCCCGAGACAGCGGTCCGCGCCCCCGATGTGGAATCGCTCACCTTCGCTGCCGATCTCACCGGACTACGGTTGCATAGATGGGATTGTCGCGACGGTTCGGCACATTTCCGTCCAACCCCCAAATTGAGATTAATCAATCATATCATTTACTGTTCGACGATGCCAGGTCCGCTGGTCGGAACCGAACCCCCTCACCGAAGGATCGCACCATCCATTCGGGTGACGTGTCCGTCGAACGGCCCGACATCCGGCGGACCGGTCAGGCGAATTTCGCCGGCCGACGATTACGCATGGCGTCGGCGCCCTCGGCGAAATCCACCGACTCGAGCAACTCCAACTGCCCTACCGTCTCCAGCTCGAGGGCCTCGTCCAACCTGCCGATGGCCGCCGAGTTGATCGCCTGCTTGGTCAGCGCCAACGCGCGGCGCGGGCCGCGAGCCAGCTTGGCGACGACCTCGGCGACGCGCGCATCCAGGTCGGTGTCGGGCACAGCGGCGGTCACCAGACCACACGCGGCGGCCTCGGTAGCAGGCAGCCGCTCCCCCAACAGCGCCATCTCCGCCGCACGCGCCCGCCCCGCCGCGGCCGCGATCAGCGCACTCGATCCGCCATCGGGCATCAGTCCGATATTGATGAATGCCATGAGGAGATAGGAACTCTCGGCCATGTACACGAGATCGGAGGCGAGCGCGAGCGAGACACCGATACCCGCGGTGGGCCCGTTGAGCTTGGATACCACCGGCACCGGTGTCCGGCTCACCGCACGGATCAATCCGGCGGCAGTCCTCATCACCTCGTCCGTGCCGATCGCCCGCCCGTTGATCGTGCGACCGGCCGAGAGGTCCGCGCCCGTACAGAACGCCTTGCCGCGGCCGGTGATCACGACGACCCGGTCCGCGCCCGCGCCGTCGATGCCGTCGAGCACTTCGGTGATCGCGGCCATCACCGTATAGCTCATCGCGTTCAGCCGATCCGGATTGTCGATGGTGAGCGTGAGAACAGCGCTGTCCCTGGTGATTTCGAGCCCGTCGACGGCTTGCGCGCTCATCGCCGCCCTGCCGTTTCGGTAGCCGCGATCACACTCGAGAGCCTTTCGGTGAACCGCGTCCTGATCATCGGCACCACACCTCTGCTTTCGTATGCCGGATAAATATGGTTATCTAATTTAGAAATGAGCGGCATCGGCGCTCACGGCCCGCCTGATCAGGGCAGGTACACTCGGCTCGCCAGCCAACGGCCGTCGACCAACTTCATCGTCATCGACACCCGGCTTCGGTCGACCCGCGGATCGGCCGAAGCGCTGTTGGTGATGGTCTGATCGATGAACAGGATCACCTCGACCTCGGTCTCGGTCGCCGACTTCACGCCGGCGTCGAGCACGGTGCCTTTTCCTGTCGCCTTGTTGTCCACCAGCAACTGACGCAATGAACTGCTCGAACGACCGTACATGTCCTTGAATTCACCGGTGGCACCGTCCATGATCGCCGCGAAATCACGATCCAGATTGTTGACATCGACACTCGTGAGCGTCACACCGTAGTTGCGAGCCGCGGCCAAAGCCGCCTCCGAGGCAGCCCGCACATCGCGTTCCTGCTTCAACTGCCAGCCGAGGACAGTCGAGGACACCACACCGGCCACCGCCACCAGTGCCAGTACCGCGACCAGCACCGAGTTCGCGCGCGGCGCGAAGCGCGCGCCTCGCCCTCGCTCCGACTCGACGGTCGCGATTCGGTCACGCACCGAGTCGGTACCGGCTTCCTCCCGCCGCCCGCCTGCCTCTTCGGGGACATGGTTGGACCCGAGATCGTCCTCCTTGTCGAGCATCGCGACAGGGCTTTTCGAGACGTCGTTGGTCATCGGTTGCTTCCCTTCGAATTCGGGTGCCGCTATCGCGGTTGCGTGGACGGCTCCGGGCCGCCGTAGGGTAGTGGGAGGGTGAATGGCCCGGTGGGGGTCTGCGAGGACCTGGCATCGGGATCGACGCCTTGCGGTGGGCCCGCGGTGTCGTCGTCCGCCGGTCGCGGCGCGTTGCGCGCGCCGCGGATCAGCACGGACGGATCGTTGTTCGCGCAGTAGGTATAGAGATGCGGCTCGGGGAAGTTCGGCTGAGACGGCGCCGAACGCGGCAAGGGGTAGTCGCAGGCATACCGGGGATAGATGTTCACCAGTCCCCAGAGGCCGCCGTCATGGAATACCGTCGATATCGCTTCCAGCGTCGATCCGTCCCGGAAGGTCGGAAAGAAGAATTCGTGGAAGGCGGGTACTCGCACATAGGCCAGCTGAGCCACCGTGGCGAGATTTCCGAGCAACTGGACCATTGTGGGCGAGTTGTCCGCGATGAGCGCGTCGACCGAATGCATCGCGCCCGGGCCGGTTCCGAGCAGTGTGCGGAATCCGCCGTCCTTGGCTTCGATACCGGTGAAGACAGCCTCGGCGTCTCCCGCAGCGGCTCGGAGCCCGGGAGACATGTCGCCGAGTGTCGTCAACACGGTCCGGCTGTCCCGCAGCAGACTCACCGTCTGTGGCAGCACCGTGTCCATCGTCGACAGCAGGAAGACGCCTCCGTCGACGATGTCGACGAGTTTCCGCGGTCCCTGCGGGCCGATCCCGAGCTCATCGATGACCGCCGCGAGCTTCGCCGGGTCGATCTGGGCAAGGGTGTCATCGAGGTCACCCAGCAGCTGGTAGAGCTGGGTCGGACTGCTGGTCCGGTCGATCGCGATCTGATCCCCGTCCGAAAGATAAGGCGCGTCGTCGGTATTCGGACGGAAGTCGAGATACTGCTCGCCCGCGGGCGACAAGCCCGACACCCGGACTTCGCCGGATGCGGGGATCCGCCGCGCCGCGTCGATCGACGCGATCGCCACCAGGCCGTCCGCGGTGAGATCGATCGATGCGACGCGCCCAACGGGAACGCCGCGCAAGGTGACGTCCTGCCCGGGCAGAAGTCCACCGGATTGCGCGAGATGCACCTTGACGGTGTAGGTCTCGGCTGTCGGATCCATGTCGAGGGCGCCGAAGACGAGATAGGTGACGCCGAGGACGAATGCCAGCGCGAGCGCGACGGCCGACAGACCGAGACGGCGCCGCCGCGCGACCCGGACCGCTGTGAGGACCAGTCCGGCGGGCGGCTCGAATATCCGGGTCAGCGCGCCCGCGGCGCCGTATGTCGCGCTCACCGTCCAGGTCCTGTCACCCGGCCGTACAGTCTCATCATCGTGTAGGTGAATGCGCCGACGAAATTCTGCCAATCACTCGCGTCGGGCAACCGCGCCCCCGGGTCAGCGGTGTGTCTCGGATCGGTCATCGCGCCGAGAGCCACTTGCTCGAGGTCCACGTTGACATGAGCGGAGGTGCCGTTCGTCAACTTCAGCACCGGCCAGAGGATCTTGTTGAACGCCGCGAAATCGGCGTTCGGATCCGTTGCGGCCCGGTTGAGTTCGAACGTGACCCTATTGATGTCCGCGATCATGCTGCGGGTGTCGGTGCCCTGCATCGAGGGAAAACGTGCCATCTGCCGTGAGATGCCGTCGATCTGTTGAATCACCGCCATCGCTTGCTGGGTGTTGTCGGCGACCGTCCGCAGAGCCGGACCGGCGGCGCCGATCACCTCGTCGATGGTGCGTTGGCGGTCGTTGAGCAGCACGGCGAGCCGATCGGTCTCGGCCAAGGTGGTTCGGATTGCCTCCGACCGGGCGACCAAGGTGCGCACCAACTCGGTGGTCTGGTCGATCAGCGCGCCGAGCTTGTCCCCTCGCTCACCGACGGCGGCGCCCATGCCATTGACCACTTTGGTGAGATTGCGGATCGCGCCACCGTTGACCAGCAGCGCGGCGGTGGTGAGCACTTCTTCGACGGTCGCCGCGGCCGAGGTGGCCTCCAGCGGGATGGTGTCGCCGTCGCGCAGCGACGGACTATCGGCAGTCGCGCCCGCGGCGGGCACAACCGAGACGAACACATCGCCGAGCGGCGTCGCGGTCCGCAGTTCGGCCCTGGTTCCCACCGGCAGCGACACGTCCTGATCGATGCGCAACGACACCACCGCCGTGTAGTCGCGCACCCTCATCTCGGCGACTTCGCCGACGTCGGCGCCGCCGAGCCGCACCTTGGCCTTGGTCGGCAAGTTCAGGGCGTTGGCGAAGGTCGCGAACAAGGTATAGGTATCGTTGCCCATCCCCGGAGCGGGTAGCGGGTAGTCCTCGAGACCCACCGAACAGCCCGCGCAGGCGATGGCGACCGACATCGCCGCCGCCGCTACGGCAGCGCCACGCTGACGATTCGGTGTCATTTCGGCACCCCCGACAACGCGGTGAGCATATCGGTGATCCCGAAATCAGGGCCGAAGTCCTCGAGAGTACCCGTCGAACAACCGAGTTGACGCAGCCCGAGGATGTTGCACACTTCCTTCACCATCTGCCCGTCGAAGAGGATCTTGTCGAGCAGGGCATGCACTCGCACACCTCGATTCTCTTTGTCGAAGGTGTTGTACGCGTTGTCCATCATCAGCGGCGCGAGGTCGATGAACTCCTCGAGCTGACGCCGGTAGTCGACCAGAGACCGAGTAACGGTGTTCGCACCGACCACCGTTGCCTTTAAACTGCCCCGATTGTTTTCCAGCAGTGCGGTGGCCTGCGTGAGGAGTTCGTTGATCTGCGCGCCGGTATCGCCCTGTCCGATTCCCATTCCCGCCAGGATCTCCATCATCTGATGGGTCGCGGCACCGAAATCCCTGATCTTCTGGTCGTTGTCGGCCGCGGCGCGAGCCAGCACCGAGAGATAGTCGACGATCTCGACTATCTGGTTCTTGGTTTCCGCGCCGCCGTCGCTGCCCACCCGCAGCGCGGCGGACAGCTGATCCAGGGCCGCGCGCATCCCCGGGCCGTTGCCCGCTGTCGCCGCGTCGGCCGCCGCGAGCAGGTCGGCGATCGGGCCCGTCCCCCGCGTCGGGCCCCGCAGCTGAGTCGACATCGTGTCCGCCGCCGCGAGCAGCCGTTCGAGCTCGACAGGTGTTTTCGTGCGCGTGAGGTCGATGTGCGCGTTGTCGGCCAGCCTGGGACCGCCCCGATACGCCGGCGTGAGTTCCACATGCCGGTCGGTCAGGATCGACGTGGACAAGGTCACCGCCTTGACATCGGCGGGCAGTGCGACGGTCGAGTCGACCTCCATCGTCACGTCCACGTGGGTGCCCTTGGGGTCGATGCGGGTGACCTTGCCGATCGGCATACCGAGAACCGATACCGCGTTGCCTTGGTACAGACCCGCGCCGCTGTCGAACTGCGCCGTGATGGTGATGGTGTCGTCGGTCGAACCGGTGGGGCCACCGACACAGCCTGCCAACCCGCCGAGGGACAGGACCGCGATCAATCGCGCGGCAACGATCATTCGTCGGTTCATCGGCAGTCCTGGAAGTAGGGGGGAAGATTCGCAGCCGTCGCGCGGCCGCTGATCGCGCACATCCACGAATCCATCAGCACGCCGGCGGGAGCGGAGAAATCGATCTCGTTGGAGGTGCCCGTCGCGTTGACGAAGTTGCGCACGGGCACCGGCAGGATCTCGAGGATGTTGCGCAGCAGGTCGTCATGCCTGCTGAGGCTGTCCAGCAGCGCGTTGAGGCTGTTCACCATCTCCGTGAGCGCGGGGCTGTCGTCCACGACAAGGACATGCAACTGATCGACCAGCTGCGTGGTCGCCGCCAGCAGGGTCTCGATCGCCTGACGTCGGGCGGTGATCTGGGTCAACAGTTCCCGGCCCTGATCGACGATGATGCCGAGTCCCGACTGTTGCTGATGCACGAGGGCGGCGAGCTGCCGGATGCCCGCGAGCAACGAACCCAGCTCGTCGCGACGCCCCCCTACGATCGTGGCCAGCGTGTGCACATTGGTCAGCACCTGCGGCAAGACCGTCGGTACCCCCTGCAACTGCGTCGACAAGGTGACGAGACTCTCGCCGAGCTGCGTGGTGTCGACTTCTTCGAAGGTGACCGTCGCGTTTTCCAGCGCGGTCTGCAAATCGTAGGGAACCACGGTGTTGGCCAGCTCGATCCGGTGGGCGGGAATCTCACCGGCCCCCGCGGGCGCCAATTCGATGTAACGAGCGCCGAGCAGTGTGGTGAGCTTGATCGACGCCTTCGTATCCGCGCCGAGCGGCACGTTCTCATCGATCCTCATGCCGACTACGACTCGGTCGCCTGCCAGTCGCACATCCGAAACCGATCCGACCGAAATACCCGCGATGGTGATGCCGTCACCGGCCCGGATGCCCGCCGCTTGTGCGAACTCGGCCTCATAGCGATCTTCGCCGATGCCGACAGAGTTGATGGCCAGAGCGATCACCAGCGCCAATACCAGCGCGCCGACGGTGACGAAGCCGAGCACCCGCGAGTCGATTTCCTCGAAAGGGCGCCGAAAGGGGCGCAGCGTAGTGAGATAGCGTTCTGCGTTCATTTCCTCACCGGCAGATCGGGGAATGTTGGGCGGCGCCGCCCGGCGTTGCGGAATCGACGATGGTCGGGATCAGGGCGGTCAGCGAAGGCAGGAGAGTGATGCGAAAGTCACAGGCATAGGCGCTGATATAGGTGCCCTCTTGGCTCACCCGCGCCAAACCCTTGAGCAGAGCGGGCAAGTTGAATCCCAGGTATGCGAAATTCTCCTTGTTGTCGAGGAAGTGCTGGGTGAATCCAGGCTGCCGCGACATCATTTCGGTCATCTGTGGCGTAATCGCGGTGATGATGCTGTTGAGCCTGCCCGCGGTTTGCGAGATCTGAGTCAGCGAGTCGAGGAGTGCATCGCGGCGCTCGGCGAGTCCGGTGATCACCGCCCGCGACTGGGTCAGAACCGTCTCCAGATCACCGCTGTGCGCGGCGAGGTTGCGCACCACGGTGTCGAGATTCGTGATCACCGTGCCGAGCACCTGGTCGGGACCTGCCAATGATTGTGCGAGCGTGGAGGTCTCAGCGATCAGGGTGACCACCGCGCCCGAGTCGCCCTGCAACGCGCGAACCAGCGCGCCGGTGAGGTTGTCGACCTGTTCGGGGTCGAGACCGCTGAAGAGCGGCTCGAATCCGTTGAGTAATCCGGAGATGTCGAAGGACGGCTCGGTTCGGTCCACGCCGATCACCGCCTTGTCGGCCAGCGGCCCGTTGTCCCCGACCTTGCCGAGCGCGAGACCGAGGTAACGCTGGCCGATGATGTTTTGATAGGTGATCGATGCCTTGGTGTTGCCGTAGAGCTTCTGGTCGCGCTCCACCCGGAACGTCACTTTGGCCTGAGTACCGACCAGCTCCATCTTGTCGACCCGTCCGACGCGCACACCGGCCATGCGGACGTCGTCACCGACTTTCAGGCCGGAGACATCGGTGAAGATCGCCGAGTAGGAGTTGGTCGCGCCATCGACGCCACGGGCGAGTGTGACGAACGTAGACCAGATGATCGCGACGGCGACGGCGAGGAAGACGGAGAATCCGATCAGCGGCTTGCGGTAGCTCATCGGGTGCCTCCGGGCGCGGGGACTGCGATGCCGAACGGCAACGTGGCGACGGGAGTCTGCGCGGCCGGTTCGGGGCCGGTCGACAACAGAGCGCCGAGCATTGTCTCGGCGGGATTGCCCCGGTCGCCCAGTACTCGACCGATCAGATCCCGCACCTCGGGGGTCAGTGCGGGCATCGGATAGGACTTCGGGTCCATCGAGGCCGGTAGCGGTTGCGGGGCAATGCTTTCCGGCGCGGTCTCACAACTCGGTCCCGCGACGGAACCGTAGCGCGGACAATCCGCCCTCGCGTACTGCGTATGCGTTCCGAGACGCAGCACCATCTTGCCGGTACCGTTGCGCGCCTTCGAATCCCAGAATTCCGCGAACCACACGTCGGAGATCGTTCGCAACCGGACCACGATAGGCGCGAACTCACTACTGCCGTCCGCGAATATGCCGAGAACCGGCTCGAGCCTCGTCGAAATGCCGATGAGTTCGTCGGTGCGGTTGTTCAACGCGGTGGAAACGGTGCCGAACGTGGTTTGGCCCGCCGCGAGGAAAGTGGTCAGGTCCGAGTTCTTCTCCGCGAGCGTGCGCATGGGCGTCACCGCGTGATTGAGCGCGTCGAGCAGATCGGGAGAAGCCGCTGTAAGGCCCCGGACCGCGTCGGCGAGCGCGCCGAGGGTGGATGGGCCCCCGTCCGGCCGCACCAATGGCCCGAGTTCGTCGATGATCCGTTCCAATTGCCGACCCGCGGCGACCAGATCGTCGCCGCGGCGGTCGGTGGCCGCGGCGACCGCGGTCAAGACGCCGACGGTTCGATCCGAACCCACGCGTGCCGTGGCCGCGACGATTTCGCGCAGTTTGGTCAGCGCCGTCTGCAACTGGACGGTGGCCAGGCTGCGGTCCTGCGCGATTTCCGCATGCTCGGACAGTGCGGGCGCCGGACCGTTGTCGACCAGTTGGACCGAGGAGACCGCGAAGACGTTGCTCGGGACCACGCGCGCGGTGACCGTGCGCGGAATCCGGCTCAGGTAGCGCGGATCCAGCAGGATCCGCACCCGGTTCGACTCGCCCTTTCCCATTCGGCTGACACCCGTGACCACCCCGACGAGCACACCGCGGAACTTGACATCCGATTTCGCGGGCAGACCGTCTCCGATCTCCGTCAGGACGGCGGTGACCTCCACCTTCGAATCGAAGGTGCCGGCCGATTTGGCCAGCAAAGCGGCGACGACGAGCGCGACCACCGCCGCCGCGAACACACCGCGAATCAGCAGGTTGCCCGCGCTCGGCCCGCGACCGTCCAGATCGAACAATGTCAGCATCGCTATCCCCCGAGCCTTGCGCCCGCGTCGAGGCCCCAGAGCCCGAGCGTGAGCAGGAGATTGGCCAGCACCACGAGGGATATGGCCGCGCGCATCGCGCGGCCCGTCGCGATACCGACTCCCTGCGGCCCGCCCGCGGCGTAGAAGCCGTAGTAGCACTGGACGAACGAGGTGATGCTCACGAAGACAACCGCCTTGATCAGGGAGTAGACGAGGTCGGGGGCCGTGAGCACCAAGTGGAAGTAGTGCTGATATGTGCCGTCCGGGAGACCACCCGAGAACCCGACGACCAACTCCACCGCGAGGTAGTTCGCGGCCAGACACAGCAGGTACAGCGGGATCACGCCGACCACCGATGCCATCAGTCGCGTGGTGACCAGGTACGGAATCGAGCGTATCGCCATGGATTCCATCGCTTCGACTTCCTCGGCGATTCGCATCGCGCCCAGCTGAGCGGTGAATCGGCAGCCGGCCTGGGCCGCGAACGCGATCGACGCCATGATCGGCGCGAGTTCACGGGTGGTCGCGGTCGAGGCGACCAGGCCGATAGCGGGCTCCATGCCGAGCAGGTGCAGAGCGTTGTAGCCCTCGATGGCGACGACCGCCCCGCCCGCGGCGCCGAGCACGATGACCACACCGGCCGTGCCGCCACCGACGACCAGGGAGCCGTTGCCCCACGCGACATCGGAGAGGATGCGAAGAAACTCCTTGCGGTAGTGCCGCACCGTCACCGGCACCGCGCCGATGACACGCAGTATGAAGGTGAACAGGTGCCCGACGCGCATGACCGCCCGCGCCTGGGCATGGACGAGCTCACGAACGGCGTGCATCGGCAGCGGGGCGTATGTCGATGCCATCACAGCCCCTGCCGCGGAAACAACAGAACATACATCTGGGTGAACCCGACGTTCACGATCATCAGCAACAGGATCGACGCGACAACCGTGGAATTGACCGAGTTCGCGACACCCGCGGGACCGCCTTTGGTGGTCAATCCCTTCTGACAGGCGACGACGGCGACGATCATGCCGAACACCGCCGCTTTGATCAGCGTGAGTACGAGATCGCCGACCGTCGCGAACGAGGCGAACGTCGCGACGAAACTACCCGGGGTCCCCTTCTGTACGAAGATGTTGAACAGATAGCCCGCCACGAATCCGACGAAGCACACCAACCCGGTGAGCGAGACGCCGACGATCACCGCCGCCGCGAGCCGTGGCACCACCAGTCGGCGTATCACGGACACGCCCATGACCTCCATGGCGTCGAGCTCGTCGCGAATCTTGCGTGATCCCAGGTCGGCGCACACCGCCGAACCCACCGCGGAGGCCATCAGCAACGCGGCAACCATGGGCGCGCCCTGCCTGATCACCGCGAGGCCACTCGCGGCGCCCGCCAGCGAGGTGGCGCCGACCTGGCCCGCCAGTAGCCCGAACTGGATCGACAGCGTGACACCGATGGGCAGAGCGACGAACATCGTCGGGAGCGCCGCCGTGGAACTCATGAACGCGGATTGCCGAATGAACTCGGCGAAGGCGAACCTCGCGGTCACGATGTCCACGATCAGGTACTGGAGGGCACGAATGCCCAGTTTGCACTGGCCGCCGACAGTTTCTAGCGACGTCAGGGGATGCCGTCGCAGATATCCGCGAATCCAACTGCCGATTTGTCCGAGGGCCGACGCGACGTCGGCGGGAGCCGGTGGGGCCTCGGGGCACGCGGAAGCTCGCGTACGCGGCCCAGCACGGTTGATGAGCGTCATTGGTCGTCGTGCTCCACGTTGTTCAGTCCCAAGTGGCTTCGGCTCCGGCGGAGCCTGGGGAATAGGGTGGGAAACCGAATTTCTTGGTGAACGCCTCACCGGAGAGGGACTGCCCGCGGTACCTGGCGTTGCTCGCCGTCAACAGTTCGATACGTCGTTTCAGCGACCCGATTTCGTCTGGGTCACCGTTCGACTTTTCCAATTCCGCCAAACGGGCTCGGTCGAATGCGACCGCTTCGGCCAGACGAGCGGCCGCCTCTCCGTAGGTCAGCAGGTCGTAGTCGTCGGAATCCGGCCGCGCCGCCGAGTATTCCGATGCACCCGACTGTTCCACGCCCACAGCTCAGCCCTCGAAACGCAGCAGTTTGCGGGCGTTGAGCTCGACGATCTTGTGCGCTTCGGCGTCGGGCACGCCGAGCAGATTCTCCGCGACGCGTTTGCGACTGTTGGGCCAATTGGAGTCCGAATGCGGATAGTCGACCTCGATCAGGATGTTGTCGATGCCGACCTTGTAGCGCGAGTCGACACCGTGTAGGTCATCGATGAAGCAGCCCCAGATGTGTTGCCGGAAAAGGTCGGAAGGACGGTCCTCACGGCTGATGTCCTGGTACCAGCGGTGCCGCTCCCAGGTGTAGTCGAGCCGCTCCAACAGGTAGGGAATCCAGCCGATGCCGCCCTCGGAGAGCATGAACTTCAGCTTCGGATGCCTTTGCAGCATGCCCGAGAACACCAGGTCGGCGGTCGACCACATCAGGTTGGTCGAGAACGTCGCGATGGCGACGGCGAAGGGGGCAGGCCGCTCGCCCGCGGGCGGGGTGCTGGTCGAGAAGCCCGGAACGAAGCCGCCCGCGCCGAAGTGCAGGCACACCGGCATGTCGGCCGCCTCGAGCGCGTCCCACAGCGGTTCCCAGTGGGTCGGATGGTGGAAGGACGGCAGACCGAGCGGCACCGGGCTGTCCGGGAACGAGACCGCCCTCGTGCCCTTCTCCGCGAGGCGCTCGACCTCCGCGGCCGAGGCGATCGGATCCCACACCGGCAGCAGGCCAAGCGGTATGAGCCGGTCGGGTGCCGCGGCGCACCACTCGTCGGTCTGGAAGTCGTTCCACGCCTTGACGCATTCGTGTGCGAGCACCTTGTCTTCGGCCCGAACGAACACGCCACCGCCGAAGCCTGGAAAGGACGGGAAACACAGCGCGCCGTGCACGCCATCGATATCCATGTCCTTCACTCGTTCGGCCGGGTCGTAGCAACCGGGGATCATGTCGTCGTAGCGAACCGGCTCCATACCGAATTCCGCGGGCGGCTTCCCGGCTACGGCGTTGAGACCGATCTGCGGGTACACCTTCCCTTCGTAGCGCCAGACGTGGTGCCCCTTCTCGGTCTCGATGATCCGCGGGCCGAGCTCATGGTGTTCGGCGCGCAGCCGGTCCTGCCAGACTCGCGGATGTTCGATCACGTGATCATCGACGGAGATGATCTTCATGTTGTCCTGCAAGGGCATACCGCAGCTCCTCCATACGTTGGTCAAATAATATTACTATTTAACCTAATTAGGAAGTCTAGCGTGCCGGCGCGACGAGGGGCAGCCCTTTTCGGCAACCGATCAGTGTCGACCCCGATCAGCACCTCGCGGCAGGCCCAAGGCACGCTCGGCCACGAGGTTGCGCAGCACCTCGTTCGTTCCGCCCGCGATCGTGAAGGCCCGCGCGTACAGGAACGCGTCCTGCCACCACCCGTCGGACACGGCATGCCGGTCCCCTTCGACCCGCACCCCGTCACCGCCCTGCAGCTGCATGCCGAATTCGGCGATCGCGAGATTCACCTCGCTGAACAGGATCTTCGACAGTGCGGCGTCGGCAGCGTCGCCCGTTCCGTGCATCGCCCTGGACTCGCCGTAGGCGGACATCAGCGCGTTGACATGCGCGTCGGCGATCAAGCCGCCGATGGCCTGCCGCACATCGTCGCGATCGATGGCCCGCACCCCGCCGACGCGGACCGAACGCGCGACATCGAGCAGGTCATCGAGCGCACGGAACAGCGTCAGGCCGCCGCCCGCGCTGGAACGCTCCTTGGCCAGACTGGAATTGGTGACCAGCCAGCCCGCGTTGACCTCGCCTATGACATTCGCTGCGGGAATCACGACACTGTCGAGGAAGACCTCGTTGAAGTCGGTGGTACCGGTGATCTCGCGAAGCGGCCGAACATCGATGCCAGGACTGCGCATATCCACGGCGAAGGCTGTGATGCCACGGCGCTTGGGCGCGTCCGCATCGGTACGGGCCAGCAGGTAGCCCCAGTCGGCGTGCTGGCCGTTGGTGGTCCACACCTTCTGCCCGTCGACGATGAAGTTGTCGCCATCGCGCCGCGCGCGAGTCGTCAGCCCCGCCAGGTCGCTGCCCGCGCCGGGCTCGCTGAACAACTGGCACCAGATGTGCTCGCCGGAGCGAATCCGGGGCAGGAAGAAGTCCTTCTGATCCCGCGTGCCATGGTCGATGATCGCGGCGCCTGCCAGCAGACCGCCCCCGACCGGCAGCGGCGCGTTCGCCCGCGCCAACTCCTCGGCGACAACGGCGTGATGCTGCGGGTGCGGGTGCGCCAACCCACCGTATTCGACCGGCCAGTCCGCCCCGACGAAGCACTCGCCGTAGAGCGTCGCCGTCCATCGCCGCAACTGCGGAATCTCCTCCGGTTCGGGCGCCCGTACGCCCGCCCGCCCGCGCCGCTTCGGCGCCTGATCCCGAGTGATCCGCCGAACTCGTTCGCGAAGCTCATCGAGTTCCGGGTCTTGCCCAAACCGCACGCCAACCTCCTCATCGATCATCGACGGGCGTATACCCATTTAGATTAATGAATGTACTATATAAACTCATTGGCAGGCCGGTCTGAAGCAGGAGGAACAATGGACTTCGAGCCGACGGACGAGCAGAGCGCGCTGCGAGAAGCGACACGCGCCCTGCTCACCGCCCGGGCGCCTGTGACCGCGACGCGGAGCCTGCTCGACACCGACAACGACTTCGACACCGAGCTATGGCGGCTGGGCGCCGAGATGGGCTGGCCCGCCCTGGCCGTCTCCGAGAAGGACGGCGGGCTCGGGCAACAGCTGATCGACCTGACCCTGGTCGCGGTCGAGCACGGTCGGCACGTGCTGCCGAGTCCGTTACTGCCCACAGTCGTGGTCTCCGACGCGATCGCCCGCATCGCCGACACACAGGTCAAGCAGCGTCACCTTCCATGCCTACTGGACGGAACATCGACCGCGGCATGGGCTTTCGCCGAGTTCGGCAAGCCGTGGACGATCGAGGATTGCTCCACTCTCGCGGTCGAAGACCCCGATGGATTCATCCTCGACGGCGCGAAAGCCAACGTGCAGGATGCCGCGTCAGCGGCGGTGCTCCTGGTCGACGTGCTGTACCAAGGCGAGCCCGCCCGCTTCCTGGTGCCGGCGGACGCCCCGGGTGTGAGCATCCGGCGCCAACGCACCCTCGACCTCACCCGCGCGCTCGATGACGTGATGCTGGAGAACGTCCGGGTCCCACGTGAGGCGTTACTCGCCGACGCGACACGGGCACGCGCCGAGATCGCCCGATCACAGCAGATGGCTACCGTGCTCACCTGCGCCGATCTGGTCGGGGTCGGCGAGCGTCTGCTCGAGCTCACCGTCGAGTACGTCAAGGAACGCCGCCAGTTCGATCAACCGGTCGGCAGCTTCCAGGCGATCAAGCACAAGTGCGCGAACATGCGCATGTGGGTGCAAGCCGCGACCGCCGCGACCTACTACGCGGCAATGGCCGTGGACGCCGGTTCCGCCGACGCCGAGCGCGCGGTGAGCGTCGCCAAGTCATACGCCTCCGACGCCATCGGCCGTACGGCGGGCGAGGCCCTCCAATCACACGGCGGCATCGGTTTCACCTGGGAACACGATCTACATCTGTTCATCCGTCGCGCTCGCAGCGACGCATTGCTCTGCGGCGACGTGACGCATCATCGCGAGGTGCTGTGCCGCGGGCTGGAACGCGCCAAGGCGTAATCGGAGCACTCATCGGTGGGGTAGATCATCGATCGACCCCCGGGCCGAAATCAGCCCAATCATATACCTGTAATCGAGGAGCGAGATGCACCTGACCACCATCGCACGCCGGTACCCGGAGAAGAACGCGATAGCCATGACCGGCTCGGGCATGACTGTCACCTACCGGGAGCTCGACGAACGTTCGCGCGCCATCGCCGATAGCTGGGCCGCGAACGGCCTGCGCGCGGGCGACCACATCGCGATCCTGATGGGCAATCGTCCCGAATTCCTCGAAACGTGCTGGGCCGCGCAGCGCAGCGGCCTCTACTACACGCCGGTCAATTGGCACCTCACCAAGGAGGAGGCGAGCTATGTCACCGACGATTGCGGTGCCCGCGTACTCGTGGCGGGCGACGAGATCGGTGACCTGGCCGCGCAGGTGCTCGCGGACTGCCCTCGGGTCGAGACGGCGATGATGGCCGGAAGCCCGCGCACCGGCTTCCTCGACCACTCCTCGATCGCGGCGCGCAACGAACCCGACTCGGTCCACGAGGAGCGCGAGGGCTACTACTTCTTCTACTCGTCGGGTACCACCGGCAGACCGAAGGGTATCGAGCCCACTCATTCGTTCCCGCCCTTCGGAAAGGGTCTGCGCCTGGACCACATGCTGCCGTCGGCCTACGGAGTCGGCGCCGACTCGGTGTATCTGTGCCCGGCGCCGCTCTACCACGCTGCCCCGCTCGGCTGGTCACTCGGATTCCAGCGACACGGTGGCACGGTGGTGGTGATGGAATCGTTCGACCCGGTCGAATGTCTGCGCGCGATCGAACGATACGGCGTCACGCACGCGCAATTCGTACCGACGATGTTCGTGCGGATGCTCAAACTTCCCGCGCGACAGCGTGACGGGTTCGATCTTTCCAGCTTGAAGGTCATCGTCCACGCGGGCGCGCCCTGCCCCACGTCGGTCAAACGGGAGATGATCGACTGGCTCGGGCCCAAGCTCATCGAGTACTACGCGGGCAGCGAGGGCGGCGGAATGACCATGATCACGGCGAAGGAGTGGCTGGCCAAACCGGGATCGGTGGGCAAGGCGACCTATGGCACGATCCATGTGCTCGACGACGACGGTGTCGAGCTACCCGCCGGTGAGGTCGGCACCGTCTACTTCTCCGGCGCGGAGGGGTTCTCCTATCACAACGACGCGGCCAAGACCGCGGCCTCGCGCAATTCCGCGGGCTGGCACACCATCGGCGACCTCGGGCATCTGGACGCCGATGGCTACCTGTATCTGTCCGATCGGCGTAACGACCTGATCATCTCCGGTGGTGTGAACATCTACCCCCAAGAGGTGGAGGGTGCGATCATCATGCATCCCGCCGTCGCCGACGTCGCCGTGGTCGGCATCGACGACCCGGAGATGGGGCAGTCGGTGCACGCGGTCGTCGAACCGGCGCCGGGAGTGGTGACCGATTCCGCGCTCGTCGAAGAACTCACCGATTTCTGCCGCGGCAGGCTCGCGCGGTTCAAAACGCCGAGGTCCATGACCTTCGTCGACGCGCTTCCCCGCACTCCCGCGGGCAAATTGCTGCGGCGACGGGTGCGGGAGGACCTCGCCCAGGACGGCACTAGGACCTGACCCGCATCCCGGCCGGTGCTTCACGCGAATTGTTCGCGCAACAACGGCTTTTGCACCTTGCCGCTCGCGGTCCTCGGCAGTTCCGCGACTACGCGCAAATGCTCGGGCGTCTTCTGCTTGGCCAAACCCGCGGCGTCGAAATGCGCTACCAGGTCGGACAAGTCCACGTCGTGCCCGGCGCGCACCACCACAACGGCGCAGACCCGCTCACCGTAACGCTCGTCGGGAAGTCCGATCGCGGCCGCTTCCACGATACCGGGATGCGAGAGCAGAACATCTTCCACCTCTTTGGACGAGATGTTCTCCCCGCCGCGGACGATGATGTCCTTTTTGCGATCGGTGATCCGCAGATAGCCATCCGCGTCGAGGCTTCCGATATCGCCGGTGCGGAACCATCCGTCGGAGAACGACGATTCATCGAGTGCGGAGTCGGCGTAGCCGACGAACAATTCCGGTCCACGGGAGAGGATTTCACCCTCGTGGGCGGTTGGCACCTGATCACCGAATGCATCGACGACGCGGATCTCGGTTCCCGGAGTAAGGCGTCCATCGGTCTCCGCGCGCTTGACCAGCGGATCGTCGGGAACTCCCGAGCTGATCGTCGGATGTTCCGTGGAGCCGTAACAGCGAAACGCCCTTACCCCGAATCCGTCCGCCCGGCGGATCAGATCGCTGGAAACGTTCGCGGCGCCCGTGGTGTATTCGACCAGCGACGACAGGTCGAGACCCCGCGACTCGGCCTCGTCGAGCAAACCGGCGAGATGGATGGGGGCGCCGCCGGATGCCTGGATGCGGTGCCGCACGATCAGGTCGGCCGCCTCGGCAGGTGACCACTGGTCCATCGCGATCGTGAGCGTGCCGCGGCCGAGCATGCGCAGTATCCCCAGCGCGCCGGCGACATGACCGGGCGGGAACGCGACGAGACTGCGGACATCGGGTCCACTGCCGCGCAGGCTCTCCATCGCGCGGACCTCGCCGAGCAAGGATTCGTGACTGTGGCGAACCCCCTTGGGTTCGGAAGTCGTGCCCGATGTGTACACCAACAGGCAGCACTCTCCAGGGCGATTCGGCACGTACGGCTCGAACCCGGCCGGATCACCGGTGACGAGATCGGTGTAGTCGGCGACATCCGGTATCGACTCGCCGACGGCGAAACAGTATTGCAGCGTCGGAGGCCGGGCCGATACCCGGAAGAGTTCACCGTTGTCGCGCCCGCGCCACCGCGAGGCCGCGACGAACACCTTCGCGCCGGACCGGCGCAGGATGAACTCTACCTCGCGTGGGCCGTAGATGGGCACGATCGGCAGCAGCACCGCGCCCGCCGCCCACGCGGCGGCATGGACGACGAAGCATTCACGCCAGTTCGGCAGCTGCACGGCGACGACATCACCGGGCCCGACCCCCAGTTCCCGCAAGCGGGCGGCGACCTGACAACTCTCGCTCCAGAGCTCCCCCAGCGTCGTCTCGGCGGGCCGTACCGCACTGTGCACGATGACCGGTGTCCGGCCGAAACGTCGTGCCGCTTCGGCCAACTCCGTTCCGATCGACGGTCTTTGCGGATGCTCCACGAACACTCCTTGATTACTCGGACTACCGGGTGAGCAACATGCACCCGGCGATGGGACCGCCACCGGCGGAGACGACGGCGACCTCGGGTCGCCGTGGCAACTGCCGCTGCCCCGCCGCACCGCGCAATTGCAGACAGGCTTCGTGCAACACCCAGTAACCGTGCATCCGGCCGGCGGACAACTGTCCGCCGTAGGTGTTCAACGGCAGGATGCCCGCTCGGCCTATTCGGTGGCCGCCCTCGACGAACGGACCGCCCTCCCCGGGCGCGCAGATCCCCAGCGCTTCCAGCCAGGCGAGGGTGAGGAAGGTGAATCCGTCGTACAACTGGGCGATGTCGAGATCGTGCGGGCGCAACGTCGTGCGCGACCAGAGTTGGGCCGCGGCGTCGGCCGAGGCCATTGTGGGATAGTCGGATCGCTGCGTCCAACCGCCCGCGCCGTCGGCGCCGCCGATCGCCTCGAAGAAGACCGCGGGTGACGGCGCATCCGCGGCATCCGCGCGGGTCGACACCACGATGGCGATGGATCCGTCGACGGGCACATCGCAGTCGAGCAGACCGAAGGGCGTCGACACCGGGCGGGCGCTCAGATAGTCATCCATGCTCATCGGGTCCCGGTACACGGCAAGCGGATTCAGTGCGGCATTGGCCCGGCTGTGCAACGCCACCCAGCCCAGCTGCTCCTTTGTCGTACCGTAGAGCTCCATATGCCGTCGGCACGCCATCGCCAGCCAGTTCGCCGCCGAATAGGCGTGCGCGCCAAGCAGCGCCGGTATGTCGGCCATCGTGCGCATCGCCTGAGCGCGCGCGTCGCCGTTGGCCGCGCCACGCGGTTTGTCGCCGACACCGCCCGCGGCGTTGTCACCGGAATCGGATTTCGGCCTCGGGTCGACGGTTCCGCCCATCATCGCGACGGTGCGATAGATGAGCACGTGTCGAGCGCGACCCTCGCCGACGGCGACGGCCGCCGACATCACCGGAGAGAGCAGACCGCCGGTCTCGAATCCGCCTCCCTTGTAGCGCACTTCGAGTCCGAGCGCCTCGACGACGGCACGCGGCGGCGTGTCACCGAGGGTCGCGAGACCGTCGATGTCGCTCGGCCGCAGACCCGCGTCGGCGATCGCCGCGCGCGCGGCCTCGAGAGTCAGCTCGGAGCCGGGGATACCGGTCCGGCGGCCGATTCGGGAAATGCCGACCCCGGTGATCGCCGCGTCCTTCTCCGGATAGCGCATCGATACTCCTAAATTTTCTAACTCAATGTACAGTCAAAGCGTGTCGAGTATCGAGTCCTCCGCCGATCCGTCCCGCACCGCCGCATCCGCGACTGTCGAGGTCCATCGATGCCCCGATTGCGGGAATTGGATCTATCCGAGCGCCGAAAACTGTGCCGTCTGCGGCGGCCGATCGGAGCGAATCGAGATTCCCGGCACCGGGACGGTCTTCACATTCACCGTCAATCACCATCCCTATCGACCAGAGATGCCGGTCCCCTATGTCATCGCGCTGATCGAACTCGACGAGGCGCCCGGACTGCGCGTCGCCGCCAATATCGTCGACTGCGACCCGGAATCGGTGCGGATAGGAATGCCGGTGCGCGCGCGATCGGGAATGCCCGACGGGGTCGGCGCCACGACGTTCGTGCCTCGTGACGCAGACCCCGCCTGACCGACACCGCGCGGGTATCAGCTCACCAGCGGATCGCGTGGCATTCCCAGAATGCGTTCGGCGATCTGGTTGCGGGTGATCTCCGAGGTGCCGCCCGCGATCGACATACCGCGCGAGGCCAACAGCATCAACCCGACCATCTTCGCGGGACCGGAACCCAGCGCCACGTCTTGGCCGAGCAGGCGCGCCGACAGGTGTGCCCGGTCACTGATGTGCTCGGCCAACAACAGCTTGGTGATGTTGCCCTCCGGTCCCGGCGGGCCGCCTGCCACACTGCGCGCCGCCCGGCGCAGGTTCAGCACCCGCAGCGCCTCGTCGTCTGCCAAGAAGCGGCCGACCAGCGGACGCGCGCCCGTGACACTTTCGCCGTACTTCTCGCCCAGCTTGACCATGTACTCGGCCGCACCCTGACTGCCCGCGACGCCACCGCCGATACCGACGCGTTCGTTGCCCAGCGTCGCCCTGGCGACCGTCCAGCCCGCGTTGGGAGCGCCGACCACATTGTCGTCGGGCACGAACACATTGTCGAAGAACACCTCGTTGAACTCCGCCCCACCGGTGATCTGGCGCAGCGGACGGACCTCGACACCCGGCGCGGACATGTCGATGATCACCGTGGTGATGCCCTCGTGCTTGGGCGCCGACGGGTCGGTGCGCACCGTGGCCAGGCCGCGCCGGCACCTGTGCGCACCGCTGGTCCACACCTTCTGCCCGGTGATCCTCCAGCCGCCCTCGACCCGCGTCGCCTTGGTCTTGATCGCGGCGGCGTCGGATCCGGCCTCGGGTTCGGAGAACAACTGGCACCAGACCTCGTCCCCGACGAGAGCCGGACGGACGAAGCGCTCGATCTGCTCGGCGGTGCCGTGCTGGATGAGCGTCAGAATCACCCACCCGGTGATGCCGTACTCGGGACGCGCGAGCTGCGCGTTGGCGAATTCCTGCTCTATGACCAGTTGCTCGACCGCGTCGGCGGCTCGGCCCCACGGCTTGGGCCAATGCGGCATGGCACAACCGGTCTCGATGAGACGTTCGCGGCGGGCGCGCTCGTCCTCGATCGCCGCGGCGGCGGTGAGCACCGAGCGCACTTCGGCCCGGATCGTTTCGGCTGAATCGGGCAGATCGAGGCTGTTGGCCCGCTTGACGCCCGCCGCCGAGAGCGCGAACAGGTCGTCTTCGGCGGCGCCACCGCCGAAGATCGCGTCCAGTGTCGCGGCGCGGCGCAGATGCAGATGTGCGTCGTGTTCCCAGGTGAACCCGATACCGCCGTGCACCTGGATGTTCAGCTCGGCATTGCGCACGTAGCCGGGCAGTGCCAGTGTCGCCGCGGCGGCCGCCGCCAGCTGGAACTGCCCGTCGTCCTCGGTCGCGGCACGTGCGGCATCCCACACCAGCGCCAGCGCGGACTCCGCCGCCACCGCCATGTTCGCCAAGTGGTGCTTGACAGCCTGGAAAGAGCCGATCACGCGCCCGAACTGCTTGCGCACCTTGGCGTATTCCACCGCGGCGTCCAGTGCGTCCTCGGCGCCGCCCACCGCCTCGGCGGCCACGATGGTCCGCGTGTACGCCAGCAGTAGCGCACGCTGTCCCACGAGGACATCCGCGTCGCTGACGGCCATGTCCGCCAGCGTGATCCGACCCGATCGGCGTGTCGGATCCAAATTCTCGGGGATCTCGGCGGACAGTCCGGCACGGCCACGCTCGACGATCAGCACATCTTCGCCTGCCACCAGAACCAGCAGATCGGCCAGACCGGCTCCCAGCACCACGCCCGCCGATCCGGTCGCCTCGCCGCCCTTGATCGTGATGTCGCCCGCGACTCCGATGCCCGCGACGGTCGATCCGTCCAGCAGGCCAGGGAGTAAGCGCCTCTTCTGCTCCGCACTACCCGCGGCGGCGATCACCGCGGACGCTGTCACGGTCGGAACGAACGGACCGGGTGCCACCACCCTGCCGAGTTCCTCCACCACCACGACCAATTCCAGCAGCCCGAAGCCGGACCCGCCATCGGCCTCGGCGATGTGCAGCCCGAGCCAGCCGAGTTGGGCGAGCTCGGACCAGAAGAGCGGCCTACCCGCTTCCGGTGCGTCGAGCAGCTCACGGGAGAGTGTGCGAGCCTTGTGCGCACCGAGGAAGGAACGTGCGACCTCCTCGAGTTGGCGGTGGTCATCGGTCAACGCAATACCCATCGGGGTCTCCTCAATTCAGACACGGCCAGGTTCGGTCGTAGAGCGCCCCGGAGGCGGTGCGCATCAGATAGTTGTCACGCTGGATACCTCGCCAGATCTGAGCGACGTAATCCAGTTCATCGAGTTCGCCGGCTTCGACCAGGCCGGCGAGCGCGGCTCGGCCCGCATCCACCGTGGCAGGCTCGGCGCCGAGCAGTTCGGCCAGTTCGGCCAGTTCTTGCGCGTCCAGCGCAGCGCCGCGGCGATCGACCTCCCGCAGGAACTTGACCAGCCGCGCCGCACCTTTGGTCCACTGCACCGCCAAGGCGTCTCCCGCGCGAGCGGCGACGTGCTCGAGGACGCCGAGCGTGGTGTCGTATGTCGAACTGTAGGGCGAATCCGGCGCATCCGATTCGAAATCCATTCGCTCGGCTTCGATTCCCACCACATGCGCCAGCGCCTCGATCAGCAGCCTTCGGTGCAGCATCCCGAAGATGAGCGCGCTGCCTGCGTCGGGCGAGCCGACGACCGGCGCCACCCGTGCGTCGATACCCGCGTTGTTGTTGGTCGCCAAGCGGGTCTCGGCGAGCAGCCGGTAGTACCAGATCCGCCGCTCGTCCAGCTTATGGCCGGACAGCCGCTCGTATTCGGCCAGCCGCGACGGGAAGTGGGTGAAGGTGTCCTGCACCGTGCGCAACGACAGCCACGCGATATCGTCCATGGGGTCGCCGTAGTGGGCGAGTTCCATGTCGACGATGGCGGTGACCTTCCCGTTCTCGTACATGAAGTTGCCGGGACCGGTGTCCCCCTGGACGAGCACGACCGGGCCGTCGTATTCGGGCACATTGCGTTCGAGCCAGTCGAGGCAGAAGTTCAACAGGGGCGCCGGTTCGTCCCTGCGCGCCACGCGCTTTCGCATCGCGGCGATCTCGTCGCGCACATGCTCACCGACCGTACGCACCTCCCCCAGCGCCGCGATACCGAGGTCGCGCGGGTCGATGCGGTGCATGGCCGCAAGCTTCTCGATGAAGTCCTTGGCGACGCTGACCTGCTCGTCCTCGTCCTTGATGAGTCGAAACCACGTGGCCCCGCTGATCCGCTCGAGCAGGGTGGCCTGTTGTTCGGGGTGCACTGCCACCACCTCGGGCACCGCCACACCGTGGGCGTGCAGCGCGGTGAGTATCTCGGCCTCCACCTGAAGGGTGTGGAATACGCTGCCGGGCTTGGGCACTCGGCGGTCGTAACGCAAGAACAGCGGCACCGTGGTGTCACCGGTCACGGCCTCGACGAACCATGCTTCTCTGCTGGCGCCGCCGGTGACTCGTTTCACTTCGATGTCGTCCGCACCGGTGACCGATATGATCCACTCGCGCAACTCGGGTGGAACACTCTTGCTGTCGCTCATGTTCGTCTTCTCATCTCCGTATCCGGTCAGGACGACTTCTTGGCCGCGGCGGCGGCCAGCCAGGCCCGGACCGCCTGCTTGTGTTCGTCGGTCGACCCGGACCGAACCATGCGCTCGCTTTCCAGGGGCAGCGCCTCGGCCAGCGACAGTCGGTACGCGTCGAGCACATTGGCCTTCATGCGTCCCAAGGCCACGGACGGGCCCGAGGCGATGGTGCGTGCCCAAGCCATCGCCGCGGTATCCAGTTCGTCCACTTCGACGACCCGGTTCACCAGTCCGAGTGCCAGCGCGGCATCCGCCGCTATCGGCGCCCCATCGACCAGCAACTCGAGCGCTTTGGACGGGCCGACCAGGCGCGAGAGAAACCAGGCGCCGCCGAAATCGCCGGACAGCGCCAGCCGCCCCCAGCCCGGGATCAGCATGGCCGACCGGTCGGCGACCCGCAGATCGGTCGACAGGGCGATCGAGAGACCTGCACCCACCGAGCCACCCGACAGCGCCGCGATGGTCACCTTGGGCATCTCATGCAGTAGTCGAACCATACGAGCGTTGTGCGTCAGCTCGGCGACCCGCTGTTCGAGCGTCGGCGGTGGGTCGCTATCCGCGGCGCGACGGGCGCGCCCGTCGCGGACGTCACCGCCCGCGCAGAACGAGGCGCCCGCCCCGTTGATCAGGACGCAACCGACCTCGGAGTCCTCGGCGAAGCGCTCCAATGCGCGAGGTACGCCGTCGAACATCTCCGGGTGCAGCGCATTGCGACGCTCCGGCCTGTTCAGGGTCACGACGCCGACGCCTTCGGTGATCCGCGCGAGGACGGTGTCGGTGCCGGTATCGATGACCGAGTCAGCGCTCGACGCGGTGGCGGAACCGCTCATCGGCGCTTCTCCGCGGCGAGTTCGCGGTGCCTGGCCAGCATGCCCACAGCCTTTCGCTCGAGGTCGGCGCCGACCTTCGGCAGCAGCACCGGGCCGAGTTCGCGGCTGGGCAAAGCGATCGTCGCCGTGGCGGGAGCGGTTACCTCCCCGCGCTGATTGGTCGCCCTGAATCGCACATCCACCAGTCCGTTGCCGTCTTCGACGCGCTTGCCGACCACTTCGCCGGTGATGACCTGGGTGTCACCGATATAGTTGAATTTGCGCATCTCGTCGTGCTGGCGCACCAGCCACCCGTCGTCGCCCATCCAGTCGGTGAGGTAGTGGGTGAGCCAGCATTCCCGGGTGACGCCGTAGTCGTAGGCCATCGGATTGCCGATCGACTGCGACCATTCGTTCTCCCAATGCAGCCGCTGCGCGGCATCCGGGATACCCGCGGCGTTCTTGATGTAGAACTTCGGCACTCGCTGCCGGTTGCGGTAACCGATGCGCGCCGGACCAATGCCGTAGGGCGCGAAACCGTACCCACCCGCGTGGAAGGAGATGATGTCGGTCAGCGTGAGCGGACCTTTGGCCATCTTCGGCAGCACATCGCCGATCTGCACGTCCTCGAAGTACCTGGGGTCGGCGCCGCGCGGCCCTTCGGCCGCGTAGATCTCATCGATCTCGGCGATCTGCTCGTCGGTGTAGGTCGCGGGCTCGATGCCCATGTACTTGCCGCGCTCGCGCGATTGCTTGCGCTCCGTGGCGATCAGGATCGTCCGCAGCACGGCCACCACCTCGCCGCGCTGGTTGACACGCACCGAGCGCAGCACCCGAATGATCGAGCGGCCTGCGAACTCGCTGGTCTTCTCCTCGATGGACTCGAGCCCACCGAAGGCGTACAGCTCGTCGCCGGGATACACCGGGCGGAACCACTCGGTGTCCTGGCCCGAGACGAACAGGTGCACGCCGGAGAACAGCCCCTTCGTCGCCTTACGGATATCCTCGGGAATCGGATCACCGAACGTCTTGCGGCACATGGCGATCGGAATCATCGGCGGCGCGATCTGGCTGCCCCAGCGGGTTTTCGGGCCGTACTCGGGATCGGCGAAGAGCGGATTGTCGTCGCCGTAGCCGCGTGCGAAGTTCCGTATGCCGTCGGGAGTCGCCGTCCGGTAGTACTCGTCGATTCCGGTCGGCGCGTCCAGACCGAGCAGCAATCGAGCGCGCTCGATGTCCTCGTCTTTGATCGAGTAGTCGAATACCTCTGCGCCACCGTGCTTCTGGTCCATTTCCGCCCCCATGTCAACGCACCCGCAGCGGCAGCGAGGACAGACCACGCAGTGACGGCGTCTGCTTGTAACGCAAGCTCGAACGCGGCACGGCCAACTCGATGGTGCTGAACCGCTCCACGAACGAACGCAGTGCGATCCGGCCCTCGAGCCTGGCCAGCGGGTGGCCCATGCAGTAGTGCGTGCCGTACGCGAAGGCGAGATGCTTACCCGCCGCGCGGCTGAGATCGAGGGTGTCCGGGTCGTGGAACACCGTCTCGTCGCGGTTGGCCGAGATGATCATGCCCAGGACCTGTCCGCCCTTCGGAATCACCGATCCGGCGATCTCGACGTCCTCGGTGGCGTAGCGCGTGGTGCCGCAGGCCACCGGCGAGGTGAAGCGCAGCAGTTCCTCGATGCCGTTGTCGATGCGCTCGGGGTCCTCGCGCAGCACCGCCAACTGATCCGGATTCTCCAGCAACGCCAGGACGCTGCTGCCGACGAGGTTCGACGTCGTGTCGTGTCCGGCCAACAAAAGCAGGAAGACCATGCCGAGCACTTCCCGGTCGCTGAGCTTGTCGCCCTCTTCCCTGGCCGCGATCAGGCTCGAGATAAGGCCGCTGTCGGGGTCGAGGCGCCGTTGGTCCACCAGATGGTCGAAGAAGGCGAGCAACTTCCGACCGGTGCCCATACTCCTGATCATGCCGAGGAGGCCGCCGCCGCCCGCGGCCGAGAGCTTGTGCGACCACTCGTGGAAGCGATCGCGGTCGGCGTCGCTGACTCCGAGCATCGACGCGATCACCGCCAGCGGCAGTCGCATCGCGAAGTCATCGATGAAATCGATTTCTCCCTTGGCGGCGGCTCGTTCGATCAGGTCGTCGGTGATGCGGGTGATGTCGTCGGCCATACCGGCGACCAATTTCGGAGTGAACGCCTTGTGGACGAGATTCCGTAGCCGCTTGTGGTCGGGATCATCCTTGAACGGCATGGTCTCGCCCAATAGACGCAGTGTCGCGGGCAGCATCCACGAGAACTTCGCCAGACCGCTGTTGGCATTCGAGTCCGAGGAGAACCGCGGATCGCTGTGCATGGTCTTGACGTCCTCATACCGCGTCAGCATGTACGCGGCTCCGCGTGTCATCAGCGGCGCCTTGACCTTGGACAGTGGAGCGTTCCGGCGCAGGTACGCATACCGTGGGTACGGGTTGTCGTACATGACGGCCTCGCTGAGGTCGGTGAACTCCATTGCTGCAACGGCAGTGGACATGGCAGTACTATCCTTCGGATTTGGTGTCGATCCGTACGACGGCCGACCCGGTCAAGACGGTCTCGTCGCGCTGGTTCGTCGTGATCAGCGCGATGTGGGCTTCGCCGCCGACGATCTCGTCGATGCGGGCCTCGGCGGTCAGTGAATCGCCCGGCCACACCTGTGCGACGAATCGCGCGCTGTAGCCGGTGATGTTCTCGGCCCCGAACCAATCGGTCACCACGCGGCCGGTCATGCCCATCGTGAGCATGCCGTGCGCGAAGACGCCCGGAGCCCCCGCCACCTTGCGAGCGAAGACCTCGTCGGTGTGCAACGGGTTGTAGTCGCCCGAGGCGCCGGCGTACTGGACGATTCGAGTTCGGGTCAGGTCGTCCACCAACTTCAACCGACGAACGTCACCGACCTTCGCCTCGTTCACGGCGGCACTAGTCATGGGATTCCTCTCCGGCCCCGGACCGTACGGGCGCACTCTGGGTGGCGACCGCTACCGCTGTCGCAGTCACCACCAATTCACCTGCGGCGTCGCGGTATTCGGTGATCGACTCGGTGAACATGAGCGTGCCGCCACGACGCCCCTGCTTCTCCCACGTGCGCCCCGCACGCTGTTGGGCGGTGAGGACGTCGCCGACGCGCACGGGCCGCGCGAAGTCGAACCGCTGTTCCGCGTGCAGCGGCCCCCCGCCACCGGCCTGCTTGGTCTGCCCGGCGGCGTCCGCCTCGGCATTCGCTGGTTCGGCCAGGCCGCTCGCGGTGGCCCCCGAGCCCATCCACGGTCGCCCCTCGTGGGGACGCAGCGGGAAGTCGGGATCGAACTGCGCGCCGCACTGCACGAAGGTCGGCGGCGCGACCACGCCCGCGAGACCGTTCTCGACCATCTGCCCATCGGAGTAGTCCACGCTGGTGTCGCCGATTGATCGCGCGAACATCAGGATATGACCGCCCTCGACAGGAAAGCGTTGTGCGACCATCTCAGCCCCGCATCGGGTGGTTGAGCTCGAACGGCACGGTGGCGAATTTGGCGGCTTCGGCCGCGAGTTCCCCGACGGTCCAGCGGTCGGCGCCCGGCTTTTCGATCTTGTCGATGATCGACCACGGTTGGAACAGCTGCACCCGATTGCCCATCACGAAGAACACCCGCCCGGTGATCGGGCAGTCCTCGGTCCCGAGATAGGCCACGAACGGCGATACATTCGCCGGATCCATCGCGCCGACCTCTTCACCCTTGTTCGGGTCCGGGACGCCGGGCAGCCCCGCGGTGAGCCGTGTGAGGGCGGCGGGCGCGATGGCGTTGACGCGCACGTGATAGCGAGCGAGCTCGCCCGACGCGATCATCGTCATCATCGCGATGCCGGATTTGGCGGCACCGTAGTTCGTCTGGCCCGGCTGACCGAACAGGCCGGATGTCGACGAAGTGTTGATCACCGAACGCTTGACCGCGCTACCCGCCTTGGCCTGGTCACGCCAATACGCGGCGGCGTGGCGCAACGGGCAGAAATGGCCCTTGAGATGGACGTGAATGACCGCGTCCCACTCCTGCTCACTCATGTTGACGAGGGTGCGGTCTCGCAGAATTCCCGCATTGTTGACCAGCACGTGCAGATCGCCGAAATGCTCGACCGCACTCGAGATCAGCCGTTCGGCGCCGTCCCAGCTGGCGACGTCGTCGGTATTGGCGATGGCCTCGCCACCGAGCGCCTGGATCTCCTTGACCACGAGTTCGGCGGCGGTGACGTCGTTACCCGAACCGTCGACAGCGCCACCCAGGTCGTTGACGACCACCTTGGCGCCCTCGGCGGCGTACAGCAGCGCGTGTTCACGGCCGATGCCGCGCCCCGCTCCGGTGATGACCACCACTCGTCCATCGAGACTTCCCATGCGTTCCACTCCTGCATCCGCTTCGCTCGGTGTGCTGTTTCCAACCTTTGTAAGAGTATACTTATTAATATGATTCAAGCTACCCCCGGATTGCCTCAACCAGCCGATGGCGACCCACAGACCCCGGCGAACGGCCAGGCGAACCGACCCGACGGCATCGACTTGACAGAGATCGAGTTCGAAGTCGGCGACGATCACGTCGCCACCATCACGCTCAACCGACCCGAGGCGCTGAACTCGTTCACCGACCGCTCGGCCGCGGAGATCTCCTGGGCGTGGCGGACAATTCGCGACACCGACCAGATTCACGCGGTGGTGTTGCGCGCGAACGGCGATCGCGCCTTCTGCACCGGCGCCGACGTCAAGGCGGGCACCGGCTGGTTCTTCCGATCGAACATATGGAACACCTTCGATCCCGGCGTGACCCTCTCCCCCAAACTGCACCACCGATGCTGGAAGCCGGTCGTCACCGCGGTGCACGGCATGGCGGCCGGCGGCGCTCAGTACTTTCTCAACGAATCCGACATCGTCATCTGCTCGACGGACGCCCAGTTCTTCGATCCGCACGCGAATGGCGGCATCGTCTCCGCACTCGAGCCGATCGGCATGCTCAAGCGCAACGTCCCGCTCGGCGATGTCCTGCGGTGGGCGCTGATGGGCACCGAGGAGCGGATCACCGCCGATACCGCCCTGCGCATGGGCCTGGTGACCGAAGTCGTCGAGCGGACGCGCCTGCACGAACGAGCGCATGCCATCGCGGCATCGATCGCGGCGCGCAACCCGATCGCCATTCAAGGCACCGTCCGCGCCATTTGGGAGTCGATGGATATGACCCGTTCGATGGCCCTGCAGAACGGAATGGCCTACACCCACATCGGTAACGCGCCGACCGAAGAGCGCAGGGCCAAGCCGAGACGCAACGAGCCGCCGACCTTCCGCTAAATCATCTTACTGATCTTTCTGATCTAACTATATAGATATATTGTGAACTCATTGCCCTCGAGAACACACAGCAGCAAAGGGGAAATCTCGTGCAGCATCCGTGGGATCAACGCCTCGGTGTGTGGTGGATCGCGGAAGACCGACCCGAGCTACCAGCCATCGTCGAATCTCCCAGTGGCCGAACGCTGACCTTCGGTGAGCTGGCGGGTTCGGCGCACCGTATCGCACACGGTCTGCGCGCACGTGGGATCGAGGCGGGCGACATCGTCGCCTACGCCCTGCCCAACGATGTCGACGCGGTCGTGTGGCAGCTCGCCACCTCCGAGATCGGACTGAGATACCTCGCGCTGAACCCGTCATTGTCGGAGGAGGAATTCGGCTCGATCCTCGAGCACTCCGGCGCCAAGGTGATGGTGACCCATCCCGACTACGTCGAGCGGCTGGGTGATCTGAGCAGGCTCGACGCATTGACTACCTCGATCACGGTCGGCGACGCCGCCCCGGGCTTTCTCACCCAGGCCGAACTCGTCGCGGGCCGACCCGACACGCCCCCGATCGACCGCACCCTCGGCGGACCGATCCGCTACTCGTCCGGCACAACCGGCAAGCCCAAGGGCATCGTCCGCGCGACGCCGAAGATGGAACCGTCGGCTGCCGCCAATGCGATGAGTTCATTCGGCCGCGCCTTCAACTTCCTGCCCTTCGACGGGGTGCATCTGGTCTCGGCGGGCATGCATCACGGTGGATGTCAGGGCTTCTACCTCGGCGCGCTCAATGTCGGCCAAGCGCTGGCGATCATGGGTCGCTTCGACGCCGAACAGGCGCTGGCGAAGATCGAGAAGCACGCGGTGACCACCGCCTGCATGGTGCCCACCCAGTTCGTGCGGATGCTGCGCCTGCCCGAGGAAGTGCGCACTCGCTACGACCTCAGCAGCCTGTCCTCTGTCGTGCACTCCGCCGCACCCTGTCCACTCCAGGTCAAGAAGGAGATGATGGACTGGTGGGGGCCGGTGCTGTGGGAGACCTACGGCGGCATGGAAGGCGCGGCAACCATCGCCAAACCGCACCGATGGCTGGAAAGGCCCGGCACCGTGGGCAGGGCCGTTCGCGGCATGACGGTGAAAATCCTCGATGACAACGGCGCCGAGCTGCCCGCGGGCGAGATCGGCAACGTCTACCTGGAGCCGGTGGACGGACCGGGTTTCGAATACCGCGGCGACCCGGAACTCACCGAATCCGTGCATCGCGGTAAGGCATTCACCATCGGCGACATCGGCTACCTCGACGCCGACGGCTATCTGTTCATCCGCGACCGCGCCAAGGACATGATCATCAGCGGCGGTGTCAACATCTATCCGGCCGAAATCGAGGGCGTGCTGTCGAGCCACCCCGCCGTCGGTGACGTCGCGGTGATCGGCATCCCCGACCCCGAGTGGGGCGAGCAGGTCAAGGCCGTGGTGGAACTCGTGGACGGCGTCGTCGCATCGGACGCACTCGCCGCGGAACTGATCAGCTACAGCCAGACGCAGCTCGCGAACTACAAGAGCCCGAGAACGATCGAATTCGACCGTTTGCCACGTACCGAAGCAGGCAAGCTGCTCAAGCGCGTGATTCGAGAAAAGTACTGGTCCGCAAGCGGGCGAAACATCTAGGAGGTCCGTCCACCGTGTCACATCAAGTCCCGATCGTCGACTATCTCGCGCTCGACGACAAACCACGTTTGATCGCCCAGGAATGCGACAACTGTGGCGCCAGATACTTCGAGCGCCGTAACGCCTGTGCCTCGTGTTTCACGACATCCTTCAGCCCCGCGGAGGTGCCGACGACCGGCACCCTGAAGACATTCACCATTGTCTCGATGTCCGCGCCCGGCATTCCGGTGCCGTTCGTCGCGGGCGTTGTCGACTGTGCCGGAACGGCCGTACGCGCCAATATCGTCAACACCGAACCCACGGCGGATGCTATCCGGCTCGGGATGCCGTTGCGGCTGGTCACCTACAGCGTCGGCACCGATGACGACGGCATCGAGGCAATCGGCTTCGGTTTCGAGCCCTCCGAAACCCCTTCTGTGAACGGAGCGATCTGATGTCGGCCGCTGTCTGGATCCTCGGAATCCACATGACCAAGTTCGGTAAGCACCCGGACAAGGACGCCGTCGATCTCGGCGCCGAGGCCACGCTCGGCGCGTTGCGCGACGCGGACATCACCATGGACGCGATCGATGTGATCGCGGCGGGCAACCTGATGGGCGCCCCCGGCTTCGGTCAGGCGCTGCAGAAGCAGGTCGGCCAGACCGGGATTCCGGTCTACAACGTCGCCAACGCCTGCGCGACCGGTGCCACCGCGCTGCGCACCGCGATCATGGCGATCAAGGCGGGCGAGGCGAACTACGGCCTCGCGGTGGGTGTGGAGAAGCTCGCGGGCGCGGGCCTGCTCGGTGGCGGTGGCGCGAAGAAGAACGGGGGCAAGCACTACGCGCCCAAGGGCCGCTTCGGCGCCGTCGCCACGCTGGAGGGTCGGCTCGGCACCGAGTCGATGCCGGGCGTCTTCGCCCAGATCGGCATGGAGTACCTCCAGAATCGCGCCTTCGATGACAAGGCGTTCGAACTGTTCGCCAAGATCAGCGAGAAGAACCACGCGCACTCCACGCTGAATCCACTGGCTGCCTATACCAAGCGGATGTCACTCGAGCAGATCATGAACGACGTGATGATCGCCTACCCGAACACACGCTCGATGTGCTCGGCGAACTGTGACGGCGGCGCCGCCGCGGTGCTGGTCAGCGATGAAGTGCTGCGGACTCTTTCGCTCGAACAGCGCAAGCGCGCGGTGAAGATCTCGGCCTCGGTGCTCACCACCGACCCGTGGGAAGATGCCTGCCAGGTGTTGCCGAACGTCAATACCCTCACTCGGGCGGCGGCACAGAAGGCCTACGAACAGGCCGGTGTCTCGCCATCGGACCTTGACCTGGTGGAACTGCACGACTGCTTCGCCACCGCCGAATTGGTGCATTACGACAACCTCGGCCTGTGCGAGCCCGGCAATGCCATCGACTTCTTCGAGTCCGGCGCCACCTGGCGTGACGGATCGACCCCGGTGAACGTTTCCGGTGGCCTCGAGTCGAAGGGCCACCCGATCGCGGCAACCGGTATCGCCAACGTCTGGGAGATCGCGCACCATCTGCGGGGCGAAGCGGGCGAACGTCAGATCGAGGGCGCGAAGGTGGGTCTCGCCCATGTGATCGGTCTCGGATCCGCCTGCGGCGTACACATTCTGGAGAAGGCCGCCATCCCGGTCTGAGCCACCGATATACCCGAACACAGGTGGGGTTCACCGTCAGGGTGAACCCCACCTGTGTTTCTCGTACGGACCCGGACCACGCTGCGCCAGTGCCGCTTTCATCTCGGAACCCGGCTACGGCACGGTGAGACGCGTCAGCGGGGGGCCATCCGTATCGCCCCGTCGAGTCGGATGGTCTCGCCGTTGACGAACGGGTTCTCGATCAAGCTGACGGCCATATGCGCGAAGTCGGCCGGATCACCCAGTCGCTTGGGATGCGGAATGGCGGCGGCCAGACCCTCCCGGATATCAGGACGAAGCCGCGCGAGCATCGCGGTGTCGAAGGTGCCGGGGGCGATGGTATTCACGCGGATCTGCGAGGAGGCCAGATCGCGCGCCGCGACCAGCGTGATGCCGTGCACGCCTGCCTTCGCGGCAGTGTAGGACGTCTGGCCGATCTGGCCGTCGAAGGCGGCGACCGAAGAGGTCATCACGATCGCGCCGCGGTCGCCGCCGAGCAGTTCGTTCAGTGCCATGCGCGCCGCCGAGAGCCGCAATACGTTGTAGGTGCCGATCAGGTTGACCCGGATCACCTCGGTGAAAGTGTCGATATCGGCGGGTCGTTTGTCCGCGTCGATGATGCGCAGCCGATCGCCGCCCCTGCCCGCGCAGTGCACGACCGCGCGCAGCGGGCCTGCTTGCGTCGCGGCGTCGAGCGCCGCGTTCACCGCGTCGGTATCGGTGATGTCCGCCGGGACGAACCGGGCGCGCTCGCCGAGTTCCTCGGCCACCGTCGCACCCGCGGAGCCGGGCAGATCGACGAGGACGACCGATGCGCCAAGTTCGACCAGCCGGGTGGCAGTGGCGTGGCCGAGACCGGAGGACGCTCCGGTCACCAGCGCTGAGATTCCGTCTATCCGCACGGTGCATTCTCCTCATGTGTTTTCGTTGTCCGACGCGATGACTCGCTCGAGTCGAGTCACAGCCCGAGAGACTTGGCGATGATCGATTTCATGACCTCGCTGGTGCCGCCATAGATCCGCGAAACTCGTGCGTCGGCGTAGAGCCGGGCGATGGGCAGTTCGGTGATGTAGCCGTAGCCGCCGAACAATTGCAGGCAACGGTCGATGGCTCGGCCCTGCATCTCGGTGCAGAACAATTTGGTTCTGGCCGCATCCGCCGAATCGAGCTCCCCCGCTACCAGTTCGATGACAGCGTGGTCGATCATCGCCTGCGCCGCTTCGACTTCCGCGCTAACGGCCGCCAACTCGAATTTGGTGTTCTGGAATTCGGCGACCCGGGTCCCGAATACGGTGCGTTCGCGCACGTAGTCGATGGTGAGATCGACCGCGGCACGGGCCTGGGCGACCGCGCCGACGGCGATGGCGAGCCGTTCCTGCGCCAGGTTGTGACCGAGGTAGGAGAATCCGGCGTCCCGCTCGCCGAGCAGGTTCGCCACCGGCACCCGCACGTCGGTGAATGTCAGCTCGACGGTGTCCTGCACGTGCAGCCCGAGCTTGTCGAGTCGGCGGCCCTTGTCGAACCCCGGAGTACCCGCCTCCACGACGATCAGCGAAAGCCCGGCCCGGCGGTTGACGGGATCGGTGCTGGTGCGCGCGAGCACGATCACCAGGTCGGCAAGACCGCCGCCGGTGATGAAAGTCTTGGCGCCGTTGATCACGTAGTGGTCCCCCTCGCGCACGGCGGTGGTCCGCACACCGGCCAGATCCGAACCGGTGCCCGGTTCGGTCATGGCGATCGCGGTGAGCAGCTCACCGGAGGCGATGCCGGGAAGCCAACGCGCACGCTGCTCGGGATTGCTGTACTCCAAGAAATAGGGCGCTATGACGTCGAGTTGGGTACGCAGCGTTCCCAGCGTCACCCCGGCACGCGCCGCCTCCTCCTGCACGATCTGGTTGTAGCGATAGTCGCGGATCCCGACGCCGCCGTACTCCGGCTCGATCGCCATGCCCTGAACGCCGAGCGCGGCGATCTCGGTGAAGAAGCTACGCGGAACCGCGCCCGCGGCGAGCCATCCGAGATACTCGGGAACGACTTTGCGCTCGAGGAATCGGCGCAGATTCGCGCGGAATTCCTCGTGGGTCTCATCGAACAGTGTCCTGCGCACCGTCTACCCCACCAGCTCGACAAGTGTCGCGTTGGCGGTGCCGCCGCCCTCGCACATCGTCTGCAATCCGTACCGCAATCCCTTGTCACGCATGTGATAGAGCATGCGAGTCATCAGGATCGCCCCCGATGCCCCCAGCGGGTGACCGACCGCGATCGCACCGCCGAGCGGGTTGAGCTTGGCCTCGTCGATGCCGAGTTCACGCTGGCAGGCCATCGGTACCACGGCGAATGCCTCGTTCACCTCGAATACGCCGATCTCGTCGATGCCGACATCCGCCTTCCGCAACAACTTCTCGGTGGCCGGGATCGGTGCGGTCAGCATGAGAACCGGATCGGCCCCACAGGCGACACCGGTGTGGTAGCGAGCCAGCGGGGTCAGTCCCAGTTCGATCGCCCGCTCACTCGTGGTGACCAGCAGCGCCGCCGCGCCATCGGAGATCTGCGACGAATTGCCCGCGTGCACCAGGCCGTTCGCGGTGAAGGAGGGCTTCAGCCCGGCCAGACTCGCCACGCTTGTGCCGCGTCGCACTCCCTCGTCCACCGTGAACGGCCCCGCGGCCGTCTCGATCGGCACGATCTGATCGGCGAAGGCTCCGCCGTCGATCGCCGCCGCCGCCAGTTCGTGGGATCGGGCCGCAAACGCATCGACATCCTCGCGACCCAACCCCCATCCGCGCGCGATCGCCTCGGCGCTGAGCCCCTGGTTGAACGAGAAGTTGTCGTATCGCTCGGAAACCCGCGGGCCATAAGGAAATCCGGTCTTTCGAGCCGCTCCGAGCGGCACCCGGCTCATCGTCTCGACACCGCCTGCCACGACCAGGTCGTACGCACCGCCGCCGACGGCGTGCGCCGCGAAGTCCAGGGCCTGCTGGCTCGACCCGCAGGCGCGGTTGACCGTGACACCGGGGATCGATTCCGGCCATCCCGCCGCCAGCACGGCGAACCGCGCGATATTGCTCGACTGATCACCGATCTGGGTGACACATCCCCAGATCACATCATCGATGAGTCCCGGATCCAGCCCGTTCCGTGTGACCAGCGCGCCGAGTACTTCGGCGGACAGGTCCACCGCGTGCACGTCCGCCAAAGCCTTGCCGCGTCTACCGATCGGACTCCGCACCGCGTCGACAATTACCACATCACGCATACTTCCTCAGCTCCTACGGCACGTACACAGCAACCAGTATAAAGGTAACTCTTTTAACTATTAGTTAGGATAATAAGCACTGTCGAGACCGAGTGAGACCGCTCACCGAGTGTCGCGGCCGCCACGGTGCCAGAGCGAGACACCTTGCACATCAGGCGATCTCGTCGACAAGGCCCCAGTCCCGTGCGGTGGCGGCATCGATTCCGGTGCCCGTCAATCCAAGCCAGGCGGTACGCCACCGGCCGATCCTGCGAGTGATACTCACCGTGCCGCCCGCGCCCGGGATCAGTCCCATCCCCACCTCGGGCAGGCTGAACACGGTGCCGGGAGCTGAACTCACCTGGCCGGCGAATGCGGGAATCTCGAGGCCCGCGCCGACGCACGCACCATGGACGCGAACTTTCGCCCGGTCGCGCAGGCGATACAGGAGCCATCCCGGATGACGTTGCAGGCGAACGAAATACGCGGCCGCATAGTCGATGGCCGTACCGAATTCCGCGATATCACCACCGGCGCAGAAGACCGGCCCGGACCCAGCGAGTTCCACGGTCAACGCGGGATCGGCGACCGCGATCTCCAATGCCTCGACCAATTGCTCTCGAAGGAGCCCATCCATCGCGTTGCGTCGCGAAGGCCGGTTCAGTTCGATGTGCAGCACTTGGGCGTCGCGGCGGACGCGCACCCGATCAACTCCGCCGTCCGGGATCACGCGCGGCCCCCGCGCCCGCACCCAGGCGCCGATCTCTCGGCCGGACAGCAGCATCGAGTACGCCGCCGCCTCGGCGTGCAAACCGTTGCGCACGTCGAGGCGCGCGGTCGCGCGCAACACGTGCGCGAAGGTGAGCGCCGCCATCGGATTCCGGTTGACCGAGTCGGCGACCGCGTCGACTGCCTCGACCACATCGGGCACCGCGACCAACGGCCGGTACGCGGGAGTGTCCACCGACTCGATCAGGGTGAGATCGAGGTCGTCCACCAGATCGCCCACGGGTCCGGCGACGCCGGTCCCGGCGACCCCGATCGTCACCGCCGGACAGTCACGCAGTAACCGGGCCGCGGCGGCGACCTGCGCCGCACTCGCCTCCTCGGTCAGATCGAGGATGACCAACGGACGAGTGGGCACCCCCTCGCCGTCCAACTCCGGATCGAAGGCGAGTCCGCGAGCCATCTCGCCGACCGATATCACGGATCGACCTCCACCCCGGGAACGATGGTGCCGCACACCGGGTCGAAGCCTGGTTCGACCACGAACGCGCCACCCTTCGAACGAGGCACGTATACGCAGTTGCCGGCGCCGAGGCCGCCCGCGATCTGCCCGTCCTTGTCGAACGACATCGACTCGCCGAGGCCGGCAACACCGCCGGATCCGATCGCGGCTCGAGCAGCCATCGCCGCGGACGGCGCGAGACGGGCCTTGAGGCCCTGCTCCACGGCCACCACCGCGATTGTCATCCTTCGCACCGACAACCCCTGACTGACGACTGGGCGAATCACACCCAGCACCTTCCATTGGGTAAATAAGATAACTAATTAGTCCGAACGGGTCAACGGGCCCGCAATGCGGCGGAAGGCTATCGGTTCACCGATGCATGGTGTTTAATTATAGAAAATAGTTAACTGATTGACGCCCGACCTCGGGCGCACGGAAGCTAGGAGCACCCATGACCGGCCGTCTCGATGGCAAAGTCGTGTTCATCACCGGCGTCGGCCGCGGTCAAGGCCGCAGCCACGCACTGAGCATGGCCAAGGAGGGCGCCGACATCATCGGTGTCGACGTACCGCAGCCGATGGACAACCTCACCTACCCGATGGCGACCCAGGAGGACCTGGACGAAACCGCCCGCCTCATCAAGGAAGTCGGACGCGACGCCGTGCTCCATGCCGCCGACGTACGCGATCGCGCCGCCCTCGAAGCCGTCCTCGCCGAAGGCGTCGCCCGGTTCGGCCGCCTCGATGTCGTCGTCGCCAACGCGGGGATCTGCCCGCTCGGCCAGACCCCGCCGCAGACGTTCCTCGAAGTGGTCGAGGTCAACTTGGTCGGTGCGATCAACACATTCGCCGCCGCCTACCCGCACATCGGCGACGGCGCATCGTTGATCGGCATCGGCTCGGTCGCCGGACTCCTCTCCGGTGCGGTCGACAACCCGGCCTCGGGCCCCGGTGGCGCAGGCTACGGCTACTCGAAGCGGGCCATCGCGCAGCTCGTGCGTGACCTGTCCGTGCAACTGGCCCCACGTGGCATCCGCGTCAACGCCATCCATCCGTCCAACGTCGACACCGACATGCTGCACAACGACAGCATGTACCGGATGTTCCGTCCCGATATGGCGGAGCCGACGCGCGACGACGCCGCGCTGGCCTTCCCTGCCTTGCACGCGATGCCGCTGCCGTGGGTCGATCCGAGCGACGTGAGCAACGCTGTCGTCTTCCTGGCCTCGGACGAATCCCGCTACATCACCGGCATGCAGCTCAAGGTCGACGCCGGTGCCATCGCGAAGGCGTCGCCGAACATCGGCTGAGCACACCGCGTCGATCGCCCGCGGTCATCCGATCCGTCACCGAGAACAGAGGAAAGCTACACAATGACAACTCGAGACGCCGTTATCGTCGGCGCCGTACGTACCCCTGTCGGCCGCCGCAACGGGGCACTGGCCGGGGTTCACTCGGCTGTCGCTTCGGCCGCCACTCTCACCGCGCTGGCCGCCCGGACCGGCATCGACCCGGCTGTCGTGGATGACGTCGTCTGGGGTTGCGTCGGCCAGGTCGGGGAGCAGACCGGCAACATCGGACGCAACGCCGTGCTGGCCGCGGGCTGGCCCGAATCCGTGCCTGCCACCACCGTCGACCGCCAGTGCGGATCATCACAGCAGGCCGTGCACTTCGCGGCGGCCGGCGTGATCTCCGGCCAGTACGACCTCGCGGTCGCCGGCGGTGTCGAGATGATGAGTCGGGTACCGATGGGCGCCTCGCGCGGTGTCGATGTCGGCGAACCGATGACCGACGTCGTACGCGCCCGCTACGGGGTCTCCCGGTTCGACCAGGGGGTCGGCGCGGAGATGATCGCGCGACGGTGGTCGCTATCGCGCGATCGACTCGACGAACTCGCGCTGGCATCGCATCAGCGGGCGGCCGCCGCGATCGACGCCGGGGCGTTCGTCGAGGAGATAATCCCGATCCAACTACCCGAAGGCACCCAAGTGGATACCGACGGGGGCGTGCGCCGCGACACCACGCTCGAGAAGCTGGGCCGGCTGCGGCCCGCGTTTCGCGAGGACGGACTCATCACGGCCGGTACTTCGTCCCAGATCAGCGATGGCGCCGCCGCGCTGCTGATCACCACCTCCGAGCAGGCCGCCGCGCTCGGCTTGACACCGTGGGCGCGCATCCACACCGCCGTGGTGGTCGGTGACGACCCGGTCACCATGCTGACCGGACCGATCCCGGCTACGGCCGAAGCATTGCGGCGCGGCGGCCTATCCCTGTCGGACATCGGAACATTCGAGGTGAATGAGGCATTCGCGTCGGTCGTGCTGGCCTGGCTGGCCGAGACCAACGCCGCCGAGAAGCTCACCAACCCCGATGGCGGCGCGATCGCGCTCGGCCACCCGCTCGGCGGCTCGGGTGCGCGGCTGATGACGACGATGGTTCACCGGATGCGGCGGGAGGGAATCCGATACGGCCTCCAGACGATGTGCGAGGGCGGCGGTATGGCGAACGCGACGATCCTGGAACTCCTGTAGCGGTACCCGACAGTGGAACCAGAGAACCCGGAGACGCAATCGTGACGGAAGCCACCGCGACCTCGAGCGAACCGTTCCCGACGACCGTCGCGCAAGTATTGGATCTGCGATCGGTCTCACCGAACGCCTTCGTAACCGCACCCACCGGCGCGCACGACCGGCGTGGGCTCTACGGCGGGCAGCTGGCCGCCCAAGCGCTGCAAGCGGCGGTCAACACCGTGCCCCCGGATCGGCTCGTGCACTCTTTACACAGCTATTTCCTCGTTCCCGGCGACGCGACGGCGCCGGTGACGCTCAGGGTCGAGCGTGACCGGGACGGCAGGCGGTACTCCACCCGCCGCGTGGTCGCCTCGCAACGAGACAAGACGGTGCTGCATTTGTCGGCGTCATTCCAGCTGCCGAAGGACGGGCCCGACTACCAGGCCGCGGTCGCGCCCGAGGCCGAAGCCCCCGAGCAACTGCCCTCGTTCACGCTCGACAAACGGATGCTCGACGTCGATGCCCGGGTGCCCACCGACCCCGAACCCTGGCACCGCTGGCCGACCAGGATCTGGGTACGGCTCCGCGAACCGCTCGGTGACGACCCGAATTCGCATGCCTGCGGGCTGACCTTCCTTTCGGATATGTGCACGGGACTGTCCAAAGCCCCGCTGGTCGAGTACGTGGGTGTGCTGCCCAGTCTCGATCACTCCCTGTGGCTACACCGCCCCGTGCGGGTCGACGACTGGCTACTGATGGACTTGCGGCCCGAATCCACATCCGGTGGCCGCGGAATGTACACCGGCCGCGTCTACGACCGTTACGGAACCCTGGTCGCCAGTATGGCTCAGGAATCACTGTTCAAGATTCGGCCGAAGTCCGAACATCTGCCCGCGACGCCGCAGGCCGCGGACTCGACTCCGCCCGCACGGCCGAGTCGCTCGCACCTCGCACAGCGCCGGCTCAGCACGGAAGCACAGCCACGGAGGAATATCCAACCCGGTCAGGACGGGCGTTGAGATCGACGACTTCCGGTGATCGAGCGGCGATCGGACGACTCGGCTCGACCAAGCGATACGGAACAGGAATATCGACGCGCCGCAAGGTCGTCATCGGTATCGTGGCCACGGTCTGGCTGGCATTGACCGTCATCCTATTGACGACGGCGGTCCGGGGGCCGGGTGACCGCATCGCGGCCCACCCGCCCCGTCCCGGCCACGTTGTCGGCACCGGCGTCTATGCCAACGAGCCATTCATGGGAATCACCAATCTGCCGTTGATCGCGGATATCTGGGTATTCCTCACCGCTCTGGCCATGTACGGCTGGTACGCGTGGCGGTCGTGGACCGAGCGCCGGTTCCAGCCGATGCTGGTGATGCTGATCGTGGCCACTCTCGTCGCCCCGATCTTCGATCCGCTGATCAGCTGGAGTGCCTACACCGCCTATGACCCGCGGCTGTGGCATGTGCCGGAGACCTGGCCGCTGTACCGTATCTTGCCAACGGTCCAGCCGCTGTCCACCCTTCCCGGCTACGCCATGTTCTTCGTGAGCTCGGTGGTTCCCGGGCTCTGGCTGCACAGCCGACTGATGAACCGCCGCGGACCTGATTCGTTCTTCGCTCGCAGGCCGATGCTGTCGGTATTCCTGTTGTCCGGCACGCTCGCGTTCGCCTTCGATTCGATCCAGGCCTACCTGGCCACCAGGCTCGAGATCATCACCTATTCCCAGATCGCCACCGCCGCGTACCGTTCTGGCACGACCTGGCAGTCCAACGCGCTCTGGGAGCCGCTGCTGTGCTTGCTGTTGTTCGGCATCGCCGCTCTCACGGTCTACGAGGACGCGGACGGAAACACCATCGCCACCCGCTGGCGCGGAATGAGCAACCGACCGATCCTGCGCGAATTCGCGGTGTCGTTCGCGGTGATCGGGTTGGCCACGGCGCTCTACACCGGCGGCTTCGCTATGGTCCGGCTATCCGGGGCGGCGACCGCCGTGGCCTGCCCGTGGCCCTATCAGGACACGCACGTCTACGACCCGAATGGGCTCTATGCCAAGACCTGTCCACCCGAAACCGATGACATGGAATCCCGATGACATTGCCGTTGCGAGGAATTCGCGTAATCGAACTGTCCGGCATCGGCCCGAGCCGCTACTGCGGAATGCTGCTGGCCGACCTCGGCGCCGAGGTCGTCCTGGTAGAGCGGCCGGGGCAACAACCCCGCCGGGCCGATACCGTGGTAGCGCGCGGCAGGCGCGGTATCACGCTGGACCTCAAGCAGTCCGGCGACGTCGAAACGCTGCTGCGACTGGTCGAGCGCGCCGATGTGCTCATCGAGCCGTACCGCCCCGGCGTCGCCGAACGGCTCGGCATCGGACCAGAGCACTGCCAGGCCAGAAACCCCGGACTGGTCTACGGCCGGATGACCGGTTGGGGCCAGGACGGGCCGCTCGCGGGCACAGCGGGCCACGATATCGGATACATCGCCGTCACCGGCGTGCTCGACGCGATCGGCCGCGCCGATGGTCCACCGCAGGTGCCGTTGAACCTCCTGGGTGATTTCGCGGGCGGCAGCATGTTCCTGCTCACCGGCATTCTCGCCGGGCTCTGGCAACGCCAACGCACCGGTGCGGGCACGGTGGTCGATGCGGCGATCATCGACGGCACGGTCTCGCTCGCCTCGTTCATCCTCGGCTTGCGGGCCGATGGTGAGTGGTCCGACGGCCGTGGCACCAACCTCTTGGACACCGGCGCACCGTATTACGACGTGTACGAAACCTCCGACGGCGGGTGGATGGCTGTCGGAGCGATCGAGCCGAAGTTCTACGCGGAACTGCTGCGCGTGCTCGAACTGTCAGGACTGCCACCGCAGAACGATCGGGAGACCTGGCCGCAACTGCGTGCGGCGCTGGCCGCCCGGTTCCGCGAACGCACCCGCGAGATGTGGACCCGCGCCTTCCACGGCACCGACGCCTGTGTCGCGCCGGTGCTGAACTTCGCCGAGGCGGCCGAACATCCCCAGATCGCCGCCCGTGGCAGTCTGACCATGCGCGCGGGCCATCTCATCTCGGCCGTCGCGCCGCGGTTGTCGACCGCGCCCAACGAGCCGGCCCGCGATCCGGTGGCACCGGGCTCGGATACCGAAGCGGTACTGCGTGATTGGTGCGGCGACTGACATTCGGCCGACACCGCGGGAAGGGGTGCGTGCCATACGGCACGCACCCTTCTTGTTCGGGCTCACCTACATGGCCGCGACGGCGTCGAGGCCGACTACTCACTCGTCCTGTTCGCCAGCCGGGCGATATCCCAGGCCAGCAACTCGTCCTGGGTCGACGCGGGCGGATCGGGCAGTTCCACCGCACGGGCACGAGTGGGCAACAGCACCGTGGCGGTAGCGGGCGAGGTCACCCCTCCGCGCTGGTTGACGCAGGTGAGTTCCAAGTCGACCGCGCTGCGGCCGTCGACCTCGTATTTGTCGACGACCTTGCCACCGAGCCAGGAAGTGTCGCCGATGTAGTTGAAGCCGCGGTGCTGAACCGACAACTTCCACAGCCAACCGTCGTCACCGATCCAGTCCGTGAGCAAGTGGGTGAACCAGGTCTCGCGCATCGCGCCGTAGTCGTAGGATGTCGGCAGGCCGAGCTCATGGGCGCGCTCGGGTTCCCAGTGCAGGCGTTGCACGGTATCGGGCACGTTCAGCGCGTTGCGCGGGTACAGACCGGGCGCCTTAGCGCGCACCGCGTGCGCTATACGGAAGGCTCCCGAAGGGGTGAGCTGCATGCCCCAGCCCAGGTGCCAGACCACGATGTCGGTCGTGACCAGCGGGCCTTTGACCCGGACCGGGAGATCGTCACCGACGCGCACATCCTCCCAGTAGCGCGGTCGCGCACCGCGCGGAGTCTCCGCGGCGTAGGCCGCGTCGATCTCCGCGAGTTGTTCGTCGGTGTACGGATCTTGCCGCAGCACTTCCTTCTTCCGCTCACGTGTGGCGTGGCGCTCGGTATTGACCCACGTGCCCCGGCGAATAGCGGTAGGGAACCCGTCGGTGCCGGTATAGATGAACGCGCGCGTCACGTGGGCCGAGCGGCCACCGAACGCACTCTTCTTGGCGATCACACCGACCTGCGAGCGCAGACAACGCTGGCGCTCGCCCAACCGGAGCGGACGCCACCACTCGAATTCCATCGCGGCCTGGTAGGAGCCGAGTCCGGCGAACGGGTCGCCCCGCAGCAACTCCTTGGTCGCCGCATCCGGCGCGGGCGCATGACACTCACCCATCGTGTAATGGAAAGCGGGCGGCGCCACCATCCCCGCCCACCGGGTTCCCTTGCCGTATTCCGGGTCGTTGTAGAGCGGATTGTCGTCACCATAGGACTGCGCGAAGTGACGAATGCCGTCCCAGGTCACCTCGTAGTTGTGCGGCTCGGCCGGTATACGTTCCGCAATGCCGTTACGCAGCTTCGAACGCTCGATCGCCGCATCGGTCAGGACTCCGAAACCGGTGGGACTCGTTGTTGTCATGGATACACACTCCTCGCGAGCCGATTACGCTGTCGACTCCACCGATTATCTTATAAATAAGTTAACCATATGCTAGATTCGTGGAGTGGCCGAAGTCTCAGCTCCCAGCGAAACGATCACCGCCGACACGCCGTTCACCGCGGAAGATGACACCTATCATCAGCCGCTGACCGACGATCCGTATTGGACGGAGACGACGTGGTGGTCCTTCAATGTTCCCGAACGCAGGATCGGCGGTTGGCTCCATGCCGCCTACCATGCGAACCGCGGCACTGTGACCTGGCGAATCTTCGCCTGGGACCCCAGCGGCGCCGATCTGGGGCGCGTCGCCTATTACCGCAGCGCGGTGGACGCCCCGATGCCGCCCGATCCCGACTTGCGTGACATCACATTCCCCGACAAAGGGTTCAGCGTGAAGCGGGTGCGGCCGCTGATGGATTACGAGATCACCTATCTCGACCCCGCCGCGAACTTCTCGATCGCCTTGCAGCACAACAGCGTTCACCCACCGCGCCGCTTCACCCCCGGTGAGCCGCCCGCTATGCACAGCCCGCACATGGACCAGCTCGGACACATCACCGGAGAACTGGTGCTGCGGGGCGAGACCATTGCGATCGACTGCTACTCCATCCGAGATCGCACCTGGGGCCCACGCGGCGGACACCACGGCCAGAGCAAGAAGCCCCAATACCTGGCGGGCAACCACCGGGTGTCCGACCCTGGCGGGCCGCTGTGGCGCCAGATCGAACGCGAACGCGGCCGCGGCCGCGTGCAGTACATCTTCGGGCACGCGGGCGCGCAGACCGGATTTCTCGGATTCGCCCGCCCCCAGGACGGCGATGCCGCGGGCTGGTCGCCGCTCAACCACGGTTGGCTGCTCAAGAACGGCATATTCGAACGCCTGGACAAGACCGCCAGCAAGATGCGCAACTTTCGCGATCCCGAGACCGGCTGGAGCGGCCATATGCAGGTCGAGCTGACCGATCTCACCGGTCGCACGATGCAAGCCGAAGGGTTCGCGGTCAGTCATATGTGTGAAGGCGGCGCGGGCAGCAACGCGCTGATGCGCTGGGAATTCGAGAACCGGATCGGCTGGGGTGAAGATCAGGACGGATGGAAGCGAGGGCATTTCGTCAAGATGCTCAACGCCCTACGCGCGACCCGTCGCGACGAGCAGGATGTGACAGCGTCGGCCGACGGCGCGCAGGACAAGGAGGCATGACGATGGGTGGCCCATTCGAAGGAGTACGGGTAATCGAGGTTGCCGCGTGGACGTTCGTCCCCGGCGCGGGGGCGATCATGGCCGACCTCGGCGCCGACGTCATCAAGGTGGAACCGCCGACCGGTGACCCCCAGCGCGCGCTGCGCAACGCGCTGAACACCGACACCTCCGCACCCAACCCATTCCTCGAGGTGCCCAACCGGGGCAAGCGCAGCATCACCCTTGACCTCACCACGGCCGACGGCCAAACCGTCCTTCGCCGCTTGGTCGCCGACGCCGATGTGTTCCTCACCAGCTATCTGCCCGAACTTCGTAGCAGACTCAATATCGACGCCGACGACATCGCCGCCGAGAATCCCCGATTGATCTATGTGCGGGGGTCGGGCTGGGGCAGCAAGGGCCCGATGACCGACGTCGGCGGGTTCGACTCGGCGGCGGCCTGGTCGGCGGCGGGCACACTCTACAAACTCACCCCGCCCGGCGCCGAGGACCCGGTGATGCAGCCCGCCGCGTTCTACGACCTGCAGGGTTCGAACACGATCGCGGGCGCGGTCGCGATGGCGCTGTTCCGTCGGGAACGCAGCGGCCAGGGCGGGACTGTCGATGTCTCGCTGCTCAACACCGGCATGTGGGCGATGAGCCCCGATCTGGCCGCCGGTCCCGACATCGGCGAGCTGCCCCGACAGAACCGGCGTCAAGCCGCCAACCCGATCGTCAACCTGTACCGCACCAAGGACGACCGCTGGCTCAACCTCGTATGTCTGCAATCGGATCGGTTCTGGGGCGAACTGTGCGTCTTGATCGGGCGCGAGGACTTGGCCTGCGACGAGCGATTCGTCGACGCGGGCAAGCGGTACGTCAACCGCGCGGCCTGCGTGGCCGAACTCGACGCCGTCTTCGCCACCCGCACAATGGCCGAATGGGAACAGGCGCTGGCCGAATTCCACGGCGTATGGGCTTCCAGCGCCACCTTCGCCGAGATCCATCGCAACCCGCAGGTGCTGGCCAACGGCTACCTTCCCGAGGTGGTCGCCAATGACGGCAGCACGTTCAAGGTGGTTTCTCCCCCCTATCAGTTCGACGGCGAATTCACCGTTCCCCGCGGTCCGGCGCCCGAACTCGGCCAACACACCGAGGAGATCCTGTTGGACGCGGGCATGGACTGGGACCAGATCGCCGAATTCCGCGCCAGCGGCGCTCTGGGCTGAGTTCGTGCCACCGAACTGACCACCACGCGAGAGAAGGCGGGCCCGGCGGGGCCCGCCTTCTCTGCTGCCTCAGTCGCTGGAAGGCAGCGGTTTGGCGTCCTTGAGGACCAGTGGCTCGGTGCCGTCGCCCAAGGTGCCCTCCCCCGCCTTGGTCACCAGCACCTCGAGGCTGGTGACTCGTTGGGCGGTATAGCGCTTTCCCAGCTGATTACCGGTGCCGAGCCCCTCTGCCACGGACAGCCCCGGCCGCACCTCGTCGGTGAGCCCGATCAGCGCCGCCCCACCGCAGGTCAGCTCGACCGGCTCCGTCGGCTTGCGCACGATGATCACCTCGGTGCCACACACCTGACTGCGCAATCGCATACCCGGCTTCAATTCCACGCTTCCGTCCTTCTCTCTCCACGTTCGGTCGATGGCTCCATACAGTCATGTTTCGTCACGACGACGCCTTCGCGTACTTGTCGACCAGGGCGCGGCGCAGCACCTTCCCCGTTGGCGTGGTGGGCAGCACCTCCTCCCACACGATCTCGTCGGGTGTCCGCGAGCCGCGCAGTTTCGAGCGCACGTAGCCGCGCAATTCCTCGACATCGGGTGACTTCTCGGGTTCGGGCACGACTACCGCGACCAACTTCTGTCCCCATTCCTCGTCCGGCAAGCCGATCACCGCGACATCGCGGACACCGGGATGGGAGAACAGCACGTCCTCTATCTCGGCCGGAGCGATGTTCTCACCGCCGCGAATTATCGTGTCGTCGGCGCGTCCGCCGATGAAGAGGTAGCCCTCCTCATCGATCCAAGCCCTGTCGCGAGTGGGGAACCAACCGTCGACGTCCAATGCCGACCCCTTGCCGACGTATTCGCCCGAGACCTGGCTGCCGCGCACATACAACTCGCCGACAACCCCGGCACTCACGACATTCCCTCGGTCGTCACGCACCTGGATTTCGATTCCCGGTACCGGACGACCGACACTACCGAGCCGCTCCCGAACCACCGGATCATCGGATTCCAGCGCGACACGGTGGTCATCGGGCCCGAGCAGCGCCAGCGTCGAACTGGTCTCGGTAAGCCCGTACGCGTTGCAGAACCCCACGCCGGGGAATGCCCGCAGCGCCTTGGCCAGCACCGGACGCGGCATCCGGGCTCCGCCGTAGGAGATCATGCGCAGGGCGGGCGCATCGGCGAGTTCGCCGTCGAGCAGATCGACGATGCGTGCGAGCATTGTCGGCACCACCATCGCGAAGGTCACCGATTCCTCGTTCACCATGTTCAGCCAGGCGCGGGCGTCGAAGTCCGGCAGGTACACCACCCGCCGACCGCTGTAGAAGTTCGTCAAGGCGGAGCCGAGCGCGGCCACGTGGTACGGCGGCACGGAAACCAGTGCCGTCTCGTCCGTATCCGCCGACGCGAACTCCACGGTCGACATCACATATGACAGTAGATTCTCCTGCCGCAGCGGCACGGCCTTGGGCCGGGAGGTGGTTCCACTGGTGTAGATGAGTACGACCGGGGCTTCGTCGGGCACCACGACAGGCGCGACCGGCTCGTGCGCGTCGGCCCGCTCGATGAACTGCTCGACCGACAGGATCGGACCGCCGCTCCCGGCGCGTCCCTCATGCCTGCTCTCCACGATCATCAGCGGCCGCTCGAATTCCGATAGCAGATCCGCCAATACATCGTCGCTGAAGCGATAGTTCATCGGAACGAACGGAACTCCGGCCGCCGCGGCCGAGAACAGCAACTGCGGGAAGGCTGGGCCGTTGCCGCCGAGGTACACGACATGCGAAGGGTCGTGATCGGCGATTACGCCGGACGCACGGGCGACCCGGTCAGCGATTTTCCGATAAGTCAGTCCCCCGGCCCGACCACCGAAGGCGACCCGATCCCCGAGTCCGGACTCGGCCATCTCCAATATGAGAGTGAGGCTCACGGTTCTCCTCCGCAGCAGGGCCCTACGCCCTCGAACAAGTAGAATGAACTTACTGATTTATCTCTAATGCTAGCAGTGTGGGGTTGCCGCGGACAGGCGTTCCGGTGTTTGATCTAGAGGAAATAGCTAACTCATGTGACTAACTGGAGGGTCTGTGAGCACCCCACCCATCCGGGTCGAGCGGCACGATCACACGATGGTGATCACCATCGACCGGCCCGAGGCGCGTAACGCACTCGATCGCGGTTCGGCGGAGATCATCGGCTCGGCACTGGAGCAGGCCGACGGCGACGCGAGCGTCTGGGCCGTGATCCTGACCGGCACGGGCGAGCGCGCCTTCTGCGCCGGAGCGGACCTCAAGGCGATCGCCCGCGGCGAGTCGCTGTATCAGGAAGGCCGGGAACACTGGAGCTTCGGCGCCTGGGCCAACCATTACATCAGCAAACCCACTATCGCGGCGGTGAACGGTGTCGCCTTCGGCGGCGGACTGGAACTGGTGCTGGCCGCAGACCTCGCCGTGGCCACGGAGAGCGCGAAATTCGGGCTGCCGGAAACAAGCCGGGGCATCATCGCGGCCGCGGGCGGAGCGTTCCGTGTGATCGATCAGCTGCCGCGCAAGGTGGGAATGCACATGTTGATGACCGGCCTGCCCATCGACGCGGCGACAGCGATGCACCACGGCCTGATCAACGAAGTCGTCCCGGACGGGCAAGCGCTCGAGGCCGCACTCGCCCTGGCCGAAACGGTGTGCCGCAACTCTCCGACCGCCGTCGCCGCGAGCAAACGTATCGCCTACGGCGCGACCGAGAACACCTGGGCGGGCGAAAGCGAGCGCTGGTCGTTGACGAACTCGGAGAACCAGCGAGTACGGCAGTCACACGATGGCAGAGAGGGACCCAAGGCGTTCGCCGAGAAGCGAAACCCGGTCTGGCAGAACAGCTAGCCCGAGCTTCGAACAGCGCCACCCACAACCATGTTCTCGCTCTCAGCTTCTTCACATGGAGAGCGTGGTGACCGACATCTGTAGCCATCGACCCGCATACCACCCTCGCCTTCCCTTGTGCATCGAGGGATAACCGGTAAATAATATAACCGTTACTCTAATGGAAGGCACGGAGGCATGGGCGAAGCGCGATTCGGGCAACTGTTCATCGACGGCGAGTGGGTCGGGGGACAAGGCACGGAACAGATCACCGTCGTCAATCCCGCGACGGAGGAGCCGATCGGGTACGTGCCGCAGGCCACGCCCGCCGACGTCGAGCACGCGGTAGCGGCGGCGCGCACGGCGTTCGACTCGGGCCCGTGGCCGAGGATGACCCCGGCCGAGCGCGCCGAGATTCTGGCCGAGATGGCCGCCGAATTGCAGCGGAGGCGGCCCGAATTGGTCGAACTGAGCATTGCCGAGGCCGGCTCGACCCGCATGCTCGCCGAGTTCTTGCAGGTCGGCGCACCGATCGATCACCTGGCCGACCTGGCCACCCGGGTCTTGCCCAAGTTCGACTTCGAAACCGCGATGCTGCCGACCTTCGGCCGCGGTATCGGCCAGGGAATCGTCGTGCGCGAACCCTTCGGCGTGGCCGCGCTGATCACCGCCTTCAACTTCCCGTTGTTCCTGAATCTGTTCAAGGTCGGACCCGCACTGGCAGCGGGCTGCACCGTCGTCCTCAAATGCTCCCCGTACACGCCGTTCGAGGCGCTGGTACTCGGCGAGGTCGCCGAGGCGGTCGGCCTGCCCGGCGGAGTGCTGAACATAATCACCGGCGATGCAGACGCGGGCGAAGCGCTCACCCGCCATCCCGATGTCGACATGGTCAGCTTCACCGGCTCGGATACGGTGGGGCGCAAGGTTTACGAGCAGAGCACCGGCACCTTCAAGAAGGTCGTACTCGAGCTCGGAGGCAAGTCCGCCAACATACTGCTAGAGGACACCAACCTCGACTTGGTGATGGAGAGCGTGCTCTCCGGTTTCGTCACTCACGCCGGTCAGGGCTGCGCGCTGATGACCCGGATCCTGGTGCACCGTTCGCTTCACGATGAACTCGTCGCCAGAGTCAAGGGAGCCCTCGACTACATCAAGGTCGGCGACCCGGCGGACCCGAGCGTCGCGATGGGTCCGCTGATCCGCGAGGTGCAACGTGAGCGCGTGGAAGCGCTGATCCGCGCCGGTCTCGACGAAGGTGCGCAACTCGCCTACGGCGGCGGCCGCCCGGCGGGCCTGGACAAGGGCTACTTCCTCGAGCCCACCCTGTTCGTCGGAGTAGACAACTCGATGAAGATCGCGCACAGCGAGTTCTTCGGCCCGGTCGCAGTGGTGATTCCGTTCGATGACGACGCCGACGCCGTTCGCCTCGCCAACGACAGCGTCTACGGTCTGGCGGGCGGAGTCTGGTCGGCCGACCCGCTGCGCGCCTACGCGGTTGCCAAGCAGATCCGCACCGGCATGGTGGTCGTCAACGGCGGTGGCGGCGGTTTGAGCCCGCACGGACCGTTCGGCGGCTACAAGCACAGCGGCCTCGGCCGGGAATTCGGCGAGCATGGCTTGTCGGAGTTCTTGCAGCACAAAACCATTCAGTGGCCCGCAGGTTAGCCGCACCACCTCGAGAAGGAACTCGGACAGTGAAAGTCGTTGTCGATCTGAACAAATGCAGTGCACATGGGCGCTGTTTCGCGGTGGCATCGGAATTCTACGACGTCGATGACGACGGATACAACGCGATGAACGGCGTCGAGGTGCCGGAGGAATTGCACCATCTGGCGATCGAAGGGGCCGAGGCGTGCCCCGAACAGGCGATCACCATCATCGAATAGCCGTACTCGGTTCTGTGGGAGTTCACCACTTCCACACAACCGTGCGCCGTCGAATCGCCGTGATGACGGGCTTCTGCCATGTTCCCGATGTAGATGGTCTTCGGCCCGGTGTCGACCGACAAGGTGAGCCCGGCCGAGTTCGGCTCGGTCGAGGAGGCGAGTCGGCAGTGGGCGATGCCGAGAAACCCTGCGGTGATACCGAATCGGGCTCTGGGTATGCGCGTCCGTGACCGATAACGCGGCACACGGAATATCAGAGTCTCGAGCTCGTTATCAGGGCGGTCGCGAGTTCCTCATAGACTTTCTCGAGCTTTGCCGGCTCGAACGGCCGCGTGGTGACCTGCATGCCGACGAGCGTAGTGAGTGCGATGGTGGCGTAGAGGTCTGCTTTGTCAGGCGAGGTCCCGTGGTCGCGCAGGGACGCGGCGAGCCCTTCGTGACGGACAGCATCTACTCTGCGCTGCACATCGGCGACTCGAGGATCAACCGACGCCCACGCTCGCAAGGCCGCTTCGGCGTTATGGGGAAGCCCTATGGCGAATGCCGATTGCAGCCGAATCTGCTCTGCGAAATCGGTCGAGATGGAGCGAGCGATAAGTTCTGTGGTGTATCGCGTTTCCCAGTGCTCGAGAAACTTCTCGACGAAATCGTCGAAACTCTCGAAGTGGTGGTAGAACGAACCGCGGGTGACCCCCATGGTGCTGCACAGGCCCGCGGCCGTGAGAGCGGGAAATCCCGATTCTTCGAGTACTTCCATAGCCCGGTCGAAGTAGTCGGCCGTCGTGTACTTGATCGTCGCCATCGGTCCATTATTCCGGTTGCCGCCACCCCTCGGCTGGGCGGGATACGGTCGACTACCACAGTCGGCACGGACTACCCGTGTGGCTGCTCCGTACTGTGCTGGGGGGTGTGGATGCGACCGTCCACCACACGATTGATTCGCCGCAGTGCCGGATTCCGTGACCAATGGCACTGGGCACGGGAATCCGGCACTGCTCGACGGGATTATCAGCGATCAGCAGGGATCGCTGTCGCCGACGCCACACATCCCGTTCACGAAGTAGCTGGGAATCGAAGGCGGAGTCGTCTCGGCGTGCTGATTGACATAGAGATAGCCGAGATTGAACACGAGCATGGCCACATTGAAGACTGCGCCGAGAGCGAGCACCCGGAGGACGGTGCGGCCTTTGGTGGTCTTGACGCGATCGATGCCATGATCGGAGAACATGTAGCCCTGTTTGTCGCGGAAGCAGAAAATAACTGCGCTCAGCCCGACCATACCGCATCCCCACGCCAGACCCTCGTACAACGGGAACTGATAAGTTGTTCCCGGCCACAGGGCGAAACTGCCGGGCACCCGCATGTACTGGTCCACGCCCTGGATAAGGGTGATCCATTCGCCGAAGACGTCCTGAGCGAACATGAGGACCATGAGGATCGCGATGAGGGCCGCGCGGTTGAGCCGCGGAAATTTGCGACGCCACCAGTTGACGTAGGAACTGGCCCCGAGCATGTTCAACGGCACGAAGAACAGGTAGATCCCGATCCACCACCAAATCGGCTGAGGGTTCACCCCGCCGTTGTCGACCCACCCCGGAATGAACTCTCCCCAGCTACCCATGTTGAAGAAGTGTGAATTGTAGGAGAAGACGGGCCGAAGGGCATTCACCAGTGGATCCTGCCAGGCAGTGAGCATCCAGGCCATGGCGACGATAGCCACCGGAGGCAACTCCCGGTCCCTTATCGTCTTGCGAACGATCCAGAAGATGAAGACAATGCTGCCGACAATACTGAGAACGTCCCAGAAATAGATCCAGATCATCTTCGTGCCCTCGTCGGGCCCGGGCTGTACCCGCTTGAAGTGGTCCGACAGGATCCATCGAATGAATACGTAGAGCTCCAGCACCAGGAACAATGCGCCGAGCCGGGCGAGCCACACTACCCGGGGCGAGTCTTTCCCCCCTGACTCAACACTTTTCGATTCCTCGGTTCGCGCATGGAGCGAATCTTTGATCGTCAAAGCTAGGCACCTCTTCAAGATCGGTCTCGCGACACTGCGTTACAGCGATATCGCGAACATACACCCCTGTATGTCACCTTGGGAAGCATTGCGCCTGGAAAGTATTCGCGCCGGCAGTGTCGCGGCATGGCCACACCCGAGATCGAGCAGGCAACCACCTTTCACCGCCGTCATCGGCTCAACGCCGGTCGTGATCCCACTACCGCGAATTCGCGCCACCCTGATCGCCGAGTCCGGCGCGCTGGTCGCCGAGGCGGCCTGGACGGACGCGCTCCTCGAGCCGACGCGCAGCGGATGCTCGACATCGATTTCGTCGGCGATCCGGCGCCAGGCTGGACGGTCACCATCGACCAGGACCTCACCACGGCGCGGATCACCGGCCCGGGCGGACTCGGCGAGATCTACTCCGTGGCCGCGGAGAAGATGAGCCGATCTGGGCCGGAAAATGCGTAACCCCGGTGATGTGCCTGACCTTCCAGTGGGAAGGCCGGTAGGGATCGCTCCGGGGTTTTCTGAGGATCAACTATACCCACATTCCTGGGGTATACGCCTCTTCGCCGTCTGCTCTCCCCCGCCCGGTTCGACCGCTACGTCGCTGCCGCTGGATCCCCGGACACAGCCGTAGCACTCTACGCCTGGAACCTCGCGGTCTCCGGCGCCTGGTACGAGACGCTTGGCATGTTAGTGGTACTGCGCAACGCTCTGGACGCACAACTCGTCACCTACCTTTCTCCGAGCCGAACCGCCCCTCGCACCTGCTCGGACGGTATGGTTCGACTTCACGCCCACGCGCGCGGATCGCCGCGATCGAATGTGTTAACAAATGTTAAGTACCCGAGAAGCGGCCGTTTCCAAGGCTTCACCGCGACGTCGACCGCCCTCCCCCCTGCCCGGAATTTCGCACGCTCAGGACGTATCACTCCTGGTCGGCACCGGGACAACCTGGTTCGAGCGTCCAAGATCGGTGACCGACAGGTTGCACCGACCTCACAGCTCACCGCTACCCCGAGAGCGGTGTGAGAGATTCGTTTTGCCCCGGGCCGCGGGCTCCTTACAGTCGGGTACGACAGCCCGAATCGACCGGTCCCAGGGGGCGCCGTGGTTAACTCACGCACTCGAAATACCGCACCCCGCGAGACAACGGGTGGCTCTTCCCCCGACGCGGCCGAGATGTTGCTGCGATGGGGTAAATACTTTCAGCGCGGTGAGGTTTCCGCCGACCACCGCAGCGTGCACAAGGTGGGCGGGCGCTCCGCCGACGAGTTCTACCGGGACCGCTGGGCGCACGACAAGGTCGTGCGTTCGACCCACGGCGTGAACTGCACGGGGTCGTGCTCGTGGAAGATCTACGTCAAGGACGGCGTGATCACCTGGGAATCCCAGCAGACCGACTATCCCTCGGTCGGTGCGGACAAGCCCGAGTGCGAACCGCGCGGATGTCCGCGCGGCGCCTCCTTCTCCTGGTACACCTATTCCCCGGCGCGGGTGCGCTACCCGTATGTGCGCGGTGTACTGCTCGACCTGTACCGGCAGGCCAAGGAGCGGGTCAAGGATCCGGTGCTGGCGTGGGAGGCCGTGGTCTCCGACCCGGAACAGGCCGCCCGCTACAAGTCCGCGCGCGGCAAGGGCGGGTTCGTGCGGGCCGAATGGTGGGAGGCCGCCGAGATCGCGGCGGCCGCGCACGTGCACACCATCAAGCGCTACGGACCCGACCGGGTCGCCGGATTCTCCCCCATTCCGGCCATGTCGATGGTCAGCCATGCCGTCGGCGCGCGTTTCATCTCGCTGCTCGGCGGTTCCATGCTGTCGTTCTACGACTGGTACGCCGACCTGCCGGTGGCCTCGCCGCAGGTCTTCGGTGACCAGACCGACGTGCCGGAATCGGCCGACTGGTTCGACGCGGGCTACCTGATCATGTGGGGGTCCAACGTCCCGGTCACCCGGACCCCCGACGCGCACTACATGACCGAGGCGCGCTACCGCGGTCAGAAGGTCGTCGTGGTCTCGCCGGACTACGCCGACAACACCAAGTTCGCCGACGAATGGGTGCCCGCGCGGCCGGGAACCGATGCGGCACTGGCCATGTCGATGGGACATGTGGTCCTCAAGGAGTTCTTCGTCGAGCGCGCGACGCCGCGTTTCCTCGACTACGTCACGCGGTTCACCGATCTGCCGTACCTGGTGTGCCTGGACGATCCGCGGGGCTGGGACGGCGAGGGCGGCTACCACCACGACGGCGCGCTGGCGGGCAAGTTCCTCACCGCCGCCGATCTCGGCCACACCGAAGAGGGTGCGGCGCACAAACCGGTGCTGCTGGACGGCGCGGGAAATCCGGTGGTGCCCAATGGCTCCCTCGGTCACCGGTTCACCGAATCGGGCACCGGCAAATGGAATCTGGATCTCGAGGGCGTCGAGCCGATGCTGAGCCTCTACGACGCTCCCGGCCGCGAGGATCTGGCGGTGCGGCTGCCGCGCTATGACTCCGACCGGGGTGTCCTGGTGCGCGGCGTTCCCACCCTCACGATCGCGGGCAAGCGGGTCACCACGGTCTTCGATCTGCTGCTCGCGCAGTACGGGGTGGGCCGACCCGGGCTGCCCGGGGTGTGGCCGAGCGGCTACGACGACGCCGACGAGCCATACACCCCCGCCTGGCAGGAGCGCATCACCGGTGTCGCGGCCGTGCAGGCCGCACGCATCGCCCGCGAATTCGCCGACAATGCCGAACGATCCGGTGGCCGGTCGATGATCCTCATGGGCGCGGGCACCAATCACTGGTTCCACTCCGACCAGATCTACCGCGCCTTCTTCACCCTCACCCTGCTCACCGGATGTCAGGGCGTGAACGGCGGCGGCTGGGCGCATTACGTCGGCCAGGAGAAGTGTCGTCCCGTAACCGGTTGGGCGACACTGGCATTCGGCCTGGACTGGCAGCGCCCGCCACGCCAGATGCAGGGCACGGTGTTCTGGTACCTGACCAACGACCAGTGGCGCTACGATCCGTTCACCTCGCAGTCCTTCGCCTCCCCGCTGGGCAAGGGCTCCTTCGCCGGGCGCACGGCCGCCGACAATATCGCCCTGGCCAGCCGGCTGGGCTGGATGCCGAGTTATCCGACCTTCGACCGCAATCCGCTGGATCTGGCCGACGAAGCCGAGGCGGCGGGCACCCCGGCGGCCGACTACGTGGTCGAACGGCTGAAATCCGGCGATCTGCGGTTCGCCTGTGAGGATCCCGACGCGCCGGAGAACTTTCCGCGCTGCCTGACGGTCTGGCGGGCCAATCTGCTCGGCTCTTCCGGCAAGGGCAACGAGTACTTCCACAAACACCTGCTCGGTGCGGACTCCAATGTGCAGACCACCGACGCCACCGGCGTGCGCCCGCAGGAACTGGTATGGCGGGAGGAGGCGCCGACCGGAAAACTGGATCTGCTGCTGTCGCTTGACTTCCGTATGACCAGTACGACGCTGTTCTCCGATATCGTGCTGCCCGCGGCCACCTGGTACGAGAAGCACGACCTTTCCTCCACCGATATGCACCCGTTCGTGCACGCCTTCTCACCGGCGATCTCCCCGCCGTGGGAGGCGAAGACCGATTTCGAGGCGTTCCACCGCATCGCGCGCGGCGTCGCCTGGATGTCGGAGAAGCACCTCGGCGTGCGCAAGGACATCGTCGCCGTTCCGCTGCAACATGATTCGCCCGACGCGCTGGCGCAGGCGGGCGGACGGGTACTGGACTGGAAGGCCGGTGAATGCGAGCCGATTCCGGGCAAGACAATGCCGAAACTCGTGGTGGTGGAACGGGATTACCCCAACCTCGCCGAAAAGATGGCGGCGCTGGGACCGCTGGTGGACACCCTCGGGCTGACCACCAAGGGGGTCACCACCCATCCCGAGGCCGAGGTGGCCCATCTCGCGGGCGTCAACGGCACGGTGGTCTCCGGTATCGCGCAGGGCAGGCCGTCACTGGCCCGCGACACGCACGCGGCCGAGGCGATCCTGGCGCTGTCGGGCACCACCAACGGCCGCCTCGCGGTCGAGGGCTTCCACGCGCTCGAGCGGCGCACCGGCACCCAACTCGCCGACCTGGCCGCCGAGCACGAGGGCAAGCGCATCTCCTTCGCCGACACCCAGGCCCGGCCGGTGCCGGTGATCACCTCGCCGGAGTGGTCGGGCAGCGAGACCGGCGGACGCCGCTACTCCCCCTTCACCATCAACACCGAACGTCTCAAGCCCTGGCACACCCTCACCGGTCGCCAGCACTTCTACCTCGATCACGACTGGATGATCGAACTCGGCGAACAGTTGCCGATCTTCCGGCCGCCGCTGGACATGACCGCGCTGTTCAGCGAACCCGGGGTCGGCGAGGTCGGCGAGAACGGCGTGACCGTGCGCTATCTGACCCCGCACTCCAAATGGTCGATCCACTCCGCCTACCAGGACAACCTGCACATGCTGACGCTCTCGCGCGGCGGTCAGTCGATCTGGATGTCGGACAAGGACGCCGCCAAGATCGGGGTGGCCGACAACGACTGGATCGAGGCGATCAACCGCAACGGCATCGTGGTCGCGCGCGCCATCGTCTCGCACCGTATGCCGGAGGGCACGGTGTTCATGTACCACGCCCAGGACCGGGCCGTCGACGTGCCGCGCATCGAGGGCACGCCCGCGGTGAACGGGGCCAAGGGCAAACGCGGCGGCATCCACAACGCGTTGACCCGCATCATGATCAAACCCTCCCACCTCATCGGCGGATACGCGCAGCAGTCCTTCGCGCTGAACTACCACGGACCGACGGGAAATCAGCGTGACGAGGTGACGACCATTCGCCGTCGCTCGCAGAAAGTCGAGTACTGATATGCGTGTCATGGCACAGCTGGCCATGGTCATGAACCTGGACAAATGCATCGGCTGCCACACGTGCAGCGTGACCTGCAAACAGGCGTGGACCAATCGCGGCGGCACCGAGTACGTGTGGTTCAACAATGTGGAAACCCGTCCCGGACAGGGATATCCGCGGCAGTACCAGGATCAGGAGAAGTGGAAGGGCGGGTGGACGCTCACCAAGCGCGGCAAGCTCACCCTCAAATCCGGTTCGCGGCTCAAGCGACTGCTGAACATCTTCGCCAATCCCGATCTGCCCACGGTCGAGGACTACTACGAACCGTGGAGCTACGACTACGACAACCTGCTGTCCTCCCCGCCCGCCGACACCACACCCGTCGCGCGGCCCAAATCCCTCATCACCGGCGAGGACACGCAGGTCACCTGGGGCGCCAACTGGGACGACGACCTCGGTTCCGGGCCGGCGCAGGTGGGCCGCGACCCGCTGCTGGCGCGGCTGTCCGAGCAGGTCAAACTCGAGTTCGAGCAGACCTTCATGTTCTATCTGCCGCGAATCTGCGAGCACTGCCTGAATCCGTCCTGCGCCGCGTCGTGCCCGTCGGGGGCGATCTACAAGCGCGCCGAGGACGGCATCGTCCTGGTCGACCAGGACCGCTGCCGCGGCTGGCGGCAGTGTGTATCCGGGTGCCCGTACAAGAAGATCTACTTCAACCACAAGACGGGCAAGGCGGAGAAGTGCACCTTCTGCTATCCGCGCGTCGAAGTGGGCATTCCCACGGTCTGCTCGGAGACCTGCGTCGGCAGGCTGCGCTATATCGGCGTCATGCTCTACGACGCGGACAAGGTGCAGGAGGCGGCCTCGGTCACCGCGGCCGAGGATCTGTATCCCTCGCAGTTGGGCGTATTCCTGAATCCGCACGATCCGCGCGTGGTCACCGAGGCGGAGCGGGCGGGCATCTCGCCGGAATGGATTCAGGCGGCACAGGATTCGCCGGTCTACAAACTCATCGTGGACTACCAGATCGCGCTGCCGCTGCACCCCGAATACCGGACCATGCCGATGGTCTGGTACGTGCCGCCGCTGTCACCGGTGGTCGACGTGCTCTCCGAGACCGGACACGACGGGGAGCACGCCCCGAATCTGTTCGGCGCGATCGACGCGCTGCGTATTCCGGTGGAATATCTGGCCGAATTGTTCACCGCGGGCGATGTGGGTCCGGTGCGCGCGGCGCTGCAACGGCTGGCGGGTATGCGATCGTTCATGCGCTCGGTGAATCTGGGCGTGGAACCCGATCCCTCGATCGCACCGTCGGTGCGGTTGGCCCCGGAGGAGATCGAGGCCATGTACCGGCTGCTGGCAATCGCCAAATACGAACACCGGTACGTGATTCCGACCGGCGCGGGCGCGGAGGCGCATCAGCTCGACGCGCTGGCCACCGGGTGCAGTCTCGACGACGACGGCGGACCCGGTATGACCGCCTTCGACCAGATGGTGGACAAATTCCATCTCACCGATGCCAATGACGCCGCGCCGCAGGGGAAGTCGAATCGCATCAACCTGTTGAACTGGGACGGCAAGAGCACCGCGGGCCTGGTTCCCACCGCGGACGTGGGCACCGCAGGCGAACCCGGGCTGGTTTCGGTGACCAACGGCACGCACGCGGCCGGTGTCGACGGCAAGAGTGTCGTCGGCAACGGCGCGAATGGCAACGGCGGCAACGACGCCGCCGGGAACGGCTCGGCGGACCATGCGGGCAACGGCGCCGCGCATGGTCCGTCGGTCCACCACGGCGTATCGAACGCGGCGGCGAACAACGGAGCACAACAATGACTTCGACCACGAACACGACCACCGGCGGTGACCTGGAATGACACTGCTGAAGATCCGCCGCCGTCCTGAACCGGAGGTCCGGGTCGAGGAACGCGACCGCAGGCTGGTCTGGCGACTGGCCGCGATCGCGCTCGACTACCCGGCCGCCGAAACCCTCGCCATGCTCGACGACCTGTCCGCCGCGGCCGCGCACCTGCCCGACCATCTGCGGACCGGCCTGGAGGAACTGCTGGCCCATCTGCGTCGCACACCCCCCATCGACCTCGCGGCGGCCTATGTGGAGACCTTCGACCTGCGCCGCCGCGCCAGCCTGCATCTGACCTTCTACGCCTATGGCGACACCCGCAAGCGCGGCATGGCGCTGCTGCGGTTCAAGCACGCCTACCGGCACGCCGGGGTCGAACTCGACGACCGCGAACTGCCCGACCACCTGCCGGTGCTGCTGGAATTCGCCGCGACCGTCGATCCGGTCGGCGGAGAACGGCTGCTCGGCGAACATCTTCCGGTGATCGAACTGCTGCGGCTGGCGCTGGCCGACACCGGATCGCCCTACGCGGGCGCGCTCGGCGCGGTCGTCGCCACCCTGCCGCCGCTGACCACGGCCGACCGCAGGCGCATCGCCGAACTCGCGGCGCAGGGTCCGCCGGAGGAAGAGGTGGGCCTCGAACCGTTCGCCATGGACCCGACGATGTTCGCCCAGTCGGAAGGCCGCCGATGAACTTCGTCCCGCATCTGCCCGTCGAACTGTGGCTGATCCTGCCCTACGTGGCCTTCACCTCCTTCGTCCTCGGACACGTCTGGCGCTACCGCAACGACCAATTCGGTTGGACCACGCGGTCTTCGCAGATCTACGAGAGCAGGCTGCTGCGACTGGGCAGTCCGCTGTTCCACTTCGGCATGCTCGGCGTGTTCGGCGGACATGTGCTCGGCGTGCTGATCCCCGCGTCCTGGACCGAGGCCGTCGGCGTCTCCGAGCACACCTACCACGTGATCGCGGTGGGCGCGGGTTCGGCCGCCGGACTCGCGGTGCTGGCGGGTGTGGTGATCCTGCTGTATCGCAGATTCACCGTGATCGCGGTGCGCAAGGCCACCACCGCCAACGACAAACTGATGTACGCGCTGCTGGCGGCGGCGCTGGTCACCGGTCTGCTCAACACGTGGGGCAGCAATCTGCTGTGGGGCACCTACGACTACCGCGAGACCGTATCCCCCTGGTTCCGAAGCCTTTTCACGCTGAATCCGCAGCCGGAGCTGATGGTGGACACCCCGTGGACCTTCCAGGTGCACGGTCTGGTGGTACTGGCGCTGGTCGGGCTGTGGCCCTACACCCGGCTGGTGCACATGTTCAGCGCGCCGGTCGGCTATCTGACCCGGCCTTATATCGTCTACCGGCACAAGCAGACCGACGCGCCCGACACTCGCAGGTACGCGCGGGCGTGGGATTCCCCGGTCACCCCGGAACGCTGGCGCTGAGGCCGCGGCGATCCGCCGGTTCGGGGGCGGATCGCCGGGCGCGGCGCTCAGGCGTTGTCGTGTGCGGCCCGCAGTGCGGCGATGTCGAGTTTCGACATGGTCCGCAGGGCCGCGCCGACCGCCGCGGACGCGGCCGGGTCCGCACCCGTCATCAGTTCGGGCAGCTCGGCGGGTACGACCTGCCACGACAGGCCCCAGCGATCGATGAGCCAGCCGCACGGACCGGGCGCGCCGCCCTCGGTGAGACCGTCCCACAGCCGGTCGAGTTCCTCCTGGGTGTCGACAGTGACCTGGATGGAGGCGGCGTCGGTGTGCGGGTGGGACGGCCCGCCGTTCATGAGGGTGACCGCGTGGCCGTCCAGCTCGACGGTGACGATGAACACCGATCCGTCCGCATTGTGGGCGATCTCGACGACGCGGGAGTTGGGCACGAGTTCGACGTAGCGGCGGGCGGCCTGCTCGGCGTCGGTGTCGAACCACAGGAAGGTGTTGACGGACATGATGTGCTCCTCGGAGACGGTGGCGTGTTGCGGTCACCCTTCGGTCGGAGCCGCCCGGTCCGTCTCGACATACCTCGCGAAAAATCTCGAGAATATTTCCCGCCCGGAAACGACCTGGTCAGTCGCAGTCCGGCGCGGGTGCGTCCTGGAACAGTGGATAACCGAGCGGCGGCGCGTAGACCACGTCGAGCACCAGCGGCTCGGCGCCGAGATTGCGGCCGACGTGGACGTTCCGGTCGCCCGCCTGCTCATAGATGAACTCGCCCGCCCGGTACACCGGGCCCGTGCAGTCCGGGCCGGGATGGGTCAGTGTGCCCGAACGGACGAAGCCGAAGACCGGTCCGTCGTGATAGTGCCAGCCGGTGGAGCCGCCGGGAGCGATGGTGATCTCGCGGACCACGAGATCGGTGCCCGCGACGAAGGGCAGCAGTCCGGCGGGAATCCGCGCCTGCGCCAAAGTGACGGCCGTGACGTCGACGCCCGGGGTCGCCGCCGCGTTGCCCGCACCGAGCACGCTCGCCCCCGCGAGGATTCCGGCCACGGCCGCGCCGATGATCGGTCTCATCGGTGCAGTGTAGCCGGCCGAGGCAGGTGCGCCCGAATCAGACGCCGAGCGCGGGGGCGAAGACCGGCCATGCCGCGTGGATGTCGTCCTGCCAGTACGGCCAGGCGTGCGTGCCCGCCGGACGCAGGTTCACCGTCGCCGGAATGGCGAGCGCGGCGAGCTGGTCCACCAGCGGCCGAGTGCATCGGCCGATGGCGGCCTCCATGACGCCGCCGACCGCAAGGCGGTTGACCAGCGCGCCCGGATTCGAGCCGATGCCCAGTGAGCCGAAGGTGTCGTGCGGGCCGGGCAGTCCATTGCCCGCCGACACGTACAGCGCCAGTCCGCGCAGCCGTTCGGCGTTCACCACCGGATCGTTGGCGACCCACGCCGGATTATCGGGCGCGCCCCACATATTCGTAGCGTCGGCGCCGAAGACGGCCAGTTCGGAGTAGATGAGCATGCGCCCGAGGGAACCACTGGTGCGGGTGCATCCGCTGAACGCGCCCGCGGCCCGGTAGAGGCCCGGCGCGTTGGTCGCGAGATTCAGCGCGGAGGTCGCCGACATGGACAGTCCGGCCACGGCGTTGCGTCCGGTCATGTCGAAGCGGGCATCGAGCAGCGGCGGCAGTTCCGCGGTCAGGAAGGTGGTCCATTTGTTGCGGCCGAGCGCCGGGTCGTCAGCGATCCAGTCGGTGTAGTAGCTGGCGCGTCCGCCCATGGGGACGATGACGTTCACCGGCTTGTCGGCGAAGAAATCCGCCACATCGGTGCGCCGCGGCCACGGCCCGCCGTCCTCGCCGCCGTCCACCGCGTTGAGCAGGTACAGCGCAGGCGCGCCGGGACCGGGGTGCGACATCCACAGGGTGATGGGCCGATCCATGGCGGCCGAATACACGACTACCTCGAGCAGGCGTCCCTCCAGCGGGCGCACGTCGAGGATGCGGGATTCGGAGTCGGCCGACGCGACCGGCGCCCACACGAGGGCGGCGACGGCGATCAGGACGGCGATCAGACAGCTCGTGAGCCGATACATGGGTCAAGTCTCCCCCAGCCCGTGCTCGTCCCGGGTGTCCGGCACGTTTCGCGTTCTCACCGGGCGTGTTCGTCGCGGCCGTGCACCCGCAGCGCGCTGATCGAGCGGGAGGTGTCGCCCTCGACGTGCAGTCGCCGCGCCACGATCCAACGCAGAGCGCGGGGCAGATCGGGGGCGATGTGGGTCAGATACGAGTACAGCCACTCGACCCGTTCCACCAGGACGGCCGAGCCGTGGATGCGGTCGAAGCAGACGCTCGGCGATCCACCGCGGCAGGACCGCGGCGTCGGGATGGTCGCGCGCCCAGCGCAGCGGGTCATCGTAGACATTGACCCATTCGATGCCGGTGCGGGCGCCGACCCGGACGGCCGCCTCCATCACGGCACGGCCGGAGTCGCGGCGGCGACCCGACGCAGGTGCGCGGCCAGCAGTGGACCCACGACGGCGACGACCTCGGAATTGGTCATTTGGGCGTGTGCCGCGTCGATCGGGTGTTCGCGCAGTTCTCCGGTGACATACGGCTGCCACAGCCGCGCGCCGAACGGCGCGGTCGGACCCTCGGTCGCGGAGAAGTACAGCAGGTCGCCGTCGAAGACCTCCGGTCGGAAGTCGTGGGCGAGCCGGACTCCGTCGACATAGGCGCGATGCAGGCGCTCGAGGTGATCGGCGCTCAGTCCGCTGCCGAACGACGCTGGGGCGCGGGACAATTCGGCCGCGGCTTCGGCGGCGGTGAGATCGGTCAGCGCGTCGGCGTCCTCGGGCTCGTCCCCGAGCAGATGGGTGAGCAGATCACGCATACGCGGCGCGGGGGGCATGGCCGCGCCGACCGGTATGACCATGCTGTCGAGCATGGCGAGCAACGCGACCCGGTCGCCGCGCGCCCGCAAACGCACCGCCACCGCGTGCGCGATCTGACCGCCCAATGACCAGCCGAGCAGGTGATAAGGCCCCTGCGGCTGGATACCGATCACGGCGGCGACATAGGTGTCGGCGAGGTCATCGATACCCAGGGTTCGCACGGTCGCGGCGGTGAGCGTCGGCGCTTGCAGACCGTAGACGGGCCGATCGGTGACGTGGCGGGACAGTCCGGCGTAACACCAGGCCAGCGGCACCGCGGAGTGGATGCAGAACAGTGGCTCGCCCGCGCCGCCGCGCCGCAGCGGGAGCAGGACGCCCATCGCGTCCTCGGGGCGGTCCGCGATCCCGGCGGCGTGCCCGGTGACCCGCGCGGCCAACGCCTCGACCGTCGGTGCGGTGTAGAGCCGGCGCACGGTCACCGGAGATCCCGTCGCGGCGGCCAGTTCCGCCGAAGTGTCACGCCGAGTAGGGAATCGCCGCCGAGGGCGAAGAAATCGTCGTCCAGGCCGACGCGGTCGTGTCCGGTCGCCTTGCCCATGTGTTCGGCCACGAGCCGCTGAGTGAACTCGCGCGGTTCGCGGTACACCGGCCGCGCGGGCGCGGGCAGGGTTCGGCGCATGCGCAGCAGGACGGCGCCGGCGTCGAAGGGGATTCCCTCGATCGCCGCCGCCATCGGATCCTCGGCCGCGCCGAGATCCTCCTCGCGCCACGGCAGTTCGGCGCAATCCCGCAGCACGGCCACGGCGAGCGGTCCGACGAGGTCGAGATACACGGCTACGGTGACGGGGATGTCACGGAGCAACTGCTGGGCAACCCACCAGCGCAGTTGCGCGGTGGTGAGCGGCAACGGGTGCTCCGCGCCGCCGACGTCGCCCTTGGCCGCCACACGCCTCCCTGATGAGGTCGAGGTATCCGCTGAATGTCCTCGAGCAAACCTACGGCATTCGACGCCGGTGGCGGGGTATTGCCGGAATCGCCGTGCCGCCGTCAGGCCGCGGGCAGCAGGGTCGCCAGCACCTCGTCCAACGCGGTGGCCGCCACACCGAACTCACGGCGCAGCGCCGTGTCGTCGGCGGTGAATTCGCGGTGTGACATGTAGTAGGTCTCGAACGCCTCCCCCCAGAACGGTCCGGTCAGAGCGAGCAGCGCGAGTTCGCGATCGGACATGACCGACAGTCCGGGCGGCTCCACCCCGGCCAATTCCGCCAGACGGCCCGCGAGCGCGCGCAGGGTCACCGTGATGGTCGGCGCGTGCCAGGCCCGGCCCCACGCGCCGTCCCCGCGTGACACCGCGACCAGCGCGGCGGCCGCGTCGGTGGTGGCGGTGTAGGAATGCGGCAGGTCAAGAGCCTGTGGCACGAGTACCGGCCTGCCGCTGAGCACCTGCTGTTGCACCATGAGCGAGAACACCGATATCGCGCCCGCGCCGAGGAATTGACCCGCCCGCACCTCGGTGACCCGCAACCGGCCCGCCTGGTGCGCGGCCAGCGCCTCGCCCCACATTCTGGCCCGCACCGCGCCCTTCGGCCCGGTCGCGGCCAATGGCGCGTCCTCGGTGAGCGGAGCGTCGGCCGGTCCGTAGCCGTACAGATTGCCCAGCATCACCAGGTCGGCGCCGACCTTCTCCGTGGCGGACAGTATCGCCCCGAACAGCCCGGGCACCTCCTGCGGCCAGGTGTGGTACGCGGGCATGGCGGCATTGAATACCGTGCCCGCACCCTCGACGAGCGCGGTGAGCGCGTCCACGTCGGTGGCGTCCACCACCGCGGTCTCGATATTCGGATGCCGCGGGCCGAGTCCGCTGCGACTGACCATCCGCACCGACGCACCCGCGTCGGCGAGCAGGACGGCGGTGGCCGACGCGGTCGCGCCCCGGCCGATGATGACATGCGTAGGCATGCGAATTCCCTTCTCAGGCAGACTTTTTGGATGGAGCCGCCGATCGGCGCAGCTTCCGTGTTCCAGCCTGCCCGCCGCGGGATCGCTAGACTAGTGGCCGATCAGCCATATATCCCAAGGATCAGGCCATGAAATCCGTCGCCGTCGTCGCGGTGCCCCCGGTGAAGACCTTCGACCTGTCCATGCCGCAGACGCTGCTCGGCGCGGTCGCCATCGACGGCGCGCCCGGGTACCGGGTCACCGTCTGCACCGCCGAACCCGGCATCGTCCCCGCGGGTATCGGCGGATTCGACGCGGTAATACGCCACGGACTCGACGTCGTCGCCGAGGCCGACACCGTCATCGTGCCGAGCACCGGCGTTCGCGGCACCGCCGATTCGGCCACGGTCGAGGCGCTGCGGGCCGCGGCCGCACGCGGCGCCCGGGTCACCTCGATCTGCAGTGGCGCGTTCGTGCTGGCCCAGGCCGGCTTGCTGGACGGCCGCACCGCCACCACGCACTGGGGACTCGCCGAGGAGCTGCGCGCGCTGTATTCGGGCGTCACGGTGCGCACCGACGCGCTCTTCGTAGAGGACGGCCCGATCACCACGGCCGCGGGTGCGGCGGCCGGAATCGACCTGTGCCTGCACCTGATTCGCGCCGACTACGGCGCGACCGTCGCCAATGCCTGCGCCCGCGTCGCGGTGGTGGCACCGGTGCGCCCCGGCGGCCAGGCCCAATTCGTCGACCTGCCGCTGCCGCCCGATGACGGACCCGCACTCGCGGTCACCCGCGAATGGGCGCTGGCGCGCTTGGACACGCCGCTGTCACTGGGCGAGCTCGCCGCCCACGCGCGCATGAGCGTGCGGACGCTGAGCCGCCGCTTCCACGAGGAGACCGGTATGAGTCCGCGGAAGTGGCTGCTGCACCAGCGCGTCCACCGCGCCCGCGAACTGCTGGAATCCACCTCGCTGCCCATGGACCTGGTCGCCCGACACAGCGGGTTGGGCTCCGCGGAATCGCTGCGCCAGCACATGATTCGCCATGTGGGTCTGGCGCCGACGGCCTATCGCGCCGCCTTCACCCGCACCCCGCGCCCGGCGTGAGCGCCGGGTTCAGGCCACCGGGTGCGCGACGGCTTCGCGGGCCGCGCGGCGGTACCGGTCGGCGATGAGACGCACCACGGCGGGGTGCACGCCGATCGGGTCGGCCACACCGTCCGCCCCCGCCTCGCGCAGGCGCTGATGGAACAGGCCGTGCGCCAACAGATACGAGGCGATGAAGACCCGCCGTTCACCCGCGGCCCGCAGATCGGCGACGACATCCGGGACGCGCGGCGCGCCGGTGGCGACATAGCCGACGCGGACCGGAGCGCCGAGCCGCTCGGCGAGCAGGGCCGCGGCGCGGCGCACATCCTCGCGCGCCCGCGCGTCGGAGGAGCCCGCGGCGGCGAAGACCACCGCGTCACCCGGCTGCCATCCCGCGGCGCGCAGGCGCACGGCCATGACGCGCGCCAGCGCCGGATCGGGGCCCATCGCCGCGGTCACGGCGACCGCGCGACGACCGCTGTCCGCCACCTCACGGGGGACGTCCTGGTAAACGTGGTAGCCCGAGGCGAGAAAGGCCGGGACCACCACGGCGGGAACGGTTTCGCCGTCATCGGCGTCGAGATCGCGCAGTACTTCCGACGGCGAGGGGCCGAGCACGTCGACGAAGGCCGTGCGGACGACGGGTACGGACCCGCGGGGGCGGAGTTCACGGGTGACCGCCTCGGCGAGCGCGGCGATCATCTCCACCCCCTTGGCACTCCTGGTGCCGTGCGCGACCAGCACCAGCGCGGGGGCGCTCACCAGCTCCCCATCGGCTGGACATGGCGCGGTGCGCGCACCGGCGTGCCGATTCCCGGCTGCGGCCCACGCGGCAGATCCGGTGTGCGGGGAAAATTGTCGGTGCATTCGGCCGCGTCCAACGCCAACCGGTAACCGCGTTTGACCACGGTCTGAATGGCCTTCGGCGTCCCGAGTCCGGCGCGAAGCCTCGCGATGGCGGTCTCCACCGCGTGCGTGTCGTCGCCGCCGCCGGGCAGCGCCGCCAGCAGATCCTCGCGCGACACGACCCGGCCCGGCTGCCGGGCCAGCGAACGCATGAGCGCCATCGGCGCGGGTGCGAGCTGGCGCACGACACCGTCTACCACCACGCATCCGCCGCGCACACTGATCTGATGCCCGGCGGCCTGAATCCTGTTGGCGCGCCGGGGCAATTCCTCGGCCACGTGCCGGGCGAGCGCGCCGAGCCGGGCGCGGCCGGGCATGGACGTCGGCACCCCGAGCTCCTCGAGCGGAGCCGCCGTGATGGGACCGACGCAGGCGGGCAGCACCCGCCCGCGCAGCGCGTGCAGCACCCCTTCCAGCAGCCCGGTTTCCTTGGCGCGCATCAACATCGAGGCCACCGCCGGCGCGCTGGTGAAGGTCACGCAGTCCAGATTCGCGGTGACGATCGCCTCGAGCAGCTGGTCCATCGGGCCGCGGTCGGCGGGCGGAATCCACCGGTACACCGGCACCGCAACCACGTCGGCGCCCGCGCAACGCAGGACCTCGCAGAAATCCGGGACCGGTTCCCATTCGGTGGTGGCGCCGTGCAGCTGCACCGCGATGCGCACGCCCTCGACCCCCTCGGCGAGCAAATGGTCGAGCACCTCGGCGGAGGACTCCGAGGCGGGCGACCACTCCTCGCGCAGCTCCGCCGCGCGAATCGCGCCCTTGGCCTTGGGACCCCGGGCCAGCATCCGGTTGCCGGACAGTGTGATTCGCAGTTCCTCGGCCAGACCCCACCCCTCGGCGGCCTCCATCCAGCCGCGGAAACCGATGCCGGTGGTGGCGACGGTGATCTGCGGCGGTTCGGCGACCAGTTTGCGGGTCACCCGCTCGAGTTCGGTGTCATCGGCCAGCGGAATGATGCGAATGGCGGGGGCGGACACCACGGTCGCGCCTCGGCGTTCCAGCAGCGTGGCGAATTCCTCGGCACGCCGCGCCGCGGTGATGCCGACCGTGAATCCCGCGAGAGCGGCGCTCGCGTCGATTGTCGTCATAGGTGTTCATCCGTCCGAGGATTCGAGCCCGGACGTCACCGGCTCGTTGGATACCGAAACGATGCCGTCGTCCACACGCACCGCGTACACCGGCAGCGCTGCCGACTCGTCGTCCAGGCAGCGCCCATCGAGCAGCGAGAACGCCTGCTTCAGCAGCGGCGAGGCGACGACGGGCACGCCGCCGCGATCACCGACGATCCCGCGCGACATGACTGCCGCGCGGCCGAACGGATCGATATTACCGACGGCGAACACCGTGCCGTCGGTGAGCAGGAACAGGGCGGCCTGACGGCCGCCTTTCAGCAGCACCGCGACGCCGCGGCCCGGGAGCAAATAGTCGAGTCGGCACGCCTGCGTCCAGCCGGTGGCGGTGGCCTGCGCGACGCTGGGTGTATCGATTACGGTCATCGGGTTCCTCCTCCGAACGCCATACTCATTGGTACAGGCGTCCTGTTTCCACGCGGTTAAGCACTTATTTCCCGTGCGTGGCCGTGGTGGACCCCACGCCCGCCGTCACCGGCACCTCGGGCATGCCGAGCAGCACCGGGACCTTGCGTTCCCCGGTGTCGTCGAACGCGATGGTCGGATCGCTCTGATCGGGCGCGTTCACGAAGGACACGAAGCGCGAGAGCTTCTGCTCGTCCTCCAGTACCGCGGCCCATTCGTCCCGGTACCCCTCCACATGCTTGGCCATCGCCGACTCGAGTTCCTCGGCGATGCCGAGGCTGTCCTCACACACGACCGAGCGCACGTAGTCGATGCCGCCCTCGAGCGACTCCTGCCACGGCGCGGTGCGCTGCAACCGGTCGGCGGTGCGGATGTAGAACATGAGATAACGGTCGATGTACTTGACCAGGGTCTCGTCATCGAGATCGCCCGCCAGCAGCACCGCGTGCTTGGGCGTCAGACCGCCGTTGCCGCCGACATACAGGTTCCATCCGGTATCGGTGGCGATGACGCCGACGTCCTTGCCCCTGGCCTCGGCGCACTCACGGGCGCAACCCGACACCGCCAGCTTCAGCTTGTGCGGCGACCGCAGTCCGCGGTAGCGCTTCTCCAGCAGTACCGCCATGCCGACCGAATCCTGCTGACCGTAGCGGCACCAGGTCGAGCCGACGCAGCTCTTCACCGTGCGCAGCGACTTGCCGTAGGCGTGACCCGATTCCATGCCCGCGTCGACCAGCCGCTTCCAGATCAGCGGCAGCTGCTCCACGCGCGCGCCGAACAGGTCGATGCGCTGCCCGCCGGTGACCTTGACGTAGAGGCCGAACTCCTTGGCCACCTCGCCGATGGTGATCAGCTGATCCGCGGTGACCTCGCCGCCCGGCATCCGCGGCACCACCGAATAGGTGCCGTTCTTCTGGAGGTTGGCCAGGAAGTGGTCGTTGGTGTCCTGGAGGGCGGCCTGTTCGCCGTCGAGGATGTGTTCGCTCGATGTCGAGGCGAGGATGGAGGCGACGGTCGGCTTGCAGATGTCGCAGCCCGAGCCCTTGCCGTGTTTGGCGATCAGTGCGGAGAAGGTGCGGATTCCGGTCGCCTGGACGATACGGAACAGTTCGGCCCGCGACTGTTCGAAGTGCTCGCACAGCGCCTTGGACATCTCAACGCCCGACTGCTCGAGCAGTTTCTTGAGCATGGGCACGCAGCCGCCGCAGGAGGTGCCCGCGCCGGTGCAGCTCTTGATCGCGGGCACATCGCAGGCGCCCTCGGCGATGGCGCCGCAGATCGCGCCCTTGCTGATGTTGTTGCACGAGCAGATCTGCGCGTCGTCGGGCAGCGAATCCGCGCCGAGTTCGGCGCCCGCGGGGGAGATGAGCGCCGCGGGTTCGGCGGGCAGCGGCCGCCCCACCAGCGGGCGCAGCGCCGAATAGGCGGTGGCGTCGCCGACCAGGATGCCGCCGAGCAGGGTCTTCGCGTCGTCGGAGACCACGAGTTTGGCGTAGGTGCCCTTGGCGGCGTCGTGCAGCACCACCGAAAGCGCGCCCTCGGTGACGCCGTGCGCGTCGCCGAAGCTGGCCACGTCGACGCCGAGCAGCTTCAGCTTGGTGGACATGTCCGCGCCCGGGAATTCGCCCGCACCGCCGAGCAGCCGGTCCGCGACGATCTCGGCGGTGGTGTAGCCCGGGGCGACGAGGCCGTAGCAGACCCCCTCGACCGCCGCGCATTCGCCGATCGCCCAGACGTGCGGGTCGGAGGTCTGCAAGCCGAGGTCGGTGATGACGCCGCCGCGCGGTCCCACCTCGAGCCCCGCCTCGCGCGCGAGCTCGTCGCGCGGCCGGATGCCCGCGGAGAACACCACGAGCGAGGCGTCGATCGTCGACTCGTCGGACAGAGTCAGCGTGAGACCGCCGTCGACCGCCGCCTCGATGGACGAGGTGCCGACGCCGGTGTGCACGGTCAGGCCGAGGTCGGTGACCAGGCGTTCCAGGATCGCGCCGCCGCCCGCGTCGACCTGTGCGGGCATCAGCCGGTCGTTGTACTCGATGACGTGCGGGGTCAATCCGAGCAGGCGCAGCGCGTTGGCCGCCTCCAGGCCGAGCAGACCGCCGCCGATGACCACGCCGTGCGCACCCGGTCCCGCGGTCTCGGCCGCCGCGCGGATGCCGTCGAGGTCGTCGATGGTCCGGTAGACGAAACAGCCCGGCAGATCGTGGCCAGGGACCGGCGGCACGAAGGCGTAGGAGCCGGTGGCCAGCACCAGGGCGTCGTAGGCGATGGTCTCGCCCTCGGCGGTGGTGACCTTACGGGCCTCGCGGTCGATGGCCGCGCCGCGCTGCCCCAGCCGCAGCTCCACCAGGTCGTCCCCGGCGTATTCGTTGCCTGGCAGTGCCAGCGCCGCCGCGTCCCATGCGCCGATGTAGGCGGACAGTCCGACCCGGTCGTAGGCCGGTCGCTGTTCCTCGCAGAGGATCACGATCTGCCACTGCCCGGCCTCGTCACGGGAGCGCAACGCTTCGACGAAGCGATGTCCGACCATGCCGTGGCCGAGCACGACCACGGTCTTGCGCTGTGTCGTCGGTTCGACGGTGGGATTCATGGGTGATCTCCGATGTGATGCGAGCGTCAGGCGCGAGCCGACGAGTTGGTGGACGATGCGCGGCCCGAGCGCGCGGCGGCTTCGGCGGCCAGTACGACGTTCTCGGCCTCGGCCACCACGTCGGCATCCGACGGCCGCGGGCGGCGCAGGAACACGGCCCAGGTGACGAACGCGCAGGCGACGTAGAAGCCCATGAACACCCAGAAGGCGGTGGTGGCGGAGCTGGTGGAGGCGTAGGAGGAGCGCAGTACCAGGTTGATGCCGACGCCGCCGAGCGCGCCGATCGCGCCGACGAAGCCGATGAGCGCGCCGGAGGTGTTCTGCGACCAGGCCGCGCGTTCGGCCGGGCCCGCGTCGAGGCCGCGGCTCTTGGCCTCGAATACCGAGGGGATGATCTTGGTGACCGACCCGTTGCCGATACCCGACAGTACGAACAGCGCGATGAATCCGACGACCAGCGCGGTCATCACACCGCCGCTCGGCACGCCGCCGTTGTTGTCGCCGAGCGTGCTCGCGATCGCGACCAGCACCGCGGCGGCCATCATCGCGCCGAAGACGTAGAGACTGACCCGGCTGCCGCCGATACGGTCGGCCAGTTTGCCGCCGTAGGGGCGGGCCAGCGAGCCGAGCAGCGGTCCGATGAAGGCGATCTGCGCGGCGTGCAGCGTGGCCTGCGCGACGGTGTCGCCGCCCGCCTTGAAACTGATCTGTAGCACTTGGCCGAAGGCGAAGCTGTAGCCGATGAACGAGCCGAAGGTGCCGATGTAGAGGAAGGCGATCGCCCACGACTGCGGCACCTTGAGCGCGGTGACCATGTAGGACAGGTCGGCCTTCTGGTTGCGCAGGTTGTCCATGAACAGCGCGGCGCCGAGTCCGGCGAGAGCGACCAGGACCAGGTAGACGGCGCAGATGATCGAGGCGTGCGAGTTACCCAGGGTCGCAATGACCAGCAGGCCGATCAGCTGGATCACCGGCACGCCGATATTGCCGCCGCCCGCGTTCAGCCCCAGCGCCCATCCCTTGAGGCGCTGCGGATAGAAGGCGTTGATATTGGTCATCGACGAGGCGAAGTTGCCGCCGCCCAGACCCGCGAAGGCCGCCACGACGAGGAAAGTGGTGTACGAGGTGCCCGGCTGGTTGACGAAGTACAGCGTCAGCAGGGTCGGGATCAGCAGCAGCAGCGCGCTGAAGACGGTCCAGTTGCGACCGCCGAAGCGCGCGGTGGCGACGGTGTAGGGAATCCGCAGGATCGCCCCGACCAGGGTCGGCACCGCGACCAGGAAGAACTTGCCCGCCGGGTCGATGCCGTACTTGTCGGTGGGCATGAACAGCACCATGACCGACCAGATGGACCACACCGAGAATCCGACGTGTTCGGCGAAGACCGACCAGATCAGGTTGCGGCGGGCGACATCCTTACCGCCCGCCTCCCATGCCTCGACATTCTCGGCGTCCCAGTGCTCGATGTTGCGGTTGCGCGTCAGCGTGCTCAACAAGGGCCTCCCAAAATCGGTTGGGCCCAACGGTAGGAAACCGGTATTGCCGAAATGCTGCGCGAAATGTCGCCCGAATCAACGGTTGCTCACGAATACCGAATTGCCGAGGTGAGTTCCGTACCAATGTTTCGCCGATGTGACGCAACGGTTTCCGCGCGTGACGAAGTGGCCGTCCGCGGACGAAAACACCGGTGAGGTGTGATATGCACAACCTGTTCGGAACACAATGACGCCCTCCGCACCGCGGCGCAAGTCGAGCTGTGAGTTCGCGGCGAGTCGGGTCCGGTCACGCCCGGCCGGACTCGAGCGACCCCACGAAAGCGACGAGGAGGCGACCCGAACGGGAGAAATCATAGGATGACCGGATGTCATCGGGCGTGAATACGTGATCGGCGGTACTCTTATCCCGTGCAACCAGTCCGGCGAACCAGCCTCATCGCTCAGGTCACCGAACAGTTGCGTGCCGAAATCCGTTCGGGCCGTTGGTCCATCGGATCCCGCATACCGACCGAACCCGAACTCACCGAACTCACCGGCACCGGCCGCAACACCGTGCGCGAAGCGGTCCAGGCCCTCGTCCACGCGGGCATGCTCGAGCGCCGCCAGGGCTCGGGCACCTATGTGATCGCCGCCTCCGAAGTCGGCGGCACGCTGGCCAAATATTTCGCCGACGCGGAAGAGCGCGACGTTCTCGAACTGCGCCAGGCTCTCGACACCACCGCCGCCGCACTGGCCGCGCGCCGCCGCGACGACAGCGATATCGCCACCCTGCGTCAACTGCTGGCCGAACGCGGCGAGCACGCCTGGGGCGAGGGCAACCACACCGCGATCGCCGCCGACGTGGCACTGCACCGCGCGATCGTGGTCGCCAGCCACAATGCGATCTACCTCGAGTTCTACGATTCGCTGCTGCCCACCATCGAACAGGTCATCCACTCGCGGACCGCGAAGTCCGACGAGTCCTACGAGACCGAACACCGCACACTGGTACAGGCCGTCATCGACGGCGACCCCGAGCGCGCCGCACAGGCCACCCACTGCTTCCTCGGATCGCTCATCGCCGAATATCCCGAACCGCGATAGCCGATCCGGCCGTACGAAATCGCGGTAACCAAGTCGTCACCGGCCGCGCCCGCCGCGTGTGAGTCCGATTTGCCGTGAGCGCAACCGAGCGCCATCGTGGCGCAACAACCGACTCCTACCTTTGTCTCGACCGCAGCGAGGCAATCGAGAGGAAGCCGATGACTGCCACCGTAGCCACCCCCGACACACAGTCGGGGTCTCAGACCTTCACCCACCAGAGCCGGGGCCGCTGGCTCGAGAAATGGGAGCCCGACAACACCGAATTCTGGGAATCCGGCGGCAAACTCACCGCACGCAAAAATCTGGTGTTCTCGGTATTCGCCGAGAACCTCGGTTTCAGCGTGTGGGTGATCTGGGGCACGGTCGTCACCAGCATGGGCCTGGCCGGATTCGACTTCCTCGCCGGACTCGGCAAGGGCAATCCGGTCGCGGTCAGCAACGCCCTGCTGCTCACCTCCACCCCGACCCTGGTCGGCGCGGCACTGCGCGTCCCCTACACCTTCGCCATCCCCAAATTCGGCGGACGCGCGTTCACCGTGTTCAGCGCGGCCATGCTGCTCATACCGACCCTCGGCCTGGCCTACTTCGTCAACCAGCCCGGCACGCCGATGTGGGTATTCATGATATTGGCCGCGCTCGCGGGCGTCGGCGGCGGCAACTTCTCCTCCTCGATGGCCAACATCAACTTCTTCTTCCCCGAGGGCAAGAAGGGCGCGGCACTCGGCATCAACGCTGCGGGCGGCAATCTCGGTGTGGCACAGACGCAATTGGTGCTTCCGCTGCTGATCACCCTCGGCACGCACATCATGGCCAAGGACCCCGCGGGCTACCGTTTCGGCATCACGTTGTCGGTGCTGGTGTGGGTGCCGTTCATCCTGATCGCCACCTTCGGCGCGCTGCGCTACATGGACAGCATCGCCACCGCGAAATCCGATGGCAAATCCTATAAGCGGGCGCTGACCAACCGCCACACCTGGATCATGTCCTTCCTCTACATCGGCACCTTCGGTTCCTTCATCGGCTTCTCCTTCGCCTTCCCGACCCTGATCAAGGCCAACTTCCCGGACCTGGCGAAGATCGGCTGGATCACCACGCTCGGCAATCTCGCATTCCTCGGCGCTCTCGTCGGCTCCTTCAGCCGTCCCTTCGGCGGCTGGATCTCCGACCGGGTCGGCGGCGCCAAGGTCACCATCGGCATCTTCGGCGGCATGGCCGTCGCGGTCGCCCTGATCATGGCGGGCCTCGAGACGAAGAGCTTCCCGCTGTACCTGGCCGCCTTCCTGATCCTGTTCGTGCTCACCGGCATCGGCAATGGCTCCACCTACCGCATGATCCCCTCGATCTTCAATGCCGAGGCCAAGAAGTACGCCTCCGAACACGGCATGGACCTCACCGAGGCCACCGCGTCGGCCAAACGCCAAGCGGGCGCGGCCATCGGCGTCATCGGCGCGATCGGCGCCGCGGGCGGCTACATCCTCCAGCAAGCGCTCCGCCTGTCGAACATCCATCTCGGCAGCATGAATCCCGCCTTCTGGGGCTACGCCGTCGCCTTCCTCGTCATGGCCGCCGTCACCTGGTTCTTCTATCTCCGCTCCTCGTTCGCCATGACCCGAATCTCCTCCCTCGCCCACGCCAACGTCTGATTCCCATCACCCCGACGAAGGCCGCCCGGACCCCACCCGGGCGGCCTTCGCCATTTCGTGGACCGGCGGCGGGTGGGCGAGGCACACTGGGTACGGACGGCGTTCGGGTGTGGATTGTCGGGTAGTGGCGGGGGCGCGTATGAGAAATCGGCCGGTACCGGGTCGGCGACGGGACGTTCGCGCCGAGAAGACCGGGTGTGACGCGTGATCGGTGAGGCGGCAGGCTACAGCGAGGACGATGGGCGGCCCGGCGTCGAGCGGATTCCGTTGTCGCATCTGTCGATCGAGGTCGGACACTTCTATCTCGATGACGTCATGCGCCAGACCGACCGGGTGCGAGCGGAATTCGCGCGGCTGGCTCCGGTGGTGGCGGCCTTCGTGGAATCGGCTCGGCAGCAATACGGTCCCGGTGTGCGGATCAGCACCTGCTATCTGATCGACGACTACTTCCGGCCCGAGACCGATCCCGTCGAGCTCATCGAGAATCTACTGGGTGCGGCCGAGCAGGCCGGTACGCCGATCGACTATCTGGCACGCCAATCCGGCTGCGACCGGATTCCGCGGGACGCCGACCGTGAGCCGATTCCGGTGGCGGACATGGTGGCGGCGACGATCGTGCCCGAACCCCTGCCGCCGGACGCCGGCGGCAGGCGGGCCACCGCGGACTCGGGATGGCTGTGCAACGGCCGTCGCTCCTCCGAACACGATCCCGCGCGGCCCGTGCCGGAGAGCGGCTTTCGGCCGCCCGAGGAATTCGGCGGCGACGATCACTCGGTCTTTCTCGACGTCCAGCTCTGGAGCCGTCAGGAGAACCGGACTCGCTGGTCGCGGGCCTTTCTCGGAGCCGTCTGGTACCTGCTGCGACTTGGCATGCTCCGCTACCACGGCCGCCCGGTGATACACCCGCGACCACGTCCGCGAACCGCGCCGCTCGGTTGGGACGAACTGCCCGCGGTCATGCGGGTGAATCCGAACGCCATGCCGTTCGCGGCGTACCGCACGCTGTCCATCCTGCCCGCGCGGCATATCGGCGTCGAACACGCGGTACGGATGGTGCTCGAACATCTCGACCTCGACGACGAGGTGGTCGACCAGATCGTCGCCTGCGGCGCCCAGGACGGCGTGCCGGTGCCGCGGCCACTGAGCGACCGGCTGTCGCACCTGATCCTGGACGGGTCGTGAAACGCCACGGTCCATTCGCGCGGCGGTAGCGCCGCGCGCGTCCGACCTCCACGCGGCCGACGTCACACCGGAATACACGGCGGCGCAGCAAATCTCACGCATCCTACGCGGTCGTGAAGTTTCGATCCCGCCCCGGCGGTATACCTCTACGCTGAAATGAGACACACGGCAGTTCGATCGGGGGCGAGCGGTGGAAACCATAGACGGCGGGGCGGGAATTCGGATGTTACGAAAGGCGAGGCTGGACGATCTGGCGACCATATCGGTATTGGAACACGACCTGTTCGCGGATCTGGCCTACTCCTACGTGGTATTGCGGCAACTCTACGATCTGCACGGCGCGCACTGGGTCGTCGCCGAGGTCGACCGCATCGTCCGCGGTTACGCGCTCGTCGGCCTTGACACCCAGCGCTGCGCCTGGGTGATGGGGCTTGGTGTGGACGCCGCGTACAGCGGCCACGGCATCGGACGCGAACTGCTCGAAAGCGCGGTGGAGAACTGCCGTCTCGCCCACGCCGAACGGGTGAAACTCACCGTGCGGCCCGGACACGACGCGGCCGCGAGCCTGTACACGAAGGTCGGTTTCACCGTGATCTCCAAGGAGGACCACTACTTCGGCCTCGGCGAACCGCGCCACGTACTGGAACGTGAACTCGAACGCGAGCCACGGGGCCTGCCCGGACCGGACGATCCGCACTGGATCAAGCGGCCCCGAGGGCCACGGCCATAGCCGAACTCCGTTGGTATGGTGGGAGTCACGTCACATCGACGCGGGATCGCACCCGGGGGGAACCGAGATGATCGACCATGTGGACCACGCCGAGTTACCGCACGTGGTGCGGTCTCTCACCGACTTCATCGAGCGCAACGCCGACGAGTACACCAACCCCGGCATCGCCGGGTTCCTGGAGTCACCGCGTTCGGCCCTGACGCGGCCGACCGAGCGCGAGTTGCTCAGCGAATTCCACAGCCGGGTCGAGCAATTGGTGATCGAATACGCGGCCGCCGTGGTTCCGCCACGGGGCGACGAACTCATCTTCGCCCACGTCTACCACGTCGCCGAACCCCTGGCGGACAACGATCAGGAAATCCAGCGCGAGATCGATGACAAACTCGACACCGAACGCAAGGTGCTGGCCGCACTGCTCGCCGCCGAAACCGAGTTCCGGGGTCCACGGCGGCTGAGCGGCACCCAGAGCACGCGCTTGGCGGGCATCTACGAAATGCTGGGCCACATACTGGTCAGAGAGGAGTTGCCCGCCCACGCGGCGCTGGCCTTCAAGCGCGCGACTTCGCTGTTCGGGGCGAACGAGGATTTCGACGCCCAGGACAGCTGCCGACTGTCCCGTGCCCGCGCCAAACGGCTCGCGACCTTCCCGGTGTGGCGGCGAACCCCGGGCTACGTCTCGGATCTGCTGTGCGGCTATGGTTTCCGGCCCTTCCGCATGCTGGTGTGGATCGGCGTGCAGCTGGCGCTGTTCACCGGTGTGCTGTGGCAGGTGGAACACGAGCACTTTTCCACCGCACTGCACATGAGCCTGATCAACTACCTGAATCCGGTCGGCCTCGGCGACCTGGCCGATATCGGCACCGCGGGCCGGGTGGTGCTGATCATCGAGGCATGGACCGGCGCCGTGTCCATGTCGGTGTTCTTCGCGCTCCTGGTCCGCAAGTGGTTCCGATTCTGAACGGCCCTAGCGCTCCTGATCGCGAACCGCGCTGCCGGATCGCGCACTGTTCCAGGTCGCCACGAGTAGTCGATTGCGTAGATGGTCGATGGACCGGCGCCAATCGGCGGTGAAATCGGGATCGTCCTGTAGCTGCCGCCACGGCGCCCGCAGCTGCCTGGGCGAGTGGACGCCCGGCACCCACAGGTGCGCCAGATGCTGAAGGAAGGGCGCGAGGATCTCGGCCGAGGCCGGACTGCCCGGTCCGGCCAGATCCGCGCGTTCGATCACCGAGGCGACCGCGGACAGCAACCAGTCGTGAACGGCGAGATCCTCGCAGAATCGCTGTGCCACGGCCAGATCCTGCTCCGAGGGCACCAGCAGCAGCACCGTCCTGCGGGTATCGTCGTGCACCCGGAAGGCGATCTGCGACGCGGGCACCGCGCCAACGCGCGCCACCCAGCGCAGACGCGTCGAGCCGACCTTCAGCGGCGGCTCACCGCCCAGTCGCTCGTCCATCCTGATCCGTACCAGCAGGCGGTCGGTGATCGAGGTCAGATCCAGGGTCTGCGCACTGCTCTGCGCGGCGAGGAACCCCTCGCTGAGCCTGCCGCCGGTCTCCTCGGTGACCTTGGTGATCACCTCGAGCACACCGTCCTTGGTGAGATAGTGCGACCACGGCATGCGCTTGTCCGAGGCCGCGCGGGTCACGAAACTCTGCGCCGAACTCTGCGCCACCCGGCCGCCGATCACCAGCGCCCGCAGCGCCACCGTGCCGATGGCGCGCACCGCGGGATGGCCCGGTGCGGCGAGCACGCAGTCGACGCCTTCCGCCGTCGTGGCCGAGATACCGAGCGACACCGGTCGTTCGCGCCAGTGCGCGCGGCGGCCCGGATGGAATTCGAGCAGTTCCTCGACCTCGCTGCGGCGCAACGCGGTCGCGGTCGGCAACAACGCGGTGCCGACCTCGCCGAAGGCCGCCAATGTCGGCGAGACCGGGGTGGGGGTACGCGGCTGGGCCCCCGCACCGCGGGCCATCAGACGTCGCGCGCGTTCGCCGCGCCGTGCGCGGTCCTGTGCGGTGGCGCGAGCGACCGACACTCCACTCTGCCGTGAGAACCCGGTGTCGGACATGTCAGGAACCCGACAACAAATGGTGGCTGAGCCGTTCGGCGGCCCGCCGCGGCACCGTGACGTTCTCCAGCATCCCGCGGGCGACCACCTGATCGACGACCTCGTCGTCGAGCTTGATGTGATCCATGATCACGCGCACCGCGTGCTCGATGCCGAGGTAGCGCTGCGGCAGGATGGACAGCGACCGGTAGGCCGCGAACGGCTTGGCGGAGGGGTTGAGTTGGAGAACCGTCGGCATTTCCAGCCAATTGTCGTCCCACGGTTCGTCGGGCGACCACGGTTGGGGCTCGATGACCGGCTTGCCCTCGTAGCGGAGCAAACCCAACCGCAGCAGTTGCCAGATCGTGGCCAGATACGGACACGACCATTTCGTGGCGGTCTCGCCGCGTCTGCGTTTCTCCACGTTCCACATCTCGACGTCGAGGAATATCGAATGTTCCCGGCGGCCGAATTCCTCCGGGTATTCGTATTCCTCCTCGCGGTGCATCGATTGTCCCGCATCGCCGCCGGTCTCACGCTTGCCGTTGCACAGCCAGCCGGACTTCTTCGCGGGCGGGCGCACCGTGCCGTTCTGCCCCACCTGCGGCTCGTGCACGATGTATCCGCGGACGTGTTCGGCCAGCGGTATGCGCGGGGTCGACATCACCCCGTTGCGCACCACCTCGGGGACCTCCCAGCACCCGGCCTCCCGGGCGAGATAGTCGATGCGCAGATCGGATTCCTCGGCGGCCGCGAGCAGTTCGGTGATGATTCGAGACGGATCGGAGTCGCGCCGGAAATAGTCGTCGATGAGAAAGCAGGTGCTCACCCGAGGATTGGGCCCGAACTCGACCGCGGCGATCTCGGTGAATGCCTTGACGAGCGGGGCGATCCGACGGAACTGCGCTCGGATGCGATCGACACCGGCGGTGAGATCGTGCATGTAGAAATGGCCGACCTCGATCGACAGATGCGACAACGGCACGGCGCTCACCCGCGCGTGCTCGGTTGCCTCGGTGTAGCCCGGCGCGTGCTCCACGTTGGGGGGAATACCTTTCAGGAGAGTGGTTGTGGGATATGCCCGAATCAGTGGCTACTGACCCCAGCGCACATTGCTCAGCGGCCGCCAGCTCCGCTCATCCGTTAATCGGTCCGCGAGTTGATTGATCGCGTCGACCGTGGACTGATTCGCGATCTCCTTGTCCACGTCGACATCGAGAATCAACTGCTCTCGCATCTGCAACACGGGTTCGACCAGTATCGATCCGAGAACCGAACTGGCGCCGATCTTCAGATCGCCCGCCAACTTGCTCAGCTGGCGATCCTGACGGTCCAGCCACGCCGTCAGCGCGGTCGACCCGTCCCGATAGATCTTGTTCAGATCAGGAATAGCGGTACGCACGAATCGGATATTGGCCAGCAGTGCCTGCCGGTCGTGACCTGCCCATTCACCGCAATCGAGCAGACCGTTCGCACCGTACACCAAACCTTGCGCGGCGTGGATGTGCTGGCGGGTCCAACGATGGAAAACCAGCCATCGCGCCGTACGTGTACGGAATGCCTCGCCCGCGGTGGCCTTGAGGACGATCTCCATCGCGGCGGAGCGGCCCGCGCTGAGATCGACTATGCAGATATCGAATTCGCGGTCGACGGTCAGCAACAGGTCGGCGCAACGGTCCACGATATCGGTGTTCTTGCGGTGGTCGAATTCCGCGCCGCCCTTGTCGCCGGGGTACAGCACCAACTGACCGCCGCGGCCGCCGAGCTTGCGCAACTCCTGGCGATTGGTCTCCTCACGCACATTGACGCGCTCGGGAGTGTCCACTTTGCCCAGCAGATAGGAATGCATACCGCGGGCGCGTTCCACGCCCGGCGCGGCATCCTCGCGGGGCGGGAGCCCGTGCTCCAGACCGGTGATCTCGAAGAGCGCGCCCGAGGTCGGCGAGCCGAAATCGAAGTCGAGATAGGCGACGCTGTTCCCTTTCGAGGACAATCGGAAGGCCACATTGCAGCTGGTCACCGACCGGCCGGTGCCGCCCTTGTCCGATGTCGCGAATACGATCATGTCCTCACACGTTCCTGTCCGCGTCGTGGCGTCCGATCGTGAGGTTGTCGAGTTCCCGCAGGGCTTCCAGGGTGCGCACCAGCGCGGCGGCGGCGTCGTTGCGGACCAGCCGCCGCGATTCGTCGATCAGGTTCTCCACCCGCTGCATCGTCCCGGTACTGCGCAGGCCGACACCGACGGTGATGCTCAACAACTCCTGGTCGAAACGGTGCTCGGCGGTGTCGAGCATGACACGCGCGACCGCTTGCAGTTCCGGCCAGTTCGGCGGCGAGGAGCGGTAGGTGCGCTCGGCGGCGACGAAGCACTCGATGAGCCGCTCGGTCATATACCACGACGGCACGGTCTCGCGCGGGGTGTCGCGACCACCGAAGACCTTGCCCGGATCGTCCCACAGGCCCGGCGCGCCGACATCGAGTCGCCTGCGGAAGAGGTGGTCCATCGTCTCCTTGCACAGGTCCATGAGCCTGTCGCGAGCGGCGACGTTGTTGGACAACCGCGCCGCCTGGAGCATGCGCTTGAGCAGAACGGGCGCGTAGTCCGACACCTCCCACACCAGCAGCGGGCCGTCGCCGATCTTCTCGGTACCGCGCAGCCGCAGGCGCACACCCGGCATGTGCAGCCCCACGGCCGGATCGTCCGCGGTGGGACGGCGGATGATCCGGCCGCGTCCGGCCAATTCGTCGAAGATCGCCACGGCGCGGGTCAGATCGTCGTCGGACGCGGTGCGCTCCACCAGATCCTGGATCAGCACGGCGGAGACGATGAGACTGTAGTAATCCGATTGCAGACCGTCGGAGGTGCGCCAGGGAATGTCTTCGAGCGGCCATTTCCCGTCGCCGAAACGCGCGACGGTGGACCAGTAGAGCTGCGTGAGTTCCCAGCGGGTACGCAATGCCTGGGCCAGCCGGTGCTGGTGTTCGTCCAGCATCCCCATCTCACCGGCTCGCGGTGAGAAGAGGTCGTTGATGCCGTCGAGGGCGACCATCGTGAAATAGAGATAGGGTCGGGATTCGGCGATACCCTCCGAGGAGGCTATCGGCGCCTTGATGAACCCGACCGGCGAGGCATCGGTGGGAATGCCCCAGCTCCAACCGCATTCGAACAGCAGATTGTCGTTCTCCAGCGAAAGGACCGAATTCTCCTGCCCGAGCACGACATCGCTGCGCAGCCTCGCCCGCACCCGTTCCAGGCTGGACTTGATGCCGTCGACCACCGAGGCCTCGGAGCGGCCCTCGGCATTGAGCATCTTGATGATCGCCTGTCCCTCAGGCGATTTCGGAAACATCGTATTGACGACGAAGCTGCGTACCAGACCGGTCATGGCCGCGGTCAAGCGGGCGCTGACGCCGGCCTGCAACCGCTCCATCTCCGCATCCGGCCTGCCCTGCCACACGGCGGTGATATGGTCGCGCAGGAAACGCAGTCCGGCCATGCAGACGGTCAACGACATCGAATACGAGTCGACGACCTGCACCTGCCGCTGTGCCGCCGTCACCGGCCGCTCGTCCGACGAGCGCAGATAATCGCCGGAGGCGAACGACGGTTCACCCTCCGCGTCGGTGTTGTTGTCGATGTATTCGGTCAGGAGTTTGACCAGGAACGCACCGCCCAAGGTGCGGCCGCCGACGACTTGGAGAACCTCTTCGACGTCCTTCTCGATCCGATCGGGGTTGTGCACGGCGAAGGTATCGATTTCGGTGGCCGGGTAGAGCAGGCACAGCAGTTGTTCGGAGTCGCTGATCGAATTGACCCCGCCCTGACCGCCCCACCGCCACGTTCGGCCGTTGTCGAGACACGAGGCGAGCATCGCCTCCCAGACCTTCAGAATCTGTTCTCTCGGTTGGATTCTCACCTGCCGCCGTCCTCGAATCCCCTCGTAGCGGGCCGCGCTGGTCCCCTTGTCCGAAAATGCGACCCGGCGGCATGTTGCGCACAAGATATCACTGTGTCGAGCGCAGCACAGTACCGGAACACAATCGCGCTCCCTGCGTCAACGGTAGCTGAATTTCGGTGTCGGCGAGGGGACTTCACGAACCCGATATGGGTCCGACACGGACTCGCGGCGGGTCCGACACGGACCAGCCGCTACAGCATCAACCGGACCATATCCGCGGTTCGCGCGAGCCCGGGAAAGGCCCGCGGCGTCGACCGCGGATGCAGTGCGTGCACCGCGAGCCGGAACATGACCGCGCGCAAGAGCATTTGGGGCCATTCGGGCAGATCGGCCCATCGGTCCAGCAGTCCGTCGTCGGCGCCGCCCCACGCCAGAGCGTCGACGACCACCACGCCCGCCGCCCACGGGGCGGGCCGCCAATACGGCGTGATGTCAGACAATCCGGGCGTATGGGCCCCTTCGAAGAGGACCGTGCCGAACAGATCGCCGTGCACCAATTGGGCGGGTGTCCGCACGGGTTTACGCAATGTCGCGAGCTGACCGATCATCTCCATACTGCGCTGACCGTCCGCACTCGTCGGTGGCGGCGTGCCGCCGCGCAGACTGCGCAGTGGCACCGCCTCCCAGGCGGCGCGGTCGGCCGCCACGAATACGTCGACATCCACCCACGGGGCGACCGGCGGCTGCACCAGGAAGCGCGGGCGCTCGAGTCCGGCGGTGGCCTGATGCAGGCGCAGCGAGACCGAGACCACCTCGTCGTGACGCGGTTCCGGGGTGCCGTCCAGATAGGTGTCCGCGCGCCAGCCGGAGACCACGTAGCGGCCGTCGGTGGCCCGCACCGGGCGCGCCAGTCGCAGGCCGTCGACCTCCAGCGTCTCGCGGATCTTGGCCGACCAGGCCGCTCGCGCGTGATCGGCGACCGGACTCAGCACCACATCGCCCAGACGCCACCCGCCGTCCCAGTCCCCGAGTGACACCGGGACCACTTCGCGCAGACCGAAGGTGGCACGCACGTGCTCGGGAGGTTCCACAGAGGTCACGGCCGTACGGTACCGCCGGTCCGCAGCGCCCCAACGGAGCCACACCGACGGTCCGCGCACCCGTGACCCGGTGCGCGGACTCGCCGTCGGGTCAGTAGACCGGCAGTGACTTGTCCACCTGGTTGGCCCAGGCGACGATGCCGCCCTGGACGTGCGAGGCGTCGGCGAAACCGGCCTTCTTCAGCGCCGCCAGCACCTCCGCCGAGCGGATTCCGGTCTTGCAGTGCAGCACGATCTGGCGGTTCTGCGGCAACTCCGCCAACGCCTCCCCGGACAGAATGCGGTCCTTGGGGATGAGTTTGGCGCCCTCGATGTGCACGATCTCCCACTCCACGGGTTCGCGCACGTCGATGAGCTCGATCTCCTTACCGGCGTCGAGCAGTTCCTTGAGCTCGCGGGCGGTGATGGTGGAATCGGCCGCCGCGGCCATGCCCTCCTCGGAGACCACACCGCAGAACGCCTCGTAGTCGATCAGTTCGGTGATCGACTGCCGTTGCGGATCGCGGCGCAGCTTGATGGTGCGGTAGCTCATGTCGAGTGCGTCGTAGACCATGAGACGGCCGAGCAGCGGGTCGCCGATGCCGGTGATCAACTTGATGGCCTCGGTGACCATGATCGAACCGATCGAGGCGCACAGCACGCCGAGAACGCCGCCCTCGGCGCAGGAGGGCACCATGCCGGGCGGCGGGGCCTCCGGGTAGAGGTCGCGATAGTTGATGCCGCGATCGTCGGGGGCGTCCTCCCAGAACACCGAGACCTGACCCTCGAAGCGGTAGATCGAACCCCACACGTACGGCTTGCCCGCCAGCACCGCCGCGTCGTTGACGAGGTAGCGGGTGGCGAAGTTGTCGGTGCCGTCGACGATCAGGTCGTACCGGGCGAACAGGTCGACGGCGTTGTCGGGCTCCAACCGGATCTTGTGCAGCTCGACGGTGATGCCGGAGTTGATCTCGAGAATCGAGTCGCGGGCGCTGTCGGCCTTGGGGCGGCCGATATCGGATTCGCCGTGGATGATCTGCCGTTGCAGATTCGAGGCGTCGACCTCGTCGAATTCGACGATGCCGAGGGTGCCCACCCCGGCGGCGGCCAGGTAAAGCAGGGCGGGCGAGCCGAGACCGCCCGCGCCGATCACCAGAACCTTGGCGTTCTTGAGCCGCTTCTGCCCATCCACGCCCAGATCCGGGATGATCAGATGGCGGCTGTAACGGGCGATCTCCTCGGTAGTCAGCTCCGCGGCCGGCTCGACGAGCGGCGGCAGGGACCTCGCTGATGACACGTCCAGGACTCCTCGAATCGAAATTGGCCGATGACGGCGCGGCATGTGCCAGATGTGCAACGCCGGGAACCGAACCGTTCTTCCCGAATATCGTCGCGCACCGGCGACCGACCGCCGAATCCGGCCCCTACCCGCGCGGATACGGCCAGGGGTTGAAGCGGCAGCGTTTGCCGTCCATCGGCACGACGCCGTCGGGATCGAGCGCGGCGATGTCGTTGTTCTTCACGCCGAAGGTCTGCTGCATCATGATCGGGGCGAGTCCGCCGTCGGTCTCGCACGGCTGATGCTGGTGGTAGCCGATGGCGTGGCCGACCTCGTGGTTGATCAGGTACTGCCGGTAGGAGCCGATATCGCCCTCGTAGGCGGGCGCGCCGCGCACCCAGCGCACCTCCGAGAGCACCACGCGGCGCAGATCGGCGTTGAAGCACGAGGAGTCGATGGGGATCTCGAATCCGCACGCCTTGCGGGTGGAATCGCGCGAGGTCAGGGAGATGCGGAAATCGGGTTCGCCGCGATCGATGCGGCGGAAGGCGAACTTCTTGTCGTGCGACCAACTCTTGGGATTGGCCAGGGTGCTGTCGACCATCGCGGCCACCGCGGCGTCACCGCCGAATCCCGAGGTGTCGACCTCGTCCTCGATCTCGATCGTATAGCTGAAACGCAGCTCGGCTCCTTCGCCGATCTCCGCGCCCGTCCCCGGCACCACATGCCAGGTGCCCGCGCCGAATTCGGTGAACGGCCCGCCGTCCGGGAGTGCGCCGGTGGGCAGATCCGACGGGAAGTGTCCGTCGCCGGGCGGGGCGCCGATGATGCCCGCCGAGGCGGCCCGCGGACTGAGTCTGCCGAATCCGGGTGCGCCTGCCGCGCCCATCGGCTCGGGTCCGCCGTTGACGGCGTCCACGATCACCAGCACGGTCACCACGAACAGCACCGGCAGCGCGTACGCGCGCCAGCCGTAGGTGGAGATGAACCGGCCGAGCGCGCTCTGCTTCTTGACTTCCCGCTCCGGGGACCGGGACCTGCCCTCGCCGGGGTCGGTGGGGTCCCAGCGGGCGCGAAGCGGCTGATGGGACCGAGCGGGCGGGGCATAGAGATCGGGTGACCGGTAGAGCTCGATATCGCCCCCCGCCGGAGTTGCGGCGGTTGCAGCGGTTGCAGGGGTCGCAGAAGACGCGGAAGTCGCCGACTCCGCGCCGATGCCTTCGGAGCCGCCCCGGGTCCGCCTCCCTCGACCGGCACGCGGCCGGCCTTTCGCGGAGTCGGAGTGCGGGTCGGAGCTTGCCACGGAGTCCGACATTACGGTTCCGGCGGCGCGGGAGCGAATGGGGTCACAAATGCGACGGCCGTCGCGCCCGGACGTCGCGGGTCACCACACCGGGGGTTCTCACGGTCCAAAGCGACCCCCGGCAATAGCGTGTGCCCGCGTGTGCGCAAGATAGTGGTGTCATCGGTGACACATCCGGTGACCGTCTGCGATATACCTCACGGTGTGGACATCATGCGCGACCCGGATCGGCATGAAGGCCACGACCGGGTATCGTTCATGGGATACCCGGTGCACGACATCACTTTTTCATCGGGGAATCGACTGGGAGACCGAAATGACCGACCTCGTGGACCGGATGACGCCCCGCAAAACGTCGTCCGAGGCCATGGCACCGACGAAACGCGGTACCCGTCTACCGCGCGACGAACGTCGCCAACAGCTACTCCATGCGGCTAGCGAGGTCTTCGTGCTACGCGGCTATCACGCCGCGGGTATGGACGAGATCTCCCAGTGCGCCGGTGTGAGTAAGCCCGTGCTGTACCAGCACTTCACCAGCAAACTCGAACTGTACCTGGCCGTGCTCCAGAACTACGTCGACATGCTGGTGTCGAGCGTGCGCCAGGCGCTGCGTTCGACCACCGACAACCGTCAGCGCGTTCGCGCGGCCGTCGCGGCCTATTTCGACTTCGTGGACAACGAGATGCAGGGCTTCCGCCTGGTCTTCGAATCCGATCTGACCAGCGAGCCGCAGGTCCAGCGTCGGGTCGAGCAGGCCACCGAAGCCTGCGTCGACGCGGTGTTCGACGTGGTCGCGCACGATTCCGGCCTCGATCCGTACCGGGCCCGCATCCTCGCCGTCGGCCTGGTGGGCGCGAGCCAGTTCACCGCCCGCTATTGGCTGGAGGCGGATCGGCCCATCCCCAAGGACGAGGCCGTGGACACCACCGTCGCCCTGGCCTGGGGCGGCCTGTCGCACGTACCGCTGCATCCCATCGACGGAATCCCGCGCACCCTCGGTTCCTGACCCGGGTCGGTCTCGGGCGCCGCCGAAACCGCGGCCCGAAACGAGCGAGCCCCTGAACCCGACCGCGAGGTCGAGCACAGGGGCTCTCGTTCGTTGTGGCGGAGGCTAGATCGCGGCGAATCCCACGCGACCCGCGGCCGGGGTGCCGATCTCGACGTAGGCGACTTTGGACGCCTGGATCAGGAACTTGCGCCCCTTCTCGTCGGTCAGCGAGACCACGCCCGAATCGCCGGCCAGCGCACCGGAGACCAGCGCCTCGACCTCGTCCGGGGTCTGCGCGCTGTTGATCACGAGCTCCCGCGGGCTATCCGAAATACCGATCTTGACCTCCACGGCCAACCTCCGAACTAGAGTCCTGTGCTTGTCGGATCAAGGCTAGTCCAGGGCGGGGGTGGCACGGCAGACGGCCGCCTGCGCTGTCAGCGAACGACACGCCCGCTCACTTCGGCTCGACCAATTCGATCTCGAGTTCGATCTTGACCGCGTCGCTGAGCATGCCGGGCATCGCGGCGCCGACGCCGAAGTCGGTGCGCTTGACGGTGCCGGTGGCGGAGAATCCGGCGTGCCGCTCGCCCTTGCCGGGCATTTCCCGGACGCCGCCCCACTCGACCTCGAGCGTGACCGGTTTGGTGACCGCGCCGATGGTCGCCTCGCCTTCGACGGTGAAGGTCTCGGCGATCCGCACCGGGGCAGGCGCCCGGAAGGTCATGGTCGGGCGGTTGGCGACGTCGAGGAAGTCCGCGGTGCGAATGTGGTTGTCGCGGTCGGCATTTCCGGTGTCGAACGAGTCGAGGTATATGGTCGCGCCGATACGTGCCGCACCGGTCTCGTCGACCACGAATTCGGTCTCGAAGCGGGTGAAGCCACCGCGGACCTTGGCGATGCCGAGATGCCGCACGGTGAAGGCGACCGAGGAGTGCAGCGGATCCAGTGCCCAGGTGCCGGGGGTGAGAGTCGTTGTGGCGAGCGCGGTTTCGGATGTTTCAGTCATGCCCCGACAATCGTCGGGTGATCGCCGGTTAACCAGACCGCCGTTATCCTGGACCTCTCAGGGCGCGGCTATGTATCCGCGGACAGGGCACCATGGGGTGATGGACCGAAACGCTTTCGCGGAGTTCCTGGTGGCCCGCCGCGCCGAACTGCGTCCGGCCGATCTCGGCATGCCCGCGGGCGGGCGCCGCCGCACTCCCGGGCTGCGGCGCGAGGAGGTCGCGGTGCGCGCCGGAGTGAGCGTCGACTACCTGGCCCGGCTGGAGCAGGGCCGCGATACCAATCCCTCGGTCGCGGTGATCGACGCGCTCGCCGACGCGCTACTGCTCAGCGGAGCGGCGCGCCGTCACTTCACCATGTTGGCGCTGGCCTCGGGCAGCGAGTACGACTGTCCCGGCTCGGAGTCGCCGCAGGAACAGGTCGCCGAATCCCTGCGCGCCGTGCTGCGGGCGCTGCAACCGATGCCCGCGTTCGTGATCGGACGCTATCTGAACATTCTCGACTGGAATCCGGCCTGGGCCGATTTCGCGGCGCCGATGGGTCTGCTCGAGGAGCATCACCACACGAACCTGGCCCGGTTCGTCTTCACTGATCCGGCCGCCAAGCGGGTGCTGCGGGACTGGCCGAGCGCGGCGGACAGTTTCACCGCCTACCTCAATCGCGCGAAACTTCGTTGGCCCGCTGATGATTCGCTGCGCGAGTTCATCGAGACGCTGCGCCGCGAGCCCGAATTCGAGCTCCGCTGGAAACCGCACAATATCGGCGCGCAGGGGTCGGGCACGCTGGAATTCGACCATCCCGTGCACGGCAGGCTCGACGTGCCCTACGAAACCCTCGACACCGAGCGCGATCAGAGCGTGGTGATCTGGCTCACCGACAGGACGGTCGCCCAGGCGCCCGGACTGCGCCTGGTGAACTAGAGACCGAGTACCGCCATGCGCTGGGCGTGGCTGGTCTGCATGCGCTCGAACAGGGCGGCGATGCCGTTGAGGTCGCCGGTGGCGGTGAGGACAAGATCGGTCAGCTCGTCGCGCTGGGCCATGACGTACTGGGCCTGGGTGATGGCCTCACCCAGCAGCCGCCTGCCCCACAGGGTGAGTCGGTCGCGCTCGGAGCGGCTGGCGGCCACGGCCGTGCGCACCTCCTCGATCACGAATTCGGAGTGGCCGGTCTCGGCCAGCACGTCCTTGACGACGGTCGCGACCTCGGGGCTGAGGGCGCCCGCGATCTCGGTGTAGAAATCGGCGGCGATTCCGTCACCCACGTGGAACTTCACCATCGACTCGAGCCAGGTCGAGGGATCGGTGGAGGCGTGATAGGCGTCAAGTGCCCGCACGAACGGCGCCATGGCGTCGAAGATGTCGGCCCCGGTGGCGGCCAGCGCCGCCTCCAGGGTTTCGAAATGCGCCATTTCGGCGGCGGCCATCTTGGCGACCGCGACCTTGCCGCGCAAAGTGGGCGACAGTTTGGCCTCCTCGGTCAACCGGTAGAACGCGGATATCTCGCCGTAGGCCAGTACCGCGAACAGATCGGTCACACCGGGGTGGTCTGCGGCGAGGATCGCGGAGGCGATCGGCGATACGCCAAGCGCGGCAGAAGTCTGTGTTCCCATGTCAGCCAAGCCTAGTCCGGTATTCCGAACGCAGCCTTTCCAACCCGCGCATTCTCGGCGTCGGAATTTCCGATCACCCGGCTTCGGTGAGAAATTTGTCCAGATAGGCCCAGGTGGTATCCCGCGCGGTGTCGCCCGCGAGTATGCCGAGATGGCTGCCCGGCGCGGTTTCGTATCGCACCGACGCCGCTCCGGTCAGCGTCACGAGTCCGCCCTCCACCGCGGCGGCCGGGGTGATGACATCGTTCGACCCGCCGACCAGCAGCACCGGCGAGGTCACCTCGGCCAGGGCGATGGCGCGCTCACCCAGGCGCACGACACCGCGGCCGATGTCGTTGTTGAGGATGAGCCGACCCCACAGCTGGCCGTAGAAGCGGCCGGGATAGCCGGGCATATCGGCCATGAAGCGGTCGATGGCCTCCATGCGGGCCAGAGTCTCGGTGCGCGCGATATTGCTCGCCACGAACCAGGGACGCCGCAGTTCCCGATCCCAGGCGGTGGCACGGTAGGCCAAGCGGGTCAGCGGCGCGGGGACCCCGCCCGCCGCGCGGATGGCGGTGGAGGTGGCGTATCCGCCGGTGAGTCCGGCGACGGCGCGAATCCGCGGTACGCCGGTCATCTTGTCGTAGTCGAGCGGCGAGCCGACGGCGGTGATGGAACGGACCGGCAGATACCCGTGCGCGGCCGCGGTGAGCAGCGCGAGGGTGCCGCCGAGAGACCAGCCGACCAGGTCGACCGGCTGTCCGTCCCGATCGGCCGAGGCACGCAGGATGGCCTCGGGCAGGATGTCGTCGATCCAGTCCTCGAAGCCCATGCGGCGGTCGGCGAAGGTGATCTCGCCGTAGTCGATGACGTAGGGACGGCGGCCGGTCTCGAGCAGGAAGCGGGCCAGGCTCTGTTCGGGGCGCAGGTCGAAACAGGAGGCGGGCGCGGCCAGCGGCGGCACCAGCAGCACCGCCGATTCACTTGCGGTGACGCCGGATTCGGCCCTTTCGAAACGGCGCAGCTGCCGATGCGGTTCGTCCCAGAGCACCGTCGAGGGCGCGGGGACGGGGGTGCTCACACCGGAACCGAAGGTCAATGCCCAGGCGTTGCGGGCGGCGAGAGTGACAATGTCGGCGAGACTCACGCTCAGAATCTCTCACACCTGACGGTACCGACGGTAACGGGCAACCTTGCCGCCGGCTCAGCGGCCCATGGCGACCGGATTGTCCGCCGGGACCAGCGACGCCTGCACGGTCCGCGCCAACGGGGTCAACGTGGCCACCAGCTCGGTCACCGACTCCTCGGTCAACGCCGACAGCGCGCCCCGCCACGACGCCTCGTCAGTGACCGATTCCACACTCTCCAACAGCGCCGCGCCCGCCCCGGTCAGCACCGGCGCGCCCGGCTCCCCCGTCACCAGACCGGCACCGCGCAGATCCTCGACCAATGCCGCCCACTCCGGCACCGACCATCCCCGCGCGCCACGCAGCACCGGTTCGGTCACCTTGCCCGCCGCCACCTGCAAAGCCAGCGCGTGCGCGCCGGATACCCCCGAAGCCAGCAACGCCGCGACATGTCCGTCACCGCGATGTTCGCGTACGTTCGTCGCGACCTGCCACAGCGCCGACACCGGATCGTCGTCCAGTGCGATCTCGGCATTGGCCGCGAACAGCGGACGGCCCGTGGCGTCGGCGCCGCGCATCGCGGGCAGCAGCAGTTCCACCGCTCGGGCGCATACGTCCTCGGCCGCGCCGGCCGTGCGCAGCAACCGGGTGGCGACCGCCGAACGCGCCTCGAGGCACCGCCGTGCCGAGGCGCGCGACCAGGCATCCGGCACCGCCTTGGCGACCATCGCCGGATGGAATCCGGCGAAGACGGCCGTGACCGCACCCGCCGACACCGGCCCCATCGGCGCCGCCCGGAACGCGAAGTAGGTCTGCCAGTATCCGCGCAGACCGATCCCGACACCGGCCTCCTTGATTCCGGCGCCGAAATAGATGACATCGTGGATGGGTTCGAGTGTGGTCCAGATTCGGCGAGCGACATGAATTACCATGTCGCGCAGCGTACGTCGAGGCAGCGACGAAGGAAACCGCACTTCGATTCGCGAATTGCGGCGGCGGCAATTCGAGCCGTGCACAATATCACGCTACAATCGCCACGGACAACGGAAGATTTCGTCCGACCGGAGTTGCTCGATCCGCGTTCGCACCGCCGTCACGGCGGCTACGCGAAGGGCACTCGATCGGGTACCGGGACGGAATTTCCGCAGTCAGGGAAAATGTGCGCGCACCAGATCCGCATCACCGTTGCGCCGCGCCGATGTCCCGGGTAGCTGCCGTTTCACCACGGCGCCCGGGTGACGTCAGGCAGTGGCACGGGTGAGTATCACAGGCGGATACGTGGTCATCGTGGACCAGCCGGTCCGCCCCACGCCTCGTGCGCGCGTGACGCGATGACGAGGAAGGCACGAACCTGAGCAAGATCACTGTCGAACAGGAACCGGGGCTCACCGACACCCTGTTGACCGCCGAACTGGATGGAACGCATACCGCACCCACATTCACCGAATTGGGTGTCCGCGCAGAAATCGTGCGGGCACTGGGCGAGATCGGAATCGAACGCACTTTCGCGATTCAGGAACTGACCCTGCCGCTCGCACTGGCGGGCGAGGATCTCATCGGTCAGGCCCGCACCGGTATGGGCAAGACTTTCGGTTTCGGCGTTCCGCTGCTGCATCGGATCGCCACCGCCGACACGGGCACGACACCGCTGGACGGCACGCCGCGCGCACTGGTCATCGTGCCGACCCGCGAGCTGTGCATCCAGGTCACCGCCGACCTGGTGAACGCCGGCAAGTACCTCACCAACCACCAGGGGCCGCTCACGGTGGCCTCCATCTACGGCGGGCGGCCCTACGAATCCCAGATCGCGGCGCTGCGCGCGGGCGTCGACGTCGTGGTCGGCACGCCCGGCCGCCTGCTCGACCTGGCCAATCAGAACCACCTCATCCTCGGCAAGATCGGCGTGCTGGTCCTGGACGAGGCCGACGAGATGCTGGATCTCGGATTCCTACCCGATATCGAGCGCATCCTCACCATGGTTCCGGCCAAGCGCCAGACCATGCTGTTCTCGGCGACCATGCCCGGCCCGATCATCACCCTGGCCCGCACGTTCCTCACCCGTCCCACCCACATCAGGGCCGAGGAAGCGCACGATTCGGCCGTACACGATCGCACCGCGCAGTTCGTCTACCGCGCGCACGCGCTGGACAAGAGCGAACTGATCGCCAAGGTGCTCCAGGCCGAGAGCCGCGGCGCCACCATGGTCTTCACCCGCACCAAGCGGACCGCGCAGAAGGTCGCCGACGAGCTGGCCGATCGCGGTTTCGCCGTCGGCGCGGTACACGGCGACCTCGGGCAGATCGCGCGCGAGAAGGCGCTCGACAAATTCCGCAAGGGCGTGATCGACGTCCTGGTCGCCACCGACGTGGCCGCGCGCGGCATCGATATCGATGACGTGACCCACGTCGTCAACTACCAGTGCCCCGAGGACGAGAAGACCTATGTGCACCGGATCGGCCGCACCGGCCGTGCCGGCCGCACCGGTGTCGCGGTCACGCTCATCGACTGGGACGAACTCAACCGCTGGGCCGCCATCGACTCCGCCCTCGGCCTCGGCATCCCCGACCCGGTCGAAACGTATTCGCGCTCCCCGCACCTGTTCACCGACCTCGGCATTCCCGAGAACGCCACCGGCACGGTCCGCAAGGCGCCCCGGGTGCGCGACGAGGACGACACGGTCGTCGACCGCCCCGCCCGCAATACCCGCAAGCGTGATCGCCGCCGCACCCGGGGCGGTCGGCCCGTCGACGGCGTCATCCAGGATTCGGCCGAATCGGATACCGACTCACCCGCGGTGACCGAAGAGGGCGGCCGCTCCCGTCGCCGCAGGCGTCGCCGCCGCTCGGGCGCCGAAGCCGCGGCCGACGCGGGGACGGTGACCGAGCCCTCGGCAACCACCGAAACCGCAGCAACCACCGAAACCGCAGCAACCACCGAAACCCTGGCGACCACCGAGACCTCCGAAACCGATGATCACGAGTCCGGGGATGATCGTCCCGGACGCCGCAGGCGCAGGCGCCGCAAGTCCCCGGGGTCGCACCCCGAGGTGAATACCAACGGCGCCCACGCGGCCGATGCATCCACGGGCGTGGTCGCGGTGGAGACCACCGCCGCGCACGCCGGGATCTGGTCGAACGGTACGGAGGCGCACGCGGACGCATCCGAGTCCGTCGCCGATTCCACCGCGCCCGCGACGGCCCATATCGCCAACGGCGACACGGTGGCGGGCGACCGCGACGAGGACGAGATCGCCACCCGCGTGAAACCACCTCGTCGGGGCACCCGCAACACGAACGGGACACACACGGTTCCCGACGCACCCGTCGACGCGACGACCGATCGAGTCGATGCTCAATCGGCCGCATCCGTGCGGGCGTCCGATGCGGTACCGAACGGTGTCGGGGGTCATGCGGAGGCCGTGGGTGGGCGCGAGTCGGGCACCGCCGACCGCGCCGGGACGGCAGAGGCCGGCGCCGAGGGACGACCGGAGGCAATGGCCGAGAACACCACCACCACGGCGGCCGAGAACTCCGCGGCAGCGGGCGTTACCACCGGGTCCGGGTCGAAATCGCCGCGACGTGCGCGCAAGGCCGTGAGTGTCAACATCACGGCCGATGCCGACTCCGATGCTTCGAACGGATCCGACGACACCGAGAAGCCGGCCAGACAGCGTGCGAGCAAGGCCGTGGCGGCCCCCGCGAGTGCCCCCGGCGCCGCGAACGCCGCGGACGTCCCGGCGCCGACCAGGCGACGGGCGCGAAAGGCTGTGGCGGCGACCGAGGATGCCGCCACACCGCAAGCGGGCACCGCGACCGGCGTCGTACCGGCCGCCGCGGAAACGGACTCGGCGAACGGCATTGCCGACGGTGGCGCCGATGGTGCTGCCGCTTCGGCGGGCGATCCCGGTGAGAAGCCGGTCCGCAAGCGGACGCGGAAGACCGCCGGTGCGGCCGACGCCGTCGACGCATCGGCGGATGTCGAGGACAAGCCGGTTCGTCGCACACGCAGGACCGCGGCCACGAACGGCGCGGCTGTCGCGGCCGAGGGCGAGTCCTCGGCGGCGACCACAACCCGCCGCCGAACCCGCAAGACCACCGATGCCGTCGCCGACGACACGGAAGCGACCGCCGACGAACCCTCGGAGACGACCACACCCCGCAGGCGGACCCGCAAGGTCGCCGACGGTGTGGAAGCGGCCGACGACTCGCAGGCAGCAACCGCACCCCGCAAGCGCACCCGCAAAACAGCGCAAGCGGATGCCCTCGACGTGGAAGCCACGACCGAAACAGCGGCCGTCGAAACCACCGCACCCCGCAAGCGCACCCGCAAAACAGCGCAAGCGGATGCCCTCGACGTGGAAGCCACGACCGAAACGGCGGCCGTCGAAACCACCGCACCTCGTAAGCGCACCCGGAAAGCGGCGCAGCCGCAGGCCGAGGGGCTGGAGGCGGCCGAGGCTCCGCGGCGTGGGCGTAAGCGTCAGGCGGAGGTCGGCGGCGAGGTGGAGGCGGTCGAGCCGGCTCGGGCGGCGACCGCTTCGGCTTAGTTCGACGGATCCGCTACTCTCGCAATCGTGCTCGCACCGGAGCGGCGAACGCGCGCCGACATCATCACCGCAGTCGCGATCGCCGTGGTCGTGTCGATAGCCGCGCTCGTCGTGTGGGCGCGGGGGGATGCGACCGGTACCGAATCGGTCACGGCGTCGACACCGCTGTCGGCGCCGCCGAGCGCGGACCGGCTCCCCACCACCCTGCGTGAGTTGTGGCACGCCGAGGACGACGCGTCCCGGCGTGCCCTCACCTCGGCCGGTGTGGTGGTCACGGCCGAAGGCGGCACGGTCACCGGACGCGATCCGCGGTCCGGCGCGCAGGTGTGGCGGTATCGCCGCGATATGCCGCTGTGCGGGGTGGAGGCGCAGTTCTCCATGGTGCTCGCGGTGTACAAGGATCAGCGCGGATGCAGTCAGGCGACGCTGCTGGCCGGTGAGTCCGGCCAGCGGCGCACCGCGCGCAGCAGCTATATGGATCCGCGGGTGCGATTGAGCGTCGACGGCACCTACGCGCTGGCGCAGGGACCGCGGCGGCTCGAGATGTGGCGTTCGGATCTGGTGCGCACGGTCGAATACGGATTCGTCGACGCGCAGGTGAATGTGAAGACCCAGCCGCGCAAGGACTGCGACCTGCTGTCCTCGGCGTCCAATCCGTCCCGGCTGGCGGTGCTGGAACGCTGTCCCGGCGATCAAGCCGATCGGCTGACGGTGCTCAACCCGGTGCCGAAGGACAATACGGTTCCCGAGGAGTACGGCTCGCACGTGCTGTCCGGGGCGGGCGCGGATTCCCGAGACGCGCGGGTGCTCGCGGTCTCCGACAACCGCATCCTCGTCTACCTGCCGGGGGCGGGCGCACAAGGCGGCGAGGAGACAGGCGCGCCGCGCCTTGCTGTCTACGACGCGAACGGCAATCCGCTCACGACCCATCGACTCCTCGCTCCCCTGGCCGAGACGGCGGAGGTCGTCAAGCTCGGCTCGACCTTCTACCTGTTCACCGGCGCCACGCTGATCGCCTTGAGCGGCAGCGCGTTCGAGCCGATCTGGAATGTCGCCGACGTACTCGGCACGCCCGCGCTGATGGCGGGTTCGCTGCTGGTCCCGGTGGTGGGCGGCATCGCCGCGATCGATCCGGGTTCGGCCACGGCGAGTACCACGGTCCGGGTCGACCGCGCCGACGACGGCGGTTCCCCGGTCTCCCTGGCCGTCCTCGGCGACACCATCCTGGAGAAGCGCGGATCGCGTCTGTACGCACTGGGCTGAGACCGAATGCGGACCTGGCCGCCGCGGCCGGGGAACGGACCCGCCATGATGGAGGGCATGTCCGCGATCGACACTGCGAGGGTTGTCCTGCTGCGGCACGGGGAAACCGCCTGGTCCAAGGTGCGCCGCCACACCGGACGCGCCGATGTACCGCTGACCGAGGTGGGTGAGGAGCAGGCCGCGGCGGCCGGCCCGCTGATCGCCGCTCTCGGCCTGCGTGATCCGCTGGTGCGCACGAGTCCGCGCCGCCGCGCCGTGCACACCGCGAAACTGGCCGGATTCGTCGGCGCCGAGATCGATGAGGATCTGGCGGAATGGGATTACGGCGAGTACGAGGGTCTGACCACACCGCAGATCCGCGAACGTGATCCTGGCTGGACCATCTTCACCGGCGCGGTGCCGGGCGGCGAGTCGGCGGCGCAGGTGCGCGACCGCGCGGACCGGGTACTCGCCGGGGTCTCGGCGGTACTGCCGGAACGCGATGTGATCCTCGTCGGACACGGGCATTTCTCTCGGGTCCTGATCGCCCGCTGGGCCGAATTCGAGGTGCGCGACGGACGCCGCTTCACCATGTCGACCGGGGCCAGCAGTGTGCTCGGCTACGAGCATGGCGGCCGAACCATCTTGACGCACAATCTGATTCCGAGGCCGAAGGGATGTCCGGCATGATGTCACCGACCTCGGGAGCCGAGATCCGGCGCGCCGCCGAATCCGACGTGCCCGCCCTGGTCGGGCTGGTCCACGACCTCGCCGAGTACGAAAAGGCCGCCGCCGACTGCACTCTCACCGAGGAGCAGTTGCGCACCGCGCTGTTCGGCTCCGCCCCCGCGCTTTTCGCGCACGTGGTGCGCGCGGAGTCGGCAATTGTGGGCTGTGCCATATGGTTTCTGAACTTCTCGACCTGGAAGGGCGTGCACGGCATCTATCTGGAGGATCTGTACGTGCGCCCGGAGTGCCGGGGGCGCGGTTACGGCAAGGCCCTGCTCGCGGCCCTCGCCGCGGAGGCGGTGGACAGGGGCTACGGTCGGGTCGACTGGTCGGTGCTGACCTGGAACGCCCCGTCGATCGCCTTCTACGAATCCATCGGCGCCGTCCACCAGCGGGAGTGGACCGGTTACCGGCTGACCGGTCCCGCCCTGCGCGCGCTGGCTGCGGAAACATCCTGACCCGCGGGCGAGTTGGGAAGACCATGCGTGTGAATGTGCCGGACGGCTGGCCGGAAACCGAGTCGGCGGCGATCGCCCTCCAGGACACGTTGCGTCCGCTGGTCGATCCCACCGATCCGCGACCGCCGGACTTCCGTACCGTCGCGGGCGTCGATTCCGCCTATGACCAGTCGGGTGTGGTGGCGGCCGCCGCGGTGCTGCTGGACGGGCGGACCCTCCAGACCGTCGCCGCGGCCGTCGCGCATGGCACGACGAGCTTCCCGTACGTACCCGGACTGCTGGCCTTTCGTGAACTCCCGACCACGCTGCGGGCGCTGGAGCGGCTCGACGGCACCCCCGACCTGTTGATCTGCGACGGTCAGGGCCGCGCGCATCCGCGCCGCTTCGGTCTGGCCTGCCACCTGGGCATTCTGGTGGGCATCCCGACGATCGGGGTGGCCAAGAACGCCTGGGGCGACTACGCCGAACCCGGACCCGATCGCGGCGCGATGTCCGATATCCGCATGGACGGTGAGGTGGTCGGGCGGGTGCTTCGGACCCGGTCCGGGGTGAAGCCGCTGTTCGTCTCGGTGGGCCACCTCATCGATCTCGACACCGCGTGCGACCAGGTGCTGGCGCTGACCCCGCACTATCGCCAGCCGGAGACCACCCGGCAGGCCGACCAGATGTGCCGCCGCGCGTTGCGCGAGGCGGTGGCGCGCCGCGACCGGCTCGGCGCGACCCCGTGACCGCCTAATCCGGTTCGACGCCGTATTCCTGGGCCATCCAGCGGTTGGAGGCGGGGGTGAACAGCAGTACCAGCGTGGCGATCGCCACCACGCCGAGTAGCGCGCCGTATACCGGTTGGTGGGAATCGGTGAGCAGGGACCAGGACACCGGCAGCAGCAGGATCTGGGCGATGGTCGCGATGGCGCGTCCCCACCGTCGTCCGAGCAGCAGTCCGAGGCCCGCGGCCAGCACCGCGCCGCCGAGGAGGCCGAACCACGCGGCGGTGCCGTATCCGCTGGTCTGGCTCTGGTCGTGGCCGAGCAGCCCGCGCACCACCAGGACCACGGCGACGATCACCGCGACCGCGCCTTCCAGCGCGACCAGTCCACCCGCGCCACGTACCGTCGCGGGCGCACCGCCCGCCTTCTCGCCACTGTCGACCACGCGCCAAGCCTACGAGTACGCGCACGGACCGCGCCGCCCCGGGGATGTGGGCCTATCCCGCCGCCCGAGCAACGGCTTTTCAGATGACCGGCCCGCGCCGATTAGGCTTCCAAGCGTGCGGACCCTGTTGATCGTGAATCCGAATGCCACCTCGACCACGCCTGCGACCAGGGATCTGCTGGCCCACGCGCTGGAGAGCCGCACTCAGCTCACGGTCGCGCACACCCAGCACCGCGGCCACGCGGCGGAATTGGCGCAGTGGGCCTCGACCAACGAAATGGATCTGATCGTCGTGCACGGCGGTGACGGCACGGTGAACGAGACCATCAATGGATTCCTGCCGCTGCCGCAGGTCGACGACGGCGGCGCCTGGCTGCCGCGCCTCGGCGTCATTCCGGGCGGGTCGGCGAATGTGTTCGCGCGGGCGCTCGGCATCTCCCCCGATCCGGTGACCGCGACGAATCAATTGATCGACCTGCTGACCCTCGACAGCGACCGGCGAATCGGACTCGGCCTCGCCGATGACCGCTGGTTCACCTTCAGCGCGGGTGTCGGGCTCGACGCCGATGTGTGCGAGGCCATCGACGCCGGCCGCGCCAACGGTCACGCCGCCACTCCCGGGCGTTATATTCGAACAACTGTGCGACAATTTTTCCGGGCAAAAGGGAAGGCGCCGACCGTACGGATCGAAATACCCGGATTCGATCCGGTCGACGAGGTGTATTACGCCTTCATAACGAACGCGAGTCCGTGGACCTACCTGAACTCGACCCCGGTGCACACGAACCCGGGCACGACGTTCGAGACCGGCCTCGGCGTGTTCGCCGTGCGGTCGATGGCCATCCTGCCCACATTGTCGCTCACCCGCCAACTCCTGTCCGCCGATGGAAATCCCAAGGCGAGCAACCTGTTTCGGGAAGACGATGTGCCCTCGGTGCGCGTCGAGGCCACCGAACCCATCGGACTGCAAATCGACGGCGACTTTATCGGGAAGCGAAACGTGGTGGATTTCACGTCGGTACCCGAGGTACTCGAGGTTGTCGCCCCGCGTCCGCGACGGTGAGGAAACACCCCCGAAAACATCGGAGTTGTGCTGCGAAAACCCGGTAGACCGAGTACAAAGGACCGGGCAGGCTCCCCATGCGGGCGCCTTCAGAGCGTGAGCTTCCCCACGGTGCGCTGTAGACCTATTGACATCTACGGTGTTCGTGAAAGCATTCACAAGCAACCGTGCGGAAACATTCGAGTCGCACAAGTGAACGAACCACAAACCATCGGCGCCCTTTGCGGCGCCCAGCAAAGGAGCAGAGGAATGGACTGGCGCCACAAGGCCATCTGTCGCGACGAGGACCCCGAGCTGTTCTTCCCGGTGGGTAACAGCGGTCCCGCGCTCGCGCAGATTGCCGATGCCAAGCTGGTCTGCGCTCGCTGCCCCGTTACTGCCGATTGCCTGTCCTGGGCCCTGAAGTCCGGGCAGGATGCCGGCGTGTGGGGTGGTATGAGCGAGGACGAGCGTCGCGCGCTCAAGCGTCGCAACGCGCGCACCCGCACGCGCACCGTCGTCTGATTCGACGACGAGCGTTGCCGGACCATTCAGGCCCGGCAACGCATTTCGGCCCGGCATCCCTTGGGTGCCGGGCTCAATTGTTCTCAATGCCCTCAATTGCCCCAGTGGCCACGTCAATTCCTGAAAGGCACGCGGCGAATACCGCGGGGGCGGAGAGTTCCGGTTCAGCGCGCGGAACGACGCCCGAGCGGAACGCGCAACACCGCATCCGTTCCGACATCGGCGCCGGGATGCAATCCGATCGAACCGCCCAATTCGGCGGTAACGAGCGTGCGCACGATCTGCAATCCGAGCCGATCCGATGCCTCGAGACTGAAACCGGGCGGCAGACCGCGGCCGTCGTCGCTGATGATGACGTCCAGCCAACGCGCCGAACGCTCGGAACGTATTGTCACCGTGCCGTTTTCGCCCGAATCGAAGGCGTGCTCGATGGCGTTCTGCACCAATTCGGTGAGCACCATCACCAATGGGGTGGCGCGTTCGGCCGAGAACACCCCGAGCGATCCGGCCCGACGCACCTTGATCCGCGTGGTGTGCACGGTGGCGACATCGGCCATGATCGGCAGCAGCCGGTCCACGACCTCGTCGAGGTCGACCTCCTCGTCCACCGACATCGACAGCATCTCGTGCACCGAGGCGATCGAGGTGACGCGGCGCACCGACTCGGTCAGCGCGACCTGCGCCTCCTCGTTCTCGGTGCGCCGGGCTTGCAGGCGCAGCAGCGCGGCCACGGTCTGGAGGTTGTTCTTGACCCGGTGGTGGATCTCCCGGATGGTCGCATCCTTGCTGAGCAGCGCGCGATCGCGGCGCTTGACCTCGGTGACATCGCGCACCAGCACGGCCGCGCCGGCCAGTTCACCGTGCGGTCGCAGCACCAGCGTGCGCAGCAGGACCGTGGCACCGCGCGCCTCCACCTCCATGCGTCTGCCGGTGCGCCCGGCCAGCGCGGCCTGGATGTCGCCGACCACTTCTTGCGCGTCGAACGGGTCGGTGATCAACGACCGGGTGGTGACGGCCAGGTCCTGTCCGGCCAGATCGGCCTGTAATCCCATGCGGTGATAGGCCGACAGGGCGTTGGGACTGGCGTAGACCACGGTGCCGTCGGTGTCGAGCCGAATGAAACCGTCGCCCGCCCGCGGACTCGAATGCGTGGCGGCCCGATCCTCGGTCGTCGGGAACGTGCCGTCGGCGATCATCTGGCACAGGTCGTCGGCGCAGGCCACGTAGGCGATCTCGAGCGTGCTGCGCACCCGCGAACGCTGCACGTCGGTGTCGCGGCTGAGCACCGCGATCACGTCGTCGCCGCAGCGCACCGGGATGGCCTCGCGAATGGCGTGCACCGGGTACGGGTGATAGACGCCCTTGGTCTCGCCATCGCTGTCGGCGCGCACGATCTGCCCGCTGGTCAGCGCGTCGAAGACCTGGGGATGATCGCCGTGCGAGGCCGTGGTGCCGACCTTGTCCTCGATGTGCACCGTCGCCGCGGTGGTGGGACGACACTGAGCGACGCAGACCACATCGGCGCCGTCGGTGATCGGTCCCGCGCCGACCCACAGCAGAAGATCGGCGAAGGACAGGTCCGCGAGCAACTGCCAGTCCCCCACCACCCGTTGTAAGTGGTCGACGGCGACGCCGGGTAGGTCGGTGTGTTCGGCGAGTAGCTCACTCAGTGTCGACACGGTCGATGCGCCGCCGACTCAGGAGATGACGGCGATGAGATCGCCCTGCTGTAGGACCTGTCCCGGAGCGACGGCGATCGAGGTGATCTCGCCTTCGATCTCGGTGAGCACCGGGATCTCCATCTTCATCGATTCGAGCAGCACCAGAGTCTGGTCGATCCGCACCGTGTCCCCCACCGCGACCTCGACCGTGAGGACGGTCGACACCATCTCCGCGCGCACTTCCTCAGCCATGACACCCCATTCGTTCCGTTCGGCCTGTATCCGCTGACGGTACAGCCAACCACACGTGAAAGAATGTCCTTCGTTCAGATGTGGTCCCCGCACCGTCGGGGAGGATCGGGAGGTCTACCGAATGGGTAAGCGCGGACGGAAGAAGCGTAGCCGCAAGGGAAATGCGGCGAACCACGGCAAGCGGCCCAACGCCTGATTCGCCGCCGTCGACAGACCGGGCGGCCCGCCCTTCCACCCGGAAGTGCGGGCCGCTCGGTGTTCGGGGCGCGGCCGGTATCAGCCTTCGGTGGACTCGAATCGCACGGTTATCGACTTGCGGATCTCCAGGGTCAGCCGATCACGCAGCGCGTCGGGCGCGCGGTCGCCGCCGCACTTGCGGCTGAGCAGACCCTTGATCTTCTCCTCGATACCGTATGCCTCGATACACGGGGAACAGTGATCCATGTGATGGCGCAACCGAGCCCGCGTCGCTTCGTCGCATTCGCCGTCGAGCATCAGCCACACATCCGCGAGCACCGCCGTGCAATCGAGTTCCATATCGGGGTCCCGCTCGCTCACTGCTTGACCTCCTGGCGATCACTCCGGTTGAACCCGCGCTCGCGCGCCACATCGGCGAGCAAACCCTTCAGCTGCTTACGGCCGCGATGCAGCCGGGACATCACCGTACCGATCGGAGTGCCCATGATGTCGGCGATTTCCTTGTACGGAAAACCTTCCACATCGGCGTAATACACCGCCATGCGGAATTCCTCGGGCAATTCTTGGAGCGCGGTCTTGATGTCGTCGTCGGGCAGCGCGTCGAGCGCCTCCACCTCGGCCGAGCGCAGACCCGTCGAACTGTGCTCCGCCGTCGCGGCGAGCTGCCAGTCGGTGATCTCGTCGGTCGGATACTGCGCGGGCTGGCGCTGCTTCTTGCGATAGGAGTTGATGTAGGTGTTGGTCAGGATCCGGTAGAGCCAGGCACGCAGGTTGGTGCCCTCCTTGAAGGATTTGAAGCCCTGGAAAGCCTTGACGTAGGTCTCCTGCACCAGATCCTCGGCGTCCGCGGGATTTCTGGTCATGCGCAGGGCCGCGCCGTAGAGCTGGTCGAGCATCGGGAGCGCGTCGCGCTCGAAGCGGCGAGCCAACTCTGCGTCGTCGGCAGGCGCCGCCGCCACGCCCTCGTCGAGCGCGGGGCCGACCGTGCCCTCGGTCACCACGTCGTCATCGCTCGTCACACCTGTCCCTTCGATCGGCGTACCTGCCAAATCTACCGGCAAGTGCGAATCGAGGGATACGCGCGGGTACGACGGCCCCGTCGCGGTCGATACCGGATGTTCTTCGAGCAGTACGGGCACCGACATCTCTCCTTCACGTCGTGCGCGGCCGGAAACCCCACCGGCTTTCTCGGGGACGGATTTCCGCGCGTCCTGTATCCGCATGCAACATGTGCGGCTCCCGCTGTGTTCCCTCGGCGACGGGGCCGTCCGCGGCCCACCTCGCTAGGGTGACCCGCATGGCAGGCGCTTCCACTCCCGCGATCCGCGCGCTGCACGCGGCCGCGATCGCGCACCGCGTGCACACCTTCACCCACGACGCGCGCAGCGACTCCTACGGCGCCGAGGCCGTCGACGCGCTCGCCGCCCGGCTCGGGGTAGCGCCCGCCCAGGTCTTCAAGACCCTGGTGATCGAGCTGTCCACCGGCGCGCTCGCGGTGGCCGTGTTACCGGTGCCGAATTCGCTGTCGTTCAAGGCCGCGGCCGCCGCGCTCGGCGCGCCGAAGGCCGCGATGGCCGATCGCGCGGCGGCCGAACGCGCGACCGGTTACGTGCTCGGCGGCATCTCGCCGCTTGGTCAGCGTCGGCGTCTGCCGACCGTCGTCGACGCCTCGGCTCCGACCTGGGATCGCGTTCTGTGCAGTGCGGGCCGACGCGGACTCGAGGTCGACCTCGCCCCCGCGGACCTGATCCGCCTCACCGGTGCGGTGACCGCGCCGATCACGGCCTGAACCATCCGAGAACCGCGGTCGCGCCGAATGGCTCTACGGCGCCGCCGCCGGGGCGTCACCCGCTCAGCGAGATCCATCGTCGGCCGACCCGAGGAGTGATGCGACATGACGTTCCCGCACCGATGCCTGCGTACCGCCGCCGTCACCGCGATCGCCGCGGCGGCGCTCGGATTCGGCCCGGCGACGCTGGTACCCGCGGCCGCCGCACCGGTCGAGCGGATCCCGGTGAGCGGCCCGTTCGACGGACTCGACGGCGGCGCGCCCGACGCCGAGCCGCACGACAAGCGGGCCGAGAAGGCCGAGAAATTCGGCGGCGAACTGGTCACCGAGGTCATCGACCTGATCACGGGCGTGGTCACCTGCGGTCTGAATATCGCGACCGACAGCGTGAAATGCCGCCTCTGACCCGCCGGTGCGCGGCCGGGCAGGTCAGAGCAGGCTGATCTGCCCTGCCCGCTCGGCTCCGCCGCCGGAACCACTCGCGGGGGCCAATAGTTCGGGTCCGTTGTTCTTGACGCTGTTCACCAGCTGCGAGACCGGCCGGGACACGATATCGGCCACGTCCTCCGGCGCCGGGGTGCGCAGCAGTTCGGCGGGGGCGGGATGGTCGGGATCGAGCCAGGCGTCCCAGTGTTCGCGTGACATCGGCAACGGCATGCGGTCGTGGATCCTGGTGAGTTCGCCAACGGCGTCGGTGGTGAGGATCGTGCACGAGAGCAATGGGGCGCTGTCCGGCAGTGCGCGGTCGCGCCAGATCGACCACAGTCCGGCCATGTACAGCCGCGACCCGTCGGCGTTGGACATGTAGTAGGGGGACTTGACGGCTTTGCCCTTTCCCTTGCCCGCGCCCGTTGCCGCCGCGTCGGGCTCGACGAGCCATTCGTACCAGCCGTCCATGGGCACCAGACAGCGCCGGTACTTCACGGCGTCGCGGAAGGAGGGGGTGGTGGCCGCGGTGTCGGCGCGCGCGTTGAAAAGCGGCTTGCCCTTCACCGGCACACCGGGTTCGGCGACCTTGGTCCAGACCGGGATCAGGCCCCATCGCATGCGCCGTATCCGCAGGGTGGGCGCGTCGTCGGGGTGGTCGCGGTCGTGGCGTCGCACGACCGTGAGGACCTGGGTGGTGGGGGCGACGTTGTAGTTGGTGAAGGCCGCGCCGCCGGATTCCCCGGTCTCGTCGACGGCGTCCAGTTCGACCGCCAGCCTGCCGGGATTCGTAGTGGTGGCATAACGTCCGCACATGGATTCGATCCTGCCATCCCGCACCGACGACCCCGGGAAAATTGACGCCATTGTGGTGACCTGTTGAGAGTTTTGGCCTAACATTCTCTCAAATGCGCACCGACCGGTCGAACCAAGGCTAGAGGAGATTTCCACCGTGACAACCACCGAGACCACACCCGCCGCACCGGACACGGCTCTGAAGTCGGTCGATCCGGCAACGGGCGCGGTCATCGCGACATACACCATCGATGACGAGGACGCGGTGCGCGCGGCCGTCGCCAAGGCGCGCACGGCCGCCGCCACCTGGGGTTCGCTGAGTTTCGACGACCGCCGCAGGTACCTGCTGCGCTGGTCGAGCCGCTTGGTCGCCGATTCCGAGGAGTTCTGCGAACTCATCCACAAGGAGAACGGCAAGCCGATCGACGACGCCTTCCTCGAACTGATGCTCGCCCTCGAGCACATCGCCTGGGCGGCCAAGAACGCCAAGAAGCTGCTCTCGCCGAAGAAGATCTCCCCCGGCGCGATGATGGCGAACTTCTCCGCCCGCCTCGAACAGCGCCCGCTCGGCGTGGTCGGCGTCATCGGACCGTGGAACTACCCCGTCTACACCCCCAACGGCTCCATCGCCTACGCGCTGGCCGCGGGCAACACCGTGGTGTTCAAGCCGAGTGAATACTCCACCGGCATCGGCAATTTCCTCGCCGACGCCTTCAAGAAGGCCAACCCGGACCTGCCCGACGGCGTCTTCGAGACCATCAACGGCTATGGCGCGACAGGCGCGGCACTGGTCCGCTCCGGCGTGGACAAGATCGCCTTCACCGGGTCAACCGCGACCGGTAAGCGCATCATGGCCGACGCCGCCGCGACCCTGACCCCGGTGCTGCTCGAATGCGGCGGCAAGGACGCGGTCATCGTCGCCGCCGACGCCGACGTGAAGGCCGCCGCCGACGCCGTCGCCTGGGGCGCCACCGCCAACAGCGGCCAGACCTGCGCGGGCGTGGAGCGCGTCTACGTCGACCGCGCGGTGCGCGAGGAGTTCGTCGCCGAGGTCAAGCGCATCCTGTCCGACGTCAAGCCCGGTTCCGACGGCAAGGCTTCCTACGGTCCCATGACCATGCCGAGCCAGATCGACATCGTGCGCCGCCATATCGACGACGCGCTGAAGAACGGCGGCACCGCGGTCCTCGGCGGCCCGGACTCCATCAAGGGACCCTTCATCGAGCCGGTCGTGCTGGTCGACGTGGACGAGAACTCCGAGGCCGTCGCCGAGGAGACCTTCGGCCCGACCGTCACCATCCGCACCGTCGACGGCGTGGACGAGGCCGTCGAACTGGCCAACAACTCCAAGTACGGCCTGTCCTCGGCGGTCTACTCCAAGAACCACGGACTCGAGATCGCGCGGCGACTGCGGGTTGGCGCCACCTCGGTCAACTCGGTGCTGGCCTTCGGCGCCATCGCGGGTCTGCCCTTCGGCGGCGTCGGCGATTCCGGTATCGGCCGCATCCACGGCGAGCCGGGGCTGCGCGAGTTCACCCGCCTGCACTCCATCGCGGTGCAGAGGTTCGCCATCCCGGGCATGGCGCTGATGAGCTACGCGCGCACCGACTCCACGATGAACCTGCTGCGCAAGATGGTGCCGTTCCTGCACGGTCGGCACAAGTAGTCCGATCGCCGCGCCTACGGGGGACACGGGTCCCCCCGTAGGTCTCGAATACCCACCGGTTCACGACCGCCCGCGTGTCCGGTCCGACGATGGGCGAAGATGGACCTGTGACTTTTTGGCCAGCGCCCCACGTCGATGTCCCCGTCCACGCGACCGTCACCCTGCCCGGATCCAAATCCATCACCAATCGCGCCCTGATCCTGGCGGCGCTCGCCGACGGGCCCTCGATGATCACGGGGGCGCTGCGCAGCCGCGACACCGATCTCATGATCGCGGCGCTGCGCACCCTCGGCGCGCGAGTCGAGGGCGATGGTGACGAACTGACGGTCACTCCCGCGCCGCTGGGCGGCGGCGCGGTGCACTGTGGCCTCGCGGGCACGGTCATGCGTTTTCTGCCGCCTGTGGCCACGCTGGCCCACGGCGAGGTGTCCTTCGACGGCGACGCCCAGGCCCGGGTGCGCCCGCTGCGCACGATCCTGGACGCCCTGCGCGGACTCGGCGCGCGCATCGACGGCGACACACTGCCCTTCGTCGTCCACGGCGCGGGCGGCCTGCGCGGCGGCGCGGTCACCATCGACGCCTCCGGTTCCTCCCAGTTCGTCTCGGGACTGCTGCTCTCGGCGGCCCGCTTCGACGAGGGCCTGACCGTGCACCACGACGGCAAGGCGCTGCCGTCGATGCCCCATATCGAGATGACCGTGGAGATGCTGCGCCGCGCCGACGTCAAGGTGCAGTCACCCGCCGACAGCCGCAAGGCCCAGACCTGGGTCGTTAGCCCCGGACCGATCCGCGCGGTGGACTGGGAGGTCGAACCGGACCTGTCGAACGCGACACCGTTCCTCGCGGCGGCGGCGGTCACCGGCGGCGAGGTCAGCATTCCGCACTGGCCGCGCCTGACCACCCAGCCCGGTGACGTCATCCGCGAGATACTGGTGCGCATGGGCGCCGAAGCGCGCGTCTTCGACGGCGTGCTGACCGTGCGCGGCCCCGAACGCCTTGCGGGCATCGATATCGACCTGCACGACGTGGGTGAGCTGACCCCGACGGTGGCGGCGCTGGCCGCGCTGGCCGATTCGTCGTCCCGGCTGCGTGGGATCGCCCACTTGCGCGGCCACGAGACCGACCGGCTCGCGGCGCTCTCGACCGAGATCAACCGACTCGGCGGCAAGGTCACCGAGACCGAGGACGGCCTCGAGATCGTGCCCGCCCCGCTGCACGGCGGCCGCTGGCACTCCTACGCCGACCACCGGATGGCGACCGCGGGCGCGATCCTGGGATTGCGGGTGCCCGAAATCGAGATCGAGGACATCGGCACCACCGCCAAGACACTGCCGAATTTCGTAGCGCTGTGGGAGCGGATGCTCGACCCGGCGCTATCCGGGCGCGGAGCGAGCCGCTGAGCGAGCACGGCACGGTGCGCGCCGGGGGCCGCCGACCGTGAGCCGGGGGCGGGCGGCGGCCAGCTACGACGAGTCCGACGTACGGGTCCGTCCTGGACGGAGTTCACGTCCGCGCACCAAGACCCGGCCCCGGCACGGCGACGCCGAATCCGCCATGGTGGTCTCGGTCGACCGCGGACGCTGGGGATGCGTGCTCGACGGCGACCCGAACCGCCACCTCGTGGCCATGCGCGCCCGCGAACTCGGCCGGACCCCGATCGTGGTGGGCGATCGGGTCGACGTGGTCGGCGATCTGTCGGGCGCCACCGACACGCTCGCGCGCATCGTCCGGGTGGCCGAGCGCACCACGGTGCTGCGCCGTACCGCCGACGACACCGATCCCTTCGAGCGAATCGTGGTCGCCAACGCCGAACAGCTCTTCATCGTGGTCGCGCTGGCCGATCCGCCGCCGCGCACCGGATTCGTCGAGCGGGCCATGGTCGCGGCCTACGCCGGTGGGCTGCAACCGATTCTGTGCCTGACCAAACACGATCTGGCGGCGGATTCCGAATTCGCCTCCGCCTTCGATGATCTCGATCTCACCATCGTCTACGGCGGCATCGACGACCCGATCGGTCCCGTCACCGATCTGCTCGACGGCACGCTCACCGCCTTCATCGGCCACTCCGGGGTCGGCAAGTCGACATTGGTGAATCGTCTTGTGCCCAAGGCGGACCGGGCGGTCGGGGTGGTGTCCGGCGTCGGCAAGGGCAAGCACACCTCGACCCAGTCCGTGGCATTGGCGCTGCCCGGCGGCGGCTGGGTCATCGACACGCCCGGCGTGCGATCCTTCGGCCTGGCCCACATCACCCCCGACGACGTCATCGCCGCCTTCGACGATCTGTCCGCCGCCATCGAGGACTGCCCGCGCGGCTGCACTCACCTCGGCCCGCCCACCGACCCGGAATGCGCACTGGACAACCTGCCCGGCAAGCAACGTCGGGTGGCGGCCATCCGCCTGCTGCTGACCGCGCTGAACTCCAACGACCCCTGGTGAGTCCGCGCGGTCAGAGCGTGGGTTCGAAGCCGTGCTTGCGGGCCATATCTGCCCAGACGACGCGGGGATCGGGGAATTGGCGTGTCAGGGTGCGGGATTCGAGACGGTGGGCGGCGCGGGCGGCGGCCAGGGTGCTGATGTAGCGGTAGAGGACCAGCAGGGCCACGATCGCGCATACGGCGATGAGCCAGCGTTGTTCGTGCCAACGGAGCGCGACGAATACGCACGCGGCGACCAGGGTGGCCGCGACGACGCTCGCCCAGCCGAGATAGCCGAGGGTGCGCAGGATCAGGGCGCGGCGGTGGGCTCGCCGGAAGATGGCATACCATGACTCGGCCTCGCCGACGAGGATGTCGGCGCGTTCGGGATTCTCGACCGGTAGCGCGGATTCCAGCCGGTCGCGCCAGATCCAGTAGCCCTGCTCGGTGAACGGGGGGTCGTCGCGCCGAGAGTCCTTCGCAACCATGTCATGCAAGGTACTTCCTCGCGCGATCGGTATGGGGACCGCCCGGTACGGATGGCGTCTATCCGACTTCGAATCGATGTGGACTCGGTGAGTCCCGACCATTCGCCCGCCCGAGCCCCAACGATTTCCGACGCCGCCGCGAAATCAGCTATTGACCAGCACTTTCCGCTAACGTCTCGCCCGCCTGAACGCGACGGTTCATCCCGGCTCCGTCGAGTCCCATCGACCCGCAGAGGAAGAATGCGCACGATTCTGGTCACCGCCCTCGCCACCGCCGCGTTCGTTGTGGGCGGGACGCACGATGGAGTCGCCGCGCCGCATCCGCCCACCGGCAATGCCGCGGGCGCTGCCGATTCCGCTACCCCGCGCAATCCCGCCGACCTGCAATTCCTCGAGCAGATCGACTACGACGACAGGGATTACGCCACCCAGGACGCCGCCATCGAATTGGCCCGTGCCGAATGCGCGTTCCTCGACTCGCACGGCAACACACCTTACAACCGGACGCGACTGGCCGAGATCACCCGACGCGCGGTGCGGTACCCGTACCTGTTCCTGGAGGCGGCGGTACGGGCGATCTGCCCGTGGAACCGCCTCTGATCAACACCCGCGAATACGACAGAAGGCGCCCGGACCGTGGTCGCGGGCGCCTCCGGCCGAATGGTCAGCCGCGGCGGCGGCTCTTGGGCGGCCGATTCGACTTGGCCTGCGCGCGCGCCGCTTCCCGGCGTTCGCGGCGGGTGGTGCCGACGGATTCTCCGCCGTACTCCTGCGCGTCGTTGTGGACCTCCGCACGACCGCCGTCGTCGGGACCGGCGGGACCCGAGTAGCTGTAACCGTGCGGGCGCGAATCGTCGATTCCCTTGGCGCGCAGGGCCGCGGGCACGGCGCCATTGGTGGCGGGCGCCTCCTCGGTGGGCAGCGGACGCGGCGCGCCCGCCCCAACGGGCGACCGCAGACCGGGATCGACCGAAACGCCCTGCGGCTGCGGCTGCTGCACCTCGACCTGGAGGTTGAACAGGAAGCCGACCGACTCCTCCTTCAACCCCTCCAGCATCGCGGAGAACATGTCGAAACCCTCGCGCTGGTATTCGACGAGCGGATCGCGCTGCGCCATGGCGCGCAGGCCGATGCCCTCCTTGAGATAGTCCATCTCGTAGAGGTGTTCACGCCACTTGCGGTCGAGCACCGAAAGCAGCACCTGACGTTCCAGATTGCGCATCGAGCCGTCGCCCGCGAGACCGTCGATCTCCTGTTCGCGCTTGGCGTAGGCGGCGTGCGCGTCGTCGAGCAAAGCCTCGGTCAGTTCGTCCTTGGTGAGATCGCCTGCCTCGCCGACCTCGGTCTCACCGGTCAGTTCCCTGGCGTCCAGACTCACCGGATACAGCGTCTTGAGCGCGGTCCACAGCTTGTCCAGATCCCAGTCCTCGACGTAGCCCTCGGCGGTGGCGCCGTCCACGTAGGCGGTGATCACGTCGGTGATCATCTCCTGGACCTGGCCCTCCATGTCCTCGCCGCGCAGAATCCGGTTCCGCTCGCCGTAGATGATGGTGCGCTGCTGGTTCATGACCTCGTCGTACTTGAGGACGTTCTTGCGGATCTCGAAGTTCTGCTGCTCGACCTGGGTCTGCGCGCTCTTGATGGCGCGGGAGACCATCTTCGCCTCGATCGGCACATCGTCGGGCAGGCTGAGCCTGGTCATGATGGCCTCGAGCGCCGCGCCGTTGAACCGCCGCATCAACTCGTCACCCAGCGAGAGGTAGAACCGCGACTCGCCCGGGTCGCCCTGACGGCCGGAGCGACCGCGCAGCTGGTTGTCGATACGCCGCGACTCGTGCCGCTCGGTGCCGAGCACGTAGAGCCCGCCCGCCTCGCGCACGGCCTCGGCGTCCCGCTCGGTCTGCGCCTTGACCTGTTCCAGCGCGGAATGCCACGCGGCCTCGTACTGGTCGGGGGTCTCGACCGGGTCGAGGCCCTCCTTGCGCAGCAGGATGTCGGCGATGATGTCCGGGTTGCCGCCGAGCACGATATCGGTACCGCGACCGGCCATATTGGTGGCGACGGTGACCGCGCCGGGCCGGCCGGCCTCGGCGATGATCTCGGCTTCCTTCTCGTGGAACTTCGCGTTCAGCACGTTGTGCGGAATGCCGCGCTTGGTGAACTGCTTGGACAGGTACTCCGAGCGCTCGACGCTGGTCGTGCCGATGAGCACCGGCTGGCCCTTCTCGTGCCGCTCGGTGACGTCGTCGACCACGGCGGCGAACTTGGCCTCTTCGGTCTTGTAGATCAAGTCGGACTGATCCGCGCGGACCATCGGCCGGTTGGTCGGGATCGGGACGACGCCGAGGTTGTAGATCGAATGCAGCTCGGCCGCCTCGGTTTCGGCCGTACCGGTCATACCGGACAACTTTTCGTAGAGGCGGAAGTAGTTCTGGAGGGTGATCGTGGCCAGGGTCTGGTTCTCCGGCTGGATCTCGACGCCTTCCTTGGCCTCGATCGCCTGGTGCATACCCTCGTTGTAGCGGCGCCCGACGAGGATGCGGCCGGTGAACTCGTCGACGATCACGACCTCGCCGTCGCGGACGATGTAGTCCTTGTCGCGTATGTAGAGTTCCTTGGCCTTGATGGCATTGTTCAGATAGCTGACCAGCGGCGAGTTGGCCGCCTCGTAGAGGTTGTCGATGCCGAGCTGGTCCTCGACGTACTCGACGCCCGCCTCGTGCACGCCGATGGTGCGCTTCTTGATGTCGACCTCGTAGTGCACGTCCTTCTTCAGCAGCGGCGCGATGCGCGCGAATTCGGCGTACCACTTGGAGGATGCGTCGGCCGGACCCGAGATGATCAGCGGGGTACGCGCCTCGTCGATGAGAATCGAGTCGACCTCGTCGACCACGGCGAAGTTGTGCCCGCGCTGGACCAGATCGTCGAGCGAGTGGGTCATGTTGTCGCGCAGGTAGTCGAAGCCGAACTCGTTGTTGGTGCCGTAGGTGATGTCGGCGGCGTAGGACTGACGGCGCTGCGCCGGATTCATCCCGCCGAGGATCACGCCGACCTCGAGTCCGAGGAAGCGGTGCACGCGGCCCATCCATTCCGCGTCGCGCTTGGCCAGGTAGTCGTTGACCGTGACGACGTGCACGCCGTCGCCGGAGAGCGCGTTGAGGTAAGCGGGCAGCACACAGGTGAGGGTCTTGCCCTCACCTGTCTTCATCTCGGCGATATTGCCGAGGTGCAGCGCCGCGCCGCCCATGATCTGTACCTTGTAGTGCTTCTGGTTGAGTACCCGCCACGACGCCTCGCGGGCCACGGCGAACGCCTCGAGCAGCAGGTCGTCGAGGGTCTCGCCGTCGGCGAAGCGCTCCTTGAACTCCTCGGTCTTGGCGCGCAGTTCGGCGTCGGTGAGCAGTTCGATCTCCGGCCCGAGGGCGAGGACTTCGTCCGCGAGGTGGGCCAGCCGCTTGACGATGCGGCCCTCACCAATCCGTAGCAACCTCGTCAGTGTCAGCGCAGGCACGGGTCTCGTCAGTCCTCTGGTCGTGGTGTCATCTGGTTGCCATGTTAATGCGGCACCCATGCTAGGCGGCGGTGACCAGCGCGGTGCCGCGCGCCCGAGTGGTCATCGCGCCGAGCGGGCGGGCTTTCCCTCACGGTACTCGTCACCGGCGACGGCGCGACCCCAGCTTGCCCATACCCGATCGCGGCCCGCTCCCATACGATGTACGACAGAGGCGGTCCGCGGAACCGCCGCGCCGGTGGCGCGGATGAGGGAATGCGCCCATTTCGCTTGATATGCCACAAGAGCGCCTACGGTTCGTTGCAACGCATCACAATGAGGCCGAGACGGCGGGCGGCGGAAGGAGCACCTGGCAGCGTGATCACGAGACTGACGCCGCAGGACGCGGCGTTCTATCGACTCGAGTCGAGCAGCAACCCGATCCATATCGGGTCACTCGCGATCGTCCGCGACACCGACGACGAACCGCCGCTGAACTACGACCGTCTCGTCGACCTGGTCGAGAGCCGCCTCGCGCTGGTCCCCCGCTATCGCCGCAAGGTACGCGAAATCCCGCTCGGCCTCGGCAGACCGGTCTGGGTGGAGGACAGCCGCTTCGACATCACCTATCACATCCGCCGCTCCGCGCTGCCGAGTCCGGGCACCGACGGGCAACTGCACGAGCTGGTCGCGCGGCTGGCCTCGCGACCGCTGGACCAGAGCAGACCGCTGTGGGAGATGTATCTCATCGAGGGCCTGTCCGACGGGCGCAGCGCCGTCTTCACCAAGACCCATTCGGCGCTGGTCGACGGTGACAGCGCGCTCGAGATCGGCCATGTGATCCTCGATACGAGTCCGTCGCCGCGCGAACTCGCCGACGACGCCTGGGTCGCGCCGCGCGAACCCAACGAGATGGAACTGCTGGTCGGCGCGCTCGGCCATCTGGCAGCGCAGCCGCGCGAGGCCATCGACGTGGTGCGCGGAGCGGGCGCCGACGCCTTCGCCATGGTCGCCGCGGCGGGCCGCGCGGTGGACTCGGTCGTCTCGGCGGTGCGGGCCGCGACCGCGAGCGCGCCGGATAGCCCCCTGAACGCCAAGACCTCGCGCAGCCGCCGCTTCGACGTGGTCCGCACCGATCTCGAGGACTACCGCACCATCCGCAAACGCTTCGACTGCTCGATCAACGACGCGATACTGGCCGTGGTCACCGGCGCGCTGCGCAACTGGCTGCTCTCGCGCGACGAGGCGCTCACCGAACAGACAACCCTGCGCGCGGTGGTGCCGATGTCGGTCTACGTCGAGGATCTCGAGGGCGAGCAGGCCAAGCCCGCGGGCGAGGTGTCCTCGTTCCTGCTCGATCTTCCTGTCGGCGAATCGAATCCGGTGATCCGGCTGTCCCACATCAAGCACGCCACCGAGGCCAACAGCAAACAGCGCCGCGGCGTGCGCGCCCGGACCCTGGTGCATCTGGCCGGCTTCGCGCCCGCGAGCCTGCACGCGATGAGCGTGCGCGCGGCGAGTACGTTCGCGGAGCACATGTTCAACTTGGTCATCACCAACGCGCCGGGTCCGCAGGCGCCGATGTACATCGGCGGTGCGCGGATGCTGGAGATGTATCCGGTGTCGCCGCTGCTGCGCAATCAGGCGTCGAGTATCGGGATCACGTCCTACGACGGGCACGTCTTCTACGGACTCAACGCCGACCGCGACGCGATGGCCGATATCGACGTGCTCGCCGCGTCGGTGCACGAATCCATGGAGGAGATGCTCGGTGCCTGCGCCTGACAACGGCACGTCCGACCACCGCACCACGCGGGTCTATATCCCGGCGACGGTGCCACTGCTGCGCCGTCTGGTCGCCGACCGGGAGATGTTCCCGCTCGGCGGCACCGCCTTCGCGGTGACGCCCGCGCTGCGCGAGGCATACGCCTCCGGCGACGACGAGGAGTTGGCCGAGGTCGCCATGATCGAGGCCGCCCGCGCCTCGCTGCGACTGCTGGCCGCCGACCGCGAGGACTACGCGAGGGCCGCCGAACCCGAGGGCGACGAGCCCGCGGCCGCGAGCCCGGTGTACCGGCGCGCGGTGATCGCGGCCGACGTGCCCGGGGTGAAACCGCGGCCGGACCTCGACGACGCCGTGGTCAAATTGTCCGGCCCGCTGCTGTACCGCCAGATCGCCTCGGTCCATGTCGACCTCGCCGAGGCCGAACCGGAGGTCGCCAAGGCCGTCGACGTGGTCGATGCCGCCGACCTGGGCGACACCGATGCCGAATTCGTGCTGGGCGACGCCGAGGACCACCAGCTGGCCTGGTACGCCGCCCAGGAGTTGCCGTTCCTGCTCGAACTGCTCTGACGGGCCGGTCGGCACCGGCCTGCCACGCTCCGCCCGAACCTACGATGCCGTAACCTAGCGTGCGAGACGGCCTCCGACGGCGGCCGCCGGAACAGAGAGACGAACGGCATCGCATGGTCTTCAAGAATGTCCGCGAATGGCTCGAGGCCCCGGCCGCGAGTGTCGCCGAGCGCGGCGGTCGGCTCAACGTCCTGCGCGGCGCTGTCGCGCGGGTCACCACGCCGCTGCTGCCCGACGACTACCTGCACTTGGCCAACCCGCTGTGGTCGGCGCGGGAACTGCGCGGGCGCATCGTGGACGTGCGCGAGGAGACCGCCGATTCGGCCACGTTGGTGATCAAGCCGGGCTGGGGTTTCGATTTCAAGTACCGGCCCGGCCAGTACATCGGCATCGGCATACTGGTGGACGGGCGCTGGCACTGGCGCTCGTATTCGCTGACCTGTCCACCGAACTGGACCGATCCCGGCAGCGGTAAGCGGCTGATCTCCATCGCGGTGAAGGCCATGCCGGAGGGTTTCCTGTCCTCGCATCTGGTCGGCGGCGTCAAGCCCGGCACCATCGTGCGGCTCCAGGCCCCGCAGGGCGGCTTCGTCCTGCCCGATCCCCCGCCGTCGCGCGTGCTGTTCCTCACCGCGGGCAGCGGTATCACCCCGGTGATGGCGATGCTGCGGGCGATGGACCGGCGCGATCAGGTCACCGATGTGGTGCATCTGCATTCGGCCCGCACCGCCGACGACGTGATGTTCGGCCGCGAGCTGCGAGATCTGCACGACCGGCATCCGAGTTTCACCTCCCATGTGCATCTCACCGCCGAGCAGGGCAAGTTCGCGCTGAGCGACCTGGACGCCACGGTCCCGGATTGGCGTGCCCGCGAGACCTGGGCCTGCGGTCCCGCGGCCATGCTCGATGACATCGAATCGCATTGGCGCGCGGCGGATCTGTCGCAGCGGCTGCACGTGGAACGCTTCGAGATCGAACGTTCCGCGGCGGGCGAGGGCGGTACGGTCACCTTCGGCCGCTCCGCGCGCACCGCCGAGGTCGACGGCGCGACGAGTCTGCTCGAGGCCGGCGAATCGGTGGGGGTGCAGATGCCGTTCGGCTGCCGCATGGGCATCTGTCAAACCTGTGTGGTCACAATCACTTCCGGCCATACGCGCGACCTGCGCAACGGCGACGAGCGCAGGGAGGGCGACAAGGTCCAGACCTGCATCTCCGCCGCCGCGGGTGATTGCGCTCTCGATATCTGACACCGATCGCCGGGTGCCGGGCCTGCCGCGGGACACCGTGCCCGCGCGACCCGCCGTCGACCGTGACCACGGGTACCCTCGTGGTATCCGAGCCAGAGAAGGGACTCCGGTGGCCATCACCGACATCAAAGCATTCGCCCACCTGACGGCCGCCGACATCGAGACCCTCGGGCAGGAACTCGACAGCATCCGGCGGTCGGTCGAACTGTCGCGAGGCGAACGCGACGCGAGATACATCCGCCGCACCATCGCGGCGCAGCGCGGACTCGAAGTGGCCGCGCGCGCGATCCTGTTCGGCAGCCGCAATCGCTGGGCCTGGCTGGCGGGCACCGCGATGCTGTCGGTGGCCAAGATCATCGAGAACATGGAGCTCGGCCACAACATCAGCCACGGCCAGTGGGACTGGATGAACGATCCCGAGATCCACTCGGGCACCTGGGAGTGGGACCAGACCGGCCCGTCGGCGCAGTGGCGGCGCGCGCACAACTACTCCCATCACACCTACACCAATGTGCTGGGCAAGGACGAGGATCTCGGCTTCGGCATCCTGCGCATGACCCGCGACGAGCAGTGGCGCCCGCTGCACCTGGCGCAGCCGGTGGCCAATCTGGTGCTCGCCGCGACTTTCGAGTGGGGGATCGCGCTGCACGACTGGAGCATCGACAAGGACCTGTCGAACGTGCCTCGCCGAGATCTGCTGTCCGTGCCGAATCGTGAGTTCGGCCGCAAGATCGCCCGTCAGGTCGGCAAGGACTTCGTGATCTACCCGGCGCTGACGGGTCCGGCGTGGAAGTCGACGCTCAAGGCCAACGCGACGGCGAACCTGGTGCGCAATCTGTGGGCCTACGCGGTCATCTTCTGCGGCCACTTCCCCGACGGCGCGGAGAAGTTCACCGTCGAGCAACTCGAGGGCGAGACCCAGGCGGAATGGTATCTGCGGCAGATGCTCGGCAGCGCCAACTTCGACGCGGGCCCCGCGATGGCGTTCATGAGCGGCAACCTCTGCTATCAGATCGAACACCACCTGTTCCCGGATCTGCCCAGCAACCGCTACGCCGAGATCTCGACGCGGGTGCGCGAACTGTGCGACAAGTACGATCTGCCCTACACCACCGGGTCCCTCGGCAAGCAGTATCTGCTGGCATTCCGCACGATTCACAAGCTGGCCCTGCCGGATCGCTTCCTCAAGCGCACCGCCGACGACGCCCCCGAGACCTCCTCCGAACGCAAGTTCGCCGGGATCACCCTGCCCTCGCTGTCGGACAATCACCGGGTCGTGGTCGATGGCGAGACCGGGCGGCGGCGCGGGCTGCGCTCGGCGCTGGCCGAGGTGAAGGCGGTGCTGCGTGAGAAGGCCGAGCACGAGAAGCAGGTACTTCGCGAGGCGAAGCAGGCGCTGAAGGACAAGGCCCGCCAGGAAGGCGAGCTGCTGCGCGAGGCAGGAGCGGCCTGGCAGGAGCGGGCGACCGAGCAGGCCGCCCGGCGCCGGAAATCAGGCGGCCGGCGCAAGGCGCGGTGATTGCCACGCCATTACCTACGCCACCGTAACCTACGGTAGTGTAACCGGCATGGCGATATCCGATGTCAAGGAGTACGCGCATCTCACCGAGGCCGATGTGGAGGCGCTCGGTGCGGAGTTCGACGCGATCAGGAGAGAGATCGAATCCTCGCGCGGCGCGCGGGACGCGCGTTACATCCGCAATGTCATCCGATTGCAGCGCGCACTCGAGATCAGTGGGCGCACCGTTCTTTTCGCCAGTTTCCTCCCGCCCGCCTGGCTGGCGGGCGTTGCCCTGCTGAGCACCGCCAAGATCATCGAGAACATGGAGATCGGGCACAATGTGATGCACGGTCAATGGGATTGGATGAACGATCCCGAAATCCATTCCAGCTCCTGGGAATGGGACAACACCGGCCCGGCCAAGCACTGGAAGCAGACCCACAACTACCTGCACCACAAGTACACCAACGTCCTCGGCATGGACGACGACATCGGCTACGGCCTGCTGCGCGTCACCCGCGACCAGCGGTGGAAGCCGTTCAACCTGGGCAACCCGGTCTACAACCTGCTGCTGCAACTGTTCTTCGAATACGGCGTCGCCATCCAGCATCTGGAGTTGGGCAAGCTCGCGGCCGGCCGGTACCCGCACGGGTCGCCCGAACGCGCCGAATTCGAACGTAAGCGCGGTGAGGTGCTCGTCAAGATCGGCAAGCAGGTCGGCAAGGACTACCTGCTGTTCCCGCTGCTGACCGGACCGGCCTTCTTCACCACCCTCACCGCGAATATCGCCGCCAATATGGTGCGAAATGTGTGGACCAACGCGGTGATCTTCTGCGGTCATTTCCCGGACGGCGCCGAGAAGTTCACCAAGGCCGATATCGACGGCGAGACGCGCAGCGAGTGGTACCTGCGTCAGATGCTGGGCAGCGCCAATATCTCCGGCGGACCGGTCATGCATTTCATGACCGGCAATCTCAGCCACCAGATCGAGCACCACCTGTTCCCCGACCTGCCGAGCAATCGCTACGCCGATATCGCGGTGCGGGTGCGGGCACTGGCCGAGAAATACGATCTGCCCTACACCACCGGATCGTTGCCGGTGCAGTACTTCAAGGCATGGCGCACGATTCTCAAACTGGCCCTGCCGAATAAGTACCTTCACCACACCGCCGACGACGCACCCGAAACCGCCTCGGAACGCAGATTCGGCGGCGACACCGCCCCAAGTTTCGATCCGGTCACCGGCAAGCGGCGCGGACTGCGCACGGCGCTGGCGCAGGGCCGCCGCCGCATCGCCCGCGCGGTCCCCATCGGCTGATCCGCACCCGCGCCTGATTGACTTGGCGCGTGTATGCCGATCAGATGACCGTCTACGAAGCCATTCGGACGCGCCGCGACGTGCGCGCGGAATTCACGGGGGAACTCGTGGACGAGGCCACGCTGTGGCGCATACTCGATGCCGCCCATCGCGCGCCGAGCGTGGGCAATTCGCAGCCGTGGGATTTCGTGGTGGTTCGCGAACCGGAGACGCTGCGCCGATTCGCCGCGCACGTGGGCGAACAGCGCGTCGCCTTCCGTGACGCGCTGCCTTCCGAGCGCGCCGCGACCTTCGAGCCGATCAAGATCGAGGGTGTGTCCGAGAGCGGCACCGGCATCGTGGTCACCTACGACGACGCGCGCGGCGGTCCACATGTGCTCGGTCGCGCCACCGTCGCCGAAACCGGCGTCTACTCCGCGGTTCTGGCCATCCAGAATCTGTGGCTGGCCGCGACGGCCGAAGGCGTCGGCGTCGGCTGGGTGTCCTTCTACGATCCGCGGTTCCTGGCCGAGTTGATCGGGCTGCCCGCCGACATCCGCCCGGTCGCCTGGCTGTGCGTCGGCCCGGTGCACGGTTTCCGCACCGTGCCCGATCTGGAACGCTTCGGGTGGCGCGCCGGTCGCCCGCTGACCGACGCGGTACACCGCGAGACCTTCGGTCCGCGCGGGACCGGCTAGGCGTTCAGACGCGTTCCATGACCGCGGAGGCGCCGATGCCGCCCGCCGCACAGATGCCGAGCAGTGCGGCGGACTTGTCCCCGCGCGCCAATTCGTTGGCGACGGTGGTGACCATCCTGGCTCCGGTGGCGCCGAACGGGTGACCGAGCGCTACCGAGCCGCCGTGCACATTGAGGATCTCCGTATCCACTTCGCCGACCGCGGTATCCCGGTCGAGGCGGCTCTTGGCCCACTCGTCGCTGCCGAGCGCGCGCAGCACCGCAAGGGTCTGGGCGGCGAACGCCTCGTGGATATCCACGAGATCGACGTCGGCGAGCGACATCCCGGCCTTGTCCAGTGCCCTCGGCATGGAGATGGCCGGGCCGATGAGTACCTGATCGGCGGGGTCGACGCTGACGTAGCTCCACGAGCGGAATGCGGCCAACGGGCGGAAACCTAGGGCGCGCGCGGCGTCCTCGCTCATCAGCAGCACCGCCGACGCGCCGTCGGTGAGTGGACTGGCATTGCCCGCGGTGACACTGCCGTCCGCGGCGAACACCGGCGCGAGCCGTGCCAGCTTCTCGACACTCGTGTCTGCGCGGACCAATCCGTCGCGGTCGATATCGACGCCTTGCGGGGTACGCACCCGCAGCACCTCGTCGTCGAAGCGTCCGGTATCGATGGCCGCGGCCGCCCGCCGATGCGAGCGCGCCGCGAATTCGTCTTGTTCGGCGCGGGTCACCCCGTGAATGCGCGCCATCTTCTCGGCCGATTCGCCCATCACCTCGCCGGTGGTGCGTTCGGCGATGCGCGGCCTGGTCGGCAGCAGATCGGTGAAGGGGGCCAGTTGCCGGATCGCGGACAGGTAGTCGCCCGGTTTCGGCCTGCCCAGTGCCAGCGGCGCGCCCGCGTGCACGAGTTTCTGCGGCAGTTTCACCTCGGCGTTGCTGGTCGAATCACTGCCGCCCGCGATCATGACGTCGTATTCGCCGCGTTCGATGGCGGCGACCGCGGAGGTCACCGCTTGCAGACCCGAGGCGCACGCGCGGGTGACGGTGTAGCCTTCGCATCCCGGATCGAGTCGCAGATCGAGCGCGATCTCGCGCGCGATGTTCGGCGCCGCGCTGGGCAGGATCACCCCGCCCCAGACGATGGCCTGCACCCGTTCGTCCGCCAATCCGGTCCGATCGAGCAGACCGCGCACGGCGGCGCCCGCCAACGCGATGGAGTCCATCCGCGTGTAGTCGGTGAAGGCCCGCAGGAACGGCGTGCGAGCACCGGAGACGACGACGGCACGGCGAGCACCCTTGGTAGCCATGCGAATTCCTTCCGAGAGACCTGCCCCCAACTTACTTCAAAGTAAGTTCAAGGTCCACGGAAATACGCGATCGACCGCCGGGTGACCCGACGACGCCGTGGCATGCGAAGGACCGCCCGGACAGGGCGAACCCGGCCGGACATCGGATCCGGCCGGGTTCGGGTACGCGCGACTAGGCGAGCCTGATCAGGCCGTAGTCGAAGGCATGTCTGCGGTAGACGACCGAGGGTCGGTCGGTCTCACGATCCTGGAATAGGAAGAAATCGTGGCCGACGAGTTCCATCTGGTAGAGGGCATCGTCGACCGACATCGGGGTCGCGGAGTGCACTTTGGTGCGCACGATATGGCCGGGTCCGGCCGCGTAGTCCGGCGATCCCGCGGAATCGGCGGCGCGCTCACCCGGGTGCTGGTGGGCCGGGCCCGCGCCGTCGGTCAGAGCGAACAGCCGATCATCGATCAGGTCCGCGGTCGCCTCGGCCACCGAGAGCGGGGTCTTCTCCCCGTAGTGGACGCGCCTGCGGTCCTTGGTGCGGCGCAGCCTGCTCTCCAGCTTCGAGGTGACCGATTCGAACGCGGCGTAGAAACTGTCGGCGCAGGCTTCGGCCCGAACAACGGGACCCTTACCGCGCGCGGTGATTTCGACGCGCTGACAGCTCTTGCGTTGACGGCGATTGCGTTCGTGGAACAGCTCGACGTCGAACAAGAAGATCAATGGGTCGAATCGTTCGAGACGAGAGAGTTTCTCCGCGACGTATACGCGGAAGTGATCGGGCACTTCGACGTTGCGGCCCTTGACCACAACATCGGCGCGCGTGGCCCGGGGCGGTTCCGCCGCCGGTTGTTCCGTAGTCTCCACCACGCCGACCGACGGTGCGGCGGGAACTGCGTCATTCACTGAAGGTCGTGCAGAAGTCGTCACGCGTACCTCCCGGATCTGGCCGCACCGATCGACGTCACGTGCGGCGGGGGTTGAGCCGTGCTCGGGCGCGTATCGTGGTCCGCCGTGCGGCGGTGCCCGGCACGTTGTTGTCCGAGGCGCCACCTCCCAACTCCAGGTTCGGATGTGTGACCGCGACGCTAGTACGCAGACGGACAGTCCGCCAGTGTTCACGCAAATTTCCCGGATTCATGCGGCACACGTCACCAGCAGGCCACGAGGAACCATCCCGACACGGCCGAGCGCGCGCACCGATTCGCACGCCGTCGCCCCGGTGGTCAGCACATCGTCGAGCAGGACTACCTCGATGTTTCCGCCGTGTGTCGGCACCTGTGAGCGGGGTGCGCGCACCTCGATCCGGTCACGGAGATTACGTTGGCGCGCCACCGCTCCCAAGCCGACCGAATCGCGTGTCCCGGACCGCATACGCAGGATCGACAGCACTTGGCTATCGGGTAGCCACCGCCGCGCGACCGCCGCCGCCCGCAGTACCGGATCACCTCCGCGCCGCCGCGCTGCCCAAGCCCGACTCGGCGCGGGCACCAGCACCAGCGTTCGGTCCGGTGACCGCAGACGCGCGAGCGCGAGCGCCGTGGCACGGCCGAGCGGTTCGCTCAGGTCCCGGCGGCCACGCTCCTTTGCCGCGAGCACCGCGCGTCGGGCCGGACCCCGGTAGGGAGCCAGTGCCCAGCACGGAATTCCGGGATCGAGCCGCGGCCGTACGCGCATCGGGCCGCGGCCGAGCGCCGCCGCACAGTCCGCGCACCACGGCGTGCCCGCCGCGGCGCAGCCGCCGCAGGTCACGGGCAGAATCAGGTCGAGTAGCGTTCGCATCGCCCGAGTCTGCGCCCGCGCACCGACATCCGTACCTCAGCCGGGCAACACCGGCACCGCGTTCGCACCGAGACCGGGCACCTCCCGCCAGTACGGCTCGCCGCCGTCGGGATTGCTGGTGAGCTCGAGCACGGCCCGCGAATCGGCGACGTACTGGTGCTCGAGCGAGACGCTCACCGAGCGCACCGGCGCGGTCAGATTACGGCCGGTCAGCGGCACCAGCCCCGACCCGTCGATCTGCACCGTGCGCACCGGGTCGACATTGCCCTGGAAGGCCATGAAGATGGTGTCCCCGGCCAGCCAGTTCACCGAGACCGCGGGCGTGCTGACGTCCACCGCGACCGGAATCGGCGAGGTCAGCGCGTACTTGCCGTCCGGCTGCCGCACGACGATCGCCACGTAGACCTTGCCGTCGGCGATGAGGACCGCGCGCGCCCCCGTCCGGGAGACCCTGACCTCGGTGATCGGTAGCCGCAGCGCGTTCGAGCCGCCGGTCAGACCCGAGATGTCGACGTCCTGGAGCGAGACCGTGCCGGTGCTGCGGTCGTTGACCACCCGGATGATTCGTTCACCGTCGATCGCGGCCCAGGCCGAACTGCCGTCGGCCGCCCACGAGGGTCGGCTGATGGTGGTGCCCTCGGCGACCGGGAACTGGGTGCCGCCGTAGTTGCCGACCATGAGCGTGCGCGGCGGCTCGGGGGCCGGGCGGCCCGCGTCGGCCACGGCCGCGACGAACTGGCCGTCCGGCGTCAGGGCCGCCGACTGGAGATTGCTGACCGCGCCGAAATAACCGGGGGCCGCGGTGACGTCGGCGCCGACCTGGACCAGCCCGCCCTCGCGCAGGGCGTGCAGACCGACCCGGTTCTGGGCAAGGACCTCGGGACTGAACTGTTGCACGTCGGCCGCCGACCACCCATTGGCGGCGTACCGGTCGTCGAGTGGTTTGCCGTCGCCGAGCAGCACGTACGGGCCGAGCACGTCGGCCTTGGCGAGGGTAAGCACGACCTGTGCGGCGAGCAATTCCTTGTCGCGCGGGGCGAGCGCGGAGGCACCCGCGAAATCCAGTCGTACGCCGCCGAGTCCGACGCCGACCTCCGCCGGATCGCCATTGGCCTTGGTGATCGGTCCCCGCAGCGAGACCGGAGGCGCCAGGTTGTTGCGGACCACCGAGGCCAGTCCCGGCTGCGGTCCGTCGGCCATGAGCCCGAGCAGACGCTGGGTCAGCTGATTCTTCGGCGCGGACACCCACCGCAGATCGGGCACCACCGAGGCACTGCTCGAATCGCCGAAATACAGCACGTAGCGCCGGTAGGACTTGGCGAAGGCCGATTCGTCCATGACCACGCCGTCGGGCAGGTCGGTGATGCGCCATTCTCCGCCGGCCCGGCTCATCTCGATCTTGTACTCCAGCGGCGGCCCCTCGATGGCCCGGTAGCCGCCGTCCATGGCGATCTCGGCGACCTTCTGCGCGCGGATGCGGTACGTGGCGGTGTCACCGACCCGCGACTCGAGCAGGGTGTCGGGCCGGTCGACGATGACGGTGCCGGTGGTGTCGTCCCAGCGCTGCGCCGTGTCGGGTGTGAGGTACTGGCGCGCGGCCGCGTGCTGATTGGCCGGATCGGCGGTGGCCTGGAGGAAATCGCGCAGCAGCGGACCGGGGTCGCGCCCGGTCGCGGGCGGCAGCGGCCCCTCGGAGGTCGGCTGCTGGTTGATGGTGCCGAGCGCCTGCGGCGCGGAGGACTCCGGCAGGCTCGCGCAGCCGCTCAGCACCGCCGCGATGAGTATCGACGCGCCTACGAGCAGGGGTAATCGGCGCGGCTGTCGGTGGTGCACGGTCATGACTGTACGTCTCCGGATTCGCGGATACGGTCACCGCCGTCGGACTCGGGCGCCCGCGGGGGCTCCGCCGCCGGGGTGAGCATCCCGTCGCCGGCTCCGGCCGAGGACTCCGTGCCCGCGGATCGGTACGGCATCGCCGGCGCCTCGGCGTCGGTGAGGTCCGGTTCGACCGGACGCGAGGACTTGCGCGCGACCGGTTCCAGGGGCAGCGGGCTCACGCCCATTTTCTTGCCGCGCACCAGCGGCAGCGTCAGCCGGAAACTGGCGCCGAGGCCGATCTCGCCCCACGCCTCGAGCCTGCCCTCGTGCAGGTTCGCGTCCTCGACGCTGATGGACAACCCGAGTCCGGTGCCGCCGGAGCGGCGCATGCGCGACGGATCCGATCGCCAGAAGCGATTGAATACCAACTTCTCCTCGCCCGGCCGCAGGCCGATCCCCTGATCGCGCACCACCGTCGCGACCGCGTTGGCCTCGACATCGCCGCGCATGCGGATCAGCACGGGTTTGCCCTCGCTGTGGTCGATGGCGTTGGCGAGCAGATTGCGCAGCACCCGTTCCACGCGGCGCGGATCGACCTCCGCGACCAGCGGTTCCTCGGGCAGGTCGACGACCACTTCGATGCCCGCGTCCTTGGCCAGATGGCGCACGGTGGAAATGGCCGCCCGCGCGCACATCCGCACGTCCAGTGATTCGATCTGCAATTCGGCCACACCCGCGTCATGGCGGCTGATCTCGAGCAGATCGTTGAGCAGACCTTCGAAACGGTCCAATTCCGTGACGAGTAGTTCGGCGCTGCGCGCCAATGCCGGATCGAGTTCGTCGCTGCTGCTGTGGATCAGGTCGGCGGCCATACGCACGGTCGTCAGCGGGGTGCGCAATTCATGGCTCACATCGGAGGTGAATCGACGTTGCAGATTGCCGAATTCCTCCAATTGGGTGATCTGATTCGACAGACTTTCGGCCATTTCATTGAATGCCTGCGCCAACCGCGCCATATCGTCCTCGCCGCGGACCAGCATGCGCTCCTTGAGCCTGCCGTCGGCGAAACGGCTCGCGATGCGCGCGGCCGAGCGGATCGGCAGCACGACCTGCCGCGTGACCAGGGCGGTGATCGCGGCCAGCAGGACGAGCAGCACCAATCCGCCGATCATCATGGTGCCGCGCATGAGCGCGAGACTGCGCTCCTCGTTGGCCAGCGGGAAGATCAGATAGATCTCCAAGGTCGGGATCTCGGCGCTCGGACTGCCGATGATCAGAGCGCGACCGTGGTAGCCGTCGGGATCGGCGACCGTCGTGAACTGGTAGCTGACCTGATTGCGCTGCACGAACCGGCGCAGCTCCTCCGGAATCTCGTCGATCGGGCCCACCGAGGTCTGCTGCTGCGGCGTACCGCCGACGATGGTCAGCGCGGAATCGAAACTGCCCGCCACCCCGCTGGATTGTCCGGTGCCGCCGCGACTGGACAGCGCGTTGCGCGCATCGGCGAGGCGCTGCTGCTGGGTACCGACGTCGTGCACGCCCGAGAGCTGGCTCTCCACCGTATTGCGGGCGCGGTCCATCTCCTCGACGGCCGCGTTGATCTTGGCATCGAGTAGCCGATCGGTGATCTGGCTGGTCAGCACGACGCCGAGAATGGTGATGACGATCAGCGACAGGGTCAGCGTCGAGACGATGACCCGCAGCTGGAGGGACCGCCGCCAGAGATGCCCCAGGGCGGTTCCCACGTCCTTGAACCACGTCGCGACCGCGGTCAACGCGTGTTCGACGTGACGACCGACCCCACGCGGCGCGCGAGATCGGTCTTGGTCCCCCCGAACGTCCCGCGGACGCTCCGAGCCATCGGTCACGGTGGTCCGGCCTTGTAGCCGACCCCGCGGACGGTGAGCACGATCTCGGGATTCTCCGGATCCTTCTCGACCTTGGCGCGCAGCCGCTGCACGTGCACGTTCACCAGGCGGGTGTCCGCCGCGTGCCGATAGCCCCATACCTGCTCGAGCAGCACTTCCCTGGTGAAGACCTGGCGCGGCTTACGCGCGAGGGCGACCAGTAGATCGAACTCCAGCGGGGTCAGCGAGATCTGCGAACCCGCCCGGCTCACCTTGTGCGCGGGCACGTCGATGACGATATCGGCGATGGACAGCAGTTCGGCGGGTTCTTCCTCGGTGCGGCGCAATCGAGCGCGGACCCGGGCGACCAGCTCCTTGGGTTTGAAGGGTTTGACGATGTAATCGTCGGCACCGGACTCCAGACCGAGCACGACGTCGACCGTGTCGGTCTTGGCCGTGAGCATCACGATCGGAACCCCGGAGTCGGCCCGCAGTACACGGCATACATCGATACCGTTCATACCTGGCAGCATCAGGTCGAGCAGGACGAGATCGGGCCTGATCTCGCGCACCGCCGTCAGGGCCTGTGTGCCGTCGCCGACCACATGCGGGTCGAACCCTTCCCCGCGCAAGACGATCGTGAGCATCTCCGCGAGCGCCATATCGTCGTCGACGACCAGAATCTTCGGCTTCATAATTACTATGTTGTCATCTCCCAGGCCAGGATCGGGCCGCCACGCCATTAATTGTGCGAACCCGCCGCACATCCAACCTTATCCGGCAATAATTTCGATCGAACGCGCGGCCAGTGATGCCGGATCGTCACCGGAGCGGAATACCCACCACGGTCCGCGCCAGTTCCGATCGGCCAGGCCACGATATACCGCCGCCGTTCGATCCTGTAGTCCGCCATCGCGTTCGTAGGCGTCGAGCGCGCGAGTCGGATCCGACTCGCCCCGCAGGCGCGCGCGCTCGGCGGCCACCTCGGTGGGCACCTCGAGCAACACCTGCAACGCGGGCACCGGCAAGCCGAACCGGTCGAATTCCAATTCGCCCACCCAGCAGATGATCTCACCGTCCGCCGACTCCTTCAGGCGCGCCGCGGAATACGCCGCATTGGAGGCGACGTAGCGATCCAGTACGACGATGTCGTTGTCGGCCAGCAGTTTCGACAGCTCGGGGAGCGCGTCGGCCCGGTCGAGAGCGAACATCAACGCCATACCGTGCACGGAGTCGACCAGATCGCCGTGCCCGCCGCGCAGCGCCTCCGCGGCCAGATCGGCGTGCACCGAGCGCCCGTACCTCGGGAATGCCAGGGTCGCGATCCGCCGCCCCTTGGCGCGCACGGCCGTCACGACACTGTCGATCAGCGTCCGCTTACCCGCTCCGTCGAGTCCCTCGACCGCTATCAGCACTCCCATGACCAGGCAGGATACTCCGCCGAGTACGGAGCGCGACCTACCCCGCCGACGAGGCGGAGCCCACGGCGCACCCGCACCCGGCCGCCCGCCCGCCCGGCGGCACCGGACGCTGCGGCCCCGGTCACGGCCCGATCCGGTGCGGAGCGCCGGCGGTAGCCGGGAAAGCCGGAGGCCGCTAACGCCTTTCGGCGTCGGCGACCTCCGAGGCGCGGCGGATCAGTAGCGGTAGTGGTCGGGCTTGTAGGGGCCCTCGACGTCGACTCCGATGTACTCGGCCTGATCCTTGGTGAGCTTGGTCAGCTCGCCGCCCAGCGCCTCCACGTGGATGCGCGCGACCTTCTCGTCGAGGTGCTTGGGCAGGCGGTAGACCTCGTTGTCGTATTCGTCGGGTTTGGTCCACAGCTCGATCTGGGCGATGACCTGGTTGGAGAAGCTGTTCGACATCACGAAGGACGGGTGTCCGGTGGCATTGCCCAGGTTGAGCAGGCGACCCTCCGACAACACGATGATGGACTTGCCCGACTCACCGAAGGTCCACAGGTCGACCTGCGGCTTGATGGTGAGTTTCGTTGCGCCCGAACGCTCGAGCGCGGCCATGTCGATCTCGTTGTCGAAGTGGCCGATATTGCCGAGGATCGCCTGATCCTTCATCGCCTTCATGTGGTCGAGGGTGATGATGTCCTTGTTACCGGTGGAGGTGATGACGATATCGGCGTCGGCGATCGCCTTCTCCACGGTGACGACGTCGTAGCCGTCCATCAGCGCCTGGAGCGCGTTGATCGGGTCGATCTCGGTGACCTGCACCCGGGCGCCCTGTCCGGCAAGCGATTCCGCGCAGCCCTTGCCGACATCACCGTAGCCGCAGATCAATATCTTCTTGCCGCCGATGAGCACGTCGGTGCCGCGGTTGATGCCGTCGATGAGCGAGTGGCGGGTGCCGTACTTGTTGTCGAACTTCGACTTGGTGACCGAGTCGTTGACGTTGATGGCCGGGAACACCAGCTCACCCGCGGCCGCGAACTGATAGAGCCGCAACACGCCGGTGGTGGTCTCCTCGGTGACGCCCTTGACCGACTCGGCGATCGCGGTCCACTTGCCGCGGTCGGACTCGAAGCGCTCGCGCAGCAGGGCGAGGAAGACCTTGTACTCGGCGGAGTGGTCCTCGTCCTCCGGCGGCACGGTGCCTGCCTTCTCGAACTGCGCGCCGCGCAGCACGAGCATGGTGGCGTCGCCGCCGTCGTCGAGGATCATGTTGGCCGGCTCGTCCGGCCAGGTCAGCATCTGCTCGGCCGCCCACCAGTACTCCTCGAGGGTCTCACCTTTCCAGGCGAAGACCGGGGTGCCCTTGGGCTCGTCGACGGTGCCGCCGGGACCGACTACGACCGCCGCGGCGGCGTGGTCCTGGGTGGAGAAGATGTTGCACGAGGCCCACCGGACCTGCGCGCCGAGCGAGACCAGGGTTTCGATCAGCACCGCGGTCTGCACCGTCATGTGCAGCGAGCCCGAGATACGCGCGCCCTTCAGCGGCGCCACGTCGGCGTATTCGCGGCGCAGTGCCATCAGACCTGGCATCTCGTGCTCGGCCAGGCGGATCTCCTTACGGCCGAAATCTGCCAGCGACAGATCCGCCACCTTGTAATCGACGCCATTGCGGACGTCGGCGGTCAGGGACGTGCGTGCGGGAAGTTCTGAGGTTGTCATGCGCCTGGCTCAGCCTCTCGGTGAATGTCGTTTCGATGCAAGGCTAGTCCGTCCGATTCCGGCGGCGCACAGCGCGCGGGGATCGACGCCCGCCCCGGCGAATCGCCGCGCCACGGCCGTATCAGGCGGCAGCCCGGTGTCCGGTCGGCAAACGGCGGCGTTTACGCGGGAGGACGTTCGCCTTGGTGATGTCACCGCCGTAGTGCGCCAGCACCCGCTTGTCCATCACCGCGCGCCACAGCGGGGGCAGCGCGGCCAGCACGATCATGCTCGCGTAGCCGGCGGGCAACTGCGGGGCCTGCGCCGAGCTGCGCAGTGTCTGATAGCGACGGCCCGGATTGGCGTGGTGGTCGCTGTGGCGCTGGAGGTGGAACAGGAAGATGTTGGTGACCAGGCGGTCGCTGTTCCAGCTGTCCCGCGGCGTGCAGCGCCGGTAGCGCCCGTTGGGGCGGCGCTCCCGCAGCAGCCCGTAGTGCTCGACGTAATTCACCGTCTCCAGCAGGGCCGCGCCGATGGCCGCCTGCAACAGCAGCCAGGGCAGCACCGCGATCCCGAACAGCGCGATCAGCCCACCGAACAGCGCCGCCGTCATCGCCCACGCCTGGAGGATGTGGTTGTGCGGACTCCACCAGCTGCGCCGCAGCCGGGCCAGGCGTTTGCGTTCCAGCACGATCGCCGAGCGGAATCCGCCGAGCACGCTGCGCGGGAGGAATTCCCACAGCGACTCCCCCAGCCGGGCGCTGGCCGGGTCCTCCGGCGTGGCCACCCGCACGTGGTGGCCACGGTTGTGCTCGACGAAGAAGTGTCCGTAGCCGGACTGGGCCAGCGCGATCTTGGCCAGCCACCGTTCCAGGTTTTCGACGCGATGTCCGAGCTCATGGGCGGCGTTGATGCCGATGCCACTGACGAAGCCGAGGGTAGCCGCCAGGCCGAGCTTGTCGAGCACGCTCAACTCGTCGCCCGCCCACATGGCGCCCGCGATCAGCAACCCGACGAGCTGGATGGGTAGGAACAGGTAGGTACACCACCGGTAGTAGCGGTCATTGGACAGCAGTTCGTAGTCCTCGTCACGCGGATTGCTGCCGTCCTCGCCGATCACCCAGTCCAGCGCGGGGATGACGATCAGCACGATGATGGGCCCGATCCACCAGAAGACCTCGAGTTCGGTGTGCAGGACGAGTTGCGACGGGAGCAGGGCGGACGCGGGGGCGAGCAGACCGAACACCCAGAGGTGGCGTTTGGGATCGGGCGACCCCGCCAGTTTGCCAACCGGTTGCACGTTTGCCCCGCTAATTTTCTATCCTGACTTCATTGCAGGACAATACATACAGGTTTTCGGACTGTTACACATCGCCTGGATCGAGAAACGTGGCATTGCTTACAAGCCTCGTGGTCGGTTCTTGGGCATCCCTACAGTGACAGATCACACCGCGCATCCGCGGCTATCGGACAGCGGCCGCCTCGACCGCTGCTATCGCCGGTCCTTGGCGGCGATGATGGCCTCGACGTACGGCGCCAGCAACTCGCTCAGTTCGGCGGGCGCATTGCGCCCCGGGCGGGGCGGGGTCGGGATGAAACTCAGCGCGATACGGACCAGCGCATGTGCCAGGACCTCCGATTCCTCGCGCGTGGCGTCCACCCAACTGTCCTGGAAGGCCGTTGCCAGCCGGTCGGTGGCATGGTCGAGCAACGGTGCGGCGTCCAGGGTGATCAGTCGCAGCAGGTCGAGTTTGACCTCACCCGCCAGCAACGATCGCACCAGCGGATCGGTGCCCGCGTCCAGGAAGAAGCTCGCAAGCCCTTCCCGGAACGCGGCGCGCGCGTCACCGACGTTCCCGTCGATCGCGGTGTGCACGTGGTCGACGAGATCGTCGGCCAAGCGCAGGGCGTATCCCTGCGCCAGACCGGCGCGCGACCCGAACTCGTTGTAGAGGGTCTGTCTGCTGACTCCGGCACTGGCCGCGACATCACCGAGGGTGATCTTGGCCCAATCGCGTTCGGTGAGCAGTTCGCGCATCGCGTCGAGGACCGATGTGCGCAGCAACACCCGCGCCGCTTCCTGGTAGGGAACCCTCGATCCATTGCGCGGCATACCCGCGACACTGTCACGGGCCTGTGCCGTAGTCAAAATCTCACGACCGTTCGACCTCGACCATGAAGAAGTCCGCCTTGGCCGCGCCACAGTCGGGACAGGTCCAGTCGTCGGGAATATCGTCCCAGCGTGTGCCCGGCGCGATGCCGTCATCGGGCCAGCCCTCGGCCTCGTCGTACTCGAAACCGCACTGCGCGCACTGGAACAGCTTGTATTCACTCATGTGTCCATTCCCACCTCGTCGAAGTCGATCTTCTCCCGCACACCGCAATCCGGGCAGCACCAGTCGTCCGGCACGGCCGACCAGGCCGTACCTTCTGGAAAGCCTTCGTGCGGTTCACCTTTCGCCTCGTCGTAGACGTAATCGCAGACTGGACAACGAAATGCACTCATGACGCCATTTCCTCGGCGGACGCGCCGTAGCGGGCGAGCACCTTGTCACGACGGCGGGGATGGATATTCGCCTTGGTGATATCGCCGCCGTAGTGCGCGAGTACGCGCTTGTCCATGACCCGTCGCCACAGCGGCGGGAAGTAGGCCAGCAGAATCATGCTGGCGTATCCGCTTGGCAGATTGGGCGCGCCGTCCCAACTGCGCAGCGTCTGGTACCGCCGGGTCGGGTAGGCGTGGTGGTCGCTGTGCCGCTGGAGGTGGTACAGGAAGATATTGGTGACGATGTGGTCGCTGTTCCAGCTGTGCACCGGCGCCGGCCGCTCGTAGCGCCCCGAGGCCGCGCGTTGACGCACCAGGCCGTAGTGCTCCAGATAGTTCACCGCTTCGAGCAGGCTGAATCCGACCACTGCCTGGAGGACCAGGTACGGCAGCAGTTCGATGCCGAAGACCGCGACCAGCGCCGCGTACAGCACCACCGACATCAGCCAGGCGCTGAGCACCTCGTTGTGCAGCGTCCACGGCTTCTTGCCCATGCGTTCGAGTCGCGTGCGCTCCAGTCGCCACGACGAGATCAGGCCGCCCCAGACGGTTCGCGGCCAGAAGGCCCAGAAGGTCTCGCCCACACGGGAACTCGCGGGGTCCTCCGGCGTCGCGACGCGCACGTGGTGGCCGCGGTTGTGCTCGATGTAGAAGTGCCCGTAGAACGACTGGGCCAGTGCGATTCTGGACAGCCAGCGCTCCAAATTCACCTTCTTGTGGCCCAATTCGTGCGCGGTGTTGATACCGACTCCGCCGATCATGCCGACGGTGATCGCCAGACCGATCTTGTCGACAAGGTGCAGGCCGCCGTCGATGCCGAGCCAGCTCACATTGTCGGCCGTGATGAGGTAGCAGGCCATCAGCAGCGTCGCGTACTGGAACGGCAAGTAGAGGTAGGTCAGGTAGCGGTAGTACCGGTCGTTCTCCAGATACTCCATGACCTCGTCGGGTGGATTGTCCCCGTCCGGGCCGAAGACGATGTCGGCCAGCGGGATCAGCACATAGATCAGGATGGGTCCGAGCCAGAACGGCACCTGCGCGAGTCGGTGCCAGCCGAGTTCGTTGAACGCCCAGACCAGCGGCAGACCGATGGTGAACAGTCCGGTCGGCGCGAACAGCCCCCACAGCCACCAGTACCTCTTGCGATCACGCCACGCGGGCGTCGCCTTCTCGCGGCCCGGCGTGCCGGTATCCGTCGACATCGTTGTCTCCATTCCTCCGCGCGTGTGACGCGCACTACATCTGAACTCGACAATAGGACCTAATATGTCTCTTGTCTAGACAAATTACCGACTTTGTAAAAATCAGACTCGGAGGTTCCTTTCGTCCCGTGACGGAACGCCGCCGAACACCGGGGCGCCGAACAACGAGGAACGGGCCGCACCCGAGGTGGGTACGGCCCGTTCGATACGACAGGAGCGGTTAACGCAGTGGCACGTGGGCGTCGGCAGGCAGGGCATCGACCGGCCACCAGCGCAGATCCGTCGACTCCGCACTGCGCACCGCGAGTGCGCCCGGCGGCGCGGTGATACGGAAGACCAGATCCAGATGACGGGTCGGCACGCCGAGCGAACAGGTGATCGGATGCGCCTGGACCGCGTACAGCTCCGGTTCGAGCGCCAGGTCCGCGATACCGGACTCCTCGGTCGCCTCCCGCAGCGCCGCGTCGGTGACGGTCTTGTCCGCCTCCTCGCAGTGCCCGCCGAGTTGGACCCAGCGCCCGATGCGCGGATGCAGGGTCAACAGCACCTCGCTCGCGTCGTGGGAGAAGACCACCGCCGAGGCGGTGATATGTCCGGGCGCGTGTTCACGCAGGCACCCGCGCGGCGCGGACCCGAGGAAGGCGAGCATCGCCTCGCGCAGCGACCGCTCGCCGTCATGGGCCGGACGCCACGTGGCGAGCAGGTCGGTGGCCGAGGCGTTCAGCGACCGCGCGCTCACAGTTCCACCAGTCCGGGTCCGGGGCCGTAGACCTGACGCGGCGTCAATTCCTCGAGCGGATACCCGACGGCGACGGCGCCGAGCGGATTCCAGTCCGATTCGAGTCCGAGCACCTCGCGGGTGACCTCCGGGGCGAAGATCGTCGACCCGATCCAGCAACTGCCGACGCCCTCGGTGGCCAGCGCCACCAGCAGTCCCTGCACCGCCGCGCCGACCGCGACGGTGAACATGGTCCGCTCCGCCGCGCGGCGGCGGTCGTCGGGATAGTCGTGCGCGCCGTCGGGCACACAGAACGGAATGATCACCTCGGGGGCGTCGAACAGGATCCGGCCGCGCGCGATACGGCGCCGCACCCGCTCCGGCGGTAGGCCGTCGGCGGTGAGATCGGCGCGCCACGCCTCGGCCATGGCCTCGAGCAATCGCGCGCGGGTCTCGGGGGTGCGCAACCAGACGAAGCGCACGGGACGGGTGTGATGAGGTGCGGGCGCGGTCAGCGCGGTCGCGACGGCCGACCGGATACGCTCCGGGTCGACCGGCTTGTCGGCGAACTGCCGGATCGAGCGCCGCAGCAGCAGCGCCTGCCGCCTGCCCCGGGCGATGGCGTAGTCGGTGCCGAGCCAGAACAGGTCATCCTCGCCGCGACGCAGGAGATCGGTCGCGCAGGAGCCGTCGTCGGCGACCGGGAGTCCGCGCACCACCGCGGCCGGGACCCCGCCCAGTTTGCCCTTGACCAGATCCGCCGCCGCGGCCAGTTCGTCGGCGATCGCGACCTGGGTGACCTGGAGTTCGTTGCCCTGCCCGTCCACCCGGCCCGCGTAATCGTGCAGCACCCGCAGCCCGGCCGAACCGATGGCGACGTCGGTCTGACCGTTGCGCCAGGCCCGGCCCATGGTGTCGGTGATCAGTACCGCGACCGTGACCCCGAGCCGCTGCGCGAGTGCGCCGCGCAGCGCCTTGGCACTGGCATCGGGATCGCTGGGCAGCAGCAGTAGTTCGCCCTGTTCGACGTTGGATCCGTCCACACCGGACGCCGCCTGCACGATGCCGAGCTTGTTCTCGGTGATGAGGGTGCGGCCCTTGTGCGCGAGGACCCGCACCGCCTCTTGGTCCACCAGCCTGCGGCGCACCGCGTCGCGTGCGTCGGGATCGAGCGGGGCCGCGACCACGCGACCCTCGACCTTGGCGACGATCTTGCTGGTGACGACCAGGATGTCGCCGTCGCGCAGCCAGGGCGCGGCGGCCGCGATACGGTCGGCCAGATCGTCGCCCGGCCGGAATTCCGGCAGGCCGGTGACGGGCAGGATGGTCAGTTCCGGCGCCGCGTGATCGAATGCCGTCCGCTCGGATGCGCTCACCATTTCACTCCCGCCAGGTCCAGTGCCTCGCGCACGATCTCAGCGGTGGTCGGCGGATCGGTCATCAGCAGCGGCACGCTGCGCACCTCGACGCCGGGCACCTCGGCGGTGTCGGTGCTGTGGATCAGCCAGCTGTCGAGGATGCCGGTGGCCGAACGGGCGCCGTAGTGCCTGCCGATGGCCTCGGCGGTGGTCTCGACCCCTATTACCGAGAGGCATTCGTCGGCCATGCCGCGCAGCGGCTTGCCGTCGATGACCCCCGAGACCCCGACGACGGCGGCCTCGGTGGTGCGCAGTGCGCCGCGGATTCCGGGTACCGCGAGGATCGAGCCGATGCTCACGACGGGGTTCGACGGCGCCAGCAGAACCGCATCGGCGGCTTCTATGATTTCCGTCACATTCGGGGCAGGTTTGGCGTCCTCGGCCCCGATTGTCGCGAATCCATGGGTCCGTATGTTCGCCCGGTACCGAACCCACCACTCCTGGAAATGAATCGCGCGACGTTCGCCAGGGTTCTCCGCATCGCTCACAACGACATGCGTTTCACAGCGATCGTCAGTTGCCGGGATGAGTTTCACACCGGGCTGCCAGCGATTGCACAGCGCCTCGGTGACCGCGGAAAGCGGGTACCCGGCGCGCAACATTTCGGTTCGAATCAAGTGCGTGGCGATATCGCGATCCCCCAGCCCGAACCAGTCCGGCTCGGCGTGATATCGAGCCAACTCCTCCTTGGCGTGCCAGGTCTCCTCCAACCGGCCCCACCCGCGTTCGGTATCTATGCCGCCACCGAGGGTGTACATGCAGGTATCGAGGTCGGGACAGATTCGAAGACCGTGCATCCACACGTCGTCGCCGACATTGACGATCGCGGAAACCTCGGCGTCCGGCAGCAGTTCCCGCACACCCTGCAGGAAGCGCGCACCACCGACTCCGCCGACCAGCACGGCGATCTTCGGTCCGCTCGCGGGCGCGATGTCAGCTTGTTGTCCAGTCACATCGAGACAGCCTATGCGCTGATCGAACCTCGGTCGTTCGGGTCATATTTGCTATTCATTTGCTATTGCACATGCAAGATCAACGGAGAAATCGGCGGCGGATAGTAACGGAATAGCGACGGCGGCTTGACCATCCCTACATCCGGCGTGTCTAATCACAGACATGTCATTCCGGGTTCGCGCGCGAGTCGAAGGCGCGAACAGTTTCTCGAACAGATGTTCGCATAGGGATGACGAGTTCGGGGATGTCCGCGGGACAACGTCGCGGGGTAGGGCCGTCGGTGTCCGTGTTGGCCCGACGGAAATAATCATTCTGCGCTAACACACAGTGAGGAGGCGGAGCGATGGCCGACGATATGGTCACGCCAACCGATTCCACAGCAGGCGCAGCTCGTGGCGTCTGCGCAGACATCGGCCGAATCGATCGGGAGGGCGCGGGTGAGGACATGTCGTCGCCGCGACTCAGCCTTGTCGTGACAGGTTTCGATGAGATGTTCGAATCCATCGAGGAGCAGTGGCAGGAACGTGCCCTCTGCGCCCAGACCGATCCCGAGGCGTTCTTCCCCGAGAAGGGCGGCTCGACCCGCGAGGCGAAGCGGATCTGCTTGGGCTGCGAGGTTCGCGACGAGTGCCTGGAGTACGCACTCGCGCACGATGAGCGCTTCGGCATCTGGGGCGGCCTCTCCGAACGGGAGCGTCGTCGCCTCAAGCGCGGAATCGGCTAGTTCGGGCGCCGCACCGGCCTCCACCGGGAGGTCGGTGCGAGTTCACCCGTCCTTCTCCGTATGGCATAGATTCATTCCATGTCACGCTCTCGCAATCGACGACCGCCGACCGCGCGGTCAGTGATCCGCCGTGGTCGCGGCGTGCGCGGGCCCATGCTGCCCCCCACCGTGCCCGCGTGGCGAACCCGGGGCCAGCAGTTCGACCGACTGGTGCTCGAAGCCTTCGCACCGCTGGACAGCCGGTGGCACGACCGGCTCACCAAACTCGACATCGCCGTCGACGATGTCCCCAAGATCCGCCCGCTGCACCCCGATACGGTCACCTGGCCGGACGAGGTCGTGGCCGACGGCCCGGTGCCGCTGTCACGGCTGGTGCCCGCGGGCGTCGACCGCCACGGAGCGGCCACCCGCGCCCGTGTCGTACTGTTCCGCAAACCGCTGGAACTGCGCGCGGGCGATCCCGACGACCTCGTCGACCTGCTGCGCGAAGTCCTGGTCCAGCAGATCGCCACCTACCTCGGAGTCGACCCCGACGTCATCGACCCCGAGCCGGAATAACGCCTGCACGGCGACGTGAGCCATGCCCCTTTACCGCGTGTCTGGCCGCGTACGGACGCCAGGGGGGTTACGCTCATCGGCGTGATTCCCATGCGTCGTTGCTGCCGACCAGGCTGCAAGAATCCGGCCGTCGCGACGCTCACGTATGTGTACTCGGACTCGACGGCCGTCGTCGGACCGCTGGCCACCGTCGCCGAACCGCATTCCTGGGACCTCTGCGAAACACATGCCTCCCGCATCACCGCTCCCAAGGGCTGGGACATGGTCCGCCACGAAGGCGGGTTCTCCTCCAGCACACCGGACGACGATGATCTGACGGCATTGGCGGAGGCGGTGCGCGAGGCCGGGCTGCGCAGGCGACCCCCCGAACCGGATCAGCGCGGCTACCGCGATTACCCGCCGCCGCCCCCGCCGCGGGTCACCAGAACCGGCAGGCGCGGCCACCTGCGGGTCCTGCCCGACCCGCCCAGCTGATCCGGCGACCCGTTCACCCTTGCCCGCGACCCGCGGCGGCAACGCCCGCGACTCACCGTGGTAACACCGCCCGCGCGGATCGAGGGTAGGACCCCGTCGAGCCCGTCGGGCCGAACCACTAGGGTGGTGCCCATGACAGCCACGCGCTCTGCCGAATTCGTGAACGCGGTGATCAAGGCATACGACGTTCGCGGTGTCGTCGGTGAACAGATCGACGCGCGATTCGTCAGCGATATCGGGGCCTCCTTCGCCCGCCTCATGCGCGCCGAGGGCGCCTCCCGCGTGGTCATCGGACACGATATGCGCGACTCCTCCCCCGAACTCGCCGCGGCCTTCGCCGAGGGCGTCCGGGATCAGGGTCTCGACGTCACCCACATCGGGCTCGCCTCCACCGACGAGCTGTACTTCGCCTCCGGCCATCTCGGCTGCCCCGGCGCGATGTTCACCGCCAGCCACAACCCGGCCCGCTACAACGGGATCAAGATGTGCCGGGCCAATGCGCTGCCGGTCGGCCAGGACACCGGCCTGGCCATCATCAAGCGGGAACTGGTCACGGGCGTGCCCGCCTTCGACGGCCCGCGCGGGGACGTCACCGAGGTCGACCTGCTCGCCGACTACGCCGCCTTCCTGCGGGGGCTGGTGAAGCTCGACGACGTCAGGCCGCTCACGGTCGCCGTCGACGCGGGCAACGGCATGGGCGGCCACACCGTCCCCGCGGTGCTCGGGACGCTGGCCCAGGTCACCATCGTCCCGCTGTACTTCGAGCTGGACGGCACCTTCCCCAATCACGAGGCCAATCCCCTCGATCCGGCCAACCTGGTCGATCTCCAGCGGCTGGTCCGTACCTCCGGGGCCGATATCGGCCTTGCCTTCGACGGCGACGCCGACCGCTGCTTCGTGGTGGACGAGCACGGCGATCCGGTTTCGCCCTCGGCGATCACGGCGCTGGTGGCCGAGCGGGAGCTGGCCAAGGAGCCCGGCGCGGTCGTCATCCACAATCTGATCACCTCGCGCGCGGTACCGGAACTGGTCGAACAATTGGGCGGCACGCCGGTGCGCACCCGGGTCGGCCATTCGTTCATCAAGCAGGAGATGGCCGCTACGAGCGCGGTTTTCGGCGGTGAGCACTCCGCGCACTACTACTTCCGCGATTTCTGGGGCGCGGATTCCGGCATGCTCGCCGCGCTGCACGTGCTCGCGGCGCTCGGCGAGAAGGACCGGCCGGTCTCCGAACTCATGTCGGCCTACCAGAAGTACGCCGCCTCCGGGGAGATCAACTCGACCGTGGCCGACGCCGCGGGGCGCACGGCGGCGGTGCTCGAGGCGTTCGAGGACCGCGCGCTGGCCGTGGACAGGCTGGACGGCGTGACCGTGCAGCTCGCCGACGACGCCTGGTTCAATCTGCGGGCCTCCAACACCGAACCCTTGCTGCGGTTGAACGTCGAAGCCCGGTCGCAGGAGGAAGTAGACGCACTCGTGACCGAGATCCTGAGCATCGTCCGCGCCTGACTGGAATAGTGGAATCACAGAGTTTGGATTCGCCCGACCCGGGCTCGTTGTGCACGATCCGGGCCGAGTTCGGGACGGATCAGCTACAGCGCGATGAGGGGAGGTGGGACGCCCGATGATCGCTGGAACTCCGGTTCTCGACCTCGACGACGCCGCGTCGCTCGAGGCGGCAGACAGCGGTGGCGCCCTGCGTTCGGCGGCCTCCGGCGGCGCACAGGTACGCGCGACGGCCGCCGCCGTCGGTGAGGACGCGCTGGCTCGGCTCGTCGATCTGCGTCCACGCAGTCTCGTGCTGGTGACCGGTCCCGGGCGCGCGACGCGCGCCGCGGGCGTCCTGGTCGCCGCGGTCGGTGAACGGGCCGGTCTGCCCATCGTGCCCGCGCCCGCGCTACCGCCCTGGGTCGGTCCGCTCGACGTCGTCGTGGTCGCCGGTGACGACGCGGGCGATCCGCGCCTGATCGAAGCCGTCGACCGCGGTCAGCGCCGCGGCGCGGAGGTGGTGATCGCCGCGCCGCTCGAAGGTCCGCTGCGTACCGCCGCCGGGCGCCGCGCGGCCCTGCTGGAGCCGCGAGTGCCGGTTCTCGACCACAACCGCCTGCTGCGCTATCTGGCCGCCGGAATCGCCGTGCTGCACGCCATCGACCCAGCGCGTTCCGGTGCGGCCGCACCCGATCTCACGGCGCTGGCCGATGTGCTTGACGCGGAAGCGCTGCGCGACGCACCGCAGAACGAGGTCTTCCACAATCCCGCCAAGACGCTGGCGGCGCGCATGCAGCAGCGCGGAATCGTCTTCTCGGGCGATTCACCCGCCACCGCCGAACTCGCCGAACACGGGGCCGAGGTGCTGCTGCATGCCGCGGGCCGGGTCGCGACGGCCGTCGATCTGCACGAGGCGGTGGCCGCGCACGCGGTGATGCTCGACGCCGCGGGCGGATCGGCCCCGGATTTCGATCCGATGTTCCACGACGAGGAACTCGACGGTCCCGCTCCGGTGGAACGGATGCGGGTCTTCGTGCTCAGCACCGACGCCGATCAAGCCGCCGCGCGCCGCCGGATCGCGACGTTCGGCGGATCGGGCCTGGTCGACGCCGATCTGGTCAATGCCGATGTCGACCTGTTGCAGAGCGCGCTCCGCGATCCGTCGGCCCCGACCCCGACCCCGGCACGGGCCGCCGACGAAACGGGTGTCCCGCTGCCCGTATCGGCCACCCACAGCACCGAACTGGAGCAGCTCGCCGTGCTCGCGCTCAGAATCGAAATGGCCGCCGCCTACCTCCGGCTGATCGGATGGCGCGGCGGCGCCCCGGCCGCCGACGAACGGTACGACGGGGGACGCTACTAGTGCACGAACTCGTTGGTGCACTGCGTTCCTACGCATGGGGTTCGCGTACCGCACTCGCTCAGCTGTGCGGCAGGCCCGTTCCCTCGGCTCATCCCGAGGCCGAACTGTGGTTCGGCGCGCATCCGGCCGACCCGGCCCACGTGCGGGCGCTCGACGGCACGACCTCACTGCTGCAACTGGTCGCCGACGACCCGGATCGCGAACTGGGTCCGGCGGCAGGCGCATTCGACGGCAAACTGCCGTTCCTGCTGAAGATCCTCGCCGCCGAGGAACCGCTGTCGTTACAGGCCCATCCCAGCGCCGCTCAGGCCCGCGCGGGCTTCGAACAGGAGAATCGGGCGAGGGTTCCGCTGGATTCCCCGATGCGCAACTACCGCGACGACAACCACAAACCGGAGCTGGTGGTGGCGCTGGACCGCTTCGAGGCGCTGGCCGGGTTCCGCGATCCGCGGCGCACCGTCGACCTGCTGCGCGCGCTGGACGTCTCCCCGCTGCGGTCCTATGCCGACCTGCTTGCCGCCCAGCCGGATTCGGCCGGCCTGCGGACCCTGTTCACCACGTGGATCACCCTGCCGCAGCATGTGTTGGCGACCCTGCTGCCCGCGGTGCTCGACGGCTGTGTGCGCTATCTGTCGGCGAAGGGCGACCGCGCCTTCAACGCCGAGGCACGCACCGCACTCGAACTCGCCGAGGCGTATCCGGGTGACGCGGGGGTGCTCGCGGCGCTGCTGCTGAACCGTCTGACCCTCGAACCGGGGCAGGGTCTGTTCCTGGCCGCGGGGAATCTGCACGCCTATCTACGTGGCCTCGGCGTGGAGATCATGGCCAACTCCGACAACGTGCTGCGCGGCGGGCTCACGCCGAAACACGTCGACGTGCCGGAACTGTTGCGGGTGCTGGATTTCGAACCCATCGACCTGCCGGTGATACTGCCCGAACCCGCGGGCGACGGCTCGGTGCGTTACCGCACGCCCGCACCCGAGTTCGCGCTGCACCGCTTCGACCTGACCGCGGGCGCGGCGCGGGTGCCGCTGCACGACGGCCCGTGCATCGTGCTGTGTACCGCGGGCACCGTCCGGCTGCTGCACGACGGCGCCGAACTACTGGTCGGCCGGGGCGGCGCGGCGTGGATATCGGCCGCCGACAACGATATTCGGGCGCAGGCGGTGGACGGTCCCGCGCAGTTCTTCTGCGCGTGCGTCGGCGGTTCGGACTGATCCGGGCCGGTTCTCGATCTCCCCGTGGCGCGACCGGGTATTACGACACGCTATCTTTTCCCGAGGTCGAGGCGACGAGAGAGGACATTGCGGACATGTCTGCTGGCGGTGGCAAGAAGGCGATCATCGCCGCGTTGACGGCGAACGCGGGGATCGCGGTGGCGAAATTCGTCGGCGCGGCGATCACCGGTTCGGCATCGATGCTGGCCGAGGCGGTGCACTCGGTGGCCGATACGTCGAATCAGGGTCTGCTGCTGTTCGGGCAGAAACGTGCCGAGCAGGAGGCCGACGAGCTGCATCCCTTCGGCTACGGCCGCAACCGCTATTTCTACTCCTTCGTCGTCGCGCTCGTTCTGTTCACCCTCGGCTCGGTGTATGCCCTCTACGAGGGGGTGCACAAGGTCCAGCATCCCGAGGAACTGTCCTCGCCGATCGTCGCCGTCGTCATCCTGTTGATCGCGATCGGGCTGGAGACCTACAGTTTCACCACCGCGATCAAGGAGTCGCGGCCGTTGAAGGGCGCCGGCAGCTGGTGGCGGTTCATCCGCACCTCGCGCAGTCCCGAACTGCCCGTGGTGCTGCTCGAGGACACCGGGGCGCTCGTCGGTCTGCTGTTCGCCTTCGCCGGTGTCGGCCTGACCATGCTCACCGGCGACCCGGTCTGGGACGGTGTGGGCACGCTGGCCATCGGCGCCCTGCTCGGCGTCATCGCCGTCATTCTCATCGTCGAGATGCAGAGTCTGCTCATCGGCGAGGGCGCCACGCCGAAGGAGGACGGTCTCATTCGGGCCAATCTGGTCGACGGCGAACACATCGACCGCGTCATTCATCTCAAGACCCAGTACCTCGGTCCGGAGGAGATTCTGGTCGCGGCCAAAGTGGCGTTCGTCCCCGGCCTCGACATCGCGGCCATCGCTTCGGCCATCGACGCGGCCGAGGCCAGGGTCCGCGCCGCCGTACCCGCCGCCCGCGTCATCTACCTCGAACCCGATCTGTACCGAGAGCGCGCCGGAACCGCCTAGCCCCGGAAGTAGGGGGGCGAGATATCTCCGGTAGCAGTCCAATTACCGTGTCGTTACTGTGAAATAGTGGCGCTGGATCCGAAACCCACTCGCGCGTCGGTGATTCGCACCAGCGACAGCGTCGCGACCATATTCCTCCATGCCACCTGCGTGCTGGTCGGGCTGGTCGAACTGCTCACCGGGCCGCGGCTTTCGTCGGCCGCGGCGGAGGCGGTGATCTGCCTCATCCTCTGGTCGGGGATGCGACTGGTCGGTCGGCGCCACGGCACCGGGTGGTCGGTCGCGGATCTCGTGGTGGTGCAGTGCTATCTGTTGGCGACGGTGACGGCGGCAAGTCCGATCACGCTCAGCGACAGTCTGGCACAACGGAAGATAGTCGCCGCGACATTGATCTCGCTGGCCTTCACGCAATCGGCCGTGATCTCCGCGGCCGCGACCGTCGGCACGATGCTCGTGCTCTACTGGGCAGGCCGGGACGCGCCGGGCGGTGACCCGGTCGGCTTCTTCACCGATGCGGCCGTCGCGTATCTGATCGTCCAGTGGGCGCACGCGGCGCTGCTGCGCCACATGCTCATGCGGGCCGCGGGTCTGCACGATCGCGCGCTGATCGCCGCCAATACCGCCAGGGCCGAGGCGGAAACCGCGGCGGTACAACGCCGGTACGAACGCGAACAGTGGGCGCTATTGCACGACACCGTCGCCTCCACGCTGCTGATGGTTGGGCACGGCGCGGTCACCGACAGCGACCGCGTCGCCGAACAGGCCCGCCGCGACCTCGACGTGCTCGGCGCCGGCGTACCGATCGAGGACGAGGCCGAGAGCCGCGATCTGGTGGCCACTTTGGAGACCCTGGCGAAACAGTGCCGGACCCCGGTGGTCATCGAGGGACTGCCGAGTCTGCCGGTGCGCTCGGAGATCGCGCACTGTCTGTCCGCCGCCACCCGCGAGGCGCTCACCAATACCGATCAGCACGCCGAGGCCACCGAGGTGCGCATCAATGTGGAGCGGCGCCGTCTCACGGTCTCCGACAACGGTTCGGGACTGGCCGCCAACACGGGCCAGCGCCACGGTGTGCGCCGCTCCATCCTGGGCAGGCTGCGCGATATCGGCGGTGACGCGGTGCTGCTCAGCGAACCGGGCCGCGGCACCCGCGTCACGATGACCTGGCCCGACGCGCCACCGCCGCCGCAGCGGCCCACCGACGACGTTCCGGTCGCCGCGCAGGGTGTGCGCCGCCTGGCCGATCACATCGTCTACGTGCTCGTCGCCTATATCGGCGTCGATATCATCGTGCAGCAGTCGCAGATCCCGTCCGGGACGCCGCCGGCTTGGCCCATCGACCTGCTGCTCATCGGTATCGTCGCCGTCGCGATGATCACCTCCATCGCGGTTCCGGTTCGCTCGACCGCGGCGACGGCGATCCTCATGGCCAAGGTGGTGGTCGGCTCGATCGTCTTCGGCTTCCTGCTGCCGCCGGATCAGGTGCTCGGCACCGGCAACTGGGCGATCGGCGCGTCAGGGTGGTGCATCGTGGCGCTGGGTTTGCGACACCGGCTGGCGCTGAGCGTGATCGGTCTGTCGGTGTGGTGGGGGGCGACCTGCGCGGTGGCCCTGCTGCATGCCGACGCGGGCAATGTCGTGCGCATCCTCGGCCTGCACAGCAGCAGCGTCTTCCTGCTGCAACTGCTCGCGGCCTGGTTCGGCGCGTCACTGGATCGGGTGATCCAGCGGGCCGCGCAGACCAATCGCGCGTACGCCGAGGCGCTGGCCGCGACGGCGGTCGCGCGAATACTGAAGGAACAGTGCCGAACCCAGTACCGAGAGCTGTTCGAATCTTTCGCTCCGCTGTTGCGGGCACTCGCCGACGGCTCCCGCTCTCCGCACGATCCGCAGGTGCGCGCCGAGGCCAGGAACGAATATGCCCAGCTGCGACGCCTACTCGACCAGGCCGACAGTTACGACCACCCTGTGGTGGCGGATCTGTTGCCCGCCATTCGATCCGCGGAACGACGCGGGACCACGGTCGCGGTCGAGGTGACCGCGGCGCCGCGCGCTCCCGCCGACGAGGTGCACGCCCATATCCTGGCGACCGCGCGAATGTTGTTACAGCGCAGCGCGAGCAAGGTGCGCATCGTCCTCACCGACGACTCCGACGAGACCACGATCAGCATTCTGGTCTCCGGTGTCGAGGCGGGCGCCGCGGCCGGGGTCGACGAACACAGCGATCTCGTCCGCACGGACATCGACATCACCGACAATCTCATCTGGGTGCGACTGCACTACTCGTCTGCGCAGGAAGGGGAGCGGTCGTGGTCGGTATCGCCATCGTCGATGACCATCCGGTGATCGTCGCGGGCATTCGGAGCTGGTGTGCCGATGCCGAACCACCGATCGAGGTGATCGCCTGGTTCGAGCATCCCGACGAACTCTTCGACGCGCCCGATGCGCTCGCCCGCGCGGATGTCGTCGTCGCCGACCTCCAGTTCGGCACTCGCGAACCCGATACCACCGCCGTGCAGCGGCTCAGCGACGACGCGCACCGGGTCGTCGTGTACTCCCAGCACACCGAGCCGGGTCTGGTCCGGCACTGTCTCAATCTGGGTGCGGTGACCTATCTCTCGAAGGGCGAGGGCGACGAACACCTGATCCACGCGGTCCGCGCCGCCGCCCGCGATCGTCCTTACCACGGCGGCCCCACCATGGCGAAGATGATGACCAGCGACGCGACCGCGGACCGTCCGCGGCTGACCGAACGGGAACGCGAGGTGCTGCTGGCCTGGTTTCAGTCGGAGTCCAAAGTACTTGTCGCACAGAAGCTCTTTCTCAGCGTGAGCTCGATCGACACCTACCTCGAGCGCATCAGGACCAGGTACGCCGCGGTGGGACGGCCCGCGCCGACGAAGGCCGCACTGGTCGCGCGGGCGATCAGCGACGGCCTGATCGCCGCTGATGAATTCTAGAAAGATCGGTTACCAACCATCTGTCGGGTATTCGCCCGACAGACGGTGCGACCGGACAACGGAGAAGATGGTATCGCGCGCAAAACGCAGCACTACGTCAGGACACCGGAATCAGCCGAAACGGATTCGTCACCGTTCGGTACGGCAGCGCCGCCGACCCAACGCGACGGATCAGGCCTGCCCACTCACACTGGTTCGATTTCGATCGGGTCGAGACATCCCGTTCGGGAACGAGTCGGAAACGGATGACGATGCCCCCCCATCAACGCACCGACTCCCCTAGCTCTACCCGGCACGCTCCCGCGCAACCATACGGGGCGGCCGCAATCGCTTCCCAAACCGACCGCGCCCCGACCCGGACCGTCGGCCGATCGAGCGCGCCGCGAGAACGAGCGCGCGCTCGAGTCACGGGACCGGAGAGCGCCGTCCACCCGTGAACCCGATCCCTTCGTGTCGCAAACCGCCGATGTCCCCTCGGCGAGATTGAACCGGATCGCCGCTGTCATCCGCAGCCAGCGCGCGACCGCCGTCCGAGAAGCACACGCCCACCGGCTTCTGCGCCCGACCGCCGGACAATAGCCCTCGAAAGGCCCCGCGACAGCGGGGCCTTTCCGCTGCCGTCACGACGTGGCCGCGGCCAACTCTCTCATCGAGCGGATACCGGTAGTCCGCGATTCCCTCCGTACCGGTGTTCCACGACAGTCGCGGTTCCGTCCGCAACCCGACACGAATCCCGACTGGAACCGCGGCGGATTTTCGGGTACTGCGGGCCGAGATCGCTTCCCGCCACCGACCGGTCGATGTTCTTCTGAATACGCGCTCGGAAAGGCGGGGCGCCGCGCCACCAGTTTCTCGAGGATTGCCGCGACGTCGGTGTGGTCGGCGACTCGCCGTTGTCCATCCCCACCTGCCCGTCCAGGAGACGCCGTGACCGATTCACAGCCGCTCGGATTCGCCGATACGCCACGCGCGCGCTGCGACTACTACCGCAAGGTCTGCGAACTGCCCGCCGTGGTCGACCCGCGACACGGCGGCATCACCTTCCGCGCGGGTCTGGTGTGGGGATTGATGATGCCGTCGGAGCTGGGACAGCGGGTGAAATTCGAATTGGAGCGCGGCGGGCGCGGCGGCGGGCCGATCGTCTCGCATCCGCGCAGCGGCACCTGGTGCTTCCTGGTGCGCTCGGATATCCCCACCGCGCGCCTTGCCGGCTTCGCCGCCCTGTTCCGGCGCGGAATCCAACTCGTCGGGGACGGCGGGCTGATCGCGCTGCCGTCGCCGACCGACACCGATCCCGGCTACCGCGCGTGGATCACCCCCGCGCACAGCCCTTTCCGCCCATCGGGCGTATCGGTGCTCGACGCCACCGATACGGTCGCGGAACGCGAGCCGCGGCGCGAAGTCCATCGCGCCGTGTCATGAGTCGCCAGTGCGCGTCGCCGCGCCCGCACGAACCCGACGTCCAGCTGTCGATCTTCCTGCACGGCATACGGTTCGACTTTCTCGCCTGCCGTACCGCCGCGCTGACATTCATCGATGACCACAACCGCCGCCACTACGTCGACGCCGCCGCCATTCTCCCGCGCACCGCCGATCACCCGCGCCTGCCCAACGAACGCCTCTACCTCAGCGCCCGCGGCGAACTCCGCGCCACTCGCGTACAGGACGCGGTGGCACGCTGGTTCGTGAGCGGCGGCGTGATCAACCTCGTCTCGGTCACCCACGACAGCGGCCACACCACCCACTTCGACGGCATCCACCTCGGCGCCTGCTTCGACGCCATCCCCCGCGCCCTGTGGAATCGAATTCGCCGCGACTACGAAAGGGACCGCCCGACAGTCCAACTCACCCGCCCCAACGAACCCCTGTGCCGAAAACCCATACTGAGACTGGTTCGGAGTGGTCACCACCGGTAACCCGTGACGGCCACGTTCCGGGAGATCGAGAGCCCGGTGCTCCCGATGGACTACCTGGCCCCCGCGGTTCGCAGGAGGTCGAGGGGATCGGCGCGGATGCCGAAGTGGGTGCGCAGGACTCGGGTCGCGGCGTGCAGGCCGCACATACCGTGGACGCCCGGGCCGGGCGGGGTCGAGGAGGAGCACAGGTAGACGCCGGGAAGTGGCGTGGCGTACGGGTTCCAGCGGGCGGTGGGTCGGAAGAGGAACTGGCGCAGGGTCATCGCGCCCGCGGAAATGTCGCCGCCCACGTAATTGGCATTGTGGTCGGGCAGTTCGGCGGCGGTGTAGACGTGTCGGGCGAGGATGAGATCGGCGAAGCCGGGGGCGAAACGTTCCACCTGGGCGATCACGGCCGCACTGACGTCGCGGGGCGAGCCATGGGGTACGTGGGCGTAGGTGTAGAACGTGTAACTGCCTCGAGGTGCGCGGGTTTCGTCGACTACACCGGGTTGGATGGCCAGGACGTAGGGCCGATCGGGGTGGCGGCCGCCCGCGACGGCGGATTCGGCGGCGACGGCCTCGGCGCGGGTGCCGATCAGATGCAGGGTGCCCGCGCGGTCGCAGCCGGGTGCCGACCACGGTACCGGGCCCGACAGGGCGAAATCGACCTTGCAGGCCGCGCCGCCGTAGCGGAACGCGGCGAGATGGTCGGCATAGCGGGTCGGTAGCCGATGGCTCGCGATACGAAGGAATTCGGCGGGAGCCAGATCGAGCAGAATCTTCTGCTCGACGGGGAATTCGTCGAGTGAATCGATGCGATGGTCGGTCACGACGCTGCCGCCGAGGCGTTCGATCTCGGCGATGAGCGCGTCCACGATGGCTTGACTTCCGCCGCGCGGCACCACCCATCCGCTCGCGTGCGCGAGGGTGGCCAGCAGCATGCCCGCGCCCGCGGCGGGAATGGCGCGCGGCGAGGTGATGGCATGGGTGGCGACGCCGGTGAGCAGAGCGGGGGCGACCTCGTCGCGGAAGCGCGCATTCCACAGCGGCGAACCCTGTTCGAGCACACGCAGACCGAAACGCGCCGCGGTCAGCGGATCACGCGGCGGGCGGCGCAGATCCGACATGGCGACGCCGACGACCGACTCCCACTTCGCCACCATCGGCGCGAACAATCCGCGCCACGCGGGCCCGTCGGGTCCGAGGCCGTCGACGGTGCGGTCGAGATCGCGCCAGGCGAGTCCGGCGCGGCCGCCGTCGAGCGGATGGGCGTAGGACACCTCGGGGGCCAGGAGATCGACCCCGTGCGCGGCCAGGTCGAATGCTCGAAAGAACGGGGAAGCCGAGGCCATCGGATGCGCGCCCGCGCAGATGTCGTGCCGGAATCCGGGCAGCGTGAGCTCGCCCGTGCGGCAGCCGCCACCCGCGGTGGACTCGGCCTCGTACACCTGGACCGACACCCCGGCCCGTGCCAGCAGCACCGCCGCGGCCAGCCCGTTCGGCCCGGACCCGACGATCACAACCTCAGCCATGCCACCACGCTACCGCCGTCGACCCGACAACTGCGCCGCCCGAGGCGGGCGGCCCGGCGCACCGCGGGGAAACGCCGCGCGCCGCGTGGCCGATCGGGTACGAACTCAGACGTCGGTGGAGAAGCGGATGCCGCCGTCGGGGATCTCGACTCCGGGCCAGATGCGCGCGCCGCGCAGCAGTTCACAGCGGGCGCCGACATTGGCTCCGTCGCCGATCACGCCATCGCGGACCAGCGCGCGCGGACCGATGCGGGCGCCGAAACCGATGATCGAGCGCTCGACGGTGGCCCCGGCCTCGATGACCGCGCCGTCGAATACGACCGCGCCGTCCAGCCGCGCGCCCGCGCCGACCTCCGCACCGCGCCCGACGACGGTTCCGCCGATGAGCACCGCGCCCGGTGCGACGCCCGCACCGGGATGGACCAGCGATTCACCCCGCTGACCGGGCAGGGCGGGCGAAGGCGCGATGCCGCGCACCAGATCCGCCGAACCGCGCACGAAATCCTCGGGGGTGCCCATGTCGCGCCAATAAGAGGTGTCCACGTGACCCTGCACGCGCGCGCCCTCGGCCAACAGAGCCGGGAACACCTCGCGTTCCACCGACACCGGGCGCCCGGTGGGGATCTTCTCGATGTATTCGCGGCGGAAGACGTAGCAGCCCGCGTTGATCTGGTCGGTCGGCGGGTCCTGGGTCTTCTCCAGGAACGCGGTGACCCGGCCCTGATCGTCGGTGGGCACGCAACCGAAGGCCCGCGGATCGCTGACCCGTACCAGATGCAGCGTCACGTCGGCGTCGGTCGATACATGGGTGTCGAGAACGGCGCCGAGATCGGTGCCGCCGAGAACGTCGCCGTTGAAGACCATGACGGTATCGGCACGCAGTTTGGGCAGCACGTTGCGGATGCCGCCGCCGGTGCCGAGCGGTTCGATCTCGGTGACGTACTCGAGATCGAGGCCGAGATCCGAGCCGTCACCGAAATGCTCCTCGAAGACCTCGGCCTTGAAGGACGTGCCGAGCACCACGTGGGTGATGCCCGCCTCCGCGATGCGCGCCAGCAGGTGGGTGAGAAACGGCAGCCCGGCCGTCGGCAGCATGGGTTTGGGGGCCGACAGGGTCAGCGGGCGCAGCCGCGTTCCCTGGCCGCCGACCAGAATCACGGCGTCGGTGCCTGCATGTCCTGCCATCGAGTTTCCCCTGTTCGCAATGGATCGTTCCGCGGTGTGCGCGCCGGTCAGCCGCGCGCCTGCTGTCGCAGCGCAGATCGAACCGCAATCCGGGAGCGAATCGCAAGTCCGGCCCGCAGCGCCAGCCGCAACGGCGCCTGCCACCAGTGCGGATGCCGATCCGCCTGGAAGCGGTACGCGCTGGCGTGATGGGCGGGCAACATGATCTCGGGGTGCCTGCTCGCGGCGTGGCCCTTGGCGTGGGTGACCTCGGCGCTCGGCACGAAGACGTTGTGCCAGCCGCCCTTGCCCATGCGGTCGCCGAAGTCCACGTCCTCCATGTACATGAAGTAGCGCGAGTCGAAGCCGTCGATGGAATCGAAGGCGCTGCGCCGCACGAGCAGGCACGATCCGGACAGCCAGCCCACCGTGCGCTCGCTGATCTGTTCGTTCTCCTGCCGGTAACGCCTGGTCCAGGGGTTGGCGGGCCAGATGGACCCGAGGATCGCGTGACCCGCGCCGTCCAGCAGACCCGGCACCGACCGGGCCGAGGGATAGACGCTGCCGTCCGGTTCGAGCACCTTCGGGCCGATCGCGCCCGCGCGGGGCCAGCGCCGCGCGGCGGCCAGCATCTCGTCGATGGAGTCGGTGCCCCAGCGGATGTCGGGATTCGCGATGACGACGAATTCGATGGCGGGATCGATCTCGGCGACCGCGCGGTTGATCGCGCCGCCGTAGCCGATATTGCCCCCGGTGCGCAGCAGTCGCACGTGCGAATTGGCCTCGGCCGCCATTTCCGGCGCACCGTCGGTCGACCCGTTGTCGGCCAGGATCACCTGCGGCTTCTCACTGGTGGCGTGCGCCAGCGTCGTGATGAAGTGTTCGAGGTGCTCGCCCGGTGAGTAGGTCACCGTGACGACGGCAAGAGCCGCGGATTGGTTGTCGGTTCGCTCGCTGCGCTCACTCACGACCGCCCAGCCTAGCGGGATCGGCACCGCCGCGCGTCTTCGGTCCGCAACCGGCCGACATCGATGAAAAACCGCAGGACGAAACCCGTTACGGACGCTGTCAGGCGGTGGCCGGACGCGCGGCCCGGTATCCGGCGAGCGCGCCGTGCAGCGCCTCGCGCCACGGCCGCAGCGGTGTCAGCCCGGCCGCGCGCCAGGCGCGGTCCGAGAGCACCGAGTAGGCCGGGCGCGGTGCGGGTCTGGGGAAGGCCGCGGAATCGGTCGGCCGCACCCGCGCGGGGTCGGCGCCGATCTCCTCGAAGACCGCCCGCGCGACCTCGAACCAGGTCGCCGCACCGGCGTTGGTGGCGTGCAGCACCCGCGGCGCGTCCGGGCGCGCGGCCAACTCCAGCAGGCCCGCGGCCAGGTCGGCGGCATAGGTGGGCGATCCGCGCTGGTCGTCGACGACATCGACGGTCTCTTGTTCGGCTTCCAGTCTGCGCATGGTCGCGACGAAATCCGAGCCGGTCCCCCGGTAGACCCACGCGGTGCGCACCACGTGCGCCGCCGGGGCCAGATCCAGTACCGCCCGTTCGCCCGCGAGTTTGGAGCGTCCGTAGACGGTGGCGGGTCCGGTGGAATCGTCGACGGCGTAGGGCCGCTCGCCGTCGCCGGGGAAGACGTAGTCGGTGGACAGGTGGACGAGCCGGGCACCGACCCGCGCGCATGCCTCGGCCAGCACCGCCGGACCGGTCTCGTTGACGGCGAAGGCGGCATCGACATCGGATTCGGCGCGGTCGACGGCGGTGTAGGCGGCGCAGTTCAGCACCACGTCGCCCGCGGCGACGGCGGCGCGCACCGCGGCGGCGTCGGTGATATCGAGTTCGGCGCGGGTATACCCGCGGGCGTCGGGCGCGCGGCGCATCAATTCCGTGCCGACCTGGCCACCGGATCCGGTGACGACGAGACGGGTGGCGGACGGCGGGGTCACTGCGGTCACGGCCGCAAGTCTGGCACGCCGTGACCGCGCGGTTGCCCGCCACCGGGGTTGCCATTGGTTAGCCTATGTGGACTTTCTCCGGCGGGCGCATGCCGCGGGCAGGGTCGGGGGCACGGGGAGGCGGACGGATCGCACGTCCCGCACAGGCAGAAGCACGAACGGGCGCCGCCGGTACAGCCGGTCGGCAGTACCGGATACAGCCGGTCGGCAGTACCGGATACAGCCGGTCGGCGCTACCGGACGCCACCGGTGGCGGTGACCGAATACCACTGAGGCCGAATCGAATACGTAGGGTACGTCGAGAGGATGCTGGAGTTGCAGGCCATAGCGCGACCGTACGGAACTGGCGGCCCCGATTCGTTCGGACCCGGTCGCATCGTCGTCGCGGCCCTGGCGGCGCTGGTCGTCGTCGCCACCGGATTCGCCTGGCACAGCGTGGACGCGCTGATCGCCAATATCGAGCGCATCGGCGATCTCGGACTCGGCGGCGGACGCGACGGCGCGGTGGACATCCTGCTCGTCGGTGTGGACAGCCGCACCGACGCGCACGGCAACGCGCTCACCGCCGCCGAGCGCGCCCTGCTGCACGCGGGCGACGAGGTCGGTACCAATACCGACACCATCGTGCTGGTGCGCGTCCCCAACGACGGACGGTCGGCCATCGCCATCTCCATCCCGCGCGACGCCTATGTCGACATTCCGGGTATCGGCACGGGCAAGATCAATTCGGCCTACGGCGCGACCAAGGAGAGCGAACGGCTGAAACTCATCGACAAGGGCCTGTCGCAGGCCGAGGCGGACCGACAGTCCACCCAGGCCGGGCGCAAGGCGCTGATCAACAGCGTCGCGAATCTGACCGGCATCACCGTCGACCATTACGCCGAGGTCAGTCTGCTCGGCTTCGTGCTGCTCACCGATGCCGTCGGCGGTGTCGAGGTGTGCCTGGACAACCCGGTGGACGAATGGATGTCGGGCGCGGACTTCCCCGCGGGCCGCCAACGTCTCGACGGCGCGGCGGCCTTGAGTTTCGTGCGCCAGCGGCACGATCTGCCGCGCGGGGACCTCGATCGCATCGTGCGCCAGCAGGTGTTCATGGCCCAGCTCGTCGGTCAGGCGCTGACCGCGAAAACCCTTGCCAATCCGTCGAAACTCCGTCAACTCAGCGAAGCGGTCGGGCGCACGGTGGTATTGGACGAGGACTGGGACGTCCTCGCCTTCCTGCACCAACTGAAGGATCTGACCGGCGGACAGGTCCGCTTCGAGACCATTCCGGTGATCGACCTGAATGCCACCACCGGCGACGGCGAATCCGTGGTGAAGGTGGACCCGAAGTCGGTGCGCACGTCGGTGGCGGCCCTCGTCGGCGCGGAAACGGAAACCGGACACGCCGAAAGTGATTCGGTCGATCCGGGGCGGGTCACGGTCAGCGTGTACAACGCGGGCGGGATCGGCGGGTTGGCCGCCCAGGTTTCGCGGACGCTGAGCGCCAAGGGTTTTCGGGAAGGGACGGTCGGCAACTACACCGGCGCGGCGGTCAGCGGCAGCCGAGTACTCGCCGCGGACTCCTCCGATCCGGGGGCGCGCGCGGTGGCCAAGGCGCTCGGCGGACTCACCGTGGTCGCCGATCCGACGATGTCGGCCGATTCGGTCGGCGTCGTCCTGGCGAGCGATTATTCTGGTCCGGGCTCGGCGGCGAATTCGGTGTTCGACTTCTCGGGAACCTCGACCTCTCCGACGCCCGTTCCACCGGCCCCGCCGATCGACGCGGGCCGGGGCGGACCGACATGCGTGAACTGACCACCACCGAAGCTAGCGATCGTGAATCCAAGAATGCGTGATCAAGACCAAGCACTCACCCTCACCGAGGCGGTGCTCGATCCGATCCTCGCGCGCGAGCCCGCCGCCCCGCGCGTGACCTACTACGACGACGGCACCGGCGCCCGCATCGAGTTGTCCGGTCTGACGTTGGCGAACTGGGCGGCCAAGACCGGCAACCTCGTCCGCGACGAGTTCGGGCTCACCCCGGGCGCGCGGGTGGCGGTGCTGCTGCCCGCGCACTGGCAGACCGCCGCGGTGCTGCTCGGTTGCTGGTGGGCGGGCACCGAGGTGGTGCTTCGCCCCGATCCGCATGCCGACCTGGCGCTGGTCACCCCCGATCGCCTCGACGAGGCCGACGGCGTGCCCGAGGTCGCCGCGCTGTCCCTGGACGCCATGGGCACCCCGGTGCGGGATCTGCCCGTTGGCGTGACCGACTTCGCCACCGCTGTGCGCGTGCACGGCGACCAGTTCCATCCCGGCGGCGCGGGGGTCGCGCTGGACGGCGCGCCGGTGGCCGAGGTGCTTGCCGAGGCGCGCAAGTCCGCGGCGCGCCAGGGCTTCGCCGAGGGCGACCGCGTGCTGTCGAGTACGCCGTGGGAGACCCCGGCCGAACTGATCGACGGCTTCGTCGCGGTGCTGGCCGTCGGCGCGTCGCTGGTGCAGGTGGTGCATCCCGATCCGGCGCTGGCCGAGCGGCGCATCGCCTCGGAGCGGGTCACCGCGCGGCGGTTGTAGCCGTTCTCCTACCACGGTAGGGGACGGAGTCCGACCTGAGATCGTTCCACATACGCCGCCGAGTCCGTACCGTTGGGGATATCACACGACAGTGAGGTTGGTGGATATGCGGCCGCATTACCTGTTCCGATGGCTCTCGCAGCAGGGCGCTCCGCGTCTGATGCTGCGCACCCGGGCACGCCGCGGTGACCCGTTCGCCGCACTACTCGGCGGTCCCGCGGGCATCAGCGATCCGTACCCGCTCATCGAGCAGTTGCGCGGCGAGCGACGGCTGGTGCGCACCGCGCTGTCGTGGGCCAGCTTCGACCACGAACTGTGCCGCACGATCCTGCGCGACAACCGGTTCGGCGTGCGCACGCCGGACAGCTTCGACATCCCCAAACCGCTCAAGCTGCTCGCCCAGCGCTCACCGCTGCCGCCGAACCCGGTGGAGCAGCCGTCCATGCTGGTCATCGACCCGCCGGTGCACACGGCGATGCGCAAGCCGGTGGCCTCCGCCTTCACCCCGCGCGCCATCGCACGGCTGCGCGCGAGGGTCGAGGCGGTGACCGAGGAACTGCTCGACGCGCTGCCCTCGGACGGTTCGGCCGATCTCGTCTCCGCCTTCGCCGCCCAGGTCCCCATCGCGATCATCTCCGAGATGCTCGGCCTGCCCGACGCCGATCGGGAGATGTTCCTGCGGTGGGGCGACGCCATGACGCCGCTGCTCGACATCGGCATCTCCTGGCGCGTGCACCATCGCGCGCTGAAGGCGATGGAAGTGATGAACGAGTATTTCGACGACCATCTCGCGCGCCTGCGCCGCGAACCCGGCGAGGACATCCTCAGCGCGCTCGTCACCGCGGGCGACCTCGACGATTACGCACTCAAGGCCAATGCCAGCCTGCTCATGGGCGCGGGCTTCGAGACCACGGTGAACCTCATCGGCAACGGCGTCGTGCAGTTGCTCGCCCACCCCGACCAGCTCGACCGGCTGCGCGCCGACGCCGACCTGTGGCCGAATGCGGTCGAGGAGATCCTGCGCATCGATTCACCGGTGCAGACCACCGCGCGCACCGCGCTCGAGGACGTGGAACTCGACGGCCAAGTGGTCCGGCGCGGGCACACGATCATCCTGTCGCTGGCCGGGGCCAACCGGGACCCGAAGGTGTTCGCCGATCCGGCCCGCTTCGACATCACCCGGGCCAATGCCAAGGAGCACCTGTCCTTCAGCAACGGCATCCACGTCTGTCTCGGCGCGAGCCTGGCCCGTATGGAGGCCACCCACGCCCTGCGGGCGCTGTTCGAACGATTCCCGAATCTCGCACTCGACGGCACGCCCGCGCGCAGACAGTTGTTCACCCTGCACGGGTTCGAACGGCTGCCGGTTCGCCTCGGCCACGCCGCGCGCGCCGCCGAACCGGTGTGATCCTCAGCTGAAGCCGACCGCCTGATCACCCCAGGCGGTGTGCAGGTGGGCGTCGGGATCCTCGACCACGCGGTCGACGGTGTCGATGAGCAGCGTGGATCGGGTGCCGGGACGGTAGGGCGGCCAGTGCTTGGACCCGTCGATGGCCGCGGGCACGCCGTGCGTGGCGAAGGCCAGCCAGCGCCGCATCATCCGACCCGATACCTCCGTTGCCGCCTTGCGCCCGCCGAGCCAGAAGGTCGGGTCGTGGTTGAGGGTGCCGAAATTGCCGAAGACGTACGGCAATTCGGTGGCGTGTCCGGCGCCGACCCGGGCCGCGCGCAGCATCGGGGTCGCGTGATCGAAACGGTAGGTCCAGGTCGGGGAATGCTGGGCGTGACCGTCGGCGACCCAGTGCGCGGGCATGCGGAAGGCCGCGTCGGTGGACATGGCCAGCGCGCCGCGGGTCTTGGCCAGATCCGGATAGGCGGAGGTGATCTCGGCGATCCGCTCGGCCGACACCTCCGGGTGGCTGGCGGCCACGTCCTCGAGCATGAGGTTGACCGCTTCCGGGGTCACCGGCATGATCGGCGACCGGAACACCCGGAACAGCGACGCCTCGTCCTTGTTGGTGCCGATGATCAACGGCACGCGATGCGAGCGGCCCGCCTGGAAGCGGTCGACCGGATAGGCGGGCAGCAGGTCACCGTCCACCACCGGCGCGGCGCCCAGCCGGCCCGGTTCCCGCAGCGGCACCTCGTCCAGCAGCACGCCCGCGGCCTGCACGATCCGGTCGATGGGCATATCGATCAGTTCCAGCGCGCGTGCGGCGGGCAGCTCGATCAGCTCCAGGAAACGCCGGGCCACGCCCGCGGCCCGCTGCTGACCGAAAACCGTTGTCGCGGGCGGACTCTGGGCGATCGCCCGATGAAACAGCCCGGCTGCGCGCGGCGCGGTCAGCAATGCGGTCACACAGCCCGCACCGGAGGACTCGCCGAACAGCGTCACATTGCCGGGATCGCCGCCGAACGCGGCGATATTGTCGCGCACCCATTCCAGCGCGGCGATCTGGTCGTGCAGCCCGAGATTGGGTGTGAAGCCGTGGAACAGCGAGGACAGATCGAGGAAGCCGAGCGCGCCGAGCCGATAATTGACCCCGACAACCACGACATCGCCGGTTTCGGCCAGCCTGCGCCCGTCGTAGACGGCCTGTGCCGCGGTGCCGAGACAGTACGCGCCGCCGTGCAGCCAGACCATGACCGGCCGCGGCTCACCGTCCTCGCGCACCGCGCCGCCGCGCGGGGTCCACACGTTCAGCCACAGACAGTCCTCGCCCATGCGCAGGTCGGAGTCGACCGGGACCATCGCGCCCATCGTCTGCGGGGCGAGGTCGCCGAAGGTCGTGCACTCCTTCACCCACGGCCAGCGCTGCGGCGGGGCGGGCGGGCGGAAGCGCCGGGTGCCGGTGACGGGCGCGCCATACGGTATGCCGTACCAGGCCGCTACCGACCCGTCCAGGAATCCGCTGACCTTGCCGTATTCGGTCCGCGCGACGGGTGTGCGTCCGATGTCGGCGGTGTCGACGGCATGCACGGCGGCTGCCTTGGCGGCTGTGCCCGAGCTCCATTCGGCGTGCTCGCTCATTTTCCGCACCTCCTACCGAGACCCGAAAGTGCGCTGGAATGTTGCTACTCCGGGCCGGCACGTCCTGATCTTTGTTTCGAGGGTACGTCGCGGCGCGAGGGCGGGTACGGAAGACGCACGATTCGTCGCTCGCGCGATACGCTGGCGCGATGCCGAGCTATTCGTTCCGGTGCCGCGGTTGCGGTGACACCTTCGAGGTGAATCGTCCGATGGCGCAGTCCTCCGATCCCGCGGCGTGCCCGCGGGGACACACCGATACGGTCAAGTTGCTGACCACGTTCGCCACGGTCAGCCGGGGGAACGGCGGTGCGCCCGCACCCGCGCCCGCACCGCCCGCGGGCGGCGGCGGCTGCTGCGGCGGGGGCTGTTGCGCCTGATTCGCGCGGACGACCCGGGCGCCCGCCGGCCGGGGTGAGCGACCGCATGATCGGCGGCGAATGTGATCGATTCCTCGCTCAGTCGGCGGCGGGTTCGTGCCGGTCGGCGTGACCGAGATCGCGACCGGGGGCGACTCGGTCGCGCACCCGTCGCTTGAGCACCGTGATCTCCGGGAAGCCGCCGTCGGCCTTGCGCTCCCAGACCTGCTCGCCGTCGATCGTGATGCGGAAGACCCCGCCCGTTCCCGGTATCAGCGCGACCTCGCCCAGATCCGTACCGAAGGTAGCGAGCAGTTCCTGCGCCATCCAACTCGCGCGCAACATCCAGCGGCACTGGGTGCAGTATTCGATCGCGATACGCGGCATGCGCCGACGGTACCGCCAGGGACGGCGGCGCGGGCGGTCAGTGCCGCACGACACCGTCGAGGTACACCCATGCGCCGTCCTCGCGGACGAACCGGCTGACCTCGCGCAATTCGCCGCGCCCGCCGGGCCCGCGGTAGTGGGCGACGAACTCCACGGTTCCGGTGTCGTCGAAGGGGCCGCCTCGTTCGGTGCGCACGATCTCCAGGAACAGCCAGCGCTGGTCGGCGTCCAACTCGATATCGCGGGGGCGGGTGCCGGAGTGCCAGGATCGCCGCAGGTAGCCGATGTCCCCGAGCGCGAAGGCGGTGTAACGCGAGCGCATGAGCGCCGCCGCGGTCGGCGCGGGCCGTGCGCCCGCCAGCAGCGGACCGCAGCAGTCGGCGTAGCTGTCGCCACGACGGCACGGACACGGATGGGATCGCGACATGACCCGATTCTCCCCGACGCCTGCGCGCGCTCAGCGGATGGCGACCCGCGAGAGCAGGACGTCGATCGCCTCGGCCTGTTCGCGCCAGCGCCGCAATTCGGTGACGCTCGGCGCGAGCTCGTAGTCGTGGTGGTGGGCCGCGCGCGAGAGCGCCGACCACAGCGTCGCCACCTGGGCGGCGGTCTCGGCGCCGGTGAAGACCCGCAGCGCCAGCAGTTGCGCGCGCATGGGACAGCGCATCAGCTCCGGCGCCGAGCGCGCCCACAGTTCGTCCACCGATTGTTCGAGCGCCAGGCGCAGAATCCACGCCGTTGCCCGCGACCACACTCCGCCCGCGTCGGTGACCTCGCCGTCGAGCAGCCGGTCGACGGTCTCGAAGCGCTCCACCACCGTCGGCCGGGGCAGCCGCGGCAGCCGCGGACGGGCGGGTCGCCGCCGCGGACCGCCGCCCTTGCCGCGACCGCCGCGGCTGCGGCGCTCGCCGGTCACCGGACCAGCCAGGCGATGAAACGCTCGGTGTCGGAGATCAATTCGCGCATGGTGCGGTCGATGGGCACGTGCGCGCCCGCGGTCACGTTGCGCAGGGCGTGCACCAGCCATTTGCCGTCGCGTACCAGGAAATCGTTGAGATCGTCCACGTTGTAGTCCACACCCATGACCGCGAGCGCGACCATGGCCCGCGTGGTGTGCGCGGACTCCACGTAGCCCTCGACCTCGCGGTGATGGCGACCCGCGGCCAGCAGGTCGCGGCGCGCGCGGGCCTGCGCGGCGGCCTCGACCGCCGAGCGGCAACAGGTGGCGACGAGTTCGTCGGCTATCGCGGGCGGCAACTGCGGGGTGCGCACCAGCGATCTGGCGTCGTCGAGGTAGCGACGCACCGGATCACCGGCCACCCGCACCTCCACCACGGACCGCTCGCGCCGCTGCACCTCGAGCACCCGCGCGTCCAACTGCATGCGGCGCACCGCCTCGGCCAGCCGCTCGTCGTGGGTGAACACGATCACCTGGCGGTTCCACGCGACCTGGGCGAGCACCATCGCGAGCCCGTCGACCTTGGCCGGATCCATGGCCTGCACCGGATCGTCGATCATCACGAACCGGAACGGACTGTCCTCGACCGTGGCACGCGGCAGGAACAGCGACAGCCCGAGCGCGTGCAGCTCGCCCTGGCTCATGACGCCCAACGCCGCGCCGTCGACCTCGTCCACGGTGACATCGAGCAGCACCCGGCGCGCGGTTCCGGCATTGCCCTGCAAGCGGATCGCGCCGAGTTCGATATTGCTCTGCTGACGCAGCGTCCGCCAGACCCAGCGGGCCGTGGTCTCCAGCGGCGCCATCCGCTCACCGCGCAGACCGGCCGTCGCGGATTTCAGCCAGTCCTCGGCGCGGCGCAGGGTGCGCAGTTCGCCCGCCCGCACGGAGACCTCGCGCGCCCGCTCCAACCAGCCGGCGATACGCGGCACCAGCGGGGCCCACACCTCGTCGAGACGGTCGAGTTCCTTGCGCGTGCCCTGCTGCAACAATTCGAGCTGGTCGACCAGCCGGGTATGCGCGCACCGCAGGCGCTCCCCCAGGTCCGAGGCGTATTCGGCCTCGGTGAGCGCCGCCCACTCCGCCCACGCGACGCGGACCGCCGCGGTATCGACGGTCGGTGGCGTGCGCGGGTGGAAATCCAGTTCCGGCGGCACCCGCTCGGGCAGCGCGCGGGCCGCGCGCACCGCCGCGTGCAATTCGGTGCGGGCGGTCGTCAATGCCTCGACCCTGGCCGCGAGATCGGCGATGGTGACATCGGCCGTGCGCGCCCATTCGGCGTCCAATTCCGAACGGCCGCAGACCGGACACGCGCACGCGCCGACCGCGTCCGCGTGCTCGCGCGCGCGGCGCAGCAATTCCAGCACCCGCATGTCGGCTTCCGCGTCGACGGTGGTGTCCCGTTCGACCGCCGCGCCCAGGGTCTCCAGCCGGGTCGCCACGGCCTCAACCTCCGCGGTGCTCGGCAGGGCCAGCCGGACGATGGCGCGCAGACCGTCCGGGCCGATGGGATCGCCGAGCGCGCCGAACATCTGTCTGCCGACCGCGGTGAGATCGGGTTGCTGGGCGCGCAGCAGTTCGGTCATGACGACCGCGCGCTCATCGGCCAGATGCTGCATGTCCGCGACGAGCTCGGTGCGCTCCCGCCGCGAAATACGCACGGCGCGTTCGAGTTCGAGACGGCGGCTGCGCAGACTCTCTTGGGCGACGGTCAATTCGTCGAGACCGAGGAGCTGGTGCAGCGCGTCGAACAGGTCGCTGGGTCGGCCGTCGACCAGCGCGCCGAGTTCGCTGTAGGACAGGAACGGCCGGTACAGGTCGAGTACGCCCGCCCAGCGACCGACGTCGAACGCGCCGCCGCCCTCGCCGCGCCGCTCGGTCCACTCGGCCTCGCCCAGCTCCGCGCGCGCGGCCCACTCCTTGGCGATGGTGAGATCGGGCTGCGCGCCCGCGGTGAGCAGATCCAGTTCTATCCGCGGCGCGGCGCCCGCGTGCAGATTGCGCCAACCCTCCCGCCAGGCCGCCGAACGGCCGTCCCAGCGGCGATTGCCGCCGGTCAGCGCCAGTTCGGCGGCCTCGGCGAAACTCGACTTGCCGCTGCCGTTGCGCCCGACCACCAAGGTCAGTCCCGGCCCCGGCGCGAGTTCCAGCGTGGCTTCGGGGCCGATGCCGCGGAAGCCGCGCACCCGCACCGCGCGCAGGAAGATGCCCTCGGCGTCCAATTCGCCCGCGCCCTGCGCTGTCTCACCTCTTCGCAGGGCGCCGAGCACGGCGTTCACCACATCGCGGGTGACGGTCGGATCCTCGGCCAGCCGCCGGGCCACCACATCGGGCAGGCGCGGCGGGATCTCCGTGGCCGGCTCGGCCGCGGGATTCACGCGCATACGGAAACCCCTTCACCACCGAAGCGCGCCCGCCCCGCCCGCCTCACGTCCGGTGTTCCTGTCGAAAGCTAGAGCGAAACGGTACCCGATCGCCGCGAGATCCCCCACCGGCGGTGTCGATTACGGTGCCGGGCGCCGGGAGAAGTGCGAACCTGCCCGCGGGGATGGAATGGCCATCGAGCGCGTTCGGCCGCATTCGATGTCCACCCCTCGCCCACCCCTGCGGGCAGCTCGACGTGTAGCACCCGATTTGGGTGGCTCGGACGGGCCGAACAGGTCAGAATGCCGGCACCGGGTGAAATGCGCAACCCGCGCGACGGACCGAATCCGCCACAGACACAGCGGTTTTCCGAGGTCGCGTGGCCCGATATATTCGCTGACCAGCGCTCGGGCGAATGCGGTGGAGGTCCATCGATACCGCCGTGAGAATCCTGTAAGCCCCGCGCGAACTCCCGGCACCGGATCATTCTCAAGGCACTCGATCGCCGCACACCCGCTGGACGCCGACGGCGTCCGTATGCCCATCGGTCAAGGCTCGACAGCGCACGGCGGCCCGCAAGACAACCTCGCCCGAACCGGCCCTCCGGTCGCGGCGGCGACCGGTCGTGCCCTCCGGCGCCGGGCACGGCGCCTACTGTCGGTGGTCTGCGGTAGAAATCCGTTCGACAGCCGAACAGGGGGATACCGTGACCGACCGCAGAACGAGAGCCACCCGATGACGACGCCGTGGACCGACGCGCAGGTCAGCGCCCTGGCCCCGGATGCGAAGGCGCTCGCCGCCGCACGCGGGCTTGCCGCGCGCTGGCGCACCGCCGGATATCGGGGAACCGCACTGTGGGGGCGGTGCGGGGGCAGCGGGGCCGAACCGTACGAGACGGTCGTGGACGTGAGCGATCCCGCGTACCGCTGCGACTGTCCAAGCCGGAAATTTCCCTGCAAGCACGCGCTGTCACTACTGTTGCGCTGGTCGGCGGGTGCGGTCCCCGAGACAGCCGAGATCCCCGACTTCGCCGCGGGCTGGCTCGAGCGCCGCGCGGCGCGCACGCCACGCGACGATTCCCCCCGCACCCCCGATCCGGCCACGGCCGTACGGCGCCGCTCCCGGGTTACGGCGGGTCTGGAAGAACTGGATATCTGGCTCGGCGATCAGGTGCGCACCGGTCTGGCACAGACCGATCGCTCCTATCGCGCCTACGAGGCCATCGCGGCGCGCATGGTCGACGCGCAGGCGCCCGCGGTGGCCTCGGCACTGCGCCAGATCCCCACCGTCATCGCCACCCGCGCGGATTGGCCCGATCTGGTTCTCGGCGAATACGCCCGCCTGCACCTGCTGGTCGCCGCGCACCGGCGCATCGATGAACTGCCCGAACCGCTCGGCGCGAGCGTGCGCACCCATATCGGCTATCCGACCACCGCCGATTCGGTGCGCGCCACGCCGGCGGTGCGCGATCACTGGATGTCGTTGGGCCGCCGGGTCAGCGAGGAGGATAGGCTGCACACCCGCCGCACCTGGCTGCGCGGGCGCGCCACCCACCGCTGGGCACTGATACTCGAACACAGTTTCGGCGCACCGGATTTCGCCGAGGACATACCGGCACCGGGCCTGTCGGCCGAAGCGTCGCTGCACTTCTACCCGGCCGCCGCGCCACTGCGCGCCCTGTGGGGCGAACGACACGGGGCCGCACAGCCTTTCACGACCGTGCCGCGCGAGTCCGGCGCGACCGGCGACGGCACGGTGTCCAATGCGGACGGCGACGGCACGGTGTCCAATGCGACCGGCGACGGCACGGTGTCCAATGCGCTCGACGCGCACGCCCGCGCCCTCGGCGCCGATCCCTGGTTGCGCTCGTGGCCGGTACTGCTGCGCGACGCGGTGCCGGTGGTGGACGAAGATCGCCTGCTCGTGGTCGATGCCGAAGGGATGGCGTTGCCGATCGCGCGGACCGAACAGCCGTGGCGACTGCTGGGGATATCGGGCGGACATCCGGTCACGCTCGTCGCCGAGTGGACGCGGGCCGGACTCGTGCCCATCTCGGCGCTGGTCGCGGGTGAGGTACTCGATGTCGCGAGCGAACGGGTTCCGGTGCGCACCGCCGCGTCCGCCGCCCCCGGCGACGAACTGACCTCGACGGCCCTGCTCGGCACCGCACGACGCGCACCCGACCCGACCCGGCTCGCGGCGCCGGTGGCCGCCGCGGCAGGCGCCCTGCGCTCGGCGCCCGCGCGGGTCCTGCTGGAATCCGCCGCGCTGCGCGACGCCTTCGTACGCGCCGGGGTGAGCGCGAGTGCCGTACGGAAGCTGCCCGCGCCGGCCGAGGACGACGATCGCAGGCTGCTGCCCGCCGCCGCCGCGCGCAGGCTGGCGGCGATGGTGACCGACAATTCGCATTTCCTGTCCGAATGGTTCGCCGCGGCCGAACCATTCGACTTCCGCGCGCCCGACGCGCTGTGCGCACTGCTTCTCGACCAGGCCGCCGCGAGTACCCGGTGGCGCGCCCCGCTGCTGCGGCTGGCGGGCGCGCGCGGGCGCTGGCTCGCCGCGGCCAACCCCCGGTGGCGCGGTCTCGGCGTCCCCGACGAAGATTCCGAGGCGGCACGCGGCGATACCTGGCGATTCGGCGGCGCGCAGGCGCGCACGCGATGGCTGGCCGCATTGCGCGACCGTGATCCCGGAGCGGCCCGGCACACATTGGTCGCGGCGTGGGCCAAGGAATCCGGTGCGCTGCGGGCCGAGCTGCTCGCCACCCTCGAAGCCGGAATATCAACGGCCGACGAGGAATTCCTCGACGCGGCGCTCGACGACCGGCGCGGCGATGTCCGCCGGGCCGCGGCCGGACTGCTCGCACTGCTCCCGGATTCGGCCTTCGCCCGGCGCATGAGCGCCCGCGCCGCGGCGTGGATACGGCCGATCCGCCTGCGCGGCGAGGGCGAGCAATCCCGTATCCACCTCGTCGTCGACCTGCCCGAGCCGCTCGACGACGCGACCCGGCGCGACGGCATCGTCGCCCGCACGGGCGAATTCGCCTACCGCTGGGCGGGCGCGCCGGACGAGACCGCGGGTCTGCTGCGCCAACTGGTGGCGGCGACGCCGCTGCGGCACTGGGAGAACGGATTCGGCGCGGCGTACACCTTCACCCCGCGCGAGCTGACCGGTATCGGGGTGGAAGACCGCTTCCGCCAGCCGCTGTTCGACGGCTGGGTGGATGCCGCGCTGGCGCAACGCGATCCGCACTGGGCGCGGGCGCTGTTCGAGACCGGCGTGCCCTCCGACACGGCGCTGCTGCGCCGCCGCGAACTGTTCGCGCTACTGCCCGCCGAGGACCGCGCGCGCCATCTGCTGCGGCTGGACGGTTCCTGGCTCTCCGAGATCGAAGCGCTGCTGCCCGCCCTCGACCATCCGTGGCCGGACCCGGTGGCGCACCATCTCATCGGTGTGCTGTCCGAGCGCGCGCGTATCGCCGCGCACCAGTCGGGCGCGCACGGCGCGGGGCCGGGGGCGCATCGTTCGCTGCTCACCGCGGCGGCGGTGCACCTGCCCGTCACCGCCGCGCCCGCCCTCACGGCGCTCGCGCGCCGCTGCGACGATCCGGCCTGGGAGAACGCCTTCGACCGGCTCGCCCGCGATCTCACCCACCGCTCGATGATGCTCGAGGAGTTGCAGTGACGACCATCGACCCGAATCCGAATCTGCTGCGCCCGCATGCCGAACAGGCATACAGCGGCGAACTCGCCGCGCTGGTCGCGTCCGACGATCGCCCGCGCCCGCCCTCGTGGCGGCTCTCACCGTGGGCGGTGGTCACCTATCTGCTCGGCGGCGTCCTCGACGACGGCACCGTCATCTCCCCCAAATACGTCGGCCCGCGCCGCCTCGTCGAGGTCGCGGTCGCCACACTGGCCACCGACCGGGCGCTGCTGCTGATCGGTGTGCCAGGAACCGCCAAGACCTGGGTCTCCGAGCATCTGGCCGCGGCAGTCAGCGGATCGTCGACCCTGCTGGTGCAGGGCACCTCCGGCACCGCCGAAGAGGCCATCCGATACGGCTGGAACTACGCACGGCTGCTCGCCGAAGGTCCGAGCGACGCGGCCTTGGTGGCCTCCCCGGTGCTCACCGCCATGCGCACCGGTGCCGTCGCCCGCATCGAGGAACTGACCCGCATCCCCTCCGACGTACAGGACGCGCTCATCACGATCCTGTCCGAGAAGACACTGCCCATACCGGAACTCGGCACGCAGGTGCAGGCCGCCAAGGGATTCAACGTCATCGCCACCGCCAACGACCGCGACCGCGGCGTCAACGACCTGTCCTCCGCGCTGCGTCGCCGGTTCAACACCGTGGTGCTGCCGCTGCCCGCGGACGAGGACGAGGAGGTGGCGATCGTCGTGCGCCGCGTCGAACAGCTCGGCGCGGCACTGGAATTGCCCGCCGTGCCCGCCGCCGCCGAGGAGGTGCGCCGGGTGGTGCGGGTCTTCCGCGAACTGCGCTCGGGGGTCACCGCCGACGGGCGAACCAAACTCAAGTCGCCATCGGGCACGCTGTCCACCGCCGAGGCCATCTCGGTCATCACCAACGGACTCGCGCTGTCGGCGCATTTCGGCGACGGCACCCTGCGCGCGGGCGATATCGCGGGCGCGGTGCTCGGCTCGGTCATCAAGGATCCGGTCGCCGATACCGTGGTGTGGACCGAATATCTCGAGGCCGTGGTGCGCGAGCGCCCCGACTGGGCCGACTTCTACCGCGCCTGCCGCGAGGTGACCGGATGAGCCCGGCCACCCGTGCGCGCGGCCGGTGCGTCACCGGATGAGTGCCGCACCCACCGCCGACGCCGTGACCAGGATTTTCGGCATCCGCCACCACGGTCCCGGTTCGGCGCGCTCGTTGCGGACCGCCCTGGTCGCCTTCGCCCCGGACACCATACTCATCGAGGGTCCCGCCGACGCCGATCCGCTGGTCGCCTTCGTCGACACCGCGGATATGCGCCCGCCGGTCGCCCTGCTCGCCTACGTCCCCGCCGAACCCGCCCGCGCCGCCTTCTGGCCCTACGCCGCCTTCTCCCCCGAATGGCAGGCGCTGCGGTACGCGGCCGAACACGCGGTGGCCGTGCGCTTCTGCGATCTGCCCGCCGCGCACGCCCTCGCCGCCACCGACGACGACGGCGAACGCGGCGACCCGCTGGCCGAACTCGCGGCCACAGGCGGCTACGACGACGCCGAGCGCTGGTGGGACGCGGTCGTCGAATCCCGTGGCCACGCCACGGTTTCCGACGACGACACCGTCGCGGCCTTCGACGCCATCACCGAGGCCATGTCGGCGCTGCGGGAAACCGCGGACGGCGACCGGGTCGGGGGCATCGACGCGCACACGCTGCGACGCGAGGCGTATATGCGCCAGACCATGCGGGCGGCGCTGAAAGCGGGCGCGCGCCGCCTTGCCGTGGTCTGCGGCGCCTGGCACGCGCCCGCGCTGAGCGGGCCCCTCGGACCCGCCGCGCCCGATCAGCGCCTGCTCAAGGGCATGCCCAAGGTCAAGGCCATGCTGACCTGGGTGCCCTGGACCCATTCGCGACTATCGAGTTCCTCCGGCTACGGTGCGGGCATCACCTCCCCGGGCTGGTACCACCACCTGTTCACCGAGACCGATCGGCCCGTGGCGCGCTGGCTCACCAAGGTCGCCGGAGTGCTGCGCGCCCACGACTTGCCGGTGTCGAGCGCCCACGTCATCGAGGCCGTGCGGCTGGCCGAAACCCTTGCCGCACTGCGTGACCGACCGCTGGCGGGACTGTCGGAGGTCACCGACGCCGTGCGCGCGGTACTGTGCGGCGGCGACGAGACCTTGGTGCGGCTGGTGGTGGCCGAACTGGTGGTGGGCGAGGCGCTCGGCGCGGTACCCGAGGACGTGCCGACGGTGCCGCTCGACGCCGATCTGCGCGCCACCGTGCGCAGCCTGCGCCTCAAACAGGAGCCCAAGGCCAAGACGGTCGATCTCGACCTGCGCAAGGAGCGCGAACTCGAACGCTCCCGGCTGCTGCACCGGCTGCGACTGCTCGGCATCGACTGGGGCGTGCCGACGACGGGCGAGGTGCGTACCACCGGAACCTTCCGGGAGAGCTGGACCCTGCGCTGGAGACCGGAATTCGCGGTCGCGGTGATCGAGGCGTCGCGCTGGGGTCCCACGCTGCGCATCGCGGCCGAGGCCAAGATCCTCGACGCCACGGCACAGCCGCGGGTCACGCTGGCCGAGTTGACCGAGGCGGTGGATGCCGCCCTGCTCGCCGATCTCGGCGCGGCCACCGACGGACTCATCGACCGGCTGGCATCGGTCGCGGCGCTGGATCACGATGTCACGCATCTGCTCGCGGCACTGCCGGGTGTGACCGACACCCTGCGCTACGGCGATGTGCGCGGCACCGACACCAAGGCGCTGGCACATGTCGCCGACGGGTTGCTGGTGCGGATCTGCGCGGGTATGCCCGGCGCGGTCACCGGACTCGACACCGACGCGGCGGGCGAGTTGCGCACCCTGCTCGACGCCGCGCACACCGCTGTCCACACCCGTGACGACGCCGCGTCCGCGCGGATGTGGCTGGCCGCGCTGCGCAAGTTGGCCGACCGGGCCGACGTGCACGGCGGACTCGTCGGGCGCGCGGTGCGGTTGCTCACCGACGCGGGCGTCATCGACGACGCCGAGGCGGCCCGCAGACTCTCGGCCGCGTTGTCGGTGGGCAACATCCCCGCCGCGAAGGCGGCCTGGATCGACGGCTTCCTCGGCGGACGCGGACTGCTGCTCGTCCACGATCGCGAACTGCTGCGCCTGATCGACACCTGGCTCGCGGGTCTTGGCGAGCGGGATTTCGTGGAGACGCTGCCCCTGCTGCGCCGCACCTTCGGCGCCTTCGAATCCGGTGAACGCCGCGCCATCGGACGCGCCGTACGCGACACCGGGCCGACCGTCCTCGCCACCCCCGATTTCGACACCGACCGCGGCGTGCTCGCCCTGCGCACCGTCGCCGACATACTCGGAGTACCGAGATGACCGATACCGCAACAACTTCCGGCGACGATCAGGCGCGGCGCTGGCGTCTGGTCCTCGGCGACGCGGCCGAATCCGAACTGGGCGCGGCCGTGACACCGCGGGACGCGGCCATGGACCGCGCGCTCGGCAGTCTCTACGACGCGGGCGAGAAACCGGCGGGCAAACGGTCCGCCGGGCTTGGCGGGTCGGCGCCGCGGGTCGCGCGCTGGCTCGGCGATATCCGCGCCTATTTCCCGTCCAGCGTGGTCGAGGTGATGCAGCGCGACGCCGTGCAGCGGCTGAACCTGACCCAGTTGCTGCTGGAACCGGAACTGCTCGACGCCGTCGAACCCGACGTGCACCTGGTCGGCACCCTGCTCGGCCTGAACAAGGTGATGCCCGAGACCACCAAGGCCACCGCGCGCACGGTCATCGAGCGGGTGGTGCGCGAGATCGAGCGGCGCGTCGCCGCGCGCACCGAGGCGGCGGTCTCCGGCGCGCTGCACCGCGCCGCCCGCGTGGCCAGGCCGCGACCACGCGATATCGACTGGGACCGCACGATTCGCGCCAATCTCGCGCACTATCTGCCCGAGCACCGCACGGTGGTCCCGCAGCGGCTGATCGGTTACGGACGCCGGTCGCGAGCCGTGCGCCGCGATGTCGTGCTCGCCATCGACCAGTCGGGTTCGATGGCCGCCAGTGTCGTCTACGCCTCGGTGTTCGGGGCGGTGCTGGCGTCCATGGGATCGCTGCGGACCTCGCTGGTGGTCTTCGACACCGAGGTGGTGGATCTCACCGAACGGCTCGATGATCCGGTGGAGGTGCTGTTCGGCACCCAACTCGGCGGTGGCACCGATATCAATCGCGCCATCGCCTACTGCCAGACCCTGATCACCCGGCCGGCCGAAACCCTGTTCGTCCTCATCTCCGACCTGTACGAGGGCGGTATCCGCGAGGAGATGCTGCGGCGGGTACGCACCATGAAGGAGGCGGGGGTACAGGTGGTGGTGCTGCTGGCGCTGTCCGACGACGGGGCGCCCGCCTACGACCACGAGAACGCCGCGGCCCTGGCCGCATTGGATGTGCCCGCCTTCGCCTGCACACCGGACAGATTCCCGGACCTGCTGGCCACGGCGCTCGACCGCGGCGATGTCGGGGCGTGGGCCGACCGCGAGCTCGGATAGGCGTTCCGCGTCCTCGCGATGCCGCGGCGGCGGTTCGCTAGGCTGCGAATGGTCGTTCGCTGAAGGGGGCCGCAGAATGATGCGCCGTGGTGATGTCTTCGCCGGGTACGTGATCGAACGCGAACTGGGTCGCGGGGGCATGGGCTCGGTGTACGCGGCGCGACATCCGCGACTGCCGAAGCTGACCGCGCTGAAGCTGCTGCACCGGGAGTTGTTCGACGACAAGGAGATCCGCCAGCGCTTCGAACGCGAGGCCGATCTGGTCGCGCGGCTGGACCACCCCAACATCGTCGCCGTCTACGATCGCGGGGTCGAGGACGATCAACTGTGGATATCCATGCAGTACGTGGACGGGGTGGACACCGCATCGGTGCCAGGTCCGGCCATGACCCCGATGCGCGCGGTGCAGATCATCGTGCAGATCGCGGGCGCACTGGATTACGCGCACCGGGCGGGCGTGCTGCACCGGGATGTCAAACCCGCCAATATCCTGCTGTCCCGATTGGCCGGTGTACCCGCCGGATTCGAGGAACGGGCGGTGCTGACCGATTTCGGCATCGCCAAACTACTCGACGGCAACGAACGTTTCACCCGCACCGGAGTGCTGACCGCGACCCTGGCGTACGCCTCCCCCGAGCAACTGTCCACAAGCGCCCTCGATCACCGGTCGGATCAGTATTCGCTGGCCTGCACCCTGTTCCGGCTGCTCACCGGTCTCGCACCGTATGAGACATCGCATGTGGGCGAGATGGTCGTCAGCCATCTACAGGCCCCGCCGCCCTCGGTGCGCACCGCGCGACCCGATCTGCCGGCCGAACTGGATGCGGTGATCACGCGGGCGATGGCCAAGGACCCCGCGCGGCGCTACCCCACCTGTTCGGAATTCGCGGCGGCCGCCGCGAACGCGGTGCGCACCCACCGCACGATCATCGGCCCGCGACCGCCGGTGCCGCCGCGTCCGGTGGTCGACGCCGCGCCGACCCGGGAGCAGATCGTGCACGGCTGCCTCTACGGCGGCGCGATCGGCGACGCACTCGGGTCGCCGGTGGAGAATCTGCTGCTGCACCACATCCGCCTGCGCTACGGACCGGCCGGGGTGACCGGTGCGCCCGAGCAATTCGAAGGCCGCATCTCCGACGAGACCCAGCTCACCCTGTTCACGACGGAGGCGCTGATCCGAGGGTCGGTCCGGGCGCGAGCGCGCGGAACCGGCGGCGCCACACTCGGACTCATGCAGACCGGATTCCTGGTCTGGCTGCGCGGACAGGGTTTCGAGCTTCCCGATCAGCCCGGCGGTCCGCACAGCACCTTGACCGGCTATCCGGAGCTCATGAGCTATCGCGGCACCGCCCAGTCCGCCATCACCGCGCTGCGGAAGGCGGCCGACCGGCGCGATCCGGGACGTCCGCTCGGCACCCGTACCGAACCGATAAACGATTCCAAGGGCTGTGCCGCGGTGGTGCGTTCGGCCCCGTGCGGATTCGGCTATGCCGCGGACCGGTCGGGCACGGCGCTCGAGTACATCTTCGAATTGGGCTGTGACGCGGCGGCGCTCACTCACGGCCACCCCAGCGGCTGGCTGCCCGCTGGCACGCTGGCCGCCATCGTCTACCGACTGTGCCGCGGCGGCGATCTCGATTCCGCCGTCACCGCCGCACGCGCGGAACTGCGGCGCTACCCCGCCCACGAGGAGACCGATACCGCACTCGCCGACGCACTGCGCTCGGCACAGCGCGCGGGCGGCGGCCTGCCCGCGCCGGACGAGATCGAGAAACTCGGCCGCGGCTGGATCGGACCGGAAGCGCTGGCGATCGGCGTCTTCGCGGCATCGGCCGCGGCGGCCGCGGGCGGGTCGCCGGAGCGGATCGTGCGCAACGGAATCCTGTTGGCGGTCAACCATTCCGGCGACAGCGATTCGACCGGGGCGATCGCGGGAAGTCTGCTCGGGGCCATGTACGGCGTCGACGCGATCCCGACGGCCTGGCGCGGCGGGCTCGACGCGCGCGCCGCCATCGATCGCCTCGCCGCCGACTACTGCCTCGAATTCGGCCCGAATCCGCCGCGCAACGATCGCGGCGGACCCGCCGCCCACTGGCTCGAACGCTACTGCTGAGGCGACGACAGCGGCCGTGAGCTACAGATCCGCGATGGCCGCCAGCGGAGGCGTTCTCGCCGCCCGCACGCCGGGCCACACCGCGGCGAGCACACCCACCACCGCCGAGGAGATGAGCACCGCGACCAGCTGCGTCCACGGGATGGTGATCTGGTCGATGCCGAAATCGCGCAGGGTGCGCAGGAATCCGATGCCGAGAGCGATGCCGAGGATCACGCCGACGATCGCGCCGAAGATCGCGATCAGCATGGATTCCAGATAGATGGTGCGGCGCACCTGATAGCGCATAGCGCCGACCGCGCGCAGCATGCCGATCTCCCGTCGCCGTTCCACTACCGACAGCGCGAGCGTGTTGACGATGCCGAGGATGGCGATCACCACGGCGAGCGCGAGCAGACCGTACAGGATGGCCAGCAGTGTATTGATCTGCTTGCCCTGCGCGCCCTTGAACTCCTCGCGGTCCTGGACCTGCACGACCGCGAACCGATCGGTGGCCTGCTCCAGATCGGTGCGCATGGCCGTGAGATCGGTACCGGGCTTCGCCTTGACCAGTACGTAGAAGTTGTTCCGGAAAGCGACCGGCGTGACCTCTTGGAAGACGGTGGGCGACAACACCATCTTGCCGAGCAGCGGCGATTTCGCGAAGATGCCCGCGATGGTGACCGGCACCTTCTGATTCTTGTCCAGCGTGGTCAGCTCGACCTGCTGACCGGCGTGCCAGCCGCGATCGGCGGCCTCGGTGTCCTCGACCAGGATGTCGTGCTCACCGAGGGTATTAGTGCCGCTGACGATGTCGTAGTTCAGCACACCGTCCATCGGGCGGTCAGGAGAGACGCCCGCGAGCTGGTCGTCACCGACCCGCACGGCCGCGCCGCGGAATCCGACCGCGTCGGCCACCGTGGGCACCGACTGCCGCACCGCGTCGGGCACGCCGAGCGGAAGTCCGATGAGCTGGGACTGCTGCGGCCCGGACAGCACGTAGTCGGCATTGACGCCCTTGTCGACCAGCACCCCGACACTCGTCTTGGCCGAGGCGCCGAGCATGCCGATGGCCGAGACCAGCATGAGGCCGAGGGTCAGCGCGAAGGCCGTGGCCGCCGTGCGGCGCGGATTGCGGACCGCGTTGTTGCGGGCCATGCGACCGATCGCGCCGAACGGGCGCACCAGCAGGCCGAGCGCGCCGACCACGGGCCGCGACAACGCGGGCGAGGCCAGCAGCACCGCCAGGATGAGCGCCAGCGCGCCACCGCCGACCGTCGCGGCGGCGGACCCGCCGGTGTTCCGGGCGCCCGCCACGACCAGGACGATGCCGAGCACGGCCAGTACCGCGCCCACGATCGTGCGCGTCCGCAGCGATTCGCCGGTCGAGGCGAACTCCTCGCGCATCGCCTCGACCGGCGGGATCTTGGCGGCCCGCCGCGCGGGGGCGTAGGCGCTCACCACGGTGACCAGCAGACCGACCACCAGGCCGACGATGATGGTGCGAGGCAGCACGGTCATGGAACCGGTCGGCAGGCCGAGATCGAAGGCGTTGAGCAGCGAGGCCAGCCCGAAGGCCAAACCGACGCCCGCCGCGAGGCCGATCGCGCTGCCGATGAATCCGATGACCAGCGCCTCGGAGACCACGGTATTGCCGACCTGGCGCCTGCTCGCGCCCACGGCGCGCAGCAGGGCGAGTTCGCGCAACCGCTGCGCCACGATCATCGAGAAGGTGTTGTAGATGATGAACGTGCCGACGATCAGCGCGATCGCGCCGAAGGCGAGCAGGAAGTAGTTGATGAAGTTAAGGGCCTGCGAGACCTGGGATTTCAGGTCGGCGCGCACCTGATCGCCGTTCTGAACCTTGAATCCGGTCAGCTCGCCCGCGATACGGTCGCGCAGATCGTCGGCCGCCAAACCCGGCGCGGCGGCTATATCGACGTAGGCGACGTGATAGCCGTCGGTGAAAAGCTGCTTGGCCTGGGAATTCTCGAACAGCAGGCCGATGAATCCGCCGGTGTCGGAGGCGACCGTGTATATGCCGGAGACGGTCACCTCGATGGTCGGACTCTGCTGCGTGCTGCGCGAGGGTATCAGTACCTTGGCCCGGTCGCCGACCTTCAGATTCGCGCGTTCGGCGCCGCCGCTGTTGATGGCGATCTGTCCCGGCTGCGACGGCGGCGCGCCCTCGACGAACTTCTGTGGTTCGGCGATGGCCTGATCCGGCGGCAGATACGACTCGCCCCAACTCGGCGCGCCGCCGGTCTGCACCGGCTTGCCCTCCTGGTTCAGCAGCACCAGCGGGCCGTTGACGCTCGGCGCGATGGCCCGCACGCCCTCGGTGCGGCTGATCTGGTCGACCACCGCCAGCGGGACGCCGAAGGACTGCTGGCCCTCCGGGCTCACCCGGACGTCGACCCCTCTGGCCTGATTCTCGAAGATGCCGTCGAAGGTGCGCTGCAAGGTGTCGGTGAAGACGAACGATCCCGCGATGAAGGCGGTGCCGAGCACCACCGACAGCAGGGTCAGCGCCAGCCGGACCTTGTGCGCGGCGAGGTTGCGCAAGGCGACCTTGCGCATCGGATTGGCCGCCATTACACCTGCTCCAGCGACTTCATCCGATCCAGCACCGAATCGGCGGTGGGATCGCGCAGTTCGGACACGATCCGCCCGTCCGCCAAGAAGACCACGCGGTCGGCGAAGGAGGCGGCATGCGGTTCGTGGGTGACGATCACGACGGTCTGGTGGAATTCGTCCACCGCGGCGCGCAGGATCGACAGCACCTCTTCCGAGGCGCGCGAATCCAGGTTGCCGGTGGGCTCGTCACCGAAGATGATCTCCGGTTTGCCCGCCAGTGCCCGCGCGCAGGCCACGCGCTGCTGCTGACCGCCGGACAGTTCGCTTGGCCGGTGCGCCAACCGGTCGGTCAGGCCGAGGCGGGACAGCACCGTGTCCAGCCACTCCTGATCGACCTTGCGGCCCGCGATGTCCAGCGGCAGCGTGATGTTCTCTAGCGCGGTCAGCGTCGGAACCAGGTTGAATGCCTGGAACACGAAGCCGATGCGGTCGCGGCGCAGCTTGGTCATCTGCTTGTCGGTGAGATTCGTCAGGTCGGTGTCACCGATCTTGACGGTGCCCGAGCTCGCGCTGTCCAGTCCGGCCAGGCAGTGCATGAGTGTCGACTTACCCGAGCCCGACGGGCCCATGATCGCGGTGAACTCCCCCGCCGCGAACTCCGCCGACACCTTGTCCAGCGCGGTGACCTGCGTGTCTCCCGATCCGTAAATCTTGCTCACGTCGATGGCGCGGGCAGCGACGTCGGTTGGAACCACCGGTTCGGCGAGGTCGGTACCCACTGCGTGCGAAGTCATGCCCTCCAGTCTTACGGGACGCGGCGCGCTGCGCCATCGGGGATTGCCCCGAGTCTTACCGGGGGATGTCGACAGACCCTCCGGTAGGTTGGGGACGGATCACGGGGATCCGGAATTGCAGGTATAGACGAGTGAGCATTCGCGATATTCCGCTGCGCACCCTGTCCGGCGACGAGGCCACCCTGGCCGAACTGGTCGGCGACAATGTGGTGCTGTTGGTCAACGTCGCCTCGAAATGCGGTTTGACGCCCCAGTATTCGGGTCTGGTCGAATTGCAGCAGACTTACGGCCCCAAGGGCTTCAGTGTGGTGGGGGTTCCGTGCAACCAGTTCATGGGTCAGGAGCCCGGCACCGCCGAGGAGATCCAGCAGTTCTGCTCGACCACCTACGGTGTCGACTTCCCGCTGCTGGAGAAGACCGACGTCAACGGTGACGACCGGCATCCGCTCTACAAGGAACTGGTAGGCACTCCCGACGCCGAAGGCGCCGCGGGCGATATCCAGTGGAATTTCGAGAAGTTCCTGATCGACCGCGCAGGCACGGTCGCCGGACGTTTCCGCCCGCGCACCGCCCCCGAGGCGCCCGAACTGCGGGCGGCTGTCGAAGGGCTGCTGTAAGGCAAGGCAAGGCCACACGATTCGGCCCCGCCGGGGATCTTCCCGGGCGGGGCCGAATGCCGTTGCGCGGTCGGTCAGTTCAGCGGAGCCGAACGCCACCAACGCAGCACCTCATCGATGCTGCCGACGATTCCGTCGGTGTACATGAGGATCTGGCCGCGGCCGCTGTCGCCGGTGAAGACGGTGACCATCTTCGGACCGCTATCGTTGAACTTGTAGTTGGTGTAGCTCTTGCCGCCATTGCTGTCGGTGGACTTCACCGCGTCGCTCGGCAGATTGTGCAGTGCGTTCTGCGCGTCGGAGGACGAGCGGTAGATATAGAAGGTGTAGAACGGATCGTCGTTGCCGCCGCCGCCGAAGCAATCCCACTGGTAGACCCAGTTGCCGAAGTCGGGGGTGCCGGAGGTGGGCGTGGACGGCGAACTCGAGCTGTACGCGCCGCAGGTCGCGCCGTTGTAGCCGGTGTCACCGGACTTGGACGCGGGCACCATGCGCGGGAATTCCTTGGTGATGGCGTCCGCGTCGGGTGTCACCGAACCGGAGTTGTTCGCGCCCGGACTCGTCGGCGCGCTCGACGAGGGACGGCCAGAGGCCGCCGCCGTGGTGGTGGGAGTGTCGGAGCCGCTGTCGCTCGCGACGGCGCCGACGATGCCGAGCACCACGATGACCAGGATCACCGCGGCGACCGCGATGCCGATGATCAGCCCGGTATTGGATTTGCGGGGCGGTTGCGGTACGGGGCCGTACGGCCCGCCGCCCGCCGTGGGCGGGCCGGGCGGCTGCTGGGCGAATCCGTAGGTGTTCTGCTGCGCGCCGTAGGCGGTGTTCTGGCCGTAGGGCGAAGTGGGCGCGGGCTGCTGAGTGGTCGGCCCGGTGGGGTACGGCGCCATCGGAGTTGCGGCGGTGCTCGGTCCCACGGTGTGCGGCGCCATGCTGTTGGGCGTCGAGGTATTCGCCATGGTCGGGCCTGCCATCGGATGCGGACCGCTGGTCATCGGATACGGCGCACCGGTCAGCGGATTCTGGCCGCTCACCGGAACGGGCGGACCCGTCACCGGCCCGCCGACCACCGGCATGGCGGGCGCGCTGGGATTGGAAAGCGCGTGCTGCGCGGCGGCGGCGAACTCCGAACAGGAGGAGTAGCGATCCTCGGGACGCTTGGCCATCGCCTTGGTCAGCACGCCGTCGAGCGCGTAGGACAGCCCCGGCCGCACGCTGCTCAGCGCGGGCGGCGGCGACTGGAGATGACCCTGGATCACCTGCGCCGGATTGGTGGCGGCGAACGGGCCGCTGCCGGTGAACAGCCAGAACAGCGAACAGGCCAGCGAGTACTGGTCGGAACGGTGATCGAGGGCCGCGCCGGTGAGCTGTTCGGGCGAGGCGTAGGCGAGCGTGGCGGTGAAGGTGCCGGTCTGCGTCAGATGTCCGGTGTCGTCGCGCAGGCGGGCGATGCCGAAGTCGGTGAGGTATACTCGTTCACCGCGGCCGCCGCCGGAGCGGGCCAACAGGATATTGGCCGGTTTGACATCGCGGTGCAGCACGCCCATGCCGTGGGCGTAGTCGAGCGCGTCGGCGGTCTCCTTGATGATCTGCACCGCGCGTTCGGGCGGCAGCGTCTTGGGATCCACCGAGGCGGCGTCGATACCGTCGATGTACTGCATGGAGATCCACAGCTGCTCGTCGTCGAGACCCCGGTCGTAGACCGTGACGATATTCGGGTGATCCAGGCGTGCGACCAGATCCGCCTCCCTTTCGAATCGAGCCCGCACCTCCTTGTCGAAGAACATCTCCCGGTTCAACAGCTTCAGCGCCGTCATCCGCGGCAGCCGCGGATGTTTCGCCAAATACACCGAGCCCATGCCACCGCGGCCCAATTGCCGGTCGATGACATAGCCGGCGAACACGTCACCGCTGGCCAGCATTGTCTGCTCCACTTCCCGCCGTCACCGGGACCCACCGGTGATCAGGCGTACAGCATAAGAACGCGCCCGAGCAATGCCCGACCACGGAAAACATCGAAACTTTAGCAGTAGTCGCATGCTCCCGGGTCGCCCGTTACATCCGACATCGGGCGTGCGACATCCGCGCTCGACGTCAGGGCGGCGGATGAGGATCGGCGGCGGGCCTGCCACCGGGTGTCGAACCGCCCGCGGGCGGAACCCGGCGGCTCCTCGGCTCGGGCAGATCGATCGTGATCGGCCGAACCGGCCGCTTCCCGGCCACCGGACGCGCGGCGCCGACGGGCGCCGAATCACCCCGTGCGCCCGCGGAATCGGAGGACGGCGTGGCCGCTTCCTGCGTGTCGGACGCCGTCGTGCCCTGGACGGTCGGCTCGGCGTCGACCGTTTCGCCCTGGATGGTCGGCTCCGCGTACTCCGGCGACAACGGCAGGTCGCGCCGGTTGGGCGACGGCGCCCGCGCACTTCGCGAACCGTACGGAACCGTGCCCTCGACATCGGCGGCGCGCGAGTCCGGGACGACGGCATGCGACGCACCGCCCGCCCGCGAGGGGGGCGACACCGGCTCGCTCGTCGGCGCCGAACCCGCCTGCCGAACCCGAGGCGGCTGGACCTGCGGTGATTGCGGCGGCGGTGACTGCTGAGGCTGAACCGGTGGCGAGTGCGGCGGTGGCACGGTGCCGTGTCTGGTCGCGCTCGAATGACGCGGAACGGGTCCGGGATACGGCGGAACGACACTATGCGAGGTACCACTCGTCGGCGCGACACCCGGCCCACCATGAGACGGCCGGGCGCCACTCGACGGAACCGCCCCCGGATGCGGCGGAACGACACTGTGCGACGTACCACTCGTCGGCGCGACACCCGGCGGAGGGGCTGCGGGATGGGGCGTCGGACGCGGCGGCGGACCATGTCGCGGCGGTTCGCCGTATCCCGGCGGCATCGCGCCGGTGGGCGCGGGGGCCTGTGGCCGCTGGACCGGGCCGCGTGGTGTGGAGGTTCGCGGATTGCCGGGTCCCGGTGCGGGCTGCGGCCGGACGGGCGGGGGCACGGGAGGATGCCCGGTCGGCGGTAGGCCGTATACCGGGCCGGGACCGGGATATTGCCGAGGGGCGTAGGGGTATCCGGTGGGCCGGGGCGGCTGCGCGACCGGTCGCGGGCCGGTCGGCGCCCGCTGCGGGCCGGTCGGCGCCCGCTGCGGGCCGGTCGGCGCGAGCGCACGGCGCGCCGCACGGGCGAATTCGGTACAGGTGTCGAAACGATCCTCGGGGCGTTTTGCCAGCGCCTTGGCCAGCACCGCGTCGAGGGCGGGCGGAATGCCCGCGCGCAGCGGACCAAGTGCGGGCACCTGCCCGTACAGGTGCCCGTTCATGACCGCGGCCGGACTGGCGCCGTTGAAGGGCGCGGTGCCGGTCAGCATCCAGAACAGCGTGCAGGCCAGCGAGTACTGGTCGCAACGGTGATCGAGGGTGTGGCCGCTCAGCTGTTCGGGCGATGCGTAGGCCAACGTGGCGGTGATGGTGCCCGCCGAACCGAGGGTGGTGTCGCTGTCGCGCATGCCCGCGATGCCGAAATCGGTGAGCAGCACCCGTTCCGGCTGTCCGATCGGGGCCTTGGCCAGCAGGATGTTCGCGGGTTTGACGTCGCGGTGCAGCACGCCGTTGGCGTGCGCGAAGTCGAGGGCGGCGCCGGTCTCGGCGATGATCTGCACCGCCCGCCACGGCGCGAGCACGTTCACGTCGACAGCGGCGGCATCGGATCCGGGCACGAACTGCATCGAGATCCACAGCTGGTCGTCCTCGGCGCCGCGGTCGTAGACGGTGACGATATTGGGGTGGTCGAGCCGGGCCACCAGATCGGCCTCGCGCTCGAATCGGGATCTGATCTCGACATCGCCGTAGAGATCGCGCTCGAGCAGCTTCAACGCGGTGAGCCGCGGCAACCGCGGATGCTGAGCGAGATACACGGTGCCCATGCCACCCTGACCGAGCACACGCTTGATCAGGTATCCGGCGAAGGTCTCGCCTGTTCGCAACACGGTGGAGTTCACCCCCCTCGAGGTCGAGCACGTGGATCCTACCGATGTATCTCGTCGGACCACGGGGACGCAACATTTCATTATCCATCCCCGTACCGGCCCGACGATGCGCGATTCCCGGTCTCCGGCGAGATGTCGGTGGCGGTCACTAGTCTGGCGGCCATGCGCATTGGAGCACACGTCCGGCTCGACAGCGATCCGATCGGCTTCGGTGAGAAACTCGGCGCCGACCTGATCCAGATGTTCGTCATCGATCCGCAGAGTTGGGACAAACCGACCCCGCATCCGCGGACCGAGGAGATCCTGACCAGCCCCATCGATGTGGTGGTGCACTCCTCCTATCAGATCAATGTCGCGAGTCCGAACAATCGGCTGCGCATACCGTCGCGCAACGCGGTGGCCCAACAGGCGAAGGCCGCGGCCGATCTCGGCGCCTTCGGCCTGGTCGTGCACGGCGGGCACGTGCGGTCCGACGCCGAGGTGGACGAGGGCATCGTGAACTGGCGCAAGCTGTTCGAGCGCCAGCAGGACAAGGGCGGTTTCGCCGTGCCGATCCTCATCGAGAACACCGCGGGCGGCAATCACGCCATGGCGCGGCATTTCGACTCGATCGCGCGGCTGTGGGACGCGGTCGGCGATTTCGGCGCGGGATTCTGCCTCGACACCTGTCACGCCTGGGCGGGCGGCGAGGAACTGGTCGGCGTTGTCGAACGGATCAGGGCCATCACCGGCCGCATCGATCTCGTGCACCTGAACTCCTCGCGCGACGAATTCGACTCCGGCGCCGACAGGCACGCCAATTTCGCCGACGGCACCATCGATCCGCAACTGCTGGTCGAGGTATGCCGCACCGCCGACGCGCCGGTCGTCCTCGAGACTCCGGCCGAAGGCATCGCCGAGGATCTGGCCTACCTGCGCGCGCACGTCGGCTGAGGCCGCGCACCCGTCCGATCGGCCGGACGACAATCCGCCATCGTCGTGGCGAAGATCACCGCGGCCGCCGCGCCGTCCCGACGCGGCGAGGCGCGCACCGGCGGCGCGGACCGGATAGTCCACACTGGTCCCATGAGTATTCGCCCGTTGGACGGAGTTCGCGTCCTCGAGCTCGGCAATTACATCGCGGCGCCGACCGCCGGACGCATCCTCGGCGATTTCGGCGCCGAAGTCATCAAGGTGGAACGGCCCGGAGCGGGCGACGAGCTGCGCAATTGGCGCCTGTACGGCGGCGACACCTCGATGCTGTACCGCACCATCAACCGGAACAAGAAGTCGATCACCCTCGATCTGCGCACCGAACGCGGGCGTGACATCGCCCTCGACCTGATCCGGCACTCCGATGTCCTGCTGGAGAATTTCCGTCCCGGCATGTTGGAGAAATGGGGCCTCGGCCCGGAGGCGCTCGACGCGGCGAATCCGGAACTCGTGATCACCCGCATCTCGGCCTACGGCCAGACCGGCCCGCTGTCGGATCGTCCCGGCTTCGCCGCGGTCGCCGAGGCGGTCGGCGGACTGCGCGAACTCGTCGGGGATCCCGATCGCCCGCCGGTGCGGGTCGGGGTGTCCATCGGCGATTCCATCGCGGGCATCTACGCCGCCTTCGGCACGGTGATGGCGTTGTTCCAGCGGACCCGGCGCGGCGGCGATCCACTGGCGCTGTCCGAGCGCGTCATCGACGTGGCGCTCAACGAGGCGATCCTGTCGGTGATGGAATCGCTGGTGCCGGACTATCTGGCCTACGGAATCAATCGCGAGCGGGTCGGTGGCCGCATGGAGGGCATCGCGCCGAGTAACGCCTATCCGTGCGCGGACGGCACGAGCATCATCATCGGCGGCAACGGCGACGCCATCTTCCAGCGCTATATGCGGGTCATCGAGCGACCCGATCTGGCCGCCGACCCGGAACTCCAGGACAACGCGGGCCGGTGGCGGCACCGCGAACGCCTCGACGCCTCGATCGCCGAGTGGAGCGTGCGCCACGACAGGGACGAGGCGCTGGCAATTCTGGAGAGCGCGGGCATTCCGTGCGGCCCGATCTACACCGCCGCCGATATCGTCGCCGACGAGCAGTACCGTGCGCGCGACATGATCCAGCCCTTCTCGGTGGATGTCGGCGCGGCCGAGCCAAAGGTGGTCGGATTTCCGGGCATCGTGCCGGTGATCGGCGGCAAGTCGCTGCCGATCCGCAATGTCGGACCGGATCTGGGCGAGCACACCCGCGAGGTGCTGTCGAAGGTGCTCGGTATGAGCGAGGCCGAGATCGACTCCGTGCTGGAGCCGGCATGAGGCGGCGGCGTCCCGAACAGCGCAGGCCGCAGGGTCGGGGCCGGTGGGAGCCGCGGTTCCCGTCGCCGCGGCGGCCGACGGTGCACCCGAATCCGGCGGGCACCAACCGCAAGGCGTGGGCGGGCGTGATGTGTGTGCCCCGGCAGGCGCGGGAGGAGAAATGACGGTGCTGCGCGATGTGACCCTGCGCGACGGTCTGCAACTCACGGGCAAGACGCTGCCCGTGCCGCGCAAGGTCGAGTTGGTCCGCGCCCTGCTCGCGCTGGGCGTGCCGGAGCTGGAGATCGGTTCGATGGCGCGAGGGGATCTGGTTCCGCCGATGTCCAATACCCTCGAGCTGATCGACGCGCTCACCCCGGAGGAATTGAGCCGCTGCTGGGTCTGGGTCGCGACGCCGCGTCACGTGGACAAGGCCGCCGCGGCGGGTGTGCGCAATTTCCAGTACTGCCTGTCGGTGTCGGACGCGCACAACAAGGCCAATATCGGCCGCACCGCCGAGGAGAGCGTCGCCGCGATGCCCGATGCCATCCGGTCGGCGCGGGAGGTGGGTGGCGCGATCCAGCTGTGCCTTGCGACCAGTTTCACCTGCCCGTTCGAGGGGCCGGTCGACACGGAGCGGGTGCTGGCGATTGCGCGCGATCCGCGCACCGAGGGCGCGGACGACATCGTCCTTGCCGACACCCTCGGCCAAGCGCATCCGGCGCAGGTGTCCGCGCTGATCTCGGCGGTCGCCGCGAGCACCCCCGCGCGACGCATCGTCTTCCACGGCCACGACACCTGGGGTATGGGTGTCGCGAACACCCTCGCGGCGATCGCGGCGGGCGCGGACATGGTGGACGGTTCGCTGGGCGGACTCGGCGGCTGCCCGTTCGCGCCGGGGGCCGGCGGCAACACCTCCAGCGAGGACATACTCTTCGCCACCCGGCCGCCGTGGTTCACCCCCGCGACGCTGGCCGCGATGGTGGATCTCACCGAGGGCCTGCTCGCCGAACTCGACGAACCCAACCGCTCGCGGACGGCCGAGGGCGCGCGCTCGGAGGCCGCGGCCTTCGAATGGGTGATCCGGCGTCCCGCTCAGCCGAAGCTGTAGTGCGGGTACTCGCCCGCGGGCCGGAACCCGAGGGCGCGGTAGATCTTGTTGGAGGTGGGGTTGTCGACGTCGGCGAACAGGCAGACTCCGAGGCCGCGGGTCCGCAGCGAATGCGCGACGTGGGCGGTGACGGCCGAGGCGTAGCCGTGTCCGCGTTCGGCGGGTGGCGTGTAGACCGGTCCGATGCGGACCCAGCCGTGCGCCGGGATCTGGTGGGCGGCCAGGCTGACGGGGCGACCGTCGCGCTCCCAGAGCCACCAGCGACCCGCGGCGATCCGGCGGCGCACCGTCACCGCGTCCCAGCCCGGCCCCCCGATACCCGCGTCGACCCGCATGGCGTGCGCCCATCGCGCGCACAGCGCGGTGTCGGCCTCGGTCGCACGCCGCGGTGATCCGGCGACCGCGGGAACGTTCAGCGCGTCGAGCCGGTACAGGCGATTGACGAACGCGCGCCGGTACCCGACCCCGCACAGCGCACCCCAGCGACTCGCGAAGACGGGGGCGATATCGGACGCGCCCTCGACCCCGCCCGGACGCGGCGTACCGGCGGCCAAGGCGCGCACCACGTCGTCGACGGCGTCCTCCGGGAGCGCGCTCACGTAGATGTCGCGGCCCGCGAGTCTGCTGACCACGCCGTGGACCGAATCGTCGCCGGCGTGCACGGTGAGCAGTTGTGACGAGTCGACCGGATTGTCCGGCGCGCTTTGATAATTGGCGATGAGGGTGGCGAGCACGGTGTGCCGCAATGGATCCCGGCGCAGGAGGGGTTCGGCGCGCCGACCGAATTCGGCGATGTCGTCGGTGATCGCGATCCGCATACGACCACACTATGCGCACGCCCGTGCGGATTTCCCCGTAGCGCGCGTCGAATGCGGTGTGCGCCAGCCCTTTCGGGTCAGTCGGTGGTCGTGTTCTGGCCCTCGGTGCGCAGCTTGAGCAGCACGAGTCCGGCGGTGCAGGCCAGAATCAGTCCGGCGACGGTTATTTCGACGTGCAGTCCGGCGATGCCGAGCACGGCCCCGACGATGCCGCCGACGAAGAACAGCCAGGCCGACGCCTTCGACGCGATCGCCGACAGGGTGCGGGCGGGCGCCGCCTCGGCGGGCGGGCCGAACTCCGCGACCGGCGCCTCGACGTCCGAATCCACCGGGTCATGGAGGTTCTCGGGCCGCTGCGGGGTTGCGGAGCGCTGCGGGGTGGTCGAGTAGGCTCCCATCATCAACTCCTCGATGACGCCGATCAGGGTTCGTGACGGCGCGGCCGGGGCGGCGCCGTCCTCGTCGTGACGCAGGCGTCTCACACGTAACTGTGATCACCTACGCTACGACCAGCGCACGCGTAATCCGCGCGACACGTGCCCGCGACACGCCGACGATATCAATTCGATATCTGAATTACTGTCGTTTAACTGGAAGGCGATTCCGGCGACGCGGCGAGTGTCTCACCTGGCCTGGGCGATCGGCCTGCATTAAGGTGAGGCCGTCTCGAGAACGCGAGGAGAAATCGACCAATGGTGAGCAACAAGGCCAAGATCGCCGGTCCGGTGATCGCGGCGGGCGCGGTGTCCGTCGGTCTCGTGCTCATCGGCGCGTGCGGCATCGGCCACCACGACATCTACGTGCCGCCGCCCCCGATCGAGGCCGGTCCGGCCGCGGCGGCCGCGACCGTGCGCGACGGAACCACTCAGACCGCGCCCAAAGTCGTGATCCCACCGTCACCGACCTGGCAGATCGCGCCCGCGGGCCCGCCGCGCCGCCCCGCGAACTACACCCCGCCCGCCTCGACCTCCCCGAATCCTGACGCCGAGGCGTCGGAGTCCTCGACCACGCGGCCCGCGCGCACCACCACCCCGCGCGGCGGCGAACGCGATCCGCAGCCGAGCGAGGAGCCGACAACCAGTACCCGGACGCTGTCGATCGAACCGACCACGGTGGCGGCGGACGAGCCGGCATCGGTCACCTCGGAATCGGACTCCGCCCGCGTCACCCAGGTCGAGGCACTGCCGACCGACCAGCCGCAGGAGATCCCGGTACCGCACCCGGAATCGCCGCCGACCGCCGAGGCCGACGCGCCGCAGCCGCAGATCTAGGTCGTCGCCGAAACGCCCCGGCCGGTCGAATCCACGACCGCCGCCGGGGCATTCGAAACCCACCAGGTGCGCCGGCGGCCTCCCCACACCGCCGGTCATCCGCACCCCCGAGGGCCGGGAGCGAGTAGTTCCCGCTCCCGGCGGCTCACAGTTCCGGCAGCTCGTAATCACCGACCTGTGCCGCCAGCACGGCCAGATGGTCGAGTCCGCCGCCGAGGGTCCGCTCGATCGCGGTCAGCCGCGCCGTGTAGTGACCCACCGGATATTCGGCGGTGACGCCGATACCGCCGTGCATCTGGATGGCCTCCTGGCCGACGTGCCGCGCGGCGCGGCCGACCTGCAACCGCGCACGGGAGGTGACCACCGGGTCCACCCTGCCGTCGGCCAGCGCCGCCGTCGCGTAAAGGCTCGCGCTGCGGGCGAGTTCCAACGAGACGTACATGTTCGCCGCGCGCTGGGTCAGAGTCTGGAATTTCGACAGGGTGACCCCGAACTGCTTGCGGGTCCCGAGATAGTCGGTGGTCAGCCGCAGCGCCTCCGCCATCGCGCCGATCGACTCCGCGCACAGCAGCGCGTGTGCGCCCGCCAGCGCCGCGGCCACGTGCCCGGAGGCGTCCGGTGCGGAGCCGAGCAGTTCGGCCGGTGCGTTGTCGAGATCGATCTGGGCACCGCGCAATCCGTCCACGGTGCGGTAGGCGCGGCGTCCGACGCCCGAGGCGGTCGGGTCGACCAGGAACAGACCGATTCCGCCGCCGGGCAGTGTCGCGCTGACGACCAACTGGTCTGCGGCATCACCGTGCGGCACCGGATTCTTGGTGCCGGTGAGGCTATAGGAACCGGCGTTCTCCGTTGCGGTCGTGTCGATCTCGGTGGACGGCCAGCGCACTCCGGGTTCGGCGTGGGCGAAGGCGAGCAGGGTGCCGCCGCCGATGAGTTCGGGCAGGACGCGCCCGCGCTGCTCCTCGGTGCCCGCCAGGGCCACCAGGGCGCCCGGCACGTAGACCGCGTCCACGATGGGTTCCGGCGCGAGCCTGCGCCCGACCTCCTCGAGCACCACCATCGCCTCGACCGGTCCGGCGCCGACGCCGCCGTCGGCCTCGGTGAAGGGCAGTCCGAGCACGCCGAGTTCGGCGAGCTGCTTCCAGACGTCGCGGCTCCAGCCGAGTTCGGTGTCGATCACCCGAAGGCGGGTCTCCGAATCGTAGGCGCGGGCCAGCAGGTCGCGGACCGTGTCGCGCAGCATGACCTGTTCGTCGGTGAGTTCGAAATCCATGACTCGCGCCTCACAATCCGAGGATCGTGGAGGCGATGATGGTGCGCTGCACCTCGCTCGAACCTCCGTAGATGGTTGTCTTGCGGTAGTTCAGGTAGCCCGGACCGCTGCGCTGGGCCCAGCCGGGTGAGGAGATGCCCTCCGCGGCCACCGGGATTGCGTCCTGACCCGCGATGTCGAGCAGCAGTTCGGTTGCGGCCTGCTGCAATTCGGAGCCGCGCAGCTTGAGCACCGAGGAGGCCGGATTCGGCTTGCCTTCGGTGGAATCGGAGACCACGCGCAATTGCGTCAGCTCCAGGGACAGCAGTTCGTTCTCCAGCTCGGCGACCCGGGCGGCGAACAGCGGGTCATCGAGCAGCGTGCCCGATCCGTGGCGGATGGTGCGGGCGTACTCCTTGGCGACCCCGATCTTGACCTTGGTACGGCCGACGCCGGTGATACCGGTGCGCTCGTTGCCGAGCAGGAACTTCGCGTAGGTCCAGCCCATGTTCTCCTCGCCGACCAGCTGATCGGCAGGCACGCGGACGTTCTCGAAGAAGACCTCGTTGACCTCGTATCCGCCGTCGATCAGTTTGATCGGGCGGATCGTGACGCCGGGGCTCTTGACATCGAACAACAGGAACGAGATGCCCGCCTGCTTCTTCGGCGCGTTCGGATCGGTGCGTACGAGACAGAAGATCCAATCCGCGTGCTGCGCCAGCGTGGTCCATATCTTCTGGCCGTTGACGATGTAGGAGTCGCCGTCGCGGACCGCGGTGGTGCGCAGCGAGGCGAGGTCGGAGCCCGCGTCGGGTTCGGAGAAGCCCTGGCACCACCAGATGTCGAGGGCGGCGGTCGGCGGCAGGAAGCGCTGCTTGAGTTCCTCGGAGCCGAAGTGCGCGATGACGGGCCCGACCATCTGGGCGTTGAAGGTCAGCGGTTCGGGCACCGAGGCGAGCTGCATCTCGTCCTGCCAGATGTGGCGCTGCATCGGCGTCCAGTCCTTGCCGCCCCACCGCACGGGCCAGTTCGGCACGGCGATGCCGCGCTCGTGCAGGATCTTGTGCGAGGTGACGATCTGGTCGCGGGTCAGCTCGTGGCCGTACTTCACGCGCTCGCGGATGACGGCGGGAATCTCGGAGCGGTAGAACTGGCGCAGTTCGTCGCGGAAGGCGACCTCGTCGGGGGACAGGGATATTTTCATACACAACTCCCGTGGTGTCTCGTACGTCCGACTGAAACCCTACCCCTCGGTAATCTCTCACTGTCGACAGGATCACACACCGGATTGCCTCGAATTCGAGCAAATACCTGGCGAACATCGGGTCGGGTGGGGGCGATACGGACTCGATCACCTCGCCACCCGCGCCGCCGAACTGGTACGTTGCTGCCTTGGGTCCGGGAAACCCACGCTCGGCAGGTAAGGGAGTCATCTGGTGTACGGCAGGACCATCGCGCGCGCGGCCGCGGCACTCACCTCACTCGGCGTCGGCGCGGTCCTCGTCTCGGGGCCCGCCACCGCCGAACCCGCCACCCCGGTGGACACCGCACTGGCCGCGCTCGCCGAACAGGCGGGCCCCGAGGCCGAAGCACGGGCCGGAGTCGGCGCGCTGAGCGAGTACACCCGACTCGTCGACATCGCCCAATTGCGTGACATCGCCGCCAATTTCGTGCCGTTCGCCTATGCCGCCCCCACCTTCGGCTGCGGCTCCAACGGTCCGATCACCACGATCATCGCCGCGGGCACCACCGAGGGCAACAACCGCTACCAGGGCGTGAATCCCGAACCCGGCACGCTGCGCTTCAGCGCGGCCCCCGCGCACACCGGCGCGCCGCTGAACTCCGGTCTGGTCGTGGCCTGGATCAATATCAACAACGGCCGCAGCGGACTCGACACCCTCGACGATCGCACGGAGGTCGGGCTGCCCACGCTGTCGAAAACGGTCGACCCGGGTCCGGGTACCGTGCTCGCCGCCATGTGGGGCGTCATCAACTACCCCTTCGCCAACTGCGTCATGACCCCGACAGTCGGCACCTTCGTGGTTCCA
>NZ_LGYZ01000089.1 GCF_001310275.1 Nocardia arizonensis
GCGTGCGACGTGTCCTCCTCGATGAGCGCGTTCGCCGCGCCGGTGTCCTCTGCCGCGTGGATCATCGCCCGCGCCGCCGAGCTGGCCGCAATGCCCGCCACCACCGCGACCGTGACTTTCGGCGCGACGGTGGCCCCCATCACCTACCCGGGCACCGCCCCCGCCCAGGTCAGCGAGTTCGGTTGCCCGGACAAATACCACGCCCTCGGTGCTGCGACGTTCGCCCTCGACGGGGCCCTGGGTCTGTCGCGGCCCGGCGCGACCCGGCTGCTGGTCGTCATCTCCGACGGCATCTTCCGAACCCACGAACGTGAGTCCGCCCAGCGCCGACTCGACGCCGTGCGCGCGGCCGGGTGCGCGGTGCTGTGGCTGGCACCGAACACGGGCAAACGCCCCGGTCGGCCGGGGGCCCCGACTCCGCTGAACGGGGCGACCGTGCACGTGGTCACCGACCCGGCCACCACCGCCACCGCGATCGCCCGCGCCATCACTGCCGCCGTGCGCGCCGCCTA